>JAHRFE010000028.1 GCA_019084245.1 Hoeflea sp.
CGAGGCCGATTCGGAGATCGAAACGAGCTGGTTCTTGAGCTCGGTCAGTTCCTTGTCGATCTTGGTCTTGTCGACGCCAGGCTCGCGGGCCGCAACCAGCTTTGCCTTGATTTCGGACACCACGTCGATGGCCGCTTCCATACCGGTATAGGCGACGTCCACCTTTGCAGCGCCGAGGCCGAGAGCGTCCGACACGGTCGAGAGCGCCTTGTTGTCGGACCGCATGGTGGTCGCAATCGACCAATAGGCGGAGTTGTCGGAAGCGCTCTGGACCCGATAACCCGAAGAGATACGGCCCTGTGTGGATTCCATGTCGGAGTTGATAGAACGAAGAGTCTGCAGGGCAGACATCGCCGAGGCATTAGTCATGATGCTTGTCATGGGATTGTCCCTTGTTATTACGAGATACTGGAGAGGGACATACCGGGCTTATTGCTTTACCGGTCACGGCAGTGCGGCTTCATGCCTGTCGGAACCCGATTGCTTCACGAAAGGGTTCCTTCCTGTCGTGTTGGCAACATAATCACAGTTCCGACTTTCGAAGTAATTAATCGAAAGCCAAATTGGCGAGTAATTTCAATATGGTTAACTGTGGGTAAAGAGTTTTGTAGTGTGGTGCGCGGCTGTAATCCGCCGCAGTTGCACAGGCCCTCGCGAAGGTTGCCTTGCAGACTTCACACGAAGGAGCGGACCAGACTGCCCACCAGCAGGTTCCAGCCGTCGATCAGAACAAAGAACAGGATCTTGAACGGGAGCGAAATCGCGGTCGGTGGCAGCATCATCATGCCCATCGACATGGTGATTGTGGCCACGACGAGGTCGATCACCAGGAACGGCAGAACGACGAGAAAACCGATTTCAAAGCCGCGCCGGATTTCGGAGATCATGAAGGCCGGAACCAGCACCCGCAAGTCGATTACGCCATCGGTTTCGGTGGTCTGACCGCGTTCGGCGGCAATATCGATGAACAGCGTGAGGTCCTTGGGGCGCGTATTGGCCAGCATGAATTCCCGGAACGGCTCGGCGATCAGCGGAATCGCTTCCGCCTCGGTAATCTGGTTCTCCAGCAGCGGATTGATGCCTCTGTCCCATGCCTGGTCAAAGGTCGGAGCCATGACATAGAAGGTCATGAACAAAGCGAGGCTCACCAGGATCATGTTGGCCGGGGTGGTCGCCAGTCCCATGCCGGAGCGAAGAATCGCAAAGGCGATGATGAAGCGCGGGAAACTGGTCACCATGATCAGGATCCCGGGGGCCACCGAGAGCACAGTGAGAAGGCCGAAGGTCCTGATGATCCAGCTCGCAACCGAGCCGTCCACCGGAAGCTGCAGCAAACCCGGGTCTATCGCCTGTCCGTGGGCCGCCGTTGCAAATACCATCATGGCTGCAAAGGCCGGAATAAATCGAATCATTCGATCACAAAGGTCCTCAAAAGGAGATCGTTGACGCGGCCCTCAGACCGCAATTGCACGCGTTCACGCAGGTCTTCACGCAGATACTGAAATCCACGCGGCCCCTCGATCTGCTGAAGAGACACCGTACGCAAATAGGCCAATATGTCCTGATGGATCTGATCGGCGAGCACATTGTCCGGATTGCCCGTAAACACCAGCGACACCTCGATTCGAATCCAGTTGTCGGAAGGGTATGACAGATTCGTCATGATCGGCTCAAGCGGAACGAGGTTTTCCCGCATTATGATTTCGCCTTCGCCCTTGGCTTCACCCGCCGCGCCCTCCGCGGCAACGGCTGCAGTCTCCTCCGGCTGATCCAACTGCGGCGCAAGGATGCCGCCCAGCATCCAGCCACCGCCGGCTGCAATCAGGCTGAGAACCAGCACAATCGCAATGGTGGCGATCAGGCCGGACTTGCCTTTGCCTTTTGCTGCGTTGTCATCGTCGTCAGCCATGGTCAGCCCGTCAGATCGGGGAATAGATGTCGACGAACTGCTGGCCAACCGGCGGCTGCTGGACTTCCGTCAGCCTTCCGCGCCCGCCATAGGATACCCGCGCTTCCGCAATCTTGTCATAGGCCACGGTGTTGTTGTGATCGACGTCGAGCGGCCTGACGATGCCCGCGACATTGAGAATGCGCAGTTCATGATTGACCCGGACTTCCTGGCTGCCGCTGATGACCAGATTGCCGTTGGGCAGGATCCCGGTCACAACCGCGGCAATGCGCAAATCGAGTTTCTCAGATCGCGCGGTCGTCCCCTCACCCTTGGTCGAGGTATCCGAACCATAGTTGATATCACCTGCGCCAACGGCGCCAATGCTCGGAATATTCATGCCCAGATTGATTCCGCTCGAATTGGTGCGGCTGCGGTCGGTGGCATTGTCGAAACTTGCCTTGTCGTTGATGGAGAGATCGACCGTGAGAATATCGCCGATGCTCATCGCGCGGGCGTCCTGGAAAAGTTTCGCGCTGCGGTCATCCCAAAGCGAAAAGCTTCCCGTGCGCTGAGGCGGCTGTTTAGGATAGGCAGCCATCTGCGGGGTTTCGCCATAGGCAAGCCCGGAACCCACGGGGCTCATGGATGGGGCCTTGCCGATTTCCTTGAAGGTCTGCGAGCCGCATCCGGCAAGGGAAAGGGCGAGAGCAGTTAAGGCGATAGCCCTTATCATGACGGATCCTCGGGTTGGTCGGGTGCCGCCGCGCTGGCAATGATGCCAGTCAGGCCGGCGGCCTTTGCGGAATCCATCTCGTTGAGGATGGCGCTCGCAAGGCGTGGCGTGAGTTTCATGATGATTGCCGCCGCGATCTCGGGCCGGACAATTTCGAGCTGCTGGGCAGCGGCGTCCGACTTCATGTTCTTGTAAATGTCCACCAGCTGGGAATCGGCGACGCGCATGAATTCCTCGCGTTTTTTCAACCAGTCCCGGTATTGGACAGATCTTTCGTCAAGCTGCTTGATGCGCTCGTCGACGCCGGCCTGCAAATCTTCCAGCTCGCGCTTTTGCATGAGATAGCGCTGGTCCCGCGCGGCATCGGCGATGTTGCCGCAGAAGGCCCGGATTTCGTCCTCCATCGTCGGAGGCGGCGCTTGCTGCGCCAGCGCGCCCGGCGCCAGCAATCCGAGCGCAAGGACCGCTGCAGGGCCGAGGCCACGAAACGCCCTGGTCAGGATGATGTGTGGGGTAATGATCATTGCAGCACCAGTTCCGCATGCAGCGCGCCGGCTGACTTGATGCCCTGCAGGATGGCGATGATGCCGTCCGGCTTGACGCCGATCGAATTCAGCCCGGCGACAAGCGTGCGCAGGTCCGGACCATCAATGATGGCAACCTGGCCGCCGTCCACGCCCGCGGTGATGTCGGTGAGCGGCTGAACCGCCGTCACACCATCGGAGAACGGAGCAGGCTGGATTATTTCCGGCATCTCGTTGATCTGAACCGTCAGCGTTCCGTGCGTGACCGCGACCCGCGACACCCGCACATCATTGCCGATGACAATGGTTCCGGTCCGCTCATTGATGACGACCCGGGCCGGCGTATCGGTTTCCACGATCAGGCCCTCGAGTTCCGCTGTCAGACGCGCAAGGTCGGCGTTGGCGGGCTTTCGCACTGCGACGGTGGTGGAATCGCGAGCCTCGGCAATGGGACTGCCGTAGCGCGCTTCCGCATAGGCATTGATCACATCCGCGATACCGACCGCGGTGGAGAAATCCGGATTGCGCAGCTGATAGACTAGACCTTCAACCTGTTTGAAGGTCGCCGGAATTTCGCGTTCGATGATTGCGCCGCCGGGCAGACGGCCCGCCGTGGCGACACCCTGCTGCAGGGTGGCCGCGTCGCCCTGGGCGGTGACAGCGGAGACGACCACCGAACCTTGCGCAACGGCGTAGATCTGGCCGTCGGCGCCTGACATCGAGGTCATCACCAGTGTGCCGCCGCGCAGTGAGGTTGCGTCACCGAGCGAGGAGACCGTCACGTCAATGCGCGAACCGCGGCTGGCGAAGGGCGGCAGGTTGGCAGTCACGATGACGGCCGCGACATTGTTGGCGCGCGATGCGCCGCCTTCGGTGGAAATGCCGAGATTCTGCAGCATGGCGCGCAGCGACTGCTCGGTGAAGGGCGAATTGCGCAAGCCGTCTCCGGTGCCCTGCAGACCGACGACCAGGCCATAACCGATCAACTGGTTGTCACGCGCCGCCTGCAGCGAGGCGATATCCTTGATCCGCGAGGCAGCCGCGGCCGAGCCTATAAATCCATGCCCGGGCGCGACGCCATCAAGGCCTGATCCGGCGAGGCACAGCAGGGCGATCCAGACGCCGGTGTTCCTTGCGAGCCAGCGCATCATTTCGCCGCTACCCGCACACTGCCGTCATCCATGACGGTCCCGGAGATCACCACTCCGGATTCGATGTTGCGAACCGGAATGAAATCGCCGATGACGCCATTCTGCAGAGGGGTGCCTACCGCGGTAATGGTCAGGCCGCCGCCGGCAAAGACCAGCTTGACGGATTTGCCGCGCTCCACCGCCCAGGCATCGCGAAGCGCGCCAACCGGAATGGTCCGCCCGGGAAGAAGAGTGCGGGTGGTGATCTTGCCGAGAACGTCGCTGGTGATCTCGGCGTAACCGGCGCGCAGGTTTGGATTGGTGACCACGACTTCGCGAACCAGGTTGGCGAGCAGTTCCTCGCCTGGATAAATGGTTCGTTGCGGCACCACGGCGGTGCCCTGCCCGGCCTGCGCCGGGGTCAGGAGACCCATCAGGCATGCCAACACGAGAGCTGCGTGATGGAGCCTGGGCAAAGCCGTTTTCTGGCGAAACGTCATGTTTGCCTTGTCCTTCGTTACCTGAGGTTCTTGGAAACGACAGAGGCCATTTCATCGGCCGCCTGAATGATCTTGGAATTCATCTCGTAGGCCCTCTGCGCCGAAATCAGGTCGGTGATCTCCTTGACCGGATCAACATTGGAGGCTTCCAGATAGCCTTGCTGAATGCTGGCAAAGCCGGGATCGTTCGGAATGCCGACGATGGCCGGGCCCGAGGCCGGGGTCTCGCGGAAGAGATTGTCGCCAAGCGGTTCAAGCCCGGCCTCGTTGACGAAATTGGCCAGCGTGAGCTGTCCGAGATCCTGCATTTCGGGATCATTGCCGATGCGGGCGAAGATCTGACCCGAGACGGATATGACAATTTCGCTGGTATCGTCGGGAAACGCTATGCCGGGGACGACCGTGTAGCCATCGATGGTAACGAGCTGGCCATCGGCATTGGTGTTGAAGGCGCCGGCCCTGGTATACTGGGTTTCCCCGTCCGGCTTTTCGATCTGGAACCATCCGCGTCCGACGAGAGCCATATCGAGCTTGTTCGAGGTGCCCACAAGGCTGCCCTGAATGTGCAGATTGCGAACCGCGGAGGTCTGGACGCCGAGCCCGATATGCGCACCTTCGGGCACGATCGCCTGATTGGAGGCATTGGCGACACCGGCATTGCGCTGGACCTGATACAGAAGGTCGGAAAATTCGGCGCGGGCGCGCTTGAACCCGGTGGTGTTGATGTTCGCCACGTTGTTGGCGATCACTTCAAGATTGAGCTGCTGGGCATTCATGCCGGTAGCTGCGATGGCCAAAGCCTTCATGGCGGATTCCTCAGATTTGCATACGGGCGATTTCGAGATAGGAGGTGACCAGCTTGTCGCGGATGGCAACAGCGGTCTGCAGCGATTGTTCGGCGGTCATGAGTGCGTCGACGACATCGCGTGTGGCTACTTCGCCGCGAACGGCCGCAAAGGACTGACCCTCGGCGACCTTGAGCCTGTCCACCACGTTCTCACCCATGGACTGCATGACATCGGCGAAGGAACCCGGGGCTGCGACGCCTGCCTTCTCCGGCATCTGCGCCAGGGAGCCGGCACTCGCCATGTCCGTCTCGCCGATGCCCGACAGGCGGGAAAGTGCGGAAGCTGCGCTGATCATGTCAATCATTGGCCGGCCCTCAGGAGATCGATCGTCATGGACACCAGTTCGCGGGTCTGCTTGACGGTCTGGAGATTTGCTTCGTAGGACCGGTTGGCCTCACGCATGTCGGCAAGCTCGATCAGCATGTTGACATTGGGCCGCTTGACCATGCCCTTTTCGTCCGCCGCCGGATTGCCCGGATCATACTCGATGGTGAACTCGCTCGGATCGACATCGATCCGCGAGACCTTGGCGCTGGAGGCGCCAAGCGAACGGTCGAGCTCCCAGGAAAAGCTGATGGTCTTGCGGCGATAGGCATCAGCGCCCGGCGTGTCGCCCGTCGACTGGGAGTTGGCCAGGTTTTCCGACAGGATGCGCATACGGGTTTCCTGGACATCCAGGCCCGAGGAGGCGATGCGTGACGCCAGCGAAAGCGGATCGACAACCATCAGCGCCTCACCGTCAGAAGCATCATCCGGTGGAAGGCTTTCACCATGCCGGTGTTGAGCTCGTACATGCGTTTGATTTCTCCCGTCTTGCTCAGTTCATCAGGCAGATTCACGGAATTGCCCGATGGCTGGACTTCAACATCCCGACTGTCCCGGCTGCTGACCGCGCCGCGCATCGGGTCTTCCCGGATGTGACCGGGATGGGTCGCGGCCATCCGCGTCCCGGTTTCCTTGAGCACGGCCTCGAAGGCCGCGACTTCGCGTGTCGCGTATCCGGGCGTGTTGGCGTTGGCTATGTTTCCGGCGACGACGCTCTGGCGCACTGTCAGCCAGTGGGCCTGCTTGGACGTCAGTTCGAAAAGCTGGATCGGCTGCATGACATGTCTCCGTCCTGTGCATGTCCGGAAACTATGCGGTCAATCTTGTGCGTGCCTTACGAGGGACAGGCGATGAGGGGGATGCAGGGCATTCGGGCCAGATCGCGATCTGGCTGGACGGTCGAGAATCAGCGCTGTATCACTTCGCCGTTCGAGGTGATGATCACCCATTTGCCATCGCGCTGCTCAAGCGTGGCAAGACGGGAATTGTCGGGCAGGACCGAGCCGATCCGGACAATATACATGCCGGACCTGTCCTCGATGAGCGCACGGCCATTGGCGACGTGCAACAGCCGGTATTGCGGCTTGCCGGGGAAAGGCTGAATGGGATCCTCACTCAACGCCCTGGAAGAACCGTTGCCCTGATCACCGGATTCGGGAACGGTGGCGGTGATGATCGGGTCAAAGGCCGAGGCCGGCGCCGAGCCATCTTCCTCGTCGGGAATGGCAAGCGGGGAGACCGTGACGACCGCGCGGCCCGGGGTTTCAGGCAAATCCCTCGTATCGGTGTAGCCCATCGGAGCGATCCCGAAACTCTCCTGATTGAAAAAGACGTACCACGGAAAAAATGCGGCCGCCGTGGCCAGCACGAAGCCCGCCACCGCGAAAACGCGATCGCCTGACCGTCCAGATTTGGCAACGGGAACGGGCGCTTCGTCATCATCCAGATCAATTGGATCTGTCATGGTCTTGTCCTTTCCTTGGCGGGCGGCGCGGAGGCAATGCCTGCCGCGGCCTTCATGGCTTCAGCCAGTTCGGCGAATGCGTCGATGCTTGGCTTTTGTTCGGGTGTCTGGCGCAAGGTCTCGTAAATCACCGGAGCCTGCTTGATCGCCATGTCGAGTTCGGCATCCGATCCTGCCCGGTATCCGCCGATCAATCGAAGATCCCGCGTTTCCTCATAGCGATGGATGAGGGCCTTGAGGCGCATCACCAGTTTTTCCTCATCTCCACGCCAGGCCTTTCGGGCAAGGCGCGAGATCGAGGTCAGGGGATTGACCGGCGGGTAGCGCCCCTCGTCGGCCAGTGCCCGGTCAAGCACAAGATGTCCGTCGAGAATGCCTCTGGCGGAGTCGGCCACGGGGTCATTGTGATTGTCGCCATCGACAAGGATCGAGACAATGGCGGTGATCGAGCCCGAGCCTTCCGGTCCGGGACCGGCGCGCTCGAGCAGGCCGGGCAACGCGGTGAAAACCGAAGCCGGATAGCCGCGCGCCACCGGAGGTTCGCCGGCCGCCATACCGATCTCGCGAAGCGCATGGGCGAACCGCGTCAGGCTGTCGACGATCAGAAGCACGTTTTCGCCAGCATCGCGGAAATGCTCGGCGACGGCCATGGCCGTCAGTGGCGCCAGTTTGCGCTGCATGGGACTTTCATCACTGGTGGCGACCACCGCAACGGTCTTGTTCATGTTCGGGCCAAGCGTGTCCTCGATGAATTCCCGGACCTCGCGGCCGCGCTCGCCGACCAGGGCCACGACCGCCCGGTCGAAATCGGCGGCCTTGGCGAACATCGACAGGAGCGTCGATTTTCCGACACCCGATCCGGCAAAGATGCCAAGCCGCTGGCCCTGACAGATCGGCGTGAAGACATCGACGACACGGATGCCGGTCCGCAACGGGGTACTGACCCTCTGGCGCAGCATCGATGCAGGCGGCGCGCCGGTGACCGCGCGCGAGACCGGTCCCTGCGTCAGGGGGCCAAGCCCGTCTACAGGTTCGCCCAGCGAGTTGATCGTGCGGCCGCACCATCCCTTGTCCGGCGAGATGCGAAATACGCCGCGGCGCCAGACGCGTTCGCCTATGCCGGCTTGCGACGCGCCATCCACCGGGCAGGCAACCACCTCGTCCGGTCCGAGGCTGACCACCTCGGCCAGTTTGACCGCCTCGCCATGACGAAAGGCAACAAGCTCGCCGATCCGGACATGGCGCGACAATCCAGAGATGACACAGCGGCCGGGGGCGACGGAGGTGACTGTGCCGGAGATGTCGCAACCGCCCTCGGGTGTGGCGAATTCGCGAACGTTTTCGGCGAGTTTCGCCAGGCCCTGGCGGCCGCTCATCGCGCTGTCTCCACACCATTACAACGGACAATATTCAAAGCAGCATGCACGGCACTCACCTGCCGCTGCCAAGTGTCCGGATTGCTTCCTTGAAGACGTCTTCTGTCGACTTCATCATCGCCGAGGCGTTTTCAAAGGCGCGCGTGACCATGATGAGGGTGCTCATTTCGGCGACCGGATTGACGTTTGATTCCTCAAGGTAGCCCTGCAGCAGGCCGGCGCTGCCGGCATCGACCATCGGCTCCGGCGGAATGGCCGGCACGATCCCGAGCGCGGACTGGCGCTGATAGCCCTGGCTCAGATCAGCCTGAAACAGCCCCACGGCGCCGATCCTGTTGCCGTCCTGGGTGAGGCCTCCATCCCGTCCGGCTTTCGGCGGCGTACCCGCCGGATCAAGCTGGATCGGGGCTTCGCCGGGATCGAGAACCGGATAGCCGTTGATATTGACCAGCTGGCCGGCGTCGGTGATGGTGAAGCGGCCGTCACGGGTCAGCATGTTGCCGGTCGGCGTTTCGATCATGAACCAGGCCTCGCCGCGAATGGCGAAATCGAGCTGGTTGCCGGTGGCGTTCAGTCCGCCGTTTGACGTATTCAGGAACTCATTGCCCTGATTGACGAAGGACACATCGGCAACCCCGGTGTCGGCCAGGACTTCATTGAACTTGATCTCGGTGGCCCTGAAGCCGGTCGTGTTGGCATTGGCGACATTGTCGGCCAGCGTGGTCAGGCGACGCTCAAGCGCGACCTGTGATGAAATGGCGACATAGATCGAGCCCTGCATCATTGGCCTCCGATTTTGAGCTTGTTGATGGCGAGCATAAGGTCCGGGGAGATGCCGAAGCCGGAGGACGAGCTTAACAGCAAGCTCGAATCGACGGAGCTGAATGACGGATTGTCGAGCTCCCAGAGAGCCGTGAACCGCTGCATGAACTTGTCGAGCTTCTCAGGATCCTTGAAGTCCTCGATATCAAGCCGCGCGTTGATCATGTCGGCCTGACGGTCAATGTCAGCGCCGGCAAGTTCGGAGGAAAAGCCCAGCGCGGTCTGCACCACCTGGTAGAGCGCGGTATCAGCCAATATGCTGTAGGCGGATGTGATTTCGGGGGCGGTTCGCTGGAAATAGAGCGCCAGGCGCACACCCGTGTTGTCATCGCCGGCTTTTTCCTCCAGCGACATGCGATGGTATTTGTCGACCGTGCCCTGCTGCGCCTTGGTGAAGATGGTCGCGGTTTCGCCGTGGGTCGCAAAATTGTAGGTTTCGGCGAATTCCTTGTATTTGGAATCGGCAAGTTTGTTGGCGAAGGAATCCTCGTTTTCGACGCCTTCTGTCAGCACCTTGCGCATGAACGCCTTGGCGTAATTCATGTCCTCGAGGCCGTGGGCCTTCATCGCATAGTTGAACACGCGCGTGTCGGCCATGAATTCATCGATGGATTTGATCTCGGATATTCGCGAAAGATAATATTCGCTTTCCCGGGCGACCTGCGGCTCGCTGGCAATGCGCTCGATGGAGCGCGGAAGATCCCGTGTGATCTGATTGTAGCTGGTGTAGGTCGTTGTCACCGGAATACCCTTTTTGAGCCATCAGGGCGCATCGCGGGATCGCGACATGGCGCAACTGCCCGTATGCCTGTTCCGGATTAGGCCAGTTTGCTTGCGCGAAGCTGTAGGTGGGGGCAGACCATTAATCAGCCGGACAGATTCAGCTTCACACAAGGCTCAAGCCCTACTCATTAAAACAGCATGTTAATTCTCGCGGTGGTTTCGTCATGAA
Source organism: Hoeflea sp. (assembly GCA_019084245.1). Taxonomy (GTDB): domain Bacteria; phylum Pseudomonadota; class Alphaproteobacteria; order Rhizobiales; family Rhizobiaceae; genus Hoeflea. Next base: position 10,566 of record JAHRFE010000028.1, read on the forward strand.
TATGATTATCGGCTTTGTAATTACCCTTGGCTGCGTCCTTGGTGGCTACATGGCCATGGGCGGGTACCTTGAGGTACTCAACCAGCCCTTCGAGCTCGTAATCATCGGCGGGGCCGGCATCGGCGGTTTCATCATGGCCAACCCTGTCAAAACCATCAAGGACACGCTGAAAGCGCTCGGCGAGGCCTTCAAGAACAAGGTTCCCAAGGAACGCGACTATCTCGATACGCTGAGCATTCTTTACTCCCTGATGCGGGACCTGCGCACCAAGAGCCGCAACGAGATTGAAAGCCATATCGACAATCCCGAAGAATCCGAGCTTTTTCAATCAGCCCCGACTGTTCTGAAAAACAAGGAACTCACCTCCTTCATCTGTGACTATGTGCGGCTGATCATTATCGGCAACGCCCGGCCACATGAAATCGAGGCTCTGATGGATGAGGAAATCGAGACAATCTCAACCGACAGTCTGAAGGCCTACAATGCCATGAGCACCATGAGCGATGCTTTTCCCGCCCTCGGGATCATTGCTGCCGTTCTCGGCGTCATCAAGGCCATGGGGGCGATCAATGAATCCCCTGCCATTCTTGGCGGACTGATCGGTGCGGCGCTGGTGGGCACGATGCTCGGGATCTTCCTATCCTACTGCCTCGTTTCTCCGATCGCCACCAATATCAAAATCGTCCGAACCAAGCAGAACCGGCTTTTCATCATCGTCAAGCAGACCTTGCTTGCCTACATGAACGGCTCTGTTCCCCAGGTTGCGCTCGAGCACGGACGCAAGACGATTTCGTCCTATGAACGCCCCTCCATTGACGCAGTCGAACAGGAAATGATGAACCCTGGCGGCGGCGAAGCCAAGGCGGCCTGACCCGATGACAGCAGCCGCCTTGACCTCACCTGCGGAATTCAATCCGGACCTGCTTGATCGCATGACTGGCGTCAAAGGCAGCGTTGCCGATATCGACGCCAAGTGCCACACCCTGCTGCTCGCCATCGCACCGGTCTTCGCGGCGGCGTTCGAAAAGGCGACCGGAGTCGAGATCGATGCCCGGCCGGTAGAAGTCCGGCAAGGCCGGCGGCGCGAACTGCTTTCGGAGCTTAAGCGGGATATGGCCTATTGCGAAGCCTCCATCGCGGGCTGGTCGGAGGAAATCGCGGGGCTGTGCGGGACCAAGCTTGTCATCGGCCTGGTTGAATGCCTGCTTGGCGGCTCCGACCCCAATCGGCTCACTGTCGCAGCCCGGCCGCTGTCAGCGATCGAACTCGACATGTCGCTGGTGGTTTTCGAGCAACTCAATGACAGCTTGCGCGGACTTGTGTCCGCAGATCCAAAAGCCAAGGCGAGCGTCGCCAAACCGCAACTGGAGTTGCCGGACGAAGCCGATGACCCGATCCCGGATTTTCACGCCGCGGCCCTGACGCTTGATGTCGGGTTCGGCGCCGTTGTTGCGCCCTTGACCCTGATACTGCCCCAGGCAATTCTTCTCAAGTCACGGGTCTCGGCGCCCGCGCTGGGAAAAAAGGCCAACCCAAACGCCGAAGACTGGACCGAACGGCTGAGCGACCGGGTATCGCAGTCGCAAATAAGTCTGCAGGCTGCAGTGGCGCTGGCGCCGCTGCCGCTTGGTGAAATCAGCCGTTTGCAGCCGGGCGACCTGATTGCCTTCGCCGACAATGGCGACATAGAAGTGACCTTGAGCGCCAATGGCAAGCCGCTTTATACCTGCGCGCTCGGCCGTGCCGGAACGCGGTACATGGTCAAGGTCGAACGACAGGCGGGCCCGGACGAAAACTGGAAAACAGACTTCGCATAAGAATGGACCTGGAAGCTGCGAGGCAGGCTCCGGGCAAGCTTGAAACGGGATAAGGGTTACATGGCGGGCGATAACGCACTTGATGGTGAAACGGACGCGATGGCGCAAGATGACGGCGCGATCGACGGGGCCATTGATGAGCTTCGCGGAGTTTTGAAGAAGAATGCCGGCCAGGAGCCGGACCTCAGTAATGAAAGCGTGGATGGCATGGGTGGCGCAGCGGCCTTCGGTACTGATTTTGGCGCAGACTTCGCTGACGGCGATGCTGCGGCTGACGACAATGATCCGTTCAACATCGGCGATCCGGCGGATATGTCGATGCCGGGCCTGGGCGATACGGCCTTTGGCGGCGATTTCGGCGGTGACGCGGCAATGGGTCAGGACTTCGGCGCCGCTGCAAACGCTCCACCGGAGGTGAAAACCGGCGCAAGCGGTGCGGCAAGCCACATGGATCTGGTCCTCGGCATTCCCATTGATGTGCAGATCATCCTCGGTTCGAGCCGCATGGCGGTTTCCTCGCTGATGAACCTGTCGGAGGGCGCCACAATTGCGCTGGACCGGAAGATCGGTGAACCTGTCGAGATCATGGTCAACGGCAAGCTGATCGGGCGCGGTGAAATCACGGTTCTGGACTCCGACGAGACCCGGTTTGCCGTTCGCATCATCGAAGTCATTGGCGAAGAACGGAAGAAGTCCAGCTGACATGACACTATACAGCGAGTTCGACCCTGGAAACGCAGAAGCCGGCAGCAGCCTCACGCCTTCCGAAAAGGCCGCAGCCGTGCTGCTGGCGATGGGGAAGCCGGTGGCCGGCAAACTGCTGAAGTTCTTCGAATACGAGGAATTGCAGGAGATCATCAAGAAGGCGCAGAACCTGCGCACGATCAAGCCGCAAGAACTCATCGAACTGGTCAACGAGTTCGAGGATCTGTTCAGCGAAGGCACCGGCCTTATGGACAACGCCAAGGCGATGGAAGGCATTCTCGAGGAGGGGCTGACACCGGACGAGGTGGATGGTCTTCTCGGACGCCGCACGCAGTTTGAAAGCTACGAAACTTCGGTCTGGGACCGGCTGCAGGATTCAGATCCCGACCGTGTTGGCCGTTTCCTGCAAAACGAACACCCGCAAACAGCGGCTTATATCGTCTCGATGCTGCCTACAGGGTTTGCCGGAAAAACACTCATGCGATTGCCCGAGCAGATCCGGGTCGACATCATCCGGCGCGCAGTGGAGCTCAAGAGCGTCAATCCTCGCGCGGCGGAAATCATCGAGGCGCGGGTTAGGGAACTTGTTGCCGAGATGGAGGCCGAGAAGGCCAATACCGGATCGGTCAAGGTCGCCGAAATCATGAACGAACTGTCCAAGCCGGATGTCGAGTCCCTGCTGGGCGCACTTGAGACCGTTTCCAAATCTGCTGTGGCGAAGGTCCGTCCGCGCATCTTCCTGTTTGATGACATCATCCTGATGCCGCAACGCAGCCGCGTGACCCTTCTCAACGACATCTCGGGCGACATCATCACCACAGCCTTGCGCGGTGCGGACAATACGCTGCGCGAATCCCTGCTGTCTGCGATCGGCGCCCGCCAGCGGCGGATGATCGAATCTGATCTGGCTGCCGGCGACGGCAACGTCAGCGTTCGTGAAATCGCCATCGCCCGGCGCACCATCGCCCAGGAGGCGATACGGCTCGCAGGACTCGACCAGTTGACGCTGCGCGACGAAAACGCCCCGGCGCCGGCTGCAGCCGAAGCCAAAGCGGCGTGAGCCTGAGCTGACATGGCTGAAGGCGAAGACAAAGACAGCAAAACAGAAGAGCCAACAGAGAAAAAGATCCGGGACGCCGTTGACAAGGGCAATGTCCCTTTCAGCCGGGAAGTCCCGGTCTTCGCTTCAATCCTGGGAATGCTGATTTTCCTGGTCTTTTTCCTTCCCCTCAGTGCCGGAAGGTTTGTGGAATCCCTGCGGGACCTGTTTGAACAGGCGGACGGGTGGCGGCTCACTACGGGCGGCGACGCCGTGGCGCTGTTCCAACTGCTGTTTTTCGAGGCCGGTGCAGTCCTGCTGCCAGCCTTTGCGCTGTTGATGGGCTTTGGTATCGCTGCGTCGGTATTGCAGAACATGCCGAGCCCGGTCCTCGACCGGATCCAGCCCAAACTTGAACGGATCTCGATAGCCAAGGGATTTGGCCGGATCTACGGCGTCAAGGGCATGGTTGAGTTCGCCAAATCGATGTCCAAGATCGTGATCGTGTCGATGATCGTTGCATTTGTGATGCAGGGGGAGTTCTTCCGCACGCTTGATTTCATGTTCATGGACCCCACTTTGATTGCGCCCGACATGGCACGCCTTGCGTCCAAGGTGATCATTGTGGTGCTGCTGTGCACGGCGACGCTGGCAATTCTTGACTTGCTCTGGACCCGTTACAGCTGGCACGCCGACCTGCGGATGAGCAAGCAGGATCTCAAGGACGAGCTGAAACAGTCGGATGGCGACCCGATTCTCAAGGCGCGTCAGCGGTCGCTCGCCCGTGACCGCGCCCGCCGCCGGATGATCGCCGAGGTGCCGCGCGCCACTCTGGTGATTGCCAACCCGACGCATTACGCGGTTGCCCTTCGCTATGTCCGCGAGGAAGGCGGCGCTCCGGTCGTCGTTGCAAAAGGACAGGACCTGATCGCATTGAAAATTCGCGAAGTCGCCGAGGCCCACGGGATCCCGGTATTCGAAGACCCGCCGCTCGCACGCTCCATGTTTGCGCAAGTCTCGGTGGATAACTTCATTCCCGCGGTGTTCTACAAGGCAGTGGCCGAACTGGTGCATCGGATCTACGCCGTCAAGTCGAAATCCAAGGGCTCGCTTTCATGAAACAGTCTTCTTACTCGGCCGAATGGGAAAAAATCGTCGCGGACGCGATTCGCACGGTCGCGACAGAATTGCGACTGATTGACGTTGCGGACCTGGTTGCCATGGTGCGCTTTGAGCGTCATGGCGATCTGGCGGATCTGGTTGCCTCAGCTGCGGAGATGTTCTTCCTGCCCGGAACGATCAAGCTCGGCATCGGCGGGGATTACAGTCTGGACTGGGGCGGTCCCCCGCAGGTGGTGCTTGATCTGGAAATCCGACCGCGAGGGGTGACGATCTACGCGCGCCTGACGCTTGAGCAGGACCATGGTGGCATCGAAATCAACCACATCGCCTTTGACGAACCGCACGACAATCCGCACGACAATACGGTCCTGCTGGCAACCAGCCTGCGCAATGCTGCCTTCCGGCCATTCGCGCCGGCAACTCAAGTGGCGCGCCCCGCAGCCTGAGAAGTTCCCGGCTTCAGCACCATCGTTCAGGCAACGGCGCCAAGCCCGCTTGGCGCTATGAACCACCGCTCTCGATCAGGCGATAATGCCAAGACGGATTGCCTTGGCAATTGCCTGAATCCGGTTGACGGCATTCAGTTTCGTGGTCGCGGATCCCAGATAGGCATTGACCGTGTGAACCGAAAGCGTCAGCCGCTCGCCGATCGCCTCACTTTTCATGCCATTGCCGACGAGTTGCAGACACTCAATTTCCCGCTCGTTCAGCTTATCGGACTGGGAGGCCCCTCCGAAACTCAGTCTCAGCTTCTCGCGGAGGACCGTGAGAGATTTGCGGTGCAGATCAATCAGCAGATCATTGGTGATCGCCGCACGTACGGAGAAGAAAATCACATAGCCATTGCCCATGGCGCCGAGCTGAGCGGGAAATGACAGATCAATCCCCGGATTTCGGCTGGAAGGAACTATCAGCCCAGGTGACGGTTCCTGTGCCTGGCCGTTGTGCGGGGTAAAGATCACCGGCCGTGGCGACAGGGAGAGGTGCGACAGCAGGAAAGCCGATTGCTCCTCCAGCAGTTGACCCACGAACGTTTCGCTTCCAGGACTTTTCATCCGGCACTCAAGCCGGCCTGGTGTCAGCAAAGTCTGCGCCTGGGCGATCAGCACGGCAAAAGCATCAGCGTTGCAAAGTCGCTGCATGATGACAAGTTTGGGAAACAGATCCGCGCTGGAGCCCGCCCGTCCGCCGCTGCTATCTTGAGAAAGATGCCGGGTCCGCTCATGGGTGGACTGGATGCCTTGGGGGGTTCCGTATGCCATCAAGAAGACTCCATGATTAAATAATCCGCTGGCGAACAGCAAATGCAACAGCTTCTGATCGTGTTTTTGCTCCAGTTTTGTTCATTATACTGGTAATGTAGTTGTTCACGGTGTTGCGTGATATTCCGATGATGAGCGCTATCTCATCGCTGGTCTTGCCCTCGCCGATCCAGGAAAGGCACTCCACTTCACGATCTGTCAGGTCAGACAGCGTGTCATTGGTGGAGACCACCTCCGGAAAGCGCGACGTGTAATAAGCGGAAGCCACAGCGACATCGCGCAGACGGTCATGGGACAGGAAAGCATCCTTGCTGAAAAGCAGTGCAAGAACCATCCGGGCGTGACCCGCATTGTAGGGGATAAGACACACCCGCTGCGAGAACTCATCCGGTAGGCCGACCGAACGGTCAATATCCTGAAACGTCGGTTCGAAAGCCTGAAGGCAACGGCGGATTTCGCTGGTTCGCGCCTGCGCATCGACAAGCGCCGCGCCGAATGTACGGACCAGATCGAACGGCCAGTTCGAGGTCACGATGAAATCCTGGTGCCGGTCCAGGAAAAGATCGGTGCGGGCCAACAAATAGCAACGCGCACCGGCATAAGCGCTGATAAGATCCATGCCGCCGGTTAGATGACCGCAGATCTCTTTGGATTCCAGCTCCTGGACAAACGCCCCGCGCGCAATCATCTGGTCCCCTTTCGACGTCATCAGGCGCAAACGCTGCTGCGCCCCTGCAAGGGACAACGCTTCCTCCAGGATACTCCAGTCCGACTATCAAGCCGATGCTGACCTCACCCCGGAACCACGTCGCCGCCTTGGTCTACCCCGTGTGACGAATCAGCGAATCAGTTCGTCACAGAAAGCAGTGTGACCCAGACGACCCCAAAAACATATAACCATTATCTGGGACTTTACGGGACCGCTAAAAGCTGAACCGATTCGAATCAAAAGGGCGATTGACCGCATCGGTCAATCGCCCCTTGATGGTCTTGCAGGCCCCGCCGGGCGCTGCGCCGGCCCGACGAGCCTGGTGGAGACCGCCGCCGTATCAAGCAGCCGTGTCCTGCTTCGCCAATCAGGCTGCTTCGCTGGAGGCCCAGCTGCGAAGGATCTTGGCCGCGCGCTCTTCGTTGATCTCGACCATACGGGCAAGACGCCGTTCCGGACCTTCCTTGACGCGGCGGTTGAAGGTGCCGGATTCTTCCATGTCGAGTTCCGAATCGCCTTCCTCGCCAAATCCGAAATCCGCGCCGAAGCCTTCCATCGGCATGGCGTTGCCGCCGCCAAGCGCCGCCGGTGAAAAATCGGGCAGTTCCAGGCCGTCTTCCATCCCGTCTTCGATCTCGTTGACGCCGCCGGCAAGCACTCCTGTGTTGCGGAGCAATGGCCGGAAGCCAAACAGGATGAGCAGGACTGCCACAGTGATGAAGGCAATGGCGTTGATGATGGTGCCCAGTTGGGTCTGCAGGGTGTCGACAAAACCCGGTTTCGTTGCATCGTCGATGAGCAGTTCGCTCGCCAGGAATTCCATCGTGGTGACCGAGGCGCGATCCCCCCGTTCGACATTCACGCCTGCGGCTGTGGCCACGACCTGCTCAAGCTCCGCAATATAGGCTGCGACCTGTTCGGGGGTCGGCGTCCCGCCAAGCATGGTGTTGATCCGGTCCTTGTTGACCACGACAGCGATCGACAATCCTTCGATCGCGTAGCTGTTGCGGACCGTGGACACGGTTTTCGAGTTGATTTCGAAATTGGTCTGTTCTTCCTTGCGTTCCGTCAACTCGCTGGATTGGGGTCCCTCGCCTCCGGCAGCGCCGGGATTCTGATCGGGAATGTTCTGCTGAACGGTCGCGGGAGCGTCGGTGGAAGACTGGTTTGACGACTGGTTTTCCCGGGTCACGCGGATCGAGCGCTCTACCCGGGATTCCGGATCGTAGACGGTTTCCTGGATCTGCTGGCTGTCGGTGTTGACCTCGGCATTGACGCTGGCCCGGAAGTTGTCGATTCCAAGAAACGGCGTCAGCGCCTTTTCGATGTTGGCCTCGACTTCATTCTGAACCAGTTGGACGATGGAGAGCGACCTGTTGAGGTTCGAGTTTGAGAAATCGTCTCCGGCGGCAAGCAATTTGCCGGTCGCGTCGAGCACGGTCACTTCATCGACATTCAGGCCCGGCACGGATGCGGCAACCAGATGCCGGATCGAATCCGCCGTGCGCGGCGCGAGATTATTGCCCGTGCGCACCATTACCGAGGCGGACGGCCGCTGATCGCCACGCCGGAAGTTGCCGCGGTCAGCCATGACGATGTGGACCCGCGCCGCCGAAATGCCGTTGATGGCCTGAATGGTCCGGGCGATTTCGCCCTCGAGCGCACGAACCCGGGTGATCTCCTGCATGAAGCTGGTCAGACCGAGCGATCCAACCTGATCGAACAGTTCATAGCCGGCGGTGTTCGAGGATGGCAATCCTCGTTCAGCGAGCAGCATTCGCGCCCGGCCGGTCAGGCCGGCTGGAACCGTGACGGATGACCCGTCTGCGCCGGTGGCAAAATCGATGTTTGCTTCGGCGAGCACCAGGCTGATCTGATTGACGTCCTCCCCGGTGAGGCCGATATACAGCGTCTCGCGGGTTGGCTTGTTGAGAAAGATCGCCGAGCCGATGATAAGCATCACGGCCAGGGCGCCAACGACGCCGAGCGCCATCAGTCTCGCCTGCCCCAGGCCCGCCAGGTTCTTGGAAATTAGTGTCAGCTGGTTCAACAGACTCATTCTGTATCCGCGCTCAAAAGGGTAAAGCCGGCCAGGATGACCGATGGGGTCAACCTAGGCTTTGAAACTTGCGCGAAAGTGGTCTGGGGCCGGCCATGCCACGCGGTCCGTCAAATGGGCGATGGATCGCGGCGGCGGACGTCAGAAGAACTCGAGATCGCCAGAGGCTTTCTGATAGATTTCGGCGGACGGCGCGGCATGTATCGAGGCTTTCAGACGTCGCTTCATGTCTTCCAGGGTGATCAGATTGAGCGCGGTTGTAATGTCGATCAGATGATCGGAATCGAGCCGCTCGCCTATGCCGTCGATAAAACCTGCCAGGCCGCGGGCTTTCTGAACGGCAAGGTCGATGCCCTGCATCACCCGCATGTGATCAGGAGACGCAAGAAATTCGGTAGAGCGGCCATTGGACAGCAACGGCTCAAGCCGTTCGATCAGCTCGGCGACATCGACAAGCTCCGAACTGATGCGCGCCATCACGTCATTCAAGGGTTCGTGAAGGTTGCCGCCGGGGTCAATAGGCGATTTCGTCATGGGCGGACTCCTTAGAAAAACTCGATCGACGTGTCCGCCGGCTTCGGTACAACAATTCTGGTCGGCGCCGTTTCAAGCGCCACGGTTTTCTGTGTTTCCGCTCCGGACAGCGGGTACTGGCGGGCGCGACCGCTCACAGGATAATATTCCAGCTTGCGCCCTACATCTCCGCCGGTGTTGCTGCCAACGATGCGAATGCCCTCGTCACTCAGGAACTGGTGCGCAAATTCAGCGTTCTTCTCCCCGACATTGGAAAATCCGGTAATCGTTTTGGCGCCGCCGATGATCTTGGCCTCCAAGCGCTCACGCCGGGCGCCCTGCTTCAACAGGCCGTTGATCAGCAGTTCCATAAGGTGAACGCCATATCTGGTCGCTTCGCCGCCCGATCCGTTGCTCTGGCCAGGCAGCAGGAAGTGGTTCATGCCCCCGACACCGGCAACCGGATCGCGCATGCATGCGGCGATACAGGAACCCAGAATCGTCGAAAGCACCACCTCAGGGTCGTTGGTGACTTTGAATTCACCCTGAATGACGTGGATCCTGCGAAACTGAACATCGGCTGTCACTTGAGCGCCCCAAACACCGCCTCGATGGCCGCTTTCATCTTTTCAATGGTGAAGGGCTTGGCCAGAACGTTGTTTGCGCCGAGTGCGGCGGCCTTTTGCACCAAGGCCCTGTCGCCCTGTGCGGTCAGCATGATGAATGCCGCCCGCTTGGTTGCAGGATTGCTGCGAACCGCCTGCAGCAGACCCAGACCATCCATTTTCGGCATGTTGAAGTCCGAAATGACCAGATGGTGCGGTTGCTGGCTCATGATCTTGGCGCCTTGCTCACCATCTCCGGCCACCGTGATCTGGGTGAACCCGAGCTGCTGAAGCGCATCGCCGAGCAGGAGCCGGCTGGTCACCTGATCATCAACTATGAGAACCTTGATCTTTTGTGCAATGGACATCATGCGACCCTATCTTTGCGAGAGGTTGTTGTTGTGGATTTGAGGATTTCCTCGCCAATCAGATTTAGCGGCAACTGGATTCCGACCGCGCCGATCTCTTGAGCAACCCGCGGCATTCCGTAGACCACGCAGGTTTTTTCATTCTGCCCGATGGTCGTGGCGCCGGCCTGACGCATCTTGAGAAGGCCTGCGGCGCCGTCCCGGCCCATGCCGGTCAGGATGATCCCGACGGCCTTCGCACCGGCGAGCGTGGAAACGGAATTGAACAGGACATCGACCGATGGCCGGTGACCATTGACGGGATCGCCATCGGTGAGAATGCACCGCGGCGCCAACGCATTGGAAATTTCCAGGTGACGCGTACCGCCGGGAGCCAGATAGATCCGGCCGATCTCCAGCCGGTCGCCATCTTCGGCTTCCTTGACCTGCGGCGCGCAAAGCCGGTTGAGACGTTCGGCAAAGCTCTTGGTGAAGGTTGCCGGCATGTGCTGGGTAATGACTGTTGGCGGGCAATTGGCGGGAAACTTGGTCAGAACCGCAATCAGCGCTTCGACGCCACCGGTGGATGCGCCGATGGCGATGATCTTGCGGGACGGCTGATAGTCGCTGGGCGCCGCATAGGCCGGCGCCGATGGCGCGGAATGATCTGCCGCTCCCGGATCAGGGCGGTGACGGTGCGAGCGCGCGGCAGCCTTGACCGTTTCCGCAAGGCCGGAAAAAGGCGAAGGATCGCCCGGCAACGGCTTGCCGACGCAGTCGAAGGCGCCAAGTTCCAGCGCCGCCAGGGTGGCTTCCGCGCCCCTGTTGGTCAGCGTCGACACCATGATCACCGGCATTGGCCTCAGTTTCATGATCTTGTCGAGAAACTCGATGCCGTTCATGTTCGGCATTTCGACATCGAGCGTTATCACGTCCGGATTGAGCTGCTTGATGGCATTGCGGGCTTCCATCGCGTCCCCGGCCTCGCCGACGACGTCAATACCCGGATCGCTTCGAAGCACAGCCTTGATCAGGCCACGCATGGTGGGCGAATCGTCGACAACAAGTACACGCGCTTGTGCTGTCATGATCGTCAGATCCTCCCCTTATGGCGATAGGTGGTGATGGCGGTGTTGTCGAAACGGTCCTTTCCCTCCCCGGAAAGACGTTCGGAATGACCGATGTAGAGATGCCCGCCCGGCGGCAGCAGATCCGCATACCGGACCCAGATCTTGGCCTGGGTCGGTTCGTCGAAATAGATCACCACGTTGCGGCAGAAGATGACGTCGAAGGGGCCGCGAAACGGCCACTGGGCCATCAGGTTGAGTTCGCGGAACGAGATCAGCTGCTTGACCTGATCGCCTACCTGCCACCGCTTCTCTGGCGTTTGCGTGAACCATTGCTTGCGCATAGCCGCATCGACCGTTTCAATCGACTGGCCGTCATAAATCCCGGCCTTGGCCTGGGCGATGATCTTCGGATCGATGTCGGTGGCGAGAATGCGGATGTCGAGGGTCGCGGCATTGGGCGCCATGCCGAGAATCGTCAGGGCGATCGAGTAGGGCTCCTGTCCATCCGAACATCCCGCGGACCATATCCGGACCCGGCCACCGGCCTTGGCGCGGGTCAGAAGACCCGGCAAGACTTCCGTGCGAAGATGGTCGAAATGATGGTTCTCGCGGAAGAAACGGGTGAAATTGGTGGTCAGAAAGCTCAGCATTTCGCGGCGCTCGGCGGCGCCATCCGAGGAACTGACCAAGGCACAGTAGTCCTTGAAGCTTGCCAGTCCGATCTGGCGGAGCCGCTTGGAAAGGCGCGAATAGACAAGCGACGCCTTGGTCTCGTTGAGTGCAATGCCTGCATCGGAATAGATCATGGCGGCAATTTCGGAGAGATCCTTGCGCGTGAGCGGGTATTCCCCGTTCACGAGGCAATCATCTGGCCGGCCTGACTGGAGTATGGCTGCGGCGCTCATGCTGCCTCGCTTTCAATGGACCCGAAAAGGGCGTTAAGTTGGATGAGGCAAACCATGCGGCCCTCGATCGGGATGATGCCCTGGACAAAGTCCCGGTCCATTTCCTTGCTGACGTCCGGCGGCGGCTGAATGTCGGTGGCGGGCACCGTCAAGATGTCCGACACCGAATCGACCAGCAGTCCGACAAACTGCTTGCCGATCTGAATGACGATGATGACATGGCGTTCGGAAGGATCGGTCGGCTCCATTCCCAGTCTCAGGGACATGTCCATGACCGGCAGGACCACGCCGCGCAGGTTGATCACACCTCGGACATAACCGGGTGAATGCGGCAGGGGTGTCGCGGGCGTCCATCCGCGAATTTCGCGCACAGCCATGACTTCGACGCAGAACTCCTGGTCGCCAATCGTGAACGCGATCAATTCGCACATGTCGTTGTCGGAAACCCGCATCAATCCACCCTCCCTCAACCGGTCGCCGAAAGCGTCATTTCGGAGCTCAGGGCATGGCCGCGGGACGCGGTAACCACCGCATCCACGTCAAGGATCAGCGCCACCCTGCCGTCGCCGAGAATGGTCGCCGCGGCGATGCCCGGAACGTTGGTGTAGTTGGCCTCAAGGCTCTTGATGACGACCTGCCGCTGGCCCTGGATCGCATCGACCATGAGCGCCCGCTGGCCGCCACCCTCGGATTCCACCAGCAGAGCGACACCGTCGATCGGATTGGCGAGGTCGGGGCGGAAGTTGAGGATATGCCCGACATCGATCAAAGGACAGAAGGTATCGCGGATCGCGATGAGCCGCTGGGTCGGCCCGAAGGCGTGTATGTCTTTCTTTTCGGGCTGCAGGGTTTCGACAATGGCGGTGAGCGGCACCACCAGGGTCTGGTTTGCGACCGTGACCACCATGCCGTCAAGAACCGCGAGGGTCAGCGGCAGGCTCATGGTGAAGACCGAGCCCTTGCCTGGCTTCGACGTGATCGAAATGCGACCGCCCAACTGCTGGATCGAGCGCTTGACCACATCCATGCCCACGCCGCGGCCGGAAATGTCCGACAGCTTTTCAGCCGTCGAGAAGCCGGGGTGGAAGATCAGGTTGTCGATCTCCTCGTCGCTGAGATTGGAATCCGGCGCGATGAGGCCATTCTCGATGGCCTTGGAACGAACACGCTCGCGATTGATGCCGGCGCCATCGTCGGCGATTTCGATGACAATGCGGCCGGAACGGTGCTTGGCGGTCAGGCGCAGGACGCCTTCGGCATTCTTGCCGAGCGCAAGGCGCTTCTCGGGTGTTTCCAGCCCGTGATCAACCGCATTGCGGATCATGTGCGTCAACGGCTCGGCGAGCTTGTCAATGACGGTCTTGTCAACCTCGGTGTTCTCGCCTTCGGTGACCAGGCGCACATTCTTGCCGGTCATGTCGGCAATTTCGCGAACAATGCGGCCCATGCGCTGGAATACCGGTTTGACCGGCTGCGCACGGATTGCCATCACGCTGTCCTGGATCTCCCGGGTCAGCTGCTGCAGTTCCTCGAGGCCGAGATTGATTGCCGACGAACCGCCGGTTTCGTTCTCGACCACGCTTTGCGCCAGCATCGCCTGGTTGATGACAAGTTCGCCAACCAGGTTGATGAGCCGGTCGACCCGGTCCAGATCAACCCGGATCGTCTGGGGTGCGGCGGGAACGGCTGCGACTGTGGCGTCCTTCTTTTCCGCTTCAGCGGCAATCGCCTTTTCAGCCCGGGGAAGGCTTGGCGGCGCCAGTGGCGCGTCCTCGGCGGGATTGGCTGCGGGCTCGGCAACAGCCGGTGCAGGCATGCTGACGACAACAGCGGGTTCGGCTGCCGCGACCGGCATGGCCGGCTCGTCATCAAGCATGGAAAGGTCGAACGGCACCGGCGCCATCGGCTGGTCCTCGCCCAACACGGTCTGGGCGGCAAACGCCTCTTCATCGGCGCCCGGCGTGACCTCGAACATGCAATCCCATTCGGCGAATTCAAAGACATGGCGAATGGCGTCTTCGTCCTTGTCGGTCTCGACGCGGATCAGCCAGGAGAAGTATGCGCCTTCCGGATCCAGTTGATCGATCGGGGGAAGCGTGTCGGTTTCGCAACGGACCTGAAGATCGCCGACCTTGGCAAGATCACGCAAAAGCAGAACGGCTTCATTGCCCTTGGCATAGAGATCGGACCGGGGCTTGAAGCGCACCGTGAACACGGACCGTCCGCCGCCACCGGCTTCCACCGGGCTGGCAGCGTCGTCTTCATCGCCAAAATCGTCGAAGCTGAACGGAACCGGCTGAAAACCGCTGTCTTCGGCAGGTTCCGGGGCTGCGGCTGCGGGTGCCTCCTGCTTGGCCGGCTCGGCTGCCGGAGCCGCCACGGGCAAGGGCGTGCCCTTGGCAAAGGCTTCAAGTTCCTTGACCAGGACCGATGTGCGGGATTTGTCGATGCTGCCGCCATCGCGGGATGCGGCAGTGAGATCGGCAAGAACATCGGCCGACTTCAGCATCACCTTGAGCAAATCAGAAGAAGTCTGAAGCTTGTTGGATCGAACGCAATCAAGTGTCGTCTCAAACACGTGAGCGAAGGCGACGAGCTCATCAAGTCCGAAGGCGCCGGCGCCGCCCTTGATCGAGTGCACCGCACGAAACACCGCATTGACCGTTTCCGGATCGGAGTCGCCGTCATTGATTCTGAGCAGACCGGATTCCAGTTCGGCGAGTTGCTCCTCGCATTCCTGGAAAAAGATCTCCTTGATTTCATTCATATCCATGGGACAGATCCTGTCAGGCGGTTACACGCTCAATTGCTGCGATCAGCTTGGAGGGATCGAAGGGCTTGACGATCCAGCCCGTCGCACCGGCCTCGCGGGCACGGTTCTTTTTTTCTGCGTCGCTTTCCGTCGTCAGCACCAGGATGGGGATCGCCCGGAAACGTTCGTTCTGGCGCACGCCTTCAATGAAGCCGAAGCCGTCCAGCCTTGGCATATTGATGTCGGTGACGATGACGTCCGGATTGGACTCCTCGAGCACTTCCAGGCCTTCGATGCCGTCTTCGGCCTGCACCGTTTCAAAGCCGGCATTGGTAAGGGTCACCAGCAACATGTTGCGGATGGTTCGCGAGTCATCGACCGTGAGAACCTTCTTCTTCATTTCAGTATCTCCTTTGGAAGCAGGGCTTCATCCGAAATTCCCAGCAATTGCAATGTCTTGATGAATGCGTCTGAAGCCTGCCTAACCGTGAGGCTCTGCTCTTCGGCGCGCCAGCTCTTTGCGGCAGCCAGGAGAACCTGAACACATTGCGCCCCGACCCTGGTCACCTCGGATGCGTCGATGTCGATGTCCTCACCCTTGTGCGCGAGTACTTGTTCATGCAGCCTGCTGGCCGCGTTGAGGTCCAGCACCTCGGGCAGTTTGAGTATTTTCGCTGCTGCGTCGTTGGACGACATGTCAGATATCCTCACGTGTGAATGGGCTTATGCTGTTTGCCGCAGCCTTTTGATCTCGTGTCATCGGGCCAGCCTCCGCTGCGGAATGCGATCCTGCGTGCTCTGTGCCGGAGAAGTCCGGCCCGTCAGTTCCACGCTCTGGAAGCCCGCGTGATGGGCCTGCCGGTGCAACCTTATCTGTTCGCCGAGTTCGGTGATCACCAGATGCAGATCCGCGCCGGTTTCGGACATGCCCGCCAGGCGCGCGCTGCCGGATGCGATCAGGCCCGCGGTTTGCCCGAGGGAAGCGGCGGAACTGGAAAGCTGCACAGCCTGGGTGTCCGCATCGGCGCCCACGCCCGTTACCGATTGAGATATACGGCCAACCTGCTCGACCAACCCTGAGATGGCCGAACGGGTCTGGTCGACCAGGCCGACGCCGCGTCCGACATGGGACTTGGCGTCGGAGACGAGGTCCTTGATTTCACTGGCAGCGCCCGCCGATCTTTGGGCAAGCGCGCGAACCTCGGTGGCGACGACCGCAAAGCCTCGGCCCGCATCACCTGCGCGCGCGGCCTCGATGCCGGCATTGAGTGCCAGGAGATTGGTCTGAAACGCGATTTCATCGATCACCGAGATGATCTTGCCGATTTGTTCGGCGGATCTTTCCACACCAGCCATCGCATCGATGGCGTTTTCAACAACCCTGTCGCCTGCCTCGGCGCTCTGGCGGGCCTCGGCGATCAGCGTCTCAGCCTTGCGGGCTGTCTCCGCGGTAAGGCGGATGCGGCCGGCAACCGCTGCAAGTGCGTCCTGCTCGCCGCCGATGGCGGCGCCGTGGCTGTCGATTTCCGCGCGGACCGATTCGATGTCGTCGCTCAGGCGCTGGGCCAGGGATTCGGCTTCCGAAAGCCGCGCAGCGGATGTCGCCACCAGATCTTCAAGGCGGCTGACGGCACGATTGAAATTATCCGCTACCCCATGGTGCGGTTCGATGCTTGCCGGCTCGACGCGCACTGACAGATCGCCGTCGGCCAGTTGCGCCAAGGCAGCGCCAAGGGTTGCTTCAACAAGTTCGCGCTCTGTGGCAATCGCGTTCTCGCGCTGTCGGGTCGATGTTCTGGTTTGCTCGCTGAGGCGGTGCGAGACCTGCATGTCGATATCGATAAGTGCGGCCTTGACGACATCGACCAACCTGTCGGCCAGCAGATTGCGTTCGGCCCGGCCTGAAAACCTCTTGAATATCCCGGTGCGGCCTTCATCAACGAGGCGGCGGATGACCCGCTCCAGCACCAGCGCATGACCGCCGATCGACCAGCCGGAATCAAGGCCTATCTTCTGACGGACTTCGCCGAGAATAACCGAGCGATCGACATAGAGACCATCAAACCGGCCATCGGCGAGGATCGACCAATGCGCCACTTCGAGTTCTTCCAGCCTGTCGATCTGGCGGGCCGAGGTGAACAGCGAGGCGATTTCGGGGGTGTTCTGGAGCCGTTCGAAAAAGGCGGACAGCGCGATCCGGGCTTCGGATTCGATCATCGGCCGCATGGCGCGCAGGCGTTCGCGGCCTTCGGCATCGAAGGCGGTCAGTTCAAGACGCGCGCGCAGGCCGTCAGCGGCCGCCGCATCCCTCACCCTTGCCTGAACATGCCCCACGCGCTTACCCCAATCGGCGGCTTTTGGCCGCGCATTGCCTTTGAGCCTGGCTATTCCCCGAAGTGAACGACTAACCGTTTTGCGCGCCCTTCACCCTTCTGGTGATGGGATACACTTGCCGTAGGCGCTGCCTGGCTCATGAAATCTTGTGAATCCGGATCATTTCCGGGACGGAGAAGCGGCTTCATGCCTTTGTGAGGGCGGATGGCCGCACCAATCACAATTCTCCGAGTGAGCAGATTTTTACGTGTTAATCCTTGCCTGAAGGTTAACTTCTTATCACCAGTGTTAAGGATATGTTTGGGTTAACGCGGGCTTGTCGCGCCATGCCTTGGTCAAGGGCTCGAAGGCGTTGCCGATTTTTTGGATTGTTGCCGACTGTTCAGCTTTGTCAGATTTGATCGAAGGTGAAAAAGATGTGGTTACCTGCGCAAGCTTCGCGCAAGTTGCCTCAGGCAAAGACTTGGTCATCGATGACAATGATGTCACCAGGAACCGAGCAATGATTGTTCTAGGAATTGGCGCGATCGCAATCGCAACCGCCACACTCGCAAGCTTCTCCCTGCTTTTGCGCTCAAACGAAATGCGCGTCCGGCAGAACCCGGTTTTCTGAACAGGCCAGTGCCTGCGGAAAAATCTGAGGCCGACCTGCGTCAGATGGCAGCGATGTGATTGTCCCAGGCGCAGTCATGGGTCGAGTTTGCGAACCGGCCTGCCTCGCTTGAGCTGACAAACCCATCCCTGCTTGCCTGAACACCGCAGCTGCGGGACGCCGTTTCGATATGGAGCGGATGGCCGGATCGCGTGTCCAGCGTGACCACCGCACCGCCTTTCGGCGAGGCGATGGCAAGGGTGACCCCGTCATTGCCGATGGCGACAGACCCGGCATATTTGCCAAGCGCAAGGGCGGCATCATTCGGCAGATCCACCGAGACCAAGCCCGTATCTCCGCCCAGCCGGGCCAGAACCGGCACATCATCCATCATGTCGCCCTCGTACTGGCCTCCGATCCATACCTGGTGACGGGCATCCACGGCCATATGGCGCAGGGACAGCCGGTGCAGCCTGGCCGGCAAGGCGTGCGAGGAGATGAGAGTTCCGGTTTCGGTATCGATCAGAGCAATCGACGGCGCCATGGTCGGTAGATTGAGCTTGTGGCGGCCCTGATCGGGGTGGGTGCGGATCCCGCCATTGGCGACACACAGCGTCTTGCCGTCCGGCATGAGCACGATCTCGTGCGGGCCGATGCCGTGGGATGGGAATTCGCCGATACGGGTGAAGCCGGCGGTGGCGCCATAGATGCCGATTATGCCGTCCCCGGTCTCAAACGCATTCTCGGCTGCAAACAGCACCTGACCGTCCGGCGAAAACACGCCGTGGCCATAAAAGTGCCGGTCTCTAGGCGTGTGAAAGGCAACCGGTGCGGACGCTCGGCCCTTGTGCAGGGCGACGGCGAAGTTACCGGGGCGCCGCGCAAAGGCTACCAGCCATTTGGCGTGCGCGCTGGTGGCAAAGCCGTGGCCCCGGCCCGGCAGCAGATGGGTTGAAACAAGGGCGCCCGCGCCGTCGAGGATCGCCACGCCATAGGCGCCTTGCGGGTCCATGTAGGCGGATGCGAACAGCAGCTCCGATTTGGCCAGCCGTTCCGCGCCGGCTGGCGTAAGGGCGGACAACCAGGCCAGACCGGCGCCCGCCAGGAAATTGCGCCGTTCAAGGACCAGCCGGCTCAATCTCCATCTCCGAACGAGAAGCCGACGGCCAGCCCCCCGGCCTGGGCGAATTCCCGATCCAGCCGCCCGATGATGATCTTGATGGCGTAGGCGAGATAGACCAGTTTTTCGCGTGTCTGCGGATCGGCCAGAAGCTCGTCAATCGGGGCATCTAGGCTGTCGGCTGTCCGGATAGCCTGGTTGAATTCAAAGCGGATGGTGTCTCCCAGCCGGGGCGCGAGGACCTGGGAAACCACTTCGATCCCGCTTCGGGTAAACAGCTCTTCGAGGCCCGACACCCCGGCGCTGATGGACGGCAACGTCATCTCCGAACGCCAGTAGAGCGCAGATTTTGCACGATCCCGAGCGGGGTTTTCCTTGTCGAGGAAAGCGCCGAGACGTGTGTCATGGATCGCCTCGAGCCCGTGGATCATCTGCCCCAGCACAACATTCAAGGCTTCAAGGTCTGTCCTGAACAACGGATTGTCCGGGCCGGGCTTCAGGAACACCGTCAGATAGGCGCTGCCCTGCGCCCAGCCGGCAATCAGCTCGCCGGAGAGGTTGGCGGTGTTGGTTGCAGCGGCCCGGCCAAACAGGCAGCGGTGGCTGGCATCGCCCTCAGCCAGGGCCTGGCTGCCTGAGCCAAACAGAATGAATTCGAGCGCGCCGAGCCCTTGCATGGCGACACTCTGGCTGGCGAGCGAGGCCGCATCGGTGACGCTGTCATCCTTTGCCGCAATCGCTGCCTGGACCTGTTTCCTGCCGGTGCCCTTACGGTCTGGAAAGAAAAGGATGCGTTCCAGCCGGTTTTTCGACATCACCGCACCAAGCCGGAGCCACTCGATGCGCGACCATTGGCCTGCGGCATCGCGGAAAGCCGCGCGCGCCCGCTCCAGTGCTAAGTCCGACGGGTTGGCGCACAAGGCCTCAAAGGACGCCTGCAACTCACTTGCCGCAGCGCTGAAGCCGGCGTAGCGCGGACGAACATAGTCGACAACCATTCGCTCCAGCACCGGTTCGATCGACGGTGCGGTCTCGACCTGCTCTGCCCTGGCGAAGCCCGGACCCAGCGTCAGCGCCAGAACGACTGTCAGCAAAGGCCGCATCAGAGGCTTTCCAGAAACTTCAGCAGGCTGTCACGCTCGGCCTTGTCCAGCGCCGCGAAGCCGTCGCGGGCGGCCTGGGCCTCGCCGCCATGCCAGAGAATGGCTTCGGTCAGATTGCGCGCCCGTCCGTCATGCAGGAAAAACGTGTGGCCGTTGACGGTTTCTATCAGGCCGATGCCCCACAGCGGCGGCGTGCGCCATTCCCGGCCATTGGCGACGCCAACCTGCTGGCCGTCGGCCAAGCCTTCGCCCATGTCGTGCAGCAGGATATCGGAATAGGGCCAGATCAGCTGGAACCGGTGCGCCGGGTTTTCCGCCGTGCGGGACGTGACAAATTTCGGAGTATGGCAGGAGGTGCAGCCGAGATTGTAGAACAGCTGCTTTCCGGCAAGCACGGTCTTGTCATCCACATCGCGTCGCGCCGGGACGGCCAGGTTCTCCGAATAGAACGTGACGAGTTCGAGGACCGGGTCGGGCGCTTCGGTGTCACCCAGGCCGGGCTGAACTCCGGTCGCGAGTTCCAGGCACTCGGTCTGGGCCGGGGTGCAATCGCCATGGCTGTTGGGTACATCCGGCGTGGAAATACCGATATCGCCGGCAAAGGCGCTGGCCGATTGCTGGCGCACGGTCGCATTCTGGGCCTTCCAGCCGAAACGGCCGATCGCGAGCTGCCCTGTAGCGGGATCACGGGACAGGGCGACGCGGCCCGACACACCATCGCCGTCATGGTCATCCGGGTCCGCGCGGGCAAGAATGTCAGCCGGTTGAATGGCTTCGATCAGCCCCATGCCGGTCATTGGCGGCGTCATGCGCGGCGACAAGGTCGTCTCCGGATCGAGCGGACCATAGCCGAGATCGGCGACGCTGTAGGCGGGCTTGCGCAGCGAGATCAGCGTTCCATCACCAAGTTCGACCGGCTGCTCCCGGTACTCGATCACCATGCGGCCTTCGGATCTCAAACCCGGCACCGCCAGGTCCTGCAACTGACCGCCATAGACTGGATCGGGAAGTGAGGCGACGAGGTGGTCTTCCAGAGCCTGACGCTCCTCGTCGGTCCGGGCCGGCCGGGCGAGACGCAGGAACATCGATGTCGCATCCGCCGCCCCTTCCGGCGGATGGCCGCGGCCGTCCTTGATGTGGCAGCTCTGGCAGGCCCTTGCGTTAAACAGCGGACCCAGCCCGTCTGACGCCTGTGTCGAGGACGGCGACGAGACCCACAGCTTGCGGAACAGGGCGTTTCCGAGCTTGAAGGTCTCTTCTTCCTTGAAGGTCAGATTGGTGTTGAAGTGGGATAGCGAGTCCCTGTTGACCAGCTTGGTCGATGTGCCGGCGCCGCCCTGCATCACCTCGAATTTTTCTGCGGCCTCGAATGAATCTGCCGGCTCAACGACGCGCTCAACCCGCTTGCGGTCCGGCTCGGAAAGATCGTCGCGCGTGTGCGGCAGTTCAGCCAACTCGCCGGCTGCGACCGGGCTTCCCGCTATGAACAGGGCTGCAAGACTGCCCGCAAATGCTGATCTGAAGTGATGCGAACTTGGTCGCGCCGGAAGGAAAGCTGAAAATTTTTCGGTCATGTTTCGCCGGACGGAATTGTCTTCCGCCGACGAGGGAAAATGATTCGCCAGGATCATCCAATAATATCCTGGCGACGATTTCGTGACAGTCATTGCACTCTCTTTGCGATCAGTCCTGATCTGCAGATGACGCGTTCAACTGGCCGTATTTCTGTTCGCCCAGATTGCCGAGCAGCTGCAGTTGGGTTTCGAGAAAATCGATGTGGCCTTCCTCGTCGGCGATCAGCGATTCGAAGAGGTTCTTGCTGACATAGTCGCCCTCTTTTTCACAGATATCGCGCGATTTGGTGTAGGCTTTCCAGGCATCCTGTTCGCCGGCCAGATCAGCTTCGAGAACCTCCTTCAGGTTCTGACCGATCCTGAGCGGCGCTACATTCTGCAAGTTGGGGAAGCCGTCGAGGAAGATGATGCGCTCGACCAGCTTTGTCGGCGTGCTGCATTTCCTCGATGCTCTCCGCGCGCTCCTTGGCCGCGAGCTTGGTGAAACCCCAATCCTCCAGCAACCGGTAATGCAGCCAGTACTGGTTGACCGCGGCCAGTTCGAGAAACAGCGCTTCATTCAGGCATTCGACGACTTTTTTGCTCTTTTTCATGGTATGTCCTATCGCGTTTGTGACAATGCTATCACTTAGCGTATCCGGTCACGGGTGACGAATGTCTTTTCGCGGCGTTGTTTCTTTTTGCCTTTTCCATCCGCGTTCGCTGGTCGGCGATACGGTTGAGCAGTTCCACCACCTTGGGCGCGGGACTTTCCATGAGTTCATGATAACGCCGGGTCGTCTCGACGATGATGTTGATGACGCCGGGAAAACACCCGCAGCATTTGCCGCGGGCGCTCATGGCCTGGAACACCTTTCCCGGCGTGATCAATTGCCACTCATCGGCCACGAGGAAGTCATGGATGACGTCCTCGATGTCCTTGCTGGTGACGATGTTGCAGCTGCAAACGATCATGGCGCTTTCTCTTACTGGAAGACCGCTTCGGGGCTGTCGAGGCTGTCGGAGCCTTCAAGCTCGATGGCGCCCAGGTCGAGCACGGCAATGGCGCGCTCGATCGAGCGCGTCTGCTTGATCAGACCGTCGATCGCCGCCTGAACCGTGGCGTTGCCTTCGGCATTGCCGGTGGCGATCATCTGGTCATAGGCTTCGACCGTCTCGGCACGGGCGACCATGGCGCCCATGGCCGTAATGGTGGCGTCGAGGTCCGCCGAAAGCTCTGCGGCAATGGCCGGCTCCTTCTGGCTCACAAGCTCCGCCAGCGACGGACCGGTCAGCTCGGTGCCGTCGGCGCGGGTGTAGGAACCGGTGAAGGCCGTTCGGATGCCCACGGCGTTGTAGTGATGCGAGTTGTGGGTGTTGTCGGAGAAGCAGTCATGCTCCTCTTCCGGGTCGCCCAGCAGCAGGCCGAGCTTCATGCGTTCGCCGGCCAGTTCCCCGTAGGACAGCGAGCCCATGCCAGTGAGAATAGCCGAGAGCCCGCCGGCGACGCCGGCTTCCTCAAGCGCCGCGCGCGCGGCGCCGCCGGCCTTCCAGTTGGCAACCATTTCCTCAAGATCGGCCACCAGCAGATCGCTCGCTGCGCCGAGATATTCCCGGCGCCGGTCGCAGTTTTCGCCCGTGCAATTCTCCAGGCTGTAGTCCGTGGCCGGGCGGGCACCGGCGCCCGGCCCGTTGCCGTTCAAGTCCTGGCCCCAGAGCAGGAATTCGATGGCATGATAGCCCGAGGCGACATTGGCCTCGATGCCGCCGGCTTCCTGCAAGGTTCCGGAAATCAGCTCCGGTGTGATCTTGCCGGCGTCGATCATCGCGCCATTGATCTCGATCGCGGGATTGGCGATGACATTGGCGGTGAACAGGACATTCTCGTCGCTCTCCGTGCCGTAACTCGGATCGACGTAATCGATCAATCCCTCGTCGAGCGGCCAGGCGTTCACGCGGCCTTCCCAGTCATCAACTATGGCGTTGCCAAACCGGTAAACCTCTGACTGCTGGTAGGGAACACGGGCGGCAAGCCAGGCAGTCCTGGCAGCCTCAAGCGTCTCCTCGTCGGGAGCCGCGAGGAATGCCTCGATGGTCGCGTCGAGAGCTTGCGCGGTTGTCAGGGAATCCTGGTATTTCGCCTCGGCAATGGCGGCATAGTGCGCAATTACCGCTTCCGGCGTGACATCGGCATGAGCCATTGCGGTGAGCGAGGTCGAGGCCAGGAGGCCGAGCCCTATCAGTTTCGCGAGATGTTTCATGATCCGTTAAACTCCTGATTTTACTAATTCTTCAGTGCAGCGACGCACCCGATTGTGACGAGGCGAACGCGGATGACCGGAAGTCGATATCAGCAAAGGCGCCCAGCGGGATCGGCGTGAGCCGGTGGCCATGACCGAGCAGCACCGCCGCATAGGCGCTCGCCCGGTCAACAACCTCGAAACAAGCCTCCGAACAGGTGAGCAGCTTGGCCGAATGCACCATCGCGGCCTCATCCCCATGCTGCGCGCCGGCCACCATGCCGAGCACCAGGCATTCGTCGCGGCACAGATGACCGGTGCCCGGCTTGTAAAACCTCAAAGGACAGGTGGCGCATATGCCCAGACGTTCGATCAGGGACGTCATCACATCAAGCGCGTACTGGCCGTCAATTGCACCCAGCGCCTGGGCATGGGCGGACATGGCGGCATCCCAATAGCGCAAATCCCTGTGAGCCAGACCGGCCACGCAATTGCGATACCCGTTGACGACGAGGTTTTCCGGCTGCTGGCGAAGATACGCCGCTGCCGGGCAGTCCCCGCCTCCATCTCGATGTGATCGCGTCATGCCTACCCCACATGTTCAAACATGAGAATTTTGGTATTGTAATTGTAAAGTGGAGTCAAACTGTATAGTTTAGAATGACTCCAAAGAACGCCCAACCGGAGCTCCGGTAACTGATGGATTTTCAGTCAGATGACATGGTTTCGCCCAGCAAATCCCGCGCATCTGCCTTTCAACCAAAACCTCCTCAGCGGGTCCATTGCCGAATGCCTTGACCTGCCTATGTTCTCGACATCGCCGGACGCGCGGCCGAACGCGCGATTGGGCCCGAGCCGAGTTCTGAGGACATGCGTGGATGACTGATTTGCCGCCTCTTTCGATTGCGCTGATTCTGGGCAGCGGCCCGACCGCGCCACGCCTTCAGAACTGGCCAAAACCTGCCAATGTGAGCCTTGTGGCCATCAACAACGCCTGGCGCGTCAGAGCGGATTGGGACTATCTCATTCATGCGGGCGATTTTCCGGCCACAAGGATGCCTGACAGGCTGGGGCCCGGACAACGCGTCCACAGCCATGAAAGCTACGTTCCGGCACAGAACAGCTATGGCGGCTTCGTCTATGGGGGAGGAACCATGGCGTTTACGGCAGGGTACTGGGCTCTCGCCGTCCTCAAGCCCGATATTCTCGCCTATTACGCCTGTGACATGACCTATTGCGGCAATGTGACACATTTTTACGGCGCGGGAACAGCCGACCCCTTGCGCCCGGATGTCACCTTGCAATCGCTTGAAGCCAAATCCATCCGGCTGATGGCGCTGGCGGCGCTGCAGGGCTGTGCCTGCATCAATCTGTCGACAGAGCCGAGCAGCCGGCTCTCATTTCCGAGAGTGGGACTCTCCGAGCTCGGGAAGCAGACGCCCGAAGTCCGGATCGACGCTGATGCGGTGGAGGCGGCGCTCCGCGAAGAAGCCAGGCTTGGCTACCTGATCGAGGACGGGGAATACTGGCGTCACACCGACCGCTTTGACGCCTGCGCACTTTCAAGTCTTGATGATCTATGGCTGAGCGCCTGCAGCACGCCAGAGCTGGAGAAACGTTTCGCCTGACCCCCTCCGCTCAGCGGCGCGATTCCGACAGTTGACTCATGGCCGTCAGCAGAGATCGCGCCTCCGGATCGCGCGCATCCAGCACGTCAAAATGCCTGCTGTCTCCAGCCGAAGCCTTGGGTCAATGGGGCTCATTCGCTTGTCACTTTTCTCATCTGGGACGATCGGTCGAAAGCGCTCCGGCACTTAAATCCTTGAATATACAATAGTCGAATAGCAACCAAGCCAAGACCGTGTTTGGCTGCGTCATGCTATCACCGTAGCTAAATGGGGCAGGACTGGGAGGTTTTGCCGATTTCACTCATGGGAGGATTTTATGACGAAGTTTCAATTAAATCGCCGTACGCTGATCAAATCAGGTGCGGCCATCGGTGCGGGTCTCGCACTGCCAACAATTTTCACCAGCTCTGCCCGCGCCTATCTGAATGAGCCCAAGGGCGGCACCGTCACTCTCGGCTTCAACGTGCCGCAGACAGGACCCTATGCGGATGAAGGCCTCGACGAATTGCGCGCCCAGGAACTGGCTGTCCAGCACCTGAACGGCGAAGGCGACGGCGGGATGCTGAACACGTTCTCGTCCAAGGCCCTCAAGGGCAACGGCATCCTCGGCAAGAAAGTCCAGTTCGTCTCCGGCGACACCCAGACCAAGTCGGACGCAGCCCGCGCTGCAGCAAAGTCGATGATCGAAAAAGACGGCGCCGTCATGATCAATGGCGGTTCCTCATCGGGCGTCGCCGTGGCCGTCCAGAGCCTTTGCCAGGAAGCTGGCGTGATCTTCATGGCTGGCCTCACCCACTCCAACGACACCACCGGCAAGGACAAGAAGCGCAACGGCTTCCGTCACTTCTTCAATGCCTATATGTCGGGCCAGGCATTGGCTCCCGTGCTGAATGCCGCTTACGGCGCAGACCGTCGGGCCTACCACCTGACCGCCGACTACACCTGGGGCTGGACGCAGCAGGAATCGATCCAGGAAGCGACCGAAAAACTGGGCTGGGAGACAGTCAACAACGTGCTCACCCCGCTGGCTGCGACCGACTTCTCGTCCTACATCGCACCGGTCCTCAATTCCGGTGCGGATGTGTTGATCCTGAACCATTACGGCGGCAACATGGTCAACTCGCTGACCAACGCCGTGCAGTTCGGCCTGCGCGACAAGATGGTCAACGGCAAGCAGTTCGAAATTGTCGTTCCGCTCTACTCCGAGCTTATGGCGGCAGGCGCAGGCGCAAACGTGCGTGGCGTTATCGGCTCAATGAACTGGAACTGGCAGCTGCAGGACGAAGGCTCCAAGGCCTTCGTGAAGTCCTTCGGCGAAAAGTACGGCCGTCCGCCTTCAAACTCCGCGCACACATGCTACGCGCAGGTGATGCTGTATGCCGATGCATGCGAACGCGCCGGCACATTCGATCCTTGTGGCGTGGTTGACGCGCTCGAAGGCTTCGAATTCGACGGCATGGGCAATGGCCCGACCCTCTACCGCGCCGACGATCACCAGTGCTTCAAGGACGTGCTGGTGATGAAGGGCACGGAGAACCCGACAAACGAGTACGACACGCTGGAAATCGTCGAAGTGACCCCGCGTGCGCAGGTCGAATATGCTCCCGACCACCCGATGTTCGCCGGTGGCGACCTCGGCCAGTGCAACTCCGGCGCATAACTGACTTCACAGGTTTGCCGCGCCGCCTCACAAGCGGCGCGGCTTTCTACTTGAATTGAGGACACAAGCCGCTGCGCCCATGGCGCGCGGGTTTGTTGGTGCGGGCTTCACGATGGACGCAATCATTCTCCAAGTTCTGAACGGTCTGGACAAAGGCAGCGCCTATGCCATGATCGCACTCGGACTGACACTCATTTTCGGCACACTCGGCGTCGTGAACTTCGCGCACGGCGCATTGTTCATGCTCGGCGCCTTCTGTGCCGTCACGCTTCAGCGAATCCTGTCGTTGTCCTACACGGTCGAGGATCCAACCCAGACGGACTTTCTGGGCAATCCGCTGAAAGTCGACACGCCCTACATAGTGAGCTGGTTCGGTGACGCGACCGGAAACGCCATTCTGAACTGGTCCGTTCCGCTGGCCATCCTGTTTGCCATACCGGTCATGCTCCTCATCGGCTACGTGATGGAACGCGGACTGATCAAGCATTTCTACAAGCGGCCCCATGCTGACCAGATTCTTGTCACCTTCGGCCTGGCCATCGTCATTCAGGAAATCGTCAAATATTTCTATGGCGCCAATCCGATTCCGACGCCTGCCCCGGACATGTTCAGGGGCTCGGTCGATTTCGGCGTGATGATCGGCTTCGCCCAGAACGAGATCATCTACCCCTACTGGCGGCTGGTTTACTTCCTGTTTTCGGCGGTCATCATCGGCTCGGTCTTTGCCTTTCTTCGGTTCACCACCTTCGGCATGGTGGTCCGCGCAGGCATGGCCGACCGCGAGACGGTCGGCCTTCTCGGCATCAATATCGACAAGCGCTTCACCATCATGTTCGGCATTGCCGCGGCAGTGGCCGGTCTTGCCGGCGTCATGTACGCGCCGATCAATTCGCCCAACTACCACATGGGCATGGACTTCCTGGTGCTGTCCTTCGTTGTGGTTGTTGTCGGCGGCATGGGCTCCCTGCCCGGCGCCGTGCTTGCCGGTTTCCTGCTCGGCATTCTCGAGAGCTTTGCCTCGATGAACGAAGTCAAGTCGGTGATCCCGGGGATCGATCAAATCATCATTTATCTCGTTGCAATCATCATCCTTTTGACCCGCCCGCGCGGTCTTATGGGTCGCAAAGGCGTGATGGAGGAATAATCCATGCTGGGTCTGAGTAAGAAAGACACTACCTTTCTGCTGATCGTCATCTTTCTGACATTGGCGACACCAATTCTGCTGCAGCCGTTCCCTGAAGGTTCGGCCCTGGCTCAGTTCAATGCCGGGTACCCGGATCTGATGCAGCGCTTCGCGATCTACGGGATCTTCGCGATCGGTTTCAACATCCTGTTCGGTCTGACCGGCTACCTCTCGTTCGGTCACGCCGCCTTCCTGGGCGTCGGATCCTACTCCGTGGTCTGGATGTACAAACTCCTGAGCTACAATGTGCTTCCCGGCCTTATCCTGGCCGTGCTCATGTCAGCGCTGTTTGCCTTGTTCATCGGCTTCATCTCGCTGCGCCGATCGGGTATCTACTTCTCGATCCTGACGCTGGCCTTTGCCCAGATGTCGTTCAACCTGGCCTATTCGGTGCTGACGCCACTCACCAATGGGGAAACCGGTCTGCAGGTCTACACCAATGATCCGCAGGTTCTGATGAGCGCGGGGAGCCCGACCAGCCCCCACTTCTTCGGCATCGTCATGAACGAGAGCGCAAAAATTGATGTCGGCGGATGGCAGTTCACCTTCTCCAACGGCTATTATTTCTGCGCCATCATCGCGATCATCGTGTTCTATCTCTCGCTCAGGATCTTCCGGTCACCCTTTGGCATCATGCTGCGCGCCATCAAGACCAACCAGACACGGATGAGCTATACCGGTCTCAATTCGAGGCCTTACACGCTCGCCGCGTTCGTGATCTCCGGCATGTATGCCGGTCTCGCAGGCGGCCTGCTGGCCTCGATGGACCCGCTTGCAGGCGCCGAGCGCATGCAGTGGACAGCCTCTGGCGAAGTGGTGCTGATGACCATTCTGGGCGGCGCCGGCACTCTGATGGGTCCGGTTCTGGGCGCCGGCTTCATCAAGTACTTTGAAAACATCTTTTCCAAGATCAATGACAACATCCTGTACGCATGGTTCTCCGCTCTTCCAGAGGGGCTGGCAGATGCGCTTGTGTTCATGCTGCATCCCTTCATTGGCAAGGGCTGGAACCTGACACTCGGCCTCTTGTTCATGCTGGTGGTCATCTTCCTGCCCGGCGGCCTGATGGAAGGCGGCAGCCGCATCTGGGGCCTGATCACGGGCAAGAACCGGAAGTCCAAAAAGGCGGGCAAGGATCCCGAACATCACCCCAAACCATCAGCCCACGTAAACTGATCGGCGGAGATACAAGACATGGGAATTCTCGAAGTCTCTAACGTCAACAAGAGGTTTGGTGGTCTGCAGGCGCTGGGCAATGTCAATCTGGACATTGCAGCCGGCACTGTCCACGCCATCATCGGACCGAACGGAGCCGGCAAATCGACCCTGTTGAATGTGCTGGTCGGCAAACTGATCCCCGACACCGGAACGGTGCTGTTCAATGGCGTGTCGGTTCTTGGCCGCAAACCCTACGAGATCAACCAGCTGGGCATTTCCCGCGTTTTCCAGACGCCGGAAATCTTCAGCGACCTCACGGTTTTCGAAAACATGCTGATCCCGTGCTTCGCCAAGCGCGATGGGTCTTTCCGCCTGCATGCGCTGGAATCGATCGCTGCGGAAAAGGACCTGATCGAGAAGGCGGAGCACATGCTGACCGAAGTCAACATGGCCGACAAGCGGCATATGCTGGCAAGTTCCCTTTCGCGCGGCGACAAGCGGCGGCTTGAGATGGCGATGTGCCTGGTGCAGGAGCCAAAACTGCTTCTGCTCGATGAACCCACCGCCGGCATGGCGCGTGCCGACACCAACAACACCATCGATCTGCTCAATCAGATCCATGACAGCCGGGAGATCACCATGGTGATCATCGAGCACGACATGCATGTCGTCTTCTCGCTCGCCAAACGCATTACCGTTCTGGCGCAGGGCTCGCCCCTGGTCGAGGACACCCCCGACAACATCAAGGGGCATCCGAAAGTGAAGGAAGCCTATCTTGGAGAGGCCGCAGCATGAACGAGATCGCACCCGACAAGGTCAGGCAGCAATACGAACGCCCTGACTATTCCAAATACGCCAACAAGGCCGCAACCGCTCCGGCGTTTCTGTCCGTGCACGATATTCACGCCTATTACGGTGAGAGCTATATCGTTCAGGGTGTGAGCTTCAACGTGCATGAGGGAGAAATTCTGGCGCTGCTCGGCCGCAACGGCGCAGGCAAGACCTCGACCCTGCGCGCCATCGCTCAGATCGGCTCTCCCCTGATGACCAGTGGCGAGGTCTGGCTTGACCACCAGCCGCTGCACAGGATGAAGTCGCATGAAGCATCCCAGGCCGGATTGTCGCTGGTGCCGGAAGACCGCCGCATCATTCCCGGACTGACGGTCGAGGAAAACATCCAGCTGGCACAGATCGCGCCGCCGATCGGCTGGTCGCTGGAGCGGATCTATGAGCTGTTTCCGAGGCTCGGCGAGCGCCGCAAACAGGAAGGCGTGACATTGTCGGGTGGCGAGCAGCAGATGTTGTCGATCGGCCGGGCATTGGCGCGCGACATCAAGGTCCTGCTTCTCGACGAGCCGTATGAAGGCCTCGCGCCGGTGATCGTCGACGAGATCGAAAAGACGCTCAACATCATCAAGCAACAGGGTATCACCACCATCCTCGTCGAACAGAACGCCGTGCGGGCGCTGAAGCTGGCCGACCGTGCAGTCATCCTCGAATCCGGCGAAGTCGTGTTCGACGGCACCGCGGATGACGTGCTGCACAATGAGCAATTGCGCCACGACTATCTGGCGATTTAAGCGCAGTTTACTGCCTGGACCTTGAAAACTGGCGGCGCCACGGGCTTGCCGCCAGTTGCGGTTTCAGGCATCTTCCAGATTGTCCGGTTTGAAGCCGTGGCCATTTGCCGTAGACTGGCAGCGTGACACAGCCCATCCTCTACTCCTTCCGCCGCTGTCCCTATGCCATCCGCGCCCGGCTGGCGATCGCCTCGGCCGGCAGTCCGGTCGAGCTGCGCGAGGTCGTGTTGCGGCAAAAGCCGGAGGCTTTTCTGCAGGCCTCGCCGAGCGGCACCGTCCCCTGCCTTGTCACCGCCGGCGGCGTGATTGACGAGAGTTTGGATGTCATGCTGTGGGCTCTCGGGCAGAAGGACCCGGAAGGCTGGCTCTCCATGCCCGATGAAGGGTTCGACTGGATTGCCCGCAATGACGGCTCGTTCAAATCCGCGCTCGACCGGACCAAATACGCGGGACGGTACCCAGGTTCAGATCCCGAAGAGCAGCGCGGCCTCGCGTCCGCTATCCTGGCGGAACTCGATCAGCGCATTGATGGCTGGATCTTCGGCCGCCCGACCCTTGCCGATTACGCCATTCTTCCCTTTGTACGCCAGTTCGCCTTTGTCGACAAAACCTGGTTCGACGCCCAGCCCTGGCCCGATCTGCAGCTGTGGCTCGAGAATTTTCTTGCCTCCGACCGCTTCGCGGACGTCATGGTGAAATACGAGCCGTGGCAGGTGGGCGATCCACCGGTGCGCTTTCCATGACACTGTGACGCGAGTCCGACATCACGCGCAAGAGCGCCGACCAAACAAGTAGGGGCCATGCTGAGCGGCATGTCGCCAGCCACCGCAGCCGCCAAGGGCATGCTGATCAATTTGCTGAACCAGCATGGGCTTCGCCAGGTCTGACGCTTTGAGAACGAGAGAGGCTGATTCAATCCGGCGCTCGCGTTTTCGGGTCCCCCTCTCAGAACCAGTCGTCCCGTGGCGGGACGGACGAAATTCTGGTCGAGATCGAACTGGAAAGCAAATTCAGGCTCGTGAAGAACCTGGAAAACAAACCCGATCTATCCGGCTCCAATCGACGCCAAGAAGGGGCTCATGTAGGCCACATTGGCCGCACTGACCAAGGTTGGAGGCCATTCTTTGAAAAACCCAAATCATTCGGATGATCGATCGTGGTATTGATCGACGCTTGCCAGCGGTCTTGCCCGGCTTTCAAGTCATGCTGCTGCGCAATGGATGGCTCTCACTCGGGCGCATTTCCAAAAGTTGTTGGCTAAGCAGGCGCGCTGCTGGAGAAAGACTGCGGTCTCTGCGCTGCACCAGAAAGTAGGGTTCGCTTCGGGCGGGAAGGTCGATCGACAAAATCGTGGTGGCCTTCGTGCGACTGAGAACCTGAGCTACTTCAGTGGACAAAAGGGCGACGAATTCCGGATTCCGCTGAAGCAACGAAAGTGTCGCAAAGGCGGACGTGGTTTCGACGAGTTCGGTCGGAAAGTGCAGACCCTGGGACTGGAATTCCTGCTCGAGGTATCGGCGCATGGGCATATTGGCGGCATAGACGATCCATGTGCTTGTCGTCAGATCGGCGAGTTGAGCCGGGCGCCCCACAAGGGGGTGATGCGCATTGGCCACGACTGCAAGCTGTTCCTCCCAGATCTGGGTGGCGATGTAGGCCTCGGGCCTTGCGCTCACGCTGGTCCGGCAGATGGCGATTTCAATGCGTCCCTTGTCGAGCAAGTCGAGGAGATGCGCGCTGGTATCCTCGACAACTTCTATCCGCATTGCTCGCTGGCGTTCAAGAAGTTGCGTCAGATGGTCTGTCAAAAGCGGCACCGCTCCCATGATGGTGCCCACGGCAAGTCGCCCGCCATGGCCATCGAGAATACCTTCCATCTCTTCTCTGAGATGCGCCAGATCCTGATAGATCAAACGCGCATACCTGATGATGCAATGGCCGAGTTCGTTGGGCCGCAGACCGCGGTTGGTCCTCACGAACAGCGACGAACCGAAAGCCTCCTCGATCTCCTGCAATGCCTTGGTCGCGCCGGGTTGGCTTATTGCCACAGTTTCTGCGGCCCGCAGCAGTGAGCCTTGCTCATCAATGGCGACCAGAAGGCGGAAGTGGCGCACGCGCAGACGCGCGGCGATGGATTCGATGTTGGGGATCATGGGTATTCCGCATGGTTATATCGATATTGCGTCTCCTCATTATACCGCCGCGTCTCTTCTGGCTACATCTGTAGCGGTAGGAGCACGGGGCATGTCGCCCCTTGGGGAGAGACAGCAATGCCAAAGCCGCTTCAGTGGCTTTTCAAGCTTTTCGACATTCTGGTCGTGACCGGCATGAGCGTCATGGCCGTCATGGTCTTCTGGAACGTCGTGCTGCGCTATGGTTTCAATTCCGGCATACCGTTCTCGGTAGAGGTGTCGCGCATCCTCTTCGTCTGGATCGTCTTTCTCGGTTCGGTCACTGCCTTGGCCCAGGGTCTGCACATGAGTGTCGATTCCCTGGTTGCCCGCCTGCCGCGCAAGCTCCGCACAGTCTGCTTTCTCATCAGCCACGGACTGATGCTCTGGTGTTGCTGGCTCATCTGGCAGGGGAGCTGGATCCAGACCCTGCTCAACTGGAACAACAGGGCTCCCATTTCGGGAATATCCGTGGGCACGATGTATGCCGCCGGCTTGGTCGCATCGGCCTGCATGGCGGTTATTTTGCTGGTCAATCTCTGGCGTTCCCTGCGCGGTGAGCTGCCGGCGACCTGGTCTGGAAAAGACCGCTTCGCCGATTTCGTCCCCGACATCAAGGAGAAGCGTCAGTGACGGCACTCGTCTTTCTGGGCTCCCTGTTCGGGGCCATAAGCATCGGCGTCCCCATAGCGTTTTCGCTGCTGGTCTGCGCGATTGCCATGATGCTGCTGCTGGGCAATCTCGATGCCCAGATCATGGCGCAAAAGCTCATCGATGGCGCCGACAGCTATCCGCTGATGGCCATTCCCTTCTTCCTTCTCGCCGGCGAATTCATGAATGCTGGCGGCTTGTCCCGGCGCATCGTCAATGTTGCCCTGGCGCTGTTCGGCCACTTGCGCGGCGGCCTGGGATATGTGGTCATCGGCACCGGCCTGTTGCTGGCCAGCCTGTCGGGGTCGGCCATTGCCGATACGGCGACCCTTGCCGTGATGCTCATTCCGCTCATGCGCGAAGCTGGCTATCGGGTTGACCGTTCGGCGGGCCTCATGGCGGCCACGGGGATCATTGCGCCCATCATCCCCCCATCCGTGGGCTTTGTGGTGCTGGGTGTCACCGCCAACATTTCCATAGTTCGTCTGTTCATGGCGGGCATTGTTCCCGGCCTGCTCATGGCGCTCAGCCTTGTCATCGCGTGGTGGCTTGTTTCTCGCCACGACGACGTGGCGGTGTTGCCCAGAAAATCGGGCCGTGAAGTGCGCAAGAGTTTTCGTGAAGCCATCTGGGCGCTGTTTTTGCCCGTCATCATCATCGGCGGCCTGCGATTCGGTATCTTCACGCCGACTGAAGCCGGTGTCGTCGCGGCGTTCTATGCACTGGTGATCAGCCTCGTCATCTACCGCGAACTGACGCTCAAGGCCCTCTACAATGCCATTCTCAATGCCGGTCGCATGACCGCGGTGATCATGATCCTCGTGGCGGCATCAATGGTGACGGCTTTCCTGATCACCATCGCCAATCTGCCAGGACAGCTTATGGGTGTCCTCGAACCGTTCATGGGATCGCCCATTCTGTTGATGGCCGTCATCGTGCTTACCGTCTTTGCCATCGGCATGGTGCTCGATTTCACGCCGGCTATCACCATCCTGGTGCCGGTGCTGCTTCCGATCATCGTGGCGGCAGGCATCGACCCCATCTATTTCGGCGTCATGTTCATCATGACAGCAGCCGTAGGCATGATCACTCCGCCCGTCGGCGCAGTGCTCAACACCGTCTGCGGCGTCAGCCGGATCACTATGGACCAGGCCGTAAAGGGGGTGTTGCCATTCCTGTTGGCCGAGATTTTGGTGCTGGCATTGCTTGTGCTTTTCCCGGCCATCGTCACCGTCCCCGCAGCCTGGTTCATGTAAATCTGTCAATCCACAGGAGGAGACTACCCATGAAGAAACTACTCGCCGCACTGGCCATGACGACCCTACTTGCCGCCGCTTCGGCCGTATCGGCGCAGGAGGCCCGACTGGGCTATGTTCCCATCCCGGATCACCCGGTCGGAAAGGGCTCAATCCGCTTCGCCGAACTGGTCTCAGAAAAGACCGATGGCCGTATCACCATCGAAACCTTCGGCAACGGCGTATTGGGCAACGAGCCGCAGATGCAGTCTTCCCTGCAGGGCGGATTTCTCGACGTCATGGTCGGCCCGACTTCCAACCTCGTAGGGACCATACCCGAATTCCTGATCTTCGATCTGCCGTTCTTCTACGCCGATTTCGACGCTGTCGATGCGGTCACTGATGGTCGGGTTGGCGACACTCTTTTCGCCAAGCTTGAAGAGATGGGACTTGTCGGCCTTGCCTACTGGGATAATGGCTTCCGCCACATGACCAACGCGATCCGGCCAATCAACACGGTCGAAGACATGGCCGGCCTCAAGATCCGCGTCATCCCCAATCCCTTGTTCATCAGCACGTTCGAGGCATTGGGCACCAACCCCATCCCGCTGCCTTATCCCGAGCTCTACAATGCGCTCGAAAGCAACACTGTAGATGCACAGGAAACCCCCGTTGGGTTGATCTATTCTTCCAAATTCTACGAAGTCCAGGATCATCTCGCACTCACTGGCCACGTCTATACGCCTTACGTGCTGCTGGCGAGCAAGAAGTGGTTCGATGGTCTCGCAGAGGAAGATCAGAAAAGGGTGATGGAAGCCGCCCAGGAGTCGGCTGAATACCAGCGGTCTCTCTCGCGCGACGACGCCGATCGTCTCACCGGCCTGCTTGAAGAAGAAGGCATGAAGGTAACGCGACTCTCGGAAGAGGAAATGACCAAGCTGCGCGACGCCGTGGCCCCGGTCGTAGCTGAATTCTCCGAGACCATCGGTACCGAACTGGTCGAACAGGCCCGCGAAGACATGGCCAACGACGCCAACTAAACCCAACGGGGCCGGGCAATGGCCCGGCCCTACCTCTCGATATGACCGGAGTAAAAAATGCGACTGATTCAGTTCGAAACCACCAATGGCACGCGCGCAGTAGGCGTTGTCTCTCCCGAGGGCATTGCGCAGCTCAACGATGTGACATCAACGCGGGATCTGGCGCTTGAGGCAATCGGGCGCAAGCAGACGATTGCAGAGCGCGTGGCGGCCCTTGGTACGGGTGAGATCCATGATTACGATGCCCTTCTCAGCTCCGGCCGCGTCCTGGCTCCACTCGATCATCCCGATGCTGCCCACTGCGTCATTGCAGGCACAGGCCTCACTCATATCGGAAGCGCTGCATCGCGCAGCAAGATGCATACTGCGACGGCCGATGCCGACGAGGCCGAACTCAACGATTCCATGAAGATGTTCAAATGGGGCGTCGACGGCGGCAAGCCCGGCAATGGTGCTCCCGGCGTTCAGCCTGAGTGGTTCTACAAGGGTGACGGCTCCATCGTAGCACGGCCAGGCGAGGACTTTCCGGTCCCCGACTTTGCCGATGACGAAGGTGAAGAGCCCGAAGTTGTCGGACTGTATGTGATCGGCGACGACGGCCGGCCGTACCGCGTCGGGTTTGCCATCGGCAATGAGGCGACCGATCACGTCATGGAAAAGAAGAACTACCTCTATCTGGCCCATGCCAAACTGCGGCACTGCTCTTTCGGCCCGGAACTGCGCGTCGGCGAATTGCCCTCTCACGTGGAGGGAACCGTCCGCATCCGGCGCAACGGCGCCGTGGTCTGGGAAAAGCCGTTTCCAACGGGCGAAGACAACATGTCCCACTCGATCGCCAACCTCGAGTATCACCATTTCAAGTACAACCAGTTCCTCCGCCCCGGCGATGTCCACGTCCAGTTCCTGGGCACTTCGGTCGCCTCGTTCGGCGACGGCATCAAGACCGAGGACGGCGACGTCTTCGAGATCGAGATTCCCGAGTTCGGACGCCCGCTGATCAATGGCACGCGGCGCGTTCAGGAGACCCTCAAGATGGGGTCAATTCAGGCGCTTTAAAGCGTCCCCGCATCAGTGGTCCCGCCCTCTTGCACGCGGGCCACGAAGTCATCGCCTGGCAGGGCTCCGCTTCAACGCGGAGCCCGAAAAGGCGCAAGCAAACCGGATAGTCACTCCAGCCCAAGGCCCGTCATGTCGTTGATCACATATCTTACGGAAATCGAATTCGGCGCTGGCAGTGTCGGCGAGCTTGAAAAGCATCTTGTGCGTCTCGGTATCCGCCGCCCGTTGATCATCAGCGACCACGGCATCAAGGCCGCCGGGCTGCTTGACAGCGTTACCAGCCGGATCGAGGCGGATTGCCCCGTCTTTCTCGACGTACCCACAAACCCGACCGAGGCCGCCACACTGGCTGCCGTCGAAGTGTACGCCGCCCATCAGTGCGACGGGCTCGTGGCGCTTGGCGGCGGCTCGCCCATCGATCTGGCCAAGGGGGTTGCGCTGATGGCCACGCACGACAGATCGCTGGCGACCTATGCGCTCATTGA
Source organism: Hoeflea sp. (assembly GCA_019084245.1). GTDB lineage: Bacteria > Pseudomonadota > Alphaproteobacteria > Rhizobiales > Rhizobiaceae > Hoeflea. Next base: position 48,263 of record JAHRFE010000028.1, read on the forward strand.
AGGCGGGCTGCAGGCGATCACGGCGAAAGTGGCGCCTGTGATCGCCATTCCAACCACAGCGGGCACCGGCGCCGAAGTCGGACGTGCCGCATTGATCACGCTTGAGGATGGGCGCAAGCTGGGGTTCGTCAGCCCCCATCTGATCCCCAAATGCGCCATATGCGATCCCGAGCTCACCTTGGGGCTGCCGAAAAAACTGACCGCGGCGACGGCGCTCGACGCCTTGTCCCATTGCCTGGAGACCTACCTCTCGCCGCGATACAATCCGCCGGCCGAAGCAATCGCGCTGGATGGCGCGACCCGCATCTGGACCAATGTGGTCACGGCGTTTGAAGATGGCAGCAATCTCGATGCGCGCACGGAGCTGATGATGGGGTCGCTTCAGGGGGGATTGACCTTCCAGAAAGGCCTCGGCGCCATCCATGCCTTGTCCCACGCCCTGGGTGGATTGCGCGAGCTGGGGCTGCATCACGGCACACTCAACGCCATCCTGCTGCCTGGCGTCATGCGCATCAATCGCGATGCGGCGCCTCAGAAGATGGCCCGGATTGAACACGCCCTCGGCATCAAGGATGGGGGCCTGGCTGCCACTCTTGCCGATCTCAATGCCCGCCTGGAAATCCCCAAAGGGCTCCGCAGCCTCGGTGTGGGCGACCAACATGTCGATTATGTCATCGAGCGGGCCATGGCTGACCACAGCCATGCAACCAATCCGCGCCCTCTGACCGCCGAACAGTACCGACATCTGATCCTGGAAACCATGATCTGATTGGGCAAAACCCGTCAAAGGAGATCCCATGAGTTTTGCACCGCACGGCAAGCATTTGATTGCAGGGGAATGGGTTGAAGGGGCCGACACGTTTGCGTCCGAGCCCTCCAGCGGCCCCTCGCATCAGTTTTCAGTGGGAACGCCAGAGCTTGTGGACAGGGCGGTCAGGGCGGCCGAAGAGGCATTTGGGAGCTATGGCTATTCTTCCCGTGAGGACCGTGCCGCGTTCCTGAACGCCATTGCCGACGAGATCGAAGCCCGCGCCGAGGCGATCACCGAAATCGGCAGCCAGGAAAGTGGCCTGCCAGAGGCCCGGCTCAATGGCGAGCGTGGTCGCACGACGGGACAATTGCGCCTGTTTGCCACCCACATCCTCAAGGGCGATTATCTCGACCGCCGGCAGGACGAAGCGCTGCCCGACCGCCAGCCCGCGCCGCGCCCTGACTTAAGAATGGTCCAGCGCCCGATCGGACCCGTGGCCGTGTTCGGCGCGTCCAACTTCCCGCTGGCCTTTTCCACCGCCGGCGGCGATACCGCAGCGGCGCTGGCTGCCGGGTGCCCGGTTGTGGTCAAGGGCCATTCCGCGCATCCGGGCACCGGAGAGATCGTTGCCGAAGCCATTCATGCCGCGCGCGAAAAGCTCGGACTGCATCCCGGGATCTTCGCGCTGATTCAGGGCGGCAACCGTGAAGTCGGACAGGCACTCGTGCAGCATCCCTTGATCAAGGCCGTCGGGTTCACCGGCTCGCTCGGCGGTGGACGTGCGCTCTACGATCTGTGTGCGGCCCGCCCGGAGCCGATCCCGTTCTTCGGCGAGCTGGGTTCGGTCAACCCGATGTTCTTGCTGCCCGAGGCGCTCAAGGCACGCGGACCCGAGATCGGCAAGGGCTGGTCCGGATCGCTGACCATGGGGGCAGGGCAATTCTGCACCAATCCCGGCATTGCCATCCTCATCGACGGACCCGAGGCCGACGCCTTTGTTGAAGCGACGAAGGCAGCGCTTTCCGGTGTCGGGCCCCAAACCATGCTGACCGACGGGATCGCCAAAGCCTTCCGCTCGGGCCGCGACAGGATCGCCGGCACTGGCGCAGTGCGCGAACTGCTCACCTCGACCTCTGATCCGCGCAAAGCCACGCCCTGTCTGTTCGAGACCACGGGGGCGGAATGGCTTGCAAATCATGAGCTGGGCGAGGAAGTTTTCGGCCCGCTCGGGCTTGTCGTACGGGTGAAGGACGAAGCCGAAATGCGCACCATCGCCCGCAGCCTGGAGGGCCAGCTCACCTGCACGCTGCATCTCGATGCGGGCGATTGCGAACTGGGCAAGAGCCTGATGCCGATCCTCGAGCGGAAGGCCGGTCGCGTTCTCGCCAACGGCTTTCCGACGGGTGTGGAAGTTGCCGATGCGATGGTCCATGGCGGTCCGTTCCCGGCCTCGACCAATTTCGGGCACACTTCTGTGGGGACCCTTTCGATCCGCCGCTTCCTGAGACCCGTTTGCTACCAGAACATGCCGGAGGACCTGCTGCCGGCCGATCTGTGTCATAGGGGGGTCAAAATTTGACCTTGCCCCCAGGTTTTATCCAGCATTGAGTTCGTTTCCGGCGTTGGTGAAGTGCCCCCCGATTTTGGATCGGCCCGAACCGGAACTTTCGGGGGCACGTCACACCACTCCGTCCGGCGCAGGACTTCCAGGCGAATGGTAGGTAAACGGTAGAGAACCTGGCGATGCAACATGGTTGACACCAATCGGTTGACAGCGAAGCAGCAAGATATTGATTTTATTGAGGCTGAATGGTGCCCGGAGGCGGATTTGAACCACCGACACGCGGATTTTCAATCCGCTGCTCTACCAACTGAGCTATCCGGGCATCTCACCGGAACGAGGGGGTGACCCCGGTTCCAGATGCTTGCCGGTGAAGGAGTTTTCCAACGCCGAAAGCGAGCGGGTTATAACATCTTGAAAGGCCCTGTCCAGCACCCTTTCTCGGCTTTTTTCACCATGGGAGGAAGAAAACGAATAGGGGCTTCCCAACGCAGGATCGCAAGGCCCGGAACTTGCGCTAAACAGGGGGGCGGGAATGGATCCCTGCGTCCAGCGCGGCCCTCGCACGGCAGGCTCACACCCCGGCTTTCAGCCGCGGTCGTCGAAATCCTCGTCCTGATTGTCCTCGACCTCTGTCACCGGAATGGCGTAGCCGCCGACCAGCCAGCGGTTGAGGTCGACGGCGCGGCAGCGCTCGGAGCAGAACGGATAGCTGTCGCGGGTCGACGGACGCCCACATTCCGGGCATGGCTGCGCCCTGCGCAACGGGGTCACCTTGCTGTCGGTCATGTGTTCAACCCTCAAGCCATTTGAAGTGGACATCGTAGCCTTCACCGGTCAGAAGGCCAACCGTCTCGTAGAGCGGCAGGCCGACCACATTGGTGTAGGATCCGACCAGCTTGACCACGAAGGTCCCCGCGAGGCCCTGGATGGCGTAGCCGCCGGCCTTGCCGCGCCATTGGCCTGATGCCAGATAACTCTCTATCTCGACCTTGGAGAGACGCTTGAAGCGCACCCTTGTCTCGACGATTTTCTGACGGATGGTGTGGTCCGGCGTCACAAGGCAGATGCCGGTGAAGACACGGTGGCTGCGGCCTGACAAGAGATAGAGGCCGTTCGACGCCTCGTCGAGCTGCTCGGCCTTGGGCAGAATGCGCCGGCCGACGGCGACCACGGTGTCGGCCGAGAGGATGTAGGCATCCTTCCAGGCCGGATCGAGGCGTGTTTCCTTCAGCGCCGCTTCCGCCTTCTCGCGCGACAGCCTCCGCGCCAGCGAGCGCGGGTGTTCCGAGCGCTGGGGCGTCTCGTCAAGATCCATCGGCATCAGCCTGTCCGGCGCAATCCCGCCCTGGGCGAGCAGTTCAAGCCTGCGCGGCGAACCGGATGCGAGGATCAGTTTTTGTGAACGCGCCATCGGACGGCCTCACCAACGCTTACTTGAAGCGATAGGTGATGCGGCCCTTTGTCAGATCGTAAGGCGTCATCTCGACCAGCACCTTGTCGCCTGCGAGAACGCGGATGCGGTTCTTGCGCATGCGGCCTGCGGTGTGCGCAATGATCTCATGCTCGTTTTCGAGCTTCACCCGAAAGGTTGCGTTCGGCAGCAGTTCGGTGACCACGCCCGGGAATTCGAGGACTTCTTCTTTCGCCATTCAGTGTCTGTCTTTCCAGTTGAAAGGGGCGGCGCAAAATGCACTGGCCCGAAATTTGGCCGGAACCTACACAATGACAAGCGATTTGTGAACCAAATTGATTCAACCGCCCGCATGGGGTCGCGACCAGCCCTTGCCCGAGCTGATCCGCTGTCTGAGCATGTCGCGGACCTCGCGATAGGCATCGAGAATGCGTTCACGGGTCCCCGTGGCCACCGTCGGGTCCGGCGTCGGCCAGTAGATCACCTCCACCGCATTGCTGCGGGTCAGTTCCAAGGCCCGGTGATGGGCTTCGGGCGCCAGGGTGACGATGACATCGAAATAGTCATCCTCAAGCTCATCAAGCGTCTGCGGCTGCCGCTGCCCGAGATCGAGGCCGATTTCGGCCAGAACCGTATCGACGAAGGGATCGCGCTCGCCCGGACGGACGCCTGCGGAGGCGATATAGGTTCCCGCGGGGAGCACCGACCGGGCAATGATCTCGGCCATCGGCGAGCGGATCGAGTTCATGCCGCAGACGAACAGAAGCGCGCCGGGCGTGGATCCCGAGGGGGCCGGGCTCATGTCCGCCATGGCGGTTCCTATCCGCGCCAGTGCAGCACGCAGACGAGCGTGAACAGCCGCCGGGCGGTATCAAAATCCATCCTGATCTTGCCTTCCAGCCTGTCCATCAACGTTTGCGAGCCTTCATTGTGGATACCGCGCCGGCCCATGTCGATGGCCTCGATCTGGCTCGGCGTGGAGGAGCGGATCGCCTCGTAATAGCTCTCGCAGATCATGAAATAGTCCTTCACGATGCGGCGAAACGGCGTCAGCGAAAGAATGTGCGTGGCAACCGGCTGATCGGCCTGGGTGGAAATGGAAAACACCAGCTTGGCTTCGATCAGCGACAGCTTGAGCTTGTAGGGTCCGTTGTCATGGCCGACCGGCTCGAAACTGTTTTCCTCGATCAGGTCGAAAATGGCGACCGCGCGTTCGTGCTCCACATCGGGGGTGGCGCGGCCGATGGTTTCATCCAGGACCACATCCGAGAGCCGTTTTGTGTCCTCCGCCGCCGTCATTCCCGCTCACGTCCCTCCTCAGGACCCGGCTCCCGGAGGTTCATCCGGATCGATACCGAGCGCGCATGAGCATCAAGCCCTTCCGCTCTTGCCAAGGTTATGGCAGCAGGGCCGAGCGACTGCAACTGTTCCGGGCCGAGCCTGAGAATCGAGGTGCGCTTGACATAGTCGAGCACCGACAGGCCCGAGGAAAATCGGGCCGAGCGCGCCGTGGGCAGCACGTGGTTGGAGCCGCCGACATAATCGCCGATCACTTCAGGCGTGTGGCGCCCGAGGAAAATGGCGCCGGCATTGCGGATCCGGACCGCCAGCGCTTCGGCGTCGTCGGTGGCGATTTCCAGATGCTCGGCGGCAATCCGGTTGGCGAGCGGCACCGCGGCGTCCCAATCCGGCACCCAGATGACGGCACCGAAATCAGCCCAGCTGCTGCGCGCCGTCTCGGAGCGGCCAAGGGTTGAAAGCTGGCGCTCGACCGCATTGACGACGGCGTCGCCGAATGCCTCGTCGCGCGTGATCAGGATCGACTGCGCCCCCGGATCATGCTCGGCCTGGGCCAAAAGATCGGCGGCGATCCAGTCGGGATCATTGTCGGGATCGGCAATCACCAGCACCTCCGAGGGGCCGGCGATCATGTCGATGCCGACGGTGCCGAAGACCTGGCGCTTGGCCGCCGCCACCCAGGCATTGCCGGGTCCCATGATCTTGGCAACCGGACGAATGGTCTCCGTTCCATAGGCAAGTGCTGCGATCGCCTGCGCGCCGCCGATCCGGTAGATTTCGGTCACGCCCGCGACACGGGCAGCAGCCAGCACCACCGGGTTGAGCGCTCCCTCACGCGCCGGCACCACCATGACGATCCGCTCGACGCCCGCCACCCTGGCAGGCACGGCGTTCATCAGCACAGAACTGGGATAGCTCGCCGTGCCGCCGGGCACATAGAGCCCGACCGCCTCGATCGCGGTCCATCGCGATCCCAGCTCGACGCCCAAGCCATCGACATAGCTGTCATCCTTCGGCATCTGCCGCAGATGGTGGCTGAAAATGCGATCATGGGCGAGCTCAAGCGCGGCCATGATCTCGGGGTCGGTAGCCTGGTAGGCCGACTCGATTTCATCCGCGGTGACCGCCAGGCCCAGCGCGCGCGTGTCGATCCCGTCAAAGCGCTGGCTGAACTCGTGCAGCGCCGCGTCGCCGCGCTCGCGGATCTCGCCGATGATGGCGCGCACATCGTTTTCGACGTCCTGGGAGACCTCGCGCTTGGTGGTCAGGAAGGCGGCAAAACGGCTCTCGAAATCGGGCTGCCGGTAATCAAGCCTCAGTACCACTTCCCTACCCCCATCATCATTGCGCTTCTTCGGTTCAGCTCGCGACCGGGTGGCGCGGCTTGAATTTCGTTTCCCAGCCGCCGCCAATATCGGCGAACTGAACCTCTATACAGTCAACGTCAAGACGGATCACCGCGTCGCCGGACAGGATCAGCTCGATCGCACCTGCCGGCGCTTCCTCCCCGGCGGCGAAGGTCACAGCCAGCAGCGAATGGACCGTGCCAGCGTCCTTGAGGTCGATTCCGCGGGATCTGACGGTCTGGACCTGCTTGACTGCGAGCACCGACCGGCGACGTTCGAAAGTCTTCCTGTCCTTGCCCTCTTCCCAGACAAAGCGATTGCCTTCAAGCGTGAAGGTCTTGTCCTTGCCCAGGAAGGCAATGTCGCCGGTCTTGAAGACAGCATCCTGGAAACAGGCGGAGATAACAGCCAGATCCGTTTCGTCAAGCGCGATCAGTTTCAGACTGTCCATGATCTTCCTCAGTTTTTCTGTCAGGGCGCGGGTCACCGCAAGCAGTGTGCTGCACCGCAAGGTAGGTGCGGCAAGGCCAAAGCGCAATGCGCCGAAGGTGGCGGATGCCGTTTCGCCGTCCGCGCCCAAGCCTCAATCGCTGATGCGTTCGACCACGGCGCCGCAATTGGTGAGCTTCTCTTCCAGTCGTTCGAAGCCGCGATCCAAGTGGTAGACCCGGTTGACGACGGTTTCGCCTTCGGCGGCAAGGCCGGCAATCACCAGCGACACGGAAGCGCGCAGATCCGTCGCCATCACCGGCGCACCACGCAGCACCGGCACGCCGGTGACCGTCGCGGTCTGGCCCGACAGCGAAATCCTGGCGCCGAGCCGGGCCAGTTCCTGCACATGCATGAAGCGGTTCTCAAAAATCGTCTCGGTGATGTGGGAGACCCCGCTGGCACGCGTCATCAGCGCCATGAACTGCGCCTGAAGATCGGTCGGGAAGCCCGGAAACGGATCCGTCGTCACATCGACGGCGAGAATGTCCCCGCCATTGCGGCGCACGCGAATGCCGCTTGCTTCCTGAAAGACCTCGGCGCCTGTGCGGCGAATGGCAAGCAGTGCGTTTTGAAGCAGATCCTCGGAGGTGTTTTCAAGCAGAACATCGCCGCCGGTCATTGCCACCGCCATGGCGTAGGTGCCTGTCTCGATGCGATCGGGCAGCACCCGGTGGCGCGCGCCCGACAGCGAGGCGACGCCGTCAATGGTGATGGTGGAGGTGCCGGCGCCGGAGATCTTTGCGCCCATGGCGATCAGGCATTTGGCAAGATCAGCCACTTCAGGTTCGCGCGCGGCGTTCTCGATCACAGTCTGTCCCCTGGCCAGGGTGGCCGCCATCAGCATGACGTGGGTGGCGCCGACGGAGACTTTTGGGAACACATAGCGTCCGCCGGTCAGGCCTTTGGGCGCGCGGGCATTGACATAGCCGTTTTCGATGACGATTTCAGCGCCAAGATGTTCGAGCCCGTCGATGAACAGGTCGACGGGCCTCGTGCCGATGGCGCAGCCGCCCGGCAGCGACACCTTGGCTTCACCCATGCGCGCAAGCAGCGGGCCGATGACCCAGAAACTGGCGCGCATCTTAGAGACAAGCTCGTAGGGCGCGGTGGTGTCGACAATGGTGCGGGCGGTGAAATGCACGGTGCGGGCATAAGGTCCGTCCTGCCGCTCACGTCGGCCTTCGACGGCAATATCCGCGCCATGATTGCCCAGGATTCGCTGCAACTGTTCGACATCGGCGAGATGCGGCAGGTTTTCCAGCGTCAAGGTGCCGTCGGTGAGCAGCGAGGCGATCATCAGCGGCAGCGCCGCGTTTTTCGCGCCTGAAATCGGTATGACGCCATTGAGCGGGTTTCCGCCAACGATCCTGATGCGATCCATGCTGTCCTCTTGAATGTCGGCCTGCGCCTGTCCCTTGGCGACCGGGCCATGAAAGTGATCTGCGGGGGTGTTTAGACCATCACGCGGAATGCGGCAACACGAGGACAGTTCGGCGTCAGCCGCCTTGTTTGTCGTCGCGATCACTGGAGCCATTTTGCGTGGCATGGCCAGCTGCCGGCAGACCTTCGGCCTCGTCGGCCCGGCCCTCGCGCCGCGCCCGCGTCTGCGCCTTGCGGCGTTGCAGGTTTGCGCGCAATTGCGCGGCGCTGCGTTCGGCGCGTTTTGCGGCCTGGCGCTCAGCCTCGCTTTTGTATTCGTGATCGGGAGGTATCTTTTCGGTCATGATCGCGCCTCGATAGCGCAAAACGCGCTTGAGGTGAAGATCCGGTCCGACTCGCTGGGCCATCCTCCCGCCTCCAGTGCCCCTCATATTTCCGCAGAAGCGGCCCTGTTGCCGATGTCTCAATGAGGTCGCACAGGCATTTTCATGCTTGCCGCAGCAATCGCCCGTTTGTGCTTGCACTCCTGTCAAAGCTGTGGCAATAGCGGGCCGCTTCAGTCGTTTACATCCTTTCAGGAATGGCGGAACGCGGCGCGCACAGCAGCCGACAGGGACATCCCCTGATCCGGCTTCCGATGCCGCACTGAAGCAAAGGGCTGCCGTAGCTCAGGGGTAGAGCACTCCCTTGGTAAGGGAGAGGTCGAGAGTTCGAATCTCTCCGGCAGCACCAGATTTTCAACCTTCACCGGTCGGTTTCCCAGAATCGGTTTTGGCGTGGAACGCCGCGTTTTGCGGCGGATATCTGCCAGGACAACGAAACAGCCTCAGGGCAGTACAAATGGCAAAGCAACGGACACCGCGAGCATTGCGATGGCAGTCATTGCGGACCAGGCTGACTTCTCCAGCAATTCGCCACGCATGGCGTTGATAATGAGGCGGCGGGCTATGCCAGCGGGCGGGCGTTCGGCCTCGGTCAGCATGATCCAGACCTCGGTGTCTTCAATCCGCTTTCGCTTGTGATAATTTTGTCCGACGATCAGCATGATGGCCGAAACCACCAGCATTCCGCCCGCACCGCATTTCATGGCGAGCGCGGGATTGTGCGCGGTGCCCATCATGACCATCAATATGGCAAGACACGCAAAGCCCCCCGCCCTGAGGACGCTGAGCCGCGCAAGTCTGCTGATCTTGTCCATGCCTGACATCCAGATAGCAGGTCATGATCGAGAAGGTACGCCCGGCCCTCGCGAAGTCAAGATTGCGTTCAGGCGAAAAGGGTCATCACCAGTGCAACCAGGACGATGAACAGCGGCGGCAGGCCGAGAAAGGCATCGCCGAACAGGAAGACCTTGAAGAAGAAGAACAGGAAGGCCGTGTAGAGCGACGCGGCGAAGGGCAGCAGGAACCCCGGCGTGATCGGGTCGAACAGGGCCAGCAACGGATCGGTCACCTTCTTGAGCACAACGAAGAAAGCGATCTCGCGATCAACGCCGACAACAAATTCGAGCAATCCGCGCGAAAACAAAAGCGCCGCCAGTGCGGTCAACGCATAGGTACCGCCAAGAAACACAGCCACCATTCCGGGCGCGCCACCCAACAGAAACGTCACCACCGCCGCCATATAGGTCAGCGAGACAATGATCAGTCCGCGCAAGGCCAGTTTGCTCATCGGCTACTCCATTGCTGTCTTGGCCAAGGCGTCAATAGGCCATGTGGCGGGCGATCCCAGGACCGGTCCCCATTCGTACCGGTCTTTCCGGCATGCCTCATGACTGAGGCAGTGACAACTGAAATCAGTCGGGGTCTGCGAATTGCAGGGCTTGGGCATTTGACAATGCCAGGAACGCGGCTCGCAAAAGAACGCAGGGCCCGAAGGCCCTGCGGAACAGTGAGACAAGATTGAATTCTCAGTCGTCGGCCCCTTGTATCATCATTTGCCCGCCACCTGGCAGACGCAGACGGTCGACGAACTCCTGCATTTCCTGACTGGGCGCCGGTGTGACCAGCGACACCACATAGGTAACGATGAACGCAACCGGAACCCCGAAGATACCCGCCGAGATCGACGCAACGCCAAACCACGAGATCTCGTCGCCCGTGCCCTTGACCAAGTCAAAGCCGTAGACGTTGCCGATCAGGTAGTACATCGTGACGCTGAAGCCGGCGATCATGCCCAGAATCGCGCCCATGCTCGTGGTCCGCTTCCACCAGACACCCAACACCAGTGGTGCGAAGAGGCCGGCCGCGGCGATCGAGAACGCCCACGCCACCATCGACAGAATGTCGGATGGCTTGGTGCGCGCCAGGAAAGCTGCCGCCAAAGCGACGACGACGAGCAGGATCTTGGCGATCATGAGACGACGCTTGGTGTCTGCCTTGGGGTCGATCATCTTGTAGTAGACGTCGTGGGACAAGGCATTGGCGATGGCAAGCAGCAGTCCATCGGCGGTCGACAGGGCGGCTGCGAAACCACCGGCACCGACGAGACCGACAACCCAGATCGGCATGCCGGCGATCGACGGAGTCGACAGCACGATCATGTCGTTGTTGAGCTTCAGTTCCGCATAGGGGAAGCCGCCGACAAAGCCCTTGGCTTCGCATGCCGTCTGGATGGCCATGACGGTTTCGGCCTTGACCCCGCAGATCGTCACCAGCTGGTGGCCCTCGATCGACCCCCAGTTCAGCATCCACTGCGGTATGGCAGTGAAGGCCAGCTGGAGTCCTTCGGCATTGGCAAAAAGTCCCATCAGGTTGAACTTCGAGAAGGCGGCGTAGGCCGGCGCCGTGAAGTACAGAAGGAAGATGAAGAACAGCGACCAGCCGACCGACTTGCGCGCCTCACGCACCGTGGGGGTGGTGAAAAAGCGCATCAGGATGTGCGGCAGCGATGCGGTGCCGACCATCAGGCAGAAGATCAGGAAGAAGTAATCCTTGGGCGAGTAGGTGGTGAACGGCGCCACATGCGCCTTGGCGACGCCAAGGATCTGCTCGTATTCGGCAATCTTGGTCAGCGCACCGCCATAGGTGAGCTGCGGGATCGGAATGCCGAACTGGACTGTCGACATCCAGACCGCGGGAAGCAGATAGGCGACGATCAGAACGATGTACTGGGCGACCTGGGTCCAGGTCACCGCCTTCATGCCACCGAGCATCGAGCAGACGAGAATGCCCAAGAGACCAGCAAACACGGCGATCTCGAAATCGATGCCGAGGAACTGGGACGCGATGATGCCCGATGCATAGACCTGCGCGGTGATGTAGGTGAACGAGCAGGCAAACAGCACGACGATGCCGACGAGGCGCGCCGCATTGCCGTTGTAGCGGGTGCCGAGGAAGTCCGGAACCGTATAGGCGCCGAACTTGCGCAGGTAGGGCGCAAGAAGCACTGCCACCAGCACGTAGCCGCCGGTCCAGCCGAGAACGAAGGCCAGACCGTCATAACCGAGCACGAACAGCGTGCCGGCCATGCCCACGAAGCTTGCGCCAGACATCCAGTCGGCGCCGGTCGCCATGCCGTTATAGATTGCCGGAACGGATCGCCCGGCAACGTAGTATTCGCTGACCACGGCGGTCCGCGACATGATGCCGATGAAGGCATAGATGCCGATCGTCATCGCCATATAGGACCAAAGTATGAAGCGGTCCGGAACGCCGACCATCGAAAGGATGGCCATAAGGACGACGAATCCGAAGAAACCTCCAACATAGATCCCGTAGATCTTGCCGAGGTTGTCCGTGAAATCGCCTTTCATGGAAAGTGCCATTGGTCTGTTCCCCTCAATCTTCCGCGACGCCGAATTCCTCGTCGATCGCGTTTTGCCGCGCGGCAAACCAGAAGATCAAAACGACGAACACGATGAGCGACCCCTGCGCGGCCATATAGAAGCCGAGCGGGAAGCCAAGGATGACGATATTGTTCATTGGAACCACGAAGAAGTGGATGAAGAAGCTGAAGAACGCCCAGATCGCCAATGTGATGAGCATGAGGTTCTTGGTCTTGGACCAATGTGCTTCTGCAACTTCTCGGGAAATATTGTCGGACATATCCTACTCCCTATGTTGCAAATAAGGGAGATCTCAGGCGCAAAATGAGCCTGTGAAATGCCTCCCGGGTTTACTTCACTAAGAGAGGAGCCTCGTGTTTTTTATGTTTCCCATGTCCCCCCCCTAAAGTCCCTATTCCCAACAAGTCAGTGTCATGGTTAAGGGAACATCGATATAGTGGGATTCGAAAAAATGAGTCAACTCAGACGAAAGGAGGGGTTCCATGCGTGATCTCATCGGCGCGCTGCGCAGAAAGAGGAAAACGATCACTAACCTCGACGAGTTGGCGGAGGCGATCCGTGCATCCGCGGCCTATCTTGCACAAGGCGCCAGCTATTCCTATCTGCGCGCCCGCAGCCTGATGGCCGGACCTCGGCTGTTCTCCGACGAAGGTTTTGGCGGCGCCCTGGACATTTGCAAATGGGAGGCATTCGGCGTGGCCTGCCAGGATCTGATCCTGATCCTGGAAGCAGAACTCAGGTCAGAGCTTCCGCTTGACATTGAAGACCGCAGACGGGTGTTTGCCGCGCTGTACAGCAATACCCTTGCCCGCGAGATTGTTCCTGAGCACCGTAAGGCCACCGGTTGGGACGACATGATCGGCGATTTCGCGCCTCGCCTGGTATCCGCCCTGTCACGGCCGCCGATGAAGCCTGACCTGATCTCGATCGCCACGGCACAGCGCATCCTCGACCATGCACCGATCGATCCGAGCGTGCGGGCGGCGGATGAAATGATGGTGGTCAACAATGTCGCGTTCCGCTTCATTGACCAGCAGGCCAAGTTGCGCGGCGAACTCGACATCGATGCCATCACCTCGAAACTGACGGCGAGAATGGCCCAGGCATGAAGAAACGTGGCGGTGATGGCGATAAGAGAAACCAGCATGGCCCGGCCACGCCGCTGATCGTTCTCGACACAGTTGTTCTCGACACCGAAACCACCGGGCTGGACGTCCGTCAGGACAGGCTTGTGCAGATCGCGGCCGTGCGGCTGCATGGCGCAGACATCATAGAGCACGAGGTTTTCAACGTGCTGCTCGATCCCGGCATGCCGATCCCCGAGGTCGCCACCCGCATTCACGGGATAAGCGACCGGGATGTGGCGGGACAACCGACATTCGCCACCATTGCTCCGGAACTGGCGGCCTTCATCGGCGATGCGGTCGTCATCGGCCACTCGATCCATTTCGACATGGCTGTGTTTCGCCATGAGGCGCTGCGCCACGGACTGGCCTGGAAGGAGCCGCACGCGGTCGATGTCGGGCTTGTCGCGGCCGGCCTGCAGCCGGGCCTCGTCGACACATCGCTCGATTCACTCGCCGCCGGCCTCGGAATTACGATATCAGGCCGCCACAGCGCGCTCGGCGACGCGATGGCGACTGCAGAAGTCTATGTGGCCCTGCTCCCGCAGCTGCTGGCGGCGGGAGTACGCAGCCTGGGCGAAATAGACCTGCTGTGCCGCAAACCGGCCGACCTGATTGCCCGGCAGGACAATGCGGGATGGTTCGAGCGACCCGGCAGCCGTCCCGACTTCACCCCCAGTTCCTTGAGATCCGGCGCGCAGAAAGCGATCGACAGCTTTCTCTATCGCAACAGGCTTGGCGAAGTGATGAGCAGCCCGCCGATCACCATCTCCCGCGAGGTCAACCTTTATGAAGCCGCGCGATTGATGACGGATCGCGGCATTGGCTGCCTGATGGTGGAGCCCCAGGGCGACGAGCCGTTCGGGATTCTCACCGAACGGGATGTTCTCTCAGCCCTCGCCGAAGCCGGGCCCGCAGCTGCCGCCATGACCGTCGGTGCGCAGATGACATCCCCGGTCATCTCCGCGCCCGCCGACATGCTGCTCTACCGGACGCTTGGCCTGATGGCGCGGCGGAACCTGCGCTATCTCGGCGTCACGGATGCCAAGGGCGACCTTGCCGGGGTTTTCACATTGCGCACCCTGTTGCGCGAACGCGCGCTCGCCACGCTGACCATTGGCGACGAAATCGCCGCCGCTTCCCGACCGCGTGATCTCGCAAAGGTGCAGGCCGCCCTGCCATCGCTCGCTGCTTCCCTGCTTGCCGAGGGGCTGGACGCGCGCGAGGCCGCCTCTGTCATCTCTGCGGAAGGCCGCGCCATGACCGCACGCGCCGCGGAAATCGCGGAGGCCGAGATGATTGCAGCCGGCGACGGCCCCGCGCCCGCCGATTATGCCCTGCTTGTGCTGGGCTCGGGCGGCCGCGGCGAAAGCCTGCTTGCGCCCGACCAGGACAATGCACTGGTGATTGCCGATGGCTACGCCGGCGACCTGGATTCGGCGGCCGACTGGTTCACGCGTTTTGCCACGCGCATCAACGAGGTCCTCGACCGCGCCGGAATTCCCTACTGCACGGGCGGGGTGATGGCGAAGAACCGCGCATGGCGGCGCCGCCTTTCGGAGTGGCAGGCCGGCATCGATGAGTGGGTCCGGCGCCCCAGTCCGCAGTCGCTGCTCAATGTCGATATCTTCTATGACTTCACGCCGGTGCACGCGTCCGGCGCGGAAGGCGCGAAAATTGCCGATCGGCTGCGGGCGCACGCGACCGCCGCGGCGCGAAGCGCGCTCAACATGCTCAGGGCGATGGGTGAGACGGCGGGCGGGCATTCACCGCCGCTGGGCCTCTTCGGCCGCATCCGGAAAGATGAGTCCGGCAGGGTGGATCTCAAATCAGGCGCATTGCTTCCGATCGTCGCGGGCGCCCGGGTCATTGCGTTGCGTCACGGCGTTTCGGCGCTGGACACGCCCGGCCGGCTGACCGGCGCCGCCAAAGCGGCGGAGCGGGCCGAAACCGATGCGATGCTGCTCTCCGATATTCACGGCTTCCTGATCCGGCTGATCCTGACGCAGCAGATCGCCGACATCCATGCGGGAGTCAAACCCTCGAACAGGGTCGAGGTCAACCGGCTCAACCACCAGGACAGCGCTCATCTGCGCGAGGCGCTCGGGCGCATCGACCTTATCCGCGACATGCTTCGCGATATCCTGCAGGGCGTGTGAAGGCCTGTGCGGCTTTCGACGCTGCCGGGGCGCATTCAGCCTTCAGCAAGTTTATCGAGGACAGTTTCGAGCCTGGCCACCGTGGCATCGACATTGCCGAGCTTGTCGAGCCCGAACAGGCCGATCCGGAAGGTGCGGAAATCGGCGGGCTCATCGCACATCAGCGGCACGCCGGCTGCAATCTGCATGCCTTCGGCCACAAATTTCTTGCCGTTCTGGAATTCGGGATCCCTAGTGTAGCTGACGACAACGCCCGGCGCTTCGAATCCGGGAGCTGCGACAGACTTGAAGCCGTGCCGGGCAACCAGCGCCCTGACCTTGTTGCCCAGTTCCCATTGCCGGTCACGGGCAAGCTCGAAGCCGAAGTCACGGGTCTCGATCATCCGGTCTCGAAACACCTTGAGCGCGTCGGTCGGCATAGTCGCATGATAGGCATGACCACCGCCGACATAGGCCTGCATGATGTCGTGCCATTTGCGCAGATCCAGCGCAAAGCTGGAGCTTTTTGTTTCCAGGAGCCGCTCCAGCGCGCGGGCGCCGAGCATGACAAGCCCGGCGCAGGGCGAGGCGCTCCAGCCCTTTTGCGGGGCCGAGATCAGCACATCGACGCCGGTTGCCTTCATGTCGACCCAGACGCAACCCGATGCGATGCAATCGAGCACGAACAGGGCGCCGACATCGCGGGCTGCTTGCGAGATCGCGATTAGATATTCATCGGGAAGGATGACGCCGGAGGAGGTCTCCACATGGGGCGCGAACACCACGCTCGGCCGCAATTCGCGGATTTTTGCGGTGATCGTTTCAATGGATTGCGGCGCAAAGGCAGAGGTGCTTTCGTTGCCGGCCTGGGTGGCCTTGAGCACAGTGGTCTCGGCGGGAATGCCGCCCATCTCGAAGATCTGCGTCCAGCGATAGGAAAACCAGCCATTGCGGATGACCATGACATTGGCGTCGCTCGCGAACTGGCGGGCGACTGATTCCATGCCGAAGGTCCCGCCACCGGGGACGATCACCGACGCCTCGGCCTGATAGACCTCGCACAGCATGGCGTGCAGGTCGGTCATGACGCCTTGAAACGACTTGGACATGTGATTGAGCGAGCGATCGGTGAAGACCACGGAAAACTCCATCAAACCATCGGGGTCCACAGGTGATGCAATCATGTTCATGTCCTTGGTTCCTTTTTTCCGCATTTGTCCGCCGATGGACAGGGCTGAAACCCGCTATAGGCCGGTTTCTTGAAACATTGAAGGCGTAAGGGCCCAATAAGCTCGCCGAAGCCATCTTGTCGCAAGGTCTGTGTCCCGGTGTTCGTTGCAGGAAAATTGCGCAATCGCCAGGTTTCTCAAGCCGGGATCAAAAGATACAAGGAAGCAAAGGGAGACCGCCATGTCCTATGCCTGCTTCACGCTTGAGATCGCCGATCACATAGCCCATATCCGCTTCAACCGGCCGGACAAGGCCAATTCCATGACCATGGAGTTCTGGCGGGAACTGCCGGAGGCAATCGACAGGATTTCCAATGGCGCCGAAGCGCGGGTGATCGTCATCTCGTCGGAAGGCAAGCACTTCACTTCCGGCATGGACATTTCGGTATTCATGAGCGGCAGCCTGGACGCTGATCCGGGGAATATCCAGGTCTCGGCCGAAGCGTTCCGCCACAAGATCAAGTTGCTGCAGAAGACGTTCTCGGCGCTTGAGCGCGCCCGCCAGCCGGTGCTGGCCGCCATCCAGGGCGGCGCCATCGGCGCGGGCGTCGATCTCGTGACTGCGTGCGATTGCCGCTACGCATCCGCCGACGCCTTCTTCGCGGTTCAGGAAACGGCAATCGGTATGACCGCCGATGTCGGCACTTTCCCGCGTCTCGTGCGCCTGATCCCCGAAGGCTGGGCGCGGCAGATGGCCTATACGGCCGAGCGCCTGCCCGCCGAAAAAGCCAGGGAGATCGGGCTGGTCAATGAGGTGTTTGAAACCCACGAAGCGCTGCTTGAGGGGGTGATGGCGATCGCCCGCAAGATCGCCCTGCACTCGCCGCTGGCCGTTTCGGGATGCAAGGCGATGGCAAATTATTCGCGCGATCATTCGACCGCGGACGCGCTCGACTACGTTTCGGTCTGGAATGCCGCGATGCTGCGCCCCGAGGATATCAAGGAGGCGTTCGTCGCCAAGGGCGAGAAGCGGCAGCCGGTGTTTGGGGATCTGAAACCGATCGCTGGCTGAGACGCGCCGGACTTTCGGCGCTGCGGACGGGCCAGCGGTCAGATCCGGTTGCGCCGCGCCAGGCTCTCTTCCCAGGCGAGCGCGCTGCCGACGATCTCGTCGATATCGTCATGGCGGGGCTGCCAGTCAAGCACGGTCCGGGCGCGGGTCGAATCGGCCACCGATGTGACGATATCGCCCTCCCGCCGCCCGCCCAGGCGGATGTCGAAATCCCGCCCACTGATGCGCCGCACCGAGTCGAGCACTTCACGCACGGTATATCCGCGGCCGTAACCGCAATTGGCGATCAGGCTCGCGCCGCCCACCTTGAGATAGCTGAGCGCATCAAGATGCGCCGCAACCAGATCGGTGACATGGATGAAGTCCCGCACACAGGTGCCGTCCCTTGTCGGGTAATCGGCGCCGAAAATCTCGATGCCGTCGCGCTTGCCCATCGCCGCTTCGGTGGCGACCTTGATCAGGTTGGCGGCGCCGCGGGTGGATTGCCCGGTGCGTCCCAGCGGATCCGCACCGGAGACGTTGAAGTAGCGCAATGCCGCATAGCGGAAGTCGTGGGCTGCGGCGGCGTCGGCCAGCATGGTCTCGGTCATCAGCTTGGAGGCGCCGTAAGGTGATTGCGGCACTGTCGGCGTGGTCTCCGCAACGGGCTGGTCGCCCTCGGGGCTGCCATAGACAGCGGCGGTCGACGAGAAGACGAATTTTTTCACGCCGGTGGCCACGGCGGTCTGGATCAGGGCCAGGGAATTGGCCGTGTTGTTCTGATAATAGCCGAGCGGGTCGACCATCGATTCCGGCACCGATATGGACCCGGCGAAATGAATGATCGCCTGGACGCCGTGCGATCTGATGATGTCGGCAACAGTCTCGGTGTCGGCGATATCGGCACGGATGAGCCTGGCTTCCGGCGCCACCGCCCATTCGAAACCGGTCGACAACCGGTCCACGACCACGACCTCTTCACCGGCATCAAGCAGCGCCCAGACCATGTGGCTGCCGATATACCCTGCTCCGCCGGTCACCAGAACCGTCATGGCTTTCCCTCGCTGGAATTCATCGCCAAAACATGCACGGCAAAATTCAAGAAACCATGAAGAGGGTCCTTGAAGAGGCCGGCTGTCCGGCCCCGGATCGAAGCCGACCGATCCTAGAGCGAGGAAATATAAGCGGCCAGTCGGCCCGCCGCTTCCTCGACATGGTCCAGCCGGCGCAGGAAACAGGCGCGAAAGAAGCTCGATCCGCCAGCCCCAAACGCCGTGCCCGGGGCGAGGCCCACGCCTGCGCGGTCGACGATGTCGATCGCCGCAGCCCGCGTGTCGGTGACGCCGTCGATGCGGAAAAATGCGTAGAACGCCCCGTCGGGCTTCTGGGTGACGACCCGGTTGGTGCCGGTCAGGGCATCGCAGAACAGGTCGCGGGCGAGCGTCGCCTTGGCCACCTGGGTTTCGACATGGGCCTCACCCTGCTCAAGCGCCGCAAGGGCGCCCTTCTGCATGAACTGGGCGACACCCGAGGTCTGGTACTGGACGCTGTTTTCCAGCACCTGGATGATCGAGGGCGGCGCCACGATCCAGCCGACCCGCCAGCCGGTCATCGACCAGTTCTTGGAAAACGTGTTGACGAAGATGATCCGGTCAGTGTCGTCCATGATGTCGAGGAAC
This sequence comes from Hoeflea sp., assembly GCA_019084245.1. Lineage (GTDB taxonomy): Bacteria > Pseudomonadota > Alphaproteobacteria > Rhizobiales > Rhizobiaceae > Hoeflea. The sequence continues at coordinate 67,454 of JAHRFE010000028.1, forward strand.
GAGGGTGCACGTCCGCCGGCATAGAAGAAGCGCGTGTAGATCTCGTCGGCGATGATCCAGAGACCGTGCTTGCGCGCCAGATCGAGGATCGCCACGAGATCCTGGCGTGTCGCGGTCCAGCCGGTGGGATTGGAAGGCGAGTTGATGAACAAGGCCCGGGTTTTGGGCGTGATGGCGGCCGCGATCCGGTCCGGATCGATGCTCCAACTCCCATTGGCGTAATCGAGCGTCGCGGGAACCACGACGCCGCCGGACATTCCCAGCGCCGCGGCGAAATTCGGCCAGGCCGGGGTGATCTGGATGACTTCGTCGCCCGGATCGGTGACGGCCTCGATGGCGATCTTGATTGCCTGCATGCCAGACCCGGTGACGCAGAAAGCGTCAAGCGGCAGGGTGCGGCCGAAATGACGGGCATGGTAATCGGCTAGCGCCTGCCTCAGTTCGGGAATGCCGCGCTGCCAGGTGTAGAAGGTCTCGCCGGCCATCAAGGCGTCCGCAGCGGACCGGCTGATGAATTCTGGCGTCGGCTCGTCGCCTTCACCGGCCCACAGCGGGATCAGGCCCGGCTTGAGCCGACCGTGATTGACCACGGCGACGATGCCGCTCTCGGGGGATTCGATGGCACGGCGGCTGAGACTGTCGAACTGATTCATGGCAAACTCCGTTTGCCTCTCTTAGCTGCTCTTGCCGGATACCGCATCAGGCTCGACTTCATGGGTTCATGGAATTTTGTGATGCGACCGAGGCATGAAAACAGACAAAGTCCCGGTGGCGACGCCGGGGCTTCGTTTGTTTACCTGCAGCTAATGACCAGAAGCGGATCAGGAAGTCATTTCTTCAGGAGATCGCGGATCTCGGTGAGCAGGGCAATATCCGCGGGGGGTGCTGCGGGCTCCTCCGGGGAGGCCTGTTCCTTGATGCGGATCGAGTTGACCGCCTTGACCATCAGGAAGATGATCCATGCAAGGATCAGGAAATTGATCAGCACGGTGAGAAAATTGCCGTAAGCAAAGACTGCGCCCTGCTCCCGGGCCGCCGCCAGCGTCGTCGCCGTAACACCGCTCGCCAGCGGAATGAAGTAGTTGGAAAAATCCGCCCCACCGAAAATCGCGCCGACAACCGGCATGATGATATCGTCAACCATCGATGACACGATCAGACCGAAAGCGCCGCCAATGATGACGCCGACGGCCAGATCCATGACATTGCCCTTGGCGATGAACGCCTTGAACTCGTTCAGCATGTTCAGTCACTCCATTGACGCGAGATGTCCCTCTTTTGAATGCCGCCCGGGCACGCGCCTTGCCCCCGCACGCATCAGATTTTTCTAGCACAGTTGCCTTGTCAGGAAACCGGCATTTTCCAGTCAACCCGCAATTGCCGGCTGTCAGTTCTGCTGTACAAAAGGCTGCCTTGTTTGGCTGTTGTATCGGTCTATGCTGAGGATTGGAGGATTGGTGGGGAGCGCAAACCAATGATGCCCGGCTGGCTGGTGTTTGGATCAGCCCTTTTCTATCTGCTGATGCTGTTTGCGATCGCAACCTATGGCGATCGCTCGGCGCGCCAACGGCGGCGGCGGACTGCGGGCCGTCCCATCATCTATTCGCTCAGCCTGGCGATTTACTGCACCTCATGGACCTATTTCGGCGGCGTCGGGCTGGCGGCGTCGCGCGGGCTCGAATTCACCGCAATCTATATCGGGCCGATCCTGATGTTCACGCTCGGCATGCCAATCCTCAGGCGCATCGTGACCCTGGCCAAGGCCGAGAAGCTGACGTCGATTGCCGACTTCATGGCGGCGCGTTATGGCAAGAGCCCGATGGTGGCAGCCCTTGTCGCCCTGATCGCGGTGATCGGCAGCATTCCCTACATCGCCCTGCAGCTCAAGGCGGTCTCCTCATCGGTGGCGGTGCTGGTGGATGTCGAGCAGTTGAACCGGGTCACCGAAACCTTCTTCCTGTCCGACATATCCTTCTTCGTGACGCTGGTTCTGGCGGCTTTTGCGGCCATTTTCGGCACCCGTCACACCGATGCGACCGAACACCAGGACGGGCTGATCCTGGCCATCGCCATGGAATCTCTGGTCAAGCTGCTGGCCTTCACCCTGGTCGGGCTGTCGGTGGTTTTCGTGATGTATGACGGCCCGTGGGATCTGGTCAATGCGGCGGTCGCCAATGCCGATGTGATGACTGCGCTCACCTATGAAACGCCGCCGCTGCGCTGGGCCTTGCTGATCGTGCTCTCCGCCTTCGCCATCATCCTGTTGCCACGCCAGTTCCATGTGGCGGTAGTGGAGAACCGGACGCCGGGCGAATTGCGGCTGGCGGGGTGGCTGCTGCCGCTGTATCTTATCGCCATCAACCTCTTTGTTCTGCCGGTGGCGATTGCCGGCGTGCTGCAATTCGGCTCAGGCGGCGCAAGCGACCTTTTCGTGCTGGCCCTGCCAATCACCAACGACATGCCGATCATTGCCCTGATTACATTTATCGGCGGTTTTTCGGCGGCAACGGCGATGGTCATCGTCGCCTCGGTGGCCGTGGCCATCATGGTGTCCAACGACATCATTGTTCCGGTGGTGCTCAGGCGGCGCAACCGGCGCGGCCAGAGCGGCGATTTTTCCGGCCTGATCCTGATCATCCGTCGGACCGCGATTGTCGGCATCCTCCTTTTGGGATTTGCCTATTACCGTGCCGCCGATATCAATGCCGGTCTTGCCTCGATCGGGCTTTTGTCCTTTGCGGCGATTGCACAGCTGGCGCCTGCCTTCTTCGGCGGTTTGTTCTGGCGGCAGGCCAATGCCCGCGGCGCGGTCGCAGGCCTTTCCTGCGGAATTGCAATCTGGGGCTACATGCTGATGGTTCCCAGTCTCGGCGGTCCGGACAACAGCCATATCGCCGCGGCAATCCTGGATTTCATCATTCCCGGGACACAGAGCTTCACCGGGCTTGGTTCGGATCCGCTGTTCAACGCCGTGGTGCTCAGCCTGATCGCCAATTGCCTGGCCTATGTGATCGGATCGCTGTCGCGCCGCCCCAAGTCGATCGAGCGGATCCAGGCCGCGATGTTCATTCCGGAAGGCCGGAGGCTGACCACGTCGGGCCGGAGCTGGAAGACCAAGGTCACCGTCGCGGATCTGAAGCAGACCATCAGCCGCTATCTTGGTCATGAACGGACGGAGCGCTCGTTTCATTCGCATGAACGCGCCATCGGTCGCTGGATCAACGCCGATGATCCAGCCGACATGGGGCTGTTGCGGTTTGCCGAGCAATTGCTGGGCAGCGCCATCGGCTCAGCCTCGGCACGACTGGTGCTGTCCTTGTTGTTCGAAAGGGCCGATGACATCCCCGGCGACACAGCGCGGCTGCTTGATGAGGCGTCTGAGGCGCTGCAATACAACCGCGATCTACTGCAGACCGCGCTTGGACAAATGAACCAGGGCATCACGGTGTTTGACAGCACCAACCGGCTGACAGTCTGGAACAAGCGGTTCCGCTCCCTGCTGGAACTTCCCGAACATGTGGGCCAGGTCGGCTTTCCGCTTGAGAGCATCATAGCGATGCTGGTCGAGCGCGGCGATATCCAGGCCGGCGAGGAACAGGACGTCCTCGACCGTTTCATGGTCATGGACACGGCCTTCTCGCTCACAATCGGACCGGAGAAACGAATCATCGAGATCCGCTCGAACCCGATGCCCGACAGCGGCATCGTAACGACCTACGCCGACATTACCGAGCGGGTCGCCGCCGACATGGCGCTCAAACAGGCCAACGAGACACTCGAACAAAGGGTGACCAAGCGGACCGCAGAACTGACGCGGGTCAACCGGGAGCTGGAAAAGGCGCAGCTGACGGCGGAAGAAGCCAATATCGGCAAGACACGATTTCTGGCCGCAGCCGGTCATGACATCCTGCAGCCACTCAATGCCGCGCGGCTCTATTCCTCGACGCTGGTGGAGCGACTTGGCAATTCGCCCAACCAGAAGCTGGTGCAGAACATCGACTCGTCGCTGGAATCGGTGGAAGCCATCCTGGGCGCGGTTCTCGATATCTCGCGGCTCGACACCGGCGCCATGAAGCCGCAACTGGCAAGCTTCCCGCTCAATGAACTTTTGCAGCGGGTGGTCACCGACTTTGCGCCGGTGGCGCGGGAGAAGAACCTCAGATTTAAAGTTATGCCAACCAGCGTCCATGTCCGCTCCGATCCCAATCTGCTGCGCCGGCTGGTGCAGAATCTGGTTTCCAACGCCATCAAATATACCCGCGAGGGGCGGGTGCTGGTGGGCGTGCGGCGGCGCGGCGACAAGGTCATCATACAGGTCATCGACACCGGCATCGGCATTCCCTCGACCAAGTTCCGCACGGTGTTCCGCGAATTTGCCCGGCTTGAGGAAGGCGCGCGCACCGCCTCCGGTCTGGGGCTCGGGCTGTCGATCGTCGACCGCATCGCCCGCGTTCTCAAGCATTCGGTCGATATTTCATCGCAGGCGGGAAAAGGCACCGAGTTCAGGGTGGAGCTGCCGCTTGAAACCAACATCAAGCGCATCCAGGCACAACCCAGGCGCACCGGGGCGGATCAGGCCAACACCAATCTGAAGGGGTTGCGGGTGCTCTGCATCGACAATGAACCCAAGATCCTGGAGGGCATGACGTTGCTGCTGAGCGGCTGGGGCTGCACTGTGCTGGCGTCTGGTTCACTCACCGAGAGCCTCAGGATCGCCGAGACCGAGGATGCGCCAGACGTCATTTTCGCCGATTACCACCTTGATGACGGAACCGGCCTTGAGACCATCCTCGCTCTGCGCAAATTGTGGAAAATGGATATCCCGGCCCTGCTGGTCACCGCCGACCGGACTCCGGAGGTGCGCGGCGCCGCCGAAACCGACCGCATCGCCGTTCAAAACAAGCCGATCAAGCCCGCAGCACTGCGCGCTTTCCTCAATCAGGTGACCGTTACGCGGCGCACCGCTGCGGAATAGGGATCAGTCGGTCTGATTGAGAACTTCCGCGCCTATCTTGGAAAGCTGGATGACCGCCTGGGTGCGGCTGTCGACGCCAAGTTTCTGCAGCACCGCCGAGACATGGGCTTTGATGGTGGCCTCCGACACGCCGAGTTCATAGGCGATCTGCTTGTTGAGCAGACCTTCGGCCAGCATTCCCAGCACCCGGCCCTGTTGCGGGGTAAGTGTCTGGATGCGGGCAATCAGGCTGGCGATTTCGGGATCGTGCTCCGATCCGAGATCGACATCCGGCGGGGTCCAGATGCCGCCGTCAAGCACCGTGCGCACGCCCTGACGTATCTCGTCGATGCTGGCGGATTTGGAGATGAACCCGGATGCGCCCAGTTCGAGCGCGCGTCGCATGGTTGGCGGATCGTCGGAGGCCGACACCACCACCACTGGCAGGCTGGAAAACTCAGCGCGGAACGCGATAAGTCCGGACAGGCCGGAAACCCCCGGCATGGTCAGATCCAGAAGGATCAGATCAGCCTCCGGGTGATCGCCAGCTTTCTTGCGCGCGCTCACCAGATCCCCGGCTTCCAGAATCTCGATGCTGTCGCCCATCCCCTCCAGGGCCTGGCGCATCGCCCCCCGAAACAATGGATGGTCATCCGCTATGATGAATGTCAATGGCGCCATGCACTCTCCCCCTCCCGATCGCGCTGCCGCGGCGAATCCGGTCTAAGACGCGGATTCCAAAACGCACTTTAGCGGCGCGCCATGCGTTCGCGCAAGTGCGGCAGTCGGATGACGAACCAGACAGCGGTCCAGAGGTTGCCAAGTATGGGTATTGGCAGGATCCAGATGAGCGCCTTGAGTGGACGCGGCTCGAAAAACCATATGATCAAGGCCGAGAGCAAGAAGCCAAGATAGAGGTCGGCCAGGGTCACCAGTCCCCATGGTTCGGAAAACAACCAGCTTCCGGCCTCGTAAAAAGACCCATCGGCCACGGCGATGATGATCAGGGCGCCGAGGCCGAGTGTGGCCGCGGCAATGACGGCTTGCAGAAGCTTCATGATAGTCCTTCCTGTTGTGGCCATCTCGCGCGGCATCGCGCGTCGGGCCCAGGACTATACGCAAGCATCAGCTCAGCGGATGAACGGCCCTGCTTGGGAGGCGCAACAACCGGGTCCGGCCAATCAAAGTGTTGGTGCGTCAGCTTCGGCCTGATCAGGTCCGATCCGGGATCGGCTCAGGCGGGATCGTTGGCTTGTCGTCAAAATCCCTTTGCAGCTCTTCCACCATGCCGAAGAAGCGGCGCATCATCTTCTCCATGGCGCCGAGCGCGCGATCGAGTTCCGCTTCGTCCGGAATGTCATTCATGCCTGAAGGCGGGGCAACCGTATCGAACCGTTGCTCCAGAGCGGCGACGCGGGCTGAAAGATCCGACAGGGTTTCCTCGAAGGCGCGCCGCTCGTCGGCGGACAGGCGGCAGACCAACTGGCCCGCTTTTTCCGCGCAGATCGACATCTCGCCAGTCAGCGTGTCCATGCGGACAAAGCCGTTTTCGGTCTTTTCCATGGTGAAGCGGTTTGCTATCGGCTCCTGCGAGTTGGCCGGCGCGGACATCATCAGCACCAGAGCCGGGACGGACAGCATTGCAAAACGGGTCATGACGGTACACTCCTGTTTCTTTCTTTCATGACACGCAATAACGACAGAATCGAGAACCTTTCCCGAAAAGCACCTTAATGGCGGTGCCGGGATGAGTTCAGCAGACAAGCGGGGCAATCAGGCATGCATGCAACAATCTACAAGATCACGCCGGAGACGCTCTGGCGCACCGCGGAAGCGGAAGGCCGCTTCACCGGCGCGCCGGTGGACCTGAGCGACGGATTCATCCATTTTTCCACCCGCGAACAGGCGATGGAAACCGCTGCCCGCCACTTCAGCGGACAGGATGGGCTTCTGCTGGTCGCGGTCGACGCCAGCGCGCTGGGCGAGAAGCTCATCTTCGAGGCCTCGCGCGGCGGCGCCCTGTTTCCGCATCTTTATGCAGAGATGCCGTTGTCGGCGGTCAAATGGGTCAAGCCGCTGCCGCTTGGAGCAGACGGCAAGCATGTGTTTCCGGACATGGAGCCATGAGCAGACTGTTCGAGGGCATTGCGCGGCGGGCGCTGTTCACGCTTGATCCGGAGGCGGCGCACGGGCTTTCGATCAAGGCGCTGAAGAGCGGAATGGTGCCCGGGTGCAGCGCCAGTCGCGATCCTCGTCTCGCCACGACCGTTGCCGGCCTCAGTTTCCCGAACCCGCTGGGCATGGCAGCCGGATACGACAAGAATGCCGAAGTCTGCTGCGAACTGGCGCATCTCGGCTTCGGCTTTGTCGAGGTCGGCACGCTGACCCCCAGGCCGCAGACCGGCAACCCCAAGCCGCGGATCTTCCGCCTGGTCAAGGATCACGCGGTGATCAACCGGCTCGGCTTCAACAATGAGGGTCATGCCACCGCGCATGCCCGGATTTCCGGACGGCGGCATGAGGGTCTTCTCGGGGTCAATATCGGCGCCAACAAGGACACCGAAGACCGCGCGGCGGATTATGTCGCGGGCATTTCGCAATTTGCCGATGTGGCGGATTATTTCACCGTCAACATTTCCTCGCCCAACACGCCGGGCCTGCGCAACCTGCAGACCCGGGCATCGCTTTCGGAACTGTTGGGCCGTGTTCTGGCCGAGCGCGACGCGAAGCCAAGGCGCATTCCGGTGTTTCTCAAGATCGCCCCGGACCTCGGCGATCCCGACCTTGACGACATTGCGAGCGAATGCCTTGCGCAGAACCTCGACGGCATCATCGTCTCCAATACGACGCTGTCGCGCACCGGGCTTTCCTCCGATCCCAGGGCCAGTGAGGCCGGCGGGTTGTCGGGACGGCCGGTGTTCGAACGCTCGACCATCGTGCTCGCCAAGATGCGCCAGCGGCTGGGACCTGACATGCCGCTGGTTGGCGTTGGCGGCATCGACAGTGCGGAGACGGCAGCGGAGAAGATGCGCGCCGGCGCGGATCTCATTCAGCTTTACACCGGGTTCATCTATGGCGGGCCGCTGCTGCCGGGGCGGATCCTGCGCGGCCTGTCGAAGATCTGCGACCGGGATAAACTGGTCCGGCTTTCGGACCTGCGCGATTCCAGAACCGCGCACTATGCGGGCATGACAATTCCGGACTAGTGGTGCGATCCTGACAGATGGTCCCCATCTGCCAGGACAAATCGCCCCACCAGATCGATGGCTTGTGGGCTGACTTTTCGAAACAGAAGGGAACCATCTGTTTCGGTCAGACCACCAAGTCAGGCCGGGCCGAAGGCCCGCTCCATGCGCCGCGGCAGGATCGCCAGCAGGGTGAAGCCGCGTGCGGCCAGGAAAACATTGAGCGAAATCCACAGTCCCTGATTGCCCCAGATCTGCGTGAGGCCGACCGACAGGGCGATGAACAGGGCGAGCGAGAGCAGCATCATGTTGCGCATGTCGCGCGACCAGGTGGCGCCGATATAGATGCCGTCCATCTCGAAGGCGAGGACGCCCGCAAGCGCCGTCAGCGCCGCCCAGAACAGATAGGATCCCGCTTCGATCCGCACGATCTCGAGCGTTGTCATCCATCCGATCACAGTGGTCCCGAAGATCAGGAAAAACACCGTGGTGAAAGCGGCGAGCCCCAGTCCCCAGAAGAAGGTCAGTTTCACCGCCTTGCCGAAGGCTGCCCGGTTGCGTGCGCCGATCGCGCGCCCGGCGATCTGCTCGGCGGCGGTGGCAAAGCCATCGAGATAGTAGCCCGCGACCATGAAGAAGTTCATCAGGATGGCGTTGGCGGCCAGTGTCGTTTCCCCGAAACCGGCGCCCATGCGGGTGAACCAGGCAAAGGCCGCCACAAGCGCGAAGGAGCGGATCATGATGTCGCCGTTGAGCGCCATCAGCTTCATGATCGACGGCCGGTGGATGATCTGCTTCCAGGACGGGCTGTCGCGGCGGTCGAACCGGCGATGGATGATCCAGAAGCCCGCCACGCAGCCGGTGATCTCGGCGATCACCGTGGCTGCGGCCACGCCCTTGAGCCCGTAATCGAGCCCCAGTCCGAGCCAGATCGACAGCACGATGTTGGTGCCGTTGATGATGGTCTGCAAGAACAGGCCGGTTCCGCCCATGCCGCGGCCGAGCACATAGCCAAGGATGGCGTAGTTGGCCAGCGCCGCGGGCGCCGAGAGTGCCCTTATGACGAGATAGGTGGAGGCGGCGAGGGCGACTTCACCCTCGGCCCCCATCAAGGGGAGGCCAACCGACAACAGCAACGGGATGGCGGCGATGACAACGGTGCCCGCGACAATGGAAATGATCAGTGATCGCCAGAAAACGGCCTGTTCTTCGGTCGGATCCTCCCTGCCCATGGCCTGCGCGACAAGGCCCGTGGTCGCCGACCGCAGGAAATTGAAGGTGGTGAACACGAGATCGAACAGGATCGCCGCAATCGCCAGTCCGCCGATCAGAGCCGCATTGCCCAGCCGGCCGACCACGGCGGTATCGACCAGGCCCAGCAGCGGTGTGGTGAGAAACGCCAGCGTCATTGGCACCGCAATGGCCAGCACCATGCGGTTGTTGACCTCGAAAGCCCTGATCCTCGGGGCCTCCTCGGCCGGCGTGTCTGGGAGCTGCATGCAAATTGTCCGTGGCTGGAAATGATTCGGCACAAAATCACAGCGAAACTAGACCGGGCGGTGGAGAAAGCCTATCCGGGGCATGGACGAATTCATCTTGCTGCGCCACATCATCGGCGATGCCCCAGCTGCCAATTGTCCACGCCCCCGCCTATGATGCCGGATTTGCCCCGGGCCACCGCTTTCCCATGGGAAAATACACCCGCCTGATGGACCTGATCCGGGAGACCGGTCTCGGCGTGATGGCGGATTTTCATGCACCCGCGCCAGCTTCGGCCGAATGGTTGGCGCTGGCGCACGACCGCGCCTATGTGGATCAGGTGCTGGCCTGCAGCGTGCCGGCGCTGATCGAACGCGAGATCGGCTTCCAGGTCGATCAGCGCGTGAGCCTGCGCGCGCGGCTGGCGACCGCCGGCACCGTGATGGCGGCCAGGCTGGCGCTAAGCGAGGGTATAGCCTGCAACACCGCGGGTGGCAGCCACCATGCGCGGCGCGCGCAAGGCGCGGGTTTCTGCACTTTCAACGATGTGGCGGTCGCGGCGCATCTGCTGCTGGCCGACGGCGAAGTCGGACGCGTGCTGGTGATCGATCTCGATGTGCATCAGGGCGACGGCACCGCGGAGATCTGCGCCGGGATCCCGGCAATCCGCACCGTGTCGATGCACAGCGAGAAAAACTACCCGGCGCGCAAGCAGGCGTCCTCGATTGATGTCGCGCTGCCCGATGGCGTGCGCGACGAGGCCTATCTGGAGACGCTCGACTGGCTGTTACCGCGAACGCTCGAAGGCTTTTCGCCGGATCTGGTCTTCTACAATGCCGGAGTCGACCCACATGAGCACGACCGGTTGGGCCGATTGTCGCTCAGCGACCAGGGCCTGAGAGATCGAGACCGCACGGTGTTTTCGTTTTTTCGCGAGCGCGGAATCCCGGTCGCAAGCGTTCTTGGCGGCGGCTACAGCCACGACATCGACGCCGTCGCCCGGCGGCATCTCATCACCTTCGAGGCGGCGCTGGACTTCGTCTGAGCTATCGGCGCAGGCTGAACAGCCGGATGATGATGAAGACGGGGATCACCACGCCCGCGCCGAGCAGGAGATAGCCGCCGAAGCGGCCAAGCGCTGCAAAGCCGGTCTCCCACAAATTGACCAGGAAATTCCGGACCATGTAGAGGATGTCGGCGGGATACCAGTTGAAGGCTGCCATGATGACGCCGACCACGAAGGACGCGACCAGCAGCTTGAGCACGGTGCGGCCGGGCGTGTCGCCCAGAAAGCGTGTCAGACCATTGCTCATGCGGGCGGCTCCCAGTTTCGTCTCCGCCCTCACATAGTCATGGCGGCAGCAGTGGGCAAGTGGATCATTCGGCGCCGTCGATCATGCGCTCCAGCGTTTCAAGCCGATCTGCCTCGCCGGGCGGCTTGTCCCAGCGCAGGCGGCTGATGCGCGGAAAGCGCATGGCGACACCGGACTTGTGCCGGGTGGAGCGGTTGATGCCTTCAAAGGCAACCTCGAACACCAGCCCCTTGTCCGGCCCGGCGCGCACCGAACGCACCGGGCCGAAGCGCTCGATCGTGTTCTCGCGCACATATTTGTCGATCTGCAGCAGTTCCTCGTCGGTGAAGCCGAAATAGGCCTTGCCGACGGGCACCAGTTCGCCCGGATCTCGCCAGACACCGAAAGTGTAGTCCGAATAATAGCCCGAGCGCTTGCCGTGGCCGCGCTGGGCATACATCAGCACCGCATCGATGAGGAACGGATCGCGCTTCCATTTGTACCACTCGCCCTTGGGCCGGCCTGGCAGATAGGGTGACAGCTTGCGCTTGATCATCACCCCCTCGATCACCGCGAAAGGCGGATCGGCACGGAGGGCGGCAAGCTCGTCCCAGGTATTGAAATCGAGCATGGCCGAGCAATCGAAGCGCGCCGGATCAAGGCCCGCAACAAAGGATTCGAGCCGCGCGCGACGCTCGAGGAAGGGCTTCGGTCTGAGGTCGTACAGTCCGTCCTGCAGAATGTCATAGGCGCGGAAGAACGCCGGATGGTCGCACAGCTGTTTGGCCGTCACGGTCTTGCGGTTGAGCCGCTGCTGCAGGTCGGAGAAGCTGCCGGTCTCGACCCCATCGCCGCCCGGTCGCGCGACGAGCAGTTCCCCGTCGAGCGCGCCGTCAAAGGCAATCGCATCGACCAGATCCGGGAAGGCCGCGGAAATGTCGTCGCCGGTGCGGGTGTAAAGCCGGTTGACACCGCGTTCCGAGGTCGCCTGCACGCGGATGCCGTCCCATTTCCATTCCGCAGTGAAATCCTGCGGATCGAGCTTGTCGAAATCGCCCGCGTCGATGGCGTGCGAGAGCATCACCGGCCGGAAGGGAGCAGCCGCGGCGTTCACCGGCTTTTCGCCCGAGCCGTCAAGCCAGGCAAACAGTTCGGCATAGGGAGCCTCGAGACCATGCCACAGCTCCTCGATCTCGTTGACATCTACACGGCCGAAGCCCGCCAGCGCCTGCTTGATCAGCCGGCCCGACAGGCCCATGCGGAAGCCGCCGGTGACGAGCTTGAGCAGCGCATAACGGCCCGGCGCGTCAAGCCGGTCGAGCCAGTCCTCGACCAGCTTCGGCCCGTCCCGCCGCGAGGAGGCCTGGAGCGTCTCGACGACTTCGGCCAGTCCCGGAGCATCATTGCGGCCAGCCCGGGCGGTCCCCTTCTCCGGCCAGGCCAGCGCGATGGTCTCTGCCAGATCGCCGACATAATCATAGGAATAGCCGAACAATTCGGCATCCATGCGGGCGGAAATCAGCTCGCGCAATTGCGCCGGCTTGACCGCGGGAATGTCGAGATCGCGGGCGATCGCCGCCAGCGCGTAGCCGCGCTCGGGATCCGGCACCGTGCGGAAATGATCCTGCAGCAGCGCAAGCTTGGCGTTGCGCGAGGGCGTAAACGCCAGCATGTCGAGCAGGTCGGCAAAGCGGTTCACGGATCAATCGCCCTCATCTTCATAGCCGACCAGATGCAGCGGCTTGGCGGCGATGCCCTGCATCTCGCACCAACGCACCAGCGCCTCCTCGCGGCCATGGGTGACCCAGACCTCGCCGGGCGCGACAGCCGTGATTGTCTCGGCAAGTTCGTCCCAATCGGCATGATCGGAGATCACCAGCGGCAGTTCGACGCCGCGCTGACGGGCACGGGCGCGCACCTGCATCCAGCCCGAGGCGAAGCTGATCAGCGGGTCGGGAAAGCGGCGCGCCCATTTCTCACCGAAGGCGGAGGGGGGACCCAGCACGATGGCGCCGGCGAAACCGCCCTTGACGCTGGATTCCACCGTCGCCGGGCGCAGATCGCCCAGTGCGATGCCCTGGCTTTCGTAATAGTCGCAGAGCTTCTGCAGCGCGCCGTGAATGTAGAGCGGCTTGTCATATCCGGCGTCGCGGATCAGGCGGATCACCCGCTGCGCCTTGCCGAGCGAATAGACACCGACCAGATGCGCCCGGTCCGGGTTGCGGCTCACCGAGCGCAACAGACGCTGGATCTCGCCGCCGGCGTCGGGATGCCTAAACACCGGCAGGGCGAAGGTCGCCTCGGTGATGAAGACGTCACAGGCGACCGGCTCGAAGGTGGCGCAGGTCGGATCCGGCCGCGGCTTGTAGTCGCCCGAGGCGACGATGCGCAGCCCATTGCGCTCGACAGCGATCTGGGCGGAGCCCAGCACGTGGCCTGCGGGATGGAACGTGACGGTCACATCCTTGATGCGGATCTCCTTGCCCAGACCGGCCGGTTGGGTAGCGCCTGCATGATCGGCGCCATAGCGGATCGCCATGATGTCGAGCGTCTCGGCCGTCGCCAGCACATGGCCGTGGCCGGCGCGGGCATGGTCGGCATGGCCATGGGTGACCAGCGCCCGGTCGACGCCGCGCACGGGATCGATGAAAAAATCGCCCGGCGGGCAATAGAGCCCCTCGCGGCGGGGGATGAGCAGATCTTCGGGTCTCGGTGTCATGGATCCAAGGTAGGGCGGCCGAGGGCCAAGCGAAAGGGCCCAGCGAACAGGCCAAGCGAAAGGGCTTGCGTTTTCAACCGCCCGGCAGCATAGGCTGCGCATTCATTCCCATCCGGTCCACACATGACATCCCATCAGCTTTCCTCGGGCGATCTGACTGCCGATCGCCGCGCGCAGTATGCCCGCCTCTATGCCGAGGGCGGTGACATCAGCGCCGCCATAGACCTGCAGACGCAGGCGCTCGAACTCGCGCCCCTCTGGGCAGCGGGCTGGCACCAGCTTGGACAGTATCGCGAGAAGGCCGGGGACATGGCGGGTGCTGCGGATGCCTGGCGCAAGGTGCTGGCGCTGGCGCCGGCCGACATCTTCGGCGCGGGCCTGAAACTGTCGCTGACCGGACAGGCCGAAACGCCGCCAGCGCCACCGTCCGAATATGTCGAGGCACTGTTTGACGGCTATTCGGACCGGTTCGACACGGCTCTCGTGGAAGACCTCGGCTACTGCGTGCCGGAACGGCTCACCGCGCTGCTGGGCGAGGTCGCCGGCGCGGACGCGCATTTCGCGAAGGTGACTGATCTCGGCTGCGGCACCGGCCTGTTCGGCGAGCGGATCAGGCTCAGGACCTCGTGGCTCGACGGCTACGACCTGTCGCAAGGCATGCTGGCGAAAGCCGCCGAGAAGGGCGTCTACGATCATCTCGGACAGGCCGATATCGGTTTCGGCCTGCCTGCAGACGCCCCCGCCTTCGGCCAGAAGGCCGACCTGGTGGCCGCCTCGGACGTGTTTGCCTATTTCGGCGATCTCGACACCGTCATCGGCGTCGCTGCGGATCTGATAAGGCCCGGCGGCCTGCTTGCCTTCTCCTGCGAGGCCGGCGACGAGGGTTCCGACTGGCTGCTACAGGCCTCGCTGCGCTACTGCCACGGAGACTGCTACCTCCGCGCCCTCATGGAGCGTCACGGCCTCAGCATCGAGCGGCTGGTGCGTGAGCCGATCCGCCGCGATGGCACAGCCATGATCGAGGGCTTTCTGGTCATCGCCCGCAGGCAGGGTGCAGAGAGCACGTCTCCGCTTGCCCTGCCGGACAGGATCACCGGCTCACTGGCTTCGCCTGACCTGCCGGATGAAGCCGCTGTCAGGGGGCCAGACTATCTGATGTGATCGGCTGCCCGGATCCGCGCGATCCGGCTTGGAGCGGCGGCCTTGCTGCTCTAGATTGACCGGCGTGACCACCGAATCCTTTCCCGCCCCCGACATTCCTGATGAGAGCTCCGGCTTTGATCTGCCAGAGCCATTCCTCGGATGGTTCGCGAGCCGCGGCTGGCGGCCGCGCCCGCATCAGTTGGAATTGCTGGCCGAGACCCAGGCCGGCCGCTCAATGCTGCTGATCGCACCAACCGGCGCCGGCAAGACGCTTGCGGGCTTCCTGCCGAGCCTCACCGATCTCACGGCGCGCGGCAAGCCGAAGCCGGGATCGGCCGATGCGCGATCGCTACACACGCTCTATGTCTCGCCCTTGAAAGCGCTTGCTGTCGACATCGAACGCAATCTGGCGCGGCCTGTCGAGGAGATGGGCCTGCCTGTCAGGATCGAGACGCGGACCGGCGACACGCCGCAATCCAAGCGCGCCCGGCAGCGCACCGATCCGCCCGACATCCTGCTGACGACGCCCGAGCAGGTGTCGCTGCTGATTGCCAACGGCCATGCCGAGCGGCTGTTTGCCGGTCTTCGCTACGTGATCTTCGACGAGCTGCATTCGCTGATCGCTTCCAAGCGCGGCCATTTGCTGTCACTGGCGCTGGCACGGCTGCGCAGGCTCGCGCCGGGGCTCAGGACCATCGGCCTCTCGGCGACTGTGGCCGATCCGGAGGAGCTGCAACGCTGGCTCGTGCCGCAAGCGCCCGACAGCGACGAGCTCGCCGGACGAATCACGGTGACCGGCGGGGCCAGCCCGATCATCACCATTCTCGAGACAGCCGAGCGCATCCCCTGGTCCGGCCATTCGGCGCGCTACGCCATCCCCGATGTCTACCAGACCATCAAGGATCACCGCACCACGCTGATCTTCGTCAACACCCGCAGCCAGGCGGAGATGCTGTTTCAGGAATTGTGGCGGGTCAACGAGGACAATCTGCCGATCGCGCTGCATCACGGCTCGCTCGATGCGGCGCAGCGCCGCCGGGTGGAGGCGGCGATGGGGCGCAACGAGCTGCGCGCCGTGGTCGCCACCTCGACGCTGGATCTCGGCATCGACTGGGGCGACGTGGATCTCGTCGTCCATGTCGGCGCGCCCAAGGGCGCCAGCCGGCTCGCGCAGCGGATCGGCCGCGCCAATCACCGCATGGACGAGCCGAGCCGGGCGATCCTGACGCCCGCCAACCGGTTCGAGGTGCTCGAATGCCAGGCTGCCATCGACGCCAATTATGCCGGCGCGCAGGACACGCCGTCCGGCGGCGACGGCGGGCTCGATGTGCTGGCCCAGCACGTGCTGGGGATGGCGGCGGCGGCGCCCTTCGACGCGGATGAGCTTTTCCTGGAAGTGACCAGCGCCTCGCCCTATGCGCGGATTGACCGCGACACTTTCGACAAGGTCATCGATTTCGTCGCCACCGGCGGCTACGCGCTGAAAAGCTACGAGCGCTATGCCCGGATCCGCAAGCGCGCCGACGGATTGTGGCGGATCTCCAATCCGCAGGTGGCGCAGCAGTACCGGCTCAACATCGGCACCATCATCGAGGCGCCGATGCTCACTGTGCGGATGACCAGCCGCAAGAACGGCATTCTCTCCGGCCGCGGCGGGCCGCCGCTGGGCAAGGTCGAAGAGTATTTTCTCGAAACCCTGTCACAGGGTGACACCTTCCTGTTTTCGGGAAAAATTCTCAGATTTGAAGGAATCCGGGAGAACGAATGCCTGGTGTCCAATGCCTGGGACCAGGACCCCAAGGTGCCCGCCTATGCCGGCGGCAAGTTTCCGCTGTCGACCTATCTGGCGGAGGGCGTGCGCGCCATGATCGCCGATCCCTCAAAGTGGGGCGCGCTGCCCGACCAGGTGACCGACTGGCTCAGGATGCAACAGGAGGTCTCGCAACTGCCGGCCAGGGACAGCCTGCTGATCGAGACGTTTCCCCGCGGCGAGCGGTACTACATGGTGCTTTATCCGTTCGAAGGCCGCGTGGCGCACCAGACGCTTGGCATGCTGCTCACCCGGCGGCTCGAACGGCTGGGAGCTCAGCCGCTGGGCTTTGTGGCGACGGATTATTCACTCGGCGTATGGGCGCTCGAGGACATGGGTGCGATGATCAAGGGCAAGCGGCTCGATCTCGGCTTGTTGTTCGACGAGGACATGCTCGGCGACGATCTCGATGCATGGCTCAATGAATCCTGGCTGCTCAAGCGCACATTCCGGGCCTGCGCGGTGATCTCGGGCCTGATCGAGCGGCGTCATCCCGGCAAGGAAAAGTCCGGCCGCCAGGTCACCGTCTCCGCGGACCTGATCTATGACGTGCTTCGCAGCCACGAGCCCGACCATATCCTGTTGCGCGCGACGCGGGCGGATGCGGCGCAGGGGCTTTTGGATATTCAGCGGCTCGGCGCTATGCTCAAGCGAATCAAGGGACACATCAAGCACCGCGCGCTGGACCGGATCTCGCCGCTGGCTGTCCCGATCATGCTGGAAATCGGGCGGGAGCCGGTTGCCGGCGAGGCGAATGAGAGCATTCTGGCCGAGGCGGCGGACGATCTGCTTGCCGAGGCCCGGAACCCGAGGTGAACGGAACAGCCATGCACGGAACCATCGCGGCGCTCGGAGCCGATCCAGCACCGACCGGCCCCGCCGCGGTCGAGATCGATGTCAACGGCACGGTTGTCATCTGCGACCGCGCCGGGGTGCTTTGGCTGCCCGCAAGCGGCGCGCTGGTGGTTTCCGACCTGCATCTCGAAAAAGGCGCGGCGCATGCGCGGCGCGGGATGCTGCTGCCTCCCTATGACACCGCCGCGACACTCGCCCGGCTTGGCGAGGCGATCACGCGCTATGATCCGCGCCTGGTCATCAGTCTGGGCGACAGTTTTCACGACCGCATCGGATCGCAGCATCTGCCCGAGCCTTACAGGCAAGCGTTGCAGGCCCTTCAACGGGGTCGGGACTGGGCCTGGATCGAAGGCAATCATGATCCCGAAAAGCCGGTGGGTCTGGAGGGCGCATGGTGCAGCGAACTTCACCTCGAGACGCTGGTGTTCCGGCATGAGCCCCGCCCGGGTGCAGCCGATGGCGAGATCGCCGGCCACCTGCACCCGGCAGCTCGCGTGGTGCGACGCGGCAAGGCCGTGCGCAGGCCGTGTTTTGCAAGCGACGGAAAGCGGCTGCTGATGCCGGCATTCGGCTCGACCACGGGCGGCCTCGAGTTGCGTCATCCCGCCCTGCGCGGCCTGTTCGACCGGAACGAACTCATCGCCCATCTGCTGGGGCGCGACCGGATCTATTCCGTCGCCTTCAACCGGATGAATGGCTGAGCCCGCAAGCGCCCGATTTCATGCAAGCATGACAAGGGCTATCGAGGCAATCACGATGGCGCTGATGGTCAGGCGCAGCCGGCCGAACCAGGCCGGCAGCAGACCGGTACCGGCGCTCTTCCAATCCCATGCCGCCTGCAGCGCGAACCCGGCTGCCAACAGCAGCAACGACCAGGGCCGGTCGATCAGCAAGGCCAGCCAGGCAGCAAGCGAGGGTGCAACACTCAGGATCATCTGCTCGGCGGCGCGGGCCGGTTCGGCCAATGTCAGGGCGCGGCCCCAGCGAACTCCGCCCATGAAAGACAAGATGACGGCGCCGTAAGCCAGAAAGGCCTTGTCACCGCCCAGATGCGCGGCAGAGAATGCCGGCGATACGGTGGCAGCTACGGCCATTGCGAGAAACGGCAGTGCCCCCAGTCCCGCCAGGAACCAGGCGGTGGCAGTCATGTTGGATATATTCCGGGCTGCGCTCATGCCGGTCCCTGCTCCGATATTCTGATGCTCAGTCCTTGCGGAAGATCACGCTTGAAAGCCAGCCGGTCACGGCTGCGAGAAAAACGGCGAAGATGCCGTAGGCGAGCGCATAGCCATGGGCGAAATTGAAGATAAACTGCTCCAGACCCGTCTTGACCACCCGAAGCGGGATCTCCCTTTCCATGACAAACTGGCTGTTCTTGTACAAGACGGCGCGGACCTTGTGCTGGCCGACCGGGATGTTGGCCGGAAGCCGCACCGAGGCGCGAAACAGGGATTTGGAAATGAAGCGGACCCCGGTCGGGTCGCGCTGATATAGCCCGCTGGTCTGCTTGATCCGCCGAAGCGCTTCGCGAAAATCACTTACCCGTGATCCATCCCCAATACCGCCGGTGGGAACCAGGCGGATGTTGTTGATGCCGATATCGCGCGACGCAAGCTCCATCGTGGTGGCAATGCCGTCCAGCGGCCTCGTGCTCGACATCGAATAGGATGCAGGGATGGGTTCGAAACGGATCGAGTGCCGGTTGATCCAGATCCCCCCCACGCGCTCCTTGCGGCGAACTGTGGTGGAGATGCGCGGCCCTTCCAGCGACACCACGATGTCATAGGCAAAGGTCGCCAGCAGCAACTCATCGACGCCGTCAATGGCGCCAAAGACGGTGATGTCAGCCCCGGAGAAATCCGAGGAGATGGCGATCTCATTGGTGGAGATGCCGATATCAATCCGCTCGGAGAACTTCTCATTGATGGTTATCGTGGGATCGGCGAGTTGCGCCGAAGCCGGGAGGCTCACAAACAACAAAGCTGCAAAGGAGAAAACCGCCGCGCGCATCAGAAACCAAAGCTCCCGCTGACAACGGAGTAGACCTCATCGGGCGGCAGCACCAGGCCGAGGCCGAGGCGGATGGCCACGGCCAGGACAAGCACTGCAAGACCCGCGCGCAACTGCTCGCCGCGCATTTTCTGACCGACCCGAACGCCATACTGGGCGCCGATGACGCCGGCAATCATCAACAGCCAGGCCAGGACGATATCGACCGAGAAATTGGTCGCTGCCTGCACGATGGTGGTAAAGGCGGTGACGAATATGATCTGAAACAGCGACGTGCCGATCACGACATTGGTCGGAATGCGCAACAGGTAGATCATCGCCGGCACCATGATAAAGCCGCCGCCGACACCCATGACCGATGTCAGGATGCCGATCGCAAAGCCTAGCAGGATCACGGGAATGACGCTGAGATAGAGTTTCGAGCGCTTGAACCGCATCTTGAAAGGCAGCCGGTGCACCCAGTTGTGCTGGCCCGGCTTGCGCATCGAAACCGACTGGTTCCTGGCGGCGCGGCGCAGCGCCTTGACGCTTTCCCACAGCATCAGGCTGCCGACCAAACCAAGGAAGACCACGTAGAGCAGCGAGATGATCAGATCGAGCTGGCCAAGCCGGCGCAGCATGGTGAAGATCTGAATGCCGACCGTGGCGCCGGCCAGGCCGCCAACCAGCAGGACAAGCCCGAGCTTGATATCGAGCGTACCGCGGCGGAAATGAGCGAGCGCGCCTGAAACCGATGACGCGACAACCTGATTGGCGCCGGTGGCGACGGCCACGGCCGGCGGAATGTTGTAGAAGATCAGGAGCGGCGTGATCAGGAACCCGCCGCCCACGCCGAACATGCCGGACAAAAAGCCCACGGCCGCGCCCATCCCGAGGATGACGAAGACATTGACCGAAAGTTCGGCGATCGGCAGGTAAATTGTCACCTTGCGCTCCCGGGCGTCAACGGCTGGGACAATGGGTTAAGCCAAGCAGTACCTGACAAATCCGTATTGCGCGTTTCGGGCGCTCAAGTCAAACCTGTTGGTATCGCATTGAAACAGAAGCTGTTTGCGCCCCGGTTTATTTGCCGCCGCCAATCACCGACCCCCGCGAAAAACGCTGATTCCTCGTCCCGAAACTTCCGGGCCGCGACTGAATGTCTGTCGCATCCGACGGGATGGATCTGAGCGCCAGAAGCCTTCATCCGTCAAGCGGGAAACTGGCGCGCTTAACCGTTGCGTTCAAGCAATTCCTTGACCAGCTTGTCGTCGATCTCTCCGGTGGCTTCCATGCCGATGGAAGCCTGGAACGCCTTGATTGCCGCCGTGGTCTTGGCGCCCATGACGCCGTCAGGTGTGCCCGCATCAAATCCATTGTTGTTGAGAATGGCCTGGATGTTGCGGATGGCCTTTTTCATGTCAACGGATGCAGTTTCGTTGGTTTCGCCGCCCCAGGAGGCCGGAACTTCCACCGCATTCGCCTCAGGGCTGATTTCCTTGGCAGTCCAGTTGGCGACCGCGGCGCGGGCTGCTTCGACCTGTTCGGGCCTGAGCGCGTTGAACACCTCATCGCGCTTGACCGCAGCATCCTTGTCGCCGTCATTGGCGGCGATGGCGAACCATTTGTAGGACTGCTCCAAATCCCGCGGCACACCGTCACCGCGGGCGTAGAGAATGGCGAGATTGACCTGGCTGTCGCGCACGCCAACTTCCGCCGCCTGGATGAACCACTCGGCCGCATTGTCGAAGTCAGGTGCGGGACCGGCGGTGGCGTAGAGCACCGCGAGGTTGTGCATGGCGCTGGCGTTGCCCTGTTCGGCAGCCATCTGATACCATTTCTTGGCGGCATCGAGATCGCGCTCAACACCGCTGCCCTTCTCGTAAAAATTGGCGATCCGGTATTGCGAGGGCGCATGGCCGAGATCGGCGGCGCGCTGATACCAGTCGGCCGCAGCGCCGAGGTCGACGGGAACGCCGCGACCATCGGTGAAACGCGCGCCGATTTCATAAAAGGCCAGAGGGTTGCCTGTGGCGGCAGCTGCCTTCAGCGCTTCTGGCGCAGCACCTTGGGGAAGCGCATCGAGCGCGCTAGTCAGCATGACGTCGGTGGCAGGCGCCTGGCCTTCCGAAGTCGAGATGGCCGATGTTTCTTCCAGAGATGTGGCCGCCGGCCCCATCTCCGGTGCAGCAACGGGCACGTCAACAGCTGGAGCGCTGGAGGTCTGAACCTCCGTCACGGGCGCATCAGCGCCCGGTTCGATCACCCGGACCTCAGGCAGGCGCGGTCCGCTCGCGGCTTGCTGATCTTCCAGGTCTGACACGATCGGTTCGTCGAGCACGGCGGAAGGCTCAACCACGGGCGCAGGTTCGACGATCGCCGTTTCAACGGCCGCGTTTTTCTCATCGCCGCCCGACAGCAAGCCCGTCACCAGCGGGAATGTCATGATCGCCAGCAGTATGGCGCCTGCCGCCATCAGGATCGGGCGTCTGCGCGACTTGAGAACTTCGAGGAATCCGCTGCCGCCGCTCTTGCGGCCCTTGCCGATCGTCTCCACTTCGGCCGCTGCGGCCATGGCCGCGCGGCGCGCAGAGGCAAGAAACTCCGCCTTTTCCGATCCGTCTTCGGTCGGCTTGCCGCCGCGCTGGCGTTCGGCGGCCTGGGCTTCGCGCACTTTCTGCAGGATGCGATTGATATCGGGCGCGCCGGAGCCTGGCTCGAGCGGCATGTTGGCGGTTTGCGGATCCATATGCATCGACGGATCGAGCGGCGGCGAATCATCCTCTGTGAAGTGAGGTTCGGCCGGCGATTTCGATGTGTCTCTACCTGGCCGGATGCGGGCAGCCAGTCCCGCCAGGAAGGATTTTTCGCTTGCCGTGTCGGGCTGCACCAGGTCGTCGTCAGCATCGGCTTCGGTTTCCTGGCTCGCCGCAAATGCCGCGGCAAGGGCTGCGGCCTCGGATGGTGTCCGCGCCGACTGGCCTTGCTGGCCTGTGCGGTTCCTCTCCGCACGCGGCGCATCGGCGCGATAGTCGTCTCCCGACTGCATCGCATCATCCAATGCGACGGTCGAGGCCTGCGGCATTGCCGTCTCAATGGCGCTTCGCGCGTCAGCAACGGCATCACGCATGTCGGTCAGTCCGGCGTGATGCAGTGATGACGGGGTGACATCGAGGCGTTCCAGTCGGTCGGCGATCTTCAGCAGCGTATCCTGCACGGCTTCAAACGCGCGCATTGTCCGGTCATCGGTCTTGCGGCTGAGGCTTTCAAGCGCCTTGAGATCATCTGCCAAAGCGGTGATGATTTCGATATTGGCAATCGACTGGGGAGATTGTGCGCCGCCCATCTGCCCGGAATAGGCGCTCACGGCAGCTTCAGCGGCCTGGCGCGCGGCTTCGACGACGAATTCGTCGCTTGTCGCCAGATGTTCCTCGATCGAGGCAAAGCGTTCGTCAAAGGCTTCGTAGCTGGGTCCACCCTGCGGTGCGGAGCTGACAAGACGCGACAGGTTGGCAATCTGGTCTTCAAGGCCGCGCAGGGCCTCGTCGCTGGGGCCGGCCTGCACGTTGCTCGACATGTCCAGACGATGGGCGATATCAGCAAGCCTGGCTTCCAGCCCCTCGATGCCCGGAATTGTCATCGAAGACTGGCTCGGACGATCAAGCCTGGCGGAAATGTCGGCCAGCTGCGCCTCGACATTCTCGAGCCCGCTCATCGGCTGCATGGCGATGCCCGCGGCGGTCAATTCAGCCTGCTGAAGCTTGGAGGCGATATCGGCCAGCTTGGCGTCCAGGGTTTCAAGGCCCGGCAGCGGATCAATGGCGCGCGAGGCGGTGGCTTCGGCGCGGCCGATCAGCGCCTCCAGCCGGCCGATGACAGCGTCAGGCATCCGGGCAGGCTCATGGGCGGGAACCGAAAGGCTGTCAATCTGGTGGGCCAGCTGGTCAAGCCGCGCGATCAGGCTTTCATCCACCCCGCGCGCGTCAAGAGCCTCGATCTTGCCGGAGATGTCGGTCAGGTAGTCGGTCAGTTCCGGCATGCGGTCGCCGTGGGCGCCATCCTCGATCAGGGCCTGCAGACGTTCGATGCGGGCATCGAGGCGGGCGACAGCTTCCTCATCGGCCAGTTGCGCGACACGGGCCGCCAGGTGCTCGATCCGGCCGCCAAGGTCGAACTGCGCCGATGTGGGATCCAGATCGTCGATTTTCTGGGCGACCGACGCAAGCCGGGCTTCCAGCCGCTCGAACGGAGCGGTATCGACAGGCGGCGCCACGGGGGCGGGCATCGCCGCAATCGCGCGGGTGATTTCATCAAGGCGCGCGCCGAGCAGATCGAACTGATGCGGCAGGTCCTGGGCTGCGGAGTCAGGCTGCCGGGACATCGCCTCGATGGAATGGGACAGCTCGGTGATCTTGTTTTCAATCGCCTTGGCTCGGCCGTCGGCCGGCATGGTGGACAGGACTTCGCGGACGTCGTCGACGCGATAGGCAAGGTTGACCAGTTCGTCGCGCAGACCCGCCATGTCGATGTTGGAGACCTGCTCCTCCATCGACTGCCAGCGGGTTTCGAGCGCCTGGACGCTGTCTTCGCGCGCCAGCCGATCGACCATGGCGCGCAGCGAATCCAGTTCCAGCCGGAGCGAATCCGCGCCCCCGTCATGGGAGCCCAGCGCATCGATCGACGCCGAAATGCCGGCCAGGTCGCGGCGCAGTTCCTGCGGCAGCGCCTGGTCGCGGGCCTCGGCCCGCAACTCGCTCATCTCGCGGCGCAGCGCGGCCATTTCCTTGATCAGGACCTGGCTGACATCGGCGCCGTGTTCCTGGGGGGCGGCCATCCGGGCCGCTATGGTCTGGAGGGACGGCTGGCGCGGCTGATCATGATTGGTTCCCGCAGCCGACCTGGAGGCGTGCTCAGGAGCGCGACGCGCGCCCTCAAGCGTCCTTTGACGCGCGCGTATGCCCTCGAGCAGACCGGCGCCAGGGGCGGGGGACGGAGATTGCTGCGGCGGCGCCGGATACCGGCCCTGAGCCGCATTGCCGCCCCGGCCGAGAATGTCTTCAATTCGCGCTTCCAGGCCTTCAATGGTGCGATTGAGCGCATCCAGCGAGGATTCGCCTGCGCCAGGCCGGTTTGAATAAGGTCGCGATCCGTTCATTATCGTTTCCGCTTCGCGTTGTTGCCAGGAGCTTCGAGCTCCACTCCCATCCGCAGCCAGTCCGCCGCTCCTGCAATGACGGAGGACAGACCCCGCACTTGGGAGACCAGACTTCAAACCGGAAAAAACAAGATACAAGGAAACCGGGCTTACTGCTCTTGATCCGCACATTCTGCGAAACGTGGTAAACAACCCGTTAACTAAGGTTACTTTTCTTCTCCTACGGGCCGCATTTTCCAACGACTTGACGTTTCGGAAGGTTTAATGTCAAACCGCGAACCTCATTTGGGGCGAAACATAAGCATGACGGCTCTGGCGAACGATGAATGACATGACCGACATCAGCGAGGGCCAGGAGGAAGCGGTCTACAGAATCGGCGACCTCGCGGAGGAATTCGGGGTCACTCTGAGGACCTTGCGGTTCTATGAGGACAAGGGCCTGCTCAAGCCGACCCGTGCCGGGGTAACGCGGCTGTTTACCAAGCGCGACAGGGCCAGGCTCAAGCTCATCCTGCTTGGCAAGCGCGTCGGGTTCTCGCTGACTGAAGTCAAGCGCATGATCGACCTCTATGATCCGCACGGCAAGAATGACGCCCAGTTGAAAGTAGCTTTGTCCAAGGGTGAGGCGCAGATGCGGGTGCTTGAGGAACAGCGCGCCAGCATCAACACGGCGATCGAGGAGCTTGAACGCACCATCTCGGTGGTGCGTGATATGCTGAAAGAAGCCGAATAGACGGCAGCGCCGCAGCATGCCCGCTATCATCACCCGCCCGCAAGGCGGGTTTTTTGTTGTTTCAGCCTCCTGCGGTCGGATGGAGCGCTCTGCAAATTGCTGTTTCAAAGAAACTGCGCATCACGTTTTTTCGAACTCCTGCATGAGTAATCCTTGAAAATCATCAGTTTTTGCCCATTTTTCCGGTGCCGAAGCGACGCACACCCCGCTAGGCGCGATTTTTTACGTTTACGCGAACGTCAAAATTGAGTATGCAAGCTCGCGAGGATCGCCGGGTTATTGTACCTGTCGCGACAAAGACAAAAGGGATGAGGATCCATGCCCGTTTACAAGGCACCGGTCGAAGACACGCTTTTCATTCTCAATGATGTGCTTGGATATGAGCGCTACATGAACCTGCCCGGTTTTGCCGATGCAAGCCCGGACATTGTCGAGGCGATTTTGCAGGAAGGCGCCCGGCTTTCCGAAGAGGTCATGCTGCCGCTCAATCAGGTCGGCGACCAGGAAGGTTGCACCCGCCACGACGATGCGACGGTGAGCACGCCAAAGGGTTTCAAGGAGGCCTACAAGCAATATTGCGAGGGCGGCTGGCTCGGTCTTGCCGCACCCGCAGAATTCGGCGGTCAGGGCCTGCCCTATGCGCTGCATGTCGCAGTGGGCGAATACATGTCCTCCGCCAACCTGTCCTTGATGATGTATCCCGGCCTGACCCAGGGCGCGATCGCAGCCATTCACGAGCATGGAACCGACGAGCAGAAAGCCAAGTTCCTGCCGAATATGGTGGAAGGCATCTGGACCGGCACCATGAACCTGACCGAGCCCCATTGCGGCACGGATCTGGGTCTCCTGCGCACCAAGGCGGTCAAGCAGGATGACGGCAGCTACAAGATTTCCGGCCAGAAGATCTTCATCTCGGCCGGCGAGCACGACATGTCCGACAACATCATCCATCTGGTGCTGGCCCGTATCGAAGGCGCGCCGGAAGGGGTGAAGGGCATCTCGCTGTTCATCGTGCCCAAATACATGGTCGGCGACGACGGCTCGCTGGGCGATCGCAATCCTGTCACCTGCGGCTCGCTCGAAGAGAAGATGGGCATTCACGGCAACGCCACCTGCGTGATGAATTACGATGAAGCCACCGGCTACCTGATCGGAACGGAAAACGCCGGGCTCAAGGCCATGTTCGTGATGATGAACGAAGCCCGCCTCGGCGTCGGCCTTCAGGGTCAGGCGATGGGCGAGATCGCCTACCAGAACGCTGTTGCCTATGCGCGCGAGCGCCTGCAGGGCCGCTCGCTTTCCGGCCCCAAGGCGCCCGACAAGAAGGCCGATCCCATCATCGTGCACCCCGATGTGCGGCGCACGCTTCTGACCATCCGCGCCTTCAACGAGGCCGGCCGCGCCTTCATGCTGTGGACGGCGCTCAAGTCCGACGTGGCGCACAAGTCCGAGGTCGAGAGCGACAGGCAGCAGGCGGACGACCTGCTGACGCTGGTCACCCCGGTGGTCAAGGGCGTGCTCACCGACAAGGGCTTCGACCATGCGGTGATGGCGCAGCAGATGTTCGGCGGCCATGGCTATATCGAGGAATGGGGCATGAGCCAGTATGTCCGCGATGCCCGCATCGCCATGATCTATGAAGGCGCCAACGGCATCCAGGCGCTCGATCTTGTCGGCCGCAAGCTCGGCCAGAACGGCGGCCGCGCGGTCATGGCTTTCTTCAAGGAAGTTGGCGATTTCTGCGAGGACAACCGGTCCAACGAGGAGCTGGCGCTCTACACCAAGGCTCTGAAGAAGGGGCTCAACGATCTGCAGGCCTCGACCATGTGGCTGATGCAGAACGCCATGGCCAAGCCAGACAACGCGGGTGCTGCCTCGACCGACTACATGCATCTCTTCGGGCTTGTGTCGCTTGGGTACATGTGGGCGCTGATGGCCAAGGCGGCACTTGAGAAGCGCGACAGCGGGGCCGATGGCAAGGAAGAGTTCCTGGCATCCAAGCTGCTGGTCGGCAAGTTCTACATGGAGCGGATCATGCCGGAGACCGCCCTGCGCAAGGCGCGGATCGAGACCGGCAGCGACACCATGATGGAACTGGCCGCGGAGGCCTTCTAGGCCTGGCTTGCCTGCGCGACTGAAACCGTGGCGGGCGCATAGCCGCCCGCCGGAATTTTCTGGGAGGAAGACATGGCGACTTTACCGTCGGAAGTGCTTGGCGTGCCGCGTCCGGACTGGATGGACGACGACGTCGCGATGCTGGAGGACATGGCCTACCGGTGGCTCGAAGCCGAGGTCGCGCCGCATTACGATCGCTACGAGAAGCAGGAAATGGTTGACCGCAGCGCCTGGGAGAGCGCCGGCGCCGCAGGCCTGCTCTGCGCAGCGATGCCGGAAGAATATGGCGGCTCCGGCGGCACCTATGCCCATGAGGCGGTGATCGCCGAGGCGCTCGGCCGCACCGGCACCGACGGCTTCGGCATCGCCCTGCACAATGCCATCGTCGCCCCCTACATTTTGCATTTTGGCTCGGAAGAGCAGAAGCGGACCTGGCTGCCGAAAATGGCATCGGGCGAGATGATCGGCGCTATTGCGATGACCGAACCGGGTGCCGGGTCGGATCTGCAGGGCATCAAGACGACCGCGAAGAAGGATGGCAATCACTACGTCCTCAATGGCTCGAAGACCTTCATCACCAATGGCCAGCACGCCAATCTGATCATCGTCGTGAGCAAGACCGATCCCACCAAGGGCGCCAAGGGCGTCTCCTTGATGGTGGTCGAGACCGACAAGGTCGAAGGCTTCCGCCGCGGCCGCAATCTCGACAAGGTCGGGCTCAAGTCCAACGACACCTCGGAATTGTTCTTTGACGATGTCCGCATTCCCACCGCCAACATGCTGGGCACAGAGGAAGGCCAGGGCTTTGCGCAGCTGATGACCGAACTGCCGCAGGAGCGGCTCTTGATCGCCAACCAGGGGATCTCGATGATCGAGCGGGCGCTGGCGGTCACCATCGACTATGTCAAGGAGCGCCGGGCTTTCGGCAAGGCGATCATCGACTTCCAGAACACCCAGTTCAAGCTGGCGGAACTGAAATCGGAAGCCGTCATGGCGCGGGTGTTCGTCAACCACTGCATCGGCGAACACCTCAAGGGACAGCTTTCCACGACCACCGCCTCGATGGCCAAGTATCTGGTCTCGGATCTGCAGTGCAAAATCGTGGATGAATGCGTGCAGCTGCATGGCGGCTATGGCTACATGAACGAGTATCCGGTGGCGCGGATGTTCCGCGATGCCCGCGTTCAGCGCATTTACGGCGGAACCAACGAGATCATGAAACTTTTGATTGCACGGAGCCTGTAGACGATGACCGATTTCACGCTCGATTGCTTTTTGGAAAGCGGCAACGCCTACAAGGCGGCGCTGATGCTGGAACTTTGCGGCGCCGACTGGGCGCCGCGCCGGGTGGCGTTCTTTGCCGGGCAGACGCGGTCGGGAGAATTCCGTGAATTGAATGTCATGGGAGAGGTTCCGATCCTGACCCATCATAAGGCGGATGGCGACATCGTGCTCAGCCAGTCGGGCGGTATTCTCGATTATGTGTCGCGGGAATTCGACCGGTTCGGACCCGCCAACGAGGACGAGCGCCGGGAAATTCTGCGCTGGATCCTGTGGGACAATCACAAGCTCTCAAGCTACACGGCGACCTTCCGCTTCATGAACCTGTTCCAGAAAAAAACCGACGATCCGGTGACCCAGTTCATGAAGGCGCGCGCGGTCAACGCCTGGAAAGTGCTGGAAGCGCATATGGCAAACCGCGATTTCGTGGCCACCGGCCATCCGACCATCGCCGATTTGTCGCTGTGCGGCTATCTGTTCTGGCCCGAGCAGATCGGCATGGATCCGCACGCCTACCCGAACATCACCGCCTGGCTCGACCGCATCAGTGCGCTGCCGGGCTACAAACGCCCCGAAGACCTCATGCCGAGCGGGATCGACCCCACGACGGCAACCGCCTGACACGATAACTTGGAGATCCCCCTCATGGCCGATGTATTTGTTTATGATCACGTGCGCACCCCGCGGGGACGCGGCAAGAAGGACGGAAGCCTGCATGAAGTGCCGTCGGTTCGGCTGGCTTCGCATATGCTCGAAGCCCTGCGCGACCGCAACGGGCTCGACACGAAGAAGGTCGATGACATCATCATGGGCTGTGTCGACGCTATCGGCGAGGCCGGCGGCGACGTTGCGCGAGCAGCAACCTTTGAAGCCGGCTATGCTACGGAAGCGCCGGGAATCCAGAT
Source organism: Hoeflea sp. (assembly GCA_019084245.1). Classification (GTDB taxonomy): domain Bacteria; phylum Pseudomonadota; class Alphaproteobacteria; order Rhizobiales; family Rhizobiaceae; genus Hoeflea. The sequence goes on from JAHRFE010000028.1 coordinate 97,069, forward strand.
CAACCGCTTCTGCGCCTCGGGCCTCGACGCGATCAATCTCGCCTCCGGCAAGATCGCCCAGGGCGCTGACGAGATCGTCATTGCCGGCGGCGTGGAATCGATGTCGCGCATCGGCATCGGCGCCCAGGGCGGCGCCTGGTTCATGGATCCGTCGGTCAATATCCCGGCCTATTTCATGCCGCAGGGCGTATCGGCCGACCTGATCGCCACCAAATACGGCTTCTCGCGCGACGATGTCGATGCCTATGCCGTGGAGAGCCAGAAGCGCGCGGCGCATGCCTGGAAGAGCGGCTATTTCGACAAGTCGGTGGTTCCGGTCAGGGACATCAACGGGCTCACCATCCTCGATCGCGACGAGCACATGCGGCCGGGCACCGACATGCAGGCGCTGGCGAGCCTTAACGCCTCCTTCGGCATGATGGCCGAGATGGGCGGCTTTTCATCTGTCGCCATCCAGGCGCATCCGGAAATCGAGGCGCTCAACCACGTCCACCATGCCGGCAATTCCTCGGGCATCGTCGATGGCGCAAGCCTGGTGCTGCTGGGCTCGAAGAAGGGCGGCAAGACCATGGGACTTGAGCCGCGGGCGAAGATCCGCGCCTTCGCCAATATCGGCTCCGATCCGGCGCTGATGCTGACCGGGCCGGTCGACGTGACCGAGAAGCTTCTGAAGCGCGCCAAGATGAAGATCTCGGACATCGACCTGTTCGAGCTGAACGAGGCGTTTGCCGCCGTGGTTCTGCGCTTCCAACAGGCCTTCGACATTCCCTCCGACAAGATCAACGTCAATGGCGGCGCCATCGCCATGGGCCATCCGCTCGGCGCCACCGGCGCGATGATCCTCGGCACCGTGCTCGACGAGCTCGAACGCCGCAACCTCAACACCGCCCTTGTCACGCTGTGCATCGGCGCGGGCATGGGCACCGCGACGATCATCGAACGCGTCTGAATTGGAGAATGACCATGAGCAGTGAAATTTACACAGTCGATATCGACAATGACGGCATCGCGCTGGTCACCTGGGACATGGCCGGCCGGTCCATGAACGTGTTCACCCAGGCAGCGCTCGAAGAGCTCGACGGGCTGGTCGACCGGTTCATCGCCGACGACCAAGTCAAGGGCGTTGTGTTCACATCGGGCAAGGCGACCTTTTCGGGCGGCGCGGATCTGACCATGATGAAGACCATGCTCGCGGGCATGGAGGAAGAGAAGCGCACCAATCCGGACAACGCCCAGAAGCTCCTGTTCGAGCAGGTCGGCAAGATGAGCTGGCTGTTCCGCAAGATCGAGACCTGCGGCAAGCCGTGGGTGTCGGCGATCAACGGCGTGTGCATGGGCGGCGCGTTCGAGCTCTCGCTCGCCTGCCACGGCCGCGTGGTCGCGGATTCGCCCGCCGTCAAGCTGGCGCTTCCCGAAGTCAAGGTCGGCATCTTCCCGGGCGCCGGCGGCACCCAGCGCGTGCCGCGGCTCACCAATGCGCAGGACGCGCTGCAGATGATGACGACCGGACAGTCGCTGACGCCCGCGCGCGCCAAGGCCATGGGCCTGGTGCATGAAGTTGTCGAACCCAAGAAGCTGATCTCTGCCGCAAAGGCGATGATCAAGGGCGGGCTGTCGCCGGTGGCTCCCTGGGACGTCAAGGGCTTCAAGCTGCCCGGCGGCCAGATCTGGTCGGCGCAGGGCGCGCAGCTCTGGCCCGCGGCCTCGGCCATTCTTCGCCGCGAGACGCAGGACAATTACCCAGCCGCCAAGGCGATCCTCAAAAGCGTGTTCGAGGGCCTGCAGGTTCCGTTCGATACGGGTCTCAGGATCGAGCAGCGCTATTTCAGCCATATCCTGCAGACGCCGGAAGCGCAGGCGATGATCCGCTCGCTGTTCGTCTCGCTGCAGGAAATCAACAAGGGCGCGCGCCGGCCCGAAGGCATCAAGACCACCAAGTTCCGCAAGATCGGCGTCGTCGGCGCCGGTTTCATGGGCGCGGGCATTGCCTATGTGACGGCCAAGGCCGGCATCCCGGTGGTGCTGATCGACCGCGATCTCGAAGCCGCGGCCAAGGGCAAGGCCTATTCCGAGGATCTGGTCAAAAAGGGCCTGCAGAAGGGCAAGACCACCAAGGAAGAGGGCGAGAAGCTGTTGTCGTTGATCACCACCTCCGCCGATCACGCCGACCTGTCTGATGCGGATCTGGTGATCGAGGCTGTATTCGAGGACCGCGACGTCAAGAAGGCCGTGACCGAATCCATCGAGGAGCAGATCCGGCCGACCACGGTCTATGCGTCCAACACCTCGACCTTGCCGATCACCGGGCTTGCCAAGAACTCGAAGCGGCCGAAAAACTTCATCGGCATCCACTTCTTTTCGCCGGTCGACAAGATGATGCTGGTGGAGATCATTCTCGGCCGCAAGACCTCGGACAGGGCGCTGGCCGTGGCGCTCGACTATGTCGCCGCCATCAAGAAGACCCCGATCGTGGTCAACGACACCCGCGGCTTCTTCGTCAATCGCTGCGTGCTGCGTTACATGAACGAGAGCTACAACATGCTGGCCGAGGGCGTGCCGCCGGCGATGATCGAGAATGCGGCGAAAATGGCCGGCATGCCGGTCGGGCCCTTAGCGCTCAATGACGAAGTGGCTATCGATCTGTCTCTGAAGATCCTGCGCGCCACCGTCACGGATCTGGGCGAAAGCGCCGTTGATCCAAGGCATCTGGCGCTGGTCGAACGCATGGTCGAAAAGGAAGGCCGGCTGGGGCGCAAGAACGGCAAAGGGTTCTACGACTATCCGGCAAAGCCCGCCAAGAAGCACCTGTGGCCCGAGCTCAAGACGCTCTATCCGCAACTCGATCCCGCCAAGATTGACGTGCAGGAGCTCAAGAACCGCTACCTCGCTGTGATTGCGCTCGAAGCCGCCCGCACGGTGGAGGAAGGCATTGTCACCGATCCGCGCGAGGCCGATCTCGGCACCATCCTCGGCTTCGGCTTTGCGCCCTATACCGGCGGTGCGCTGAGCTACATCGACACCATGGGCGCGAAAGCCTTTGTCGACATGTGCAAGGTGCTGGCGCGCAAATACGGCCGCCAGTTCCGCGCCCCGAAGCTCCTGGTCGAGATGGCGGAGAAGGGCGAGACCTTCTACGAGCGGTTCAATCCCTACCGCGAGGACAAGGCTGCCGCGTAGTCTCGCCCGGCATCACCGATCTTCAAACGGGCCTTCGGGCCCGTTTTTCGTTCAGGCCCTTGTCGCCGTGAGCGTGTAGCACATCGGCAGTTGCGCGGCCTTGCCTTCGTACAGATCGTAGTCGGTCTCGCGGTTGGAATGGGGGTATTCGACCAGTTCCGAGATCTGCAGCCCGGCGCGCACACAGCCGGTGACGATGTCGCCCATGGTGTGGAAGTGCCAATAGGAGGGCGGCGCCTTGGAGGTCGCCGATCCGTCATAGACGATCTCGTCATCGCTGATGAACGGCTCGGTGCGGAAATAGGAATGCTGCGGCACAAACGGATTTTCCGCATCCGGATCGAACATGTCGAGAACCGGGTGGGTTTCATAGACCACCAGCCGCCCGCCAGAGACGAGCAGCGAGGACATGATCGAAAGAAACCGTGCCAGATCCGGCATCCAGTTGAGCACCCCGATGGTGATCAGCGCCAGGTCGAACCGGCCCGCCAGGTCCGCGGGCAAGTCATAGACATTGGCGCGGAGGAAGCGGGCATTGCCGCCCTGCGGCGAGACCGCGCGCAGCTCCTCGGCCTGGGCAAGGAAGGCGTCGGACTGGTCGATTCCCGTGGCATGCGACGCGCCCAGCGCCAGCATCGAGAGCGTCTCGCGGCCATTGTTGCAGCCCAACTGCACGGCGCGGGCGCCCCTGACGCCGTTGTCCGTCAGGACCCGCGTGATCACCGGATCGAATGTGGAGAAGGCCGCGTCCCCGAAACCCGCGAGCTGGCGGCGCCACTCCTCGCTCTCGCGGTGGCGCTGGGCCGAGGCATTCCAGGCGATCCGGTTGGCTTCAATCGCGGTCTCGCTGTCGCGGGTCATCTGGAAAAATCTCCGTCATCAGGCGCATCGGACACCGAGGATCGGCCCGCCCCAGTCCAGCAAATAGGCCGTAAACCGGCAGAACACCACCCAGCCGGATGATCTGGCGGCGCGAATGCGTCGAAAAAGCCTTGCCCGGATGCACGCTCTTCTCCAATGTCGGCCCAATGCATGGCGCGTTCAGATGGAATCATTTGAACGACAACGAACCGGCATTGATGCAAAAGGATGCAGCGGGACTTGCGCTCCCGGATGAGCGCGGCGCTGCGGGAGGATCGTCCAATGGCTGAAATCGACTATTATTTCTACTGCGCCTCGCCGTTTACCTATCTCGGGCACACCAAGATCTGCGAGGTGGCGGAGCGCCACAAGGCCACGCTCAACTACAAGCCGGTCAATCTGCCGGCGCTGTGGGAGAAATCCGGCGCGGTGCCGCCCGGCCAGCGTCCTCCGGTGCGCCAGCGGCAGCGGTTGGTGGAACTGCAGCGGCTGGCCGCCTGGCGCGGCCTGCCGATCAAGACCGAGCCAAAGCACTGGCCGGTCGACGCCTCGCTTGCCGACCGCGTCATTATCGCGCTGGTTGCGGAAGGGCATGACCCGCGCTACTTCATGGGCAAGGTGCTTGCCGGCGTCTGGGCCCATGACGACGACATCGCCGACGAGGCCGTGCTGGCATCCTACCTGTCGCAGGTCGGGCTCGACTCCATGCCGGCGCTCAAGGATGCCAAGACCGCCGAGGTCGCCGCCATCAGGGACAAGAATTCCCAGGACGCCATCGCCGCCGACGCCATCGGCGTGCCCACCTATGTGCTCAACGGCGAAGCCTTCTGGGGCCAGGACCGGATCGAATTGCTGGAGCAGGCGCTGGTGACGGGACGGCAACCGTTTCGGCCGCATTGATTGGGGACATCCGGGAGACTGCGGGGCGTGAGGATATTTTTCCTATGTCTCTTTACGCACCCCCTGCTGATCATGTAAAAAGCAGCTCCCGGGTCCTGTTTTGGCGTGCCCGGATCTTGTCCTCCCAGCGGGAACTCGACCATGCTCTCGCATGAACGCATCTGGTCCGCGCTCGACGCGCTGGCCGAACGTCACGGGCTTACAGCCTCGGGACTGGCGCGCCGCGCCGGGCTGGATCCGACCGCGTTCAACAAGTCCAAGCGCTGCGGCGCGGATGGGCGCGACCGCTGGCCGTCGACGGAATCGCTTGCCAAGGTGCTCGATGCCACCGGGTCCTCGCTCGAGGAGTTCATGAACCTTGTGCGGGGCGGAGCGGCCCAGAGCGAAAGCGTCTTTCCCGATGGCGTGTTTCCGCCCCAGGCCGGATCGATCCCGCTTCTGGGATTTGCCCAGGCCGGCTCGGGCGGGTTTTTCGATGATGGCGGTTTTCCGGCGGGCCAGGGCTGGGACGTGGTGGACTTCCCGGTCCAGCCCTCCGAAAAGCCCGGCGTCTACGCGCTTGAAGTCCAGGGCGACAGCATGATGCCGCTCTACCGCGATGGCGATATTCTCGTCATCGAGCCCGGGGCGCAGATCCGCCGCGGCGACCGGGTGGTGGTGCGCTCGCGCGACGGCGAGGTGATGGCCAAGGTGCTCAACCGGCAAAGCGCCAAATCCATCGAGCTTGTCTCGCTCAATCCCGACCACCCCAACCGCAGTTTCGAGCTGAGCGAAGTCGACTGGATGGCGCGCATCATCTGGGCAAGCCAGTAAGGGGCCAATAAGGCTGGCGCTGCTGTTCGCCGGGCGCGGTGGATGGGCTTAATCCACGCCGTGCGCCTTGTGGAGCTGCGCCCGAGTTCCTATTGTTCTAGCAAATCAACAGGAATGTCGCCCCATGCCTTCGCGTATCACCGCCCACGACGCCCTCATCTACCTCATGGTCACCATGTCCGCCGTGGACAAGGCGATGAACGACGCGGAACTGGCGCGGATCGGCCGGCTGGTCACCTTCCTGCCGGTGTTCGACGGATTTGACGAGGAGCGGCTGATCGAAGTCACCCGCGCCGCAGCCGAACTGCTGACGGGTCCGGAAGGGCTCGACATCGTGCTCGAAGTGGTGCGCGACGCGGTTCCGCACAAGTTCTACGACACCGCCTATGCGCTGGCGGTCGAGATCGCGTCGGCCGACTACAATATCCAGCAGGAGGAAATCCGGCTGCTGCAGATGCTGCGCGACCGGCTTGGCCTCGACAAGCTCACCTGTGCGGCAATCGAGCGCAGCGCCATGGCGCGGTTCAGAAATGCCTGATTTCATGGCATAAACGCCGCCGGCCGGCGCCGGTTGCTCCGCCTCACCAAATCGTGTGTCGCCTGTGGCTGCCGGGCATGGCATGACATATGCGAGATTTCGCATTGGAGACGGACGCATGACACTTTTCGGCCTGTCCGAGCCGGTGATCCGGCTCCTGGCTTTTTCGAGCATCTTTGCCGCGCTGACCATCATTGAGTTGTGGGCGCCGCGGCTCGAGCGTGATGAAATGCGCGGCGCGCTCAAGAGCCGCCGCTGGTTCACCAACATTGCCATGGTGGTGCTGTCCTCGGTGGTGCTGAGGATCATCTTTCCGCTTGCCGCCGTCGGCACCGCGATCTGGGCGCAGGAGGCGGGATACGGCCTGTTTCCGCTCTTGGGGATGCCGCTCTGGCTGGCGGGAATCCTGGCCTTCCTCGTTCTCGATTTCGCCGTCTGGCTCGAACATGTGGTCAGCCACAAATGGCCCTGGCTGTGGCGCATCCACCGGATGCACCATGCCGACACCGGGTTCGACCTGACCACGGCGCTCAGGTTCCATCCGCTGGAAATCGTGCTGTCGATGCTCTGGAAGGCCGCGATCATCATCGCGCTCGGGGCGCCGCCGGTGGCGGTGCTGGTGTTCGAAATCGTGCTCAACGGGGCGGCGATGTTCAATCACGCCAATATCCGGCTTCCGCTGGCCGCGGACAGGATCCTGCGGCTGCTGATCGTGACGCCGGACATGCACCGCATCCATCATTCCACTGATCGGCGCGAGACGGACTCCAATTACGGGTTCAACCTGGCGATCTGGGACCGGATATTCGCGACCTACACCCAGGCGCCCCGGCGCGGACAGACCGGCATCGAGATCGGGCTTTCGGAATGGCGCGACAGCCGCACGGCCAATCTCGGCTGGGCGCTGGCCCTGCCCTTCGTGGCCAGGCCGGAATCCGGCAAGCCGGATCTGGGCAAGCCGACCGAGGCCGGTCAGTAAAGCCCGTTGGGGAACCAGCGCAGATAGAGCTCGGTGAAGCGTCCATTTCTGTTGAGAGCGGCAATGGCGTGGTCGAAACCCGTCACCAGGTCTTCATTGCGCGGGTGCACCGCGATGGAGAGCCCCTCCCCCAGATGATCTTGCGAAAAATACGGCCCGTCGAAAAACCGGCAGCAGCTGTCCGCGGCCTGGCTCGAAAGCCAGAACGACAATTGCAATCCATCGCCGAAGACGGCATCGACCGTTCCCGCTTTCAGCGCATCGAACATCCACTCCGGCCGGGAGAAAATGACCGGCTTGACGTCGGTAAACCAATCCCGCAGCAGGACTTCATGGGCGGTGCCGTCCATCACGCCGACCCGCCGGCCTTGAAGCGCCGCGGCGCCAGCGCCGCCGATCTCTGCGTCCCTGCGCAGGGCGAAGCGCGCCGGCAGGGCCAGGTAGGGACGGGTGAAGCGGTGGCTGGCGCGGCTGTCGGGGGTGATTGCCAGACCGGAAATCAGCGCCTCGGCCTGGCCCGTCGTAAGCGCGCCCTCCAGCTCGTCCCACGGCAGCGCCTGGATCTGACATTTTGCCAGAATATCCAGTTCAGCGCATATCGCCCGCGCCAGATCGACATGGAAACCGGCAAGGCGGCCGGTCTGGTCGAGAAAATTGAACGGCGGGAAATCGACGGTCGTGACGAAGCGAATGCGGCTGACGGTCTTCAGATCCGGTACCGGGATGCGCTCGCGCGGATCCATATAGTTGGGAACAAGGATATCGTTGGCGCGCGCCAGCGGCGCCGTCACGCCGAAAAAAACAGCCAAAGCGCAGGCAAAGCGAAAAATACCCTTAAATGCGAGGGGTGCATTCATGCGCGTTTTCACTACCATAGATTTAGCTTCCCGGTGTATCCGCTGTGTGTTTATCAGAGTCATGGCCCCAAGCAAAACCATCGATCACCGGGTCTCCGGAACCCCGCCGCCAAACCTGCGGCTTGTCCGGGGAGACCGCCGCGAAACCGAGCGATTGCCCGCGGCAAAGTCTTCAAACATCAACCCGCAGGCTTTCGACGAAGCCCGGTTTTTTCTCAGCTGCGGCATCGGCAAGCCGCATGTCGAGGCCGCTGCACGGGCCGCGCGCGCCAATGCAACGACCATCGAGAAGGAACTCCTGGCCCAGGGCCTGATCAAGCCCGGGCTCTATTATCGATGGCTGGCGGGCGAGCTCGGGCTGGCCCATATCGACAACATCGACCCCGACGAGGTGGTCCGGCCGCCGATGATCGATGTGCTGCTGCGCCACGACGGCCCGCTCCGGCTGTCGCGCAAGGACGGGCAGATCACGGTGATCGTTCCCGAAGCCCGGACACTCGAACAGCAGAAGGCGCAGCTCGGTGCACGGCCCTTATTGCGGGCGAGCCTTGCCGTCGCCTCGCCCGCCACCATCCGTGAAGCGGTGTGGCAGGCGGGCGCGGGCGACAGGGTTCGGCGCACGACATTCGAGCTCGATCAGGATCAGCGCGACACCAGCGCCCGCAGGGTGATGACCTCCGCCCAGGGCTTCGTGCTGGGGCTGATGCTGGGCCTGGCGATGGCCGGCTTTCTCTTCTGGCCGTTCACCGCTTTCACCGTGTTGCATGTGGTGCTGACGCTGTTCTTCTCAGGCGGCATCCTGCTGCGGCTGGCCGCCCTCGCCACCTCCATCCTCCTGCCCGCCCGGGCGCGGCCTCCGGACCCGGGCGACGGCGTCCCGCTTCCCGTCTACACGGTGCTGGTCGCCCTGCACAATGAAGCCGCGATGGCGCCGGCGCTGGTGTCGCGGATCGCAGCGCTGGACTGGCCCAAGAGCCTTCTCGACGTCAAATATGTGTGCGAGGCCGATGACGCGGCCACGATTGCGGCCCTGCAGGCACAGGATCTCGGGCCCGAATGCGAGATTGTGCGAACGCCGACCTTCGGACCGCGCACCAAGCCCAAGGCGCTGCAATACGCGCTGCAGGGCGCGCGCGGCGCGCTGGTCGCGGTCTATGACGCCGAGGACAAGCCGGCGCCAGGGCAGTTGCGCGAGGCCTGGTCGGCATTTCGCAAGGGGGACGCCCGCCTTGGCTGCCTGCAGGCGCCGCTGGCGATCGCAAATTTTCGCGCAAGCTGGCTCTCGGGACTGTTCGCGCTGGAATACAGCGGATTGTTCCGGGTCCTGATCCCGTTTCTCGCCCGCACCGGCATGCCGATTCCGCTGGGCGGCACATCCAATCATTTCAGCGGTCTTATGTATCAAAAGCACCAAAATTCTGCCAGCGCTAAAGGCCTGATTCCATTACTATCAGGGGATGGATATCAAGAACCTGGCCCGAGCAAGGGCAACCGATTTCAGCCACACCATCAACGGCCTTCTGACAAAGAGGGCCGATCTGTTCAACGAGGCTAAACAGCTTCGGGAGCGCATAGCCGAGATCAAGAACGACATTGACGCCATAGACCGAGCCTTGGGCACATTCGGCTATGCGGGCGATCTGGACGCTGCCATGCCACGCCAGAAGCGCCACGTGGTATTCGGCAAGGGCGAACTGTTCCGGTCCTGCATGACAGTCCTACGCACGACCAAGGAGCCGCTTACCAGCCGCATGGTTGCGCAACAGATTGTGGAGCTAAACGGGCACGACGCCAGAGATCGGAAATACGTCAACGATCTAGTCAAGCGGGTGGGCAAGTGCCTTAGGCAGACAGAAGCCGCCCAGAAAGGCACAGACGCGCGCGGGAACGTGGTTTGGAGCGTCTAAATTGTACCCGCCTTCCGCACGTTGCCAGCCTGCTCTTCCCCTAGGGCCTGTAGGGCTGCCAACAACTTACGGTCAAGGTCATCCAGCCCGCGGTAGGCGTCTTTGCGGTCTCTAACGACCAATACGACTACACGGTTTCTGGTAATGTAATGATAGACGACGCGCATATCGCCGCGCCTAATACGAAAAAAGCTCGGGTGCCCTTTGATCTTTTCGATCATGAGGGTTTCCGAGCCGTTTTCCAGTGTCCGAAGCAACGCAATAGTCTGCTTTTGACGATCTTTCGTGAGTTTCTTAATCTCGCGCCTTGCGGCGGGAGAAACAACCACTTCTGTAGAGGACATGCCCCCTCCCGTGCTTGGAGTCAGTCATTCTCCAACTCCATTTCAAGTTCATCCAAAGTTGATCCTCCCTGTCGTTGAAACTCATCCAAAGCCCTCTGTGCGTCTGCGCTGTCGATACGCGCTTCAAGGTCAGCTAACCGATCAAGAAGTTCTAAAGGTACGACCGCCACACGCTTGCCGTGCTTCTCGATAAGCACGCCACCCCCGTAGTGGGCTTGGTTGAAAATGTCGGAAAATTTGTTGCGCGCCTCCGTTGCCGTGAAAGTTGGCATTTGCTCTGTTGCAGTTTGTACTGGTTTTGTGTCCTGTCTGGTCATCTTGCGTTCACCGCCTCTAGACGTGTTGTCCGGTTTGTACATTTCGTACGCTTTGTAGTCAATGCACAAAATGTACGAACGTTCCGTTAATTTCTTATTTGTTTGCCCGCTGCCAATACCCCTTCCAAATCCGGCTGACACCATGAGCCATTGCCTTGCCGAGAATGTCAGTGGCGTTTTCGCCGTTTGAGTTGCGGCGGTTATCCTCGCACCATGCAGCGTGGTTTGCATACTGGTGCAGGTACTGGGGCGAAACGTGGTGGTGCTGACCAGTGACCATGCGGCGAAGGCGGCTGAAATAGCTCTCAACCCAGTTGGTGTGTTTGCCGTGGTCGCTGTAGGTCTTGGAATGGTTGACCCGCTCGGTTTCCCAACCTGCATGCAACATATCCCAGTGGCTGGCTTCGTCTGCATGCATGATGGCCAAACGGTCAACGTGCTGCTTTGCCAATTCAACGCCCTGAGCTTCTGACATGGTGACGAAAGGACGGGTGCGGCCATTGCGTTCGCGGAAGGCCACCACGACGCGGCGCTTGCCGGTCTGGTGTTCCGCCCGGCGACGGTCAACGCGCTTCTCAGCGATGTTGTGCGGGCGGATATGGCCACCAAAGTATGCGCCATCAACTTCCACGTCGCCGTCAAGCGGTTCGTCGTTCTGGATTTCCAAAGACAGGGCTTCGCGGAGCTTGTGAGCCAGAACCCATGCGGTCTTGTATTGAACGTCCAGGTCGCGGGAAAGCTGGAGAGCGGAAAGGCCCTTCACGGCGTTGACGAAGATGCAGACCGCGCCAAGCAGATCCATGAAGCCAAGCTTGCGGCTGGCAAAGATGGTGCCGGACGTGACGCTGAATTGAGCGTGGCAAGCAGCGCACTTGAACTTGCGGCGGGTGTTGATTTCGTAATGGTCCAGGCAACCGCACTTGGGGCAAACCGGATTGCCGTCTGTCGAAGCCCAACGGATCTTCTTGAACACCTGATAGGCCTTGTCCTCCCCACCCTTATAGATTTCCTTGAGGGAGAGTGTGCGGGCTTGAGCCGAGAGAAGGAAGTGTTGAGCCATGACGTACTGTTTCCGTTACCTATGTAACGTATATAGTACGTTGACGCACGCCATACAAGGGCATATGTATCGAATATGTTACTTTTTACAATGTGAGCGATACAATGGCCGAAAAGACGGACTGGGAAATGAAAGCCGCCAACCTTCTAAAGGCGGAATTGAAGCGTAAGGGCGTGACCTATGCGCAGCTTGTCGAGAAGCTGGCCGAGATCGGAGTTGACGAGAAGGAAGTGAACGTGCGCAACAAGTTGTCGCGCGGCAAATTTACCGCTGCATTTCTTTTACAATGTCTGCAAGCAACTGGCTCCGAGCATCTTCGTCTATAGAGTTGACCAAAAGGTTGGCTTTCCGGTCAAGGGAGGTGCGAATCTCCCTCAAGATTTTGTCGGCTTCGACGGACATGTACCGGAGTTCGTGCCACGCGTTCCGGGAGTCTTCATTGGGAAAATAGCGGCCTTGCTCTTTTGCATCCCATTTATTTTTATCAGCCCAGGCACGGTTACGTGCTGTTTCGAGGCGATCATCAACAACACTCGACAGCCCGCCGTCCCCGGCAGCAAAGGCATCAATAACAGATTGCAACCGAGAGCGCATTGCAGTCCTCCACTCCGAAAGTTGGACGTCGTAGGGGCCGCAAGCCATTGAGGGATCGACGTCAGGGCCGAGCGGCGCACCCAGTGGAGGAAGTAAAGGGGGCTTGGCTACGGGCTCCCAATTTGCAGTCTCGACAATGTACATTGCCCACATGGACTGGTTCTGAGCGAGTTGTTCGGCGCACATTCTTTCCTTCTGCGCTGTTAATTCTTCTCTTTGGGCTATTATGACAGTGTCATCAGCCGCCTTCGCAAGCTCAGCGCGGAACCTCTCTTTCCGCATCAATGCCAGCGTAATTCGCAGCAGTCGTTCATCCCCGAGGAGCCAAACGACATAGATAACCGTTACTACGACAAGGGCGACGGTCGTCTGCCACAGTGGAGGACCGAAAATCCATGCCGATGCTGCTTCAAAAATATCGGAGACCATCTCAAAGATAGCCGGCAAATCGTCTCGCAGGGTTGCTGGCCCCGCTAGACGATTGAGCCCGGCAAGAAGCGTGCCGAGCAAAACGATCGGCAGAATGATCGCTGTTGTTGCTGTCTTCAATTTCATGAGCGGACCATGCCCGGATTTCTCCGGGTTGTGGAGTCTTTCCTATTTCATGCGACATTAGTCGGTCCTTTCTTTGTAGGACCGGCTCAGATGCAGCAAAGGACCGGATGGTGCTTTTGATACATAAGACCGCATTTATGTCCGACAACGACTATTCAGGGAGGGCTGCACTCACGATTTGTGAAGCCCTCCTGCTCGCGCTGAACGATCACAATATCCTCCCCGAAAAAGAGATCGTCGGTGTCCTACGGGATTCCGCCATCACCCACGAGAATGCTACTGGCTCCGAAAGCGAACTGGAAACGCACCGAGCTATCGCCGCATTGATCAACCGTATTATCGATGGGGGCAATTCGGTAAGACGCCCGTGACATCGGGAATGAAGCTCGTTTCATTCTTTGGAAATCTGAAAACAACGTTTTGGACTCACCAGCGGCATCCGAATGACCACGTTTCCCTCTTACACCAACTTATGCGGCACCTCTTTCCGCCGCGAACTACCAATACGTGCCTATTTTGCTTGAGCGTGCGGAAAACGGAACGATGTGGGATCGAGCGGGTTGTGTAGTGAAAGGTATACTCATGAGAAATCAAGAATATGAACTCGAAAAGCAAGACGGCGGCTGGGTCTATGTGATCGATGGTCGCCGTTCCGCTTACTATGCGAACTGCGAGGCGGCGACCATCGCGGCCAAGGGTGAAACCGAGCCCGACACATTTGACAAGAAACTCGACGACGAGTTGGAAGAAGGACTCGAAGACACGTTTCCTGCCAGCGATCCGGTCTCGGTCACCCGCAGCAGTCACGCGGGAGGCCCGGACAGAAGCAAGAAGAATTAAACTTGGGACATTCCGACAAGGTTCGGATTGTTCTTGTGGGTGGCACCATTGCCACCCATATGGAGTAGGGGCCAGTATCATCGGTCTTCGTGCCGAGGCTGGGTGTTGACGCTTGCGACGCACCGCAACCCCGTAGAGCAAACTGGAGTACACAACATGTCAGCAGGACAAAGCAGTGGAACCGGTGCAATGACCGAACTTGACGACGCGCAAGTGAGGAAGAACGATATCCTCAGCAATCGTGATAAGGCGCAAAGACTGCCTGGACAGGGCCTGGACGGAAAAGGTGTCCAGGTTGACGAGTACAAGGACAACCCTGCCAATCATCGCCCATCGAGTGACGATGGCGCGGAACCCGATGTCAAGGCAGCAGCCGAAGAACCGACGAAGCCGTCACCCAAGACCGACAAGCCAGCGTCGACGGATTCTGCCGAGGACGTTGATCGACCTGGATTTGATCAGGGCGGATCGACTGGTGAAACCCACGCAGGTAAAGGTTTGGGGCTCGGCACCGATGCAAAAGACAACAGAAAAGGATGGGGTTTGCCGAGATAACACCGCGATCAAGCTGCAAGCCTCCTTTGAAATCAGGCTTGCGGCGCGAGCGCCTACAAACGGGCCGCGCTGGCGAGCGGTTCTGTTGATTTCCATTAGATGAATTGATTTCGGGCCTGTTCGAGTGCAGGCCAAACGACATTTATTGAACGTCGCAAAATGACGTCACTTTTGACCTCCCACCGGGTGTTGGCCTGCGGCGCAGCGAATGTCAGCTTCCCGCCCACTGTTGCCTTTAAGCCTTGGCCGAATGACCGGAACCCGTGGTGTGACACTTTTGATTGATTTTTGTTGCAAACTGCACAACCATGCACCACGTATTACATTGAGAGAAGCACCAGCGAGAGAGGAGGCCATATCGTGAAAGATTCCCGTGATGTTGCTAATTATATCCTCGAACTAGCCGAACAGAAGGGCGACTCGCTTACACCTATGCAGCTTCTGAAGCTGACATACATTGCGCACGGTTGGTTCTACGGTATCCACGGCAGGCCGTTGATCTCGGATCCCGTCGAGGCTTGGCAGTACGGCCCGGTGATTCCTATGCTGTATGAAGCGATCAAGAGCTATCGCGGCGCGGCCATCACTAACAAGATCCGTCGCCACAACGCGCAGCAAGTGCTTGACGCAGACGAGCAGGACATTGTTTCGCAGGTCTATGACGCCTACGGAAAATTCACTGGCCCTCAGCTATCCAACATGACGCACGCCGGTGGCACGCCGTGGGCGCTGACCTATGTGCCCGGCTCTTTCGGCCTGCGGATCCCAGATGACCTGATCGAGGATCACTACCGCAAAAAAGCGAGCGTTGCGGCTTGAGTCGTGTCGTCGTCACCCCAGCGGAAGAATCCGCTGCAGTCGGTGACGGTTCCAATATGGCCGCCCTTGAAGGCGCAAGCCTGAATCAGGGCAAGACACGCGAGCAGATCCGACAAGAGGCTGAAGACGGGCGCACCGAACGCTTCCGCGACCACTTTGAATGGATCGCGATTGCCGCGCTCTGGATTGTGTCCGGTGCTGTCCTTGTGCTTGGCTTGGCGTGGGCCTGGCATCTGGTCGCCCCGGATCACCTGCGATGGATCTCTGAAGACAATCTTGGATCAATCCAAACGATCCTGACCGCCGGTGTACTGATCGGCGTTGTGTCGGGTCATTTCAAAAAGCGGATGGATTAGCTCCAGCCGCCTCGACAATTCAGGTCAATCCGACATAACCTGACCTCAGGCTTCCTCGGCCGGCGGCGTGAGCACGGATGTACTGCCACGCCGCCACCCCCCCCTGACATCGCAAAGCCACCACCCGCCCGGATCCATGCCGGCGGCGCTCAGCCGTGTCTGCGCCAGAATCACAGGCGCCGCGCTTTAGCTGATTTCATATCGCTTGGCAAGTCTGTGATGTAACGTATCTTCCATTATTTTCAATGACTTATAAAATAGTTGCTCGAAACCACCCTGATAGGTTTGACCAATTCGAGGGCTGTCCAGCACTATGAATTATTGGCTCAGCAAAGGAGAACCACAAAATGGAAGCTGTAAATGGAATGAAACACACCCACGGAAAACTGCTTCAGATCGGCGAAGTCGCCAAGCGTCTCGGAGTTTCGACACCGACCATCCGTCGCCTCGACGATGAACTGAAGCCCATCCGCCCGAACCCGAAAAACGGGCACCGGCGATACCGGCTCGATCTGGTCGAGCGACATCTCAAACGCTCGTCATAGAGCGACACCCACAAGGAATGCACGAATGAAAGACCAACTCTTCTCTGAAGCCCGGATCGAAGCCCTCGCCCATACCGGCGAGTCCATCACGATCGGCAACAAGGCCTTCAGGGTCATCGAAGCCACCACCTCACCGGCACCTGCACCGGCACCAGCCCCAGCCCCGGCTGCACCGGCACCAGCGGCAAAGGCTCTTGCACCGATCGCCAACCCATCGCCCGCATACCTCGAAACCCTCGCCCGCATCCAGGGCGTCGACACCAAGGCCGAAGATGAGGCCAAGGCCAAAGCCGAAGCCGAGCAGGCCCGCATCGCGGAAGCACGCGCTGTCGCACGCTCGATGTATGGAAAGCGCCAGCCTGAGCAGGTGCCGGCAAACGAGCCAACCAACGCCACAGCTGAGGACGAGCGCATTGCCAGCGCCGTGGCAACAGCCCGCGCATTCAATGCAGCCCAGCGCGCCGGTGGTCGGCCGCAGGCAGGTGGCTCGACGATCCTGGCCCGGAGGTAGGACCGTGAACCTGGAATCCCACAAATACGCCGAGGCATTTCGCGAGTATCGCATGACGAATCCTCAGATCGCGCACGGCGTTTGCGCAACAATGCACACACGCGATTGGATCCTGGAAGGGCAACCGGCCAACTGGCCTGACCGGCTGGATTTCGAATGCTCTTTTTGGGGCGCTGGGCTTCACCCCGTCGATCTCGGACTCGGCATCGCTGAGGCCCTCAACCTGACCCGCAATGAGCAGGCCGCCGTGACCCGACTGCTGGTCGATTTCTTTGTCGCCGAGCAAGGGCGAGCATCATGGGCCGCGTGATCGACATCGCCACCAACGTCGAGTTTATCCACAACGCGGCCAAGCGCCGTAAGGCCACCCTTGATGCCGAGTCCGCTGAGATCGAGCGGCGCTACATGGCCGGCGAGTTCGACGACAACCCCGACAAACTGAAGGCTCTGGTCGCCGAGCACGTAGCCGCGCGCAAAGAGAACGATGCGTCGTTCGAGGCGGCGCAGGCCATGTACGAAGCCCGCGCCCTCGACGCGGCTCGCGACTTCACTGGCAGGTGTGTGGATGCAGCGGATACAATCCAGTCAGCCATCACCCACGCAAACGCGAAAATCCGCGACATCTTTGAGCCTGACATCGCTGATCGGGTCATCGACCAGCTATCGCGCACAGACGCGCGGTGGATCCAATATCGCACCCTTTACGAAACCCCAGCGCCTCAGCGCGCTTAAACGAGGAATCCAGTCATGACTGCAACCTATTACGCCTGCCAGACTCTCTGGCTGCAAACCGGCCAGCCGGCATCGACCGACCTGAAGCGACGAGCCGCCGGCGATCATCTGAAGGACACGTTCCTGTCCGTCGAGCGCGGCGACAAGATCCCCGCCGACGCACTCAGCTTGCTCGACGGACAGGACATCGCCAACATGCTCGCCAAGGGCCAGATCTCGACCACCCGCCCCGAAGTCATCGCCATCGACGACTGGCAGGACATCCCAGCCCCGGCCTATCCCGAAGACGCGGCGCTCGCTTAACCCCGCCTAGGGCGGCTTTATGCCGCCCTCCCGGCACCATCAAAAATCCTCAGAGAGAGTAGTATCACATAAGGATGTCTTTATATGTCTGCACATAAAACAGATTCAGAGTACAACCTAAACAAGATTCTTAACATCTCACGCCACACTCCTCGAAGATCGCCAAGGCTCACCTGCACACCCCTGTCAGATAATTTTCTTCGATTTTTTACAATGATATAAACATGCCAACCTGCAAAAACCAAAAAGGTACTGTGAGCCTGCTCTGCAACCCGCGAGGGAGATCCACCGCCATCTGGCAGTTGTGGAGGTGATTTTTTCTAAGGGCGCTCCTCCGCCGCACGAACCCCACGCCGCCGGCCATCGGCCGGCGGCTTTCACAATCTCCAGCCGCGCCTGGTGCGCGAACCCTGCATGAACGCGCAACCCCTCTTAAAGGATCTGACGCGGATGGCCGCAAAAAAGAAGCCCGCAACCGCCGACAATCTGGTCACACAAGCCCGGATCGCCGAGCTGTGCGGATGCGTCCCGCGCACTGTGCGCGAGTATCTTCAGCGCGGAATCATCCCCGCCTCCACCCGCGGGGCAAATGGCAAACTCTACGAACGCGCCGCCGTCTCCGCTGTCGTCTGTCACTTCCGCGAATCCGCCGCCGGCCGATCGATCGCCGCCGGCCCGGATGGTCAAGAGATCGATCCGATCCGGGCGAACGCTGAATTGCGCGTCGCCCAGACCCATGTCGCTCGCGAGCAACTCCGCGTGGTGCGAGCCAAGGGCAACCTGCTCGAAGGTCAGGTGATCCGCCGCCCGTCCGTAGAGGCAGCCATGCGCGCCGTGATCGCAGGAACGAAGGCCAGCCTCGTCGCGCTTCCGATCGAAATCAACTCCGCCCTCGGCGGCCTGCCAACCGCCGACCAGTTGGTGATCGAGGATCTCGTCGAGCGCAAGCTGGCCGACATGGCCCGCGAAATGCCCGCCGCCATCGCCCGCACAATCGCAGCTGAAAACGGCGAAGACGACGAGGATGGACTCGATGAATAGTCATGTCAGACACGAAGCAATCAACCTGGCGCAATCCATCGTCTCCGAGTTCGCCCCGGATCCGCGCGTGCCGACCGATGAGTGGTTCGAGCGTCATGTTACGCTGGAGAATGGCCAGCCGTGGCGCTTATGGAAGCCGCAGCGCCAGATTGCCGAAGCGTCCGATGATCCCCACGTTCGAAAGATCGTGATCAAGTCGAGCGCCAGAATCGGGAAAACTCAGACCCTGACCGGATTGCTTTTGCGTGGCGTGGCAAAGGGCTTGAACATCGGCCTGGTGCAGGCCCGCCGCGACGACGCCATCGACTTCAGCAACAGCGTTTTCTCCCCGGCAGCGGCGCGGTGCCGGCCTGTCGCGGCCACCATGCGCCGATCATCAAAAAGCCGTGGCCGTGTCGCCAAGCTGACCGGCAACGAGAGCCGCGACACAGCCTTGGTGAAGACCTTCAGCAATGGTTCATCCGCCCGGTTCCTGTCCGCAGAATCCCCCGGTGACGCGCGCCGGATCAGCCTTGATTGGATCCTGTTTGACGAGTCCTCGGCCTACGGCACCGCCCTCGGCGCGGAAGGCGATCCGATCGCGCTTTTCAGCAAGCGTACCGGGGCGTCATACCGCCCGCTTCACGTTATCGCCTCGACGCCGCTGGGCGAAAACTGCCACGTTTCCAGCGAGTTCGACCTGTCCGACAAGCGCCTGTTTTTCGTCGCCTGCCCGCACTGCGGACATGAGCAGACTCTTGAGTTCGAGCGGCTCACGATCGGCGGCCGGTATGTCTGCGAGATGGACAAGGCGAATCTCCGCGACCTGCAGGCGAACAGCCCGGATTGGCAGGTCGAATACGCCTGCCTCGAAAACGGCTGCCTGATCGAGCAAAAGCACAAGCGCCAGATGATCGAGGCCGGCACCTTCAAGCCGACCGCCGTCGCGGCCGTTCCTGGTACGATCGGCTTCTCGATCAGCGCGCTCTATTCCAGATTCTCCAGCGCGGACTGGCGCACGATCGCGGCCGAGTGGATGGCCGCCCGTGGCTCACCGGAAAAAGAGGCTACCTTCACAAATACCGTGCTTGGCCGATCGTTCTCGACATCGATCGACAAGGATCTCACCACCACCCTGCTGCAAGAATTTTCTTTCGCTGCAGTCGACGAGCAGGGATTCCTCCACCCTGAGATTCTCCAGCTAACGGCCGGCGTCGATGTCGGTGGCGACCGATCGGAAATCACTATCCTGGCCCGCCGCCCCCGACAGGCCGACGAGGTGGTCGAGTGGGTGATTGTTGACCATGTCCGAGTCTATGGAGATCCGACCACGCCGGAACTTTTCGACCGCATCGAAGAGCAGGTGAACAAGAAATATCGCTCCGCCCTCGGCGGCGAACTGGAGGTCGAGCTGGCCGCCATCGACTCCGGCAACTGGTCGACTCATGTTTATGAGGCCTGCCACGCACCCGGCCGCAGGCACTGGCGCGCCATAAAGGGCGTGAGCGGCGCAACCCGCCCGCTCTGGCAACTGTCGAAGTCGAATGCGCGCTGGAAAGATCAAAGCGGCAAGCTTTTTCTGGTCGGCGTTGATCAGGGCAAGACGATCATCATGCAGCTTTTCAATGCCAAGTCCGAACACCGCCGGATCCGTATAGCGCAGCATCTGTGCGGCGATTCCGCATACCTGGAGCAGCTGCTCGCCGAAGAACGCATCATCGAACCCGGTGGCCGGAACCGGAAAGCCAAGATCGTCTGGCGGCGGAAGCCTGGCTTACGGGCGGAAAGCCTCGACTGCTTGAATTATTCGATGGCCGCGGCCCATGCCGCCGGTGTTCCGGACTGGGACAAGCGCCGCGAGGAGCTCTCCAAGAACTCAGACGACCTCGAATCCGCATTCGCCGAACTTGCCCGCCAAGCAAACAAGCTGGGCGGCCTCGATTAACCACCACCACCACCAGAAAGGACTCTCACATGCAACACATCGACGATCGTGACGACCTCGAAAAAGCCCGCGCACTCCGCCGGATGATCGACAAGCTTGGCTTGCCCGCCGCCGAGCGCAACATCCTCCGCGAGGGGCTGATTCTCTATGTCGAGAGCCGCCTGCAGGTGCCGGTGATCCGACAGGAATCCCACGCCGCCCCGTCCGGTTTCAGCAGCCTGGGATCCCACGCGCGCGGACTCTAACCGAGTCCGCCGCCCTCACCGGCTCTGGATTTTTGTGGGTGCGCGGCCGGATACTGGATGCAAGGCAGAAATAAGGAATTTGCATCATGGCCGCCGCCAACAAGACCAGCACGATCACGCTATCGCTTCGCGACAGCTTCACCGGCCCGCTAAAGGCGATCTCCGCCGCGACATCCGGCTTTCAACGCCAGATGACCGCGGTCAACGCATCGATCGCGGCGACCTCCGCGAGCCTGGAAAGCGCATCGATGCGCCTCACGGCTGCGCTCTCGATCCCCGCGGGCCTCGGAATCGCCAAGGCTGCAGGCGAGTTTGGTCAATTTGAAGACGCCACGATTGACGCCAAGCGCGCGATCGACGGCTTCACCGACGAGACAGCCGACCGCTTCAAAAAGCTCTCGCGGGAAATGGGTGCGAGCTTCAGTGAAACCTTCGCCGCGGCGGCGGAAGCGGGCAAAGCTGGCCTCACCGATACCCGCGATATCGAGCAATTCCTGCGCTTGTCGCGCAAGGTCGCGGTCGCCTTCGAGTTGCCTGGCGAGGAAGCCGCCTCGCAGCTCATGGCCTTGAAAAACGGCTTTCAGCTGACATTGCCCGAACTCGAAAAATTCGCGGATCAGGTCAACAAGATCGCGGACTCGTCGTCGACTACCGTCCCCGAGATGATCAACTTTAGCGCCCGCATCGCACCAGCCGCCACCCTCCTCGGAATTAACCGCGAGTTGGCCGCCAGCTTCGGTGCGGTTGGCTTGTCAGCCGGTATCAGCGCCGAGCGGATGGCGACGGGGTTCAACCGCCTGACTCAAACTTTGGTGGTCGGAGCGGGTGCGACTGCGGATCAACTTGAGGCCTTCTCCAAGCTCAAAATCGATCCGATTCAACTGGCGACACTCGCGAGCACGGATGCAACCGCAGCGACAGATCAGCTGATCAATGCGCTCGCGAACGTCACCGATAGCGCGGAGCAGACTCAGATCGCGATGAGCCTGCTTGGACGCGAGTCTTATGACGAGATCCTCGCGGTCGTCGGCAACCTCGGCGAACTGAACCGCCTGCGCAATACCGCCACCACCTCCAGCGCCGGCAGTGTCGACGCGGAGTACCAGCGCAGGCAAGAGGCTATGACGAACGCGCTCGATCGCGCGCGCGCGTCCTTCAAAAACCTTGGCGCGACGATCGGCGAACGCTTCGCTCCTCAGATCAAGCAGATCACTGCCCTCGTCGAACGATTCAACAATTACTTGATCGAGACCCCTGAGGCGATCGACCGGATCGCGAAGTCGCTCGCCGGTATGGTGGCCGCCGCCCCCGGCCTGTTCATCGTCGCAAAATCCCTGCGCCTGGTCGGCCTCGCCTTGACCGGCCTGTCGCTGTTGACCGCCCCGCTCGCCCGGATCGGCGCATTGGCAGGCCTCGCTGCAGCCGGCTTTGGCCGATCCGGCCGAGCTGCCTTTGGCGCGCGCAAGTCGTTCTTAGCACTAGGCGCATCGACATTGAAAACCGCCGCTGGATTCGGCCTTGTCGGCCTCGCTGGATACGCTCTCTACAAATCCCTCCCTGGCATCGGGCGAGCCTTCGCGGCATTGAAGACCGATATTGACCTCAGCGCCGCGATGTCGTCGGCATCCACCGCATTTGACGCCCTCATGGACGGCCGCCCAGAGATGGCCGCCCGCCATGCAGGGATGGCCTTCGACTCGATCCTGAAGGCTGGCAAGCGCCTTGGCGCGAACCTGAAGGTCGCTCTGGGTGAAGGCTGGGATCTCGCCGTCGCAGAACTCGACAAGACGTTTCCATCCTTCAAGGGGTTCAGGGGGTCGGTGTCCGGCCTCGCCGAGTCGATCGGCGGCCTTTTCAAGTCGCTCGCAGGCGTCGATACCGGCGACACTGGAAGTAAAATTCAGAGTCTCGGCAAGTCGCTGGCAGACGCATCCTTGCGCCTTAGTGCTGCCGTCCTGCGGACCCTCGCAAGCGCCATCGATGCGCTCAGCGATGCAATCGACCGGTTCAACGCCGCCGCCCCTGAAGGCGGCTTCCTCGGCGGCCTGAAAGCCGCTTTCGACGGCCTGCCCGCCGTGGGCAAACTGTTGGTGATGGGTGCAGGCTTCAAGGTCTTCGCGGCATCCGCTGGCACCCTGATCGGCGTCGGCAAGGCACTTCGCGGCCTGTCCTTTGCAAAATTGATCACCGGCCTTGGCAAGCTGGGCGCTCTCAAGCTTAGCGCGATAGGCTACGGCCTCGCCGAACTGGGCAAGAGCTTCGGCCTGCTGTCCAAGGACGTCGACTCCGGCACCGTGGCTGCCGCGTTCATGGCCTTGCCAGTCGCCATCGACGCTGCCCGCCTTGCGGCTTCCGGTGGCCGGGCGCTGGCCGGATGGGCGGGCGCTGGCGCTAAGGCGGCCGCGCAATACATCGGTAGTTTCAAGATCGCGCAGGCCATCGGGACGGCGATATCTGCGGCCTGGAATGGACTGAAGGCCGTTGTCGCTCGCTGGGCTGGCCTCACGGCTGGTGCGGCCTATGCCGCAGGCGCGAAGCTGGCCACCGTCATCGGCGCGGCGATCTCCGCAGTATGGAACGCCCTCAAGACGGCAGCCGCGACGGCCGCAGGCACGGCGGCGGGCGGGGCTTACCAACTCGCAGTCAAGGCTGCAGCGGCCCTCGCTGGCGTGATCGGTGCGGCATGGAGGGCGCTTACAACCGTGGCCGCCAAGCTGGCCGGTGGAGCAGCGGGCGGGGCATATGCTGGCGCGGTGAAGGTGAGCGAGAAGCTTTCAAGCTCGATCGGCGGAGCGTGGTCTGGCCTGAAAACCGGCGCGGCCAACAGCGCAGGCCGGCGGATGGGAAACGCCTTCCGAAATGGCCTGCGAGCCGCCGGGGCCTTCGCGGCATTCGACCTGATCGCATCGATCCCTTCCGGAACGGAGGAGATCGCGGAGTTCATGCGGAAGAACGCTGAAGCCGCCAACCGCCTGTCGGACACGATCGATGACGCGATCGGATTCACAGATAAACGTAACGCCGCGCGGCGTTGGCTGGGCCTTGAACCTATCGAGCAGCCGACATTCCCAACTGCTCCGGCCGCAGCAAATGACAACGCGCCCCCGGTGATCGAGCAGCCCGCGTTCCCGGCATCCCCGCAAGCTCAAGAGCTCGGCGGCCTGCTGAATCAAATACACGATAACGCGGCCAATATTCCGAGCGTCACGATCGAGACGCCGCAGATCAACGTCGCCCCAGCCCCGGCTGCGACGATCAATGCGCCTGGACAGGCCGCGCCGGGTGGGTTTGGCACAATCCCCCGGCCTGAGGGCGGGGCGGATCTGTCGATGTTGAAGAGCGAGATTGGAACCCTGAAATCGAGCACGGCCGCAGAGCTTTCCAGCTTGCGGGCATCTGTTGATCAGTTGAACGCAACCAGTCAGGCGGGCAACTCTACACTTGCCGGCCAGACAGGGATCCTGCAGTCGATCGACCGCGGGATCGGTGCTGGGATCAAGGTTGCGCTACCCTGGAACGGTGGCGGTCAAGGCGCTGGCAAGGCCGCGTCGAGTGCGCCGGCCGCAAATTTGCCGACCACTGGGTTTTCGAGCGGGCCTCAGTAGCGGGCCATAGATCGTTGGCTGTTGCTTGAATGAGATCCACGAGTCGTTTGTCGGCTTCTCGCCTGGTCATGGTGGTGGTGATTTTCATGCTTGCTTGCTCCTTTGCGGGGAGCGGGGTTATAGCATAGCGGTGCGGTGGCTCAAAAGGTGGGTGGGTGGTGGTCATGGAATCTGCAAGCACGACCGGCCTATTTCGTGAGTGATCGCTGATCGTGAATCAGCTATCAAAATCGCAAGGACGGGACAACCTGAAGATAGGATGCCCCGCAAATGGCCAAGCGACCGAAACGAAGCCCTGCCCTCACCGACGCTCAAACCGCCGCACTGGTGGCCAGCGTTGCCAATCTGCACCACGATCTGGTGCCGCTCATGGCGGGGCTGAAGCCGCAAAGCCCGGACTATGTGGCGCTTGTCGAACTGAGCACCGCTCTACAGCAAGTAATCCGGCAGACAACCCGCGAGGATCCGCCTTGGATGGCGCCGCGAGTGTGGAAAGGGTGATCGACGCAAAAGCCCAGCGCGGCTAATGCGGACGCGGCTGGGCTTGATGGATGGAGTCGGTGGCGGTGGGTGGTCAATTGGGCTGGGGCTTCTCCAGTGTCGCACCTCACCAGTCCGCTATCATGGCCCTATGATCCCCCCAAGCAGGAAAATCTGCCGTATACCAGACCTTAGAAGGCATGATTGCTGTGCTTGCGACGATATGATCGAGTCGGTATTTCTCTGAGCCGCTGGAATGGCGCCAAGAGGTGCGGGGGCTATCAGGGCATCCCGCAGCTTGGAAAGTACACCGCATGTCTGCGCGAGGCCGAGCCATTGCACTCTCGGCGATATCCTTGAACTCATGGAGGTCAATGTGCGAGCGATATGTTGGCATGTACCATTCGTTGCTTGACCGACTGAACGCACGTGCAAAGGAAACCCATGTTCCATCCGCGGCCTCGGCCTGCGGCGCGTTGAAATCACCAGCCACAATCTGTGGCAAAGGCCGGTTGAGGATGCCGCGCGGGATAGAATCTAGGATTGCTGGCTTCATTCGAGTCAATGGAGTGCGTCCCGAGTCGGGACGCGCATACACGGCGTGAAGCTCGATATCGCCAAGCGAGGACGCGATCTCCGCGGACACTATAGCGCCCGCATACTGGCCATGATCGAATATCCCGCTCAATTGCTTGGCGGGTAACTTCGTCGCTATCGCTGCACCCATTTGCGAGGTATGCGCATTCTGGTCTGCAAAAAAAGCATAACCTAGCGCGGTATAGGTATCACGCCAGAGCGCGACATAGTTGTGATTCACCTCTGACATCACGATGATGTCCGGGTTCTGGCTGTTCAGCCATTCCGCCTTTATCTTGAGCAATCTCGCGGCGGCGTTTTTAACGTTTAGATTGATAAGACGAATTGGGTATCTCCTTGTAATTAGACAGACCCAGCCGGTCCATAGGATCGCGGCTGGGCTGGGTTGGGTGGAGTCTGTGGCGGTTGGTGGTCAGTCGTCAGATATTTGCGCCTCAATCTCCGCGCACCGGGCATCCATGCGCTTCGCGAAGTCGTCGCCAAGCTCTTTTCGCAGGTTGAGAATCTTTTTTACTCCCTCACCGGCCCCGGCAGCTATCAACTCCTGAATCCTGTATTGCCCGACACCATTTTGGCTTGCGGTCATTGAAGATTGAAACAGAACTGACATCAAGTTGACGCAAACCGTTGAGGCGGCAGCGGCGTAATAGACATTCTCCTCGTCATTGTTCCTCGGCGGGTCCATCGCGGCGACCCGCGAGCAGGTCATGACACCAAATATCGCAGCTGCAATTGCGCGTCTCATGCTGCCGCCTCAATAAGCACCGTCATGACGATCGTGAACAAATAGAAGCCGATCAGCACCGTGCTCGCTTCGCGGGCCTTCATTCCCATCATACTTGCGATAATCGCGGCGAGAATGATTTGGATAACAAGTTGCGCGAGGAATCCCGGAGTGATGATCGCCGCCGGCAGGTATGATCCGAGAGCAAGGATCGCACCTTTCCAAACCGGCAGCTTGAACTGTCGAGCGGCGAGCATCCCGCCGGCAGATCCCCCGACGAAGGCAGACAGCAAAAAATATGACTCGCTCATGTCCGCGACTCCCGATTGGAAGGCGACTGCAGCACCATCGCGACGATCTGCTCAAACATGTTGCGCGGGTCGGGATCCGGCACATCCACAGCCTGTCGAGCGAACCGTGCATCGCGCAACAGGTACCCAGCCTCGTCTGGGTGCTGGACATCGACAAACCGCCCCAGCGGGCCGTTCTCGCCGGTAACGACCCACACCACAAATGCGGTGGGCGTGATCAACGCCCCGCTGCCGTCTGGGAACGTGACCAGCCCGCCGCCGTCGTCAATGCGCTGGTGGATCCACGCCGAGAAATCCTCCGTGTCGAATCCGCAATCATCAACGGATGATGCCACTGCGCGGGTCTGTTCCTGCTCCCAAAGCGCCGCCGCCAGAAGCACATCGTGCCAGAACTCACGGCTCAGCGACTCGCGCGGGTCGTCGTCGGGATAGCAGACCGTGAAGCGCCCGCCCTCCGAAAATTCCCGCTTGGCCGGATCGCTGTGGTCGATGAATACATGCAGAAACCAGCCGCCATCCACATCGCCGATCGTGAAGCTGGGGCAAGCATCATTGCGCCAGCTGGAGTCGGTCCAATGCGGCGGGATCGGTGGCAGCGTCGTCTGGTCGAAGTCGGGGAATTGATCGGCCATTTTCGGGAAGGGTTTCATGTCGGTTGCTCCTCAGTTGTTGGTTTCGGATGTGATCGCGGCGATCTGATCGCTGGTGGTGCTGGTGGCCGTCCGGTCGGGTGTGAAGCCGACCACCCAGATTCCTATTGCGGCGCCGATCAGCGCGCCCTTCAGGCTGTCTTCGATCAGCTGCAGGGCGGTGGTCACGAATTTCTGCATTCCTATCTCCTATATATTTAGGTTGAATGGTAGTGGAGTCATCAAATTATGCGATTGGATGCCTCAACATGCTGTAAATCATGGATTGACTCGGCGTAACGAGTCAATCCAGAAAATAGCGGACAACTACTTTTATGAAGGTGACAGCTAATTATGTCTCATAGCCCAGACGACTACGAACTCGCCCTATCGACCCGCGCAGCCCAGATCCGCCTTGGAATGAAGCCGCAATCCGTCGAGGAGATTTTGTCAGGAAAACAGAGGAGTAAGTCGGATCACTGGCGAGCCTGGAAGCCGCTTAGGCTGGACTCTGGCGTCAAGAGTCCGGGCGTGGTAAAAAGAGTGCATGAGCCAATTTATGACAACCAACTGAAGGTCGGAATGGGTCCGAACGCCACAATTTCAGGCAGCCTTACAGTGCTGCTGGTCGAGCGACTCGCGGATCAAACACCCGCGAAAGTGGCGCTGTCGGCGTTTGTCTTGATGCATTGCGCTGGACAGTTGCGCATGGGGTCGGCCTCGATCGGCGACGGCATCGGCGCACCACAGATCGCGGGTGCGGTGCGACAGCAGGCTTCCACCATCCACAAGCTGCTCGATCGGCTGGAGGAGGCTGATTTTGTCTGCCGGATCCCCGGCACCCGCCCAGCAAGAATGCTCTTGAACCCGGCGTTCTGCTACAAGGGGCGGTCGGCTGATTACGCCGCTGTCCTTGCGGAATGGGAAGCCGGCAAGATCGAGCGCGACGAGCGCCGGGGTGCTATGGGCAAGAGCGCAGCCGGTCGACCAGCCAAGGCCGCCGACTCCGCCTGAATCGTGCGGTTTGCACAATCACGCCGCAACCCTGCACAATGTGCTTGTGACGTGAGGATAAGGAGCACACACAATGATCAGCGCGTGGGATCAGAGCGAGGACCAGCTGCAGGCTTCGCAGGAGGAGGAGTTTGGCGAGTTCTTCAGCTACGAGCCGCGGCTGCAGCGGCCGAACAAGCCGACGATGGCCGACCCGGTGCGGCCGGTGGTCAACTGCTTGCCGGCGGTGTTCATGAACCCGCATGAAAACGAGCGGATGAGGTTGTACCAGACCACGATCTCCACCCGCAATCCGTCGATCGAGGTCAGGGGCTGCAATCTACCGTTCGAGATCAAGCAGGGCGATCAACTCGTCAGGCTGCGCTCGCAGCAACGGTACGAGATCACCAATATCAGGCCGAATGGATATGGTGTCATAAAGCTGGACTTGGTCGAGCTGGGCCTCAGTCAGCAGCGGCCTTGACGCCCCGCCGCGGTGCCTGTCCGTCCATGATCTGCGGATCAAACGGAAGCGCCGCGCGGGCCATCACTTCGGCCTTCTGCTCCAGCGAAAACCCCTCGCCGTATTCTTGATCCTCGCGCTTCCATCCGCCGATGTAACGGATCATCTCGTCACCCGCGCCGGCCTTGCGTAAGCGATCCTTGAACGCGTGCCGCAAGCTGTGGATCGGTCGAGGCCGCCCCGTGCTGGCGCGGCTCGCGGCCTGTTTCTCCGGTAGCAGATCGTTCTCACGCAAGAACTTTCCGATCGAGGTCGAGACGCTGTTCTCCTTGTCCCGCAGCGCCTGGAAGCCTCTAGGAAACGCCTGCATGGCCAACAGAGACACGCCGACCAGTGGAACCTCGCGGACGCTTGCAGCGGTCTTGAGTTCGCGTCGGGCGTCGACTTGATCGTAGTCGGTGATCAATACGTGCGGCACCAGGTGGTCGAGCCGGATATGCGCAGGCAAGAGATTCACGATCTCTGAGAGCCGACAGCCTGTCTCGACGCAAGCGAGGAAGATCGCCCGGTGCATCTGATTCATGCGCTTGATGTCGCCCCCAGTCAGGATGCGGTCGCGGATCCAGTCGCCGCTGTATGGCAAAGCCCGGCGGGGCTGTGCCTTGAACCGGCGCCCTTGGAAAGGAGATGTGTATTCCCGGTCGCCGGAGTGTCGGGCGAAGTCCTTCAGCATCCGGCCCAGCGTCTCCAGACAGCGATTCGCGGTGTCTGCACTGTAGAGCGAACCCGTCCGCTTATTCCTCTCCTGCAGTCGCTCAGACCAATAGTCCTCAACCCGCTGGGCATCCTTGGAGGTGACCGCCTCGACCGGCTTGTCGCCGCAACACTCCAGAAAGATCGCAACGGCGCGGCGTGGCCATATCGACGCCCGGTGCTGTTGGGCTTCTGACTTGGACGCGAAGTCGACCGCCTTGATCCGGCCGATCCAAATCTCGGCAAGCTCACTCACCGTCACTCCTCCGGCCTCGACGCCAAGCGCGATCGGCTTCAGCGCCTGCAGTGCATCCGCCTGGGCGTCGGTGGGCAGGTTGTCGATCCCGTAAACATGATCAGCCAAGGCAGCGAGCCGATTGACCAGCTGCAGATTACCCTCTTGCGGCAACTGGTCGAGGCCTAGAAGCATTTCGATCTGCTCGACCGCCCGGCCGGTTTCCAGACGCCCGCCACCAGCCAAAAAAGACTTCAGCGCAGACCACAACCGGTCGTTTCGGCGATCGAGCTGGTCGCGTAGGTTCATTGCGAAGCGGCGGTCATCCGTGTTTAACGCCTCACGGATCATCGGCGCGCGCTTGTCATAGGCCGCGACGGCCTCAGGCACGCGGCGGACATAGATCCAGCGCCCCTTGCGCAAGGTCAGGTGAGACAGGTCTGGTTTTGCCATGTGGGTTTGAACGCCTCGCAGTGTTACACCAATGTTGCACGGATTGTTGCACACTCGCAGACTTCAGGCCAGATCCGCAACCACTTGCGATTCAAGGAATCCCTTGCAAATCAAGGGGTTCCAATGCTCGCCAATGTCAGGATTTTGGAGCGGGTGAAGGGAATCGAACCCTCGTCGTAAGCTTGGGAAGCTTCTGCTCTGCCATTGAGCTACACCCGCACACGGTTGATCCTTGGCGCGCAGCGGTCAAACTGTCAAGCATCAACTCCGGACGCTGACGGCTTGACGGAACGCGGGACCGGCCTCATATGACCCTCGCCGTTCACACAAACATGATTGCTTTCCATGGACCGTCTCAAAGCCCTGCTTCTGTCCCGGCGGTTTGAAACCGCCATCACGATCCTCATCGTCATCAATGCCATAACGCTGGGCCTGGAAACGGTGCCCGAGGTGATGAGCAGGTTCGGTCCGATGCTCGTCGTGCTGGACCGGGTGATCCTGACGATCTTTGTCGTCGAGGTCGCGGCCCGGCTTGTCGTCTGGCGGCTGGATTTTTTCCGCGACCCCTGGCGGGTCTTCGATCTTCTGGTTGTCGGCGTGGCGCTGATCCCGGCGACGGGCAGTCTTTCCGTGCTCAGGGCGCTGCGCGTCCTCAGGGTGCTCAGGATGATCAGCATGGTGCCCTCGCTCAAGCGCGTGGTCGGCGGCCTTGTCGGGGCGCTGCCGGGCATGGGGTCGATCATGCTGCTTCTGACGCTGGTCTTCTATGTGTTCTCGGTGATGGCGACGAAACTCTACGCCGAGACCTTTCCGGACTGGTTCGGCTCGATCCCGGCTTCGGCCTATTCGCTGTTCCAGATCATGACGCTCGAAAGCTGGTCGATGGGCATTGTCCGGCCGGTGATGGAAGTGCATCCGATGGCCTGGGCGTTCTTCCTGCCCTTCATCCTGTGCACGACATTCACGGTGCTCAACCTGTTCATCGGTATCATCGTCTCGGCCATGCAGGCCGAGCACGATGCGGAAGCGTCCGCCGACCGGGAAGCGCTCGCCACGGAACAGGGCCAGATGCTCAAGGAATTGAGGGCGATCCGCAAGGAACTTGGCGAATTGCGCGCAGAGCAAGCCAGCAAAGCGCGAGTGCCGGAGTAAAATCCGCCAGCGGGATTCGGTATTTAGGTGCGAAAGTGTTTGGACAGCTTCAGGCCCTGCGCCTGATAGTTGGATCCGAGCCCGGATCCGTAGAGTGCGGCGGGACGTTCCAGCATGTGTTCATAGACCAGTCGTCCGACGATCTGGCCGTGCTCCAGGATGAACGGAACCTCGTGGCTGCGCACCTCGAGCACCGCGCGGCTGCCTGCGCCTCCGGCTGCGGTGTGACCGAAGCCGGGATCGAAGAAGCCGGCATAGTGCACCCTGAATTCGCCGACCAGCGGATCGAACGGCGTCATCTCGGCCGCATAGAGCGGCGGCACATGCACCGATTCACGGCTCACCAGAATGTAGAATTCATCCGGGTCGAGGATCAGGTCGGCCGAGCCGCGGTTGTGCAGCGGTTCCCAGAAATCGAAAACGTCATGGACGCCGCGCTTGTCGACATCGATGACGGCGGTGTGATGCTTGCCCCTATAGCCGACCAGACCGTCCGTACCGGTCCCCATCAGGTCGATCGACAGGGCAATGCCGCCGCCCGAGACATTCGGCGTGTCGGAGGCGACCAGGGTCTCTTCCTGGTGCAGTCGCGACAGTTCCGCTTCGCCCAGCACCGCGTGGCCCTGGCGGAAGCGGATCTGCGACAGTCTTGATCCGGTCCGGGCCACGATCGGGAAAGTGCGGGGGCTGACCTCGAGCCAGAGCGGCCCGTGGTAGCCCGGCGCGATCTTGTCGAATTCCTGGCCGTAGTCAGTCATCACGCGGGTGAAGATATCGAGCCTTCCGGTCGAACTCTTCGGATTGGCGGAGGCGGAAATCCCGTCGGGCAGCGCCAGGCTTTCCAGGAGCGGCACGATATAGACGCAGCCGGTCTCCAGCACCGCACCGGCGGAAAGGTCGATCTCGTGCATGCTCAGCCGGGTGAGCTTGTCCTCGACGCGGGCCGACGGCCCGGGAAGGAAACTGGCGCGCACCCGGTAGGCGCGCGCGCCGAGCCTGAGATCGAGGCTCGCGGGCTGAATCTGGTCGGAATCGAGCGCACTGCCGGAAGCAAGCTTCCCGCCATCAAAAAGCGCCCTTATTGCGCGGTCCGAAAGAATGCCGGCGCCCACTGTCTGCCTGCTCCATTTATGCTGCTGCCTTGATGGCAAGGTGAGGCGATTGACGCAAGCGCGGCGAGGCACTATAGGCACTTTATCCCGTGGTGATTTGGCCGACCGGCTTGCAGCCACGTTAAACAAGTCGCTAAAAAGGTCGGGTTGCGAAACCGGCTGGCGACTTTGCGAGCCGGTTTTTTTGTGTGGACCTTGAACATGACAAGCAACCGACCACTCCGCCCCGCCACCCAGCTCGTACATGGCGGCACCACCCGCTCGAATTTTGGCGAGACATCCGAAGCGATCTACCTGACCCAGGGCTTTGTCTATTCGAGCTCGGAAGCCGCTGAAGCGCGCTTCAAGGGAGAAGATCCGGGCTTCATCTATTCGCGCTACGCCAATCCGACCAACGACATGTTCGAGAAGCGCATGTGCCTGATGGAAGGCGCCGAAGACGCCCGCGCCACCGCCTCGGGCATGGCCGCCATTTCGGCCGCGCTGCTGTGCCAGCTCAAGGCCGGTGACCATGTGGTGGCGGCGCGTGCGCTGTTTGGCTCATGCCGCTGGGTCGTGGAGAAGCTGCTGCCGCAATACGGCATCGAGTCGACGCTGGTCGATGGCCGTGAGCTCACCAATTTCGAGACTGCTATCCGTCCCAACACCAGGGTTTTCTTCCTCGAAAGCCCGACCAATCCGACGCTCGAGGTGGTCGACATTGCCGGCGTGGCGAAGCTCGCCAACCAGATCGGGGCAAAGCTCGTAGTCGACAACGTGTTCGCCACGCCGCTGCTGCAGAAGCCGCTGGAACTCGGCGCGCATGTGGTGGCCTATTCGGCGACCAAGCACATCGATGGCCAGGGCCGTTGCCTGGGTGGCGTGATCCTGTCGGACAAGGACTGGATTGACGAGCATCTGCATGACTATTTCCGTCACACCGGCCCGTCGCTGTCGCCGTTCAACGCCTGGACGCTGCTCAAAGGCCTTGAAACGCTGCCGCTCAGGGTTCGCCAGCAGAGCGAAAATGCGGCGCGCGTCGCCGATTTCCTGGCCGATCATCCGGCGGTTTCCCGGGTGATCTATCCTGGCCGCGCCGACCACCCGCAGGCCGAGATCTGCGCCCGCCAGATGAAGGGCGGCTCGACGCTGGTGGCGTTCGAGCTCAAGGCCGGCAAGACGGCGGCGTTTGCCATGCAGAACGCGCTCGAAGTCGTCAAAATTTCCAACAATCTGGGCGATTCCAAGAGCCTGATCACCCATCCGGCGACGACCACCCACAAGAACCTCTCCGATGAAGCCCGGGACGAACTCGGCATCAGCCCGGGCATGGTCAGGTTTTCGGCCGGGATCGAGGATGCCGAGGACCTGGTCGAGGATTTCGAGCGCGCCCTCTCAGGCCTCTGAGCTGTCGTCAGGGAACTCTGCCCGGGCCTGCATGATCCGCGACAGCGCCGTGTAGAGGCAGATGACGGTGAACACCCAGGCCACCGGCGAAAACCAGGCCGGGAACAGGCAGAACAGCACGAACACGATCAGCGTCTCGCCGGCTTCGGCGAGACCTGTGGTGAAATAGATCGATTTCACCCCGCGCTGTGTCGTGGTCAGCCGGTGCTTTTCGGCCAGGATGGCATAGGCCAGAAAGCTTGCGCCATTGATGTAGAACGAGAAGATCAACGCCGCGCCGGCAAGCCCGTTGGCCGCGGGATCGTGGATGACAAAGGCCAGCGGGATGGCGCCGTAGAACACGAAATCCAGCGTGATATCCAGATAGCCGCCGAAATCGGTCTTTCTCGTCGCGCGCGCCACCGAGCCGTCGAGACCGTCGCAGACCCGGCTGACCAGGATCACCACCAACGCTGCGATCATGTATCCCGCTGCGATCAGCACTGCAGCGGCGAGACCCAGCAGGCAGGCGAACACCGTCACATGATCGGCCTTCACACCGCGACCCGCGAGCCACAGCCCGGCCCTGTCCAGGCCCGGCTGGATAATTTTGCGCGCGGTGCCATCGATCATGCTGACCACTCCCTGTTTGAGCCTTCGTGATAGCCCGGCTCTTCTCACCCGTCACGCCCCCGGCCCGGTTGCAGCTATCACAATGAGGTCAACGCAAACGCACGGTACGTCTGCTTGAAAGCGTCGAAATGCTTGACGCAAGCAC
Source organism: Hoeflea sp. (assembly GCA_019084245.1). Lineage (GTDB taxonomy): Bacteria > Pseudomonadota > Alphaproteobacteria > Rhizobiales > Rhizobiaceae > Hoeflea. Next base: position 131,492 of record JAHRFE010000028.1, read on the forward strand.
GGCGCTGTACGATGAGTGTCGCAAGGAGTGGCAGATGTACCGCGCACTGACCCGTGACATAGAAGTGACCGTGGAGCCCTATTATCTCGAGGACCAGTCGGATCCCGAGGACGGGCGCTATGTGTGGGGGTACCGCATCGTGATCGCCAACCATTCCGACCAGATAGTCCAGCTTCGAAGCCGGCACTGGAAGATCACCGACGAGAACGGCCTCGTCGATGAAGTCCGCGGGCCCGGCGTTGTCGGCGAACAGCCTGTGCTGGGGCCAGGCGACACCTACGAATACTCCTCCGGTTGCCCGCTGGACACGCCGTCGGGCGTGATGGTCGGCTCCTACCAGATGCAATCTGCGGCCGGCGAGTTCTTCGATGTCGAGATCCCCGCGTTCTCGCTGGACCTGCCGGGCATGGCAAGAACCCTGAATTGACCGGCCTCGCGGAATTCCGGCCCGTCATGCTGGTGACCGGTGTCCTGGTCGCCACGCTCGGTGCTGCCATGCTGTTGCCGGCGCTTGTCGATCTTGCCGCGGACAATGACGACTGGATGATCTTTGCCAGTTCGGCCATGGTGACCATGCTGTTTGGCCTGGGTCTGTTCATCGCCAATCGCGGCGCGCCCAAAGGACTGTCGACCCGACAGGCGATGCTGATGACGGTGATCTCCTGGGTGGCGCTGGTGGCCTTCGGCGCCTTGCCGCTTCACTGGTCGGGCATCGTGCCGAGCTATACGGACGCATTCTTCGAATCGATGTCAGGACTGACCACCACCGGGGCCACGGTGATCACAGGTCTCGACACTGCGCCCCCGGGGCTGCTGTTCTGGCGCGGGCTGCTGCAATGGCTCGGCGGCCTGGGGATCATCGTCATGGCGATTGCCGTGTTGCCGATGCTGCAGATCGGCGGGATGCAGCTGTTCAAGGCCGAAGCCTTCGACACCGCCGAAAAGATCCTGCCGCGCGCCACCCAGATCTCGATGTCGATCACGCTTGTGTTCATCGCCATGACCGGGATCTGCGCCATCGCCTACATGGTCGCAGGAATGTCGGCAGACGATGCGGTGATTCACGCCATGACCACCGTGGCGACCGGCGGATTTTCCACCAAGGACGGCTCGATAGGCCATTTCAACAGCTCCGCGGTCGAATGGATCGCGATTGTCTTCATGGTGCTGGGGGCTATACCGTTCCTGCTCTATGTGCAGATGCTGCAAGGCCGCTTCCGCCCGATCCTTGCCGATGACCAGGTCAAGGCATTCATGGGCTTCCTGGCCGTCACCATTCTTGCCGGCTGGATGATGGCGCATTTCAGCGAAAATCATCTCGGGATGGATGGATTGCGGCACGCCGCTTTCAATGTGATCTCGATTACCACCGGAACCGGCTACGCCTCCACCGACTACGGGTTATGGGGGCCGCACGCGGTGGCGTTCTTCTTCATCATCATGTTTGTCGGCGGCTGCGCCGGCTCCACCTCCTGCGGCATCAAGATCTTCCGCTTCCAGGTTCTGGTCGAGGCGGTGCGGCAGCATATCTCGCAGGTGATGTATCCGAATGGCGTGTTCCGCGCCCATTTCAACGGAAAACCGATCGAGGACCGCGTCGTCGCCTCGGTGATGAGCTTCTTCTTCCTGTTCACGGCCTCGTTTGTCATTCTCTCGATCCTGCTCAAGATGAGCGGCCTCGACACGCTCACGGCGCTTTCGGGTGCGGGGACGGCGCTCTCCAATGTCGGGCCGGGACTGGGCGAGATCATCGGCCCGGCCGGTAATTTCCAGTCGCTGACCGATACCCAGAAATGGCTGCTGGCGGGCGGCATGCTGCTCGGGCGGCTGGAACTGTTCACCGTGCTGGTGCTGTTTCTGCCGCGGTTCTGGCGCTCCTGACGGCTGCCTCAGGACTGCCGCACGGCCTGACGCCGGCCATAGAGAGATGACAGGGCGCGGGTGAAATCATCGCCGATGCCGACAAGCGCCGGCACCAGGAACAGCACCAGAAGCGTGGTCATGGCCAGGCCGAAGACGATGGTGATCGCCATCGGCAGCAGGAACTGCGCCTGCAGGCTGGTCTCGTAGAGCAGCGGCAGAAGCCCGCCGATGGTGGTCAGCGACGTCAGCAGCACCGCGCGAAACCGGTCACGGCTTGCCCCAACCGCCGCCTCGGCGAGGCTGTCGCCCGCCGCCCGGCGTTCCTCGAGCCGGGCCACCAGGATGATGGAATCATTGACCAGGATCCCGGCCAGGCCAAGCAATCCGATGAAGGACAGGACCGTGAGCTGGTAACCCAGCACCCAGTGGCCGAAGATCGCCCCGACGATACCGAACGGAATGATCAGCAACACCGCGATCGGCCGCCAATAGCTGGCAAACACCCAGGCCAGGATGATGTAGATGACGCTCAGCGCGACGGCCACACCAAGCCTGAGGTCAGCGAAGGTGTTCTCCTGCTCCTCGGACCGCCCACCGAAAGTGTAGCTGACGCCATGGCGAGCCGCGATCAGATCAAGCCCGCCGCCCGCGTTCAGCTGTTCGACCACCCCGCCGGTGGTGTTCACCGCGTTGTCGATGTCGCCGGTCACCGAAATGGTGCTCTTTCCATCGCGTCGCTGGATGGCGGAGAAGCCCTGCCGCTCGGTCATGTTGACGACTTCCGACAAGGGCACAAAGGTGCCGCCCGGGCTTCTGAGTTCAAAATCGCGCAGCGCCTGCGCGCCGGGCGATGAAGGCTCCTGGACAAGGCGGACGGTGACCTCGTCATTGCCGCGCGGGAAGCGGAACGGGACGGCGCCATCGAATGCGCTGCGGATCTGCCGCCCGACCTCGGCGATGGAGAAGCCAAGCGCCGCGCCATGCGGCGTGAGTTCCATAACCAGTTCGGGTTTGCCCCAGGGCAGATTGTCATCCAGTCCGGAGATCCCGCTGACGCCGGACAGCAGCGCCACCACGTCGGCGGCCGCGGATTTGAGCGCTGAAACGCGTTCGCCCTGCAGCCGCACTTCGATGTCCCGGCCCGGAGGGCCACCGCGGAACTGGGAGATGGCAAAGCGACTGACGCCCGCGATGTCCGGCGCCGCCTGGCGCCAGGCGTTGACCATGTCGGGCGTGCGCACGTCGCGCTCTTCCGATGTGGTCAGCTGCACCCCGATCCGGGCGGTGGCGCTGCCGCTGCGGCCCGAGGTGCCAAAGGTGGTGAAGACCGCCCGGATCGACGAAGGTCCGTCACCCGACAGGGCGCGATCCGCGTCACGCAGGGCCTGCTCGTGGGCGGCAATGGCTTTCAGTGCCGTCTCTTCCGGCAGGCCGGCGTTGAAGACAAGGGTGCCGGTGATGTTTTCGGCTTCAGGCGAGGGGAAGAAGACAAATTCGACCCGGCCCGACCGCGACAGGCCGATGGCGAGAACCATCACCATGGCAATGGCGATGGACAGCGTCACGTAACGCCAGTCCCAGGCGAGTTGCACCAGCCGCTTGAACGGGCCATCACGGAACAGGTCAAATCCGTTGTCGAAGGCGCGGCGGAAGCGGCTGTCGCCAGGACCGATCGGCGACCCTACGGCGAGGCTGTTGCGCCTGCGCAGCCCCAGCAGGGCCCACTCCACAAGCGTTGCCAGCAATAGAGAGACCGCCACGACGATGGCCATGCGCACAGATGACGGCAATCCGGCGAAATCGCTGGCCAAGGCGCGCAGGCCGCTTTCACCCAGAGCAAGATCGACAGCCAGGCGTCCGGAGAGGCCTGAGAGAAATACCACCAGCACAAGGGCTATCAGAAACTGGCGCCACCAGGACCAGCCCGGCGGTTTGCGCTGGCCGAGCGAAATAGCCAGATGGCCGGGCAGAACCAGAAAGCACTCGAGCAGACTTGCGATCAGCACCGCGATCACCACCATCGGCAACACGGCCATCATCTGGCCGGTGGTGTCGCCGATCAGCAGGATCGGCGCAAAGGCCGCGAGCGTCGTCGTCATTGCCGCGATCACCGGCGTGAACATCATGGAAACGCCGTTCTCCGCCGCCGTCTGCGGATTGTCGCCCATCTCCAGCCTTGTCGCGGTGTGCTCGCCCACGACAATCGCATCATCGACAATGATGCCGAGCATCATGATCAGCGCGAACAGCGACATCATGTTGATGGTCTGGCCGGAGACATACATGATGCCGATGGTCGCGAGCATGGCGACCGGAATGCCGGCGGCGACCCAGAAGGCAATGCGGGCGTTCAAAAACAGAAACAGGATCAGGACAACCACCAGCAGGCCGCCTGCCCCGTTCTTGACCAGCAGCCAGATCCGCGCAGCGAGCGCGTCGGAGGCCACTTCATAGGTTGCAATCTCAATGCCGGGCGGCAGTTGCGGCTTTATCTCATCGATATAGGCCGACAGGATCGACGCGGTCTGAAGCGTATCGGCCGTCGGCGCGCGTCTGACATCGAGTTCGATTGCAGGCGTTCCGCCGGCAAGCCCGCGCGTGGCGTCATCGTCAAACCCGTCGTCGATGCGGGCGATATCGCCGAGCAGCACCTTTTCGCCACTGGCAAAGGATTTCACCTCGACGTCGGAGAGTTCGCGCGCGCCTTGCGCATTGGCGAGCGTCCGCAGCTGGCGTTCCACCGCGCCTTCCACCGTTCCCGACGGCAGGTCGCGGCTGTTGGCGGCAATGGCGCTGGAGACGTCGGCGATCGTCATGTCGAGACGCCGGAGCTCGATCTCGGGGACTTCAATGCGGATTTCCGCGTCACGCAAACCGGTGAAATTGATCTTGTCGATGCCCCGGTCGATCAGGTCGTCACGGATGCGCTTGGCCCAGGCGCGTTTGACCGTCTCATTGGCGCTGCCAAACACGGCGAGCTTGGCGACGCTGTCAAAGAACACCGATCTCGAAATCGTCGGTTCTTCGGCATCCTCGGGCAGGTTGGTGACCGACTTGACCGCAGTCTCGACATCGGTCATCGCCTGGGTCATGTCGGCGCCGTCGTCGAATTCGAGCCGCACCGTGGCCGAGCCTTCGGAAGCGGTCGAACTCATCCGGTCAACGCCCGAGACATAGCGCACTCCCGGCTCGATCAGGGCCAGAATGTTGGTTTCGACATCCTCGGCGCTGGCGCCCGACCAGGCAACGCCGATGCTGATGGTCGGCCGGTCGATGGTGGGGAAGAACTGGGTGTTGATCTTAGCGATCGAAAACGCGCCGAACAGGATCATCAGCACCATCAGCAGATTGGCGGCATTGGGGTGCCTGATGAAGGTGGAGACCAGACCCCCGCCGGAAATGCCGCCCAGGCCCGCTCCGCGAAAGCCGCCATTGCTCATTGGCCGGATTCCATATCTGCGGCAGGCATTTCGGGCGCAGCAGCCGGGGCTGCTGCGGCAACTGACGGTTCGCGCACCTTGACGCCCTCGGAGGCCTCGGTCAGCCGTGTTGCCAGAACAAGGTCACCATCGTTGAGATCACCCTCAAGGATGGCGTCCTCGCCATCCCAGGCGATCAGCCGGACGTCACGGCGCTTGAGCTCACCGTCAACGACGATGAAGACGTGATCGGACGAGCGCAGCGCCGTCTCCGGCAGCCGGAACGTCCCGGGCCAGACCCTGTCAGGCACGCTCAGCGCGACAAAGGCGCCGGGCCGCAGCTGCACCGGATTGTCTGCTGGGCCGATCCGCGCAAAGACCTCGACGCCGCCGCGTTCTGCGGTAACGCGCGCGCCGATGCGGTCGATGATCGCCGGCCAGACATAGTCCCTGCCGCCGACGCTCCAGCTCAGTTCGACCTGGCGGCCGACAAGCGGGTCGGTATCGGTCGCCATGCGGCCATATTGCGCATTGGTCAGGGTGAACTGAACCTCGAGCGCGGTATCGTCATAGATCGAGGCCACCACCTCATTGGCGCTGACCGAGCGCCCCGTCTCCACCGTCTCCTCGGAAATGACGCCGTCAAAGGGCGCAATCAGCGCGGTGTCCGCAAGCCTGCGTTCGGCCTCGCGGATTTTCCATTCGAGCCGTTCGGCATTGGCTTCCTGCTGGGTTCGCTGGGCTCCGGCAATCAGGATCGCATTGCGCGACTGGCTCACCGCCTGCTGACGCTGGGACAGGATCAGGCGCCTTGCATCGACTTCCTTGCCGGTCAATGTGCCGGATTGAGAGAGCTGCAGCGCGCGATCAAGATCGGCGCTGGCGAGCTCCAACTGGGCCGTGGCTGCCTCCAGCTGCTCGCGTTCGGAGGCAAGCCTTGCGTCGATCTCGGCAATCGCGCCATTGACGGCGGAGAGATTGGCGCGGGCTTCGACAAGCGCGCCCTCATAGGCAAAGGGATCGATCCGCAACAGCACGGTCCCCTGGGTAACACGGCGACCGGCGACAAGATCCGGATGGATCTCGACCACATCGCCGCTTACCACCGTGCGCAGATCGACACTGCGGCCCGTGCCGACCTGGCCGTAGAGCCTGATCTCGGGCCGATTGTCGGCGCGCACCGCAATTGCGGTCTCGACCGTATAGACCGTGGGCGTGAAGGTGCGGGGCGTCCGCTCCACCCTCGAAGCAGCCAAGCGCTCCATGGCAACCCAGGCGCCGGCCAGCACCAGCGCCATCAGTGCGAATTGCACCAGCGGCCGCAGAAAGCCGCGCCGCGCCGGCGGAGGCGTGCCGCCTTTGGCTGCCTCCTGAAAATCCGCGCGTGTGTCGGCCCTGTCAAGCATGGTTTTGCTCCGTTAAGCTTCAACAGGTAACGCAACGGCGCCGCATGGCAAATTAAAGTTTCGTCATGTTGCGCGATGCCGGAAGCACACGCCGGGAGAGGCAAACCGTCTGTCAGGCGCCGAATTCGGAGGGGTCGAACCGGTAGGCTGTCGAGCAGAACTCGCATTGCACGGTGATCGCGCCGTCTTCGACACTGTCGCGGAGCTCCTCGGCCGAGAAACCGCTCAGGACCTCGCCCAATCGTTCCCGTGAGCAGCTGCACTTGTCCAGCACCGGGACCGGCGGATAGATCTTCGCGCCACGCTCGTGAAACAGCCGGTAAAGCAGGCGTTCGGCGCCGACTTCCGGATCGGTCAATTCGCCCGGCTGGACGGTGCTGACCAGGGCCTTTGCCTCGGCCCAGCTGTCGTCATCATCATGCAGCCTATCATCAACGCCTTCCGGCGCATCGCCGCCCGGAAGGTCCGGCTGGCGCATCCGCTCCGGGGCCTGGGGCAGGAACTGGACGACAATTCCGCCGGCGCGCCAGCTGTGCCGGGGCTTGCCCTCGCTGTCGCGGTCGATCAGCTCCGCCACCGCGAGCCGGACAATGGTCGGGATCTGCTCGGACTGGCGGAAATAGGTCTCGGCCATCGCTTCCAGGGTATCGCCGTTCATTTCGACGATGCCCTGGTAGCGCTGCATGTATTCGCCCTGGTCGATGGTGAAGGCGAGGATGCCGCGGCCAAGCAGTTCGGCGGAGCTGGTCATTCCGGCTGCCTGCGCGCCGGCAAGCCGGTCTTCGTCAAACCGCGCATAGGCGCGCAGGTTCCCCGGCGTGGAAAAATCCGCGACCAGCATATCCACCGGGCCGTCACCCTTGGTCTGGACAATCAGCTTGCCCTCGAATTTGAGCGAGGTCCCGAGCAGGACAGTCAGAGCGATGGCTTCCGCCAGCAGCCGCGCCACCGGCTCGGGGTAGTCATGACGGCTCAGAATGGCATCGATCATCGGACCAAGCTGCACGGCGCGGCCGCGCGCATCAAGGCCATCGACCTCGAACGGCAAAACTCTGTCGTCACCGGCGAAACCCGGTTCGCCGCGGGGTTGGATATCGGTTTCCATCATCATTCCCGATTGTTCATGGTGGTGCGTTCCGCCGTCATCAGGCGCGATCCGCATCCACATCTCAAAGGCGGCATATAGGCGCTCGTCGGTGCTTGTACCAGAGGCGTTACAAAACGCCCATGCACCAGCGCATCACCGCCTTCTGCGCATGCAAGCGGTTTTCGGCCTCGTCAAACACCACCGATTGCGGCCCGTCCATCACCTCGTTGGTGACTTCCTCGCCGCGATGGGCGGGCAGGCAATGCATAAACAGGGCGTCGGGATTGGCCTTCGCCATCAGCGCCTCGTTGACCTGGTAGGGCAGAAAGACATTGTGGCCGCGCGCCCGGTGTTCCTGGTTCATCGACACCCAGGTGTCGGTGATCACGCAATCGGCGCCCTTGATGGCGCGATCCGGATCGGCGCTCACGTCGATTTCAGCCCCCTGCTTGCGGGCCCATTCGACAAATTTCCCATCCGGTTCGGATCCCGCCGGCGTCGCAATCTGCATGCGGTAGCCGAATTGCGCTGCGCCTTCGATCAGCGAATGCAGCACATTGTTGCCGTCGCCGGTCCAGGCCAGCGTCTTGCCTTTGACCGGGCCGCGATGTTCCTCGAAGGTGAGGATGTCGGCCATGATCTGGCAGGGATGGGTGTCATCGGTGAGCGCGTTGATCACCGGCACCGTGGCGTGCTCGGCCAGCTCCAGCATGCGCGAATGATCGAGCGTGCGGATCATGATCATATCGACATAGCGCGACAGCACCCGGGCGGTGTCGGCGATGGTCTCGGCGCGCCCGAGCTGCATTTCGGTTCCCGACAGGAACAGGGTTTCGCCGCCCAGCTGGCGCATGCCGACGTCAAACGACACCCGTGTGCGGGTCGATGGCTTCTCGAAGATCATCGCCAGCATCTTGCCTTCGAGCGGGCGGTCGTTGACGGCCGACGTCTTGGCCGATCGCGCCGCATCGAGAATGGCGCGCAGATCGCTGGCGCTCACCGCAGAGAGATCGAGAAAATGGCTGGCGCCGTCGGATTTTGTCTGTGTCATGGTATCCGGTCCGGTTAATTGTCCTTGCGAGACAGCATGTCGAGCGCCGCCTCGATCCTGGAGAGGGCGTCGCGGGCTTCTTCCGCGCTGACGATCAGGGGCGGCAGCAGGCGCACCACATTGTCACCCGCGGGCACCGCCAGCAGATGCTCGTTGCGCATCGCCATGACCAGATCGGCATTGGACCTGGCACATTTGATGCCGAGCATCAGGCCGATCCCGCGGATCTCGTCGATCAGGTCGGGGTATCGGTCCTTGAGCGACGCCAGGCCCTGGTTCAGCACCAGGGCGATATCGTTGACATGGGTCAGGAACCCGTCCTCGAGGACCACGTCGAGCACGGCATTGCCCACAGCCATGGCCAGCGGATTGCCGCCATAGGTGGTGCCGTGGGTACCGACGGTCATGCCGTCGGCGGCCTCCGCCGTGGCAAGGCAGGCCCCGAACGGGAAGCCGCCGCCAATGCCCTTGGCGACCGCCATGATGTCCGGCGTGATGCCCGCCCATTCATGGGCGAACAGCTTGCCGGTGCGGCCAACGCCGGACTGAACCTCATCGAGGATCAGCAGGATGCCGTGTTCGTCGCAGAGGTCGCGCAGGCCGCGCATGCAGTCCTTGGGCAGCGGACGCACGCCACCCTCGCCCTGCACCGGCTCCACCAGGATCGCGGCGGTTTCGTCGGTGATGGCTGCTTTCAAGGCCTCATGGTCGCCGAACGGCACCTGATCGAAGCCTTCCACCTTGGGCCCGAAGCCCTCGAGGTACTTGGCTTGCCCGCCGGCGGCGATGGTCGCCAGCGTGCGACCGTGAAAGGCGCCTTCGATGGTGATGATGCGGTAGCGTCCGGGTTGTCCATTGACATAGAAATGCCGCCGCGCGGTCTTGATCGCGCATTCCAGCGCCTCGGCGCCGGAATTGGTGAAAAACACCTTGTCGGCGAAGGTGACCTCCGTCAGCCGTTTGGCCAACCGTGTCTGATCAGGAATTTCGTGCACATTGGACAGGTGCCACAATTTCTCAGCCTGCCCCTTAAGCGCCTCGACCAGGTGCGGATGGGTGTGGCCCAGCGAATTGACCGCAATGCCCGCAGCGAAATCGAGATAGCGTTCGCCTGTCGGGGTCTCCAGCCACACGCCATGGCCGCGCTCGAACACCATCGGAGCGCGATTATAAGTCTCGTAAAGCGGCTTGGCGTCGGCCATGGCGCTCGTCTCCCCAAAAAACCAGACATCGGCGTCGAGACCGAGATTTGCCGGTTGCAGTTTACCCGCCCAGCGACTTGTGCCGGAAAACCAAAATGCCGCCCTTTCCGGGGCGGCGAGGGCACTATTTACATTTCGCTCTTGCCTGTCAATGAGACAAGCTGACCGCCTTATCCACGCCGTTTTTCGGTCGCTAGGATGCCACCTATCAATATTGACCCGGCAATCCTTGGATAGTGGCACGGCGAGAAACCGGACTTCCCCCGTAAGTTGGGGAAAACCACGAAAAGGAATCACCATGATTCGGCTGACTCTTGTCACGGAGTCTGGCGACCACTAGGTTATGAGAATGAAATAGAGGTTCGCGGCGAACACTATTCACCTCACAGTAACCGAGTGTTTCAGCTCCGGCCATCCGGAGCATCGGTGAGGGATTCTGCCATCCCGTGAGACGGGGTACAGGGAGAGCAAGGCATGAACTGGACTGATGAACGGGTTGAAAGACTCAAGAAACTCTGGGCGGACGGGCTCAGTGCGAGCCAGATCGCTGCGCAATTGGGCGGCGTCAGCCGCAATGCGGTGATCGGCAAGGTGCACAGGCTCAACCTTCCCGGCAGGGCCAAGAGCGGCGGCCAGGCATCGGTGCGAACCAAACGCGCGACAGCTGCCCCGCGCGCACCCAATTACGCCGGACGCACGGCAACGCAGACAACCCGCACGGTCAGCCGCTCGAGCGGCGGCGCACAGCTCAAGCAGGATCTCGACGTGGTTGCGGCTGAAGATCTCGACACACGTCCGCTGGAAGATGTGGTCGTGCCGATTTCACGGCGCCTGACGCTGATCGAACTGTCCGAGCGGACCTGCAAATGGCCGATCGGCGACCCGCTGCAGGAAGGCTTTCACTTCTGCGGCAATGATTCCGGCGATGCCTCGCCCTACTGCGGCTACCACGCCAAGCTGGCTTTCCAGCCCTCAAGCGAACGCAAGCGCGCCCGCTGAGCACAGCCCGATTGAAATGACAAAGCCCGGATCGAGCAGCGATCCGGGCTTTCTTTTTTAAGATGTTCTAGCCTTGAGCCGCCTCAGCTTTCGATCGAATAGCCGGCGCCGCGCACGGTGCGGATGATGTCGCGCATGCCAGAAAGATTGACGGCCTTGCGCAACCGGCCGACATGGACGTCGACCGTGCGTTCGTCGACATAGACGTCGTGGCCCCAGACGCCGTCGAGCAATTGCGCGCGCGAATAGACCCGGCTCGGCGAACTCATCAGATATTCGAGCAGCCGGAATTCCGTCGGCCCCAGTTTGACGTCGCGGCCACGGCGGCGCACCCGGTGGGTTTCGCGGTCGAGTTCGATGTCGCCGACCTTGAGCAGGCTGGAAATCACCTCGGGCCGGGCCCGGCGCAGCATGGCCCGGACACGGGCCAGCAGTTCGGGCGTGGAGAACGGCTTGACGACATAATCATCGGCGCCGGTCGCCAGGCCGCGAACGCGCTCGCTTTCCTCGCCACGCGCCGTCAGCATGATAATCGGCAGCCGCTCGGTTTCGGGTCGGGCGCGCAGCCGCCGGCACAGCTCGATGCCGGAGATCCCTGGCAGCATCCAGTCGAGGATCAGAAGATCCGGGACGCGTTCCTGCAGGCGGATTTCCGCCTCGTCGCCACGAAGCACGGTGTCAACGTCATAGCCTTCAGCTTCGAGGTTGTAGCGAAGCAGCACCGAGAGCGCTTCTTCATCTTCAACAACGGTAATACGCGGGCTCATCGCCATGTGTCATGCACTCCAAAACACCATCACGCCGACCCGGGCGCCGGTGCAATCATGCTCGCGGTTTCGTCGTCCTTGGGACGGTCGGCCGCCAATTGCTCGCCGGTGGCGACATAATAGACCGTCTCGGCGATGTTGGTGGCGTGATCGCCGATGCGCTCGATGTTCTTGGCGCAGAACAGAAGGTGGGTACACGCGGTGATGTTGCGCGGATCCTCCATCATGTAGGTGAGAAGCTCGCGGAACAGCGAGGTGTAGATCGCATCGATCTCTTCATCGCGTTCGCGGATCGAATTGGCCAGATCCGGCGAGCGCGTGGCGAAGGCGTCGAGCACTTCCTTGAGCTGGGTCAGCGCCAGTTCGGCCAGGTGCTCGAGACCGCGCACCAGCTTGCGCGGCTGCGCCATGGTGTGCACCGCGATCACCCGCTTGGCGATGTTCTTGCCAAGGTCGCCGACGCGCTCCAGGTCGGAGGCGATGCGGATCGAGCCGATGATCTCGCGCAGGTCGGAAGCCATCGGCTGGCGCTTGGCGATGATTAGAACCGCCTTGTCGTAGATCTCCCGCTCGCCATTGTCGAGCAGCAGGTCTTCCGAGATCACCCGCTGGGCCAGCGCCGCATCGGCATTGACCAGCGCGGCGACGGCATCGGCAACCATGCGCTCGGCGATGCCGCCCATTTCGGACAGGCGGCGCACAAGAAAGCGGAGTTCGTCATCATAGGAGGTAACGGTATGGGCTTCGGGCATGAGTCAATCCTTCAATCTTGTAATCGCGATGCCGGGCGGTGGTCGTATCAGCCGAAGCGACCGGTGATGTAATCCTGGGTCAGCTTGTTGTCCGGATTGGTGAACATCTTGTCGGTGGGGCCTTCCTCGACCAGATTGCCCAGATGGAACATCGCCGTGCGCTGCGACACGCGGGCTGCCTGCTGCATCGAGTGGGTGACGATGACGATGGTGTAGTTCACGCGAAGTTCGTCGATCAGTTCCTCGACCTTGGCCGTGGCGATCGGGTCGAGCGCCGAGCAGGGCTCGTCCATGAGGATCACTTCCGGGCTCACCGCGATGGCGCGGGCAATGCAAAGACGCTGCTGCTGTCCGCCGGACAGGCCGGTTCCCGGCTCCTGCAGACGATCCTTGACCTCGTCCCAGATCGCGGCCTTGCGCAGGCTCGATTCGATCACTTCGTCGAGCTCGGCCTTGGACTTGGTCAGGCCATGGATGCGCGGACCGTAGGCGATGTTCTCATAGATCGACTTGGGGAACGGATTGGGCTTCTGGAACACCATGCCGACGCGCGCGCGCAACTCGACGACATCGATCTTCGGATCATAGATGTCATCACCGTCAAGCGTGATGTTGCCCGTGACCCTGCAGATATCGATCGTGTCGTTCATGCGGTTCAGGCAACGCAGGAAGGTCGACTTGCCACAGCCCGAGGGACCGATGAGCGCGATCACCTGGTGTTCGGGAACCGCCAGGTTGACGCCGAACAAGGCCTGCTTCTCGCCGTAGCGAACATCCACATTCTCGCCGCGCATCTTGATTTTCGGCTCGTTGGTCATGGCAGACACTTTTTTCTCGATTGCCGTATCGGTGAGCATATTCATATCCTTTATCCTTTTCCTACCATTTCCGCTCGAACTTGCTGCGCAGATAGATGGCTACGGCGTTCATCGTGATCAGGAAGGTCAGCAGCACCAGAATAGCGGCAGAGGTGCGACTGACAAACCCGCGCTCGGGGCTGTCGGCCCAGATGAAGATCTGGGTCGGCAAGGCGGTGGCGCTGTCGAACGGTGTCGATGGCGCCGAGGTAATGAAGGCGTTCATCCCGATCAGCAGCAGCGGCGCGGTTTCGCCGAGCGCCTGGGCCAGGCCGATGATCGTGCCGGTCAGGATGCCGGGCATGGCCAGCGGCAGAACGTGACCGAAGACGACCTGTTGTTTGGAGGCCCCTACCCCAAGTGCAGCCTCGCGGATTGAGGGCGGCACGGCCTTGAGGGCAGCCCTGGTCGCGATGATGATGGTGGGCAGGGTCATCAGAGCCAGGGTCAAGCCGCCGACGAAAGGCGCCGAGCGCGGCATGCCGAACCAGCCCAGAAACACCGCCAGCGCCAGCAGACCGAACACAACCGATGGCACCGCCGCAAGATTGTTGATGTTGATCTCGATGAGATCCGAGACCCTGTTCTTGGGCGCGAATTCTTCAAGATAGATCGCCGCGCCGATGCCGACGGGGAAAGACAGAATGAAACAGGTCAGCAGCGCATAGAACGATCCGATGATCGCCCCCTTCAGACCCGCCAGCTCAGGAAACCGGGAGTCGGCATTGGTGATCAGCGCCGTGTTCAGCGGTTTGGTCACCATGCCGCGGTCCTGCAGCAGGTCAAAATTGGCGATCTCGTCGTCTTTCAACCGGCGGAACTGCTCGGGCGTCTCACGGTCGATCAGCCCCTTGTTGAGCTGGTCATAGGAGTCCGAGACCGGTACATCAAAGGTGACAGTCTGGCCAATCAGCGCAGGGTTCGCCACAACGGCGTCGCGGATCGTGAATTGCGCGCCGTTGGACAACATGGTGGTCAACCTGCGCAACGCCGCGCGATCATCAGCCACTTCGGGGAACTGCGTGCGCATCGTCTCGGTCAGGATATCCCGATAGCCGCCGCGGTCGGGATTTTCCGGATCGATCTCCTGCGGGTCAAGATAGACTTCCATCTTGATGTGCGTCTGCGTGAAGGCGTGATACCCGGTGGACACCAGTGAGCCGATCAGCAGGGCAAGCATCAGGAAGGCGATCGAGATCGCGGTCAGGCCAAGCAGCTTGAGCCGCAACTGGCTGCGTTTGCGCCGCTTGAGGTTGGTCTTGAAGGCGGGGCTGGTCCAGTCGAACGAGCCGGAAGAGACGGTTTGGTCGGTCATGGCGCGGTCCTAGTCGTAGATTTCGCGATACTTGCGCACGATGCTCAGAGCGAAGATGTTGATGACCAGAGTCACCAGGAATAGCACCATACCCAGGGCAAAGGCAGCCAGGGTCTTGGGACTGTCGAAAGCTGTATCGCCGATCAGCAGGGTCACGATCTGCACGGTCACGGTGGTGACGCTGTCAAGCGGGTTGATGGTCATCTTGGCGATCAGGCCTGCGGCCATCACCACGATCATGGTCTCGCCGATGGCCCGGCTGACGGCCAGCAGGATGCCACCGACGATGCCGGGAATGGCGGCCGGGAACAGCACCTTGGACACGGTCTCGGCCGGCGTGGCCCCCACGGCAAGAGAGCCGTCGCGCAGACTGCGCGGCACCGCTCCCAGTGCATCATCGGCAAAGGACGAGATGAAGGGAACAAGCATGATCCCCATCACACTGCCCGCCGCGAGCGCGGTGTTGGGCGCGATCGGCAGGCCCAGGTCCGCTCCGAATGAGCGGATCGCCGGGGCAATGACGAGGATGGCGAAGAAGCCGTAGACAACCGTCGGCACACCGGAGAGGATTTCCAGAACCGGCTTGACGACGGCTCGCACACGCGGCGAAGCGAATTCATGCAGGTAGATGGCCGAGAACAGTCCGATAGGCGTGGCAATGACCATGGCGATGGTGGCAATCACCAGCGTGCCGAGGAACACCGGCAACATGCCAAATGCCCCTTCGGCGGCAATCTGATCCTCACGGATCGGGATCTGTGGCTCCCATGACGTGCCGAGAATGAATTCCCAGAAGGGAACCATCTGGAAGAAGCGGAAAGTCTCGAACATCAGCGATCCGACGATGCCGATGGTGACAAAGATCGCCACCGTGGCGCAGGCAACCATAAGGACAAGAACGATCCGCTCGACCCAGTGGCGGGCGCGGAAGTCTGCGGCGACGGTGCGGCGTGTAAGAAGAATGAGCACGGCAACCATTGCCAATGTCACAGCCACCAACAGCCATGATGACGTTGCACGCAGCGCCACCAGCCGGTCGGCGGCTGCCAGCTTCCAGTCCTCGGGCGTGCCAAAAACCCGACCTCCCGCAATGGACCTGATTTCAGCCATGATAAGCTGGATCTCGCCAGTCCCCAATCCGTCAAAGGTGCCAGATGGCAGGCCGGCCTTGACGAGCGAGTTGATGACAACGCCCTGAAACAGCATCCAAAAGATAATCAGGAAAAATGTCGGCACGAGAATGACAAGGGCGGCATAACCGCCGTGAAATCCATCAAGCGAATGAGGCTTTGTCCCGCCGGCGCGGATGGCGCGCGCGGCACGCAGATTGATGGTGTAACCGATCGCTACGGCAACGAACAAGATAAGGAAGGCGAGGAGCGTCATGGGAGTGCCTGTCGGTTCCATGGGAGTGCCTGGCGGCTCGATGGATGGCGCCCCCGCCATTTCAGGCGGGGGCGCCAAAAGGGTACGCTTATGCGCACCCTCAGCTTTTTGTTACTTCGCTTCCATGGCGACGGCGTTGATGACGTCTTCCTGAAGCTTGGCGCGACGATCATCGCTCAGCGAGACAAGGCCACGCTCGGACAGGTAACCACCGGGAGCCAGTGCGTCTTCGGACATGTATTCCTCGACGAACTCCTGCAGGCCGGGGATCACGCCACGATGTGCGTTCTTGACGTAGAAGTAGAGCGGACGCGACACCGGATAGGACTTGTCGGCAATGGTGTCGGTGGTCGGCTCGACGCCAGCGATGTTGACGCCCTTCAGGTTGTCCAGGTTCTCGTACAGGAACGAGTAGCCGAAGATGCCGAGTGCGTTCGGATCGGAATTGAGACGCTGCACGATCAGGTTGTCGTTTTCGCCAGCTTCGACGAAAGGACCGTCCGAGCGCATGCGCGAGCAGTTTTCGCCGATCCAGTCACCGTCAAAACCACCGTCCTTGACAAAGTCCAGCTCTTCGCAGCCGGCATGCATGGCCAGTTCGACAAAGGCGTCGCGCGTGCCGGATGTGGGCGGAGGTCCAAGCACGACGATTTCGGTGTCGGGCAGGCGGGCGTCGATTTCCGACCACTTCTTGTAAGGGTTATCAGCCCACTTGCCATCGACCGGCACCTGAGCGGCCAGGGCCAGGAAGATCTCGCCAAGCGAAAGATCCCAAGCGAAATCGTTGGCCCGCGACACGGCCAGCGAAAGGCCGTCAAAGCCGATCAGCGCTTCGGTCACTTCGGTGACGCCGTTCTGGACGCAGACTTCCCACTCGGAGGTCTTCATGGCGCGCGATGCGCCGGTAATGTCGGGGTGGCCTTCGCCGATGCCGCCGCAGAAGATCTGCATGCCGCCACCGGTGCCGGTGGATTCGACGATCGGCGAAGGCGAGCCGGTGTTGTTGGAGAACTGCTCGGCTACGGCCTGGGTATAGGGGAACACGGTGGACGAGCCAACGATGCTGATCTGGTCGCGGGCGACAGCGACGCCAGCGAAGGCAGTCGAGGCCACGAGTGCCGCAATGGCGAATTTGAGTTTGTTCATAGAGAATCTCCCGTCATGGGTCAGGGTGGCAAAGTCCCCTCTCGGGACCTTGGTGTTAGCCATCTAAGGCTGACCCTTTCTAGGGCCCTTGGGATTCCGTTTTATGACAATAACATCACTGTTTTATGACATTTTATCCTATTGTTTTTATTGATATATTTCTCGCCTTACTGTGGATTTTGAAGGTTTGGCAGGGCTGAATTTGACAGTGAAGGCCGATCCCTCCCCGGGAACCGACCTGATCACCAGTCTGGCGCGGTGCC
Source organism: Hoeflea sp. (assembly GCA_019084245.1). Lineage (GTDB taxonomy): Bacteria > Pseudomonadota > Alphaproteobacteria > Rhizobiales > Rhizobiaceae > Hoeflea. The sequence continues at coordinate 149,005 of JAHRFE010000028.1, forward strand.
GGGCGAGGATGTGCTTGACGATCGCCAGCCCCAGTCCGGTTCCCTTCTTGGTCCTGCTGCTCTCCACATCGACGCGGTAAAACCGCTCGGTCAGACGGGGAACGTGCTCCTTGGCTATGCCGGGGCCGAAATCCTGGACTGTCACATGCGTGCCGTCGGCATCGCTGCCCGCCACCGTGACCAGAACGCGCTTGCCGGCCTGGCCGTACTTGCAGGCATTCTCGATCAGGTTGGAGAAAACCTGGATCAATTCATCGACATCGCCGGTAACGACGACAGGCTCTTCCGGCAAGGCAAGTTCGATCGTCACGCCCAGATCATTGGCCATAGGTTTCAAGGTGTCGACCACATGGGTGATCGCCCGCTCGAGATCGACCTCGCCCTCGGGCGCCACATGCGCCCGCATCTCGAGCCGCGACAGCGACAGAAGGTCATCGATCAGCCGCGCCATGCGCTGCGCCTGTTCGAGCATGATGCCGAAGAACCGCGTGCGCGCGGCCTCGTCATTGCGCGCCGGTCCCTGCAGGGTCTCGATGAAGCCCATCAGCGAGGCGAGCGGCGTTCTGAGCTCATGGCTGGCATTGGCGACAAAATCCGTCCGCATCCGGTCCATGCGGCGGGCCTCGGTCAGATCCCTGTAGGTCAGGACATAAAGCCGCTTGTCGGGCTCGGCGCCCGGATTGACCGGCGCGACGCGCACTTCATGCCAGCGTTCGGAGGGAACCCGCTCCGAATGTTCGACGCTCTCGGGAAGGCCGCGCGCCACCACCCGCGCCACAAGCTCGAGGATGGAGGGGGACCTGATACGCGCCGACAGCGATGCACGGTCAGGGTAGTCGCCGACAAGCAGTCTGGCGGCCGAATTCTGGCGCACAACCTGGGTTTCGCGGTCAAACACGATTGTCGGCAAATCCAGCGCCTCGATCACCGCGAAATCCGGATGGACCGCATTGGCGGCCCTGCTTCTGGCACGGGCCCGCGCGCGCGCCCGGGCATCTTCACGGCTGGACGGCCAGAGCAAGAGGGCTGCGGCAAAGGCGCCATAGCCGGCAATCGCCTGCCAGGGCGCCAGTCCCGCCGGAACTGCGACAAGAGCCAGCGTAAGGCCGACGCCGAGCGGCCGCACGAGCGCCCTTGCCCGGGCAGCGATTCGGTCCCCCGCGTGCGGTTCAGCCGCTGCGTCCTGCCTGATTTCGGTCATCTGCCGTTACGCCCTTGGTGTCGTGCAAAGCTGAATTCGCAACTTGTTTACCCGCACTGCTTGAAATCACAATGACGATGTGGCCCTTTCTTCTTTCAATGCGACGATAGAACAAAGGAACCGCCCGTGGAAAATCAGGAAAGCAGCAGCGCCGTGGAGTTGATGATCGACGGCAAGCAGCGGATTTTCGACATCGATGATCCGAAACTGCCGGATTGGGTGAAGGACGAGGCCTTTTCCTCGGACGGCTATCCCTACGAGAAGAAACTCGACAAGGACGAGTATGAGGAGACGCTCGAGGCGCTGCAGGTCGAACTGGTCAAGGTCCAGTCCTGGCTCGGGGAAACCGGCAAGCGCATCATCTCGGTCTTCGAGGGCCGCGACGCCGCCGGCAAGGGCGGTTCCATCGGCGTGACCCGGGAATACATGAACCCGCGGGCGGCGCGCATCGTCGCCTTGCCCAAACCCACCGATACCGAGCGCGGGCAATGGTACTACCAGCGCTATGTCGATCATTTTCCGACGTCCAGCGAATTCATCCTGTTTGACCGCTCCTGGTACAACCGGGCCGGCGTCGAACCGGTGATGGGGTTCTGCACACCCGAGCAGCATGCGCATTTTCTGGAAGAAACCCCGTCTTTCGAGCGCATGCCGGTGAAGGAAGGGATCTATTTCTTCAAGTTCTGGCTCAATATCGGCCGCGAAATGCAGATGAAGCGGTTTCATGACCGCCGCCACAGCAAGCTCAAGGCCTGGAAGCTGTCGCCGATGGACATCGCAAGTCTCACCAAATGGGATGACTACACCGAGATGCGCGACCTGATGCTCAAGGAAACGCACACCAGCCATGCGCCCTGGACCGTGGTGCGCGCCAATGACAAGCGCCGGGCCCGGATCAACGTCATCCGCAGGATTCTGACCGAGCTTCCCTATACCGGCAAGGACAAGGGCGTGATCGGAGACCTGGACGAGGCGATCGTCGGCGCCGGTTTCGAGGCGGTCAAGCGCTGAACTGGAAGACCGTCCGCGGGACAGGTCAGATGGCGCCCCTTTGACGCGCGTGAGCTCAAATCACCGCGAAACGTCCGAACATGCTCGATTGGCTGTGTTTTTTGGCGCGAAAAGTTACCTTTACGTCAAAGGAAGGCATTGCAACGGGACCGGCGTCGCTTTAAATCTTGTATCAAGATGGACGCAGGGAAGAGGAGCCCCGCGGCACGCCAAGGTACCACGTCCGCGTCCATACATGTGAGGGAGTGAACACCATGACAAACACTGCTGCCGACGACCGCATCTGGCTCAAATCCTATCCGCCCAATACGCCGGCCGACATTGCCGCGCTGCCCTATCCGTCGGTAGCGGCGCTGATCGACGATTCCTTCAAGCAATATGCCAGCCGTCCGGCCTTCACCTGCATGGGCAAGACCATCACCTATGGCGAGATGGAACAGCTTTCCACGAAGATCGGCGCCTGGCTGCAATCCCTCGGGCTGGAGAAGGGCGACCGGGTGGCGCTGATGATGCCGAATGTGCTGCAAATGCCGGTGGCGATGGCCGCGGTGCTGCGCGCGGGCTACGCGGTGGTCAATGTCAATCCGCTCTACACCCCGCGCGAACTCGAACACCAGCTCAAGGATTCGGGCGCCAAGGCGATCATCATCCTCGAGAACTTCGCCGTCACCCTCGAGCAGGTCATCGCCCGCACCGACGTCAAGCATGTCTGCGTGGCGACGATGGGCGATCTTCTCGGGCTGAAGGGCCATATCGTCAATTTCGTCGTCCGCAAGGTCAAGAAGATGGTGCCGGCCTGGTCACTTCCCGGCCATGTCAGCTTCAAGACGGCGCTGGCCGCAGGCGAAGGCAAGTCTCTCAAGCCCGCCGCCATTAAACCCGAGGACGTGGCCTTCCTGCAATATACCGGCGGCACCACCGGCGTCTCCAAGGGCGCGACGCTGTCGCATGCCAACGTCTTGTCCAATGCCGCGCAGAACGACCTCTGGCTCAAGGCCGCGTTCATCAACAAGCCCAAGCCCGAAGTCCTGGTCTATGTCTGCGCGCTGCCGCTCTATCACATCTTCGCGCTCACCGTGAACGCGCTGATGGGCATGCAGCAGGGCGCGCACAACATCCTCATCCCCAACCCGCGCGACATTCCGGGCTTCGTCAAGGAGCTCAAGAAGATCGAGTTCAACGTCTTCCCCGGCCTCAACACGCTGTTCAATGCGCTTCTGAACAATGACGATTTCAAGAGCCTCAACTTCAAGCCGCTGCTTCTCACCCTTGGTGGCGGAATGGCGGTGCAGCGGCCGGTGGCCGAACGCTGGAAGCAACTGACCGGCTGCGTGATTTCCGAGGGCTACGGCCTGTCCGAAACATCGCCGGTGGCCACGGCCAACCGGTTCGACGCCACCGATTTCACCGGCACCATCGGCCTGCCGCTGCCCTCGACCTTCATCGACATCCGTGACGAGGACGGCAAGGCCGTGCCGCTTGGCGAAGTCGGCGAGATCTGCATCAAGGGTCCGCAGGTGATGGTGGGCTACTGGAACCGCGACGACGAAACCAGGAACGTGATGACCGATGACGGCTATTTCCGCTCGGGCGACATGGGCTTCATGGACGACAAGGGCTACACCAAGATCGTCGATCGCAAGAAGGACATGATCCTGGTCTCGGGCTTCAACGTCTATCCCAATGAGGTCGAAGAGGTGGCCGTGGCGCATCCCGGCATTGCCGAAGCCGCCGCAATTGCCATTCCGGACGAGAATTCCGGCGAAGCGGTGAAGCTGTTCATCGTCCGCAAGGACCCGAACCTCACCGAGGCCGATGTGAAAGCGCATTGCGCCACGGGGCTCACCAACTACAAGCGGCCCAAGGTCGTGGTGTTCAAGGACGACCTGCCAAAGACCAATGTCGGCAAGATCCTGCGCCGCGAATTGCGCGACATGTAACGGGTGCGGGCTGCAGCGCGGGCGTCCAGCCCTCGCCGCACCTGACCGGTCAGACACCTGACGAGGATACAGGAGGGCCGCGGAAAACTTGATTTTCCGCGGCCCTCGCCGCATAGGTGGGCAACCCAACATGGAGGCCCGCCCCTTGTCGAAACCCGTCGATCCGGTTCTGTCCCGCCTTAAATCCCATCGCGACAGCGGTGCCGTCAGCAGCCTGCGCGCGGCCTTTCAATCCGATCCCGACCGCGCGCGCCGCTTTACCATCGGGCTTGACGACCTGCGGATGGATTTTTCCAAATGCGCGATCACTGAAGAGACCCTCGCGCTGCTCGGCGAGCTTGCCACCGCGGCGGCTGTCGAAGCAAATCGCGACCGGATGCTTGCGGGCGAGGCGATCAATTCGACCGAAGACCGGGCGGTGCTGCACACCGCCCTTCGCGCCGCACCCGACGCCGTCATCCGTGTCGATGGCGAGAACATTGTGCCGGGCGTGCATGCGGTGCTCGGCGCCATGGGCGCGTTCTCGGACGGGATCCGCGACGGCGCGATCCGCGGCGCCACCGGCAAGGCCTTCACCGATGTCGTCAATATCGGCATCGGCGGCTCGGACCTTGGGCCGGTGATGGCGACGCTGGCGCTTGCGCCCTGTCATGACGGGCCGCGCTTGCACTTTGTCTCCAATGTCGACGGCGCGCATATCGCCGACACGCTGTCCGGCCTCGATCCGGAGAGGACGCTGATCATCGTCGCCTCAAAAACCTTCACCACGATCGAGACCATGACCAATGCGGCGACGGCGCGGGACTTCATCGTCTCCAGGCTCGGCGAAGAGGCCGTCGCGAGCCATTTCGCCGCCGTCTCCACCGCACTCGACAAGGTCGGCAAGTTCGGTCTCGACGAGACCCGCGTTTTCGGGTTCTGGGACTGGGTCGGCGGCCGCTATTCGCTCTGGTCAGCCATCGGACTGCCGCTGATGATCGCCATCGGGCGCGAGGCATTCGGCGAGTTCCTGGCCGGCGCGCGCGCCATGGACGAGCATTTCAAGACGGCACCGGTCACCGAGAACCTGCCGATGATGCTGGGCCTGCTCGGCATCTGGCACAGGCTGGTCTGCGGCTACCCGAGCCGGGCGATCATTCCCTACGAGCAGCGGCTGTCACGCTTCCCGGCCTATCTGCAGCAACTTGACATGGAATCAAACGGCAAGTCTGTCGGCATCGACGGCGAACCGCTTTCGACGGCAACGGGACCGGTCGTCTGGGGCGAGCCGGGCACCAACGGCCAGCACGCCTTCTTCCAGCTGCTGCACCAGGGCACCGATGTCATCCCGGTCGAGTTCATCATCGCAGCCAATGGTCACGAGCCGGAACTCGCGCATCAGCATCAGCTGCTGATCGCCAATTGCCTGGCGCAATCGGAAGCCTTGATGCGCGGCCGCAGCACCGACGAGGCCCGCGCGCAATTGCTTGCCGGCGGCGCGTCGGAAGCGGAAGCCGATCGGCTCGCGCCGCACAAGACATTTCCCGGCAACCGGCCGTCGATCACGCTGGTGCATGACAAGCTCACCCCCTTCTCGCTCGGGCGGCTGATCGCGCTCTATGAGCACCGGGTCTTCGTCGAGGCGCAGATCTTCGGCATCAACGCGTTCGACCAGTGGGGCGTGGAACTGGGCAAGGAGCTGGCAACCGCGCTTTTGCCGGTGGTCAAGGGCGAGAGCCAAGGCGGCGACCATGATTCTTCGACGCTGATGCTGGCCAACATTATTCGCGGCATGCGCAGAACGGACTGATCAGAAACTGATCTCGCTGGCCCAGGGCGGATTGGCGCCGGGCCGGGACACGGTGACGGCGGCGGCCCTGGCGCCAAGGCTGAGCGCATTGCCGATCTGGTCCACCGAGAGCGATCTGATCGCCGGCTTGCTCAAGGCGCCATCGCGCCTGAGGGAAGCCAGGATGCCGGCGTTGAACGTGTCTCCGGCACCCACGGTATCTGCGACAGTGACCTTCTCGCCGTCAACCTCGACCCGGTGATCCCTGGTGAACCCGACCGCGCCCCTTGGTCCGCGGGTGAACACCACCAGGCTGGGGCCGTCATCGAGCCAGGCCTTGGCGGCGGTTTCCATGTCAGCCATGCCGAACCATTCCAGATCCTCGTCCGACATCTTGAGGATATCGCTCATGGCGATCATCCGGTCGATCCGCGCCCGGTGCCTGGCCGGATCGGGAATGAAGCCCGGACGGATGTTCGGATCGAGCGAGATGACGCGCTCCGCACTTTCCCGCCGCATCAGGCTTTCGTAAGTCGCGCCGCACGGATCGGGTATCAGGCTGATCGCACCGAAATGCAGGGCCTCGACGTCGGCGCTGAAAACCGGCAGATGTGCCTCGGTGATCATCCGGCCTGCGGTGTTCTCGTCAAAGAAGGCGTAGCTCGCCTGGCCGTTCACCAGCCGCACGAAGGCGAGAGTTGTGTGCAGGTCCAGCGTTGCGCAATGACTATGATCGACGCCACTTTGGGTAAGAACATCACGCAGCACGTCGCCGAACATGTCGCTTGAAAGCCCGGTGAAGAAGCCGGTGGGCAGGCCCAGCCGCCCGAGTGCGATCGCCGTATTGAACACCGCACCGCCGGCATAGGGCGCGAACGCGTCTTCATCTGCCGTCGTGGTGCGCGGCAGCATGTCGATGAGGGCTTCCCCGCAACAGATGATCATCGCCGTCTCCTCCCCTCGCCGGCCAGAATGGCCGCGCCTGTGCTATTGTCCCGGAAGCTCGGAGACACCGCCATGGTCGCCGGACCATTTCAGCGGCGCATCGAGGAACGCCTCAACTGACGCCAGCGTCGCCGGGTCAAAGGCCTGCTTCCTGGTTGCCGCGGCCAGCACGTCGCGCCAGGTCGCGAGATAATGAAGCCGCACCTTGCCGCTGGCGAAGCGGCTCTCGGCTTCTGCGAAAATGCCGTAGTAAAACAATGCGATGCCGTGATCGACCGTGCAGCCGGCCTCGCGGATCGCGTCGATGAAGGTGAACATCGAGCCGCCGGCCGTGGTCAGGTCCTCGATCACCAGCACCCGCGAGCCTTCCGGCAATTCGCCCTCGATCTGGGCGTTGCGGCCATGGCCCTTGGGCTTCTTGCGGACATAGATCATTGGCAGGCCGAGGCGTTCGGCGAGGAACGCCGCGAAGGGAATGCCGGCGGTCTCGCCGCCGGCGATGCAATCGAATTGCTCGAAGCCGGCTTCGGTCAGGATGGTGGCGGCGGCAAAGTCCATCACCGCCGAGCGGATGCGCGGATAGGAGATCAGTTTGCGGCAATCGATATAGACCGGGCTCATCATGCCCGAGGCGAGCTTGTAGGGTTCGCTCGCGTTGAAGTGCACTGCCTTGATTTCCAGGAGCTGGCCGGCGACGATCTCGGCGATCTTCGCCTTGTCGGGAAAAGTGTTGGCAAACATCGGCAGCGCCCCCAAGCTCAAACTATCGGCGATCCGAATACCAGCTTCCCCCCAGCCTTGAAAGGCTATCAGGCAATTTCCCAGTGGATGGGCAAAAGCGGGTCGAACACGGTGACCGGCCCGTCGCCGGTGAAAATCTTGTCGGGCCAGTGGACCGGCGTCTCGCGCTTGACCAGCGTCACCGTCTCTTCATTGACCGGGAGCCCGTACCAGGCTGGCCCGTTGAGGCTCGTGAACGCGGCCAATTTGTCGAGCACATTTTCCTCTTCAAACACATGGGCGAGGCAGGACAATGTGTTGATCGCGGTGAAAATGCCGGCACAGCCGCAGGCGCATTCCTTCAAGGGATCGACATGCGGGGCGGAATCGGTGCCGAGGAAAAACCGCCTGTCGCCCGAGGTCGCGGCCTTGCGCAGCGCCAGGCGATGGCTTTCGCGCTTGGCCACCGGGAGGCAGTAGTAATGCGGCTTGATGCCGCCTGCGAGAATGGCGTTGCGGTTGATCATCAGATGATGGGTGGTGATGCTGGCGGCCAGATTGGCGTCCGTTCCCATGACATAATCAACGCCGTCGGATGTGGTGACATGCTCCAGCGTGATCCTGAGCTCCGGCACGCGACGGCGCAGCGGATCGAGCACGGTCTCGATGAACACCGCCTCGCGGTCGAAGATATCGACCGCCGGATCGGTGACTTCACCATGGATGCAGAGCGGCATGCCGATCTGGGCCATCTTTTCCAGCACCGGCATCACCTTATTGAGATCGCGCACGCCGGAATGGGAATTGGTAGTGGCGCCCGCCGGATAAAGCTTCACAGCAGTCACCAGGCCCGAGGCGTGGGCGCTCGCGACATCTGCGGGGTCGGTTCCCTCGGTCAGATAGAGCGTCATCAGCGGCGTGAAATCGAGATCCGCGGGCAATGCCGCGATGATGCGGTCGCGATAGGCCTGCGCATCTTTGGCCGTCACCACCGGCGGGACGAGATTGGGCATGATGATGGCGCGCGCGAAATCGCGGGCCGAATAGGGCAGCACGCCTTCGAGCATGGCGCCGTCGCGCAGATGCAAGTGCCAGTCATCGGGCCTGGGGATGGTGATGTCGACCATTGTGCTGTTCCTTCCGCTCCGCTCCGAATCACGTTCTGACGGGTTGACCTTTGACGCCCGGACGGCGACGTATGGGCAATGCTTTAGCAGGCATTCGAACAGCAAGGAAAGATATCATGGATCTTGGACTGACAGGAAAACGGGCACTGGTGCTGGCCTCATCGCGCGGGCTGGGCCTCGGCGTGGCCGAGGCGATCGCAGCGGAAGGCGCCGACGTGATGATCACCGGACGCGATGGCGACCGGCTGGAGGCGGCCGCCAAGGCCATCACCGCCCGCGGCGCAGGCTCCGCGCGCTTTGTGGTCTGCGATCTCTCCGACAAGGCCACGCCGGCGCTGCTGCAGGAGAGGGTCAGCAAGGAGTTCGGCGATCTCGACATCTTGGTCAACAACACCGGCGGCCCGCCTGCCGGCCTGATGAGCGAGGCCGACCTCACAGTCGTCCACCGCCAGTTCGAGATCATGGTGCTGAGCGTGATGGACGTGACCGCGCGGTTCCTGCCGGGCATGCGCCAGCGCGGCTGGGGCCGGGTGCTGACCATCGCGTCCTCCGGGGTGATCCAGCCGATCCCCAATCTGGGACTGTCCAACGCGCTTCGGGCAACGCTGGTCGGCTGGTCGAAATCGATGGCCAACGAGACGGCGGGCGATGGCGTGACCTTCAACATGCTGCTGCCCGGCCGGATCGAGACCGACCGTCTGAAGGAGCTCGACGCCGCCAACGCCAAGCGCTCCGGCAAGAGCCTGGACGAGGTCGCCAATGCGGCGCGGGCGCAGATCCCGGTCGGGCGCTATGGCGCGGTGGACGAATTTGCCGCTGCCGCCGCCTTCCTGGTCAGCGCGCGGGCGAGCTACATCAACGGCTCGATGATCCGCTGCGACGGCGGCGCGATCAAATCCGTCTGATCTGCCCCAAGAGCCGGGCCGCGCTGGCCCGGCCGGTCACAGCGCGCGCTTGAGGCTTTCCTCGAGATAGGTCTTTCTGAGCCCCAGCGTCACCGGGCCTGGCTTGCCGCCCGAAAGCTCGACGCCATCGATCGAGATCACCGGGCCGACGAACACCGACGCCGAGGTGATGAAGGCTTCGGCCGCGTTCCGGGCCTCGTCGATGGAGAATTCGCGCTCCTCGATGCGGGTTCCGTTCGCTGCCGCATAGGCCATCAGCGCCGCACGGGTGATGCCGGGCAGGATCGAATGCGACAGGGGCCGCGTGACGATGGCGCCCTCCCTGGTGACGATAAACGCATTGTTGGACGTGCCTTCGGTGACCATGCCGTCGCGGACCATCCAGGCATCGTCGGCGCCGCGGGACTTGGCTTCCATCTTGCCGAGCGAGGGATAGAGCAGCTGCACCGTCTTGATGTCGCAGCGGCCCCAGCGCAGATCCGGGATCGAGACGATCTTCATGCCGTTCCTGGCCGTCGCCGTGTCGATCAACGGACGGCTCTGGGTGAACAGCACCAGCGTCGGCGTCAGTTTTCCGGTGTCGAACATGAAGTCGCGATCGATCGCGCCACGGGTCATCTGCAGATAGACGACGCCTTCTTCCAGCGCGTTGCGGCTCACGAGCTCGCGGTGGATCGCCAGCAGATCGTCATCGCTGACGGTAAAGCGCATGCCGAGTTCGTTTGCAGACCGATGCAGGCGCGCCATGTGGGCGGGAAAATCGATCAGCTTGCCGCCGAGCACCGAGGCGACCTCGTAAATCCCGTCGCCAAACAGGAACCCGCGATCAAACACCGAGACCTTGGCCTCGTTTTCCGGCAGGTACTCTCCGTTGACATAAACCGTGCGCATCTGGGTCCCCTTGTTTTCAACCGAATTCCTCTTGCCAGAAAACGCGATGCGCCGCCAACCGGATTTTTCAGCATTCGGCGCAATCTCCGCGCAGGTTCAGCGCGCTAGACACTGGACAGATCTTACGCTGGAAACCATCCATGACCGAGCGCATCGCCTACACCAAACCCTCGATCACCGAGCTTGAAGTCGCGTATGCGACCGATGCGGCACGCAACGGCTGGGGCGCGCAGTGCTATGATTACCTTCACCGGCTGGAACGCGATTTCGCCGCCCATCTCGGTGTCGCCCACGCCATTGCCACCTCGAGCTGCACCGGTGCGCTGCATCTGGGACTGGCAGCACTTGGCGTCGGGCCGGGCGACGAGGTGATCCTGGCCGACAGCAACTGGATCGCCTCGGTGGCCCCGGTCGTCCATCTCGGCGCCACGCCGGTTCTGGTCGACATTCTCGAAGACACCTGGTGCCTCGATCCGGCGTTAGTGGAAGCCGCCATCACGCCGAAGACGAAGGCGATCATCGCCGTGCATCTCTATGGATCGATGTGCGACATGGACCGGCTGCTCGCCATCGGCGCCCGCCACGGCGTCGCGGTGATCGAGGACGCGGCGGAAGCCATCGGCTCGGCCTGGGGGACCAGGCGGGCCGGATCGATGGGCGCGTTCGCCACGTTCTCGTTTCACGGCACCAAGACCATGACCACCGGCGAAGGCGGCATGTTCGTGACCAACGACCCGGACCTGTTTGCGCGGGTGACGACGCTGTCCAATCATGGCCGCGACCCGAGCGAACCGCGTCAGTTCTTCCCCACCGTGACCGGCTACAAGTTCAAGATGGCCAATGTCTCGGCCGCCATCGGCTGCGCCCAGGTCGAGCGGATCGACGAGCTGATCGACGGCAAGCGGCAGATCATGGCGCGCTATCGCGATTTGCTGTCGGGCCATGATGGCATCGCGCTCAACGCCGAGCCCGAGGGTGTGACCAACGGCTACTGGATGCCGACGGCGGTGTTCGAGCGGGAGACCGGGGTCACGCGCGAAATCCTGATGGGCGCGTTCGCGGACGCCAATATCGATGCGCGGGTGTTCTTCTGGCCGCTGTCGGAGCTGCCGATGTTTGACGCGCGCCCTGAGAATGCGAATGCCCATGACGTTGCGGGCCGCGCCATCAACCTGCCGAGCTATCACGACATGGATGAGCAGGCCCAGGCGCGCGTTGCCGGCGTGATCACCAGGCTGCTCAAAGCCGGTTGATTTGCTTCTGTCTGGCGGATCTCAGGCGTCGGGCGTCTTTGGCTGCGGCGTGGCCGGTTCGGCGGATTTATCAGTCAGTTCGATGATGACCTGCCTGGTCATTTCCGGATCGCCAGCATCGGAATCGCAGTCACGAACTGTCCACCCCAGTCTCTGATATAGGAAAGCTGGGTCCTGATTTCTGTCTCGATATTCCATGGCAAGATCACCACCCTGTCTGGTTGCTCCAAGAGGAGCCGGTCCTCGCCCACGATCGGAATCTGCGAGCCGGGCATGAAGCGCCCCTGCTTGGCCGGGTTCCGGTCAACGACGAAGGCAATGTCGCGCGCTGTCGCGCCTGCGAAATTCAGGAGCGTATTGCCCTTGGCCGCGGCGCCGTAGGCGGCGACCTTGAGACCCGCCCCGCGGGCTTCGACGAGAAACACGCGAAACGCGTCCCGCGCCGCTTCCGCGCTGGCCTGGAAGCCGGCGTAGAATGCCGCGCCTTCAAGCCCTGCCTCGCGCTCGGTCGCAAGCATGGCGGCCACCGCCGGCGTGACGGCATGCGCCCGATGATCGGCGCGGCAGGCATAGACCCTGAGGCTGCCGCCATGATGCGGCGTGACGCCGACATCGAACACGGTCAGCCCGTTCTCAGCGAAGATGCGCTCGACCGCCAGCAGCGACAGGTAGGAGTAATGCTCGTGATAGGCGGTGTCGAACTGGTTGCCGCGCACCATCTCAAGCACATGCGGAAACTCGAAGGTCGCCACGCCCGCGGGCTTGAGCAGGCCGGCAAAGCCTGCGACAAAATCATTGATGTCGGGCACATGGGCCAGAACATTGTTAGCGGCGATGAGATCGGCCTGCCGCCCCTCTGCCGCGAGCCTCGCGGCCAGGTCACGGCCGAAGAAATCCTCGACAATGTCGATGCCCCTGGCGCGGGCGGCTTCGGCCGTGCCATGGGTCGGCTCGACACCGTAGCAGGGGATGCCCAGCGCCTGGACATATTGCAAAAGATAGCCGTCATTGGCGGCGATCTCCGCCACCAGGCTCGCCTCGGTGAGGCCGAACCGGGCGCGCATGTCCGTGACATAGGCCTTGGCGTGGTCGAGCCAGGTCTTCGAGAACGAGGAGAAATAGGCGTAGTCGCCGGAGAAGAATTCCTCCCGGTCGGCAAAGTCCTCGGTCTGGGTCAGCCAGCACGCGGTGCAGGTGCGGATGACCAGCGGATAGCGTTTTTCTTCACCGGAAAGATCCTCGGCCTTAAGATATGAATTGGAGGGCGGCGCCATCCCCAGATCGAGGAACGGCGCGAAATCCGAACCCCCGCAATGTCTGCACTGCATCATGAACCCACACTCTCAATCAACGGAAAAGATGCGTCGCGCGCGGACATCCCCGTGACGGGCAATGGCCAGGCGATCCCGAGCCTCGGATCATCATGCCTGAGCCCGGCCTCGGCTTCTGCCATGTAGGGCGCCGAATGGACATAGATCAGCTCGACATCGTCGCTGAGCGCCTGGAACCCGTGGGCAAAACCCTCGGGCACGTACATCGCGGTCGCGGTTTCCGCCGACAGTTCGGTTGCAGCATGGGCATAACGTGCCGGACTGTCCGGGCGGATATCAACGGCGACATCCAAGACCGCGCCGCGAATGCATACCACGAGTTTGGCCTCGGCGTGAGGCGGGAGCTGGAAGTGCAGGCCGCGCACGGTGCCGCGTCGTACCGTGCGGCTGTGATTGATCTGGGCGACCGGACCCGGCCAGCCGATCTCCGCCAGCGCTTCGGCACAGAAGATCCGGGCAAAGGCGCCGCGATCATCGACACGCGGCATGCGGCGGACCAGCATCGGGCCGGCCGGCAGCTCCGGCATCAGCGGGGTCAGGTTAAAAGGGGACGCACTCATGCCGAATTCTCGGTCGTAGCCGTTTTGAAGACATCAGGAGACGCGCAATGATCTGCCGCGCGAGCAGTTCTCCCTTGCACAAGCAACGAGATTCTCAAACCGTTATGGCCGGACAAAGGCGCCATGTCGCCACGTCGAAATCCCCGGTGCGAAAGGGGCTGGCTCACCAGCTCTTCCAAGGCGCCGCTCCTTCGGTCCAGAGCGATTCGAGCATGGTCTTGTCGCGCAGCGTGTCCATCGGCTGCCAGAAGCCGCGATGGAAGAACGCACGGAGTTCGCCGTCCCGGGCGAGTTCCGCCAGCGGTTCGCCTTCGAAACTGGTGCTGTCGCCTGCGATCCGCTCGAGCACCGGATGGGACAGGACGAAAAAGCCGCCATTGATGAACCCGCCCTCGCCTTCGGGCTTCTCGATAAATCCCTGCACTTCGTCTCCGGCCAGCTTGAGAGCGCCAAAGCGCGCAGGCGGGCGCACCGCGGTCACCGTCGCCAGGCGGCCATGGGACTTGTGAAATTCGATGGTTGCGGAGATGTCGACATTCGACAGTCCATCACCATAGGTGAAGCAGAAACTCTCTTCGCCCTCAAGATAGGACGCAACACGCTTCAGTCGGCCGCCGGTCAGCGTGGTCTCGCCGGTATCGACCAGCGTGACCCGCCAGTCCTCGGCGCTCTGGCGGTGGAAATGCACGGTGTTGTCCGACATGTCGAAGGTCATGTCCGACGAGTGCAACGCGTAATTGGCGAAATACTCTTTGATCACATAGCCCCGGAAACCGCAGCAGATGATGAAATCGCGCAGGCCGTGGCCGTGATAGAGTTTCATGATGTGCCACAGGATCGGCCGCCCGCCGATTTCCACCATGGGCTTGGGTTTGAGATGGGTCTCTTCGGACAGCCGCGAGCCGAGGCCGCCGGCGAGAATGACAACCTTCATGCAACAGCTCCCGGAATTGGCCAGACTGCCTGCAGGACACAGGCCGGCCCGCCCGCCAGGCTTGGCAACCGGCGTGTGCTTTCAGGCTTTGCTGTCGCCCCATGCTCCATGGTGCCCGTTTTTCCCCTGACAATCTGCTGGAGAACCCTAGGTGGACAAGCTTTCCCGAGGCTGGCGCGGCATAGCATGCGGGCCGGACTGCGCTGACATCAAAGCATTGTTCCGGCGGCGTGGCTTGCCTATAAGTGATCAACCAAGCCTGCGCGTGGCGCATGCGACAGCGAAAGCCGCGACCGGCGCAGCACGAGGACGATATGCTCGAAGAAGGCAAGCTTTATGTCGGCACAAGCCGCAATCCCGACGACAGCATCAACAAGGGCGAATACCTCGATCTGAAATACGCCAACCGGCACGGGCTGATCACCGGCGCCACCGGCACCGGCAAGACCGTGACGCTGCAGATCCTGGCCGAGAGCTTCTCCAATGCCGGCGTCCCGGTGTTCTGCGCCGACGTCAAGGGCGATCTCTCCGGCATCGCCATGATGGGCGAGCACAAGGATTTCCTCGAGAAGCGCGCCAGGACCATCGGGCTCGACCCCTACGATTTCCAGGAATTCCCGGTGATCTTCTGGGATCTGTTCGGCGAGAAGGGCCACCGTGTCCGCACCACCATTTCGGAGATGGGCCCGCTTCTGCTGGCGCGGCTGATGGACATGTCTGATGCCCAGGAAGGCGTGCTCAACATCGCCTTCAAGCTGGCCGACGAAAACGGGCTGCCGCTGCTCGACATGAAGGATCTGCGCGCGCTTCTGTCGCATATGGCGGGCGAGACCGAGAAACTGTCGGCCCTGTACGGCAACATCACCAAGCAGTCGCTCGCCACGATCCAGCGCGGATTGCTGGTGCTCGAGCAGCAGGGGGCGGAAAACTTCTTCGGCGAGCCGGCGCTCAAGATCGCCGACATCATGCGTACCACCAATGACGGGCGCGGCGCGATCTCGGTGCTGGCGGCCGACAAATTGATGATGAACCCCAGGCTTTACGGCACGTTCCTGCTGTGGCTCCTGTCCGAACTGTTCGAGGAACTGCCTGAGGTCGGCGATCCCGACAAGCCGCGTCTGGTGTTCTTTTTCGACGAGGCGCATCTCTTGTTCAACGAGGCGCCGAAGATCCTGATCGACCGGGTCGAGCAGGTGGTCCGGCTGATCCGCTCGAAGGGGGTTGGCGTCTACTTCGTCACCCAGAACCCGCTGGATGTGCCCGAGACCGTGCTGTCGCAACTGGGCAACCGCATCCAGCATGCGCTTCGCGCCTATACGCCGCGCGAGCAGAAGGCGGTGAAGGTGGCCGCCGAAACCTTCCGGCCAAACCCGGCTTTCGACTGTTTCGAGGCGATCACCCAGCTCGGCGTCGGCGAGGCGCTGGTCTCCACGCTGGGCGCGAAGGGCGTGCCGTCGATGGTCGAACGCACATTGGTCCGGCCGCCCTCGTCGCGGCTCGGACCGATCACCGAGCCTGAAAGGGTGAAGGTTATGGCGGTGAGCCCCGTCGCCGGGCAGTACGATGCCGATCTTGATCGCGACAGCGCCTATGAGATGCTGAAGCGCCGCGCCGAGGAAGCCGCCAAGGCGGAAGACGAGGAGCGTCACCGCGAAGAGGAAGCGGACCGGAAGCCGCCCGAAGGCCGACGCTGGACCCTGCCCGGCTACGAAAAGGATGATGACGACGACGATGACAACCGCCGCACCACCACCCGCAAGACCTCAAGCCGCTCGCGGCGACCGGGCTATCAGCGCCAGACCGTGACCGAAGCCGTGATCAAGTCGGTGGCGCGCTCGGCCGCCACTTCGCTCGGCCGGGCTCTGGTGCGGGGAATCCTGGGGTCGATCAAGAAAGGCTTCTGACCTGCAGCAGTCTTAAATCACAAGGATCGGTGTGCGCGTCGGCACCCGGTCATAGAGATCGCAGATATCCTGGTTGATCAGGCGGACACAGCCTGACGACACCGCCTGGCCGATGGACTTGTATTCCGGGCTGCCGTGCACCCGGTAGAGCGTGTCCTCGCCATTCTGGAAAATGTACAGCGCGCGGGCGCCGAGCGGATTGTCCAGACCGGGCGGCATGCCGCCATTTGCAGCCGACCAGCGCTCGAGTTCGGGCTGGCGCGCGATCATGTCGGTCGGCGGAGTCCATTTCGGCCATTTCTGCTTCCACTGCACAACGGCCCTGCCCGACCAGGAAAAGCCGTCGCGGCCGATACCGACGCCATAGCGCATGGCCCGTCCGTTTTCGCGGACCAGATAGAGGAAGCGGTCGGACGTGCTGACCACGATGGTGCCGGGACGCTCGCCGGTCGGATCGGCCACTTCCTGGCGCAGATAGGCCGGATCAATCTCATGATAGGGAATGGCCGGCAGCGGAAACGGCTCGTCGAGCTTGGCGGCATACATGGTGTCATAATAGGGCGACGTCCGGCCCATTCCGGAACCGCGGTTGTCCGGCGAGCGGTAAATGGGTGCGGTCTCGGCAGCAAATTGCCTGGTCGACGTCCCTGCGCACCCGGCCAGTGCCGCGGTTGCCGCTGACCCCAGCGCCAGAAACCCGCGCCGCGTAAGGGTCTTGACCTCAAGGCCATGGGCGGCGGCGCCGATCAATGTCGAGATATCTTGTTTTTGTCGGGTCATGAGGCAGGCGGTCCTAAGCTCAGGGAATCAACGAGATACCCTATCGGCATTAACATGATGAAAACGAGCCGGATCGACTCATCGCGCGAGTGAGCTTTGCGGCCCGATTGTGACCATGGCGCGCCAGGCTTGTGGTGAACTTGCCACAGTGGGTGCGATTGCAATGACAGTGCCGTGAAACCGGCGTGATTGTCGCGGTCGGCGCCTACTCGACGCCGTTGAGATCCGGCAGGATCAGCGACGGGGACAGATCCTTGTATTCGTCGGGCATTTTCGCGCGGTTGATCCACACTGTCCGGAAACCGAATTTTCGCGCGCCCGCGACATCCCAGCGGTTGGACGACTGGAACGACACCGCATCGGGGTAAAGCCGGTAGGCGGTGGTGACCATGTCATAGACCGCCGGGTCGGTCTTGAAGGTCCTGAGCTCATCAACCGAGAAGACGTCGTCGATCACCGTATCCAGCGCCGCGTTCCTGACGGCGGAATCAAGCATCGCCACGGAGCCATTCGACAGGATCGCCACCCGCGCGCCGGTGGCCTTGAGCGCCTTGAGCACAGCAGGCACTTCCTTGTAGCAGTCGAGCTTGAAATAGGCATCGAGCAGATCGGCGCGCAGGCTCTTGTCGGCGCTCGGCACCCGCTCGAACGCGTGATCGAGCGCCTCTTCGGTGAGCGCCCAGAAATCCTTCCATTCACGCATCAGCGCCCGGGTCCAGGAATACTCAAGCTGCTTGGCCCGCCAGATGTCCGACAATTGCTGCCCGTCGGGGCCGATGGCGTCGGCATGACGGCGCACCGCCGCGTGCACATCGAACAGGGTTCCATAGGCATCAAACACATAGGCGGCGTAGGCCATCGGTAAATTCTCCTCTTCCGGACCCCAAGATGTTCATGTTGCAGTGCAACAGTCAAGTTGCGCCTCACATCGCGCGAGGACTGAAAGGTGGCCGAAAGCGACGCAGCAACTGCCTATCACGCCCGTTTGTTTCCCGACATGGCAAGGCAGCGCTTGTGGTGCGATCCAGACAGATGGTACCCATCTGTCTGGAACAATCGCCCCACCAGATCAATAGCTTGTGGTCTGACCGAAACAGATGGGAACCATCTGTTTCGGTCAGACCACGAGGATCATGCTATTGCAATATTTCATGGGTGTTCAAGTCGCACCATGACTTGACGGCGGCGGCAGCGGCGTCCGATTGTCAAACCCGAACCGACGACACCCCGCAGGAGACCATCATGGCCGTCAACACCCAAGCCCGCACCAAGACCTGGACCTATGTGGACGGAGACTGGCTCGAGGGCAATCCGCCGCTGATCGGCCCGGTCAGCCACGCCATGTGGCTGGGATCGACCGTGTTTGACGGCGCCCGCTGGTTTGATGGCGTGGCGCCCGATCTCGACCTGCACTGCCAGCGGGTCAACCGCTCTGCGGATGCGCTGGGCATGCGCGCCACCATGGAAGCCGAGGCCATTGAAGATCTGGCTCGCGAGGGCCTGAAGAAATTCGATGGCAAGACCGCGGTCTACATCAAGCCGATGTACTGGGCCGAGCATGGCGGCTACATGTCGGTGCCCGCCGATCCGGACTCGACCCGGTTCTGCCTGTGCCTGTTCGAAAGCCCGATGATCGCGTCGACTGGATTTTCGGTTTCTGTCTCGCCGTTCCGGCGTCCGACCTACGAGACCGCGCCGACCAACGCCAAGGCGGGGTGTCTCTACCCCAACAACGGACGGGCGATCATGGAGGCCAAATCGCGCGGCTTCGACAATGCGCTGGTGCTCGACATGCTCGGCAATGTCGCCGAAACCGGCACCTCCAACATCTTCATGGTCAAGGACGGGGTGGTGTTCACGCCGGCGCCGAACGGTACTTTCCTGTCGGGCATCACCCGGTCGCGCGCGATCCGGCTGTTGCGCGAAGCGGGAACCGAGGTGGTGGAGAAATCGCTGTCAGTCGCCGATTTCATGGATGCCGACGAGATCTTCTCGACCGGCAATCACTCCAAGGTGGTGCCGATCATCCGCATCGAGGACCGGGAGCTGCAGGCGGGTCCGGTGGCGCGCAACACGCGCGAGCTCTACATGGATTGGGCGCACGGCTGAGGCACGGCGACAGCGGGGAGATCAGATGAGCGACAGACGCAAGCATTCGACCGGTTCGCCCTTCGAGAAGGCCGCGGCCTATTCCCGCGCCGTGCGGCAGGGACCGTTCGTCCATGTCTCGGGCACCACCGGCTATGATTATGCCGCCATGGAGATGCCCGCCGATGTGGCGGGTCAGGCCCGCAACTGCTTCAAGACCATCGCCGCATCGCTTGCGGCGCTGGACGCAGGCCTGAGCGACATCGTGCGGGTTCGCTACTATGTCACCAGTCCCGAGCATTTCGACGCGGTCGCACCTGTCCTGGCCGAACATCTGGGCGGCATCGATCCGGCAGCAACCATGATCGTCTGCCAGCTGATCCGCCCGGAAATGCTGATCGAGATCGAGGTCACCGCCCAGGTGGCGTGACCGGCGGCGGCTGCCTCAG
Organism: Hoeflea sp.; assembly: GCA_019084245.1. Taxonomy (GTDB): domain Bacteria; phylum Pseudomonadota; class Alphaproteobacteria; order Rhizobiales; family Rhizobiaceae; genus Hoeflea. The sequence goes on from JAHRFE010000028.1 coordinate 168,812, forward strand.
AGCGCGCCGCCCATCTCGTCCTCGATGTGGATGCGGATGATCTCGTCGAACGAACTTTCGGCGCGGAAGCCAAGCGCAGTCGCCCGCTCGGCGGCAAACCCGCGGGGCCAGGTCGACACGATGCGCATGATGTCGGGATCGGGCTCATGCCGGATCAGCGCCACCGCGCTGTCTCCGGCGATGCGGCGAAGCGCCTCGATCTGCTCGGCAACCGTGGCCGAGAGCCCGGGCATGTTGAGCACCCGCCGATGCCCGACAGGGCCCAGATCCATGGTTGCGGCCCGGGTCAGGAAATCCACCGCCGCACGCGGGCTGGCATGCCAGTGGCGCACTGTATCGGGAACCGGAAGCACGGCTGGCTTGCCGGCCAGCGGCTCGCGCAGGATGCCCGAGAAGAAGCCCGACGCCGCCTTGTTGGGCAGGCCGGGGCGAATGCAGATGGTCGGCAGCCGGATCGCCAGCCCGTCGAAAAAACCGCGGCGCGAGTAGTCCTGCAGCAACAATTCGCCAATGGCCTTCTGGGTGCCGTAGCTGGTCATCGGCGCGGTCAGGAAAACGTCGTCGATCGCATCCGGCATCGGCGCGCCGAAGACCGCGATCGAGGAAGCGAAGACGAGGCGCGGGCAATAGCCGTTCGTCAGCGACAGCTGCCGCACGGCGTCAAACAGATGGCGGGTTCCATCCAGGTTGATCCGGTAACCCTTGTCGAAATCCTGCTCCGCCTCGCCCGAGACGATGGCGGCGAGATGGACAATCACATCGGGTCGGTGCGCCAGCATCTGCGGCGCCGCATGCGGATCGGAAATATCGAGCGCCAGGCTGGTGACGGCGCCCGAAAAACCAGCGGGCTTCTCCGGCGTGACGGCATCGATCAAACTCAGCTTGTCGACCGGCCGCGTTCCGAGCTTGCCCGAACGAGAGATCGCCCCCGCCAGCTTGCGGCCGATCATGCCTGCCGCACCAATGATCAAGACATGCATGTCCGCTCCCCCTCCGGTTTGACGGGACGATAGCCGGATGAGGCGCAGCGCACAATCAGCACGGCGCAACGGTGTCAGGCCGGATTCTTTCCTGAAATCGCGGCTCTCCCCTAAAAGGTCGTGACGGCGGTGAGCCCTGTTGCTCGAAGCCGCGCTGCCGATTGCATTGCCGGTCCGAATCCTTTTGATTGGGCGCGGGCGGCATCCGGGATGGCATACGTCGCCCGGACCTGCTGTCCTCGTGCCTCAATCGCCCTCCGCGCCACGCGTGCGCCTTATCCGCTGGAAGAAAAGCGCATGCCTCAAACCCACCGGCCGGGACTTGCCGCACTCTGGATGATCGGCTCCATCCTGTCGTTCTCGACGATGGCGGTTGCCGGACGCTATGTCTCGGGCGTGCACTCGACCTTCGAGATCATGACTTTCCGCTCGCTTGCCGGGCTCATCATCGTGCTTTGCGTGGCGGGCGCGTTCCGGAGGCTCCGGGAGATCCGCACCGAACGGCTGAAGCAGCATTTTTTCCGGAACCTGTTTCATTTCACCGGCCAGAACCTGTGGTTCTTTGCGCTGGCCTCGATTCCGCTGGCGCAGGTGTTCGCGCTCGAGTTCACCACGCCGGTCTGGGTAATCATCCTCAGCCTTTTGTTCCTGGGCGAACGCCTGACCGGATACCGGGTGATCGCCGCGGGGCTCGGCTTTGCCGGCATCCTCATCGTCGCCCGGCCGGATTTCGGAGCGCTGGAACCCGGCTTGCTGACCGCCGCGGCCTCGGCGATCTTCTTTGCCGCGACCATCATCATGACCAAGGCGCTGACCCGGCACGAGAGCATCGTCTCGATCCTGTTCTGGCTGACCTTGCTGCAGCTGGGCTTTGGCGCGGTCAGCCTGGTGCTGCAGGGATCGGTGACGTGGCCGACGCTCACAACCTTCCCCTGGCTCGTGGTGATCGGCGTCTCCGGCCTGCTGGCGCATTACTGCCTGACCACCGCGCTGTCGCTGGCGCCGGCGAGCTTCGTCATGCCGATCGACTTCACCCGGCTGCCGCTGATCGCCATTGTCGGCATGGTGCTGTTCGGCGAGACGGCCGATCTTCTGATCCTCATCGGCGGCGGCGTCATCATTCTCGCCAACTGGATCAACATCCGCGGAGAAAGCCACGCGCGGCGGCTGCCCGTGGCCTGACCACGTGGCCGCCGCGCGAAGCAGACGGCCGTCAGACCGTAACCGCCACCACGGCCATGCAGTCTCCCGGCTTGATCAGGCCGGGACAATGGCGCGACACCAGCATGCCCGCCCGGTTGGCGCGGTAGTCGATCGGCGGCCTGCCGGTGCGGTCGGCCGGCCAGACGCGGGCGACCAATTCGCCCCTTTCCACCGGATCGCCGAGGTTCTTCATCGCCTCGAACACGCCCTCGTCCTGGGAGAACACGAAGCAATCGTCGTCGGGCATATCGAGCATCACCGAGGGCGCGGTCTCGAGCTCGCCCTTCATGATGCCCGCATGCTTGAGCACATTGCGCACGCCCTTCTTGGCAATGGCGTTCGACCGCGCCGTCGAGGTGCCGCCGCCGCCGAGTTCCGTGGTGACGAAGACCTTGCCCTGGTCCTCGACGCTGGTGTCATACATGCCGACAGTGTCGATCTCGAGCATGATCATCGAGTAGGGAGCGTTGAAGGCTTCCACGGCGGCCACACAGGCAGCCTGCTGTTCCTTGTTTTCCAGCACATGGGCGGAAGCGAAGGGGATGAAATCCAGCGTCTTGCCGCCTGAATGGAAGTCGAGCACGATGCTGGCTTCCGGCAACAGAACGGTCTGGAAATAATCCGCGATCTTTTCCGTGACCGTGCCGCTTGGCGAGCCTGGAAAGGACCGGTTCATGTTGCCCCGGTCGATCGGCGAGGTGCGGGTGCCGGCCCGGAAGGCCGGATAGTTCATGGCCGGCACGATGATCACGCGACCCTCGATGTCCTCGGGCTTCAGCGTCACCGCCAGCTCCATCAGGGCGATGGGGCCTTCATATTCGTCTCCGTGGTTGGCGCCGGTGAGCAGCGCCGTCGGCCCCACGCCGTTCTTGATCACGCTGATCGGGATCATCACCGATCCCCAGGCGGAATCATCACGGCTGTAGGGCAGCCTGAGGAAACCGTGATGGGCGCCATCCTCGTGCAGCGGAATTGTCGGAACAATCGGATTGCCGGCCATGTCAGATCAATCCTTCACAAACATCCGGCGGGGCACATTGGCCAGGCACTCCGGCCCGGTCTTGCCAATGACGATGCTTTCCGTGATTTCAAAGCCCCAGTCGTCCATCCACAGCCCGGTCATGAAGTGGAACGTCATGTTTTCCTCGAGCACGGTCTTGTCGCCCGGGCGGAGCGACATGGTGCGCTCGCCCCAGTCCGGCGGATAGGACAGACCGATCGGATAGCCGGTGCGGTTGTCCTTGGTGATCCCGTATTTGTTGAGCACCTTGAAGAAGGCGAACGCGATGTCCTCGCAGAGGTTTCCGGCCCTGGCGGCTTCGAGCCCGGCCTCCATGCCTTCGAGCACGGCCTTCTCGGCATCGATGAAGGTCTGCGTCGGCTTGCCCAGGAACAGGGTGCGCGACAGCGGGCAGTGGTAGCGCTTGTAGACGCCGGCGATCTCGAAGAAGGTGCCCTCGCCGCTTTTCATCGGCTGGTCGTCCCAGGTCAGGTGCGGCGCCGACGCGTCCGCGCCCGAGGGCAGCAGCGGCACGATCGCCGGATAATCGCCGCCAAAGCCAAGCCCGTCATCGTAGCGCAGGCCGGCCTCATAGATATCGGCGACCAGATCGCATTTGCGGTAGCCGACCTCGCATTTGTCGGTAATGGTCTGGTGCATGCGCTCGACCAGGCGGGCGGCCTTGCGCATGTAGTCGAGCTCCTGGCTCGACTTGACGGCGCGCTGCCAGTTGACCAGCGCCGTGACGTCGGAGAACGTCGCGTTCGGCAGATGTTTCGTGAGCGCGGCGAAGGCCGCCGCCGAGAACCAGTAATTGTCCATCTCGACGCCGATGCGCTTGGCCCCCCATCCACGCTCATCGAGCCTGGCTGCGAGATAATCCATCGGATGGCGCTCGGTCGACTGCACATAGTGGTCGGCATAGCCGATGATGGTGCTGTCGCCGAGATAGGAGGTGCGCCGCGCGCCATTGGCGTCCTGGCCGCGGCCGAACCAGACCGGATCGCCATCGGGACCAACCACCACGCATTGATGCACATAGAAGGACCAGCCGTCATAGCCGGTCAGCCAGGCCATGTTGGAAGGGTCCGACACGATGATGACATCGACCCCGGCTTCGTCCATGGCCTTGCGTGTCCTGGCAAGGCGGTCGGCATATTCGTCCCGGCTGAAATTGAGTACTGGCGCGGACATCGGGGAAGTATTCCTTTCTGGGTGTGCAGTCAGTTTGAAAAATCGGCGCCGGCTTCAAGCATCAGCGCGCGGCCGAGCGCGAAGGTCGCGATCGCGGTGTCCTGGACACCGGTGCCGGTCAGATCGGCGATGGTGATGGCGTCATCGGACGTGCGGCCCGCGGCCTTGCCCGAGACAATGGCGCCAAGTTCGGCGAACTCGGCCCCCGCAGCGACCACGCCGCTGGCAATTGCGGTCCGCAATTCACCGAGCAGCCGGGTCTGCGACAGCCGGTCGGGCACATAGAGATCGGCGCGCGCGAAGCAGGCCGGATCGATCTCGTTCTTGTGCTCCTGATCCGAGCCCATGGCGGTGATGTGCTGGCCGGGCCTGAGCCAGTCAGCCTCAAGCACCGGCGTCGTCGCCGGCGTCGTGGTGACGATGATGTCGGCCTCGCGCACCGCGGCTGCCGGGTCCTGTGCGGCCCGCACCTCGATGCCCAACTCCTGGGTCATCTCGGTCGCCGCTTTCGCAGCCTTTTCGGCGTCCCGCGCCCAGATGGTGGCGGACCGGATCGGCCGCACCAGGGTCAGCGCCTTGAGCTGCAGCCTGCCCTGGCAGCCGGCGCCCAGGATGCAGGCGGTCGAGGCGTCGGCGCGGGCCAAGTGCCTTGCGGCGACCGCGCCGGCGGCGGCGGTGCGCACGTCGGTCAGATAGCCATTGTCGAGCAGCAGCGCTTCCAGCATGCCGGTCCTGGCCGCAAACAGCACCATCAGCCCCGAGGTGGAGGGCAGGCCAAGCTTCGGATTGTCGAAAAAGCCGGGTGAGATCTTGATGGCGAAGCTGTCGATGCCGGGTACGAAGGCGGTCTTGACGTCGACCTCGCCGTTGAACGGCGCGATCGCCATCGACAGGATCGGCGGCATCACCACCTCGCCGCTGGCGAGCGCCGCAAAGGCGTCCTCGATGCAGGCGATGGCGTCGAGATCGAGCGCCACGGCCCGGCGCAGATCGGCTTCGGCGAGGATCTTGATCCGGGCCATGTCAGGCAGCCTCCCTGGTCACATCGACATCCTCGCCGGAGATGATGCGGAAGTGCTGGGTCATGTCGATATTGCCGCCGCTGAGGATGGCTGCGACCGGCCCGGCGCTCCTGATCCGGCCCGTGAGCAGAGCCGCGACGCCCACCGCGCCCGATCCCTCGACGATCTGGCGTTCCTGCCAGTAGATGTGGCGGATGGCTGCGGCGATCTCGGCTTCGCTCACGAGCACGATGTCGTCGACCAGATCGCGGGTCATGGCGAAGGTCAGCTGGTTGTCGAGCCCGATCCCGCCGCCGAGCGAATCGGCGAGCGTCGCCAGTTCCTCGACATAAATCGGCTTGCCGGCCTTGAGGCATTCATGCATCGCCGCCCCCCGCTCCATCGAGATGCCGATGACCCTGATGTCAGGCCGCCTGGCCTTGAGCGCAGCGGCGACGCCGGAAATCAGCCCGCCGCCCGACAACGGCACCAGCACCGTTGCCAGGTCAGGGACCTGCTCCAGCAGTTCGAGCCCGAGCGTGCCCTGACCGGCGATGACGGCGCGGTGATCGAACGGCGGAATCATCGCCATGCCGTTTTCAGCCACGAGGCGGGCCACTTCTTCCTGCGCCTCGTCCTGCGAGCTTCCGATGATGCGCACCTCGGCGCCTTGCGCCCTGATGCCGTCGATCTTGGCCTGCGGCACCAGCTTCGACATGCAGATGATGCATTTCACGCCCGCGGCCTTCGCCGCGTAGGCGAGCCCGCGGCCGTGGTTGCCGGTCGAGACGCCTGCGACGCCGCGGCGCTTCTCGTCATCGGAGAGGGACGCCACCGCATTGGTCGCGCCGCGCAGCTTGAAGCTGCCGGTGATCTGGGTGTGCTCCAGCTTGAGATGCACCGGCTGGCCGATGAGATCGGAGAGCGACGGCGACAGGTTGACCGGCGTCAGCCGCACCGTACCGGCAATCGCCATCCGGGCCTGCTCGATCTCGCCGAGATCGACAAAAGGATGCGCTGTGCTCATGCCGCTTCCCCGAAGGCCCGGTCGGGCAGCGCACAGTCAAACAGCCGGCCATAGGGCGCCGGCCTGTGATCATGAAATCCGCCAAGCCGGGTCATCGCCCAGGCGCTTGCCTGGTTGGAGGTAACCACCGGCTTGCCGAGCCGCCGCTCGATCTCGGCGATGACGTTGATCGCCGGCAACCCGGTGCAGGACAGAAACAGCGCTTCGGCGTCCGGCCTGTCGGCGGCGATTGCCGCGGTGATGATGCTTTCGTCGCTGACCCGCGCCATGTCGCGGTCATCGTCCAGCCCGAGACACTCGAAGTTCACGAGCTCCATGCCGTGGCGCGCGAAATACGCCGCCATCGGCTGGCTGGTGGCGACCGTGTAGGGCGTGAGGATCGCGAGCCGCTTGACCCCCAGAGCCGCAAACGCCAGCCGCGCGGCCCCTGCCGGCGTCACCACCGGCACCGGGCCGACAGCCTGCTGGATCGCAGCCGCGACTTCGGCGTCGCCGATCACCACGGAAGCCGCGGTGCAGCTGTAGCAAATGGCCTTGAGCGGAGCGAGCGGTTCAAGCAATGCCGCCGCCTCGGTCAACCGCGGCGTCATCTTGCGCAGATTGTCGGGCGTGGTCGGGTTTTCAAACGCCACCCGTGTGACGTGGATCGCGACATGGTCCTCAGGCAATTGCCGGTAGAGATCGCGCTCGCTGGTCATGTCGGTGGCAAGCGCGATGAGACCGAACCGGGCTGTCGCCTCCCGGTCGTTGAACCGCACTGTTTCCCCCGACAGCTTGACCCTGTCCGTGCTCATGCCGCTCCTCCCTGCCGTGCCGCCACTTGACCCACCCGATCCGCCTCAAATCCGTCAGACAACCATCACCGGAATCTTCGCCAGGCTGGTCACCTTGTGCGACACGCTGCCGAGCAGGAAGCCCTGCACGTCGCCCTGTCCGCGGCTGCCGACGATGATCAGGTCCGACTTGTGATCCTCGCCAAATTTCACGATCATCCGCGCCGGCTGCCCGCCCTTGACAAAGGCGCGGACCTTGGCGGCGCCCACTTCAGCGGCGATCTTCTTGGCTTCCTCGGCCACCTCCTTGGCATAGCCGCGCATGGCGTCATCGAGGTTTTCCGGATCATCCGGACGCACCATCGACATCGACGCCTCGAGCAGCGAATGGTGCCGGAACACTGTCAGGATCATCAGTTCGCTGTCACAGGTCTGCTGCAACTTCGCCGCCAGTCTCAGTGCCTTTTTCGAGCCTTCCGAGCCATCGACCGCAACCAGAATTCGTTCAAACATTGCTTTTCTCCGTTACCGGAACGCAAGGTCGCGCAGGAACAGCGCGATTTGCGGGAAATAGATGAGGGCGACAGAGACCGTGAGCAGGATCACCGTGAACGGGAAGATGCCGCGAATGACCTCGATATAGGGCCTCTTGAAGATCGCGATCGCCGTGAAGATGTCGCAGCCAAACGGCGGTGTCGCCGATCCGATCGCCACCTGCAGCGTGATGATGGTGCCGACCAGCACAGGATCGAGCCCCACCGCATTGACCACAGGCGCGAAGATCGGGACCAGGACGAGGATGACCACGATCGGGTCGACAAACATGCAGCCAATGAAGAAGGCAATCGAGATCACCGCCAGCACGCCCTTGGGCCCCATGTCGGCGATGCCGACCGCCGCCAGAATCTCCTGCGGAATCTGGGCAAACGAGATCACCCAGGCAAAGGCAGCACCGGCGGCGACCAGGATGAAGACCACCGCAGTGATCAGGCCGGTCGACTTTGCGATCCGGTAGATATCGGGGAAATTCAAGGATCTGAAGACAATGAATTCCAGGATGATCGCGTAGAGCACGCACACGGCAGCCGCCTCGGTCGGGCTGAAAATGCCGCCATAGATGCCACCGACGATGATCAGCGGGAAGCCGAGCGGCCAGATCGCCTGCTTGACGGCTTCGCCGCGTTCCGCCCAGCTGGCCTTGGGTTCGGTGGGGACCCCCATGACGGAGGCGTAGATCATGCTGTAGACTGAGAACAGCACCATCAGCAGCAGGCCGGGACCGATGCCGGCAATGAACAGTTCCGAGATCGAGGTGCTGGAAATCACGCCGTAGATGATCATGCCGATCGAGGGCGGGATCAGGAAGGCAATGTCTGACGCGTTGATGATCAGCGCCATGACGAAGGAATCCTTGTAGCCCGCCTTGAGCATCCGCGGCCTGAGCGGCGAGCCGACGGCCACGACTGTCGCCTGGGTCGATCCGGACACCGCGCCGAACAGGGTGCAGGCCGTGACGGTGCTGACGGCAAGTCCGCCTTTCACATGGCCGATGAATGCCATCACCATGTCGATGAGCCTTGTGGCCGACTGGCCACGGGTCATGATGTCAGCCGCGAGAATGAACATCGGCACGGCGATCAGCGAGGCCGGACGGATGCCGGCCAACATCTGCTGGACCATGAAGTCCATCCTGCCGATATCGCCGAACATGAACAGGAAGCCCACAAAGGTGGCGACAAGCAGCGGAATCATCATCGGGAAGCCGAGCAGCAGCAAAACGATCATGATCAGGAAAATGGTCGTGGCCATGGATCGCGTCCCTAGATCTCAAGTTCGTCGTTGTCGTAGCCTTCGAGCACGCGGGTCGACAGGTAGATGTCCTTCGACACGAGGTTCTTGATGGCTGTGAGCGCGTATTGGAGGCCGGTCATGAAGAATCCGATCGGCACCCAGAGGAAGATCCAGTAGACCGGAATTTGCAGCGACGGCAGAACGCGACCGGAGACCGCCACCTTGGTGATGTAGCCGATCGAGAAATAGCACAGGGCGAACATCGCCACCGCCGTCACGGACGCTATCAGCACCATGAAGCCCTTGCGCCCCGCCGGCGGCATCGCGTCATAGATCGCCGACATGCGGATGTGCCGGCCCTGGCGGGCGGCATAGCTGATGCCCGCGAAGGTGATCAGGATGATCAGGATGCGATTGAGTTCCTCGGAAAAGAACAGGCTGTTCTGGAATACGAAACGTCCGACGACATTTGCGATCGTGTTGGCCGCCATCAGCAGAACGCCGGCAGCCAGAAGAACCGATTCCACCCGGCTGATGGTTGAATCAAGTGTCCCCAACACACCCGGCAGCGACGATTCGTGCGGGTCGATTTGCTTTGGTTCGTCCAAGATCGCCTCCCGGCCTGTTGGCTGACTGGATCCGGAGGCCATGATGTCATGGCCTCCGGATATCTCGAAACCTGTCAACCGGCGGCCTGACCGAAATCAGCCCGCAGGCGATTGATCCGGTCGGGATTAGCCCTTGGTCGCTTCGAGGTCAGCCTTCAGCTGATCCAGGATGGCCTTGCCGCTGTCGCCGGTCATTTCAATGAACGTTTTCTCGACGTCGGCTGCCGCTTCCTTGAAGCAGGCGCGCTCTTCTTCGGAAAGCACGGTCACCGTCATCTCGGGCTTGGCTTCCATGATCTTCGCGAGCTCGCTGTCGGCGAGACCCTTCTGGTACTCGACAATGTAATCGAAGGCTGACTCAGTGGCGTCCTGGATCAGCTGCTTGTCCTCGTCACTCAGGCCATCATAGAAGTCCTTATTGGCCATCACCGCAGTGGTGAAATTGTTGTGGCCCGTGTAGGTGATGTGGTCGGTCACCTCATACATCTTGGTCGAATACAGGAAGAAGGTCGGGTTTTCCTGACCCTGGATGATGTTGGTCTGCAGACCGCCATAGACTTCACCCCAGGGAAGCGGCGTCGGCGTCGCGCCGAAGGCCTTGTAGGATTCCACCAGAAGCGGGTTGGTCATGACCCGGAACTTGACCTCGTTCAGATCTTCGCAGCTGCGAACCGGTTCCTTGGTGGTCATTGCCACTTCGCCTTCCGGGAACATCACCAGAAGCTCAAGGCCCTGGTTTGCGTAGAGGCCCTGGAAATCCTCGTTGATCGCCTTGCTCTCCTTGAAGAAGCGCGCCAGGTGATCCTGGTCGGTGGGCAGCAGATAGGGCACGAAGAAGACCTGCGCTTCCGGGATCAGAGCGCCGGTGAAGCCGGGCGACTGGTCCACGAACTGCAGGATGCCGGCCTGGGCCTGTTCCATGATGTCGGCAGACTCGCCCAGCGTGCCATAGGGGTAGAGCTCAAGCGTATGGTCGGAATTGGCCTCGATGGCTTCCTTGAACTTGGTGGCGTAGACGCCCTGAACTTCGGTCAGCGATTCCTCGAAGGCGTATTTCCAGTTGTCAGCCTGTGCGGCCATCGTGCCGGCGGCCAGGAGTGCTGCAGCGGCTGCGCCGCCGAGCAAGGTGCGGAATGTGGATGTCATGTCTGGTTCCTCTCGTTTTTATTTATCTGATGAGTTCAGTGTCCGGCCAACCGGCCGGTGGAAAATGATGCGGGTCGCCTTCAATCGGCATCCGCTCACACCGTCAGGCTACTGGCGCCTCGGTTCAGCCAGTGCGCTGGATGTGAATTCAAATCCCTCCCCTGTTTATTGTTATGAATTTCTAAAGGTGAAACAAGGACAATCAAGAGTCAATGCGATTATTTAATCATGACACTTTTGGCAAATCGGATTCCGTCGCGCCCCAGGCAATTGGGGCGATGCGACGGGCCGCAGACAGAAGATGGAAATACGGAAAATGGAGGGTTCGGCCAGTTGCGCCTAAAGCGTCAGCAAGGCCGGCTCAGGATTGCTGCGCGCCAGCCGCGAAATGATCGCAAGGCCCCGCTCCAGCGTCTGCAAGGTTTCAGCGCCCAGGCAAATGCGGACGCCGTGAGTGCGCACGGTTGGCGACATTTCAAACGCCGATCCCGGCGCGATCGCCACGCCGTTCAGCCGGGAATGGGCCACAAAGGCCTCTTCGGTCCAAAGTCCCGGCATCGGCAGCCAGATGTGCATTCCGTTGGGACTCGCCAGGAACGGGATGTCCATGAGAACCCTGGCTGCGAGGCGATTGCGCTCGCCCAGCGCCTCCATCTGCCAGGTCAGCAGATGCTCGGCGGTGCCGTCGTCAATCCACCGGCTGGCAATCTCGGCCATCAGCGGCGTTGCCATCCAGCTGGTGACCAGATGCCGGTTGGCCACCGCCGATTCAAACGCCTCGGGCATGGTGAGATAGCCAAAGCGCAAACCAGGCATGATGCATTTGGTCAGGCTGGTGAAATAGAAGGTGCGTTCCGGCGCCATCGCCGCGATCGGGGCCGGCCTGCCGGGCTGCAGCGGCCCCCAGGCGTCGTTCTCGATGATCAGCACATCGTGCCGGCGGGCGATTGCGACAAGTTCGGCGCGCCGCTCGACCGACATCGTCAAGGTGCGCGGGTTCAAGCCTGACGGCATGAGATAGACGGCCTTGACCGGCGATTTCCGGCAGGCGGCGGCAAAGGCCGCCGGAACTATGCCCTCCATATCCGTTTCCAGTCCCTGGATCCTTAGCCCGAGATAGCGGGTGAGCGCCTTGAGCGTATGATGCCCCAGTTCCTCGGTCACGATCAGGTCGCCGGCGCTCGCCGCCGTCATCAAGGCAATGGTCATCGCCGAGGTGTTGCCATTGGTCATCAACAGACCCTGGGTGCCCGGCACAAGGCCGCAGCGGGTCAGCCATTTTACGGCAGCGCCATTGTATTTCCTGAGCGCCGTGGACGGCCGGAAGGCCGAGACGGTCGACACCGGCAGATCTTGGCCAAGCTTCGTCAGCGCCCGCTGCATTTCCTTCAGATGCATCGGCTCGAACACCGGCATCAGGATCGAGAAATCGATGAACTCCTCATTCTGGCTGTCGGGCACATAGGGCGTCTTGGTGTCGCTGCGGCCGGCGCGGACAAATGTCCCGCGCCCGACCTCGCCGGCGATGACGCCGCGGCGGATGAGTTCGTCATAGGCGCGGCTCACCGTCTGCACGCTCAGCCCCAGATCGGTGGCGAGATTGCGATGGGTCGGCAAGCGGTCGCCGCTGCGCAATTCGCCCGCATCGACAGCCCGGACAAGTGAATCAGCTAGGGATTTATAGGCAGGGCGGCGAAGCTCGTCGGATTTCGGAGGCCAAATTGTCATGATTTATTGATGACCTTAATCCGGGAAATTGACAACCCCCCCGCGCTGGCTCAAAAGTCGCTGCCATGGCCCCGCTCAAACTCGATGACCGCGATATCAAGATCCTCGCAATCCTGTCACGGGAGGGCCGGATCTCGAAATCGGACCTCGCCAAGCGGGTCAATCTGAGCGCCACGCCCTGTTGGGAGCGGCTGAGCCGTCTGGAAAAGGCGGGGATCATTTCGGGCTATCACGCCGATATCGAACTGAGGCATGTCGCGCCGCAGGTCTCAGTGTTTGTGATGGCGGAACTCGACAATCACCGCGCCGCCACGTTCCAGGCCTTTGAGGCGGCCATCGCCAGCTATGACGAAATCCTCTCCTGCTGGGCGCTGGGCGGTGGCTTCGATTATCTCATGCATGTCGTCACCCGCGACATCGACAGCTATCAGCGCCTGATCGATGATCTGCTTTCGCGCCGCGCCGGCCTCGCGCGCTACTTCACCTATATCGTCACCAAGCCGGTCAAGCACTCGGCAGGCCTGCCTTTCGATCTGCTGCTGGAGACCGGTCCGGAGACAAAATAACGCCGCGGCACGGGGATTAAGGATGAAATCTCTGGCGGGTCGGCGCGCAACAGAGGATTCCTCTGCCTGTAAGCCGCTAGCATCGGGCATGGCAAAACACAGCACACATACCGCAGCATCCCCCTTCGCCGCGACGCCGCTCGGACTTTCCGATCCGGCCCTGTTTCGCGGCTTTTCCTATATCGGCGGCCGCTGGACGGCGGGCGCCAGGTCGAAAACCTTTCCGATCACGAACCCCGCCGATGGCGCGCATCTGGGCGATGTCGCAAGCCTGTCGGCGGATGACAGCGCCACCGCTGTTGACGCTGCGCAAGCCGCCTTCGGCATCTGGTCGTCGATGCTGCCGCAGCAGCGCTCGAAGATCCTCAGGCGCTGGTATGAGCTGATCCTCGAGAACACAGATGATCTGGCGCGGATCATGGTGCTGGAACAGGGCAAGCCGATCTCGGAGGCGCGCGGCGAGATCGAATACGCGGCTTCCTTCGTCGAGTTCTTCGCCGAAGAAGCCAAGCGACCCAACATCGAGAGCGTGACATCGCATCTGCCCGACGCCGAGGTCGAGATCTGGCGCGAGCCGGTGGGTGTGGCGGCCCTGATCACGCCGTGGAATTTTCCGTGCGCCATGCTCACCCGCAAGGCAGCCGCAGCCCTTGCGGCCGGCTGCACCGTCGTGGCGCATCCGTCGGCGGAGACGCCCTACTCGGCGCTGGCGCTGGCGGAACTTGCCGAGCGTGCCGGTTTTCCGGCCGGCGCCTTCAATGTCGTGACCGGCGTCGCCCCGGTGGTTGTCGAGCCCTGGATGGCAGACCGCCGCGTGCGCGCCGTCTCCTTCACCGGCTCCACCGAGATCGGCAAGCTGCTCTACAGGCAGAGTGCGGAGACGGTGAAGCGGATGGTGCTGGAGCTCGGCGGCCATGCGCCGTTCCTGCTGTTTGCCGACGCCAATCTCGACCAGGCCGTCGAAGAGGCCGTCAAGGCCAAATTCGCCACCTCCGGACAGGATTGTCTCGGCGCCAACCGCTTCTTCGTCGAGCGCTCCGTCTACGAGGCGTTCTGCGCCAAATTCGCTGAAGCCGCATCGAAACTGTCCGTGGGGATCGGCATGGACGATCCGGATATCGGCCCGCTGATGAACGAGAAGGCGGTGGCCAAGCAGGAAGAGCACGTCACCGATGCGCTCGCCAAGGGCGCGCGGTTGCTCACCGGCGGCAAGCGTCACAAGGCCGGCCCGCTGTTCTTCGAGCCGACCGTGCTCGCCGACGTGCCCGCCGATGCGCTGATCATGCACGAGGAGACCTTCGGCCCGGTCGCCGCAATTGCCGCCTTCGACACCGAGGAGGAAGCGCTCAAACGCGCCAACGACACCGAATACGGCCTCGTCGCCTATCTGCACACCCAGGATCCGCGCCGCATCTACCGCGCCAGCCGGGCGCTGCAGTTCGGCATGGTGGCGGTCAACCGCACCAAGGTCACCGGCGCGCCGATCCCCTTCGGCGGGATGAAGCAATCGGGCCTAGAACGCGAGGGCTCACGCCTGGGCATGGAAGCCTTCACCGACGTCAAATATGTATGCCGCGACTGGGCATGATCAATTTTTTAAAAAGGACAAAACAATGTTGCGCAATGATCAGCTTGACCAATGGGATCACGATCACTTTTTCCACCCCTCCACCCATCTCGCCCAGTTCGCCCGGGGTGAGCTGAAAAACCGCATCATCACCGGCGGCGAAGGCGTCCACATCACCGACCGCGAGGGCAACCGGCTGCTTGATGCCTTTGCAGGGCTCTATTGCGTCAATATCGGCTATGGCCGTCAGGAGGTGGCGGAAGCCATCGCCGCCCAGGCCAGGGAACTCGCCTATTACCACTCCTATGTCGGCCACGGCACCGAAGCCTCGGTGACGCTCGCCAAAATGGTTATCGACCGGGCGCCTGAAAACATGAGCCGGGTCTATTTCGGCCTGTCGGGCTCGGACGCCAACGAGACCAATGTCAAGCTGATCTGGTACTATAACAACATTCTGGGCCGGCCCGAGAAGAAGAAGATTATCTCGCGCTGGCGCGGCTATCACGGCTCCGGCCTGATGACCGGCTCGCTGACCGGGCTCGAGCTGTTTCACAAGAAGTTCGACCTGCCGCTCAGCCAGGTGCTGCACACCGAGGCGCCCTATTACTATCGCCGCGCCGATCTTGCGCAGTCGGAGGCCCAGTTCGTCGCCCATTGCGCAAGCGAACTCGAAGCCATGATCGAGCGCGAAGGCGCCGACACCATCGCCGCCTTCATCGGCGAGCCGGTGCTGGGCACCGGCGGTATCGTGCCCCCGCCTGAAGGCTACTGGGCGGCGATCCAGGCGGTGCTCAAGAAGCACGACATTCTTCTGGTCGCCGACGAGGTGGTGACCGGCTTCGGGCGTCTCGGCACCATGATGGGATCGACCCATTACGGCCTCACACCCGATATCATCACCATCGCCAAGGGCCTGACCTCGGCCTATGCGCCGCTGTCGGGATCGATCATCTCCAAGAACGTCTGGAAGGTGCTTGAGCAAGGCACCGACGAGTTCGGCGCCATCGGCCATGGCTGGACCTATTCGGCCCACCCGATCGGGGCCGCCGCCGGCGTCGCCAATCTCAAGGTGATCGACGATCTGGGCCTCGTCACGAACGCCGGCGAGACCGGCGCCTATTTCAACACCGCCATGACCGAGGCTGTCGGCAGCCACAAGCATGTGGGCGACGTGCGCGGCGAAGGCATGCTCTGCGCCGTCGAACTGGTCGACGACAAGGACAATCGCGTCTTCTTCGACCCGGCCAAGAAGATCGGCCCGGCCATCGCCGCCGCCCTGCTCAAGCGCGGCGTCATCGCCCGCGCCATGCCGCAGGGCGACATCATCGGCTTCGCGCCGCCGCTGTGCCTGACCCGCGCGGAAGCCGACACCGTGGTCACGGCCATGGCCGATGCGGTCAAGGAAGTCCTGGGCTGAGCGTCCACGGGCATCGTGCGCCGCATCGGATAAATATCGAGGCCGGGATCGAGACATCCCGGCTTCAGGGTCCCGACAATCCCCGTAACGCCAACTGCTTGTTGTGGTGCCAATCCATCGGCACCCGTCATGCCGGACTTGATCCGGTATCCAGCGCGATCAAGTCCTTGATCGCAAAAGACTCTTCCACGCACCGATGCAGATGGATTCCGGAATGACGGAGGACATGGGCCCGTCATCCGGGCAGGACTCAATCAGCTGCGGCCGGGATCGAGACATCCCGGCGCCTTGATTCGGTTGGAGGCGATGCCCGCAGCCCGGCCGCCGCCGGCAGGTCCGCTCAGCGGGATCTCGGGCCGAATGCAGAGACTGCGACGGCCAGCCAGCCGAGCATCATTGTCATACCGCCGGCGGGTGCTGCCATCGGAAACAACCGTGAGCCGGCAAAATGCCGCATCAGCAGATCGCCGCAAAAGAGCGCCAGCCCAAGGCCCAGAAGGCCGCCGCCGGCGGTGCGCATCCGGTCGGGATGTCCGGCAAGGCCCAGCGCCACGAACAGCGGCGCATGGAACAGCAGGAACTGGGCGGCCGTGACGACAGTGTCGCCGCCTGCATGGGCGCCATAGGCGGACAAGCCAACGCCTGCCGCGCCCATCACACCGCCTGCAAGGATGAAAAAAATCATGACTGACAGTATCCGGATTTCATCCGCCCATGCCTATCAGCGCTTCCAGGACCAGGCGAGCCCTTTCCTCATCTCTGCGTCAAATCGGCCATCGCGATCATCAAAGGAAAGTCTCGCCGCAAGCCATCGCCCGATCTGTCAGCTGACGCCCGGCTGACGCATGACCCGTGCAGCACCGTCGCGCCGTGAAATTCTCTTCCCGACTTGCCGGGCTGGGCTTGCCGCCGTCCCGCCCTATCTGAAAGCGGGTCCGCGTCGCGCCATGCAGGGCGGAAGGACCTCAAACGACCTTCGCCGGCAAGGTGCAAGGCGTCCCGGCCCGAGGCTCAACCAAGGAGATGCTGTTTCATGAAATGGCTGGTTTTCGTTGTCTTTCTCTGGCCGGTGGCCGCAGCCGCCAATGACTGGGCCGCGTTGGATCAGCCAGGCGCCATCGCGATCATGCGTCATGCGCTGGCGCCGGGCACCGGCGATCCAGCCGGCTTCGAACTGGGCGACTGTTCGACCCAGCGCATTCTGAATGACGCGGGAAGGCAGCAGGCCCGCTCCATCGGTGATGCGTTCCGGGCGCGCGGCATCGTCTTTGACCATGTCTTCACCGGGCAATGGTGCCGGACCCGCGAGACCGCCGAATTGCTGGGCCTCGGCCCGGTCACCGAGGCCCCGGCGCTCAACTCGTTCTTCGGCGATGTCTCGACGCGCGACAGCCAGACGCAAGCCACCCGGGCGCTGATCGAAGACCAACGGGGCCGCGTGTTTCTGGTCACCCACCAGGTCAATATTTCCGCGCTGACCGGAGAGTTCACCCGTTCGGGCGAAGTGCTGGTCATCCGCGCCGAGGCCGGGGGCATCGAAGTGCTCGGCAGCATTTTGATAGAGCCGTAGGAGACAGAGGACGAGGGCGGCTCGTCGGCTGTTTCGACGATATCGGGAGCCTAGGAGATCCTGAAGCCTTGATTCTTTTGGGAAAACTGGTGCCGCTTGCAGGACTCGAACCTGCGACCCCATCATTACGAATGATGTGCTCTACCACCTGAGCTAAAGCGGCGTACCAGATTGCGCGGGCATGGCTGACAGGCCGTGCCCGCGGGATGCTGGCAATTACCGTGATTGCCTGGCAATTTCAAGCGGGCATGCAAGCCCGCCCGGTTTTTTTGGATCTACAGCGCCAGACGCGCCCGCGCCGCCTGGTATTCGCGCTCGAGCCGGTCGACGAGATCGGCCACCGGGCCGATGGACTTGACCGCGCCGATGCCCTGGCCCGAGCCCCAGATTTCCTTCCAGGCCTTGGGGCCGGAACTGGCCTGCTCGAAATCCATCTTGGTCGGGTCGGCGACCGGCAGATTGTCGGGATCCATGCCGGAGGCTGCGATCGAGGGCTTCAGATAATTGCCGGGAATGCCGGTGAAATAGTTGGAATAGACGATGTCCTTGGCTTCGCTGTCGACGATCATCTGCTTGTAGGCGTCGACCGCGCGGGCCTCGTCCGTGGCGATGAAGGGCGTGCCGATATAGGCGAGATCGGCCCCCATGGCCTGGGCCGCGAGCACCGAGCAGCCGGTCGAGATCGAGCCGGACAGCAGCAGCGGGCCGTCAAACCATTCGCGGATTTCCTGCACCAGCGCGAAGGGCGAGAGCGGACCGGCATGGCCGCCGGCGCCGGCCGCGACCGCGATCAGGCCGTCGGCGCCCTTGTTGATGGCCGAATGGGCGTGGCGGTTGTTGATGATATCGTGCAGCACGATGCCGCCATAGGAATGGATCGCGGCATTGACCTCGGGCACCGCGCCGAGCGAGGAGATCACCACCGGCACCTTGTATTTGACGCACATGGTGAGATCATGCTCGAGCCGCTTGTTGGAGCGATGCACGATCTGGTTGACCGCGAAGGGGGCCGCCGGGCGATCCGGGTTCTTGGCATTGTGATCGGCCAGTCCCTCGGTGATCTCGGCCAGCCATTCATCGAGCTGGGCTTCGGGCCGCGCATTGAGCGCCGGGAACGAGCCCATGACGCCGGCCTTGCACTGGGCCAGGACCAGCGGCGGATGCGAAATGATGAACAAGGGCGCGGCGACGACGGGCAGCCGGAAATTGTCCTTGAGGATGGCGGGAAGGGTCATGGGGCCTCACAAATCACGAGTGACGTTTACGCAAACGTCAATTTTCATAGCAGAGCCGGCCGGAGCTGGAAAGGCTCGGACGGGCTTGTGCCTCAAAGCGCGGATGGGCCGCCGTCCCGCAGCATGCTTGAGTTTTGCCAGGTAAGCGGATAGGCAGATGAAAACCGCGGCGGCCCGCGGGTTGCGACCGCTTGGTTGCGGCACGGAGGGGCCGGCCCTTATTGGCCCCTTGGCGACGGACAGACCGCACGGGCAAGGAGACAGACATTTGACCGGCATGGAAGCGGCAATTCGCGGGGCACTGGAAAAGGCGGGGATCCCCGGCGCGCAGGCGCGCCGCCGGATCTATGATTCGGCGCGCGGCGCGCTCGACCGCAGCCTGGAACGCCAGGGCATCATGGATGCGGACCGGATCGCCGAACACCGGCATCGCCTTGAGCAGCTGATCGCCGACATCGAGGCGGAATGGACCCCGCCCGGCGAGACCGATGCACCCGGTGCCACCTCCCCCGACTTGGCGTCCCCCGGCTTGGCGTCCCCAGGCTTGGCGTCCCAGCAGTGGCCGGACGCGCCTGCCGCGTCCCCCGCTCATGCCGAACCCGCCCCCGTCATCCCGGCACCTGGCGAATCACGGCAAACCGGTCGCACTCCAGCCATCGAGCCGGCCTGGTCCGATCCCGCGGCAACTGCGCCGCAACCAGGCCACAGCGCAGCCCCGACGATTGCCCCGGTGTCCCGCGCATCGCGGCCGCAGGAAACGCCGCGGAGCGAGGCCAGTCTCGACTTTACGCCCGACGCGAGCGATCACGCTGGCCCCACGGGGTTTGCGGGCGATGCCGGGCTCGATGCCGAACGCCCGCCGCATATCCCGGCGCCAGCGGGTACACAGGAAAGGCCGGAAAGAACCGCCAGGATTCCCATTCCGCGCAAGGAAAAGCGCCGGCGCGGGGTATTCGCCGGGATTTTTTCCGCCGCGGTGATGCTCTCGTTCCTGGGCATCGGCATCTGGTGGATGGTTGACAGCGGCCTGTTCAAGAGCGCGGCGGAGCGCGACACCGGGGTTCCCAATCCGCCCCCGTCGCTCAGCCGCGACGATTTCGACGGCGGTCCGCAGCAGCTCAATCCGGGCGCCGGCTTCTCGGGCGACTGGACCAATGTGTTCAGGCCCGGCCGCGATGGCACGGCCGAGGCGCGTGGCGATGCCACGGCCGAGATCATCGAGGAAGACGACAGCACTGTGCTCAGAATCATCTCGCGCAGCGGGACGGCCAGTGGCGAAGTGCTGGTGCCGCTCTCCGCGGAGGTGATGCAGGCGCTGGCCGGACGCAAGTCCGTTATGGCGCTCACCGTGCGCACCGCCTCCCCGGAAGCCACGCAGATCTATGTCAAATGCGACTTCTCGGTGCTGGGCGATTGCGGTCGTCACCGCTTCAACGTCACCTATGACACCACGGATATCCTGTTCGATCTCGACTACGACCGGGCGCTGGCCCCCAACGAAGGCGGCAATCTGGTGATCAACAGCGATATTTCGGGCGGCGGCAAGGGCATCGACCTGGTGGCCGTGCGGATCCGGCCCGCCAGCTGAGCGGCCCATCCTTTAAAACCAGTCCCTGAACGAAGACCGCCCACTGCAGTCCTGCAGGTGGGCGGTTTTTTGGCTTAAGTAGCGCCGGTTCAGCTCACGTCGGTGACGCGCAGATAGGGGCGGATTTCCTCCCAGCCCTGCGGGAACTTGCCCTTGGCGTCTTCATTGGACACCGAGGTCGGGATGATCACCTTGCCGCCCGGACGCCAGTCGGCGGGCGTTGCCACCGTCTTCGCATCCGCCAGCTGCAGCGCGTCGATGACGCGCAGGATCTCATCAAAATTGCGCCCGACATTCATCGGATAGGTCATGGTCAGCCGGATCTTCTTGTTGGGATCGATGATGAACACCGAGCGCACCGCCGCCGTCGAGCTCGCATTGGGATGGATCATGCCGTAGAGCTCGGCCACCTTCAGGTCCTTGTCGGCGACAATCGGGAAGGTCAGCGTGGTGTCTTGCGTGTCGTTGACATCCTTGATCCAGGCCATGTGCTCCTCGACGCCATCCGTCGACAGCCCGATCGGCTTGACATTGCGGGCCTCGAACTGACCCGAGAGCTGCGAGGTGCGGCCCATCTCGGTGGTGCAGACCGGGGTGAAATCGGCCGGATGGCTGAAGAAGAAAGCCCAGGACGAGCCGATCCACTCATGGAAGTCGATCGGGCCGTTGGTGGTCTCGGCGGTGAAGTTCGGGGCGGTGTCGCCAATGCGGGTGGTCATGGGAAAGTCCTTTTCTGGGGTGGAACAGTGTAACGCGGCATCATGTCGGTTTGCCGGCGAGTTCGAGTGCTGCCTGGTGCTGGCTCAGGAACACCTTGCCGCTCAGATGCGTGAGGAAATCGCAGGTCTTGAGCCGGTCCATCACCGGACCCTTGACCTCGCTGAGATGAAATTTGACATCGAGTGCCTTGAGCCGCTCGTTGATGGCTTCCAGCGATTCGAGCGCGCTCATGTCGATCTCGTTGACCGCCGGGCACATCAGCACGACATGCTTCAGTCGCGGGCGCGCGGCGACCATGTCGTAGACCTGGTCCTCGAGGTAGCGCGCATTGGCGAAATAGAGGCTTTCATCGACCCGCACCGTCAGCACCGTATCGTCGATCTCCACGGTGTGGCGCTTGACGTTGCGGAAATGCTCGGTGCCCGGCACCCGGCCGACAATGGCCATGTGCGGACGCGATGACTTGTAGAGATGAATGAGGATCGAGAGGACCACGCCGGCGGTCACGCCGGCCTCGACGCCGAAGACGAGCGTGAGTGCGATTGTGGCGCTGACGGCGGCGAAATCGGCGCGCGAATAGGTCCAGGTCTTTTTCAGGATCGAGAAATCAACCAGCGACAGCACCGCGACGATGATGGTGGCGGCGAGCGTCGCCTGCGGCAGATGATAGATCAGCGGCGTCAGCACCAGTGCCGCGAGCAACAGGCCCACGGCCGTGTAGGCGCCGGCGGCCGGGGTTTCGGCGCCGGCGTCGAAATTGACCACCGAGCGGGCGAAGCCGCCGGTCACCGGATAGCCGCCGGTAAACGCGGCGCCGACATTGGCCGCCCCCAGTCCGATCAGTTCCTTGTCGGGTACGATCCGCTGGCGCTTGCGCGCGGCCAGCGTCTGGGCGACGGACACCGATTCGACAAAGCCGATGACCGAGATCAGCACCGCGGAGCCGATCAAGGTGCCCCAGAGATCGAGCGAGAAGGAGGGCATGGTCAGTGGCGGCAGCCCCTGCGGCACCTCGCCGACCACATGCACACCAAAATTCTGCGACAGGCCGAAGGCCCAGGTCACGAAGGTGGTCACCACCACGGCCGCCACCGGCCCGGCCTTGGTGAGCACGCCGGCGAGCCGCGGCCTCATGCCGGTCTTGAGCAGCAGCGGCATCAGCCCCTTGCGCACCCAGAACAGGAATGCGGTGGCGCCGACGCCCAGCGCAAGCGTGATCCAGTTGACCTCGCCGAGGTTCGCATACAGCGAGCTCAGCAGTTCGGGCAGCGTATCGCCACCGGCCGGAATGCCGAGGATATGGCGCAACTGGCTCATGGCAATGAGAATGCCGGTGGCGGTGATGAAGCCGGCGATGACCGGATGGGAGAGAAAATTGGCGAGAAAGCCCAGCCGCAACACGCCGAGCAGGATCAGGAACAGGCCCGACAGGAAGGCCAGCGTTATTGCCGCCACCAGCATCTCCGGCGAGCCGGGTTCGGCGAGATTGCCGATCGCGGCTGCAGTCATCAGCGACACCACGGCCACAGGCCCGACCGCCAGAGCCCGGCTGGTGCCAAAGATCGCATAGAGAATGATCGGGGCGATCGAGGCATAGATCCCGGTTTCGGCCGGCAGTCCGGCGAGCAGCGCATAGGCCAGCGACTGCGGGATCAGCATGATGGTGACGATCACCGCCGCGACCAGATCGTTGCCGAAGGCATCGCGGTCATAGCGGCGGCCCCAGTCGAAGACCGGCATGATGCGCGCCAGGCGGTCAAACAGAGCGGTGGTGTCCGGCATGGCGGGATCCTTGCTGGGAGTTCAGCGGGAGACGGGTGAAACGGGTCTGTCTGCGGCGGCCCGGAAAGGCCGCCGGCGATGTCACTATCTTGCGCATGGGGCAGGCGCGGCTGCGCGTGCCGGCCGCGTGCTACAGCCCGTTGACGGGCACCTTCAGCATCGGACGGCCGTCCTTGTCGGTCGGCACCTCGCCGGCGCGCATGTTGACCTGCAGCGACGGAATGATCAGCCGCGGCATGCCAAGCTGCTTGTCGCGCTCGGTGCGGAAGGTGATGAAGTCCTCGCGGGTCTTGCCGCCGCCGACATGGATGTTGTGGGCCTTTTCCTCACCAACCGTGGTCTCCCACTGGATGTCGCGTCCGTTCGGGCCGTAGTCATGGCACATGAACAGGCGCATCTCGTCGGGCAGCGCCAGCACTTTCTGGATCGAATCATAGAGGGTGCCTGCATCGCCACCGGGGAAGTCGGCCCGCGCCGAACCGCCGTCCGGCATGAACAGCGTGTCGCCGACAAAGGCCGCATCGCCCATCACATGCACCATGCAGGCCGGCGTGTGGCCCGGCGTGTACATCGCGAACGCCTGCATCTGGCCTATCTGGTAGGTGTCGCCATCCTTGAACAGGGCGTCGAACTGGGAGCCGTCGCGCTGGAACTCGGTGCCCTCGTTGAAGATCTTGCCGAAGGTGTCCTGCACCACCATGATCTTGTCGCCGATGCCGATCTTGCCGCCGAGCTTGTCCTGAATGTAGGGCGCTGCTGACAGATGATCGGCATGGACATGGGTCTCGATGATCCATTCGAGCGTCAGATCATTGGCCTTGATCCAGGCAATCATGCTGTCGGCATGGCCATAGGTGATGCGGCCCGCGGCGTAATCGATGTCCATCACCGAATCGACCACCGCGCAGGCATTGGATGCCGGATCCTTGACCACATAGCTGATGGTGTTGGTGTCGGGATCGAAGAATGCCTTCACGTCGGGTTTGACCGATAGGTCCACTGGATAATTCGACATGTCCATGTCTCCTCTTTTTCAAATTGTCTGGTGCATCCCTCACTTATGCGGGGCACCTGTTTGGTCTGGTCAGCCTGGCCGCCATGGGTGCGGCCGGGCCTCGTGTCAGAATGGCTTGGCCGGCTTCAGCCTCAGCCCGTCGAAGGACCGTGCCAGCACGATGCCGATCACCATGGCGCCTGTAAATGCGATGACGCTGACGCCGCCAAAGCCGAGTGCCGGAATGGCGCCGCCCGGGCAGAACCCGGCAATGCCCCAGCCGATGCCGAAGGTGGCCGATCCGGCGATCAGCCGCGAATCGATCGCCTTGTTGCCCGGAAGGTGGAATTCCGCGTCAAACACCGGCTTCTTTCGCGCGCCGAACACCAGCAGGTAGCCGAGCGCGGTTGTGATGAGCGCCCCACCCATGACGAAGATCAGGCTGGGATCCCAGGTGCCCGCAACATCGAAGAAGTTGAGCACCTTGGCCGGATTGGCCATGCCGGAAATGGCGATGCCCAGGCCGAAGATCGCGCCGATAAGACCTGAGGAAATCAGTTTCTGCATGGTTCAGATCCCTACAATGTGGCGGACGACATAGACGGTCAGTCCGGTGAAGATCATGAAGGTGACGGTGGCGGCGATCGACCGCGGCGACAGCCGCGCCATGCCGCAGACGCCATGGCCGGAGGTGCAGCCGGCGCCATAATAGACGCCGATGCCGACAATCAGTCCGCCCAGCGCAAGCAGCGGCAGGGAGACCGGAACGGCATAGGGAATGGCGCCGCCAGCAGCCAGAAACAACACCGGCGCAATGACCGCGCCCAGGAGAAAAGCGATGCGCCAGGGCCAGTCGGTCGAAATCGGTGGGATGATACCGGTCAGGATCCCGGTCATGCCGGCGATCCGGCCATTCATTGCCATCAGCAGCGTGGCCGAAATTCCAATCAGCACGCCGCCCGCAAGCGACATCCATGGCGTAAACTCTGTTTCCATTCCGGCTTCCCTCTTCATGGCTTCTGGCCTTGCGGCACACGGCGTCGTTGCGCCTCCTCTCCATATATATAAGCGAAAATCCATATTCAAGGGACGAAATGTATTCGGGTCCGAAGCGCCCGGACAAACGCGAAAAGCGCCGCTTGCGGCGGCGCTGAGACCGCTGACAAACCGGTAACTTCCACTACTTGTCGTTTTGTAGTGGTCCATCGACACCCGTCATGCCGGACTTGATCCGGCATCCAGCGCGATCAAGTCCTTGATCGCAAAAGACTCTCTCACGGCGCTGACGCGCCGCAGCTGGTTTCCGGCTCGAGGCCGGAATTGATGAAGGACAGGACTCCGCCCATCCCGGGCGTGATTTAGTCAACAAGCTGAAGCGCCACCGGTGGCGGCGCTTCCAGGCATGGATCCGCGGGGAGTGCGGCTCAGCCGGCCGGCGTCTTGGGCTTGCGGAAATCCGGATGCAATGTCTTGCCCAGGATATGATCATCGGCGCCGATCACGTGGCTGCTCGAGCCGACGATCAGCCGGTCGGGTTGATGCACCACCGTCCGGTCCTTGTTGGGATAGGGCAGGCTCGAGAGGAAATGCTTCATGCAGTTGATCCGGGCGCGCTTCTTGCAGTCGGACTTGACGATGGTCCAGGGCGCGTCGGCGGTGTCTGTGTAGAAGAACATCGCTTCCTTGGCTTCGGTGTAGTCGTCCCACTTGTCGAGCGACGCCTTGTCGATGGGCGAGAGTTTCCACTGCTTGAGCGGATCCTTCTCGCGCTCGACGAAGCGCCTGAGCTGCTCGCCCTGCGTGACCGAGAACCAGTATTTGAACAAGAGGATGCCGGAGCGGGTCAGCATGCGCTCGATCTCGGGCGCCTCGCGCATGAATTCGAGATATTCGGTGGGCGAGCAGAACCCCATCACCCGCTCGACCCCGGCGCGGTTGTACCAGGAGCGGTCGAACAGCACCATTTCGCCGGCCGCCGGAAGGTGCTCGATATAGCGCTGGAAGAACCATTGCGAGCGCTCGCGGTCGGTGGGCTTGGACAGCGCCACGACGCGGGCCATGCGCGGATTGAGATGTTCCATGAAGCGCTTGATGGTGCCGCCCTTGCCGGCAGCGTCGCGGCCCTCGAACAGCATGATCACCTTCTGGCCGGTGTCCTCGATCCAGCGCTGGGCCTTGAGCAGTTCGACCTGCAGCAGCGCCTTCTCGTGCTCATAGACGGCGCGGCGCATCCTGGTCCTGTAGGGATAGACGCCCTGCTCGAACAATTGCGCGATGGCCGCTTCATCCTTGCGGATGTCGGCGGTGCGCGGACGCGCCGGCCTGGCCTCGCGCGGCTCCGTCGCGGCCCCATCGGGGACCGGTTCCGGGCTCGCCTCGGGGACGCTCTCAGCCATGACGGCCGCAGCCTCGGGGTGCGTCTCGGGCCCGGTCAGGAGGACCGGCGCCGGCGCGCCGGCCGCGATGAGCTTGGTTTCCGGTTCGGTTATGCTGTCGTCCATGCGCGGGCCCCCTCTGTTCAAAAAAACAGCATGACTCCGAAGCGGCGTTTTTGCCTTGACCCGTGTCAAATCGACGCAAATAAAAAGCCGGCTTACGACTACCCCCCCGCCCGGTCGGGCGGGGCTGCGTACATCAGAAACAGCAAAGCCCGCGGGATCAGCCGTTGCGATAGGTGTAGCTGTAGCCGTTGAGCGCCGGCGCGCCGCCGAGATGGGCGTAGAGGATCTTCGAGCCCTTGGGGAAGAAGCCCTTCCGCGCCAGATCGATCATGCCCTGCATCGACTTGCCCTCATAGACCGGGTCAGTGATCATCGCCTCTGTCCGCGCGGCAAGCCGGATCGCCTCGTTGGTCTCGTGGCTCGGCACGCCATAGGCCGGATAGGCGTAGTCCGGGTTGATGATGATCTCGTCGTCGCGCACCGTGCGGCCGAGCTCGACCAGTTCGGCGGTGGTGTCGACGATTGAGCGCACCTGCGCGCGCAGCTGCTCGGGCGTGCCCGATCCGTCGATGCCGATCACCCGGTCGGCGCGGTCGTCGGCGGCAAAGCCCACGATCATCCCGGCCTGGGTCGATCCGGTGACCACGCAGACGACGATGAAATCGAACTTGAACCCCATCTCGGCCTCCTGGGCGCGGACTTCCTCGGCAAATCCGACATAGCCGAGCCCGCCATATTTGTGCACCGAGGCGCCGGCCGGGATCGGATAGGGCACGCCGCCGCGATCGCGCACCGACTGCATGGCGTCCTCCCAGCTCCGGCGGATGCCGATGTCGAAGCCCTCGTCGACCAGCCGGCTGTCGGCGCCCATCAGCCGCGTGAGAAGAATGTTGCCGACCCGGTCATAGACCGCATCATCATGCGGCACCCAGCTTTCCTGGACGACGACGCATTTCATGCCGATCTTGGCGGCGGTGGCTGCGACCATGCGCGTGTGGTTGGATTGCACGCCGCCGATCGAGACCAGCGTGTCGGCGCCCGCGGCAATGGCGTCGGGCACGATGTATTCGAGCTTGCGCAGCTTGTTGCCGCCGAGCGCCAGGCCGGAATTGCAATCATCGCGCTTGGCGTAGATCTCCACATCGGCGCCGATGGCAGCCGTCAGCCGCGGCAGATGCTCGATGGGGGTGGGGCCTGCAAAGGTGAGTGGGTAGCGTTCGAATTTGGCAAGGTTCATGGGTCGTGTCCGTTGTTGAGGCCGCGTTTGGAGTTGGCATTCGCAGGACGGAACTCTAGCCGAAGCCGCATGAAAGGTGCTTTCAAAGTTAAGCCGCCAGATTTCCGAAGAGGTGTTCCATTCCCCCAATTCTGATGATAGCTTCCGCTCAACGGACCAAATACGGAAGTTTCTTTCATGGCAGCTGAACTCGACAAGATAGACCGCAGGATGCTCAAGCTGCTTCAGGCCGACGGGCGGCTCTCCAATGCCGAACTCGCCCAGAAGGTCAGCGTCAGTCCGGCGACCTGCCACCGCCGCACCCAGCGGCTGATCGACGAAGGCTTTATCAAGGGGTTTAGGGCGCTCATTGACCCGCATTCGGTGTCGCGCGGCGCCGCCGTCATGGTCGGCGTCGTGCTCGACCGCTCGACGCCCGAGAGTTTCGCAGCCTTCGAGGCGGCGATCCGCAAATTGAGCTTCGTGCTCGACTGCCATCTGGTGGCGGGCGATTTCGATTATTTCCTGAAGGTCCGTGTGCAGGACATGGCGGATTTCAACCGGCTGCATGGCGAGCAGCTGATCGCCTTTCCCGGCGTGCGCCAGATCCGCAGCTTCTTCGTCATCAAGGAAGTCACCGACAACGCGCCGCTGGATTTCTGAGCCCCGCCGCTCAGTTCGTCGCGGTCACCAGCTTGGCCACCCGGTCGATGGCGAGCAGGTACCCTTGCGTGCCGCAGCCGGCGATGACGCCGTCGGCGCGAAGCGACACATAGGAATGGCGTCGGAACTCCTCGCGCTTGTGCACATTGGAAATGTGAACCTCGATCACCGGACCTTCGAAGGCGTTGAGCGCATCGAGGATGGCGATCGAGGTGTGGGTGAAGGCGCCGGGATTGATGATGATGGCCTGGGCCTCGTCGCGCGCCTCGTGAATCCAGTCGATCAGCTGGGCCTCCGCATTGGACTGCAGGAACCGGACTTCCAGCCCGTAGCTCTCCGCCTGGCTCAGGCAGGCAGTCTCGACATCACCGAGGGTTTCCCTGCCATAGATCTCCGGCTGGCGCTTGCCCAGAAGGTTGAGATTGGGTCCGTTGAGAACATAGATCGTGCCGGTCACCGGGTCCGCCTTTCGCTTGCGTTCCCCTTGCGGGGCGTTGCGAATTCCTAGCCCGGCACGATGCCTGCCGCAAGTCTTGTGGAAACCCCTCAAAGACGTGACGGCATCACTCCAGCCCGTAGGGCACCGTCTTGCGTGTGTTGGGGTCGACGATCAGCCGGCGCTTGAGCGGTGGGACGGCGCGCTGGTGGCAGTCGCGGCGCTCGCAGATGCGGCAGGAGACGCCGATCGGCTCGAAGGCCCGGTCGCGGGCGATGTCGAGATCGTCGGCATAGACCAGCTCGCCCGCATGGGTGACCTCGCAGCCGAGCGCCAGGGCATAGGTTTGCACCGGGTCTCGCCAGCCGCCCGAGGGTTTGGTGACCGCCGTGGCGAGACAGAGATAGCGCACCCCGTCGGGCGTCTCGGCCAGCTGCCGGATGATCCGGTTCGGCGTCTCGAAGGCCGAGTGCGCGTTCCACAAGGGACAGGCCGAGCCGAAGCGGGCGAATTGCAGCTTGGTCGCCGAATGCCGCTTGGTGATGTTGCCGGCCTTGTCGACCCGGGCAAAGAAGAACGGCACGCCCTTCTGCCCCGGCCGCTGCAGGGTCGAGAGCCGGTGCGCCACCTGCTCGAGGCTGGTCGAGAACCGGTCGGCCAAGAGCACCAGGTCATGGCGCAATTCGCGCGCCGAGGCAGCGAATGTGCCGTAGGGCAGGATCGCGGCGCCTGCAAAATAGTTGGCGAGCCCGATGCGGCAGATGCCGGCGGCATCCGCTGAGCGGAACTTCGCATCAGTGATGATCCGCGTCATCGCCGCATCATGCTCGATCAGCGCGATCTGGCAGGCGATCTGGAAGGCCTGGGTCGAGGTCGGGGTGCGCGGATTGAGCCAGAGCACGCGGCTGACCGGGTCGAAGCGGCGCAACCCGCCGCGGTTCGCATCCGTCGTGCCCGCTTCCGGCTCGCCCCCGCCGATCGCCACCCTGACCCGGTGGCGGCGTTCGATGTGATCGGCCAGCGCCTTGAGGCTGACGCCGCGGCTTTTCGTGAGCTCACGGCTCAGCGCCTCGCCGGCCAGGTCAAGCTCATGGATGTAGTTGTCGACATAATGGAAGAAATCCCGCACCTCCTCATAGGGCGTCGGATCGGTGAGCGCGCCGGAGCGTTCCAGCGTCTCGTCAAGCTCGGCCAGCTGGTCGCCCGAGCGGCGCATCGCCTGGTGCAGCGCCACGAAGGCGCGGGCAAAGGACGGCGCGTTCTGCACCACCAGCTTGACGTCCGACAGCGACGGCTGCGCGCCCCCCGACACCGGATCGGCCAGCGCCTCCGACACATCGGCCAGGAGCCGGTCGGTGTCCTGGTCCGACAGGGTGGTGATGTCGACCGCAAAGGCTTCGGCCAGCGCCAGCAGCACCGAGGCGCTGACATGGCGCTGGTTGTTCTCGATCTGGTTCAAATAGCTGGCCGAGATGCCGAGCCGCGTGGCAAAGCCGGCCTGGGTCAGCCCGTGCTCGCCGCGGATGGCGCGGATCCTGCCGCCGATGAAGAGTTTGCGTGCGCGCATGGGGAACTTCGCAAGTTTGCAAAATACAATTGCAATTATTGCTAATGCAACATGCTTACCTTTTCAACCCTGTTCGCCACGCCGCATTCGCGCTACCAATGAAGATCGAATGCCATGGCGGCTGCACGGGTTTTGAACAGAGAGGCTTTTGATGCGCGATATTCTTGAACAGCTCGAAGACAAGCGCGCCGAGGCCCGGCTCGGCGGCGGCCAGCACCGCATCGACGCGCAGCACGCCAAGGGCAAGCTGACCGCGCGCGAACGGCTCGACGTTCTTCTCGATGAGGGCTCGTTCGAGGAATACGACATGTACAAGACCCATCGCTGCACCGATTTCGGCATGGAGACCCAGGTCTTCCCGGGCGATGGTGTCATCACCGGCTGGGGCACCATCAACGGCCGCCCGGTCTATGTGTTCTCCCAGGATTTCACCGTCTTCGGCGGCTCGCTGTCGGAGACCCATGCCGAGAAGATCTGCAAGGTGATGGATCTGGCCGTCCAGAACGGCGCGCCGCTGATCGGATTGAACGATTCGGGCGGCGCCCGCATCCAGGAGGGCGTGGCCTCACTTGGCGGCTATGCCGAGGTGTTCTGGCGCAATGTCCAGGCCTCGGGCGTGATCCCGCAGATCTCGGTGATCATGGGCCCCTGCGCCGGCGGCGCGGTCTATTCGCCGGCGATGACCGACTTCATCTTCATGGTGCGTGACACGAGCTACATGTTCGTGACCGGCCCCGACGTGGTCAAGACCGTCACCAACGAGATCGTCACCGCCGAGGAACTCGGCGGCGCCTCGACCCACACCAAGAAATCCTCGGTCGCCGACGGCGCCTATGACAATGACGTCGAGGCGCTGATCGAGATCCGCCGGATGTTCGACTTCCTGCCGCTGTCGAGCCGCGAAGCCCCGCCGGTGATCCCCACCGCCGATGCGCCCGACCGGATCGAGCACGCGCTCGACACGCTGATCCCGGACAATCCCAACAAGCCCTACGACATGCGCGAGGTCATCGCCCGTGTCGCCGACGAGGGCGATTTCTTCGAGATCCAGGCCAACCACGCCCGCAACATCCTCTGCGGCTTCATCAGGCTCAACGGCTCCACCGTCGGCGTCGTCGCCAACCAGCCGATGGTGCTGGCGGGCTGCCTCGACATCGACAGCTCCAAGAAGGCCGCCCGCTTCGTGCGTTTCTGCGACGCGTTCAATATCCCGATCCTGACGCTGGTCGACGTGCCGGGCTTCCTGCCGGGCACCAGTCAGGAATATAACGGCATCATCAAGCACGGCGCGAAGCTGCTGTTCGCCTATGCCGAGGCCACCGTGCCGAAGGTCACCGTGATCACCCGCAAGGCCTATGGCGGCGCCTATGACGTGATGGCGTCCAAGCACATCCGCGCCGACGTCAACTACGCCTGGCCGACCGCGCAGATCGCGGTGATGGGCGCCAAGGGCGCCACCGAGATCCTCTACCGCTCCGAACTCGGCGATCCCGACAAGATCGCCCGCCGCACCAAGGACTACGAAGACCGCTTCGCCAACCCCTTCGTCGCCGCCCAGCGCGGCTTCATCGACGAGGTCATCCTGCCGCACTCGACCCGGCGGCGGGTGGTCCGCGCCTTCGAGATGCTGAAGACGAAGAAGGTGACGCAGCCCTTGCGCAAGCACGACAATATTCCGTTGTGAGGGGCTGATGGGTGTAAATGTCGAAATTGCCGGATCTGACTGCTGGCCCCCAACCTCCCCCTTGAGGGGAGGTCGGAGAAGCAAGGCGGACGCGAAGCGGACGGCGCAGCTGATCCGGGTGGGGGTATGGGCGCGAAGCGGGCTCAACGGACCCCCACCCGGCTCTGTCGCGCGATGCGCGCCAATCGCCGACCTCCCCTCAAGGGGGAGGTTGGGGATTCCATCCGCCTTGAGCCACCCGCTCCAAAGGGCCCAGCCATGAAAATCACCCGCGCAGCATCGACGCCCTTAGCCAAGGGGGGTGAAAACCGGGAAGGGTTCGAACCGGTCGCCGCACGCTGTGATGGTGACGGCCTGCATGTGACGCTTGCCAACGGCATGACCGTCAGCACGCCGCTGTGGTGGTATCCGCGCCTGCTCAAGGCGAGCCCTGAGGCGCGCGCCAAATCCGAGCTGTCTCCTTCAGGGGTCCACTGGCCGGATCTCGACGAGGATCTCGAAATCGAGGCGATGCTGCAGGGGATCAAATCGCCTGACGCCGTGCCGCCGGCGGAAGCTGCGGAGTGATCTGACATGATCCAGATGCTTGGGTACATAAATCCCGACAAGGTGGGAAATAGTCCGTTTTCCGTCTTCCCGGCCTTGAGCC
This sequence comes from Hoeflea sp., assembly GCA_019084245.1. Classification (GTDB taxonomy): domain Bacteria; phylum Pseudomonadota; class Alphaproteobacteria; order Rhizobiales; family Rhizobiaceae; genus Hoeflea. The sequence goes on from JAHRFE010000028.1 coordinate 201,358, forward strand.
GGGATCCAGCGACCCGGCGTCTGCCGGGTCGGAAGACTCTTTTCAGCCCAAGGACTTGGGCTGGCTGGATACCGGATCAAGTCCGGTATGACGGTGGGGCGGGTGTTCGCGTCCACCCCCGAGCCTTAAGTGTGGGCCGCATGCCCAGCTCCGCGACAGGACGCACCAGCCGGCCCCCAACCTCCCCCTTGAGGGGAGGTCGGCGATTGGCGCGCATCGCGCGACAGAGCCGGGTGGGGGTCTTTTGTGCCCGCCTCGCCCTCCTACCCCCACCCGGATCATCTGCGCCGTCCGCTTCGCGGCCGCCTTGCTTCTCCGACCTCCCCTCAAGGGGGAGGTTGGGAAGCCCTAGCCACCCCCGCCAAAGGACCGCCCCATGAAGATCACCCGCGCAGGATCGACGCCCTCGGCCAAGGGGCCCTCCGACTACTTTACCGGCACTGTCCGCCTCGACAAGCTGTTCGCGGCCGAGGCCCCCGGCCGGGTTCAGGGCGCGGCGGTAACCTTCGAGCCCGGCGCGCGCACCGCCTGGCACACCCATCCGCTGGGGCAGACGATCATCGTCACCTCCGGCCTCGGCCGCGCGCAGCACGAAGGCGGGCCGGTGGAGGAAATTCGCCCCGGCGACGTGGTCTGGTTCGCGCCGGGCGAGAAGCACTGGCACGGCGCCGCGCCCGACGTGGCGATGACGCACATCGCCATCCAGGAGGCGCTCGACGGCGTGGCGGTGATCTGGCTGGAACAGGTGAGCGACGAGGAGTATGCGGGTTGGGCCGATGATGTCTGAGGTGAGGACGGCAACCCACGGCACAAATGTCGACAAGGCGGGAGATCGCGCGTCTTGCGTCATCCCGACCTTGATCCGGGATCCAGCGACCCGGCGTCTGCCAGGTCGGAAGACTCTTTTCAGCCCAAGGACTTGGGCTGGCTGGATGCCGGATCAAGTCCGGCATGACGGTGAGGGGGGGGGCTTCGGTCAACACCCAGGCCTTGAACGTCGGACTCGCGTGCTGGCACCCCACCTCCCCCTTGAGGGGGCCAGAAGGGCGGGACGAGACCCGTGGCTCGTCCCCGGGGAGAGACAAGCGCAGCGCAGGCGATCCGGGTGGGGGTATGGGCGTGACGCGAACGCAATGGACCCCCACCCGGCTCTGTCGCGCGTTGCGCGCCAATCGCCGACCTCCCCTCAAGGGGGAGGTGGGGATCCTCTCTATATTTCGCGCCACGCATCCCTATATTCCCGGTGAACCCACCTTCACCCACAAGGACATGACTTCATGACTGACGAGACAAAATTCCCGCCCGAGAACAACTTCCCCGCAGGCTACCAGCCGGCCAAGGTCTGGCAGTGGGAAAAGGGCAATGGCGGCCAGTTTGCCAATATCAACCGCCCCGTCGCAGGTCCCACCCATGACAAGGAGCTGCCGGTCGGCAAGCATCCGCTGCAGCTCTATTCGCTGGCCACGCCCAATGGCGTCAAGGTCACGGTGATGCTCGAGGAACTGCTGGAAGCCGGGCACAAGGACGCGGAGTATGACGCGTGGCTGATCAATATCGGCGAGGGCGACCAGTTCGGCTCGGGCTTTGTCGGCGTCAACCCGAACTCGAAGATTCCGGCGCTGATGGACCATGCGCCCAGGGGCGGCGGCGATCCCGTGCGGCTGTTCGAATCCGGCTCGATCCTGTTCTATCTGGCCGAGAAATACGGCGCGTTCCTGTCGACCGATGTGCGCACCCGCGCCGAGACCATGAACTGGCTGATGTGGCAGATGGGCGCCGGGCCTTATCTCGGCGGCGGCTTCGGGCATTTCTATGCCTATGCGCCGATGAAGATCCAGTACGCCATCGACCGCTTCGCCATGGAGGTCAAGCGCCAGCTCGACGTGCTCGACCGGCACCTGGCCGACAATGAATTCATGGCCGGTGCCGAGTACTCGATCGCCGACATGGCGATCTGGCCCTGGTATGGCCGCCTCGCCAAGGGCGGCGCCTATGAGGCAGGCGATTTCCTCGAGGTCGAGTCCTACAAAAATGTCCAGCGCTGGACCGACCAGATCGGCGCGCGTCCGGCGGTCAAGCGCGGCCGCATCGTCAACAAGACCAATGGCGAACTCTCCGAGCAGTTGCACGAGCGCCATGACGCGTCCGATTTCGAGCTCCGCACCCAGGACAAGCTGGAAGCACAAAAGGAAGGCAAAGCCTGATGGCCAAGCTGCCGGAAATGACCAAGCATCGCGGAATCCCGTCCGGCCTGCCCGGCACGGGCTTCCAGTTCACCATCCGCCGCGCCAATCCGCGCGGCGTCACCGCGATCATCAACCGCCGCCGCATGGCCGACCGGACGCCCACGGAAAAGCTCGCCGACATGGCCTTCCTGCACGCGCTCTGGCACCGCTTCGGCGACGAGCCGTTCGAACGCGGCAACCTCGACGCCGGCCGGATCAGCTGGCTGTTCGGCCGCGAGATCGTCCCCGCCGAACAGCCCTTCGATCCGAAATCCTACACGGCGATGCTGATGATCGACGAAAGCGTGGCGCGGGCGAGCTACCCCGAGGCCTTCGAGGAGGTGCTGGAGGTGTGATCTACTCTCCCCCCTTGAGGGGGAGAAAGCAATTTCGGCATCTTAGCGCCAGCTAAGTGCCAGAAATTGCAAGAGAGGGGGACGGGATGGCTGAGGAACGGTTACGCAAGTTTGCAAAGACCATGCGCCACGATCCGACGGACGCTGAATATTCACTCTGGCAGTTGCTGCGGGCACGCAGACTTGCCGGACTGAAGTTCAAAAGGCAGGAGCCGCTCGGCGCCTATATCTGCGACTTCGTTTGCCACGAGCGGCGTCTCATCGTGGAAGCGGACGGGTCGCACCATACTGGCCTGAGGCGTGATGCGGAGCGGGACCGGTATTTTGAATTGAAGGGCTACAGAACCCTGAGGTTCTGGAACGAAGACATACAGGAGAACATAGATGGGGTCGCAGAACAGATCATTCAGGCAGCAGCGGGACGCTAGACCCCCTCTCTTGCCTTTTCCAAGCACTTGCCCGGGCGTTGCCCGCGCAAATGCAGGAAATGGCTTTCTCCCCCTCCAGGGGGGAGAGGGTCGATGATGTTTTCCAAAATCCTGATCGCCAATCGCGGTGAAATCGCCTGCCGGGTCATCAAGACCGCGAAGAAAATGGGCATCGCCACCGTGGCGGTCTATTCCGACGCCGACCGCAATGCCGAGCATGTGCGGCTGGCCGACGAGGCGGTGCATATCGGGCCGCCGCCGGCCAACCAGTCCTACCTGATGGCCGACCGGATCATCGCCGCCTGCAAGGAGACGGGCTCCCAAGCCGTGCATCCGGGCTACGGGTTCCTCTCCGAGCGGGCCTCTTTCTGCGAGGCGCTGGAAGCGGAAGGCATCGTCTTCATCGGCCCGAAGGTCAAGGCGATCGAGGCGATGGGCGACAAGATCACCTCGAAGAAGATCGCGGCCGAGGCCGGCGTCTCCACCGTGCCCGGCCATATGGGCCTGATCGACGATGAGGCCCATGCGGCGAAGATCGCCGCCGGGATCGGCTATCCGGTGATGATCAAGGCGTCGGCCGGCGGCGGCGGCAAGGGCATGCGGGTGGCGTGGAACGACGCCGAGGCGCGCGAGGGTTTTGCCCGCTCCAAGTCCGAAGCCGCGAGTTCGTTTGGCGACGACCGCATCTTCATCGAGAAATTCATCGAGGAGCCGCGGCATATCGAGATCCAGCTGATCGCCGACGGCCACGGCACCGCGATCTATCTGGGCGAGCGCGAATGCTCGATCCAGCGGCGCAACCAGAAGGTCGTCGAGGAAGCGCCCTCGCCGTTTCTCGATGCCGAAACCCGGAAAGCCATGGGCGAGCAGTCGGTGGCGCTGGCGCAGGCCGTCGACTACCAGTCGGCCGGTACCGTCGAGTTCATCGTCGACAAGAACAGGAAATTCTATTTCCTCGAGATGAACACCCGGCTGCAGGTCGAGCACCCGGTCACGGAACTGATCACCGGCATCGACCTGGTCGAGCAGATGATCCGGGTGGCCGCCGGCGAGAAGCTCTCCTTCAGCCAGGATGACGTCACGCTCACCGGCTGGGCGGTCGAAAGCCGGCTTTACGCCGAGGATCCCTACCGCAATTTCCTGCCCTCGATCGGCCGGTTGACCCGCTACCGCCCGCCGCAGGAAGGCACCATCGACGGCGTCACCATCCGCAACGACACCGGCGTCACCGAGGGCTCGGAGATCTCGATGTTCTACGACCCGATGGTGGCCAAGCTCTGCACCCATGCGCCGACACGGCTCGAGGCGGTCGACGCCATGGCCGACGCGCTGGACCGCTTCGAGGTCGAGGGCATCGGCCACAATCTGCCGTTCCTGTCGGCCTTGATGCAGCATCCGCGCTGGCGCGAGGGGCGGCTGTCGACCGGCTTCATCGCGGAGGAATACCCGGAAGGCTTCGGCCCGGTGCCGCCCGATGACGCCACGGTCGAGCGCTTCGCCATTGCGGCCCTTCTGCTCAGCCACATCCACGGCGAACGCAATGCGCAGATCTCCGGCGCCCGCTTCAGCCAGGCCGAAAAGCGCGCGCACGAGGACAAGGTCGTGCGCATCGCCGGCCAGGAGATCCCCGGACATATCGACGACACCGACGAGGACTACCGGGTTCGCCTGCCCGGCCGCGCGCCCTTGTCCGTCTCGACAGACTGGACGCCCGGCGCGAAGCTCGCGATCTTCACCATCGATGGCGCCAGCCAAGCCATCAAGGTCGAGCCCACGGAGGCCGGCTGGCGGCTCAGGCAATTGGGCGTCGATGTCCGCGCCCAGGTGTTTTCCCCGCGCGTCGCCGAGCTTGCCCGGCTGATGAAGGCAAAACCCGCGCCCGACACGTCGGGCCTGCTGCTCTGCCCGATGCCGGGCCTGATCGTGTCGATCGCCGTCAATGAGGGCGACACCGTCGAGGAGGGCCAGACGCTCGCCGTCGTCGAGGCGATGAAGATGGAAAACGTGCTCCGCGCCGAACGCCGCGGCGTGGTCTCTCGCATCCCGGTCAAGCCCGGCGACAGCCTGGCGGTGGACGAGATCATCATGGAGTTTGCGAAATGACCAAGACCACCCGCGACTGGCTCGATCTCGCCACGAAGGACCTCCGGGGCAAGCCGATCGAGAGCTTGAACACCGAGACGCCGGAAGGCATCACGTTGAAGCCGCTCTACACCGCCGAGGACCTGCCCGCGGGCGTGGCCTCGGACCTGCCGGGCTTCGCCCCCTTCACCCGCGGCGTGCGCTCGACCATGTATGCCGGCCAGCCCTGGACCATCCGGCAGTATGCCGGCTTCTCGACGGCGGAGGATTCCAACGCGTTTTACCGCAAGAACCTCGCCGCCGGGCAGAAGGGCCTGTCGGTGGCCTTCGATCTGGCCACCCACCGTGGCTACGATTCCGATCATCCGCGGGTGACCGGCGATGTCGGCAAGGCCGGCGTGGCGATCGATTCGGTCGAGGACATGAAGATCCTGTTCGACGGCATTCCGCTCCAGGAGATGAGCGTGTCGATGACCATGAACGGCGCCATCATCCCGGTGCTGGCGATGTTCATCGTCGCCGGCGAGGAGCAGGGCGTCAAGCGCGCCGATCTCACCGGCACGGTGCAGAACGACATCCTCAAGGAGTTCATGGTCCGCAACACCTATATCTATCCGCCCGAACCCTCGATGCGTATCGTGGCCGACATCATCGAATTCACCGCGAGCGAAATGCCGAAATTCAACTCGATCTCGATTTCCGGCTACCACATGCAGGAGGCCGGCGCGACGCTGGCCCAGGAACTCGCCTACACGCTCGCCGACGGCATGGAATATGTCCGCGCCGCCCAGGCCAAGGGGCTGAGCGTCGATGCCTTTGCCGGCCGGCTGTCGTTCTTCTTCTGCATCGGCATGAACGTGTTCATGGAGGCCGCGAAACTCCGCGCCGCCCGCGCCATGTGGTCAAAGATCATGACCGATTTCGGCGCCAAATCCGAGCGCTCGAAGATGCTCCGCACCCATTGCCAGACATCCGGCGTGTCGCTCACCGAGCAGGACCCCTACAACAACATCGTCCGCACCGCCTTCGAAGCCATGGCCGCGGTGCTCGGCGGCACCCAGTCGCTGCACACCAATTCGTTTGACGAGGCGATCGCGCTGCCGACCGAGTTCTCGGCCCGCATCGCCCGCAACACCCAGCTGATCCTCGCGCACGAGACCGGCATCACCAATGTCGTCGACCCGCTCGGCGGCTCCTATTATGTCGAGAAGCTCACCGCCGACCTGATGGAAAAAGCCTGGGAGCTGATCGCCGAGGTGGAATCCTTGGGCGGCATGACCAAGGCGGTGGAGACCGGCCTGCCCAAGATGCGCATCGAGGAAGCCGCCGCCCGCCGCCAGGCGCGGATCGACCGCGGCGAGGACGTCATCGTCGGCGTCAACCGCTTCCGGCTCAATGACGAGCCGCAGGTCGACATCCTCAATATCGACACCGACAAGGTGCGCGCCGGCCAGGTGGCGCGATTAAACAAGATGCGCGACAGCCGCGATCCCAAGGCCTATCTCGCCAGTATCGCCACGCTCGAACAGGTGGCCGCCTCCGGAGAGGGCAATCTGCTCGCAGCCGCCGTCGATGCCGCCCGCGCCCGCGCCTCGCTCGGCGAAATATCCGATGCCATGGAACGCGGCTTCGGCGGCCGCCACCACGCCGTCACCAAGGTGATCGGCGGCGTCTATGCCGACGTCTATCACGACGATCCCGAATACCAGGCGATCCGTTCGCGCATCAGTGACTACACCGCCGACAGGGGTCATGCGCCTTACGTGCTCGTCGCCAAGATGGGCCAGGACGGCCACGACCGCGGCGCCAAGGTGATCGCCACGGCGTTTGCCGACATGGGCTTCAAGGTGGAGATGACCGACATGTTTGAAACCCCCGAGGAAGTCGCCGTCAAGGCGGTGACGCTCGGCGTCGACGTCGTCGGCGTCTCCTCCCTCGCCGCCGGCCACAAGTCGCTGGTCCCCGAGCTGATCGCCCGGCTGAAGGAGAAGGGCGGCGATGATATCCAGGTCGTCGTCGGCGGCGTCATCCCCGAACAGGATTACGCGTTTTTGCGCGAAGCGGGCGTTGCCGAGATCTTCGGCCCGGGCTCGAACGTGCTCGATGCGGCCAATGCCGTGCTGGCACGGATTTCGGGGGTGCTGCGGAACGTGTGAGGGGCTCTCTCTTCCTGTGGCGCCCCCTCATCCGTCAGCTTCGCTGACACCTTCTCCCACGAGGGGAGAAGGAGAGTGCCAGACCGGACGCCTTGTTTCCAGATTAGACCGGTTAGGTCGTTTACACTTCGGCTTGGCAAGGAGATCGACCGACCCGCTACTGCCTCTTGATCCCACAATCCCACGCCGATTAAGGGATCTTTGCTGGCCTTGGAAACCCGCACCGGAGCGGCCTCTGGGCACCCTTCTCCCTTCTCCCCTCGCGGGAGAAGGTGGATCGCCGCAAAGCGGCGAGACGGATGAGGGGGTCTTTGTCTACCGCCAATCCTGCCTCAGCGAAACATCCCGCGCAAAGGCAATAATCGTCGCGCGTGTCGCTTCGAGATCGCGCATCACGTCATCATTCCAGAACCGCAACACCCGAAAGCCAAGGCCAGCAAGCGCCGCATCGCGCACCAAGTCCCTCTGGTTCCCGGCATGCTGCACGCCATCCACCTCGACAATCAACTTCGCTTCCATGCAGACGAAATCCGCGATATATGCTCCCATCGGCACCTGCCGCCGGAACTTGAGCCCATCGAGCCGCCGGTTCCGCAGCGCGCCCCACAACCGCGCTTCGGCTTCCGTCGGCGCCCGGCGCATGGATCGCGCGAAATTGCGCAGGCGTTGGATATCCTTGCCCATGGCCCCCTCATCCGTCAGCTTCGCTGACACCTTCTCCCACGAGGGGAGAAGGAAGGTATAGTGCCAGACCGGTCGCCTCGTTTCCAGATTGGACCGGATAGGGTGTTTACACTTCGGCTTGGCAGGGGTGGCAAGTTGGCGTCTTGATCCAGCCATCGCAATGCATTTGAACCCATCACCGCAGATCTCGGCCCCACGCACCGGAGCCGCCGCGAGGCACCCCTTCCTTCTCCCCTCGTGGGAGAAGGTGGATCGCCGCATAGCGGCGAGACGGATGAGGGCCTTTTGCCGCCATCGCTGATGGATGGGGCGTCTTGCGGCCAATTCCGGGGACAATATCATCCCGTTCCGGACAAATATTTCCACCGATAAAAGGCCAGGCCATTGATCCGGAAGCAATTATCCAAAGACCGGCGACGGTCCGCCACTCCAGCGCGCACCTTTTCATCCCCGCCCTGCAACCATGCCCCCATACTGCCTGCCATGTTTCACAACAACCTGGCAGCACCCCCATGGACTGGACCCTCGCCATCGAACGCAATCTCGCGGCCCTCCGGCAGATCGCCGGGAGCCTGGTCGCCATGGCCGGGCTCGATCCCCTGCAGCCAACCGCCATGCTGCCCCGCCACTTGCACGCATCCGTGCTCTCCATCCTCCGGCCCGCCGAAGCAGCGCTCAGGCGGCTGATCGTCATCGCCGCACGGGATCTCGTCGTCACCCTCTCGCCCGCCGAGCGGGACCGTCTCGCCCAAACCGCGCTCCCGCCGCAGACCTCGCGCACCGGCATCTTCCTCAACGGCCGGATTGCGGGCCCCGAGGATCTCGCCGCCCTCGGGCGTGGGAGCCGCAGGGCTGCCGAGGCCGTCGCTGTCATCGCCGCCCGGGCCCCCGGTGGCGATAGAAAGGCGCGCGCGCCGTGCTTCTCCCTGTTCGACCCGCTCAAGCGCTTCGGCCCCGTCCGGCAAGGCCCGTCGCAGTGGGTGCCGCGCATCCTCTTCGATCTTGATGCGCCACCAGCCCCGCCCGCGCGCAAGCCAGCCTCCCCCAATGATCCTGTCAACGCCGCGCAACTGTGCCGCCGGCTCTTCGCCCTCAAGACCGCCCTCGACGACCTGCCCGGCCAGGCCCAACGCCTTGCCCGCTGGCGGGCGCGGCGCATGTTTCGCCGCAGCGGCCGTCTCTCCCCGCTACGGCCGGGCTCCCCGCCCGGTCACCGCCAGCGCGGCACTCATAAGGTCGATGACCTGCTGCATCACTGCCACGGGCTGGCGATCGACGTCGTCATGCGAAACGACACGTCCTGAGGGGGCATTGGCCGGGATGCCCATGTCTGTTGAAACCGGGCAAAGACTCCACCATTCCGTCACCCCGGACTTGATCCGGGGTCTAGCCACCGCGCGTCCGCGCGGTGAAAGACTCGCTTCAGCCCAAGGACTTGGGCTCAATGATGCCGGATCAAGTCCGGCATGACGGCATTGCCCGTACAACGTCGCGTTCAAACGGATTCATTCAATGCGTTGCAGCATCCTCAGCGCATCCAATTGAATACTCCGCACTCTGGCGCAAAACTCCGCCGTTCCGTCATCCCGGCCCCCCCGCCGGGATCCAGCCACCGCGCGTCCGCGCGGTGAAAGACTCATTCAGCCCAAGGACTTGGGCTCAATGGATGCCGGAGGCAATGACGTCGCTTCGCTTGTCTGGGTCAAGCCCGGCATGACGGTATTGAAGCGCCCAATGCATGCACTCAAACGACCTATGCGCATCCGAAACGCCCTCGCCCGTCACGCCCCCCAGGTCCGCTCCAAAAGCCGGACCCAGTTGCCCCGGGCGATCTTCCCGATCAGCGCCTCACCGTACTGTCGCTCCCGCATCTGCCCGATCAGCGCCTGAACCCCGGTGACGTCGCCGATCACGTCGGGGATCTCGGCGCCATCGAAATCCGAGCCGAAGCCGACATGGTCCTCGCCGAGTTGTTCGAGCAGGTGATCGAGATGGCGCATCACCGGGTCCCAGCCGCAGTCGGTCGCCTTGCGGCCGTCCGCGCGCAGGAACACGGTGGCGTAGTTCAAACCGACCATACCGCCCGACTCGCGGATCATCGCGAGCTGCCGGTCGGTGAGGTTGCGGGTCGACGGCGTCACCGCGTGCGCATTGGAATGGGTGGCGACCAGCGGCGCATCGGAGATCCGGGCGACATCGTCGAAGCCCTTTTCATTGAGATGCGACAGGTCGATCATGATCCTGAGCGCGTTGCAGGCCCTGACCAGATCCTTGCCGGCGTCGGTCAGGCCCGGGCCGGTGTCGGGGTCGCCCGGAAATCGGAACGGCACGCCGTGGCCGAACACCGTGGGCCGGCTCCACACCGGGCCGAGCGAGCGCAAGCCCATGGCGTGGAACGCGTGAAGCGCATCGAGATCCGGGCCGATGGCCTCGGCGCCCTCCATGTGCATGATTGCGGCGATGGCGCCGCTCTCGAGGCAGGCGCGGAGATCGGCCGTGGTCCGGCAGATCTTCAACGCGCCGTCCGACACCCGCTCCATCCACATCAGGTGGCCTGCCATCTGCAAGGCTGTCGCCTGGGTCTGATCAGCCGTCATCAGCGCGGGCAGCGGCAGGTCATAGGGCGGGCTGTCCATCATCGCCTGGTAGTCGGGCGCGTCCTCCTCCGGCGGCGAGGAGATGTAGATGGCGAAGAAGCCGCCGGCAAAGCCCGCGTCTCGCATCCGCGGCAGGTCGAGATGGCCGGTGCCGTCACCCGTCAGCCAGGTCTCGGCGCGGCTCTCCGGCGCGCGCAGCAGCCGCAGCAGAAAATCATTGTGCCCATCGAAAAACGGCATGTCGGCCATGGTGTACTCTTTCGTGTCGCCCGTCATCATGCTGCCGGGTTCACCCGGCGCCTCAGGGCAAGGTCAGGTTTGCAGGGCCGGGTCGCGGGTAAAGCCCTCGCTCGCGGTCAGCAGGTTGCGTGTGTAGTCCTTGGTCGTGGCGCGCGCCTGCAGCGCCTCGCGGGTCAGCTGCTCGACCACCTGGCCGTTCTGCATCACCATCAGCCGCTCGCACATGTGCGAGACCACGGCGAGGTCGTGGCTGACCAGCACATAAGTCAGTCCGCGCTCGTCGCGCAGCCGGTCGAGGAGGTTGAGCACCTCGGCCTGGATCGAGGCGTCGAGCGCCGAGGTCGGCTCGTCGAGCAGGATCACCTTGGGCTCGAGGATCAGGGCGCGGGCGATGGCGACGCGCTGGCGCTGGCCGCCCGAAAGCTGGTGCGGATAGCGAAAGCGGAAGCCCTTGCCGAGCCCGACCTCGTCAAGCGCCTGTTCGACCCGGGCCTCGCGCCGGTCGAAACCATGGATGGCGAGCGGCTCGGACAGCACCCGGTCGATGGTGTGGCGCGGGTGCAGCGAGGCATAGGGATCCTGGAACACCATCTGCACCCGGCGATAGAAAGCCGCGTCGCGCGGGCTCGTGACCTGTTTGCCGTCAATCAGAATGCGCCCGCCGGTCACCGGCGCCAGGCCGCAGGCCGCGCGCAGCACCGTGGACTTGCCCGAGCCGCTTTCGCCGACGATGCCGAAGCTCTCGCCTTCCTCGACCGACAGCGACACGCCGCGCAACGCATGCACCCGGCGGCCGCCCGATCCGAACACGACTTCAAGGTCCTCGATGTCGATCAGCGCCATCGCGGTCTACTCCAGCCAGGCCGCGTCGCGCGCCAGCACCGGCAGCGGGCGGACGTCGCCATTGATCTTGGGCAGGCAGCCGATGAGGCCTCTTGTATAAGGGTGTTGGGCCTCGCTCATCTTCGCCGCATCGAGCTCCTCCACAACCCGCCCCGCATACATCACCAGCACCCGGTCGCAGAAGGTCGAGACCAGTTCGAGATCGTGGCTGATGAAGATCAGGCCCATGCCGCGCTCGGAGACCAGCCGGTCGAGAATGCGCAGCACCTCGATCTGAACGGTGACGTCGAGCGCCGAGGTCGGCTCGTCGGCAATCAGCAGGTCGGGCTCGGTCACCAGCATCATGGCGATCATCGCGCGCTGGCCCATGCCGCCCGAGAGTTCATGCGGATAGGCCGCCATCACCCGCTCCGGATCGCGGATCTGCACGGCTTCGAGCATGGCCAGCGACTTGTCGCGCGCCTCCGACTTGCCGCCGTGCAGCTTGACCGCCTCCATCAGCTGCTTGCCGATGGTCATCACCGGGTTCAATGAGAATTTCGGATCCTGCATCACCATCGACATCCGCGCGCCGCGTAAAGATCGCCATTTGGCGGGCGTCGCGTCACGCAGATCGATGCCGTCGAATTCGAGCAGGTCGGCGGTGGCCTTGCCCGACACCGGGGTGAGGCCCAGGATGGCGCGGCCGGTCTGGGACTTGCCCGAGCCGCTCTCGCCGACAATGCCGAGCCGCTCGCGACCGAGTTCGAAGGAAACGCCGCGCACCACCTCGACCGGCCCCTGCCGCGAGGGAAACGCGATGCGCAGATTCTCGACGGAAAGCAGCGGGCTCATTGTTGCTGCGCCTTCGGATCGAGCACGTCGCGCAGGCCATCGCCGAGCAGGTTGAAACCGAGCGAGACAACAAAGATCGCGATGCCGGGCATGGTGGCGACCCACCAGTAATCGATGAGGAACCGGCGTCCGCCGGCAATCATCGCGCCCCATTCGGGCTGCGGCGGTTGCGCGCCAAGACCGAGAAAGCCGAGACCCGCGGCAGTGAGGATGATGCCCGCCATGTCGAGCGTCACGCGGATGATCACCGAGGACATGCACAAGGGCACGACATGGCCCCAGATGATGCGGCCGGAGGAGGCGCCCTGCAGGCGGATGGCGTCGATGTGCTCGGCGTTGCGGATCGAGAGTGTTTCCGCGCGCGCCAGGCGGGCGTAGGGCGGCCAGGATGTTATCGCGATGGCGATGATGGCGTTCTCGATGCCGGGTCCGAGGGCTGCGACAAAGGCCAGCGCCAGGATCAGCCGCGGGAAGGCCAGGAAGATGTCGGTGATCCGCATCAGCACGGTATCGATCCAGCCGCCGAAATAGCCAGACGTGGTGCCGACCAGCAGCCCGATCGGCGTGGCGATGATCGCCACCAGCGCCACCACCATCAGCGTCAGCCGCGCGCCGTGGACGACGCGGGAAAAGATGTCGCGGGCGAGATCATCGGTGCCCATCCAGTGATCCATCGACGGCGGCAGCAGCCGCTCGGTGCGCAAATCGCCGCCCAGCAGCGGATTGTAGGGCGCAATCACATCGGCGAAGATGGCGACCAGCACGAGAATGAGAACAATGCCCAGGCCCACCATGCCGAGCCGGTTGCTGGTGAAGCTGAGCCAGATCCGCCAGGCCTGGCCGAGCCGCGCCTGGTTGCGCGAGGCGGGCTGTTCGCTCAAGAGCCACTGGCTCAGGCCCTGGCGCGATGGATCAGCGGTCATGAGCGCCTCCTGACCCGCGGGTCGAGCAGGGTGTAGAGAAAGTCGGACAACAGGTTGAGGCCGACAAAGATGATGCCGATCAGAAGCGTGCCGCCGAGCACGGCGTTCATGTCGGCGTTCTGCAGCGAATTGGTGAGATACTGCCCCAGCCCCGGCCAGGCGAAGACAGTCTCGGTCAGCACCGAGCCTTCGAGCAGCCCGGCATAGGACAGCGCGATCACCGTGACCAGCGGCACGGCGGCGTTGCGGAGCGCATGCACCCAGATGATGCGCCATTCGGCCACGCCCTTGACCCGGGCAGTGACGACATATTCCTGCGCCAGTTCGTTGAGCATGAAGGAGCGCGTCATGCGCGCGATATAGGCCATCGAGTAATAGCCGAGCAGCGCCCCAGGCAGCGCGATGTGCGAGACCACGTTGCGGAACGCGCCCCATTGCCCCTGCATCGCGGTGTCGACGAGATAGAGGCCGGTGACCCGGGTGAAGGCATATTCGTAGGAGATGTCAATGCGGCCAGGCCCGGCCACCAGGCCCCATTTGGCGTAAAACACCAGCAGCCCCAGCAGGCCGAGCCAGAAGATCGGCGCGGAATAGCCCACAAGCCCGAGGATGCGGACCACCTGGTCGACCAGCTTGCCTTGCCGGACCGCGGCCCAGACCCCGACCGGAATGCCGAACAGGGTGCCGATGATGATCCCGACGGTGGCAAGCTCCAGCGTGGCGGGAAAGACATAGATGAGGTCGTCGAGAATCGGCTTCTTGGTCAGCACGCTCTCGCCGAAATCGCCGGTGATCGCCTTTTCGACATAGAGGCCGAACTGCACATAGAGCGGACGATCGAGGCCGAGTTCGACAAAGGCCCTGTCATAGGTCGATTGCGAGGCGCGGTCGCCAACCACCGCCAGCACCGGGTCCACCGGGACCACCCGGCCGATCAGGAAGGTGACGACCAGCAGCCCGAGAATGGTGAAGGCGACCGTTGCAGACAGCCGCAAGGCTCTCATCAGAAGAGCAGGAAGGGCGCTGGCGCGCCCTTCCGCAGTGATAGACTGGCCAGACAATTACTTGGTCACTGCCTTGAACGAGTTGTCGTTGAACGACGGGCCGATGATGAAGTTCTCGACATTGTTGCGCCGCGCCAGAACCTCGATCTCCTGGAACATGATGACGAAGGGAGAGGTCTGCTGATGTTCCTTCTGCAGATCGATGTAGATCTGGGCGCGCGTGTCTGCGTCGGCTTCAAGCACTGCGCTGTCAGCCTTGGCGGTCATCTCCGGGATGTCCCAGGCATTGCGCCAGGCCAGCGGCTTGGAAGCGGCGTCATCGGAGTTGTCGGGGTTGCGGGCGAACGTGTCCGCATTGGTGTGCGGGTCCTGATAGTCCGGGCCCCAGCGGCCGATATAGATGTCGTGGTTGCGGGCGCGGTACTTGGTCAGCGTCTGCTGGCCGTCGCCCGGAATCAGTTCCATGGTGATGCCGGCCAGCGCCATGGTCTGCTGGATGGCCTGGCCGATCGCGGTGATCTCGTTTGTGTTGCGGGTGTCCATGGTGACGGTGAAGCCGTCGGCGAGACCTGCTTCGGCGAGCAGTTCCTTGGCCTTCTCGACATTGAGCGAGAACGGGGTTTCCTCAAGCGCGCCGAGGAAGCCGCGCGGCAGGAACGCCTGATGGGTGATCACCTTGCCCTTCATGATGGTGTCGGCGATCGTGGCGTAATCGACCAGATATTTCATCGCCTGGCGGACCTGCGGCTTGGCCAGGTTCTCGTTCTTCTGGTTGAGGGAGAAGTAATAGATTGATCCCTTGACGCCGCTTTCGACGGTGATGTCGGGATTGGACGACAGCGCTTCGATTTCCTCGGCGCCGACATTTCGCGCAATGTCGATATCACCCTGCTCGATCAGCAGACGCTGGGTCGCGGTTTCGGGAATGTGGCGGTAGATGGCGCGGGCCATCGGCGGGGCTTCGCCGGAGTAGTTGTCGTTGCGCTCAAGCACGATGGCTTCGTTGGCGCGCCAGTCGCGAATGCTGAAGGCGCCGGAGCCTGCATAGTTGGTCTTGAGCCAGTTGTAGCCGAAGTCGCCGTCGGCCTCATTGCTCTTGACCAGTTCGCTGTCGACGATGAAGCCCACCGTCGATGTCAAGCAGTAGAGCACCAGCGTCGGCGCATAGGCCTTGTCCATCTCGAATTCGAAGGTCATGTCGCCGGTCTTGCGGATCATCGCGTCGACATTGTCGGCGTTGAAGCCGAACTGGGTGAGGATGAAGGCCGGCGACTTGTCGAGCTTGATGGCGCGCTGCAAGGTGTAGACTGCATCCTCAGCGGTGATCGGATTGCCCGAGGCGAATTTCATGCCGTCACGGATGGTGAAGGTGAAGGTCTTGCCGTCTTCCGAGATGTCCCATTTTTCAGCAACCACGCCAAAAATCTCGGACACGTCGTTGACATTGTAGCCGACCAGTCCCTGGTAGGCGTTGCCGAGCACCTCGGAGGCGGTGAACTCGAACACTTCAGCCGGGTCGAGCGAGATGACGTCGTCGATCGCCCAGGCCTGAATGAGGGTGTCGGCCGGTGTCTCGGCCTGCGCGGTGACCGGCGCAAAGGCGGCGGCGGTGCACATCAGCGCCACGGCCACGAATTTTTGAACGTGCTTCACAATAAAAGCTCCCAGTTAGATTGTTCCCGATCGAATGCCTGCAGGCGCGGGATTTGTTCCCTTTCGCACTGCGGAAGCGCCAATCAGGTCACAGCCCCAGGGGCCTGTCAAGCACGCCATCCGGGCGGGGCCTGCCGATGACCGGGCTGCGGCACAATGGTCAGGCGCAAAAGCCCGGAAATCCGGCGCGACCCATGATTTTGACACAGTCAACTCATCGAAAATTTTGATGATTTCGATGACTGAATCGAGCTCCCACTCCCCCGCAGGGCATCAGATGCCAGCCAGTCCGGTCGCAACCGCAACCCAGGCGAGCCCCAGCAGGAACACCGTTTCCACCACGATAACAGCGACATGGCGCCAGCCGAGATCGAGCATGGCCTTCATGTTGGTGCGCACGCCAAGGGCTGCGATGGCGATCACCAGGAGCCATGAGGAGGCATCAACCAGAAGCGCCGCGAGTGCCACCGGAATCAGGCCGATGCTGTTGGCGAGCGTCACCGCGCCGAAGCCTATCACAAACAGCGGCAGCCGGACCTGGGAGAATCCGCTTTCGCGGCGGGCCAGCGCCAGGGCCAGGATGATCAGCACCACCGGCAAGAGCGTGACGCGCAGCAGCTTGACGATGGTCGCCTTGTCGCCGGCTTCGGTCGAGATCGAGTAGCCGGCGCCCACCACCTGGGCCACGTCATGCACGGTGGCGCCGATCATGAACCCGCTCTGGGCGTCGTTGAAGCCGGCGAGCGCGAACAGCACCGGATAGATGATCATGGCGATGGTCGACAGCGTGGTGACGGCCACCACCGTGAACAGCACATTGCGTTCGGTCTTGTCATTGCCGGGGATCACCGCGGCAAGCGCCAGCGCCGCCGACGCCCCGCAGATCGCCACCGCGCCGCCAGTCAGGATGGCAAAGCGCCAGCCGCGCGAAAACAGTTTTGCGCAGACGAAGCCAAAGCCGATGGTCAGCGCCATCAGGCCGGCGACGGTCAGCAGACCGGAGGTGCCGATGCCGGCAATGTCGCCGAGCGTGATGCGCGCGCCGAGGAGCACGATGCCGAGCCGCAGAAGTGTCTTGGAGGCAAAGACGACGCCCTCGCTGGTGCGCTCCTGGTCGGCCATGAAGTTGAACGCCATGCCGATCAGCAGCGCGAACAGCATCACCGGGGCCACATAATGCTCGGACAGGAACTTTGCCGCCGCCGCGATGGTGAGCGCCAGCAGCAGGCCGGGGAAAAGCGTGCGGCCGCGCAGCTGAAGCTCGGAAAGTAATGCCATGCCTGAAAATTCCAGCGTGTTGCAATGGGCTCAAGACAATCGCCCGGACAGTGGCCCGGGCGATCAGCTTCAAAGGACGGACACTCTTACGCCGAGCGATAGAGCTTTGTCATGGAGAACTCGCGGTGACCGAGCGCTTCGGCGGCGGTGGCGCGGCCGTTCGAGGTGCGGATGATCATCTCGATCAGCGCGTCGCCGGCCTCGTCAATGGTCATCTCGCGTCTCAGGATCCCCGAGACGTCGACATCGACATGCTCGCCCATGGTGCGGACCGTGCGCGGGTTGGCGGTGATCTTGATCACCGGCACGATCGGGTTGCCGATGACATTGCCCTGCCCGGTCGGGAAGGTGTGCACCACATAGCCGCCCGCCGCCATCAGGGTGACGCATTCCGCCGCCGCAGACGACGAGTCCATGAAATAAAGACCCTTGCCCGACTTGGGTTCTTCCGCCGGCCCGAGAATGTCGATGTATTGCGAGGTCCGGCCGATCTTCTCGAGATTGCCCAAGGCCTTCTCCTCGATGGTGGTCAGGCCGCCCTCGATATTGCCCTTGGTCGGCTGGCTGTCAGAAAGATCGTCGGTCTGGTGGGCGAAGATCACGTCGTCCTGATAGGCCTTCCACATCGCATACCAGCGGTCGCCGACCTCTTCGTTGATGGCGCGGGTCTTGCAGATATGCTCGGCGCCGGTGATCTCCGAGGTCTCGCCGAAGCAGCCATAGATGCCCTCGGGCAGGAGCTTGTCATACATGTTGCCGACCGTCGGGCAGGAGCCGAGCCCCGTCGTGGTGTCGCTCTCGCCGCATTTGGTCGAGATCCACAGTTCCGAGATCGAGCACTCCTCGCGCTGCAGCTCGGAGGCGAAGTGGACATATTCCTTGGCCACCTTGGAGGCTTCCATGATGGTCTTGAGATCACCATTCTGCTCGATCGAGAAACCGGTCACGGGCTTTCCGGTCAAGGCGATGCCGTCGACGATCTTCCTGGTCCAGCCCGGCTCGATGCCGATCACCACGACGGCCGCGACATTCGGGTTCGATCCGGTACCGATCATGGTGCGGAAATGCAGGTCCAAATCCTCGCCGAACTGCAGCCGGCCATAGGCATGCGGCAAAGCGAGCGTGCCCTTGATGTTGTTGGCGACTGCCTCGCAGGCCGCATTCGAGATATCATCGACCGGCAGGATGACGACGAGATTGCGCACGCCGACCCGGCCGTTCTCGCGGCGGTAGCCGGAAAATGTCATGTTGGAATAATTCGATGCCATGGTGACGGCTCCTACCAGCGCTTGGTCTTGAGATTGTGGGTGTGGACATGAGCGCCCTTCTCGACGTCGGCCACGAACTTGCCGATGTCCTCGCCATATTTGATCGCGGTGTCGCCGGAAGCGATGTCCTTCAATGCGATCTTGTGGCCGATCGGCACGTCGGCCTTCGACACGAGCTCGAAGCTCGAATTGTCGTGCGTCACCACGCACAGCATGGTGGTGCCGGCCGACAGGCCCTCGACAACAACGACGCCGACATTGTCCGCGTGATCATGAACCAGCAAATGGGGAGCCCCCATGGCAGATCTCCTTTTCAGGGTTTGAGAATGATTTTCGGGGCGGATGCCCGCCCGTCGAGAATGTCGGAAAAGGCGGATGCCCCTTCCTCAAGCAACCGGACCTCAGCCCAGTCGAGTGAACCAAGCCGGCCGTCGAAGATCGCGGCGGCGGTGTCGCGGAAATCCTGCGGCGTATAGGTGTAGGCGCCGATGAAGCTGATTTCCTGCAGCGTCATGCGGCGGATGTCGAGACCGGCGGAGGCATCGCCAAGGCCGATATGAACGATGACGCCGCCCGGCAGCGCGGCGCGGCTGGCAGTCGCCCGTGTCGCCCCGAAGCCGACGCCGTCGATCACCAGATCGTAGCCGCCGGGATCTTCCGCCGCGATCGCGTCGGGGCTCGAGATGGTGAAATCGCCGGCGGAGGTGAGCGCCGGGATGCGGCGCGGATTGGCTTCGCTGATACTCACGTCGACGGCGCCTTGCGCCTTCAGCGCCAGCGCCGCGCCAAGACCGATGGCGCCGCCGCCGATGACGAGGCAGCGGGCCTGCGGCAGGGACTCATGAAGAGCGGAAGCCCCCAGCCGCACGCCGTGCCAGCCGCAGGCCAGCGGCTCGGCGAGGCAGGCCTTTTCGAAGGAAACGCCGTCGGGAATCTCGACCAGATTGTCGGCCGGTATGGCGATGAATTCGGCGAAGGCGCCCTGGCGCGGGACCATCGACAGGATCTGGCGCGAGGGGCAAAGATTGTTGCGGCCCGAGACGCAGGCCCGGCAGCGGCCGCAGGTGGCGAGCGGGTTGACGGTGACGCGGCGGCCGGCGCCTGGGCCTTCGACGACGTGGCCCGCGGCCTCGTGGCCGAGGATCAGCGGCGCGGGGCGGCGCTCGTCATGGCCGAGCCAGGCATGCATGTCGGAGCCGCAGATGCCCACCGCCTCGACCCGGACCAGGCATTCACCAAGCGGCAGGACGGGCGCGGGCTCGTCGCGGTAGATGAGGCTTTTGGGTTCGGTGTAGACCAGTGCTTTCATTTTGCGGTGTAGCCCCCGTCAACGAACAGCACCTGGCCGGTAACATAGGCCGAGGCGTCGGAGGCGAGGAACAGCAGCGGACCCTCGATATCGCCCATCTCGCCATTGCGGCCGATGCAGGTGGCGGCCGCATGCCTGCCCGAGACCGTGGGATCGGCGAAGACCGGGCCGGTGAGTTCGGTGTGAAAGAAGCCCGGCGCCAAGGCATTGGCGTTGATGCCGTCGCGCGACCAGGCTTCCGCCATGGCGCGGGTCATCTGCTCGACCCCGCCCTTGGAGGCGCCATAGGCGATGCCGTTGGTGAACGCCCGGCGCGATTGCAGCGAGGCGAAATTGATGATGCGGCCCCAGCGCTTTTCCCGCATCGCGGGAACCAGCGCCTGGGCCAGGAAGAAGGGCACCGTGAGATTGAGCGCAATGGTGCGCTCCCAGCCGTCGCGGGTCACATCATCGGCGGACTGGCGCAAATTGAGGCCCGCGGCGTTGACCAGAATATCGGGCGGACCGAAGGGTTCCGCAGCCTGTGCCGCAATGGTTTCAAGGTCGGCGTCCGAAGCCAGATCGGCGGCAACATATGCGGTTTCTCCGCCGGCCTCGGCGCACCACTGATCAAGCGCATCGGCCCGCCGCGCCAGGCCGACAACGCGCGCGCCGGCCTGAGCCAGGAATGTCGCCGCCGCACGGCCAAGCCCGGAGCTCGCTCCGGTGACAAGGGCGACCCTGCCCTTCAGGTTGAACATGTCGGTGCCGCGCATCTCAGACGTCCTGGTCCACGCCCGAGAGGTCGAAATTCTCGCCGGGGAAATATTTCCTGAGGCGAATGTCGGCGGTGCGGGCATGGCCTTCCATGCCCTCGAGCCGGGAAATCCGCGCGGTGGCCTCGGCGATCGGTTTTGCGCCCTCACGGGTGGCGCGCTGCCAGGTGACGATCTTCATGAACTTGTGCACCGACAACCCGCCGGTGTAGCGCGCCGCCCCCGAGGTCGGCAGCACGTGGTTGGTGCCCGAGGCCTTGTCGCCGAAGGCCACCGTGGTTTCCTCGCCCAGGAACAGCGAGCCGTAGCAGCCCAGCCGGTCAAGCCACCAGTCAGGATCGGCGGCCTGTACGGTCAGGTGCTCGGGCGCATAGTCATCCGACGTTGCCGCCATTTCCTCGCGGCTGTCGCAGAGGATGACTTCGGCGAAATCGCGCCAGGCGGCCTCGGCGTTGTCGCGGTTGACCTCGGGCAATGTCGCAATGTGCTTCGGCACCAGCGCCATCACGGTCTCGGCGAGCGCCCGGTCGTCGGTCACCAGCCAGACCGGCGAATTGTAGCCGTGCTCGGCCTGGCCGACGAGGTCGGCTGCGACGATCTCCGGGTCAGCGTCCTTGTCGGCGAGAATCAGGCTGTCGGTGGGGCCGGCGAACATGTCGATGCCGACGCGGCCGAAGAGGATGCGCTTGGCTTCGGCGACGAACTGGTTGCCGGGCCCGACCAGGATGCCGGAGGCGGGCACGCCGAACAGGCCGAAGGCCATCGAGGCCACGCCCTGCACGCCGCCCAGGGCAAGAATGCGGTCGGCGCCGCAGATGTCGGCGGTGTAGAGGATCGCCGGATGCACGCCGACATCGGGCCGCGGCGGCGAGCATACGGAGATGTGCTTGCAGCCGGCGACGCGCGCGGTGGTCACCGTCATGATCGCCGAGGCGACATGGCTGTAGCGGCCGCCCGGCACGTAGCAGCCGGCGGCGGAAATCGGGATGGTCTTCTGGCCGGCCGTAAGCCCGGGGACGATCTCGACCTCGACGTCGCTGAGCGTCCCCTTCTGGGCCTCGGCGAACTTGCGGACATTGTCATGGGCGAAGCGGATGTCGTCCTTGAGCTTTTGCGGCAGCTTCGAGGCGGCCTCAGCAATCTCGTCGCTTGTGACAATGATGTTGCCGGCATAGCGGTCGAATTTTTCGGCATAGCGCCGCGCCGCCTCCTCGCCTCCGGTCTCGATCTCGTCGAGGATGGCCTGGACGGTGTCGCGGACGGAGCCGGAATCGGTGGTCGAGGTTTTCTGGGCTTTCTTGAGATAGATGCGGGACATGTCCCCGGACCTCCTGTGGATGAGTATCAGACTATTTGTAGATGTCGGGCAGCAGCGTGGTCGACAGCGCCGGAACATAGGCGATCAGCAGCACGACGATCAGCATGAAGAACACGAAGGGCACCGCCCGCCAGGCAATCTTGAGGATCGATTCCCCGGTGATGCCGGAGACGACGAACAGGTTGAGGCCGAGCGGCGGGGTGATGAAGCCGACGCCGAGCGCGGTGATCATCATGACGCAGAACTGGATCTCGTTCATGCCGATATTGTCGGCGAGCGGTTTGAGGATCGGCGCCAGGATGACGATGTTGGGCGTGGTCTCCATGACGCAGCCCGCGGCAATCAGGATGAAGATCATCATCAGGATGATGACCATCGGATCCTCGCTGACCGAGGTCACCGCCAGCACGAAGCCCTGCGGCACGCCCATGATCGCCAGCGCCTCGGCCATCGGGGCGGAGAAGGCGATGATCGGCAGGATCACGCCGTTGACCTTGGCGGAACTCAAGAGCATGGGCGGGAAATCCGCGAGACTGAGAGTTCCCAGGATGAAGCCCATGAAGATGGTCACGACAACCGCCAGGGCCCCGGCTTCCGTTGGCGTGAGCTGCCCGGAGAAGATGCCGTAGAAGATAATTCCCGGGACGATGAAGGCATACCAGCCGGATTTGAGCGCCTTACCCAGGTTTGCGAAATACTCGCCCATCGAGACATTGCCGCCGCTTTCATAGCTGTAAATGCGGTTGACGACGACATTGGTGGCGAGGATCGACACGAGGATAGCCAGTCCGGGGATCACCGCTGCGAGGAACAGCGTCGAGGCGGAGATGCCGAGCACCAGGCCGATGATGATATAGGCAATCGAGGGCGGGATGAGGATGCCGGTGCAGGCGCCGGCGGCCACCAGGGCGCAGGCATAGGGGCGCGGATAGCCGCTTTCGACCAGACGGGCGATGGTCATGCGGCCGACGGCTGCGGCGCCGGCGGCGTCCGAGCCGGAAATGGCCGCAAACATGCCGCAGACCAGCACGGTGGCCGAGCCGAAGCCGCCCTTGGCGAACTGGGTGAGCGCCTCGGCCACATCGAGGAACTTGCGGCTCAGCCCGGTGCGCACCAGCACGTCGCCGGTCAGGATGAACAGCGGCACGGCGGTCAGCGCGAAGGCGTCGATGCCGGTGAACAGGCTTTCGCCGACTGCGCTCAGCGGCATGTCGCCCGACATCGTCAGCATCAGGATCGCCGCGGCGCCGATGGCGGCCCAGACCGGCACGGCCATGATGATCAGCGTGACGAAGAGGATGACCGGAGCGTAGAAATCCCAGCCCAGTTCCACCGTCTGATTGAGTTGTTGCCAGAGCATTGCCTATCCCTCAATCAAATAGGGTGTCGCCTTCGTAGACGGGCGTGCCGTCTCGAAAGCTCTTGAAATCGCGGGCGAGCGACTGGATGAGGCGCCACAGCATGATGGTGAAACCGACCGGCACCGCCATGAGGAACCAGACCATCGACACCCTGAGGCCGGCGCTGACCGAGCCGAACTTCAACGAGACCAGCACCGTTTCGAAGGACCAGTAGAGCGCGATGAGGGCGACGGCGGCCATCACCAGGTCGCCGAAGATGTAGAGCGCGGCCTTGGCCCGCACCCCGAGATAGTGCATCAGCACGTCGATGCGGATATGGCCGCGCTCGCGCACCGCAGAGGCGGCGCCGATCCAGACCAGATAGATGAAGGCGTAGCGCACCAGCTCCTCGCCCCAGATCGATGAATAGGCGAAGACTTCACGGCGGATCACCTCGACCGCCATGGTCACAACCAGCAGAACATAGAAGAAGAGCAGCGCCCAACGTTCCAGGTTCCTGTCCAGCGCGCTTAGAAATTTCGACACGACGCCCCCTTGCGGCCAGGACTTGCAAAAGCCCGTCCGCCTGAGATGGTGGGTTGGTTGGCGCCTTGCCGCCGGAGATCACTCCAGCGGCAAGGCTTGACGGAAAATCAGGCGTCGTGGACGTAGTATTTGCCTTGCGTGCCGGCAGCTTCGACCAACTGGTCGAACGTGTCCATCGAGCCTGCCAGTTCGGTCTTGAAGCTGTCCCATTCCGAGCGCTGGTAGCCGACCGTATCCTGCCATTCGGCAAGCTGGTCCTCGGTGAGCGAATGGAACTCGACGCCGGACTTGGCCATCTCGGCCATGGCGAAGGCGCGGGCCGACGGCACCTTGGCCAAGTTCTGGTGAAAGCTCATTTCCGACGCCCAGGCAATCGCGTCCTGCACGTCGCCGGGCAGGCTGTTGTACCATTCGAGATTGCAGGCATAGGTCTGGCTGTCGGGCACGGCCTGGGTGAAGGTGACGTGGCTCAGGATATCCTTGAAGCCGAAGGCATAGAGCGCGCCGACGGCAGGATCGAGCGCATCGGCCACGCCCTGCTTGATCGCCGAAGGGGTTTCGCCCCAGGCCACCGGCGTCGGGTTGGCGCCGCCCATGCGGTAGAACTGCTGCAGCATCTGCGAGCCGGGCACCCGGAACTTGACGCCCTTGAGATCGGCCGGCGTGATGATCGCCGAGCCGCCCTGGCGCACGGCCATGACGCGCGGGTCGATGCAGAAATAGAACATCGGCTTGAAGCCGCGCGCCTCGACCAGCGCATCGACTTCCTTCTTCCAGATGTCGGAGGTCACCAGATTGACGAAGCGCTGATTGGCGCCGCAGAAATAGGGCATGTTGATCAGGTCGACCGCAGGCGCAAAGGGGGCGAAGTTGGACAGCGAGAACTGTCCCGCATCGACCGTGCGGCCCTGCACCTTCTGCGCCAGCGCCGAGCCGATGCCCAGCTGCCCGCCCGGAGCGAGCTTGACATAGATCTTGCCGTTCGAGGCGTTCTGGAGATTTTCCTTCACGTCGAGCTGCATCATCGGATAGCTGCGCGAGGTGCCGATCACATATTCGGTGGCGAGCGTCATCACATGGTCGGCCGCGGCTTCGCGATCGCTCTCTTCCTTCGCTGTCTGGGCCACGGCCTCATCGGACCACATGACGCCCGCGGCCCCGACCAGCATGGCCGCGGTAAAAGCGCCCGCGCCCGTCAGTTTGAGAAAATTGCGCCTTTCGGCGGAAGCCAATTCATTTTCCATCTGTCTGTCTGTCATCGGGTTTCCTCCTCCCTGTGAAGTGTCGTGGACTCGCCGCGCTTGTTCCGCCCTTCGAGCAGGAGAATGCCGGCGACAAAGAAACAGCAGGAGATTGCAAGAACCAGCGCTTGCCATACATCCGACAGGAAAGCCGCGCGAAAGAATGCGCCCGCAGCCACATCAGTTGTGAACAGCGCCATGAACAGGCCTGCCATCCAGAATGCGGGTTTGTCGGCTTGCATCAAGACCCCTCCCAAGGTTTCAACAAAATCGAATGTAAGCGCTTACATTTTGATGTGCAAGCGCTTATAGGTTGATGTAAGGATTTTTCTTTGTACGGAAGATCGATGACGGACAATTCGAAACCAACGCTGGATGACGTGGCGCGAGCGGCAGGCGTGTCGACCGCGACGGTGTCGCGTTGCCTGAACTCGCCCGACCAGGTGATCGCGCCGACCCGGATCCGGGTGATGCAGGCGGTCGAGGCGCTGGGCTACACGCCGGATTTCGGCGGCCGCGCGCTGGCGTCGCGGCGGACCAACACGGTGGGCGCCATCATCCCGACCATGGACAACGCCATTTTCGCGCGCGGGCTCCAGTCGTTCCAGGAGGCGCTGTCGCGCTTCGGCAAGACGCTGCTCGTGGCCAGCTCCAACTACGATCCGGCGCGGGAGCGCGAGCAGATGGAAGTGCTGGCCGGACGCGGCGCCGACGGGCTGCTGCTGATCGGTTCGGCCCGGCCTGAAAGCAGCACCGAATATCTGCGCCGCCGCGGCATCCCCTTTGTGGGGGCTTGGAACCTCGGCGGCGAGGACGGCTATTTCGTGGGCTTCGACAACCGCGCCGCGGCAGCCCAGCTCGCCGACATGGTGATCGCGCGCGGGCATCGCCGCCTGGCGATGATTGCCGGCATCTCGTTCATGAACGATCGCGCGGCCGACCGGACCGAAGGCGTGCGCTCGGCTGCGGAGGCCGCCGGGATCGGCCGCGCCGACCTGCCGGTGATCGAGGCGGCCTACACATTCGAGGATGGCGCCCGCGCCATGGGCGAGCTGATGGCGATCCGGCCGCGGCCGACCGTGGTGATGTGCGGCAATGACGTGCTCGCCGTGGGCGCCATGCAGAAGGCGCGCGAGCTTGGCCTGAAGGTGCCCGGGGATGTTTCGATCACCGGCTTTGACGACATCGATCTGGCCGGCGTGGTCGACCCGATGCTCACCACGGTTCGGGTGCCGCACAGGCGCATGGGCCAGGCCGCGGCCGACATGCTGATCAAGCTGATCAAGAAGGAACCGGTGGAACGCCGCATCGAGATTCCGACCAGTATCATCGAACGCGGCACGCTGGGGCCACCCCGGGCGGATGACGAACACAGCGCTTGAGCTGAGCCCCTGTCTTGAACTTCAGTGAAAATTCCGCCCCTTGGGCAAGGCCCGGCCTGCGGCCCTGGCGCGGGCCAGATCCTCGAAATCGGTGCGCAGCTCCGGCGCGTCGCGGATCAGCCGGGCGATGCGGGCGGCGGGCTTGCGGTCGCGCAGTCTGCTGTCCTCGGCCACCGGGCGGCGCACCTCGTCGGCATTGGCGAGCCCGCCCATGAGGCCGGTCCTGTTGGAGATCTCAGCCATCATCGGGGTCAGGTCCTCCATGTATTCGGCCACGACATGGATGACGCCGTCCTCGTTCTGCAGCCTGCCGCGGACGCCGACGCAGCGGCTGCCGAGCACGATGGCGCGGAACTTCTCGAACACTTTTGGCCAGACGATGATGTTGGCGACGCCGGTCTCGTCCTCGATGGTCTCGAACACGACGCCCTTGGCCGAGCCCGGCCGCTGCCGGACCAGCACGAGGCCCGCGACCTTGACCACCCTGCCGCTGCGCAGTCCCTCCAGCCCGGCATTGAGCCCGCAGCCGGATTGGCGGAGCCGGTCGCGCAGGAAGGACATCGGATGGGCTTTCAGCGAGAACGACAGCGACTGGTAGTCATTGATCACCTGTTCGCCGAGCGGCATCGGCGGCAGGTCGACATCGGGCTCGTTTTGCAGATTGTGGCTGTCGGCCAGGGCAAACAACGGCAGCCGCTCGGCGCTCGAGAGCGGATCGAGCGCCTTGACTGCCCACAGCGCGTCGCGGCGCTCGAGCCCGATGGAGCGGAAGCAATCGGCTTCGGCCAATTGCTCGATGGCGCGGCGCGAGAGGCCCGAGCGCATCCAGAGATCACGCACACTGTCATAGCCGCGGTCGCGGCGGGCCAGAAGCTGCATAGCCTCGGCCTCGCCAAATCCCTTGACGTGCCGCAGCCCGAGCCGCACCGCGTGGCTATGCTTCATCACGCCCTTCATCTCGCGGTGCCGGGGGGAGAGCGGCTGCGTGGCGGCGTCGGACTCCAGGGTGGAATCCCAGTCCGAGCCATTGATGTCGACCTCGCGGATCTCGACGCCGTGTTCGCGGGCGTCGCGGATGAGCTGGGCCGGGGCATAGAAGCCCATCGGCTGGGAGTTGAGGATGGCGGCGCAGAAGACATCCGGATAATGGCACTTGAGCCAGCAGGAGACATAGACCAGGAGCGCGAAACTAGCCGCATGGCTTTCGGGAAAGCCATATTCGCCAAAACCCTCGATCTGGCGGAAGCAGTGCTCGGCGAAATCGCGCTCATAGCCGTTCTTCACCATGCCCTCGACCATCTTGGTCTGGAACGAGCCGATGGTGCCGACGCGGCGGAAGGTGGCCATGGCGCGGCGCAGCTTGTCGGCCTCGCCGGGCGAGAAGCCGCCGGCGACAATGGCGATGTTCATCGCCTGCTCCTGGAACAACGGCACGCCCAGCGTCTTGCCGAGCACGGCGCGCAATTCCTCCTTGGGGAAAGACACCTCTTCCTTGCCCTGCCTGCGGCGCAGATAGGGATGGACCATGTCGCCCTGGATCGGGCCAGGGCGGACGATCGCCACCTCGATGACCAGATCATAGTAGCAGCGCGGCTTCAGACGCGGCAGCATCGACATCTGCGCCCGGCTTTCGATCTGGAACACGCCGATGGTGTCGGCGCGGCAGATCATGTCATAGGTCGGCACGTCCGCATCGGGCAGCGAGGCGAGAGTCTCGCGGCGGCCGTAATGGGCGTCAAGCAGACCGAAGGCCTTGCGGATGCAGGTCAGCATGCCGAGCGCCAGCACGTCGATCTTGAGCATGCCGAGGCTTTCGAGATCGTCCTTGTCCCATTCGACGATGGTGCGGTCCTCCATCGCGGCGTTCTCGATGGGGATCAGCGAGGAGAGCCTGTCGCGGGTGATGACGAAGCCGCCGACATGCTGCGACAAATGGCGCGGGAAGCCGACAATCTGGGAGGCGAGATCGAGCATCTGCGCGAGATGCCTGTCGGAGGGATCGAGGCCGGCGCGGCGCGCGTCCTCGGGATCGACCTCGCGCGACCAGCCGCCCCATTTGGTGCCGGAGATGGCGGAAATCGCGTCGTCGGAGAGGCCGAAGACCTTGCCGACCTCGCGGATGGCCGAGCGGGCGCGGTAGGTGATCACGGTGGCGGCGAGCCCTGCCCGGTCGCGGCCGTACTTCTGATAGATATACTGGATCACCTCCTCGCGCCGCTCGTGCTCGAAATCGACATCGATGTCGGGCGGCTCGTTGCGCTCCTCGGAAATGAAGCGCTCGAACAGCAGATCAACCTTGCCGGGATCGACCTCGGTGATTTCGAGACAGTAGCAGACGGCGGAATTGGCGGCCGAGCCGCGGCCCTGGCAGAGAATATCTTGCGAGCGGGCGAAGCGGACGATGTCATAGACGGTCAAAAAATAGGGCGCGTAGTCGAGCTTTTTGATCAGCCGCGTCTCGTGGGCGATGGCGGCGACCACCTTCTCCGGCGCGCCCCCGGGGTAGCGCTTGGCGAGCCCGATGGCGGTGAGCTGTTCGAGCGCCTGTTGCGCGGGCAGCGGCACGGGGCCCAGGGTCTCGAACAGGGGGGCGTCGGGATACTGGTAGCGCAACTCGTCGAGCGAGAAGCGGATGCGCGCAAACAGGATGGCCGATTGCGCCACCGCCTGCTCATAGCCCCTGAACAGATGCAGCATGTCGGCATGGGCGCGCAGATGCCGCTCGGCATTGGCCTCCAGCCGGGCGCCGATGGTGGCGAGCCGCTCGCCCTCGCGGATGCAGGTCAGCACATCCTGCAGCGGCCGGCGCTCGGGCGCGTGGTAGAGCACGTCGCCGATGGCGAGCAACGGCAGGCCGTGATCATGCGCCAGCCGGGCGACACTTGCCATGTGTCGTTGGTCGCTCGCACCATAGGTCCGCGCCAGCGCCAGGTGAAGATGATCGGGGAAGGCTTTGCTCAACCGTGTGAGAACCGGATCAAGCCCGGCTGCGCGCGGCGGCGGGACGACGGCCATCAGCAGGCCCGCGCCATGGGCGATGAGATCGTCGAGCGTCAGGTGACATTCGCCCTTGGGGGCGCGGCGTTTGCCCAGGGTCAGCAGTTCGCACAGATGTCCGTAGCCCGCGCGGTGCTCGGGCCAGACGAGGATGTCGGGCGAGCTGTCCATGAACACAAGCCTGCAGCCGGGCGCGAAGGCGAGGCCCGCCTCCTTGGCCGCCATGTGGCCGCGCACGACGCCCGCCAGCGAATTGCGGTCGGTTATCGCGATGCCGCCGAGGCCGAGCCTTGATGCCTGCACCACCAGTTCCTCGGCATGGGACGCGCCGCGCAGGAAGGAGAAATTGCTGGCTGCAGCAAGCTCGACATAGGCCGACGCGCCTGTCGGCAACAGCCCGGACGGGAGAGGCCTCATGCGAAGAGCCCGTGCATGTACCAGGCGGGCTCGCTGGTCTCGCGGCCATAGAGGCCGTGGCGGAACAGCCAGAAGCGGTAGCCCTGGCGATCCTCGACGCGGAAATAATCGCGGCTGCGGGCGCCGCGACCGTCGCGCCACCATTCGCAGGCGATGCGCTCGGGCCCTTCCGAGCGGGCGACCTCGTAGGAGACGCCGCGCCAGCGGAATTTCAAGGGCGGGCCGTCGGGCACCTCGGCGATGGTCTGCATCAGCTCGGGCCGGTCGAACAGGATCAGCGGACGGGTGATGATCGCATCAGGCGTCGACAGATCCGGCAACAGGGCCAGCGCCGCAGCACCCGAGGCTGCCCGGCGGGCGCCGGGGTGGGAGGCGAGGCGGGCCACCGGCTCGCGGCCGAAGCTGCGCTCGGGAATATGGGTGTCGGCCAGCACGAAGCGCTGGACACGGTCGAGGCCAAGCCGCGCGCCGAGCCGGTCGACCAGCGCGTCATGGCCCTGCCCGGCTGAGTGACCCGCCATCATCTCGGCCTGCGCACCCTCGAAGGGATCGGCGTGGACCACATCGAGCCGCAGCAGGTCGAAGCCGAAGCCCATGTCGAGATCGTCATGCAGGCCGGCGATGCGCTCCTCGAACAGCCGGGCGATCATCCTGGCGTCGCGCAGCGGCCGCGCCGTCTGCACCTCGAGCGCGCTCACATGGCCATCGACCCGAAACAGCCGGATCCGGCAGCGGCGCAGGCCCAAGCCCCGCCGCTCCAGCGGCTCGATGATGCCGGCCGCCAGCGCCGCAATCACCTGGCTGATGTCCTCCTGGCGCGCGATCGGCTCGGCGAAGCGGCGTTCGGTGGAGAGCTCGGCCACCGGCATGATCGGCGAGATCGCCTCGGTCTCGCGGCTCAGCGCCTGGTCGAGCCGCTGCATCAGCCGCGCCCCGAAACGGGCGGCGAGCGGCGCGCGCGGCAGATGGGCGATGCAGCCGATGGTCTTGAGCCCGACACGGCCGAGCGAGGCGACCAGGGCTGGTTCCAGCCGCAGGCCGCTGAGGCTCAACGGCAGGATCGCCTCATTGTGTGCGCCCTCGGCGATGATCCGGCCCTGACCATAGCGCGCCATGGCCCAGGCGGCGCCCGGGGTGTCGGCGAGACAGAGCCGGACGTGAAAGCCCTGGGCGTGAAGCCTTGCCTCGAGATCGGCGACCAGCGCCGCCTCGCCGCCCAGAAGATGGGCGCAGCCGGTCAAATCCATGAACAGGCCATGATCGCGCCCGGCTTGAGCCGCCGCATCCAGCGCCACGAGCGGCGTGTAGCGCTCGCACCAGGCGGCGATGTTGAACAGCAGCGCGCGGGTCTCCTCGTCCTCCGCGGGGTGGCAGTCGAGATCGGGCGCGAGCGCGCGGGCGTCGCTCAGGCTCTGGCCGAGCCGCACGCCGCGGGCGCGGGCGCGCTGATCGAGCCCCACGATGCGGATGGCGTTCCGAACCGTGTCGGTGACAACAACAGGCGGGGCGTCAGGATGCGCGTCCGAAATCGCGGCGGTGATCCAGGACTTGCCCCATCGCGCCCGGTGGATCCTGTCGGTCTGAAGATGGGGGAAAGCGATCGAGAGGATGCGCTGGCGGGTTGGCTGGCTGACGGTCTGGATGGGGAGCGGCATGATCGAATACTCTGACTTTCGGGTTCCAGGCTAAAAGCCATTGGCCGGTGCGTCCGGCGCGGTTGCGTTCGAGCGTCAGGGACAGCCGCATTGCGCCCACGCCACGTTGATAGATGTCGTCCGCCCCGGACAGTTCGGTTGTCACATGCCAGCGCGTCGCCGCCGCACTCGCCTCCTCCCCGCCGCTCTGCCTGAGGACCAGCGCCAGCACGCCGCTCCCCCGCGCCCGCAACATCAGCCGCCGCGTCGCGGTGATGTCGAAGCGGGCCGGATTGCCCTTGATCTGGAAGATGAGTGCCGCCAGCCCTGTGCAGCCCGCCGCCTCGTCCGCCGCCCACATGGCGCCTTGCAGATCGCCGGGCTCGACAAGCGTCAGGCTCGACGGATCGAGCCCGTACTGGGCGAGGCCCGCGGGGAACAGCCCGCCGCCATCGATGCGCGCGGCGGGATCGCTGACCCAGACGATGCCGCGGCGGCCGACGTGATCGGCACGGTCCCCCTGCATGGCCCGCGCCGCAAGCCCGAGCGCAAAGCCCGCCGCGGCGCCGATGTCGCGCGCCAGTCCGGCCCGGACCTCATGCAATCCGCCGCAGGCAAGTCCGCCGTCCAGGCAATGGTCCACCGCGCTGGCGCCGAGCGCCAAGGGTGGCGAGACCTGTTCCGTTCCGGATACCGCCGCATAGGCGCGCGCCTGCTGCGCACGAGTGTGCGCGTTGAGAATATCCGTCGCGATCTGCTGCCTCGAGAGACTCATGGTCCGCCCAAATTGTTCCTGTTATGTTCTATTTAACGCCAGAGTCGCGGCGAGAGTCAATGCGCTGGTTTTGGGGGACGACGACCATGTGTCGCAGACGATGCAGGCTCCCGGCCAGGCCATGGACGATCCGAATTCCGAGACCGGGCGTACGAAGCAACACTGCAGCTTTGAAATGAAACATGTGCGCTAACATTCAAATGGATGCATGAGCTCTTTGTTTGTGCATGTCGTTATCGCAAAACCGCCGCACACTTTTGCGCGACATGCATTCGTGAGTGGCAAGTCGGATCCGATTGCGGCACACTTGCCCACTGACGGCAAATCAGCTGCCGCAGAAGCTCATTGGTTAAGCAATGAGAAGGAGGAAACAATGTGCAAGATATTCGCAGGACAAGATCCGGCACGCTATGAGCAGATCACGCGCCGGCTTCGGCTTAACGGCCAAAGCACGTCCATCCGTCTTGAACGGGCGTTCTGGGTCATCATGGACGAACTCGCGGAAACCCAGGGCATGACCACGCCAGGGTTCATGTCGAAGCTGCATTCCGAGGTGCTGGAATTGCACGGGGAGCCCAAGAATTTTGCTTCGCTGCTGCGCTGTTGCTGCCTGGTTCACCTTGAAACCAGCAGCGTTGGACCCGAGCGGCTGATGGCCGCCGAGTAAAAAACAGCCGTAGTATACAACTACTACCCCGCCTTCCGGCAGGACATCCAAACTTGGCTCACAAGTTCGGAACCAATCGGGAGGAACCATGGCCAAGGCCATTCACAGCATGATCCGCGTGCTCGACGAGGCACGCTCGGTCGAATTCTATCAAAAAGCCTTCGGCCTGAAGATCGCCGACAGGCTCGATTTCGACAGCTTCACCCTGATTTATCTCTCCAATGGGGAAACAGGATTCGAGCTGGAGCTGACAGTCAACAAAGACCGCACCACCGCTTACGATCTGGGTGACGGCTATGGGCACCTGGCGTTTTCAGTCGAAGACGTCAACAGCGAACACGCGCGCCTGACGGCGCTCGGCCTCGAGCCTCGCAAGCTCGTTGACTTCGCGCCCGCCGGCACAGTGATCGCCCGCTTCTTTTTCATAGCCGATCCGGATGGATACCAGATCGAGGTGCTCCAGCGCGCCGGCCGATATCTGTAGCTGCGGCATGGCCGGACCGGGAAGGAAGGAGCCCGGCCTGACCATGTCAGACTATCACCAAGGGAGGAAAAATCATGACAGTTCAAACCATGCGGCAAGGGATGACGCGCCGCCAGCTGTTGTCGCGAACGGTCGCGACCGGAGCGACATTTGTCATCGGTTCCGGTTTCATCGCCGGGCTCGATGCGGCCTGGGCGATGGAAACCACAGCGCTCAAGCCGGAATCGATGGCGACGCTGATCCAGATGGCGCGCGATATCTATCCACACGACCATGTCGCCGACGAATTCTACGCCATTGCGGTGAAGGGTTACGACACGGCCGAGGCTGCGCCGGACATCGAGGCCGGCATCGCGGCCCTGGACGCGGCGGCGCGCGGCAAGGGGCACGCCTCCTATCTCGACACGGGCTGGGAGCGGGACCGCGCGGACATCCTTCGCGCCATGGAGGACAGCGCCTTTTTCCAGCGCATACGCGGCGGCCTGGTGACAGGCCTCTACAATCAGAAAGCCGTCTGGCCGCTGTTTGGCTATGAGGGCGAGAGTTACAGCCAGGGCGGCTACATCGACCGCGGCTTTGACGACATCAATTGGCTCTGAGGGGGAGGCGTGGGACATGGTTGCAAAATTTGAGCTGAACGACGATTCGGTCGTCGTGATCATCGGCACCGGGGCCGGCGGCGGCGTACTGGCCAACGAACTGGCCCAGAAGGGCATCAAGGTGGTCGCTCTCGAGGCCGGCGGGCGGTATCTGCCGGAGGACTACATCAATGACGAATGGGACAGTTTCGGCCAGCTGGCCTGGCTCGACGCCCGGTCGACCTCCGGCGACTGGCGGGTCGCCAGGGACTTCTCCGGACTGCCCGCCTGGATCGTCAAGGCGGTGGGCGGAACCACGACCCATTGGGCCGGCGCGTCGTTGCGCTTCCAGACCCATGAGTTCAAGGCCAAGACGACCTATAGCGAAGTTCAGGGCGCCAATCTGCTCGACTGGCCCATCGACCTGACGGAAATGGAACCCTGGTACGAAAAGGCAGAGACGAAGCTCGGCGTCACCCGCACCGGCGACCGCACCGGCCTGCCCGGCAACACCAACTTCAAGGTGTTCGAAGCAGGAGCCAAGGCATTGGGCTACAAGGACGTCCATACCGGCCGCATGGCGATCAACTCCGCCGAATACGACGACCGCATGGCCTGCCAGCAGACCGGGTTCTGCTTCCAGGGCTGCAAGTGGGGCGCCAAATGGTCGGCGGCCTATACCGACATCCCGCGCGGCGAAGCCACGGGCAACCTGGAAGTCCGCGAGCGCGCCCATGTGCTCAAGATCGAGCATGACGACAGCGGCAAGGTGACGGGCGTGCTCTACGCCGACAAGGATGGCAATCAGCATCTGCAAAAGGCGCGGATCGTCTGCGTTGTAGGCAACTCGATCGAAAGCCCACGGCTGCTGCTCAATTCCGCCTCCGCCATGTTCCCGGACGGGCTTGCCAACTCGTCGGGACAGGTCGGCCGCAATTACATGCGGCACATGACCGGTTCGGTCTATGCGGTGTTTGACAAGCCGGTCAGGATGTGGCGCGGCACGACCATGGCGGGGATCATACAGGACGAAGCCCGCCATGATCCTTCACGCGGTTTTGTCGGCGGGTACGAGCTGGAAACGCTGGCGCTGGGCCTGCCGTTCATGGCCGCCTTCCTCGATCCGGGCGGATGGGGCCGGGAGTTCACGACAGCGCTTGATTCCTACGAGAACATGGCCGGGTTGTGGATTGTCGGCGAGGACATGCCGCAGGAATCCAACCGGATCACGCTCAACCCTGACCTGAAGGACCAGTATGGCCTGCCTGCGCCGAATGTTCATTTCGATGATCATCCCAACGACACGGCGATGCGGGCGCATGCCTACAAGCAGGGCATGGCGGTCTATGACGCTGTCGGGGCAACGCGGACATTCCCGACGCCGCCCTACCCCTCAACCCACAATCTGGGGACCAACCGGATGTCTGAAAACGCGCGCGATGGCGTCGTCAACAAATGGGGCCAGACCCATGACATCGCCAATCTGTTCGTCTCGGACGGATCGCAGTTCACCACCGGGGCGGCGGAGAACCCGACGCTGACAATCGTCGCGCTGGCAATCCGCCAGGCCGATCACATCGCCAGGGAAATGGGCGCAGGCAACATCTGACGCTTTCAGTCCAGCTTCAGTCAACGGCGCCTTTCGGGGCGCCGTTGTGGCATGACGAGCCGATGACAGAGCCG
Source organism: Hoeflea sp. (assembly GCA_019084245.1). Taxonomy (GTDB): domain Bacteria; phylum Pseudomonadota; class Alphaproteobacteria; order Rhizobiales; family Rhizobiaceae; genus Hoeflea. Next base: position 237,055 of record JAHRFE010000028.1, read on the forward strand.
TGCGATGCTCACATCACCGCGCCCATCTGCCAGGGCACGAATTCGGCGCCGCCGAAGCCGAGTTGCTCGCTCTTGGTTTCCTCGCCTGAAGCCACGCGCAAAAACAGCTCGAAGATCTCGCGGCCCTTGGCCTCGAGGCTGACGCCTTCGCTGACGATGTCGCCGCAATTGATGTCCATGTCCTCGGACATGCGGCCATACATTTCCGAATTGGTGGCGAGCTTGATGCAGGGGGTCGGCTTGTAGCCCGACACCGAGCCGCGGCCGGTGGTAAACGCGACCAGATTGGCGCCCGAGGCGATCTGCCCGGTCACCGAACAGGGATCGTAGCCGGGTGAGTCCATGAACACGAAGCCACGCTCGGTCACCGGTTCGGCGAATTTGTAGACCTGGGTCAGCGGCGCCGAGCCGCCCTTGGCTACCGCGCCCAGCGATTTTTCAAGGATGGTGGTCAGGCCGCCCTTCTTGTTGCCGGGCGAGGGATTGTTGTCCATCTCGCCGCCGTTGCGGGCCGTGTAATCCTCCCACCAGCGGATGCGCTCGACGATCTTGGCGCCGACCTCGGGTGTCACCGCGCGGCGGGTCAGAAGATGCTCGGCGCCATAGATCTCCGAGGTTTCCGACAGGATTGTGGTGCCGCCATGGGCGACCAGCAGATCGGAAGCGACCCCCAATGCCGGATTGGCGGTGATGCCCGAATAGCCATCCGAGCCGCCGCATTGCATGCCGATCATCAGATGTTCGAGACCGGCCGGCGCACGGCTGATCGCATTGGCCTTTGCTGCCATTTCCTTGAGGTGCTCGATGCCGCGCTCGATGGTCTTGCGGGTGCCGCCCGATTGCTGAATGGTCATGTAGCGGATGTTGCCGTCGGCGCGCATCCGGCCGCGGCCGACCAGATCGGGCACCTGCATGACCTCGCAGCCCAGCCCCAGAAGCAGGATGCCGGCGAAATTCGGGTTGCGGGCGTAGCCCTGCAAGGTGCGGAACAGGGTGTCGTAGCCCTCGTCGCTGCCCGACATGCCGCAGCCGGTGCCGTGGACGATCGGCACGACGCCATCAACGTTTTCGAACTGGTCAAGCCAGCCCTGTTTCTCCGCCGCCTCGGCCATGAAGCGCGCGACCGATCCGGAGCAGTTCACCGAAGTCAGGATGCCCAAATAATTGCGGGTGCCGACAGACCCGTCGGCGCGGTGATAGCCCATGAAATGCCGCGTCTCCGACGGGGCGGGAAGCGGCCGGACCTCGGTCGAAAAGTCCTGCGCCTCGGCGTGGCCGCCCATGCCGAGATTGTGCACATGGACATGCTCGCCTGGCGCAATCGAGCGGGTCGCCACGCCGATGGTCTGGCCGTAGCGGAGCACCTTGTCCCCCTCGGCGATCGGGTGCGTGGCGATCTTGTGGCCGCGCGCCACGGCTTCCTTCAGCGGACCGTCAAGCCCGGGCACCACCGCGCCAGCAGACAGGTCCATGAGGGCAATGATCACATTGTCCTGGGGGTTGAGGCGGATTGTCTGGGCAAGGTCGCGGGTCATGGATCGGTCCGTTTATTGATGCCTGAAGCGCAAGCCGGCAATGGTTGACAGGCAGGAAGTTCCAACTAACATGTTAGTATGCCAGCAAGCGGGGAGAGTCCACTGCCAGACGTGCACAAATCCCCGCCCGCGCTGACGCCGCTCGATGATTATGCCGGCTCGTTGGCGCAGAAGGTCTACATGTCGCTCAAGCAGGCGATCCTGACGCTGGCGTTCCGTCCGGGCGAGCGGATGCAGAAACCCGAGATCTGCTCCGTGCTCGGCGTCTCGCGCTCTCCCGTCACCGAAGCGATGACGCGGCTCGCCAGCGAAGGCCTGGTCGACATCATTCCGCAAACCGGAACCTTCGTGACGCGGTTCTCGATGGCGGAGATCCGCGAGGGCGCCTTCCTGCGCGAAGCGCTGGAACTGGCGGCGGTCGAAAAAGTTGCCACCACGATCACCGAAGCGGAACTCATCCAGCTCAGGGACAACCTGCGCATCCAGGAGGCGCTGATGCAGGATGGCGATCTCTCCGGATTTCACCAGACGGACGCACAGATGCACGAGCTGATCCTGTCGTTTACCGGCTACCGGCGACTGGCGGCGCTGGCCGAGACATCCTGGGTCCATGTCAACCGCGCCCGCCAGCTCAACCTTCCGCTGCCCGGACGGATGCAGGCGACGCTCGCCGAACACAAGGTGATCGTGGCGGCACTCGAGGCACGCGACCCGAAAGCCGCGCGCGAGGCCATGCGGCGACACCTCGGCCAGTTGATCACGTTGCTCGAACCGCTGGTCGTCAAGTATCCGGAGCTGTTTGTTCACTGACCGGTCAGGCTAAGACCGGCGCATCCTGACGCAACAGGCCTTCAGCCTTCAATCCCGCCCAGAGCGCGGGCGGGATCGCGGCTGCCGCCGCAGCCGCATTGGATTCCATTTCGGCCACCCCCTGCCCGCCGGGGATCACCGACACGACCGAAGGATGTCCGAGCGGTAACTGGAAGGCGGCGTCGACCAAGCGGGTCCGGTGGCTTTGACAGACCGCCTCGATCCGCGCCACCCGGTCGAGGATGGCCTCCGGAGCGGGGTCGTAATTGTAATAGGCGCCCGGCTTCGGACCCGTCGCCAGAATGCCCGAATTGTAGGGGCCGCCGATGATGATGCCGATGCCCCGCGCCTCGGCCAGCGGCAGGAAGCTCTCCAGCGCCTCCTGCTCGAGCAGCGTGTAGCGGCCGGCCAGCAGAAACAGGTCGAAGTCCCCCCGCTGGGTCAGCCACTGGCAGGACTGCCATTCATTGACGCCGGCGCCAAAGGCCCGGATCACACCCTGATCGCGCAGGGACACGAGCGCCCTGTATCCACCGGCCATCAGTTCTTCGAGCCTTTCGTCGCGCGCGGCCGCGCTGCCGTGGGTGAATATGTCGAGATCGTGTGCGTAGAGAATGTCGATACTGTCGACGCCAAGCCGCTCGAACGAGGCTTCGAGCGATCGCATGACGCCGTCATAGCTGTAGTCATAGACTTCCCGGCGCGCCGGCACATCGAAGAACTTGCCCTCGCCGGTGCGCTCCTCGCCGGCTTCGCAGCGGCGCAAGAGCCGGCCGATCTTGGTGGACAGCACATAGTCGCCACGCGGCTTGCCGCGCAGGAACCTATTGAGACGGGTTTCCGCGAGCCCCAGCCCATAGAGCGGCGCGGTGTCGAAATAGCGGACGCCCAGTTCCCAGGCCCTGGTCAGGACCGCGTGGGCTTCGTCGTCGCCGATCGCCCGGTACAGATTGCCGAGCGGCGCCGTGCCGAAGCCGAGTTCAGTGAAGGTCAGCCCGCCATTGCCGATCCGGTCCCAGTGCCTTGTTTTCATCTCTGTCTCCCAGGTTCTGCTTCAGGCTAATGCATGTACATGCACTATTTCCAGGCTTTAAAGCGACCTTTGGTCAAACTTGCCCACCGCCGCACACCCAAAGCCGAACGGCTCACCGGCGAATTATGGTGGGCAAGCCGGCCGATCCGGGATTTTGGCTTGAACGGCCGCATGTCCGGCGGCAGGATCGGGCAGACAGGTCGCGGCCTGTGCGGACGCAAGGCATCAGGGGAGGACGCAATGCTCAAGGGACTGGATCCAAGGCTGAACGCGGAGGTTCTCTACGCGCTTGCCGCCATGGGCCATGGCGACATGCTGATCGTGGCCGACACCAATTTTCCGGCGGATACGATAGCGCGGCAGACCGTGTCCGGAAAATTGCTGCGGATGGACAATCTGTCGGCTGCCGACACCGTCGAAGCGATCCTGTCGGTGCTGCCGCTCGACACATTCGTCGACGATTTTGCCGCCCGCATGGAGATTGTCGGCCATCCGGACGAGATTGCGCCGGTTCAGGAGGAAGTCCAGGTCGCGATCGATGCCGCGGAAGGCGGATCACGTCCAATGATCGGCGTCGAGCGCTTTGCGTTCTATGAGCTGGCCAAGAAGGCCTATGCCGTGGTTCAGACCGGCGAGCGCCGCTTTTACGGATGTTTCATGCTGCGAAAGGGCGTCATTCCGCCACAGACCGATGCCAGCCGGCCTTGATCCCGAGCCGATCCCGAACCGGCAAGGCTGCCGCGCATCTTGAAATAATCCGCAAAACCCATCAGGAACCTGCTGGTATGGAAACACCGGGCTCGCAGCCGCGCCCGCAACACCGGCAAGCCTGGATCATGACAGACCAATCCCCCGATGACGCAGCCCCGGCGGTCGCCATTCTTCCCTATGGCATCAGACCGACGCCCTGGCTTGCGCGGATGCCGCTTGACCGGCTTTCCTGGCCGCTTGGCCAACCCGACCGTCTCAAGGGCAAGACCGTGGCCGATCTCGGGGCGAGCGATCATCTGCTGGCCTATCTCACGTCACGGCTGCTCTACACCCCGCGCCCGGGCATACGTGCCAGGGTGTCGGTGATGGTGGTCGAGCCTGAGGCGGTGCATGGCCGCAACATGGCGTGGCTCAAACTGCTGTGGCGGCGGTTCCACCGGGTCCTGAGTTCCAATGCCGGTCTTCTGGCCGCCCTTCCGAATGCCGCGTTGTTCTATTACGGCACCACCTGGGTCGCCAACTGGGACAATCTGAAGATCGAGAAGACGCGTCTGGCGTCGCTGATCGCCTCGGCCAAGAACCATTATCCGGGCCACAGGCTGCGCCACCAGGTGGTGACCCGGGTGCGGACAAACGGCGCCGATGTCGAGATCCTCGGACACGGCTATGCGCCGTTCGAGCACAAGGCCGAAGGGCTTTCGCCGTTCCGCTACTCGGTCGTCATCGAGAATGTGCGCGAGCCGGGCTATTTCACCGAGAAACTGATCGACGCGTTCCTGTGCGAAACCGTGCCGATCTACTGGGGCGCTCACGACATTGCCGAGATCTTCGACGATCGCGGCATGATCCTCGTGGAGGATCTGGCCGGCATCTCCGCCGCAATCGAAAAGATGAGTGAAGATGATTACCTGGCAAGACTTGAATTTGTCCGGCTAAACAGGGACAAGGCCAAGCGCTACGCCAATCAGGAAAAGGCGGCCGCCCATATCATCCTGCGGCAGGACGCCGGAAGCAGAAAGACCTAGTCATGACTGAGGATAATTCACCCAAAAAAGCCCTGATCACCGGCGTGACCGGACAGGATGGCGCCTACCTGTCCGAGTTCCTGCTCAAGAAGGGCTATGAGGTGCACGGCGTCAAGCGGCGGACATCGCTGTTCAACACCGCGCGCATCGATCATCTGGTGGAGGGCGAGCCCGGCCAGTCCGGCCGGTTCGTGCTGCACCATGGCGACATGACCGATTCCTCCTCGCTCACCCATATCCTGCAGCAGACCAAGCCCGACGAGGTCTACAATCTCGCCGCCCAGAGCCATGTCGCGGTGAGCTTCGAGGAGCCGGAATACACCGCCAATTCCGATGCGCTCGGCACGCTGCGGCTGCTCGAAGCCATTCGCATCCTGGGGCTCAAGGACAAGAGCCGGTTCTACCAGGCCTCGACCTCGGAGCTTTACGGGCTGGTGCAGGAAACGCCGCAGACCGAGCGCACGCCATTCTACCCGCGCTCGCCCTATGGAGTGGCCAAGCTCTATGCCTACTGGATCACCATCAACTACCGCGAGGCCTACGGGCTCTATGCCTGCAACGGCATCCTGTTCAACCACGAGAGCCCGTTGCGCGGCGAGACCTTCGTCACCCGCAAGATCACCCGGGCGCTGGCGCGGATCAAGCTCGGCCAGCAGGACGTGCTCAAGCTCGGCAATCTCGACGCGTTGCGCGACTGGGGTCACGCGCGTGACTATGTCGAGATGCAGTGGCTGATGCTGCAGCAGGAGGAACCCGACGATTTCGTCATCGCCACCGGCGTGCAATATTCGGTGCGCGATTTCGTGCTGGCGGCGGCGGCGGCGCTCGACATGACCATCCATTTCGAAGGCCACGGCGTCGACGAAGTCGGCCGCGATCCATCCGGCAAGGTGATCGTCTCGGTCGATCCGCGCTATTTCCGCCCGACCGAGGTCGAAACGCTGCTGGGCGACGCGTCCAAGGCCAAGCAGAAACTCGGCTGGACGCCGCAGACCTCGTTTGCGGACCTCGTCGCCGAGATGGCCGAAGCCGACCTCAAGGAGGCCGAGCGCCATGGCTGACGCGACCTACAGGCTTGCTGGCAAGAGGGTCTATGTGGCGGGCCATCGCGGCATGGTCGGCTCGGCGATTGTCCGGCGGCTTGAACGGGAAGACTGCACCGTGCTGCAGGCGACGCGGTCGGAGCTTGACCTCACCAGCCAGGCGGCGGTCCAGGCCTGGTTTGCGGCAAACCGCCCGGATGCGGTGTTTCTGGCCGCCGCCAAGGTCGGCGGCATCCTCGCCAACGACACGATGCCGGCGGATTTTCTCTATGAAAACCTGATGATCGAGGCCAACATCATCGAGGCCGCGCATCGCAACGGCGTGGAGAAACTGGTGTTTCTCGGCTCGTCCTGCATCTATCCCAAATTCGCCAGGCAGCCGATCGCCGAGAGCGAGTTGCTGGAAGGCGCGCTGGAGCCCACCAATGAATGGTACGCGATCGCCAAGATCGCCGGCATCAAGCTTTGCCAGGCCTACCGCAAGCAGCACGGCGCGGATTTCATCTCGGCGATGCCGACCAATCTCTACGGCACCGGTGACAATTACGATCTCAAGACCAGCCATGTGCTGCCCGCCCTGGTGCGCAAGGTCGAGGAGGCAAGGGCTGCCGGTGCACCGTCGATCACGCTGTGGGGCAGCGGGACGCCGCTGAGGGAATTCCTGCACGCCGACGATTGCGCCGACGCGCTGGTGTTCCTGATGCGGCATTATTCCGGCCATGAGCATGTCAATGTCGGCAGCGGCGCCGAGATCTCGATCCGCGACCTGGCGCAGATGATCGCGCGGGCGTCGGGCTATGACGGCGCAATCGAGCTTGATCCCTCCAAGCCCGACGGGACGCCGCGAAAACTGATGGACTCGGCCAAGCTCAGGGCGATGGGCTGGCAGCCCTCAATCGGGCTGGAGGCTGGCATCGGGAGAACGCTGGCCGAGTTCAGGGAGCTCCAGGCGAAGGCCGAATAGGCAGTCCTGGACGCCGATTGCGGGAAGCGTGATCTTTCCCCGGGCCAACCCTCGCCCCGCGCGCGCGCCGCCGCAACAGGCGGGCGGCCTCAGCCCAGCAGGCGCTTGAGCCGCCGGCGCCACTTGAAGATCTTCCACTGCAGCCAGGTGTAGTTGCCCGGATAGCGGCGGATGATGGCGGGCAGCATCTGAATGTCGGCGGCCGTCAGCTTTTCATCGTGCCAGAGCATGTCATGGGGTTCGGTGAGCATGACCGTGCCGTCATAGGTCGAAAACACGATAGACATCGGCGGCTCCTCGGACCGGAAATCGGTCAGATCCTCCGCCCGGGCCGGGGAGTCCCCCTCCCACAGGTCCGCCCTCACCAGAAACGCATTGAGGCGGTTGGCGCAGGCCAGCTTGTAGCCTTTTTCGAGCCCGAGTTCGTACAGCGCGCGCAGGCTGTTGCCGTGGCTGACATTTGGATCGGCCGGCTGCACATAGCTCACGATCGACGGGATGGTCGGATTGAACTCGACGCAGATCAGTTTCGGCCGGTAGTCCGTCATCGCCTTGATGGCGTGGTAGTCGTTTCCATCGATGTCGACGGACAGGAAGTCGAACTCCTTGGGACATACGGTCTGTGCAAGAAGGACATCGAGACTGTCGCCGGCCTCGAACCCCACGAACCGGTTCATGCATTCGACGGTCTTGTATTTTTCCATGTTCTTTCGAAGAACCGCGTAGCGCTCGGAACTGCCTTCGATCAGGACGGCGTGATAGCCCTTGCTTTCGATCAGATGGAAGGTGTTGCTCAGATAGAGACCGTCCCAGGCGCCGAATTCAACGCACCAGTGATCGCGCTCAGGCAACAGGCCCAGCAGATGCTCGACGATGCCGTCCTCTCCCTCCTGGGAGTGAACGTTGCGGGCATGGGCCAGGATTTCCGCGGCGCCTTTGTTGAGCATAGTCATGATCCCCGATCGCCGGCGGTTTATCGCAATCTGCGGCCGCTCCGATGGAAGCGGTCTGCCGGCGCTGATGTATAAGATTCAGATCACCCTGATCCCGCAAGGCTGCGCCTAGACCCGCGCCTCCAGATTGAGCGAGACAAGTGTCCCGTTCTGTTTGTCCATGTGCGGCAGGTGGGCCTGACTGTAGTCGTCCATGCCCGCGTGTTCGGTGGTCCGCCAGTCCCAGCGGTAGACTTCCGAGAACCCCGCTTCCATGAGATAGGCGGTGAGGCTTCTCTCATCAAAGACCATCTTGTGGAAATCATACTGGTCGCGCTGGCCGCCCATCATCAGCCCCAGGATGGTGGGCAGCCCGTCCGGCAGCTTGCCATCCACATAGAGCCGGGCGCAGGCTTCATAGTCGGGCACGGCCAGGCGCAAAGTGCCGCCCTTCTTCAAGACCCGTCGCCACTCCTTGAGAACGGCGGCATACTCCTTGCGGCCAAAATGCTCGAGCAGATGGCAGGCGTAAATGTGATCGACGGTCGCATCGGGGATGAAATCCAGCTTGTCGACCGGTCCGATATGGTCGACATGCGGATAATCGAGTGCATCGATATGGAAATAGCCAGGAATGTGCTTCACGCCGCATCCAAGATGAAGTCTGGAATAGTCTGCTTTTTCCATGAATAAGGTCCGATACTTGTCGTGGGCAGCGCTATAACCCGCCATCCGGACGTTGTCCATCCGCCCGCTTGCTCGAACCGGGAATGCCTCCCGGTCCGGCTGCGAATGGTCCAGGCTCGCGGCGAAACGGTGCTTCCAATTCCACGTCACCCGCCGCATCCCGGTTGCTCACGCCCCCGTCATCCCGCCGTGGAGCGCGAAACTTGACATCACCGGCTTGTCGATTAGTGATGCAATTTCTGCCGAACATTTGCAGAATGCGGAATGCGGTTTCCGGGCTTCCATGGATACGATGCGGGACAGCGAAAGCTGGAACGCTTGTGGAAAACGGACCAACTACCTTGGAAAGGCTGGACATGAGCGAATTCTGGCAAGGCCGCCGTGTGCTCGTGACCGGGCACACCGGGTTCAAGGGAAGCTGGCTGTCGCTCTGGCTGACCTTGATGGGAGCCGATGTCCATGGTCTTGCGCTGGCGCCGGACACCGATCCGGCGCTGTTTGACATGCTGGACCTGCCTTCCAGGATGAACCACGGGCTGGGCGACATCCGTGATGCGGCAAGCGTCGATCGCCGTATCAACGAAGTAAAGCCCGAGATCGTGTTTCATCTCGCCGCACAACCGCTGGTGCTTCGCTCCTATCAGGCTCCGGTGGAGACATGGGAGACCAATGTCGGCGGCACCTTGCATCTTCTGGACGCCATGCGCCGCGCGGGCCGGCCCGCGACCCTGATCGTGGTGACGACAGACAAGGTCTATGAAAACCGGGAATGGGATCATCCCTACCGCGAGACCGACCGTCTGGGCGGACATGACCTTTACAGCTCTTCGAAAGCAGCGACGGAAATCCTGGTGCACAGCTGGCGCAGCTCCTATGCCGCCGAAGGCACATTGCGCATCGCCTCGGCGCGCGCCGGCAATGTGATCGGCGGCGGCGATTTCGCCGAGAACCGCATCGTGCCCGATATTGTCCGGGCACTGAAGTCCGGCCAGACCATTGAAGTCCGCAATCCCTCAGCCGTCCGGCCCTGGCAACATGTTCTTGAACCGTTGTCGGGTTATCTTCGTCTGGCCGAAAAACTCCACGGCGACATTGCCTTTGCCAAGGCCTTCAACTTCGGGCCGGCGGCCGGTGACTTCCGGAGGGTGGGAGAGCTGGTGAGCGCAGCAACCCATGTCTGGCCCGGCGCGTGGCGGGACGCATCTGATCCGTCAGCACATCACGAGGCGGGACTTCTGGCGGTCGCCAGCGACATGGCGCGGCTGCATCTGGACTGGTCGCCGCGCTGGTCCTTCGAGGCGGCGGTCGAGCGGACGATCTCGTGGTATCGCGCTGTCGATGGCGACGCTTCACCTCTGGACATCTGCCTCGCACAGATCGCGGACTACGAGGCTGGATGACAGTTTCAGGTCAGCGCCGCGCGGGCGGCGCCTGATCTGATGATCGAAGCCTAGCTCTTGCGCGAGAAAAGGATGCTCCTGGCCCCCGAGGGCGTGCGCAGGGCGGTGTAGGCCTTGTGGTGCCATCCGGCGACCTCCGGATACGCCCGCGTCAAATGAACCATCAGCTTGACGGTAGCCTGGGTGACCCGATATCCCACGACCATTTTTTCGCGCGCGGACAGCCGCGGACTGCGAGCAATCGCAATCAGGACCCCGCGCAGGAACGGCCCATAGGAAAACCGGACTGAGTTGGCCGGCTTGGGCTTGTAGGCTTCGTCGAAAATCCCCGCTCGATACTCGGCCCCATCCCCGGTCTGCACGCCCTTGCCGAGGATGGCCCTCACGATCAGGGCGACGTCGGACATATCATGGTAGAAGGTCCCGATGATCTCGAGCAGTGCCTGCCGGTCATGCAGCCCGTAAAACAATCCCGGCTGCATGTTTTTCATGAAGCGCAGTATGTTGGTTGCAGGCGAGACGCTGGGCGACAATTGAGGGACGGGGGTCTTCTGAATCGCCCCGCTTTTGAGGTACTTGACCGCCATGTTCGGCATGAAGATCTGCGCGCTTCCAATGCCGGCAACGCAGACCTCGACGAAATTTTCGTCCCATTCGTCATCATCGGCCGCCCAGGCAAAATATTTGCCTGTGCTGCAACTCAGAACAAATTCAAAATTGGCCCCTGCGCCGATATTGGTTGCCTGTCTGACGTAACGGATGCGCGGGTCGGATGCGGCATAGGCGCGGGCAATGGCTTCCATCTCCGGCTTCGGCGACGCATTGTCGGAAACGATGATCTCCAGATTCCGGTAGGTCTGCCCGACAATGTTGGCGAGTCTTCGCTTCAGCAATTCCGGCCGGTCATAGACCGGCACTCCGACACTTACCAGATGATCACCCTGCACCATGACTTACGCTTCGACTTTCCGCGCCCGCACGTGCCAGCCGAAGGTCAGGAACTCGCTGGAATGGCGGTTGTCCCGCGGACCGTCCTGGCGGGCCTTGCGTTTCATCACGTACCGCGCCAGCTTGAACAGCATCGAGGACACGACACCCGCTTCACGTCCCAGATATTTGCGGTTCATCCCCCTGGCGCGGACCAGTTCCTGCGCCATGAAATCGAAGTAACCGCCATTGGGCTCAAGCTCTTCAATCTCGAAGCCGGCAGCAGGGAGATGGTGGCGATAGAAATACTCGCTGAACCCGGTGGCAAAATGATAGGGCGCAAAATGCGTGGCGGAAATGAAGGGGGCTGTCACGATGAGATGTCCGCCATCGGCCACAAGCCGGGTCAGCTTCTTGAGGCTCGCGACCGGATCGGGCACGTGTTCGAGAACCTCGGTGCACAGGACGATGTCGTATTTCACGTCCTCCGGAATATCGAGGATGTCGCAGACGACATCGATCTGGGAAAAATCCCATTCCCCCATGTGCAGGCCGCGTTGATTGCCGCCTCCGTCATATTCCGCGACGTCCTGCGCGGTGTAGCGCAGATGCTGGCAGAAGGGCTTGTACTGGCATTCGCCCGCGCCGACATCGAGAATTGTCAGGTTGTCGGCAAAGGACTTGAGCTGGTTTTCAAGCCATGCCCGTCGCGCCTCTTCGTTGTTCGGTTCTTTCATCTGCGGATCCATCGTTGGGGAGGTCAGCCCACAAGTTATTGGCCTGGTCGGGCGATCTGTCCAGACAGATGATAACCATCCGCCGGGATCGCGCCACTAGGTGTTTTCAATTCTCCGCCAAGTGTCCGGCGTGATGTAATCGTTCGACAGGCCCGGATCCAGATACCAGGTCTTCGGGCCGATGACGATCTTGTCCGGCGACGGGTTGAGCCAGGCGCCCCACCAGGAGAAGGTGGAATTGGCGATGATATTGTGCCGGCAGGCCGCCATCAGCCGCAAGTCCTCATAGGGCACGTCCGGCCCGTTGATGGCCACGACAATCATTTCGCCCGGCAGATCCAGATTGGCCTCGGCCCATTCCGGATCGTCGGAAAAGACAAAGAACCTCGGCGTCCCTTCCACTGCGTCCAGGATCGATTGCGCCGCCTTGGCGTAATAGTCCTTTCCGCAGACGGCGTAAATTCCACGGGTCGTCTCGCTGGTGAGATAATCGCCGCGGCGGACATGCACCGACACCGAGAGGCACGCTTCAATCCGCGCCTTCATCTCAAGGTTTTCAGCACTTGGCGGCGTCGCCACCGTCAGATCCTCGCGGATCTGCCGGGCTGTGTCCGAAAAATAGCGCTCGGACTGCCAGTAGCCCCTGAGTTCCGATCCCCGCTTCGCCCGCAGGACGCGCGGATCAAACTGGTTGCGCGATTCGCGGATGAACCGCCCGTCGAGCTTGGCGAGGGTGCGCCAGGCCAGCCGCTTGAACTTTCGCTCGCGGGGCGGGCAAAGCTCCTTGGGGCCGCCGACCCGGGCGTCGATGTTGAAATGACCCAGTTCATAGGGATGGCCCATCTTCTCGAGCGAGCGCGTGTCAAGCACCACCTTGGCGCCTGAGCGCAGCGCCGCCGCTCGCGCGGTCGCATACTGGAACATCTGATTGCCCATGCGGCCCAGCAGTTCGATCACGATGGTGTCCTCGGGCGCGCGCCAGCGCCGTGTCTTGCGCATGGCCAGCGCGCCGCCGAACTTGGCCTTGTCGCGGATCAGGATTTTCTGCCGGAACGGCAGCGGCCAGCCCTCGGGGAAGCAATAGCCCGGATCGAGCAGCTTGTGGGGATGATCTAGAATGTAGCGGTTGAGATGGGACTCGTCGTGCCAGAGGGCCATGATTCCGGCCTTCTTGTCCGCCTCGACGGCCTGGCGCATTGTCTCGATGAAGGCCAGGTAGGTGTCGCGCGGCCCGCCATTGACGCCGCCGGCCACATAGTGCTTGCCTTCGCCTGCCGGGACAAAGGCCCTTGAGCGGGGGCTGCGTTCATAGGGCAGTTCGGCAACGGCCCGTTCGTAATGGCCGGGATGGCGCACAACGAGAATTTCACCGGGGCCTGCCAGAATCTCCTCGCCAATGCGATCGACGATCTGGCAATTGGCGTTGAAGAAGAAGACATGGTCGAACTCGGCGAGCTGGGCGCGGACCTTTGTGAACACGGTGAACCGGTCGAGCGTGTTGCCCGGCCAGCCGAGATTGTCCTGGTGAACAATGACGGCGCCACGGTACTCCCGGTCAAGCGGCGCATCGGTGAAGACGAAGTAGGTCTTGTCATGGCCGGGCAGGAAGTGCCTTTCGCTGGATGCGTGGAAGCCTTCGAAAAAGACCCGGTAGCTCCCGGTGCAGATGTAGAGAATGGCGATCTTCACGAATTGCCTGCCTTTCCGGCGGCCACGAAGCGAACGCCATCGATCTCGACCGGCACCTTGCGAAAACGCCTGCGGGTCAGGGTATTGGTCAGCAGCCGCTGCGCCACGCTGCCAAGCTTGCGCAGCGGTTCGAGCACCCGGCGCTCGAAACCCCTGGGCTTGGCCGACCGGCCGCCCTCTGGATGATACAGGCGCGGCGCAGCGTTGACGACGCTTTCGACGCCCGAATGCCTGTCGCTCGCGGTCACCAGATAGTCCTGGACGCAGATCGCCGGCTCCAGCTGCCAGATCGACAGATGTCCGGCGATGCCGAGCCTGGGATTGAACATCAGCTGATCCACCGGGTCGCATGCAGCCGATGTCAGATTGAGCAGCTTCTGCGCGCCGCGGCGCGAGACAAAATAGCCGGCGGTCCCGCCATGGGCGGAGAGAAGCCGGAACAGGCCATGGCCGAAGGCCGAGGCGGCCGGCCGCTTGTCCATCAGCACGCGCTGAAACACCGTTTCGGCCTTGACTAGGTCCGCGTCCCCGGGCAGCCAGTCCGAAGACTGCAGGAACTCGGCGGCGTTGCTGGCGAAATGGATGTCATCCTCGCAGACGAAGGCCCAGTCCTGCGCTTGCGCCACGACCATTTCCCACAGGCGCACATGGCTCAGGAAACAGCCGATCTCGCCATAGCCCACGCCATATTCGCCCGATGTGCGCGGCCCCATCGCGGCGACGAGATCCTCCGGCAAGGCGCGGCCGTCGACGGCGGCGACGCGGACCGGTTCGATGCCGACACGGGCACATTCGGCGCGAAAACTCGCGTTCCGCTCGGGCGAGCGGTCAAGATTGATGTAGTAGCAGGGAATCGTCATGTCCTGGTCTTGATCCTGGTCTTGTGCCCGGCCTTGAACCCTGTCGGCGGCCGGCCCGCGGAGAAGGATGGCCCGCCCGCGCCCTTCACACCTGTCTCAGGCGTTCATGCAGAATATCGGCGTCGAAGGCAAGCCGGTTGACCGCGGCAGGTTTGCCCGGCCTGCCGCCACTCAGCCGTCCGGCTGGCCACCGGTCCGGTTGCCCAGTCTGCGTTCCCATTCAAGCGCATGGCGGATGATGGTTTCGAGATCGTCAAGTTCCGGCATCCATCCGAAGGCTTCGCGCGCAAATGTCGAATCGGCCACGATCATGGCGGCGTCGCCGGCCCGGCGCGGGGCCTGCGTCACCCTGAAATCCACGCCGGACACGGCCTTGACGGCGTCGACCACCTGGCGGACGGAATAGCCGCTGCCATAGCCGCAATTGGCCGCGACCGAGGGGCCGCCGGCCCTCAGATAGGCGAGCGCGCAATAATGCGCGTTGGCAAGATCGGTGACGTGGATGTAGTCGCGCACGCAGGTGCCGTCCGGCGTGTCGAAATCATCGCCGAAGATCTGCAGCCCGTCGCGTTTTCCCGTGGCGGCTTCGGCGGCGATCTTGATGAGGTGGGTCGACTGGCGCGAGGACTGGCCGGCGCGCATCTTCGGATCGGCGCCCGCGACGTTGAAATAGCGCAAGGCGGCGTAGCGAAAGCCGGGATTGACCGCCGCCACGTCGCGCAGCATCCATTCGGTCATCAGCTTGGAGGTTCCGTAGGGCGATTCGGGGGCAAAGGGCGCCGATTCCGTCACCGGTTCGAGCCCCGGCGCGCCGTAGACAGCGGCCGAGGAGGAGAAGATGAAGCTCTCCACCTTCGCGTCGAGTGCGCGCTGGATCAGGACCCGCGATTTGCAGGTGTTCTCGGAATAGTAATCCAGCGGCGCCTCCACCGATTCTGACACGATGATCAGCCCGGCAAAGTGAATGATGGCATCGATCGCGTGAGTGGCGAAGATGGCGTCGAGCGCATCGGCGTCGGCAATGTCGGCCTTGTAGAACCTGGCCTGCCCCGGCACCGCCCATTCATTGCCGGTCGACAGATTGTCGACGACCACCACATCCTCGCCCTGCTCCAGAAGCGTGAGGACCATGTGGCTGCCGATGTAACCGGCGCCGCCGGTGACAAGCACGCTCATCGGTCAACTCCGCCCGGTGCGACCGGCCTGTTGGACCGGGCGCGGATGCGGCTGCGATAGAGGAACCGCCTGATCTCGCGGACGAGCGTTTTCGACATTGTTTTCCCGGTCTTGACAGAAATCGTGCTGCCGCCCGCCTCGACGGTCCGGTCGCTCAGTCCCGATGGCACGGCGCAGCTCAGGGGAACGCCGGTGACCCAGCTCATCTGCAACAGCGTGTCGACCGGACGGTCAAAGCGCTCGGTGATCTCCAGCAGATGGCAGGCATGGGCCGCGCTGACGAGTTGGCCAGAGGTGCGCAGCATTCCCACCCGCGGCCGCACAATGCTCGCTCCGTCGCGGCTTGCCAGCGTTTCCGCCCCGCCCTTCACCGGCCGGACCTGGAACTGGATGTAGCCAGCCCGATCGATGATGTCGGCGGAAAGCTGCAGGGCCCTGGAAAAAATCTCCGGGTCGATCTCGACATCGTCCTCGATCACCAGGCCGGCCCTGAGGCCGCGATCGACGATCATCCGCCAGGCCTTGCGGTGGCTCAGGAAACAGCCGATCTCGCCGACGGTCATCTCGAAGGGATAGGGCGGCGCATGCAGGCTGCGGCGCGAGCGGACCGCATCAATCTCCGCCTCGGACAGCGCCCGGCCATCCACCGCATCGATCACCTCGACGGGAAGCGGACAGGCGGCGCGAATGCGCTCGACCTGCGGCCGCCGCGCCTGGGCGCGGGCCAGATGGATGATGAAGGTCTGGATGTCGCCCGGTTCGTTCATGCCACGCCTGCCATTGCCTCCGCCACCCGATCACACCTCCGCGTCGGGTCGACCACTTCTAGACGACCGGCTTTGCGGCCCGCAAGGGGCAAAGCAGCCTCTTCCGGCTCTGCGCACGGGTCCGGCTGCAGGGGTGTCAGAACCCTTCGCCCTCTTCCTGGATGACCTTGAGGCTGCCGTTCTCGATGCGATGCACCACCATGCGCCGCTCGATCCTCCCGTCGGGGCGGAACCGGAACAGGCCGGTTGCGGCGCGAAACCCCTGGCTCGAGGTCAGGTTTTCGACCGTGATCGCATCCGGGCCGGCCGAGCGCACCAGCCCGGCAGCAATGGCGATCGAATCATAGCCGATCGCCGCGTCGTAGCTCGGGCTCCGGCCGAACTTGGCCCTGAAGCGGTCGGCAATGACGCCCACATCGGCGGTCGACGGGATCGCCACCATCAGGCCTTGCGCCGAGGGCCGCTTGTAGATTTCTTCCGGGATCAGCGATGTGGCGATGGCGGTGGCGATCGACTGGCCGAATTCGCCGGCCGCCAGGATGTCGATCACCTGGCCGATCGCCTCGCCGCCACCGAGCAGCACGATGGTGTTGGCCTTGGCGAAGACCGCGGTTCCCTTGGCAAAGGCCGCGCTCAGATCCTTGCCGCTGGGCGGATAGGGCACGAAGCCGATGGTGGCGCCGCCCTTGAGCTGGATTCCTTCCCGGAGCCGGATCAGGTTTTCGGCTGGAAATCCCGCCTCGTGGACGACGACGATGTTCTTCTGGTTGGCCGCGACCGCGACGCCGACGCCTTCGAGCGCGCTGTCGATGGCGTCGCCGTAGAGCGGCCAGATGTTGGAGCCGCCGGCCGAATTGTTGGGCACCAGCGCCAGGATCGGCGGACGCGGCTGGCTGGTCGAGGAAATGATGCGCGACACTTCCGCATTCGTCGCCGGCCCGATGATCAGTTTCGTGCCGTCGGCGCTTGCGGCCTGGACCCGGCTGACGACCTCTGCGGACCCCGAGCTGGAGGCCTTGAAATCGATCCGAAGCTGGCCTGCGCCGAGATCATCGAGCGCCAGCTTCGCCCCGTCGGCGATATCGGCGGCCTTCTTCCTCAGCGCCGCATCCGTGGGCAACAGCATGGCGATGGCCACCGGCCCGCTGCCATAGGTCGAACTGGAAACAGGCGAGATGCTGGAGCCCGCGGTATCCAGCCCCTCGCCGAGGTTGGACGCCTGGCAGCTCCCATAGGCGCGGCAACAGGAACTTGCAGAAGCGCTCTATTGCTTCGGCGGGAGCGCCGAAACTTTCAAACGAATGATGGTCGGGAAGTGTGCTTGAAGTTCCATATCGATGTGTTGAAACGGGGCAGGCAGGCGGCAGGCGCCACCAGTTTCTCGGTGGTGTTGCGCGGCTATGGCGGCGATGCGCTCGTTGAGGAACTGCTCACCGGACTGGGCTGGTCCCGCCTGTCGATCCTGTTGCTGGTCTTGGCGACGGTTTTCGCGCTCGGTTTCGTGCTCGACTGGATGGAAATCATCCTGATTGTCGCGCCCTTGACCGTGCCGGTCATCGTCTCGCTGGGATATGATCCGGTCTGGGTCGCGATCCTGCTAGCAATCTGCCTGCAGACCTCGTTCCAGACGCCCCCGGTGGGCATGGCGCTGTTCTATGTGAAAAGCGTTGCGCCGGCCGATGTGACAACCCGTCAGATCTACCGCGGCATCATGCCCTTCGCGCTTCTGCAGCTAACCGGACTGCTGGCAGTCGGACTGTTCCCCCAGATTGCTCTTTGGTTACCGAGAATCGCCTATTAGCCACCTGCTGGAGAAGGCAACTCTATGGTCTCTTGAGAAATAGTCAGGTCCGAAAGCGGTCAATCGGTTTCCAGGCTGCGAATTGCGCGGACAATGAAGGCCACGGTTACCGGTCTCTGAAAATTGCGAATATACGGTGATGTGTCGAAGGTCACCTCGGCTATCGTCTGAGCATCCTGATCGGTTCCGCCGAAATCGGACAAACGCCGCGGCAGGCTCAAATTTGCAAGCAGACGCGCAAAATCGTCTCGTTCCGCCTCGGCATCCGGGGTCATTGCCAGTTGCACCAGCGTTCCAAATGCCACCTGCTCGCGATGAAGGTAAGACTGCATGGCTGGGATTACGGAAAACCCGCGGGTCAGAGAGTGGGCAATCGAGAGCCCGCCATTCTCGAACGCAAGACCGCTTAGCAACACCGCGGCCTCGATAACCGATTCGACTTCGGGACTGATCCGGTGCGTCCGCACATCATTGGCGGCTGCGACGGCATCACGGCGCAGGATCTTGTCACAATGCGAAGCAATCGCCCGCAGGCACTCGGTTTGCGCTCCGCCATAAAAATTCCTGGCGTCGGCATTCACGCACTCGGTCGCCTCGTATTTCTTTGACAGCGCGTCGCCGATACCGGCCAGGAAGAACCGAACCGGCGCTTCGACGATCAGCTTGCTGTCGACCAGAACGACGTCCGGGTTGGTCGACATGAGCCGAACTTCGGAAAGTGCGTGATCTTCCTTGTAGATGACAGAGAGCCGAGAGGTGGGGCTGTCATTGGAGGCAATGGTCGGCACTATCACGATACGGCCGCCGCGCTTGATACGGACACCCTTGGCAGTGTCGATTGCCTTGCCACCCCCCATGCCGACAATGACATCCGCATTGTGGCTTTCGGCGATCTCGGACATCCGGTCGATTTCTGCAGATGTGCACTCGCCGCCAAAGGCGGCAATTGCCGCGGAAGGCCCGAGCAATTCGGTGAGTCGCGGGCCATATCTTTGTGCGACGAACGGATCGACGACCAGAAACGCCCTGGCCCCCAGACCGGACAGAAGATCCGGCAATCGCTCCAGGGCATCCGGCCCCTGGATATAGAGATGCGGAGCGCCGAAGATACGTGTCGTCATGATGCAGTCCCGTCCTGGTCCCAGTAAAAATCGCGTTTGCCGCCGTCAATGCAGATCAGCGCGCCATTGATGAAATCGGCAGGCCGGCCACACAGATAGGCCACCAATGCACCGACCTCGGCAGGCTTGCAGAAACGGCCGATCGGGTTCTGGCTGGTAATGACATGGCGCTGGTGGTCAGAGAACCCGGATATCAGATCGGTTTCAACATAGCCTGGCGCGATCGCGTTGACGGTGACACCGCGCGGGCCCTGCTCTTTGGCGCTGGTCCGCGTGAACCCTGCAATCCCGGCTTTGGCCGCAGCATAGTGCGCCACCCCTGGACGGCCTCCCCCGGTGAAGTTCATCGAGGAAATATTGATGATCCGTCCATAGCCCGCCTGCCCCAGATGCGGCAGTGCTGCGCGTGTGCACAGAAACGTCGCGGTCAGATGACTGTCGATGATGATGCGCCAGCTTTCGTCGCTGATGTCCTCTACCCGATGACCGAGATGACGGCCGCCAGCCCCGGCATTGTTGATGAGGATATCAAGCTGCTCGAAAGCCTCGGCGGCGGCGCCGACCACGGTTTGGGCACTCTCCGGCTTTGACACATCACCGGGAACAGCTACGGCTTCAAACCCTTCCTTGCGAAGCAGTTTGACCGCATCGTTCGCGCGATCTGGATCCAGATCGTTGATCACCAGTCGAACACCTTCACAGGCCAGGGCCCGCGCCTGAGCCATGCCCAGACCTCCGGCACCCCCGGTGATCAGTGCAACGCGGCCATCAATCTGCAGGTCCATCAGACTATCCCTTCACCGCACCGGCACTCATGCCCTGGATGAAATACTGCGACAGCAGTGCAAAGGCGCCAAACAGCGGCAGCGCGATCAGTGTCGATCCGGCCATGATCTCGCCCCAGCGCAGATCGAACGAGCCGATCATCGAAGCGAGACCTACCGGCACGGTCTTGTTGGCATCCGAGCCGATCATGATCAGCGCGAAGGTGTAATCGGTCCATGACAGCAGGAACGAGAAGATTGCGACGGTGAGCAGACCGGGAAGAGACAGCGGCAGAACCACACGCAGGAATGCGCCGAGCCGGGTGCAGCCATCCACCATCGCCGCTTCCTCAAGTTCAAACGGCATGTTCTTGAAAAACCCCCAGAGAAACCAGACGCCGAGCGGCAAGGTCATCGTCAAGTGCGCCGCCACCAGGCTGGTCAAGGTGTCGCCAAGGCCGATCCTGGTGAAAAACGTGTACATCGGGATGGCGATCAGCAGCGGTGGGAACATGTAAGCGTAAAGCATCGACGCCACGATCACCTTCTTGCCGCGGATACGCTGCCGGGTGACGGCATAGGCGATGATCACCGAGAAGACCATGGTCACCACCACGGTGATCAATGCCACCGTCAGGCTGTTGATGAATTGCGCCGGATAGTCGGTCAACTCGAGCAGGTTGCTGTAGTACTCACCGGTGAACGGGCCGGGCCAGAGCGAACTGCTGGAGAACATCTCCTGCGGCGCGCGCGTCGAGGAAACGATCATCCAGTAGACAGGAAAGGCTGAATAGATCGCGATGACGATCGCGGTCAGATAGAGCGCCAGACGGCCAAAGAGCGCACGGGTCATGATTCTTCCTCGTCGAGTGGAAAGATGCGGAAGTAGATGAAGACGGAGATCGCCAGGAACAGGAACGAGAGCGTTGCAATGGTAGCGCCGCCGCCGATATCGAACTTGGTGAAGGCGGTGGTGTAGGAGAGGATTGCCAGATGCTCGGTGCTGCCCACGGGGCCACCGCCGGTCAACAGCCAGATCACGTCGAACTTGTTGAAGGTCCAGACGGCCCGCAACAGCACGACCACGGTCAGAACAGGTTTCAGCATGGGCAATGTGATGTGATAGAAACGCTGGATGGCGTTGGTCCCGTCCACCTTTGCCGCTTCATAGAGCGAGGTCGGCACCGTTTGCAGTCCGGCAAGAAAGGCCGTGGTCACAAATGGCGTCCAGAGCCAGACGGACACCATCACACTCGACGCCATAGCCGCCTGCGGGCTTTCAAACCAGTGGATCGGTGGCAAGCCAAGTGCCGCTATGGCCTTGGTCAGGATCCCGATCGACCCGTCCACCATCCACTTGAATGTCAGTACGATCACAACCGTCGGCAGGAGATAGGGCAGGATGGACAGGCCGCGTACCAGATTGCGCCCCGGAAACGCCTGGTTGAGCACCAGCGCCATTCCGATACCGAGAACCACCTGCAGGACAATCGTTGAAATCGAGTAGACAAGCCCGTTGCCGAGCGCATTCCAGAACGCGCCGGTTGAGAGAATGCGGGCGTAGTTTGCCAGTCCGATCCATTCCGGATCGGCGACAAAGCTGTCCATCGTGTAGAAGCTGAGACTGATTGCATAGACCACCGGTGCAGCGATAAGCGCCAGTGTGACCAGGAGCCCAATGATCAGAAATAACGTGAATGTGGCTTTGGAACTCATTGATGCATCCTGCCAAGAACGAGGGCACTGGAGCAAATATCGCTCCAGTGCTTGGGGTCACGTGCCGATCAGGCGATCGCGTCGCGCATTTTCTGGGCGCCGATTTCCAGGGCGGCGTCAGACGAGGTGCCGAGCAGACATTTCTGCTGCAGCATCTCCGACAGGGCAAAGGATTCGAACACCTTGCCCGGACGCAGATCCGGAGCAGGCCCCTGCGTGTCGATCGCAGTGATCGTCATGTCGGGATCGGTGAGGAAGCCCTTCATCGAATCGATCAGACCTGCATGCTTCTCGATCAACGGATGAGCCTTCCAGCGCTGATCCTCATAGATATCGAGCCGTGCAGGCTGGAAGTGCAGCGGTGCGGTGTGCAGGAAGTTGATGAGCTGGTTTTCCGTGAACCATTCCATGAACTTCATGGATTCCTCGGCTGCGTCGGTGTTGAGCACCACCCAACCGTCATAGCCGTGGTTGACCGCTTTGCCGCTGCCGGCTGAATCCATGTAGGGGAAGATCCCGAACTTGTCGGCAAGGTCAGGCGAGTTGCGCTCGATGGTCTCCACCAGACGGCCTGCATAGGCGGAATGAGCCACTGAGCCGGACGTGAAGCCGGTCAGCATCTCGTTGTAGGAAGCCTGGCTCGTGCCGCTCGGCATGGTCTTGTAGAGATCGCCGAAGAAATCCAGATAGGCCTTGGTCTTCGGCGCATTCTCGGCGCTGTCGATGATGATGTTCCACTGATCGTCAAAGACCTCGACACCCTCAGCCCAGAGGAAGCCCGGCGACAGCCAGTTGGTGGCGCCGTTTGAAGCAATTGGGAAGATCGATCCCGACATGTTGTCCTTGGTCAGTGCCTGGGCGTTGGCAAGGAAGGTCGCCTGATCCTTCGGCACTTCAAGCCCATTCTGCTCGTAGAGGTCCTTGCGGTAATAGATCCAGGCGAGATTGTAGTCGTATGGGTACCAGTAGGTCTTTCCATCCATCGGGAAGAGGATGTTCTTGCCCCATTCATGCTTGCTGGTCAGCGGCGTCATGTCGACCAGATGACCTTCATTGGCAAGCAGAAGAACATGGCCGACAAAGGCAACCGTGGCAATGTCGTATGGGCTCCCGCTGCGCAGTGATGTGGTGACCTTGGTGAACACGTCACCCAAGGGCACAGAATCGATCACCACTTCAACGCCGGTCTGGCGCTCATATTCCGCGGCGGCAACCTTCAGCGCACGAATGCTGTCCATCGAAGTTTCCGCATTGAGAAAGCGGATCTGCTTGCGGCTTTGGCCGAAGACGGCAGGCGTCGACAGACCGGTAGCCGCGAAGGCAGCTCCGGCTGCCCCGGCTGTTTTCAGGATCGTCCTGCGGCTCACGCCGGCATGGTTTTTCGGATTGCTCATCGTAGTCTCCTCCCAGGTTTCCTATCGTCCGATAGGTGGTGCGATTAATGCTCGGTAGAAATGCGATTTCCTGTTTCCGTGTTGAAGAAATGCAGGCGATTTGCCGGGAACCGAAGCGAAAAGCCTGAGCCCCTGTGCACGTCATCCCGCCGGGTCGTCATTACCCGTAGTCTCACGCCCTGCGCGGTGCCCGCGCAGAGTGTTTGTGCGCCGAGTTGCTCGATGATGTCGGCGGTGAAGGCTATGTCGCTGGCAGTGTCATCGATCTCGATGTGTTCTGGCCGGATACCGAGCGAGATCGCTGAATTTTCTTCCGCGGTCATGCCCTTCGGCAGATCAATGGAGAATTCGCCTGCCTCGAAACGTCCCTGAACGACCCGTCCTTCGACAAGGTTCATTTCCGGGGAGCCGATGAAGCCGGCAACAAACAGGTTGGCAGGCCGGTCGTAGACCTCAAGCGGTGCGCCGACCTGCTGGACATGGCCATCCTTCATGATCACGATCCGGTCAGCCAGCGTCATGGCCTCGACCTGATCATGGGTCACGTAAACCATCGATGTGCCGACCTGTTTCTGCAGCCTGGCGATTTCCTCACGCATCTTCACCCGGAGCTTGGCGTCGAGGTTGGACAGCGGTTCATCAAGCAGAAAGACTTCCGGCTCGCGGACCAGCGCCCGGCCCAAGGCTACACGCTGCATCTGGCCGCCAGAGAGCTGGCGGGGCTTGCGGTCGAGCAACTCGTTCAGCCCCAGAACACTCGACGCCTCACCGACGCGCTTTTCTATCTCGGCCCGGTCCATCTTGTGCATGCGCAAACCGAAGGCGAGGTTTTCGCGGATGGTCTTGTGCGGGTAGAGGGCGTAATTCTGGAAGACCATCGCGATGTTGCGATCCTTGGGTTCCAGCGCAGTGACGTCGCGGTCACCAATATGCAGGGTTCCGCTGGTGATGGTCTCCAGCCCGGCAATCATCCGAAGGGTAGTGGATTTACCGCATCCAGACGGGCCGAGGAACACAACCAGTTCGCCATCGTCAATGACAAGATCGACACCGTGGACGGCGATCACCGCCCCATAGGCTTTGCGCACGGCGGAGAGTTTGACTTGCGCCATGGTTCAATCCTTTTTCATCGGGGAGATGCCGCGGTTGCTCTGCAGCCGGGCAATGCGGTGATGGATAGGCGACAAGGCCTTCTGTATATCGACATAGATTGCGTGCGCCTCGGTATAGAAGGCTGCATTCCCGGGATTTGGCGCAATCCGTCGCGAGACCCGGATGGCAGCCTTTGCCGCGGCAGCTTCGTCCGCGAAGGTGCCGACGCCGACGCCGGCGAGAAGCGCCGCGCCAAACGAGGCGTCGCCATTGCCCGGCAGCTCCACATCGACACCGAGCACATCGGCAACGATCTGGCACCAGAGCGGACTTTTCGTGCCCCCGCCAATCAGCCGGGCGGTGGAAAATTCCAGTCCCTGGGCAGCCAGGGCTTCGCGGCAATCACGCAGCGAGAAGGCCACGCCTTCGTACAGCGCGCGGACGAAATGGCCGGGGCCGTGCTGAAAGCCGATACCGGCGAACTCCGCCCGCAACAGCGGATCCCAATGCGGGCTTCGCTCGCCGTTCAGGTAGGGGTGAAAGAACAATCCTTCCGAGCCCACAGGAACCGCAGAGGCGAGCGCTTCCATTCGGTCGAATGCTGCCGATCCGTCCGCTTCGCCGTTCATGAAGAACGTGTCGCGAAGCCACTTGTGGGCGGAAGCGCAAGAGTTTGTCGCCGCGATCACGTAGTAGTGGTCCGGCATGACATGCGGATAATTGATCACCGTGTTGCTGGCATGCAGATCAGGCGACAGCACACTGACGGTCGCAGCGGTGGCAAGCTTGATCACACCCAGCCCGGGCTCGGTCAGTCCGGCACCATAGGTTTCCACAGCCGTGTCCGACGCGCCGACAATAACCGGCGTGCCTGCCGCCAGTCCCGTCTCCTGGGCGGCTTGCGCGCTGACCGTTCCAGCTCTGGCGGTCGACGGCGAAATGGGAGGCAAGGTTTCCGGATTCCACCCGATCATGTCACAAATCTCGGTCGACCAGCTTGACCCGTCAGCCTCCGACATCAAGGTTCCGGCGGCATCAATCGGGTCGGTCATCCAGTCGCCGGTGAAGCGGCTCCGGATCCAGTCCTTGGCGAGGTACATGCGCTTGACGCGGGCAAAATTGCCGGGCTCGTTCTCTTTCAGCCAGAGCATCTGCGGAAGCGTCCAGGTCGGATTGGCGCGATTGCCTGAAATCTCGAGAATCCGGGCATCAGCGGCATCGCGCAAAGCCTGGGTCTGGGTCGATGCGCGCTGGTCATTCCACAGGATCGCCGGACGGATGATCGCGCCATCTTCATCTTCAAGCACCTGCGTATGTGCGCCGGCGGAGACCGACAGAGCGGCAATTCGGGATGCCGGAACCCGAGCTTTTTCCAGCAACTTTGGCAGGGCGGTACAAACGGCAGCCCACCAGCTATTCGGGTCCTGCTCGCTCCAGCCGCTTTTGGGCGCAGACGTGGTTACCGGCGCAGCAGCGTCGGCAACGAGGACTCCGGTCCCGTCTATCAGAGTCACCTTCAGCGATCCGGCACCCAGATCGATCCCGAGAAACAGGTCGTTGCTCACATCAGCTCTCTTGACGTTTTGTTGCAAGGTTGAGCTGTCCCACGACCACCGCGCCTACCGGAGGCCGCAGTCCGAGCTTGCCCGGGTTCATCAGATTGCCCGGGTCGAGCGCATCCTTTATTTGCTGCAGCATTGGCAGGGCTCCACCAAGCTCGCGTTCGATCCAGCCGTTGCGGAAGACGCCGACACCATGGTGATGGGCAATCGATCCGCGGTGCTCCAGTGTCAGGTCTTCAATTGCCTGCCACATCCGCGCATGCAGGGGCAACGCTTTCTCATGATCCATGGGAGGAAGCCGGATGGTCATGTACTGGCATGCACCTTCAGGATAGATATGAGACCAATGCGCGCCGAAATGGACTTCCGGGCAAATCTCCCGAACGGCCTTGCCCATAGCATCGAACATCGCCGGCAGGGCTGACCAATTGCCTGTGATCTCGATTGTATCGTTGAAATAGCCTGCCTTCTGCCATTGCGTGGAAAACGCCACGTAACGATTTTCACGCCAATGCTGGTAGGGCTCCTGACCGGCTTCCACCGCATCATACTTGCTGCAGATTTCCATGGCCATCTGCTGCTCGGTGGACACCATCGGTTCGCGGCCACCGAAGACATAGATGGCCAGAATTGGTCGGCTCTGGAACTCGGGCATGTTTTCAGTGCGTTCGCGGCTTTCCTGGGCATCGTAGATCCGCGCCACCAATGGCCGCAGTTCCGCCTGCATGATATCGCGCGCCGCATCCAGCGCCGCAGCCTCGCTCGGGAATGCCAGCACCACGCCGCGCTCGACCTCGGGCAGTTTCCACAGCCGCATCGTGATTTCGGTGATGATCCCCAGAGTCCCTTCGCTGCCGACAAGGATATCGCGGATTGACGGGCCGGTGGCACGCCGCGCCACAGGTCGAATGTCAATGGCGGTGCCGTCCGGCAGAACGGCCTTAAGCCCGACGATCATGTCTTCGATCTTTCCGTAACGGCTTGAAGCCTGACCACCACCACGGCACGCAGCCCAGCCTCCGACCGTTGAAATCTCGATCGACTGGGGCAAATGGCCGGTCGAATAGCCTTGCGCGTTGAGTTCAGCCTCGAAGACCGCGCCATTCATTCCCGCCTGAACCGTAACCATAGCGTTGCCGGGATCCATCGACACAATCTGGTCGAGCCGGCGAAGGTCAACCGTCACTTCTGCCGATACCGGAATGGCTCCACCAAGAACGCCCGAACCGTTCCCGAACGGGATCAACTGTACGCCAAGCCGCCTGGCAGTCTTGACGATCTCCTGAACCTCGGCAACAGAGCCGGGCCGCAGCACCAGGCGCGGCAGAACGCCAGCCAGCTTGCCCTGCCTCTCGCAGAAATTCGCAAAGGGCAACCGGTCATGCGCATAGGGACGCCGACCGGCTTCATCGGCAAGCACATTCTCTGCGCCAACGATGCTTGTGAACTCGGCCTGAAGCACATTCAGTGCTGCTGGCGCCGGCGATTGGGGCTGCGAACTCGACATCAGGTTTCCTTTTTTGGCTACAATTTTCGATAACAGTGCCCAGACGATTATGAACAATCGTTTGTTCACACCTACAGTCAGCGATCGTGACCTGTCAAGCTGGCGATTTGATTATTTGGAAATTCGGGCGTGGGATCGCGGGGCAACAGTTGAATCACGGACGATCAGCCGGCCCGGCGGCAAGGCCAGGACCGGCTCTGGCTCCGCCCCGGAAAGCTTTTTTATCAATAGATCAGCTGCAACGCGCCCCATCTCTTCAGTCGGCATCATGACTGTGCTCAAGGCAGGAAAAAGCATCTCTGCAAAAGGGGCATCATGGAGAGCGATCACCGACATCTCCCCCGGCAACTGCCAGCCGCCAAGCCGCAACTCGGCCATCGCACCTGCCGCTGAAACCAGCGTCGCCGCCATGATCGCAGTGGCGTCGGTCTTGGCCAATTTCCTGACCGACTCGCGGCCTGCGCTAAAGGTGTAGTCCCCCATCGTTACCAATGACGGATCGAAAGCGATGTTTGCCGCTTCAAGCGCTATTTTGTAGCCGGACAACCGCTCCTGGGCGTTAAACCCGCCGGAACGTCCGCCAAGATGGCCGATGCGGCGATGCCCCAACGATATGAGATATTCAGTCGCCTTTCGCGCGGCTTCCCGACTGTCGAGAACTACGGAAAGAGCCGTTCCCGGCAATTGACGGTTCAACAGCACGTAAGGGACATTTGCCTCGGCAAGATCGCTGCGCAACACTTCATCGGCGTCGAGGCTGGCAACCAGCAACCCGTCGACCCTGTTCATCTGCGACAGCTTTGCAATTGTTGTTCCGGCGTCACCGGGATCACGATGCGAAATCAGCAGGGAATAACCGTTTTGGGCCGCGACGTTTTCTGCGCCGCGAATTGCTGCAGAAAAGACCGGGTTATCAAGCTGCGGCACGACGATTCCGAGTGTGAAGGTGCGCGACATGCGCAACGCCCGGGCCGTGTAGTTGGCACGGTAGTTGAGCTTATTCGCAACTTCGAGAATACGGTCCCTGGTTTCAGCACGAATGCGCTGTTCACTCTGGCCACGAAGCACCCGAGATACGGTCGACACATCAACCTCAGCCATGGCGGCAACTTCGGCGAGTGTAGCTTTCTGCCTTTGCTTTTTGGCCACCAGTATCTCCCCCGCCTCGCAATTCACCACACGTATTAGCGCCAACTGGCGAAACTGGACACTGGTAACACGATTTCGGGGTACCATTTCCTTCCAAATAGACACGAAATGCCGGACGTCTTGTGGAAAGTTTCAGCCAGTCAATGCGATCCTGGAATAGTGCGGATTGATTTCCTGAAAGTGCAAGTTCTTCCTTTTTGAAGATCAATTGCACGGGTCCATCCCCCCATCCAAGTCGGTGAAAGATGGTGCCATTCAGGAATTGGAGACACTCGGAAATGTCCAAGACCATTGACCTTGCCCCCAGGCTTTATCGGGCTGGGAGTTCGTTTCCGGCGTTGGTTGAAGTGCACCCCGATTTTGGGCAGCGAGAGCCGGAATTTTCCGGGGTTAACCGTTTGACCGCACGCCTGACTGCGGAACAATGGTTTTTCGGCTCTGGGCTCAGTCACTGGACGGTGGCGACTCGCCGCAGGGACCACGCTTGGCCCAATGCGCGCCCACACGCATGCCATTGATTTATTAGGAAAAGTGGCGCGCCCGAAAGGATTCGAACCTCTGACCCCCAGATTCGTAGTCTGGTGCTCTATCCAGCTGAGCTACGGGCGCGCGTTGCAGGCGTCGGTCGTCTGCGAGGCGTTCTCCTAAAACGGACAGAACCGGATTGCAAGCGGATTTGGCGAAAAAAGCGATTGCCACGCAGTTAGCCACTATGAGGCACGCGGGGCGGGCCGCGGCCCTTCGTGGCTTGCCAAAGATAGCGGAGCGTTTGGCGGCCGACCGGCGCGACAATCGCTTTGGAGTGAAGCTTGGTTCGGGTCTCGGTTAAGTGTCCCGGTTCCGGACGCGACTGGGCGTCCGTTTCATGCGCGGGCGCGGAAGGTGTCGAGCGGCACCGGCTGATCGGGCAGTTCGATGCGGAAGGCGGCGCCCTGGGTTACCGTCTCATCCAGCGAGATCGATCCGCCATGGGCAATCACCAGTTCGCGGGCGATCGCCAGGCCGAGGCCGGTGCCGCCTGAGCGGGCGGAGCCGCGGAAGGGCTTGAACAGGTTTTCGCGCGCCTTGGCGGGCAATCCCGGGCCGGTGTCGGCCACCATGATCTCGACGACCGATCCGGTGCGGCGGGCCGAGAGCGTGATGCGTTGCACCAGCGCCGGGTCGTCCTTGGGATCGGCGCCAAAGGCCTGCACGGCGTTGCGGACCAGATTGTAGATGACCCGGAACATCTGGTCGCTGTCGGCCTCAACCTCCAGACCTGCGTCGATGTCGAGGACATAGGTGATGGCGGCCTCGGTCTCCTCGGTGACGATGTCGCGGACCTCTGAGGCCAGCATCGCCAGATTGATGAACCGGCGCCGCGGCTTGGCCTCACGCGCCTTGCCATAGGCCAGCACCTCACCCGAATAGCTCACCGCCCGGTCGATGGTGCGCAACAGCTTGGGGGCGAAGCGCTTGACCATCGGGTCATCGATCATTGCCAGCCGGTCCGACATCAGCTGCGCCGATGTCAGGATATTGCGCATGTCATGATTGATCTTGGAGACCGCCAGGCCGAGATCAGCGAGATGGCGTTGCTCCTTGAGCGTCTGTTGCAGGCGCGACTGCATGGCGGAAAGATGGCCCTCGGCCACGCCGAGCTCGTCGCCGACCTGGCGCGGCACGATGATCTTGCCGGGGTTCTCCGGATCCTCGGAAAAGGCCTGCATGTTCTCGGTCATCCGCCGGACCGGACGGATCATGATCCGGTTGATGGCGAAGAACACCAGCCCCGCGGTGATGATCGAGATCAGCACCGACAGGAAGAACACGTTGCGGCCGTAGATCAGCATGGCATGGCGCAACGGCGCGTCGGCAAGCACCAGCTCGATCTGCATGTCGGGATCATCGGCTACGGGCCCGTAGACCCGGATCACCCGGTCGCCACCGAACAGGAAGGTTTCGAAGGCGTCGACGATGGCGCCCACTGGAGTGACGGCGGCAAGATCATACTGGTGCGTGACGACGGGCGGCATGTCGGCGGTGGCGATCATGCGCGAGGCGCCGTCCTTGCGCAGCACGATCGCCTTGGTGCCGGTGGCCATCAGCGCGCCGTCCTGGATCGACTGCGGAAGCTCCATCTCGTTGACCGCGTCGATCACCACGGCGGCGGCGGCGGCGGTGTTGAGCCGGTCGGCGAGCCAGCGCACGCGGGTGTTGGCAACGGAGGGCACGAAGATGAGAACTTCGGCGATCATGACGAACAGGATCGTCAGCCACAACAGCTTGGACGACAGGCTCAGGGCCTTGGGCTCGCTTGCGCCCTGGGTCGAGCCCGTCTCCGATACTTTGGTGTCCGCCATGGTCCGCCCTCTCCCGCCCGCTCCCTAACCGAACCGCCTCAGGAAGCGGACGATCCAGCGCACGAACGGCTTGCGCGTCAGCGGGCTATAGTAGGTGATCGCAGCGCGTTTTCCAATTTCGGCCATGGTGGGATAGGGCGGCACATAGCCGCGTACATCCTTCAGCGTCATGCCGTTGCTTAACGCGAGCGCCCACATGTTGATCATTTCACCTGCGCCGGCGCCGGCGATGGAGACGCCAAGGATGCGCGCCTTGCGGTCGACCACCATCTTGATGAGGCCCGTGGTCTTGCGCTCGGCCTGGGCCCGGTCGTTTTCGGCATAGGGCCAGCGCAGGATCGAGATCCTCCCGCCATGGCGCTTCGCCGCCTCTTCCTCGGTGAGCCCGACATGGGCGAGTTCAGGATCGGTGTAGGTAGCCCAGGGAATGATATCGCGGTTTTCCTTCGCAGGCAGCCGGAACAGGATCTGCTGCACCACGAGACCCGCGTGGTAGCCCGCGACATGGGTGAACTGCAGCCCGCCAGCGACATCGCCAATGGCGTAGACGCGGCTGTTGGAGGACCTGAGATTGGCGCCGACCTTGATGCCGCGGCGGTCATGCTTGACGCCCGCCACATCAAGCCCCAGCCCCTCGACATTGGCGAGGCGGCCGACGGCGAGCAGCAGGTCGCTGCCATCGACACTTCCATTGCCGGCCTCGCTTTCGTAATTGACTCTCACGCCGGTCTTGCCGCGCTTCTCGACGGAGGCGACCTTCGAGCCCTCGAGAATAGTCACGCCCTCGGCGCGGATCCTGTCGAGCACGATGGCTGCGAGTTCGGGATCATCCTTGCCGAGCGCCCTGGCGCCCTCGACGACAGTGACCTCGGCGCCGAGCCGGCGGTGGGCCTGGGCCATTTCCACGCCGATCGGCCCGCCGCCGATGATGATGAGATGCTTTGGCGCGCGGGTCTGTTCGAACAGGGTTTCGTTGGTCAGGTAATCGACCGTATCGAGGCCCGGGATCGGCGGCACCAGCGGCGAGGATCCGGTGGCAATGACATAGCGCCGGGCGCGGATTTCGGTGTCGCCGGCCATCACCGTCGTCTTGTTGACGAACCGCGCTTCGGCCTCGATGACGGTGACGCCCATGGCGCGAAAGCGCTCGACCGAATCATTGGGGGCAATGGCGCCGATGACGGAGTGGATATGGTCGTGAACCTTGCGGAAATTGACCTTGACCTCACCGGCGGTCACGCCGAAGTCCGGGGCCTGTGCAATGGCGTGGGCGTGCTTGCCGGCTGCGATCATCGCCTTGGACGGAACGCAGCCGTAGTTGAGGCAATCACCGCCCATCCTGCCCTTTTCGATCAGCACGACGTTCACGCCGAAGGCCGCCGCCGCGGCAGCTACGGACAACCCGCCGGAGCCGCCGCCGATGATGCAGATGTCAGGTGTCAATCGGCTGGTCATGGGATTGTCTTTCCGTCGAATTGATCCGCTGGCTGACTGTCAGTCTAGCGCAACTCACGCGCGTTTGCGGAACTTCCGTATAAGGGTGGGGATCGAGGCGACGATTGCAAGCCCGAGAAAGGCGATGGTGATCTCCGGCGTCACCAGATCGGAAACCGAGATCTCGCGTCCGGCGGCGTCGGCCGCAGCAATGACGCTGTCGAGCCCCTGACCGAGCCAGGAATAGGCAAGCGTTCCGGGAATGATGCCAAGGAAGGTCGCGGCCACATAGGTGCGCAGCCTGATGTCGAAAAACGCCGGCGCGATATTGATGATCAGAAACGGAAACACCGGGGCCAGGCGCAGCACCAGCAGATAGCCGAACGCATCCCTGGTAAAGCCATCGGCGAGTTTCGCCGCGAACGGCCCTGCACGCCGGCGCAGCACATCGCCAAAGGCGGATCTGGCGGCCAGGAAGATTGCCGTAGCGCCGAGCGTCGCGGCGAAGACTGTCAGGATGCCGGCAACCCACCAGCCGAACACGAAGCCGGCGAAGATCGTCAGGACCGAGGCGGCGGGGAAGGCAAAGGCCACGGCAGCCGTGTAGAGGACGAAGTAGCCCAGGATCGAAAGGATCTGGCGCTCGGCGA
This sequence comes from Hoeflea sp., assembly GCA_019084245.1. Lineage (GTDB taxonomy): Bacteria > Pseudomonadota > Alphaproteobacteria > Rhizobiales > Rhizobiaceae > Hoeflea. The sequence continues at coordinate 269,883 of JAHRFE010000028.1, forward strand.
CGAAGGCCTTGATGCTCTCGCGCTGCTCGGCAAGCACCGAAAGCGACAGATACTCCTGAAGGCCGGCGGCGTAGCCGGCCGCAAGACCGGCGGCAATGACGGCGATCGGCAGATACCGCCGCCATGCGCTGGCCGCACCCTTGTCGGGCGCAGTCTCCGGGGCAGGCCTGCTCTGGCGTGTGTCTGGCATGGTGTTGTCCATCTGCCCGATTCGGGATTGCACGGTCATGACATGTCTCCGGGCTCGCTGTGGCCGCACGTTGATCTCGAAGATTTACCTAGAAGGTTGCGGCTTCAAGAGCCAATGACAATCCCTCGCGTCCTGCCAAAGTCGCGTGAACCCGAGCCCCCCTGAACTCACGGCCGCGTGAGCTGGACGTCATCACGCCTCAAAGGGCATTGATGCTCCAGTCATACTCATAGCCCGAAATCGTCGCCGCGGCGATCTCCGCGGCCTTTTCAGGATTTGCCAGAGAGGACCAGTGCCCCTTGAGCCTGCCCTTGCCGCCAAAATCGCCGGCATACCAGGAATAGATCTTCGATGCGGTAATCCGGCCATTGCTGACGACCACGCCGCGGGGATGGTTGACATAATCGACACCGTTCTCGCGCAGAACCGCGTCGACATTGGCGCCGGTGAAGGCACGTGTGGCCAGGTTGGGGCAGGAATAGGAGGCGCAGTTCAGCCCGTAATGGGACATCGGATCGCCAAACAGCGGACGGACGATCTCGTGCTCGACATCGTCCAGAGACAGGTCCCGGCCATTGACCGTCATCAGTTTCGCCTTCCACGGGCCCGAGCCGAACAGGAAGGAGCCGCCGAGGTTGATCTTCTTGATCGAACTGACCGGAAAGGCTTCGGCGACGACCTCAAGGGTCTTGGCGTTGTAGAGGTTGATCCAGTAGGCATGGGCTTCATTGCGCGACAGCCCGACCGGGTTGATCGCCTCAAGCGAGGCGACATAGGCTTTCAGAGCGGCGAGATTGGCCTTGACGCCACGATAGTCCACCCGGTTGTAGGCCTGGGCGTCGGGCCGGACATGGGCCTTGAGCAACGCGTCGAAGGCGGAATGATCCACCCTGCCCTGGCCCGTTGGGCGAAACCCGGTCAGTGCCGCCCGGGCGGGCAGCGGCCCGAGCGCGGAAGCGGCGGCCAGGCTGGCAAATCCTGCGATGACGGTACGGCGGTCAATATTCATGAGGGAGACTCTATCCTGTACTGGGGGGCCTGTGCTGGGGGCCTGTGCTGGGGGATTCTGCGCTGGGGGTCCGGTTCGGGCTCTGGTAAACGACTTGGCGCAAGGGGCGACGCCGGGCAAGGGCGAGGCGTGCCAGGTCACCGGCTTGTGAAGGGAAGTGAACCGCCTTGGGCCCTGCCGCCGTCTCCCGGGGCGCTGGCCGAGCAGGAATGGCTGGTTCTTCGAGGCACGGCTCCCATGGCAATCATTGACTTTTGGCCGGCAACACGTTTATAAGCCGCTCGTCCGTGGTGACTTCCGGTTTCCGGGAGCGTTTTTTCACGGACTGAACACCCAAACGCAGATGTTCCAAGAAGGGCCGCACACCGCGGTATTAAAATAAATGCCAAAGCGTACTTACCAACCATCCAAGCTTGTTCGCAAGCGTCGCCACGGCTTCCGTGCGCGCATGGCCACCAAGGGCGGCCGCAAGGTCATCCAGGCCCGCCGCGCCCGCGGGCGCAATCGTCTCTCGGCCTGATCGCTGACGGCAGGCCCGCGAAGAAAGACAATCGCGTGGCAGAAGACGACATCACCAAGAAACCCGGGCGGCTTAAAAACCGTCCGGATTTCCTCGCCGTGCAAAAGGGCAAACGCCTGCGCGGGCCCTATTTTCTGCTGGAAACCCTCGACCGGGGAAAACCCGACCAGCCCCCCCGCATCGGATATACGGTGACGAAGAAGCAGGGCAACTCGGTGGAGCGCAACAGAATGCGCCGCCGTCTCAAAGAGGCCGTGCGTCACATTGCAGGGGTTCCCTTCAAGCCCGGACATGACTATGTGGTTGTCGCACGCCGGGATACGCTGGCCGCTCCGTTTGACAGGCTCATTGCAGCACTCGCCGAACGGGTCGGCGAAAGCGCCGGCCAGAAACGGCCACAACATGTGCGCACGGAGAAAATTTCCGGCGCACCGGACAACATCATAACGCCAGGCGCTCCAAGCCCGGCCACCAGGAATGAGTGATGGAAACCAACCGCAATTATTTCGTCGCAATCCTCTTGTCCGTGGCTGTCCTCGTCGCCTGGCAATTCCTCTATGTCAGCCCGAAGATCGAAAAAGAGCGCCTTGCCGCCGAAGCCCTGCAGGCCCAGCAGGCTGCGCAGGCGCCCGCGACCGGGACAGGACAATCCATTCCGGCGCCGGTGACCGGGGCCGCGCCCGGCGATGGCGCGGGCATCCCCTCCGCCATGGCGCCGACGACCGGCATGTCGCGTCAGGACGCACTCGCGGGCAGCCAGCGTATTACCATCGACACACCGGCTCTTTCCGGCTCGATCAATCTCGCAGGCGCGCGGATCGACGACATCCTGCTCAAGGAATACCGCGAGACGATCGACCCCGAGAGCCCCAATATCACGCTGTTCAGCCCTGCCGCGCTGAACGACGGCTATTTCGCCGAAGTCGGCTTCATCGCCGACGCGGCGTCGGGTCCGGCACCGGGTCCCGACACCGTCTGGACCGCGGCAGAGGGGCAGACCCTGACCCCCTCCTCCCCGGTGACGCTGACCTATGACAATGGCGCGGGCCTGGTCTTCACCCGGGTCATTTCCGTCGACGAGCATTTCCTGTTCAAATTCGAGGACACCATTGCCAACAGCGGCGAGGCCGCCGCATCGGTGGCGGGCTACGGCAGAATCACGCGGTTCTTCAAACCGACGACAGCCGGGATCTACGTGCTGCATGAGGGCCTGATCGGGGTCATCGGCGAGGAAGGCCTGCAGGAAATCGACTATTCCGATGTCGAAGACACCCCGGTCATGGCGATGCCCAAGGCCACTGCGGGTTGGATGGGAATCACCGACAAATACTGGGCCGCAGCGCTTGTGCCGCCACAGGGCGCGGGTTTCGAAACCCGCTTTGCGCATTTCACCGATGGCCGCGCGCGCTACCAGTCGGATTTCAGATCCGACGCCCAGACGATCGCGCCCGGCGGCAGTGTCACCACCCAGACGTTGGTCTTCGCCGGCGCCAAGCAGGTGCCGATCATCGATAGCTACGAGGAACAGTACAACATCCTCAATTTCGACCTGATGATCGACTGGGGATGGTTCTATTTCATTACCAAGCCGATGTTCTGGCTCATCGATTATCTGTTCAAGGTGTTCGGCAATTTCGGCGTTGCGATCCTCGCCACCACGGTGGTGGTCAAGCTCATCTTCTTCCCGCTGGCCAACAAGTCCTATGTGTCGATGGCCAACATGAAAAAGGTGCAGCCCAAGCTCGAAGAGCTCAAGGCCAAGCATGGCGATGACAAGATGGCCCTGCAGCAGGGCATGATGGAGCTCTACAAGAAAGAAAAGATCAACCCTGTGGCCGGCTGCTGGCCGGTGCTGCTGCAGATCCCGGTGTTCTTCGCACTCTACAAGGTTCTCTACGTGACCATCGAAATGCGGCATGCGCCGTTCTTCGGCTGGATACAGGATCTGTCCGCGCCCGATCCGACATCTCTGTTCAATTTGTTCGGCCTGCTTCCCTATGATGTGCCGCTGTTTCTGATGATCGGTATCTGGCCGTTGATCATGGGCATCACCATGTTCCTGCAGATGCGCATGAATCCGACTCCGCCGGACCCGACCCAGGCGATGATCTTCACCTGGATGCCGGTGGTGTTCACGTTCATGCTGGCGACGTTCCCGGCCGGTCTGGTGATCTACTGGGCCTGGAACAACACGCTGTCGATCATCCAGCAGGGCTTCATCATGAAGCGCCAGGGCGCCAAGATCGAGCTGTGGGACAATCTGATGGATCTGTTCAAACCCAAGTCCAAGAAGACCTGAGAAACGCGCGAAAGGCGGAAGTGATGACCCTATTGTCCGCCGATCCGGCCATGCAGGCAGCCAAGGAGCTGTCGGCAACGCTGTTCACCCGGCCGTGGGTGTTCATCCGCGGCGTGCCGGCACTGAAATTCCTGCCGCCGGAAGGCCCGCCGGAGATCGCCTTTGCGGGACGCTCCAATGTCGGCAAGTCATCGCTGATCAACGCGCTCGTCGGCGTCAACGGGCTGGCGCGCACATCCAACACGCCGGGCCGGACCCAGGAGCTCAACTATTTCGTGCCGGAGGGTTATTCGGGCGCGGAGGACGATCTGCCGCCGATGGCGCTGGTCGACATGCCGGGCTACGGCTACGCCAAGGCGCCCAAGGAGCAGGTCGATCTGTGGACCAAGCTGGTGTTTGACTATCTGCGCGGGCGCTCTACGCTGAAGCGGGTCTATCTGCTGATCGACAGCCGCCATGGCGTCAAGAAGAACGACGAGGGCGTGATGGATCTTTTGGACAAGGCGGCGATGTCCTACCAGGTGGTGCTGACCAAGACCGACAAGATCAAGGCGGCCGGCGTGCCGCGGCTGATGTCCGAAACGCTCGCCACGATCAAGCGGCGACCGGCGGCTTTTCCGGAAGTGATCGCCACCTCATCGGAAAAAGGCGAAGGTATCGCGGATCTTAGAGTAGCGATCGCTCTGGCCATCACGCTCTGACCGGATTCGTTCAGGTGTTCTGATTGGCGGCTGGCCTGAATGTCAGCGCCACGCCATTGAGGCAATGGCGCAAGCCGGTGGGCGCCGGGCCATCATCGAAGATGTGGCCGAAATGGCCGCCGCAGCGGCTGCAATGGACTTCGGTGCGGACGGAAAACAGCGAGCGGTCTTCCTTGGTGCCGATGGCGCCTTCTTCAGCCTTCCAGAAGCTCGGCCAGCCTGTGCCGCTATCGTATTTGGTCTCGGAGGAATAGGCGGGCAGATCGCAGCCGGCGCAATGGTACATGCCCTTGCGCTTCTCGTCGTTGAGGGGACTGGTGAAGGCGCGTTCGGTAGCCTCCTCGCGCAGCACCGCGTACTGCTGCTTGCTCAGCTTTGCGCGCCATTCGGCCTCGGTGAGCGTGACCTCGAAATTTCCTTCAGAAGCGCGCGCCGGCGTGAAGCGGCCAAACACCGACAACGCCAGTCCTGCAACACCTGCGCTCAAAAGCGCGCGGCGGGTAAAGTCTGTGTTTGTGGTCATGGGGCGTCTCCTTGTTGTGTTTGAAAGCTAGTCCGGAGCGGGCCGAAAGGCCAAGCACATGTTTTCAAATGGGCGTGAAAGGCCTCCCGCCCGGCAAGGGGCGACCGGGCGGGAGGCGGTCCGGTTGGCGTCGAAAATGCGTGGGGCACGGAGCCGACGCGTCCGGACTCTTGAGGCTTAGCCCTTGGGCAGAAGCACCTTGTCGATGACGTGGATGACGCCGTTGGACTGGTCGACATCGGCGATGGTGACATTGGCCATGGCGCCGGTTTCGTCCTCGATCATGATCTTGTCGCCCTCATAGGAAACATTGAGCATGCAGCCGCCGACGGTTTCCACCGGGTGCGTGCCGCCATCATCGTCGACCATCTTCATGATGGCTGCCGACATGGCGTCGGCTGCGACCACGTGGCAGGTCAGCACCTTGGTCAGCTGGTCCTTGTTCTCAGGCTTCAGCAGGGTGTCGACAGTGCCTTCCGGCAGGGCGGCAAAGGCGGCGTTGGTCGGCGCGAACACGGTGAACGGACCTTCGCCCGACAGGGTTTCGACCAGGCCGGCAGCCTGAACGGCGGCGACGAGCGTGGTGTGATCGGCCGAATTGACGGCATTCTCGACGATATTCTTGTCAGCGAACATTGCGGCGCCGCCGACCATCGGGTTTTCGGCATGAGCCAGGCTCGCGCCGGCGAGAAGAACGGCAGTGGCGGCGATTGAGCGAAGAGCGTTTTTCATAAGACAACCTCTCTGTTGTGTTTCCAGGCCGGATCATCCGGACCTTTTGTCACCCGCCACAATTGTTTTGCGGCGGTTAGAGAGGAAGACGGGGGTTGTTCGGGGAAAGTTTCAGGGACGCCGATTATTTTTGTCCCACTTGCCAAACAGACACCATTGGTTGCTCGTCACCGGCAAGTGCCCCTGAATGACGGATCAAAAGGATGTTTGAGGTTCCCGTCAAAAAAGCTAAGTATAAGCAGGCGTCAAAGGAGTTGACGACCGTGACGACCGAAGCAGTCAGCCTCGAATTTCTGGCCAAGCAGGCAAAGCTCAACATGGACGAGATGCGCCTTGTTCGGAAAAGAGCTGGCCGACATGATGCGACTTGTAAACGCAAACTACGAGCTGACCAGACGGATCGAGCGGCGACAAGGCGAGCTTCGTGACGATGTTGAATTGATGGTCAAGATGGAACTTGGCGGATCCCTGGCCAACATTCAAACATCGATTGAGACCTATCTTTCCAAGATCGAAGAAACCGTTGGCGACGTTGCCTGACGCGTCGAAACCTTGGAAAACAAGCCGTAATCACTCAACGTTGCCGCGATAGCAATAAAGTCGCGGTCTCAATCCTGGAGCTTCCGGTTTGGACACTTCCAGGTCGCATAAGCCGGGGGTCTGGCCGATAAGTCCGGCTACTTTTGTCCAAGCTCGCCCGACAGCACGACCGGGCCGGTTGGCGCGCCGGTGGGCGATCCGCCGACAGGCTCAAGGCTTATGGCCAGGAGCGCGCCGGCAGACAGGCGCCCGGTCAGATCCGGGGTCAGTACAAGCTGGCCGCCATCGCCGGGCACCAGGCCAAGCGAAACGGGCGCACCCTCACCCGGCACCAACCACAATTCGAGCGATTTGCCGTCCTCAGGCGAGAAGGCAGCCGGCGTGATGCTGAAGACGCCGGAGGCTGGATCAAGCGCTGCGACAAGACCGACGGAGCTGCCGGGCGCGCCGAGTTCGGCCACCAGCGACGGCGCTGCGACAGGATCAGCAGGGCCTTGGAGGCTCGTCTGGAAAATACCGATGGCGGCCACGGCAATCGCGGCAAAGGCCAGCCCGCGCCAGAAGGCAAGCGAGCTCCACAGGCCACCCGCAGGCTTTGCCGCTTCGGCAAACAGGCGTGCGTCAATGCGGGCCTTGACGCCCTGGGGTGGGGCCTCGGGCTGATAGGCATCATCGAGATGGGCGAGGTCGGTCTGCCAGGAAGCGACCAGCGACGCGAACTCCGTGTCGATGGCAATGCGCTTTTCCACGGCGCGCCGCGCGTCAAGCGGCAACACGCCAAGCACGTATTCGCCCGCCAAAGCGTCGTCGTCAGGAATGTGCGGGCCGGGGCTCATCTGTTCAGGCACTCTCTCAGTTTCAAAAGACTGCGGCGCAGCCAGGTTCGCATGGTGTTGAGCGGCACGCTGTTCTTCTCGGCCAGCTCCTGGTAACTCAATCCCTCGACATAGGCATCGACCACTGCCGCGGCCTTGTCGGTCTCCAATTCTCCGAGGCAGGCCTCGATCCGGCGTGCCTCGCCGCTCAGCGCCGCGCGGGCTTCCGGATCGGGATCCGGGTCAGCCACATCGGGCGCATCGTCATACTCCAGCGTTGCGGGCTGGCGGGCGCGGATCATGTCGATCGCCTGGTTGCGGGCGATCGTCACGAGCCATGCCATGGCGGAGGCCTGGCCCACCCGAAAGCTGCCCGCACGCCGCCAGATGCGGACGTAAACTTCCTGAACAGCGTCTTCGGCCTGGGCCCTGTCTTTGAGGATACGCAGGCAGACGCCAAAAAGTTTCGCGCTCGTTCCGGCATAAAGCGCAGAGAACGACTTGCGGTCGCCCAGCGCTGTGCGCGCGATCAAGTCGGATAGGTCTGGTTGACTCATGATGGGCCGGGCTTCTCCGCGATTTCACTCAGTTCATAGCAGTTTCAGCTGCGGCTGAAACCCTTTACGTTCAAATAGACCGTTCGGTTTGTCCGAGGTCTTCGACTGCCGCGCGGCCTTGATGTTTGGCTCCCTGATCGCGGAGAGTCATTGATGCCGGGGCAGATTGCCGCTAAACAGCGCCGGACCTTTTGCCTCCACGGGGACCCCACGCCAATGTCCGAGATCACAAGCGGCGAAGCCGCAACCCAGGCCCGCCTGCTGGCCGAGGCGCTGCCCTACATGCAGCGCTACGAGAACAAGACCGTGGTGGTCAAATATGGCGGCCACGCCATGGGTGACCCGGCGCTGGGCAAGGCCTTCGCCCAGGACATCGCGCTTCTGAAACAATCAGGCGTCAACCCGATCGTGGTGCATGGCGGCGGCCCGCAGATCGGCGCGATGCTGGCCAAGATGGGCATCGAATCGAAATTCGAGGGCGGGCTGCGCGTGACCGACGAGAAGACCGTCGAGATCGTCGAGATGGTTCTGGCCGGTTCGATCAACAAGGAGATCGTGGCGCTGATCAACGCCGAGGGCGAGTGGGCCATCGGCCTGTGCGGCAAGGACGGCAACATGGTCTATGCCGAAAAAGCGCGCAAGACGATGATCGACCCCGATTCCAACATCGAACGGGTGCTCGACCTGGGCTTTGTCGGCGAGCCGGTGGAAGTCGACCGGACGCTGCTCGACCTCCTGGCCAAATCCGAGATGATCCCGGTGCTGGCACCGGTAGCCCCGGGCCGCGACGGCCATACCTACAACATCAACGCCGACACCTTCGCCGGCGCCATCGCCGGCGCGGTCGAGGCCTCGCGGCTTCTGTTCCTGACTGACGTGCCGGGCGTGCTCGACAAGGACAAGAAGCTGATCGACGAGCTGACCGTCAGCGAAGCCCGCGCGCTGATGGCCGACGGCACGATTTCGGGCGGCATGATCCCGAAGGTCGAGACCTGCATCGAGGCGATCGACCGCGGCGTCAAGGGCGTCGTCATCCTCAACGGCAAGACGCCGCATGCGGTGCTCCTGGAACTGTTCACCGCGCATGGCGCGGGCACCCTGCTGGTTCCGTAAGCCGGCTGTGCAGCCCCGGATTCAGCTCGACGCTGCGCTCAGCGCCGCACGCGCGGCGTCCGTCAGCCGCTCGATCATCGCCCTGTAGGGATAGGGTCCGTGGCTGATGCGGCTCACGCCGAGTTTGGCGAGCGTGGCGGCGTCGGGCACGCCGGGTCGCATGATGATGTTGACCGGCAGCGGCGAAGCATCGCACAGCGCGCCGATCAGTTCGGCCGTATCGAGACCGGGCGCGAAGAAGCCGCTGGCGCCGGCGTCCGCGTAGGCGCGGGCGCGCGCGATCGCCTCCGTCATCAGCGCCGGATAGGCGCTCGCATCCTTCTCCTTGAGGAACAGGTCGGTGCGGGCATTGATGAACAGCTCGACGCCCCGATCCCTGGCCATCGCCCTGATGGCGGCGATCCGCGCAGCCTGTTCGCTGACCGGATGCAGGCCCGCGCCGCCGACCACCTGATCCTCGAAATTGAGGCCGATGGCGCCGGTGTCGACTAGCAACCCGACATTGCGCGCGCCTTCTTCCGGATCGGTCGCATAGGCACCCTCGAAATCGATGCTGACGGGCAGTTCTGTGGCGCCGACGATTGACCGCGCCACCTCGAACAGGCGCTGCATCGGCAGCTGCTCGCCATCGGCAAATCCGTTGGCGAAGGCCACCGGGGCGCTGCCTGTCGCGAGCGCACTGGCACCCGCGTCGGCCACGGCCGCGGCGCTGCCGGCGTCCCAGACATTGTAGAGAATGACGGGGTCGCCCTTCTTGTGAAGGCTCGCAAACACTCTGGCTTTTTCATTCGGGTTCATTGTCGTTCCTCCGCGAACAATCCGATGGGCCGCATCCGGCCTTCATGCCGCAATAGCCATTTCTTGCGCCACAACCCGCCGCCGAAGCCGGTCAGCGACCCGTCCGAGCCAATGCAGCGGTGACAGGGAATGACCACCGGAAGGCGATTGGTCCCGCAATATCTGGCGACCACCCGCACCGCGTCGATGGAGCCCGTGTCGCGGGCGATATCGCCGTAGGAACAGGTTTCGCCGAGCGGCACCTGCATCAGCCGTGCCCAGACCTTGCGTTCGAGATCATTGCCGTCAATTCTCATGGGCGTGCGGAATTCGGTGCTCTCTCCCGCAAAATAGGCCTTCAGTTCGGCTTCAATCTGGACAAGCGGCGCGCTAAGGCCAGCGGTGTCCGGTGTTTCACTTTGCGGTCGTTCATCGTGAAATTCCAGGCCGAGCAGATGCGTCTCGTCGGCGACTGCCCGCATCGGGCCGATTGGCGTCTCAAGCCACAGCACGGATTCTGCTAGGCGTTGCTCGGACACTGCGCCTCTCCTCAGGCTCCACGGGTTCACAGAGCATAATCGCATCCCACGTGGCACTCAATCCGGCACGGCGGATCTGACAATCCAAGGCGCCGGAATCCCGACTTGCTTACGGGCAGGTGTCACGTGCGGGATCGCAGCGGCGCGGGCTGGTCGATCCGCTCGTCAATCCTGTCGTCAAACCCGTGGTGACACCCAGAATGCTGTCACCAAGGCCCTGGCCAAAACGACGGGACTGGGCATCGAACGTATCGCGGGCGTTCGGATCAATGATGGCGATGGGGGCGGAAATCACCATGCCAGCAGCCGAGCCGACCGTGTTCGACACCGACATCGCGGTCGCGCCCAGTTCGGCGCCAAGACCGAGATCCTGATCCGTGACCGTCTGGCCGTCGATCAGCCTCTGACCGAGCAGTTTCACGACTTCAGGACTGTCGGCGAATTTGGAGTGGTTGAGACGATCGCCGTCCTTCAAGGCGGACAGATCGAGTACCGTGATGCCTCCAAGTTCGAACTCCTCGCGGTAAGCCGGATTGTTGATGTCGATCTGACCGAGCCGGTCAACATTGCCCGATATCCGGCGCGACAGGGTCAAAGCCCGGTCGTCCCTGGAGACGAACACCGTGAATTTGGGGCGGTTCGGCCCCATGTCCGCCAGTTGCTGACGGAAGACATCCACGTCAAGATCCGGTGACGCCAGGATGACGTCGCTGATCTTGGATGGCACGCCATTGTTGCGGATCGCCATCTGGCGCAGCGATTCCATTGTCAGCCACGTGCCCATCGAGTGGGCCAGAATGGTGATTTCACGGATATCGGGCGTCTCGGATGCGACGGTTAGAAGCGCCTCAAGCGCCGAGCGGGAGTAATTGGTGCTTTCCTTGTCGTAGCCGTAGTCGAACACGGAGCCGCGCGAGGGCCAGGTGAACATCACCGGCGTGGCGTCGGTGTTGCTGTCATGGGCGATCTGGGCAAAGCGGTACACGGCACTTTCGTAGCGGGTATTGAACCCGTGCACGAAGATCAAGAGCCGCCCGGAGGAGGATTTTCTGCTCTCGTACCACGCCTTCACCTGATCAAGCGTGGTGAACGGGTTGGCCGACAGCGTGGCGAATTCGCGTGACGGATCGGCCGGCAGCTTTTTCGGCCATTGCACCTCGCCGATCTTGCGACCGGCGTCAGGCGGGATCGAGATCACCAGTTCGTTGAAGTCGATCGCATTGCCGCGCTCGCCCGAATAGAGCAGGCCAGGATTGTCGGAGGGCGCGCGCGTGGTGGCGACCAGGATCGAAACCTCGGTCGCATTGGGTGCGGACTGGGCAACCGGCGACAGCACGCCTTTCGGAGGGCTCGCGCAACTCATGAGCAAGGGCACGAGCAGCAGCAGCCCTGCGCGGACCGAATTCCGGGGCGTCATCACCGGCATCTGGATTCTTGGCATGCGCCATTCGGGCATAGAGTTTCCGTTCGCGTCACAAAAATCAGCCACACCCAAAAGGAGCCGCCATCGCCATCGTGCCGGTCAGACCAGCAAAAGCACAAGGATGCCGGCCACAATGAGAATGCAGCCGGATATTTCGAGCCTGTTGACGTGTTCACGGAAGACTAGCACCGATGAGGCGAAGGTGAAAATCATTTCCACCTGGGCCAGCGCCTTGACCGCGGCGGCGGTCTGCAGGGTCATGGCCATGAACCAGCCGAAGGACGCGGTGGCGCCGACAAGACCGACCAGTGCAGAGATCTTCCAGGCGGCGCGAACCCGGCCGAGCTCTTCAGGCGCCTTGAACGTCATCCAGACAAGCATGACGATGGTCTGCAGGATGATCGCCGCAAGCAGGGTGACGGCGGCCTGCATCATGAAGTTCGGCCCTTCGAGCGACAGGGAAGCGGCGCGGTAGGCCACTGCGGCGATACCGAAGATGGTTCCGGACGCCAGGCCAAGTGCTGCGGTGCGGGAAAACACCGAGCGCAGAAGCGCCGATGCGCCGGCGGCGGAGCGGGCGATGGAAATCAGTACGACGCCGACCAGACTGATGGCGATGGCCAGAAGCGTGCCTGTGCTCACCCGGTCGCCGAGAAAGATCAGTCCGAACAGCGCCGCCTGCGCCGGTTCGGTGCGCGAATAGGCCGTGCCGACGGTGAAATTGCGATGGCTGAATATCTGGATCAGCAAGGCCTGGGCGGCAATCTGTGCCAGCGCCGCGAGCGTCACCCAGCCCGCAAAGCCGAGGTTCAGCCGGGGGACGGGATAGTCCAGGCCGAAGGCAAGCAGCCCGACAAAGACCAGCGCGAACGGCACGCCGAAGCCGAAGCGAACGAAGGTCGCGCCGGTGGTGCCCATCACCCCCTTGAGGTGCTTCTGCAGGACCGAGCGTATGTTCTGCAGGAAGGCAGCCGCAAGGGTGATGAGGACCCAGGTTTCCATCTTGGCTGGAGGTATCCTGTTGGCGGGGCACATGTGAGACGGCCCGCCTGCGGAACGGCAAGCTGAGCCACAAGGAACAACAATGGGGATCTAGCAGCCTGAGGCGCCTTGCCGCAAGTCAAAGCGAGCCAAACGGGCAAGGGTCAGGCGGCGCGGGTGGCCTTGCTGTCGATGCAGACCAGATTGCGGCCGTTGTGCTTAGCGTCATAGAGCCTGCTGTCGGCCGCCCGCATGATGTCCTTGGTGCGCGACTGTGGCCCGAAGGCAGCCCCGCCGATGCTGACGGTCACCTTCAACTGCGCGCCGTCCGCCGTGGTGATGGTCATTTTCTGGACATTGACGCGGACACGTTCTGCGATGACGCGCGCGTCTTCAGAACTTGCGCCGCCAAGGATGATGGCAAACTCCTCGCCGCCGATCCGCGCGCTGAAATCAACGGTCCGTATAGATCCGGAGATGGCGTCTGCTACCGCCAGAAGAGCGCGATCTCCGGCATCATGGCCGTGGTCATCGTTGATCTGCTTGAACCTGTCGGCGTCGATCATCAGCAGATAGCCTCGGCCGGAGGATTCGATAATGGCGGACAGGTGCTCAAGAAACGCATCACGGTTGGCAAGGCCGGTCATGCCGTCATGGTTTGCCCTGTGCTCGAGGTTCTTGTGGGCTGCCTTGAGTTCGGCATGAATCGCAAACAGGTCCTTGTGTGCTTCATGGAGCGCATTGTGCGCCGCCTCGAGTTCCAGGGTCTGCCTGTAGAACACGAAGGTTGCCGGCGGAGTGACCAGAAGCGGGCAAAAGGCTGCGATCGCAAGCGCCAGCTGCATCCCGCCGGCGCCTGCCCCGATCAGATACATGATTGAGGCTGTGACCAGCAGGGAAAGAACGACCGATCCCGCCGTAAACAACGCTATCTTCTTGATCATCATACGAAAAATGGACGGCTGTGAGCCGGTAATGTGCATGGGGTGCGCATCCTGATGGTCTGATCCGCGCTCAATCGCAGGATAGTTTTGACAGCGGGTATACAGAGTAGGTAAATCGCACGTTTACAATTGACGGCGATGTTCCATGTTGGACCATACCGACAGATTGCCAGACAGGATTGAGGCTCGCATGACCCAGAAATCGGCCCTGCCCGATGCCGCCGACTTCGCCCATGTGCACGAATGGGTGTTCGATCTCGACAACACGCTCTACCCGCGCCACACCGACCTGTTCTCGCAGATCGACAAGAAGATGACGGCCTATGTCCGGGAGCTCCTGGACCTTGATCACGACGCCGCGCGCGGTCTGCAGAAGAAATACTACCGGGAGCACGGCACCACGCTGCAGGGCCTGATGCTGCATCACGGGATTGATCCCAACGACTTTCTCGAGAAAGTCCATGACATCGATTATTCCTGGGTGAAGCCCGATCCGGCGCTGGGTGCGGCGATCAAGGCGTTGCCGGGGCGCAAGTTCATCTTCACCAATGGCGATACGCCGCATGCGGAGCGGACGGCGCGGGCGCTCGGGATCCTCGACCATTTCGACGAGATTTTCGACATCATCGCCGCCGACCTCAATCCCAAGCCGGCGCCCCAGACCTATGACCGGTTCCTGGCCCGGCATGGCGTCCACAAGGACAAGGCCGCAATGTTCGAGGATCTGCCGCGGAACCTGGTTGCGCCGCATGCGCTGGGGATGCGGACAGTGCTGATCGTGCCCAACAATCTCGACGAGGTGCTCGACGAGGTCTGGGAGCACGAGGGCAAGGACGGCGACCATATCGATCACATCACCGATGATCTGGCGGCCTTCTTGACCGCCCTGGCGGCATGAGCACTGCGGCGGGCTTGCGGCGCGCGTCAAACCTTTCCAAGATTTAATCTACATTACAGGGCTTTAAGTGGTGATTGGAGGTGGAAGCCTCCACATTGAGGAGGCAGAACACATCAGCCCCACTCAAGGATCACAGTCATGAAAAAGACACTTCTCACCGCACTGGCAGCCGCCCTGATCGCCTCCGTCGCAGCCCCGGCCATGGCCTCACAGCGGGGCGACGGACCTCGTCAAGGCCCCCGCATCGAACGCATGATGGAACGGTTTGACGCCGACAGCGACGGCGCTGTCACGCTTGAAGAAATCTCGGCGCAACGTCTTTCCATGTTCGAGAGCGTGGACGCTGACAACTCAGGCTCGCTCAGCAAGGAAGAATTCGCCATGCTGGCCGACATTCAGAAGCAGCAGCGCGACCAGAACCGTGAAGAGCGCCGTGCCGAGCGTAGCGGCATGATGGGCAAGCATGGCGACCGTGGCGGCCGCATGGGCATGCAAGGCGACCGCGATGGCCGCATGGCAGGCAAGCATGACGGCAAGGGACGCGGCGAAGGCCGTGGACAGGGTCCGAGAGACGCCCGGGGCGACAATCGTGGTGGACTGCGGATGGAACGCCTGGACACCGACAAGAACGGCGAAATCAGCCTTGAGGAATTCGCCGCGATGGACGCCAAGATGTTCGAGCGCTTCGACCGCAATGGCGACGGCAAGATCGACATCACCGATTTCTACCGCGAACGTGCCGACAAAAACTGATCCGACGGGATCATCCTAACAACAGAGCCAGGCCGGAGGATGCTCCGGCCTGGCTTTTCTATTCCACGGATGCGATGCCGTAGTGATCCTCGATGATCGACCAGGCCTCCCGGGCGGTGTCGACAAACTGGATCAGATCGAGGTCGCCGGGCGAGATGGTGCCGAAATCCGCCAAAGCCTGGAAATCGATGATCGAGTTCCAGAACTCCGATCCGAACAGGATCAGCGGCACATGCTCCATGCGGCCGGTCTGGATCAGCGTCAGCGATTCGAACAGCTCGTCCATGGTGCCGAAACCGCCGGGAAAGATGGTGATCGCCCTTGCGCGCATCAGGAAGTGCATCTTGCGGATGGCGAAATAGTGGAAATTCAGGCTGAGTTCCGGCGTCACATATTCATTGGGTGCCTGTTCATGCGGCAGCACCACATTGAGGCCGATCGAGGCCGCGCCGACATCGTGGGCCCCGCGGTTTCCTGCCTCCATCACGCCCGGCCCGCCGCCCGTGACAATGACGAATTCCTTGCCATCCATGGCCAGCGAATGGGATGAGCACAGCCGAGCGAAGGCGCGGGCTTCCTCGTAATACTTGGCGGCCGCAGTCAGGTTCTTCGCCTGGGTCTCGTTCTTGGCGGCCCAGGGCGCCTTGCCCGGCTCGGGAATCCTGGCGCCGCCGAACATAACCACGGTGGAGCGGATGCCGGCCTCGGCGAGGACCAGTTCCGGCTTGAGCAGCTCAAGTTGCAGCCGCACCGGGCGCAGTTCCTCGCGCCATAGGAATTCCTGGTCGGCATAGGCCAGCCGGTAGGAGGCAGACGTGCTCTGCGGCGTCTTGGGCTGGCGGTCGGCGCGCAGCTTGTCCTGTTTGCTGTCGGCGAGCGGATCCCAGACTTGGTTGGTTCGTTTGGCATTCATGGTCTAGGTCCCGTTTTGGTATTGGCGAGCCTGAGCGGAATTGACCCCACGCCCCGCCTCGCTTAGGAGAAGTGCAACGACGCTGGCAGGCCGGTCCCCGACGCCCATGTCCGCCAGACTAGAGGTTGAACCTTAAGGAATAGCCACGATGAAGCACGACTTGGCAGCCCTCGCCAGCACGATTGAAACCGCCTTTGGCGCCCGCGACACGATCTCCACGTCAACCATCGGAGCGGTGCGTGACGCGGTGGAAACGGCGCTTAACCTGCTCGATCGCGGCGAGGCCCGGGTGGCCGAGCGCGGCGATGACGGCGTCTGGTCTGTCAATCAGTGGCTCAAGAAGGCAGTACTGCTGTCATTCCGGCTCAATCCGATGGAAATCATCAAGGGCGGCCCCGGCGAGGCGGTCTGGTGGGACAAGGTGCCTTCGAAGTTCGAGGGCTGGACTGCCAATGAATTCGAGCGCTCCGGCTTTCGCGCCGTTCCCGGCTCGATCGTGCGGCGCGGCTCGTTCATCGGCAGGAACGTGGTGCTGATGCCGTCCTTCGTCAATCTCGGCGCCTATGTCGACGAAGGATCCATGGTCGATGGCTGGGCCACTGTCGGCTCCTGCGCGCAGATCGGCAAGAATGTGCACCTGTCGGGCGGCGTCGGCATCGGCGGCGTGCTCGAGCCGTTGCAGGCAGGCCCGACCATCATCGAGGACAATTGCTTCATCGGCGCGCGCTCGGAAGTGGTCGAGGGCTGCATCATCCGCGAAGGCTCGGTGCTCGGCATGGGCGTCTACATCGGCAAGTCGACCCGCATCGTCAACCGCATGACCGGCGAGATCAGCTATGGCGAAGTGCCACCCTATTCGGTCGTGGTCGCAGGCTCGATGCCGACGTCCGGCACGATGGGCAATGGCGCAGCCGCGCCAAACCTCTATTGCGCCGTGATCGTCAAGACCGTCGACGCGCAGACCCGGTCGAAGACCGGTATCAACGAACTCCTGAGGGATTGATCGCGCCATGGCGCCACGCCCCGGCTCCGGAATGCGCTGGCTTCTGTTCGGCGTGTCCGGCCGGCTGTCGCGCAGGACCTATGCCTGGGCGCTCCTGTTCTGGGCGCTCGTGCTGGCAATCCCGGTTTCGGCCGCCGTGCGCGCCGCCCCCGAGAGCTCGGCGCTGGCCATGGCCGGCTTCGGCTTCATTCTCGCTTTCCTGCCGGCTGCGTGGTCGATCGCGGTGCTGAGCATCAAGCGGCTGCATGACGCGGGCCTGCCCGGCATCCTGGTCGGCGTTCTGATCATCCCGGCCGCGTCGGGCTTCATGCTGCTGATCATGATGGTCTGGCCATCGGTCAAGGGACCCAACCGTCACGGCCCGGCGCCGGACCAGGCGGGGTATTGAGCGGAGGTTTTCAACCTCCTGCACAGTCGACAGCCCCGGGGCAATCGTCTAATCACGAAGCATGACCCTCACCGATCCCGCCCAGACCCTTGCCGCCCTCATCCGCTGTCCGTCCGTCACGCCCGAGGACGGCGGCGCGCTTTCGACGCTTGGCCAGATGCTCGGCGAACTCGGCTTTCACAATGACCGGGTGACATTTTCCGATGAGGCCACGCCGGACGTGGACAATCTTTATGCGCGGCTCGGATCCGACGGCCCGCACCTGATGTTTGCCGGCCATACCGATGTGGTGCCGGTGGGCGATGCGGAGGCCTGGAGCCGCGATCCGTTCGCGGCCGATATCGTCGATGGCGTCATGTATGGCCGCGGCGCGGTCGACATGAAGGGCGGCATTGCCTGTTTCGTCTCGGCGCTCGCACGCCTGATCGCGCGGCGCGGCGCGCCCCGGGGTTCGGTGTCGCTGCTGATCACCGGCGACGAGGAAGGCCCGTCGATCAACGGAACCGAAAAACTGCTGGCCTATGCCGCCCGGAAGGGCGAGCGCTGGGATGCGGCGGTGGTGGGCGAACCCACCAATCCGGAGCAGATGGGCGACATGATCAAGATCGGCCGGCGCGGGTCGCTGTCGGGCATTCTGACGGTCGAGGGCGTCCAGGGCCATGCGGCCTATCCGCATCTGGCCGACAATCCGCTGCGCGGGCTGGTGACGCTGATGGACGGCCTGCTGGATCCGCCGCTTGATGCCGGCAATGACCGGTTTCCGCCGACCAATCTGGAATTCACCAGCATCGATACCGGCAACAAGGCGACCAATGTCATCCCGGCGCGCACCACGGCGAAGTTCAACATCCGCTTCAACGACATCTGGACCGCTGACAGCCTCACTGATGAACTGCGCGCGCGGCTTGAGCGGGCCGCCCGGCAGACGCGGTTGCGCCCGGGACGCGAGCCGGTGCGCTATCAGCTCGATCTCGACCCCCGGAGCTCACCGTCGTTCCTGACCCGCGACGACGCGCTGATCGAAACACTGTCCGCCGCGGTCCACGAAGCCACGGGGCGGACGCCAGTTCTGTCGACCACCGGCGGCACCTCGGACGCCCGCTTCATCAAGGATTATTGCCCGGTGGTCGAATTCGGCCTGGTCGGGCAGACCATGCACATGGTCGACGAGCGCGTTGCGCTGTCCGATCTCGAAAGCCTCACCGGAATTTACGAGCTGTTCCTGGAACGCTGGTTCGACAATCAGTCTTCAAGCGCCGGGGCGCGCTGATCTTGGCGGGCGATCTCGTCCCGTCGAAGCAGGAGGCCGGTCGTTCGCTGGCTGGGCTGTTCTATCTGATCCTGAAACGGCCGGACGGAATGCAACTCTTCGATGCCTCGCCAGACGGATTCTGGCGGTCCTTCGGGGTCTTTGCCTGGGCCTGGCCGGTGCAGTGCTTCCTGTGGACCGGCATGTGGCGTGCGCTGCCCGAAACCCGGCCTGAATCGGCGGGGGACGTGGCCCGGTTCTTTTTTGTCTCAACGAGCTTTGACGTGGCCGCCTGGGTGGCGCCGGCGGTGCTGCTGTTTGCCGTCACCCAGCTCTTCGGGCTTTCAGGCAAATTTTCGCAGCTCGTGGTGGTCAACAACTGGTTCGGCCTGCTGGCGGCCTATATCGCGTTCTTTCCCGCCGCGCTCCGCTATCTGGCGCCCGTCTCCCAGACCGCCAATGCCTTCATTTCGGTGTTCATCTACATGGTGGTCATCTGGCTCTATTACCGGGTCATCCGGACCTGCCTCGGCGGCGACATGATGATCCCGATCTTCATCACCCTGACGATGGTGATGACGGGCCTCACCATTTCGGAAATGGCCTTCACCGCGCTCAGCGGCGATTGAGCCCTGTGAGCAGGCCAAGGCCGCGCGTCCGGATGAACACGCGGCGTTGAAAACCTGTTTCGAATTCTCGCGATCAGGCCGCGATGTCCTCGGGGCTCGAAAACAGCGCGTCGAGATCAAGGTAGCAGATCATCTGCTTGTCGTGCGGAATGATCGCCTTGGTGAGCGCGCGCTCGGCGGCCGGCAACACGTCTGGCGCAGGCTGCAGTTCGGCGGTGTTGACGGTGATCATGTCGGAGACGTTCTCGACCAGCAGGCCGACCAGCTTTCCGGCAATGTTGGTGACGATGATCGCCGAGCGTTCCGTCGGTTCGATGGGCTTGAGACCCAGGCGGATCGCCATGTCGATGACAGGGATCACCGAGCCGCGCAGGTTGATCACGCCCAGCACATGCGGCGGCGAATGCGGCAGCGTCGTCGAGGGCGCCCAGCCGCGGATTTCGCGAACCGACATGATGTTGACGCAGAACACCTGGCTGCCCAGATGAAACGAAATGATCTCGAGAAAGCCCGTATCAGCCACGGTCTTCGAATTGTCTTGCATCAAAATTCCTCCCAGTCGTCGTTTGACGCTGCGGTTGCATTGTTGGACTTGCCGGCGCCGAAGGCTTTGGCGACGGAACTGATCATGGTGCGGGCGGGTGACTGAACCGGCCGCGACCGGGATGTGGTGGCGCTGACCGGGCTGGCCGGCGCGCTGGCGTGCGTTGGCTCGGATGGTGTCCGGACCGGCCGGGTGTTGGCTGCCTGGACCGAGACGGCCGCCCTCTGGCTCCCCGACAGCGTGAACTGGCGGACAAGGCCGTCGAGCGACGCCGCGCCGCCAGACAGACGGTGCGTGACGGCGGTGGTTTCCTCCACCATCGCCGCATTCTGCTGGGTGACCTGATCCATCTGGTTGACCGCCGAGTTGATTTCGCCGAGCCCGGTGGCCTGTTCCCGGGCCGCGGTCGCGATCGAGTTGATCTGGTCGTTGATGTCGCTGACATGTCGTGCGATCAGGCCGAGTGCTTCGCCTGTCTCACGCACCAGCGCCACGCCCGACTTGACCTCGTCACCGGACTTGTTGATCAGGCCCTTGATGTCCTTGGCCGCGGTGGCGGAGCGCTGGGCCAGTTCGCGGACTTCCTGGGCAACCACCGCGAAGCCTTTCCCGGCTTCACCTGCGCGCGCGGCCTCGACACCGGCATTGAGCGCCAGCAGATTGGTCTGGAAGGCGATTTCATCGATCACATTGATGATCTTGGAGATCTCGACGGAGGCACCCTCGATGCGGCCCATGGCGCTGATCGCCTCAGAGACGACCTTGCTCGAGGTATCCGTCGACTGCTTGGCCTCGGCCACCTTGGCTGTGGCCTCGTCGGCGCGCTGCGAGGAGCTCTTGACCGTGGCAGTGATCTCGTCGAGCGCGGCGGAGGTCTGTTCGAGCGACGCCGCCTGCTGCTCGGTGCGCCGCGAGAGGTCATCGGCTGCAGCCCTGAGTTCGCCGGTGTCGCCGGTGATGCCGAGAATGTTCTCGCTGACATCGCTGAGCGTGGCATTGAGTTTTTCGACCGAGGCGTTGAAATCGAGCCGCAGCCGGTCGAGGCTTTCCATGAAGGGCGTGTCGAGCCGGACCGACAGATCGCCTTCCGACAGCCTGTGCAGGCCATCGGCCAGCGCATCCACCGCCTGCTGCATGCGCGCGGCCTCCGCGGTCTTGGCGGCTTCCCGCTCCTGGCGCTCGCGCTCGGTCATCGAGCGGGTCTTGTCGGCCTCGCGCTCGAGCTCGACCTTCTCGATGGCGGCGTCCCGGAAGACCGAGACAGACCTGACCATTTCCCCGATCTCGTCCTTGCGGTCCTCGCCCTTGAGTTCGATCGTGGTGTCGCCCTGAGCCAGGCGGCGCATGTTGTCGACAAGCGCCTCGATCGGCTTGGTCATCGACCGCGAGAACCAGATGCTCACCGCCATGGCGCCCAGCAGAAGCAGCAGCGAAAGGCCAAGGATCGCATTGCGCATCATCACCATGCTGGCGCCGGCTTCGCTCTTGTCGATCAGCGCCGCGACCGTCCAACGGGCGCCATCGAAATCAATGCCGGTCATGGCGACGGTTGACGCCATGTCACGGTAGCCCTGAAGGCTGCCTGTCACCACCGCGCTGTCGACGGCCCGCTGCTGCAGGTCGCTGTCGATCCTGACGGCGAGCATGTCATTGTCAGGCGTGTGGATCGAATCGCTGATCAGGTAGCCCTCGGCATTGAGCAGAACGGTTTCGCCGGTCTCGCCGAGGCCGGCCACGTTGGACATGATCTCGGCGATCTTGCCGCTCGGCAGGCGAATGATGATGACACCGACAATGCCCATGTCCGAAGCAATGGCATGGCCCATGAACGCGGCCGGCTGGCCATCGACCACCGGATAGGCCGCATAGTCTGCAAACACCGTCCTGCTGGTCTCGTTGGGCCCGACAATGCCTTCGAAAACCCGGCCGATGCCGGTGTCCTTGAGGGCATCGGACCTGAGATTGCTGGCGTAGTCATCGAACTTGTTGACCGAGTAGATGACGTTGCCATTCATGTCGACCAGGAAGAAATCCTCCCAGCCGCGGCTCTCGGTCATCTCGCGCAGTTGAACGTGATAGCGCTCATGGGTCTGGTCATAGGAACTGATCTTTGCCGCATCGGGCTTCTGCGCCGTGTCGTAGTTCTGGCGCTGGCCCTGCGGGAACGGATTTTCGGTGATGTAGCGTCGCTTCAGCTCAGGCATGACGTCGGCGCCGAGAAAGCCCCAGTCATACTTGAAGCCTTCAAGGGCAATGCGCATCAGATTGTTCTGCGACGTCGCCGTCAGGTCCTGCTGCAGATTTGCCAGAAAGGTCTCGAGCTGATTGCGCCGACCGTCAACGACGGCTTCCAGCTTCTCGACGATCTTCTGATTGACCGCACTGGACCCGATCTGAAGGCTGACGATGCTGGAAACGCCGATTGAGACAATCGTCAGCAACGCGGCGGCCAGAGGCAGTTTGCGCGAGATGAGCATGAGGTATCCCGAAATTAGAGAAACGTCGATCGCATGTCTGGCTCAGAACCAAGACATCCAGCACGGCATCATGCGGCCCACGCACAGGTGGTTACTGGCTTCATAAGGTGTCGGTTGTTTAGGTTACCTTTTCATTAAAAGTTGATGGTGAATTCTCGTTATCTGCCTGTTTTGGGTGATTTTGCGCCGATACAGGCCTGAAACGCTCCGGACAGATTCGGGACGCGGCCAGGCCGGGCTGATCATTCTTCCGGATAGTCGACGGACCTGAAATAAAGCCCTTCGGGTGCCGCCACCGGCCCGCATGCCTTGCGCGAGCGGGCGGCAAGCGCTGCCTCGACATCATCGGCGGACCATTTGCCCTCACCCACCAGCCGCAGGGTTCCGGCAAAGGAGCGGATCTGGTTGTGCAGGAAGCTTCGCGCAGTGGCATGGATCTCGATCAGCCCCTCCATGCCGCCCCTTACCACATCCAGCCGGTCAAGGCTGCGCACCGGCGAATTGGCCTGGCACTGCACCGAACGGAAGGTGGTGAAATCATGCCGCCCGACCAGGCGCTGCGCCGCCTCATGCATCGCCGCGGCATCAAGCGGCTTGGGCGACCAGAGCGCGCGGTTTCTCTCCAGCACCAGCGGCACGGGGCGGCAGATGATCCGGTAGATGTAATGGCGGCGGAGCGCCGAAAACCGGGCGTCGAAACCATCCGCGACCCGGCTTGCCGAAAGAATGACAATGCGCTGCCGGGTCATCGCCAGATGCGCGTTGATGGCGCCGCGGACTTTGTCGCAGGACCAGTCCTTGACAAGATCGAAATGGGCCACCTGGCCCAGCGCATGAACACCGGCATCGGTGCGTCCGGCACCGTAAACACGCACGGTCTCGCCGCAAAAGCCCAAGATCGCAGTCTCGATTGCCTGCTGGATCGAGGGCTGGTCCTCCTGGCTCTGCCAGCCGGCATAGTCCGCGCCGTCATACTCGATGTCGAGCCGGTAGCGCGGCATCAGGCAATCACCGTTCCGGGCGTGACCGGCGTGCCGCGCAGGAAGTCTGCCGCCGGTAGCGGCCTGCCGCCGGCCTTCTGCAAGGTGAGAAGCCGCACCGCACGCTCCCCGCAGGCAATCAGCAGGCAGTCGTCGAGCACGGTGCCGGGAGTGGGGCCAGGAGTGGAGCCGGGCGCGGCAGCGGTCGGCGCGTCCTCGACTTCGGCCGCCAGCAGCTTGACCCGCTCCGCACGGCCGTTGTGCGCGAGCTCGAACCAGGCGCCCGGCGCGGGCGAGAGGCCGCGCACGTGATTGCGCACTTCGCCAGCTGGCCGGCTGAAATCGACCCGGGTTTCCGCCTTGCTGATCTTTGCCGCATAGGTGACGCCGGTCTTGGGTTGCGGGCTCACGGGAAGCTCGCCGCGTTCGAGCCGGGCCATCGCCTCGACCATCAGCCGCGCGGTCAGGGCAGAAAGCTGGTCGTGCAATTCGCCCGCCGTCACCGTGTCCGTCAGGGGCAGCTTTTCGGTGAGCGCCACCGGGCCGGTGTCGAGGCCCTCGTCCATCTGCATGATCATCACGCCGGTTTCAGTGTCGCCCGCCATGATCGCGCGCTGGATCGGCGCCGCCCCGCGCCAGCGCGGCAGCAGCGAGGCGTGGCCGTTCCAGGCGCCAAGACGTGGCGCATCCAGTATGGCTTTGGGCAGGAGAAGGCCATAGGCCACGACCACCGCCGCGTCGGCATTGAGGGCGCGAAAAGCCGCCTGCTCTTCTTCGCTCTTGAGACTTTTCGGCGTGAACACCGGAATGCCCAGCCTGTCGGCCAGCCGGTGCACCGGTGACGGCAGCACCTCGAGCCCCCGCCGTCCCGAAGGCCGCGGCGGCTGCGAATAGACCGCGACGATCTCGTGACCGGCCTTGTGCAACGCCTCAAGTGTCGGCGCGGCGTAATCGGGTGTGCCCATGAAGATGAGGCGCAATGACATTGTGGCAGTCCAGTTCCGGGCGTTGATCAACGCAAGTGTTCAAAGGGGTTTTCGAGCTTGAGGTCAAGCCCGAGGGCGTCGGGAAGCCTTCCCTGAAGACTTTAGATGCGACATCAATGTCAGGACAATCATTCGAATTCTGCCGTTTGCCTCACACCGGAAATGGCAAAGCCGACGGGCGAACTTTGCAGGTTGCGCCCCTGGTTGTTCGTCATGCTCGGGCCTGTCCCGAGCATCTACGGGACCCGCATATCGCGTGTTCTCGCGTCCTTATTCCCTCTATCGTCGAGCGGCTCGACCCTCACTTGCCGATGGGCCAGCAGATCCTCGGGACAGGCCCGAGGATGACGACGGAGGGGTGGGTGAGGACCTCGTTGGAGGGTGGGCGCCCACGACGGCGGAGAGCTGGCAAATGACCGCGTCTTCTGCGTCCAAGTCTTTCCTTCGCAACCCACTCCCAAGCCTTACCTCAGGCCGTAACCCGCTGCCTTGCGAGCTTGGTGAACTTTCGCACCACCATGTCGCGCTTGAGCTTGGAGATGTGGTCGATGAACAGCACGCCGTTCAAATGGTCGATCTCGTGCTGCAGGCAGGTGGCGAGCAGGCCGTCCGCTTCGGTGACGCGCTCCTTGCCGTCGCGGTCGAGATGCCTGACGGTGATCGCCTCGGGCCGCTCGACTTCGGCATAATAGTCGGGGATCGACAGGCAGCCTTCCTCGTAGACATTCATCTCGTCGCCGGTGGCGACAAGCTCGGGATTGATGAAGACCTGCGGATTGCGCGGCTCGTCCTTGCCGGCGACGTCGATCACCAGCAGGCGGCGCGGCACGCCGACCTGGATTGCCGCGAGGCCAATGCCGGGCGCATCATACATGGTCTCGATCATGTCCTCGATGAAGCGTTCGAGCTCCTGGTCGACGCGCTCCACCGGCTGGCTTTGCTGGCGCAGGATCGGGTCGGGCAGATAGATGATCGGCTTGATGCTCATGGGCTTGAAATAATCACTGACAGGGCCGTCGTCAATCGGCCTGCACCGGTTAGCAGGTGCAATCGCAGCAAGATGTTCCCGTTTTGATCTGACATCGGGCGGAGAATCAGCTAGGGCTCGATCATGGAGACTGGCGCCGCGTTGTTTTCGATCCCGCTTTTTGAGCTCAACGGTTACACCGTGACGCTTGGCCAGACGCTGTTTGGCGTGCTGGCGGGACTTGTGCTGCTGGCGGTCTGGCTGACGGTAACATTGATGCGCGCGGCTTCGGTCCGGGCCCGGGCGGAAGCCGATGCAGCCGCGCGCGCGGCGCAAGCCGAGGCGCGGCTCGCCGAGATCCTCAAGGCGCAATCGGAGATGCAGGGGCGCATGGGCGCGATGACGGAACTGTTCGGCGCCCGCCAGGCCGAGCTCAACCAGTCGATCGGCCTGCGGATCGACGGCATGACCCAGCGGCTGGGGTCCTCAATCACCGAGCAAACCAAGTCGACCCACGAGAACCTGTCGAAACTGCAGGAGCGGCTGGCGGTGATTGACACAGCACAGAACAACATCCAGTCCTTAGCGCGCGACGTGGTGGGGCTTCAGGCGATCCTGTCCAACAAGCAGACCCGTGGCGCCTTCGGGCAATCGCGCATGGAAACCATCATCCGCGACGGCCTGCCGTTCGGGGCGTTCAGCTTTCAGCCGACGCTGTCGAACGGCATGCGGCCCGATTGCACCATTGCCATGCCCAACGGCGCGGCGGATCTGGTGATCGACGCCAAGTTTCCGCTCGAAGCCTGGAACGCCATGCGCGAGGCGGAAAGCGCAGGGTCGGGCGAGCAGGCCGCGCAGACGGCGCAGCAGCGGTTCCGGCGCGATATCGAACTGCATATCCGCGACATCGCCGACAAGTACCTGATTGCCGGCGAAACCCAGGACACGGCGTTTCTGTTCGTGCCATCGGAATCGATCTTCGCCGAGGTCCACGAGAATTTCGAGGCGATCGTGCACAAGGCGCAGCGCTCGCGCGTGGTGATCGTCTCGCCGTCGCTCTTGATGCTGTCGATCCAGGTGATCCAGGCGCTTCTGAAGGATGCGCGGATGCGCGAGCAGGCGCATCTGATCCAGGGCGAGGTGCTCAGGCTGATGGAGGATCTGTCGCGGCTGGATGACCGGACCCGCAAGCTGCAGGCGCATTTCTCGATGGCGCAGAAGGATGTGGAACTGATCCTGACTTCCTCGGACAAGCTCTCCAAGCGCGGCGCCAAAATCGAGGCGCTGGAATTCGCCCAATTGGCCGATGAGGCCAAACCGGCTGGCTCCACCCAGCCCTCAGGCGGGGAACCTCCCGCCCCGGAGGCCGGGCCAAAATTCGAACCGCGCTCCTCGACGCTCAGGCTCAGGGTCGTTGACGAGGACGACTGACCCCTTTTCCCGGCGTCCGGAACCTGACACAAAGTCCCAAGGACAGCTTTTGCAGACCGGTCCCTCACAAGGATCGAAAGCCGGGGGAGACCGCCATGATCACCATTATCGGATCCATCAACATGGACCTGATCGCCACCACCGAGCGCCTGCCCGAGCCGGGCGAGACCGTGACGGGCACGGATTTTGCCACCGCTCCGGGCGGCAAGGGCGCCAACCAGGCGCTTGCGGCGCGCCGCGCCGGGGCCTCCGTGAGACTGTGCGGCGCGGTGGGTGATGACGGTTTTGCGACCGAAGCGCTGGCCCTGCTCGATGAAGCGGGCGCGGATCTCGGCGCCGTCCGCCATCTTCCGGGCCCCACCGGCACCGCGCTCATCCTCGTGGGTGGCGACGGCGAGAACATGATCGCCGTCATCCCCGCCGCCAATGGCAATGTGACTGTCGAGGACGCGGAACAGGCGGTGGCGCGGATGGACGAGGGCGACACACTGCTTTTGCAGATGGAAATCCCCGAAGAGGCCGTGGCGGCAGCGCTCTCGGCGGCGCGGGCCAGATCCGTCACCAGCATCCTCAACATCGCGCCGCTCAGCAACGCGGTCGCCCGCCTCGCACCCATGGCCGACATCGTCATTGCCAACGAGACCGAGTTCGCACGGCTATCCGGCAGCAAGGTGGAGACACTGTCCGAGGCACGGACGGAACTCACCGCGCTGCATAAGAAAACCGGCCAGTGCATGATCGTCACCCTTGGGGCCGACGGCGTGTTATGGGCCAGGGACGGCCAGATCGCCCATGTCGAATCGCTCAGGATCACGCCGGTCGATACGGTGGGCGCGGGCGACACCTTCTGCGGCTACCTGGCGCAGGGCCTCGATTCCGGGATGGAGTTTGCGGCAGCCATCCGCCGCGCTGCCGTGGCCGGCGCTCTCGCCTGCCTGAAACCCGGCGCCCAACCCTCGATCCCGCTGGCGTCCGATGTGGACGCCCGACTTTAAAGCCGCCCCACCCGCTCAATAAACAGATCGAAGAACCTCTCGGAGTCGACGCTATCGACGACGAAGGCGTTCTCGGGCAGGCCCGTGACCTTCCACCAGTCAACCACGGTGGCGCCCAGCGTCAGTTCGGATCCGGTCTCGATCCGGACATTGCAATCGCGACCGCCGAACATGCCCGGATCGATCAGCCAGGCGATCACGGTGGGATCATGCAGCGGGCCGCCATCGGTGCCGTATTTCTGCTCGTCGAAGCGTTCGAAGAACTCGAGCATGCCGGCCATCGCCACCGACGGCCGATTGCCGTTGGCGCGCAGGCGTTGGACGCGGGCCCTGGTGGTGAGCACCTTGTGGGTGACATCGAGCGGCATCATGGTGATCGGCGCACCGGACCGGAAGACGATGTCGGCGGCTTCGGGGTCGACATAGATGTTGAATTCGGCCGAAGGCGTGATGTTGCCGCCCTCGAAGAAGCCGCCACCCATCAGCACGATTTCCTTGACCCGGGCGACGACGCCGGGGACGCGTTCGAACACGGTGGCAATGTTGGTGAGCGGGCCGAGCGCGCACAGGGTCACCGTTCGCTCGGGTTCATTGCGCAGCGTTTCAATGATGAAATCGACGGCATTCCCGGTTTCCAGCGGACGCGCCGGTTCAAACAACTCCACACCGTCAAGCCCGGTCTTGCCGTGCACATGCTCGGCAGTCACCAACTTGCGCTTGAGCGGAGCGCTGGCGCCGGCGAACACCGGAACATCGCTTCTGCCGCAGATTTCGGTGACGATGCCGGCATTGCGGGCGGTCAGCGCGAGCGGCACATTTCCCGCAACCGCGGTAATTCCCAGCACCTCGAGTTCCGGACTGGCGAGCGCCAGCATGATCGCGGCGGCGTCATCCTGGCCGGGGTCGGTGTCGATGATGATCTTGCGCGGCGTCATGGTCGTTCCTTAGTAAGCGATTCGGTTTTGGCGACACTACGAGCCTGTGAAGCCCCGGGGCAAGGTTCTTGCGAAGCGGGTTTGAAGTTCCCATATTAGCATCAGGCCGGATGCCGATTGCGGGTCCGGCTCCTGTCGCTTGAGAACGAGGACAAGCCATGACTCGCATGACGCCTTTTTCGAGCCCGCTGCTATTGGGCTTCGACACCATGGAAAAGACCCTGGAGCGGATCGCCAAGGGGTCGGAAGGCTACCCGCCCTACAATATCGAACGCATCCGCGCCTCCTCCGACGGCTGCAATGCCGAACGGCTGAGGATCACCCTTGCCGTTGCCGGCTTCGGTGACGAGGATCTTGAGGTGACCACGGAAGAGAACCAGCTTGTCATTCGCGGACGTCAGTCCGAATCCGACGGGCGGGAATATCTGCATCGCGGCATCGCCGCACGGCAATTCCAGCGCATGTTCGTGCTTGCCGACGGCATGCAGGTCACATGCGCCGAATTGAAGAACGGTTTGCTTTCCGTCGATCTAATTCGCCCCGAACCGGAGCGCATGGTGCGGAAAATTAACATTTCGGTTCGAGACTGAAGATCATGGTCCATTCCAACAGGATGTTTCCTGCCACTCACCGGAGGAAATCGTAATGATTGCCAAATCTGGAAAAACTCAACTGTCCACCCATGATCTGGCGCTGCTCGGCGCCGGCAAGGTTGGCTATATCCGCAAGATGCGCTCCGAAGAGGTCAGCGCCCGCTTCCCGGAAGCCCCCGAACTCGATCCGGGGCTCGAACTCTGGGCGCTGTTTGGCGCCGACGGAACCCCGATCCTGCTGACCGACAACCGATCAAGCACGTTTTATCGCGCCGCCGAGGATGAACTGAAAACCGTTTCTCTGCACTGAAGCAAGATCCGTCAGTGCGCGCGACCCTGTGACGGGAAGCGCTGACGCTGTCAGGCCGCGTTGGACGCGGTCTCTCCGGTCAGAAAGGCATAAAGCGACGCTGCGTTGTCAGTGGCGCGGAGTTTGGCCACCATCTCGCTGTCGCGCATGACGCGAGCGATCCGCGACAGTGCCTTGAGGTGATCGGCGCCCGCGCCCTCCGGCGCGAGAAGCAGGAAAACCAGGTCAACCGGCTGGTCGTCCAGGGCTTCGAAATCAACCGGATGATCGAGGCGCGCAAACACGCCGACGATGTGATCAAGAGTCGCAAGCTTGCCATGCGGGATGGCAATACCATTGCCGACACCGGTGGAGCCAAGCCTTTCGCGCTGGAGGATGACGTCAAACACCTCGCGCTCGCTCAGCCCGGTGACTTCCGAGGCCTTGGCCGCCAGTTCCTGCAACAGCTGCTTCTTGGAGTTTGCCTTGAGCGCAGGCAGAACAGAGTTCTGCGCAATCAGATCAGCAAGCGCCATGTCACGTTCCTTGTTCCGGGCCCGCAGGGGGCAACCTTTTTCGCTTCATGCAAAGGCAGCGGGCGGCCCGGGGTTTCCCCGCGCGCGGCCCGCTTGCCCGATTTCATATCAGCAAACGCCTTCAGGCTTTAACCCCACCGGCGTCAATCCAGCCGATATTGCCGTCGTCACGGCGATATACCACGTTGAGCGCATCATTGCCCGCATTGCGGAACATCAGGATCCGCTCATCCGTCATGTCCAGCGCCATCACCGCATGCGCCACACTCATGGTGACCAGTTGCTTGGTGCTTTCAGCGATGATCGCCGGAGCATAATCCGTCGGGACTTCGTCGGCGTCGTCGTTGGTTGCTGAATCCACCACCGCATAGGCCAGCTCGGCATTGGTCTGCTGGCCGTTGGCGTAATGATCCTTGAGGCGGCGCTTGTAGCGGCGCAGCCGCTTTTCAACGCGCTCGGCGGCGGCGTCAAACGCCGGCTGCGGATCCTGGGCCTCGCCGGTGGCGTGCAACACGACACCGGTGTCCAGGTGGATCTTGCAATCAGACGTGAACCTGGATCCGGACTTTTCCACGATCACGTGGCTTGAAAAGCCGCCATCGTAATATTTGCGGACAGCCCCCGTGATCTGATCCTCGATGCGGGTCCGGAACGACTCGCCGATTTCCATATGCTTACCCGACACTCGCACGCTCATGGATAGTCCCTTCTTCTTTTTGACTTGGGGATTTAGTCTAAGCCAAGCGTCCCGCTCATCCAAGCGGTTGACGGCGCTCAATTGCTCCGGTTCAAGCAATATTTCACTTGACAGATCCGGTGGCCCGGGTTCGTGTTCTTTCCTGCCCGTTGCGGAGCGGCTTCTACGCCGATGCGCCTACCCTGTCAAGTTTGGCACGGTCTTTGCATATTTCAGCAGCGATTTCAGAGGATTGCCTGATTTCTGTCAAACTGCCGCGGCGCGGGCGCGGGCGCGCTTTTCCCGGCGGCGCTGCACCGAGGATGGAATCGCCATGGCCTCGCGGTATTTCGCCACGGTCCGCCGGGCAATCTCGATCCCGCCCTGCTTGAGCAAATCGACCAGATCATCGTCGGACAGCACCGCCTCGGGAGCCTCCTGCTCGACCATCACACGGATGCGGTGACGCACGGATTCGGCCGAATGGGCATCTCCGCCGGCCTGGGCGGAGGCAATCGACACCGTGAAAAAGTACTTCAGCTCGAACACGCCGCGCGGCGTGATCATGTATTTGTTCGACGTCACGCGGCTGACGGTGGATTCATGCATGCCGATGGCCTCGGCCACGGATTTGAGATTGAGCGGGCGCAAATGATCGACGCCGTGAAGCAGGAAGGCATCCTGCTGGCGGACGATCTCGGTCGCCACCTTCATGATGGTGCGGGCCCGCTGGTCGAGCGAACGCGCCAGCCAGTTGGCGGTCTGCAGGCATTCGCTCAAGAAATCCTGGCCGGCGGCGTTCTTGGCCATCTTGCCCGTGACGGTGGTGAAATAGGTCTGGTTCACGAGCACCCGCGGCAAGGTGTCCGGGTTCAACTCGATGGTCCAGCCGCCATCGGAGGCGGGCCGCACCGAAACATCCGGCACGATCATTTCACTCGAACCGGTTTCGAACCGCGTGCCCGGCTTGGGATCCAGCGCGCGGATTTCCGCCATCATTTCGAGCAGGTCTTCCTCGTCGACGCCGCATATCCGCGTCAGCGCGGCAAAATCGCGCCGCGCCAGAAGCTCGAGATTGCCAACAAGAGCGGCCATCGCCGGATCGAGGCGGTCCTTGCGCGCCAGCTGCAAGGCGAGGCACTCCGACAGCGACCGGGCGAATATCCCCGCCGGCTCAAACTCCTGAAGCCGGGCAAGCACCGCGCCCACCCGGTCCGGGTCGGCGCCCAGCCGCTCGGTGGTCTCCTCAAGCTCGCCGGTCACATAGCCTGCGGCATCAAGCTGGTCGGCGAGTTCGGTGGCGATCAGCCGTTCGGCCGGATCGAAGAAGGCAAAGGCGATCTGCTCGGCCACATGATCGCGCAGGGTCGGCGCGCGGGCGGCGAAATCATCGAGATCATAGCCTTCGCTGGCATGTCCACCGTCGCTGCCAGGCATCGATTTCCAGTTGTCGATGAATTCGGGCGCCTCGACCCGCTCGACACCGTGATCGTCAGGAAAGACGTTCTCATAACGGCCGTCGATCTCGGAGCTCATGCGTTCGGCCTGGCTTTCAGCCGAGCCGGTCCAGGCGGTGTCCTCGCCCATGTCCGAGGCAACGACATTGGGCTCGGGCATGTCGCCCGGCGCATCGGCAGTGGCGTCAGCGGCCTCTGATTCGGGGGTGACCAGTTCAAGCAGCGGATTGCGCTCGACTTCCTGCTCGATGAACCGTGTGAGCTCGACATGGCTGAACTGAAGCAGCCGGATGGACTGCATCAGTTGCGGCGTCATCACCAGCGACTGGCTTTGGCGCAATTGAAGACCGGCTGACAACGCCATGGCTACGCACTACTCCCCTTGGGCCGCTCAGAAGTCGGGCGCGGTCATGCCGCTTTCCGCTCTTTGTCCCCGGGTGCCGCTACCGGCGACCCTACCGCCCATCTGGCCCAAATCTTGCTTTTTTCTCCCTTCGGGTCAAGTAGGACCTGCCAACAGGGTAAAAACGGCCAGCCAGCGGGCAAAACAATGCCGCATGGGGCCCGAAACCGGAGGTTTGCCGCTAACAGGAGGATCAGAGGGAGAATTGTTCGCCCAGGTAAAGCCTGCGCACATCGGCGTTGGCGACAATGTCGGCGGGGCGTCCGTGGGTCAGCAGCACGCCGGCATTCATGATGTAGGCGCGGTCGATGAGACCGAGCGTCTCGCGCACATTGTGATCGGTGATCAGCACGCCGATGCCCCGGCGGGTCAAGTGCCGGACCAGATCCTGAATGTCGGCGACCGCGATCGGGTCAACGCCGGCAAAGGGCTCGTCGAGCAGCATGAAGGTCGGATCCGACGCCAGCGCCCGGGCGATCTCCAGCCGGCGCCGCTCGCCCCCCGACAGGGAAATCGAAGCCGCCTTGCGCAAATGCGAAATATGGAACTCCTCAAGCAGGCTGTCGAGTTTTTCCTCTCGCTTGGCGCGGTTCTTCTCGACCACTTCCAGGACCGCCCGGATATTGGCTTCGACGCTCAGGCCACGGAAGATCGAGGCTTCCTGGGGGAGATAGCCGACGCCCAGACGGGCGCGGCGGTACATCGGCAGGGTGGACACGTCGTGCCCGTCGATCTCGATGGTGCCCGCGTCGACCGGAACCAGCCCGGTGATCATGTAGAAACAGGTGGTCTTGCCGGCCCCGTTGGGCCCGAGCAGGCCCACCGCCTCGCCCCGGCGCACACCGAGCGAGACGCCGTCGACCACGCGGCGCGACTTGTAGGACTTGGTGAGATTGCGGGCAATCAGTGTTCCGTCATAGCGGCTCGCGTCTTCCGAACCGCGCTCCGGGGCGGCGGGATCCCGTTTCCCGCCAAGCGATGAAAAAATGGCCCGGATCACGGTTGGGGACGCGACTTCGGGTCAAGCTGGATCATGACCCGGCGGCCGCAACTGTCGAGCTTGGCCTGGCCATCCTTCATGCTGACCGTCAGCTTGCAGCCGATGAAGACGTTTTCGGCGTCGGTGAGCACGACCTTCTCGCCAGACAGCACCAGCACCTCATTGATCATGTTGAAGTTGCCGGCATCGGCCGTGGCGGTCTGCGTATCCGCCTGGATGAACACCTTGTCGTAGAGTTCGATCTCCCGGATCTGGGCCGAGCCCGAAGAGACCGATCCGCCGTCCTTGTCATAATTGACGACCATCCTGCCCGCCTGGAGCAAGGTGTCGCCCTGCACGACCTTGACGTTGCCGGTAAAGGTGGCCTTGCTGGTCTCCTCGTCGATCTTGAGCTGGTCGCTTTCAATCTGGATCGGCTCGTCATTGGAGAGCGCCAGGCCCTGCATCCGTTTTTCGGTGACCTGGGCAAATGTTGCCGACGCGGGCAGGATCAGCCCGGCGGCAATCACCGCCACGGCGATCTTCAGGACAAACAAAGCGCTTCTTGCCATATCAGTTCGTCTTTCCATCCTTCGGCTTGAGCGCCGAGGGGTTGATCGTCATGCGGACCTTGTCCTGGAAAATGATGACGCGGCCCTTATCCTGCATCTTCATGGATTGCGCAACCACCGAGGCCTCGTCCGAGCGGATCGAAACCGGATCGGACGTCGTGAGATTGCCTCCGGCCAGATCGATATCGGCCGACTGCAGTTCGGCCTTCATACCAGCCTCGCTGGTCACGGTGAAGGCCTGGTCGAACATCAGTGTCTGCGCGACCCTGTCATAGATGCCGCTCAGGGCATTGAGGACTGCCTTGTCGCCATTGGCGACGGGCAGATCGGCGACGATCTCCTCAAGCACGATGACATCGGGCGTGGCCAGATCCTGGATCGCCCGAGCGGCCCGCATGCTGTAGGGCCGGGCATCCGATCCCTGGCCGCTCATCACCGGGTTCTGCATGACGAGTTTTCCGTCGCGGAGCGATACCGATTCAATCGCAACGCCCTCGGGGCCGAGCGTTTCAATCCAGGAAACGGCGACAAAGGCGATGATGATCAGACCGGCCAAGACCGGCAGAAGGATCTTGAGACCCCGCACAATCCGGGAATGTCTTTGCGCAAGCCTGTACTGAGCATGCGACCGGCCGGCATAATCGCCGCTGTCCGGCATTTCCGAGACTGTCGATGTGGTCATGTGCTGCTGCGGTCCCACGGGTTTCCGGCGCCAGGCCGGGCACGTCCGGTTTTGCAGACCGGGTGGCTGTTGCGGACGGCTTCGCATGCCAATATGGTGATTTTGCGAAGCAGTTGATACAAATTGCCATGCATTGGCCGCAATGGCAAAGCAATGCGGGAACGGTTGTTTCTCAAATGTGTTTGCCATTCGTGCAGCGCCACATCAGCCGGGCTGCGGCTCAATCGGAGACCCCCTCGTGACAGACCCGGAACTTCTCACCGATCGCCGCCGGATCAGGCGCAAACTCAGCTTCTGGCGAGTGATGACCGTACTGGCGCTGATCGCGCTGGTCGCCGGGCTGGTATTGCAGTTCGACGGACCAAGCCGGCGCAGCGATCACATCGCGCGCATCGATATCAGCGGCGTCATCACCGATGACCAGAAGCTCATCGAGCTGATCGAAGACGCCGCGGAAAGCAAGTCGGCCAAGGGGATCGTCGTCTCCATCTCGTCACCCGGAGGCACGACCTATGGCGGCGAGCGGATCCACAATGCGCTGGTGAAGGCCCGTGAGTCCAAGCCGGTGGTCGCCGACATCCACACGCTGGCTGCCTCCGCCGGCTACATGATCGCCGCTTCCGCTGACCATATCGTCGCGGGCGAAAGCTCGATCGTCGGTTCCATCGGGGTGATCTTCCAGTATGCTCAGGCGCGCGAGCTTCTCGACAAGATCGGCGTGCGGCTGGAGGCCATCAAATCCTCGCCGCTCAAGGCCGAACCGTCGCCCTTCCATGAAGCGAGCGAAGAGGCCAAGGCGATGATCCGCTCAATGGTGCTCGACAGCTATGACTGGTTTGTCGATCTGGTGGCGGAAAGCCGCGAGATGGACCGCGCCCAGGTGCTGGCCCTTGCAGACGGATCGATCTTCACCGGACGGCAGGGGCTCGAGAACGGGCTGGTGGACGCGCTCGGCGGCGAAGCGGAAATCCGGGCCTATCTCAAGACACGCGGCGTGACCGACGACCTCGAGATCGTGGACTGGACGCCGCCGGACGAGACATCGGGCCTGCTTCTGGGCAGCGGCGCGGCGAGCCTTTTGCACCACTTGCTTGGCGCGCCGCTGACGATTTCCAACGAGATCGACCGGCTGGCAGGCGGCAAGTTGTTCCTTGACGGTCTTGTGTCGGTTTGGCAGGTTGGCGGACAGCCTGATCGAGACTAGGAGGGGATAAGCAAAATGATCAAATCGGAGTTGGTTCAAGCGGTTGCAGCAAGAAATCCGCATCTCTATCACCGCGATGTCGAAAACATCGTCAATGCCGTGCTCGACGAGATCACGGATGCCTTGTCGGCGGGAAACCGGGTCGAGTTGCGCGGCTTCGGAGCCTTTTCCGTCAAGACCCGTCCCGCACGGTCGGGCCGCAACCCGCGCACCGGGGAGCCGGTGTTCGTCGAGGAAAAGTGGGTGCCGTTCTTCAAGACCGGCAAGGAGTTGCGCGAGCGGCTCAACCCCAACGGCCAGGACTGACCAAACCGAAGCGGCGGCGAGCCGTGCCTTTGGGCCCACCGCCTGAACGAAACTGGAACACGACATGATCAAGCGCATTATCGCATTGGCTATCCTTATCCCTCTTGGCGTGATCCTGATCATGCTGTCGGTGGCCAACCGCACGGCTGTAACGCTGGCGCTGAACCCGTTTGATCCATCCGACCAGGTGCTGTCGGTGACCCTGCCGTTCTTCGTGTTCGTGTTCGCCGCCCTGATCGTGGGGATGATCATCGGATCGCTCGCCACATGGCTCAAGCAGGGCAAGCACCGCAAGCAGGCGCGGGTTCAGGCCTCCGAAGCCGTCAAATGGCACAGCGAAGCCGACCGCCAGAAAGCCAAGGCCCAGCAGATCGCAGCAAGCCTCCCCGCCCCGGACAAGCGCAACGCGGCTTAAAGCGGCTTGACGCAGGCTTACGAGGCCCTGGCGCTATCAGCCAGGGGCCGGAGGGCCTCACGCGTCGCCTGCAGGATTTCGCCGATCTCCACAAACAGCTTCCGCCGCGTGGTCGAAGGACGCCAGGCCAGCGTGACATGGCGCGGGCACGCGTCCGGCAGCGGCGTGATGGCGACATCCTGCCCCGCCAGCATTCCCGCATCGATGGAGAGGTCAGGCAGGAGCGTAATGCCCAGACCCTCGCTGACCATCGAGATGAGGGTGGCCAGCGAACTGGCCGCGAAAGTATCGTCCTGTTCGATGTCGAGATCCGGGAAGGCTTTCAGCGCGTGGCGTTGCAGGCAATGGCCTTTCTCCAGCAGCATGAGCCGCACGCCTTGCAGTTCCGTTCCCTTGACCGGGCGCTGATCCAGCGTCCCGACCTGGGCAGCGAGATGATAGCCGTCATCGAACAGGTGCAGGGTCTCAAGCCCGGACGCATCGAAGGGTTGGGCAAACAGCACAAGGTCAAGCCGCCCGGCATGCAATTTCTCAAGCAGGTGTTCCGTCATCGCCTCGCGCAGGTACAGGCGCAATTTCGGAAACGCCCTCCGAATGACCGGCAGGGCTTTCGGGATCAGAAAGGGGCCGATCGTCGGTATCGCGCCAAGACGGAGATCCCCTTCCTCGGGATTGGCGCCTGACCTTGCAAGCTTCTCGATCTCGCCCGCATCCAAGAGGAGCGCCCGCGCCCGCAGCACGATCTCATGGCCCAGCGGGGTGAGCAGGACGGAACGTTTCGTCCGCTCGATCAGAACCACACCCAAACGGGCCTCAAGTTCCTTGATCCCGGCGCTCATGGTGGGTTGCGTGACATAGCACGCCTCGGCGGCGCGGGAAAAATTCAGTTCATCGGCCACGGCAACAAGAAAGCCGAGCTGGCGGAGCGTGATGGCAAGGGTCATATATAGATAAACTCTATTAATTTTTCAAATATTATCAATTTCTCCGATTTAACACAAGCCGCTAGATATCGGTCACCAAATTCCACCCCGACAGAAGGAACCAAAGAGATGACCGAAACAATCCAGATGCCCCGGCTGAACGAACCCGCACCGGCGTTTGATGCTCCGACCACAGCAGGGCGCAAGACGCTCGAAGACTACAAGGGAAAATGGCTTGTGCTGTTTTCGCATCCCGCCGATTTCACTCCGGTCTGCACGACCGAATTCATCGCCTTTGCGAAGCGTCATGACGATTTCACGGCGCGCAACACAGAGCTGCTGGGGCTGTCCATCGACAGCCATTACTCGCACATCGCCTGGATGCTGAATATCAAGGAAAAATTCGGCGTGGAGATCAAGTTCCCGATCATCGCCGACCTGGACATGAAGGTCGCGCAGTCCTACGGGATGATCCAGCCCGGCGCCTCCGAAACCGCCGCAGTGCGGGCCACCTTCCTCATCGACCCCAACGGCGTGCTGCGCGCGATGGTCTATTACCCGATGAACGCAGGCCGGTCGGTGGCCGAAATCTACCGCTTGCTGGTTGCGATGCAGACTGCCGATGAGAACAGCTGCGCAATGCCAGAAAACTGGGTCCCCGGCGAGCCCGTGATCGTGCCGACCCCGGCAACGCCCGAGGCCGCCATGGCCCGCGCCGGCGAGGGATACACCACCGTCGACTGGTATTTCTCGACCCGCGAACTTTGAGCATTCTGCCGTGGCCTGCCTTGCCGGCCACGGCGGTTCAAACCGATTTCACTGACATCCTGAAAGGGCCACAGCCATGACAAACTCCCATATCGACAGCCTGAACCGCATCCTGGGCCAGACCTTCGGCCTCTATGTTCAGACCCACGGCTATCACTGGAACGTCGAAGGCCCCGGGTTTCTCCAGCATCATGCCTTGTTCGAGGAGCAGTACCGCAACCTCTGGAGCGCGCTGGACCCGATTGCGGAGCGGATCCGCTCGATCGGCGCTTATGCGCCCGGCTCGCTCAGCGAATTGGTGGCGCTCGCCAAGGAAGATCCAGCGCCGGCCCATTCCGCAGCAGAGATGATGGACGCCCTGATCGCGGCACACGAGGCCCTGGCCACTGAACTGCGCGAGGCCATCGCTCTCGCACAGGAAGCCGGTGATGAGCCATCCGCGGGCATGCTGACCGACCGTCTCGGATGGCATGAGCAGCAATTGTGGATGATGAAGGCCAGCCGCAAATAGGCTGGGGTACAACAATCGGAGCAATACCGGACTGCCCCCAAGCGCCGTTGCAGAGCGCGCGCTTTGCAACGGTTCTTGTCCGAATGCGACCGTGGTGCCGTCACACCTCCGCGGCCTTCTCGCTCACCACCTCGTTGAATTTCGTGAAAAACTGGCCGGCCAGCTTCTTCGAGCTTGAATCGATCAGGCGGGAGCCGAGCTGGGCGAGCTTGCCGCCGACCTGGGCGTTGACCACATAGGAAAGCATGGTCTCGGCGCCGTCCTCGACCAGCTTCACATCGGCGCCGCCCTTGGCGAAGCCGGCAATGCCGCCCTTGCCTTCACCCGCGATGGTGTAACTTTCCGGCGCGTTGATGTTTTCCAGCGTCACCTCGCCCTTGAATGTCGCCGACACCGGGCCGATCTTGACCTTGACGACGGCCGCCAGTTCCGTGTCCGAGATCTTTTCGAGTTCCTGGCAGCCCGGGATGCATGCGCGCAGGATCTCGGGATCGTTGAGCGCGTCCCAGACAAGCTGGCGCGGCGCCGCGATGCGTTCTTCGCCGTTCATTTCCACGGTGATATCTCCTCCCTGATTGCCGCCCTATCTATGCAAAGCGAAAACGGCTTTGCCAAGTGGAGATCGGATTGCTATGTCCATCCGACCATGAAATCACGGGGTCATGCCGCCATTTCCGGCCCGGCCTCATCAAGATTGACCAGGATTTTTCCCCATTGGCGGACAAGCGCTCTCCACAGTCCCGACGCGGCGGTCCATCGAAACAGGCGGACGGCAAACCGGCGGGCAAGCAGCGCGGCAAGCCGGGCCGCGGCGCAGCGCCGATGGCCAAGGCGGAGCGCGTCAAGCCGACTCGGCAGAGCGCCGCGCACGCGGAGCCCGCACAATCGCGGCCCATGTACACCGCGCCGGTGTTTGACAAGCGTGGGCCGGATGTCGCGGGCAAGCCGCAAGCACCGATCCGGCCACTAAACACCCGGACCGGACCCCTGCCCGCCCAGACGGTGCCACTCATTCTCGAGACCGGCAGCGAGGACGGCTACCAGCTCCTCGACACGGGCGTGAACGTTTTGGGACAGGGCGAGAAGCTCGAGCAATATGGAAGCCTCCGCATTGTCCGCCCCGAGGCGCAGGCGTTGTGGGCGCGGGGCCTCGCCGATGGCGTCTGGGACCGGGCGGATGCGGTGTTTACCGGCGACATGGACGAGGACGGGATCGGGCGCTGGGCGTTTCCGAACGTGCCGCTGGGCGAGACCTGGCCGATGAAACTGCTCGGCGTCGATTTTCACGGACGGCTGACCTCGTTCCGGCATGTCGGCGTGTTTCCCGAACAGATCGCGCACTGGCGCTGGATGGCGGACCGGATCACCGAGACCAAACGACCGCTCAAGGTGCTCAACCTGTTCGGCTATACCGGCGTCGCCTCGCTGGTGGCGGCAAAGGCGGGCGCCGAAGTCACCCATGTCGACGCTTCGAAGAAAGCCATTGGCTGGGCGCGCGAGAACCAGACGCTGGCCAGGCTCGAGGACAAGCCTATCCGCTGGATCTGCGAGGACGCGATGAAGTTCATCGCGCGGGAAGAGCGCCGCGGCAGCCGCTACG
This sequence comes from Hoeflea sp., assembly GCA_019084245.1. Lineage (GTDB taxonomy): Bacteria > Pseudomonadota > Alphaproteobacteria > Rhizobiales > Rhizobiaceae > Hoeflea. The sequence goes on from JAHRFE010000028.1 coordinate 310,608, forward strand.
ACATCATCCTCACCGATCCGCCGAAATTCGGCCGCGGACCCAATGGCGAGGTCTGGCAATTGTTCGAGCACCTGCCGCTGATGCTCGACATCTGCCGCGAGCTTCTGAGTCCGAAGCCGGTGGGTCTGGTGCTGACGGCGTACTCGATCCGCGCCTCGTTCTACTCGATCCACGAATTGATGCGCGAAACCATGCGCGGCGCCGGCGGCCGGGTGGAATCGGGCGAGCTGATCATCCGCGAGAGCGGCAAGCCCGATCCGGCCGATTGCCGCGCGCTGTCGACCTCGCTGTTTGCACGGTGGCTGCCGCAATGAGCGATCACCAGACACAGACCGGGGCCGGACGGGTGGGGCAAGTGAAGGAGATCACCAGCCTGTCCAATCCGGTGATCAAGGACATCCGCGCGCTGTCGATGAAGAAGCACCGCGACGAGACCGGAACCTTCCTGGCCGAAGGCCTGAAGCTGGTGATTGACGCGATCGAGCTCAGCTGGGCGATCCGCACGCTCATCTACGCCAAGGGCCAGCGCGGCAAGGCGCAGGTCGAGAAGATCGCAGCGCTGACGGTGGCGCGCGGCGGGCTGGTGCTCGAAGTCACCGACAAGGTGCTGACCGCGATCACGCGCCGCGACAATCCGCAGGCCGTCATCGCGGTGTTCGAGAGCCGCGTCACGGCGCTCGATGCGGTGAGGCTCAAGCCGGATGAGACATGGGTGGCGCTCGACCGGGTGCGCGATCCCGGCAATCTCGGCACCATCATCCGCACGGCGGATGCGGCAGGGGCTGCGGGCGTGATGCTGATCGGCGACACGGTCGATCCGTTTTCCACCGAAACGGTGCGCGCCACCATGGGCTCGATCTTCGCGGTGCCGCTGGTGCGGACCTCGGAGAAGGAATTTCTCGCCTGGTCGAAGAAAACGTCCCCCCTGCTGGTCGGCAGCCACCTCAAGGGCAGCGTCGATTACCGCACCATCGGCTACAAGGGCCAACCGGTGGTGCTGCTGATGGGCAATGAGCAGGCGGGCCTGCCCGAGACGCTGGCGGACGCCTGCGGCAAGCTCGCGCGGATTCCCCAGGCCGGCCGGGCCGATTCGCTCAACCTGGCTATTGCCACCGGCGTGATGCTATTTGAAGCGCGGCGGCATTGTCTCGATCTGGGAGACCCCGCCCCGTGACCCCGACTTCGCAGCGCCACTCCATGATGAGCCGGATTTTCCCCATGGTGTCGCTGGTGACGGGTGCTGTCGCGCTCGACCAGGTGATCAAATGGCTGGTGGAAACCCGGCTGCCGTTTCACGAGATGGTGCCGGTGATCCCGATGCTGGCGCTCTACCGCACCTGGAACGAGGGCATTGCGTTTTCCCTGCTGCGCGACATGCCCGATACCTGGCTGCTGGCGTTGACGGCGGTGGTGATCGTCTTCGTTTCCTATCTGTGGTGGCGCAATCCGCCCGGCCGGCCGATTGCGCATTTCGGTTTCGCGCTGATCATCAGCGGCGCGCTCGGCAACCTGATCGACCGGGCAGTCTATGGTCACGTGGTCGACTATATCCTGTTTCACACCGAAACCTGGTCCTTTGCCGTGTTCAATCTTGCCGACAGCTTCATCAGCGTCGGTGCCGCAATGATCGTTCTTGATGAGCTGATCGTGGTCCTCAAAGACCGCAAAACTCGCAAATGACCTGACGGATCCGGCCTTGATCTTGGGGCCGGGGCGGGTCAGTCTGGACCCACACATCATGAGGAGCTTCCATGCAAGACCGTTTCAAGGGCATTCTGCTCACCCGCGACGAGAACAAGGTGATGTCGGTCAACGTGACCGAGCTTGGCCTTGAGGACCTGATGGAGGGCGACGTCGTCGTCGAGGTCGAGTGGACCACCATCAACTACAAGGACGGGCTGGCGATCACCGGCAAGGGTCCGGTGGTGCGGCGCTGGCCGATGGTGCCGGGGATTGACTGCGCCGGCACGGTGGTGCGGTCGGACAATGCCCGCTTCAAGCCCGGCGACACGGTGATCCTCAACGGCTTTGGCGTCGGCGAGACCCACACCGGAGCCTACGCGGCCTACGCCCGGCTCAAGGGCGACTGGCTGATCCCGATGCCCGAAGGCATGGATGGCCGCTCGGCGATGGCGATCGGCACCGCCGGCTACACCGCCATGCTCTCGGTGATGGCGCTCGAACGCCACGGCATCACGCCGGATCGCGGCCCGGTGGTGGTCACCGGCGCCAATGGCGGCGTCGGAACGGTGGCGATCGCCCTGCTCGGCAAGCTCGGCTACGAGGTGATTGCCTCCACCGGCCGCACCGAGGAGGCGGATTTCCTCAAGAGCCTCGGCGCGTCGGAAATCATTCATCGCGACGAATTGTCGGGCCCGGCCAAGCCGCTCGCCAAGGAACGCTGGGCAGGCGGCATCGATGCTGTCGGCAGCCACACATTGGCGAACGTGCTGTCGATGACCTCCTATGGCGGCGCAGTCGCTGCCTGCGGCCTGGCGCAGGGCATGGATCTGCCTTCATCGGTCGCGCCGTTCATCCTGCGCGGCGTCTCGCTGCTGGGCATCGATTCGGTGATGGCACCGCTCGCGCTCCGCCAGGAAGCCTGGTCGCGACTGGTTCAGGATCTCGACATCGCCAAGCTCGAGGCGCTGTCGAGCGAAGTGGGCTTTGACGGCATTGTCGATGCGGCACATGCCATCATCGACGGCAAAATCCGCGGCCGCGTCGTGGTCAATATGAAACAGACAAATGCGTGATCGTTAAAATTCGAGGCTTTTGACAAAAACTTTGCTTACCGGGCCCGTGCTATCACGGGCCCATGAGCACAGAACCGCGACGACTCCAGGACGCACTTCACCAGGCCCTGAACCAGCCGCTGGGCCGGCACATCTCCGCGCCGCATCAGGCCCCGGATGTCATTCCGCCGGTGCACTATCCCGTTCCTGGCGAGTTTGCGCATGGCAACCACCGAGAAATCGGCACGCCGGGTTCGGCCTCCGGGGCGCTGTTTGCCGTCTCGGCCGCGATGGCCGCGACGGCGCTTTCGGTGGCGTTCAACGCGCCGGCGCTGCTGCTTGCCTCGGTCGCTGGGCTGGCGGTCTACGCCGCAATGCCCCTCCTGCAGCGCTCCGTCAAGCACGCCCCATCGGGACATCCGGCCCGCGCCATGGCCGAAAAGGCAGCGCTTGCCGAACGCGATATCGACCGCAACTGGGAACTGGGCGAATTTTCCGGGCAATTGGCCACGGTCTTCGACGCGCTCGGCGACATGGTCGTTGCCTGCAACCTCGATGGCCGCATCGTCTATGCCAACGAGACCTTCCGGACAGTGACTGGCTCGGACAACCCCGCCGGGCTGACGCTTGCCATGGCGGGCATCGAGCCGGTGGAAAACGAGACAACCGGCGCGCGCGAACTGGTGCTGGGCGAAGGTGACACCCAGACCATCTGGACCTGGCATGAAACCGCCTCGCGCGATCCCTCGTCGGGCGAGCTGTTCGTCAATTGCATCGGCCGCAATGTCACCGCGGCGCGCAAGGCGGAGGCCGAACTGGTCGAGGCGCGGGAAAAGGCGGAAGCCGCAAACCATGCCAAGTCGCGATTCCTCGCCACTGTCAGCCACGAGATCCGCACACCGCTGAACGGTATTCTGGGCATGACCCATCTGCTGGAGCAGACCGAGACCACACCCGAGCAGGCGAGCTATCTCAAGACCGCGCGCGAATCCGGCCAGTCGCTGCTGTCATTGATCGAGGATCTGCTCGACGTCACCTCGATCGAGGCCGGACGGCTGCATCTGCGCCATGAAGAGGGCGACCTTGAGGAACTGGTCAACGGGGTGTGCGAACTGATGGCGTCGCGCGCCCATGAAAAGGGCATCGAGATCGCCGTCCACATCGCGCCCGAGGCACCGCGGAAGATCACTTCCGATATTGGCCGCTTGCGCCAGGTCCTGTTCAATCTGGTTGGCAACGCCATCAAGTTCACCGAGAGCGGCGGTGTGCTGATCGAGGTCGGGCGGCAGGACTCACAGCTGGCCTTCATCGTCTCGGACACCGGTCCGGGCCTGAAGGACGCCGACAAGGAGCGGATCTTCAACGAATTCGAACGCGCCGACAACGGCCCGACCCGCAAGCAGGGCGGCGCCGGTCTCGGCCTGTCGATCTCGGCGCGAATCGTGGCGGCGCTGGGCGGGCGCATCGGCGTCACCTCAAGGCTTGGGCAGGGCAGCACCTTCCAGTTCTCCGTGCCGGTCCGGGAGCTTGCCGAACCCGAAGCCGGCAAGCCGGTGCAGGGACCGCTGGCCGACCGCACCGTGCTGGTGATCGCCCCCCGGGGTCCGGTTTCGACGGCGCTGATGTGGACCATCCGGGATCTCGGCGGCATTGCCGAGACCGCCGATGATGCCGACACCATGATGACGGCGCTCACACGGCTCTACCGCTCGGGCACGCCGCTCAGCGACATCATTGTCGACCGGCGGCTTGCCGACCGCGCCGAGGCGCTGCTCGCGGCGGCGCCGGCGGAATTTGCCACCGGCATTGCCCGCACCCTGGTGATTGCGCCCGAGGACAGCCGCGATCTGGAAAAACATGCCGTTCACGGAGCCGATGCCTGGCTGGTGCGGCCGGTGCGGCGCGAATCGCTCGTCAATGTGCTGACCCGCCGTGATGACCGGGATGACCGCGACAGGCTGAGCGCCAGGCAGCGCCCCGCGGTGCTCGAACGCTCCTCGGACAATCCCACGCTGGATATTCTGCTGGCAGAAGATGACCCGGTCAATGCGCTGGTGGTGCGCAAGATGCTGGCCCGCCAGGGACATCGGGTGACCGTTGTCGAAAACGGCCGCGACCTGGTCAGCGAAGCCATGGAGCGTCCAGGCGGCGTGCCTGGCTATGATCTCGTCATCACCGATCTGTCGATGCCGGAGCTTGATGGCCGCAGCGCGATTCTCCAGATCCGCGCCGAGGAGGCCGCAGGCCAGCTGTCGCGGCTTCCAGTGATCGTGCTGTCGGCCGATGGGCAGGCCTCGACCCGCGACAGTCTGCTTGCCGCCGGCGCCGATGGCCACGCGGAAAAACCGGTCGATCCGGACTGGCTCCTGCAGCTTGCGACCGTCACTGCGCGCAAAAGATCGCGTGCTGCAGGCTGAGAGTTACACTGTGAAAGTGTAAATCTCCGGCATCGCTCGAAGGTCTCCACTGCGCGCTGGATGCAGCAAAACACGTAAATACCTTGATGCGACCATATACGGGATGGCAAATGTCACTCGGATGTCGCAGAATCATGGTTGAACCCCGCCATAACCCAAGCGGGAGAACACCCATGGAAACGCACGTGCAACGGCCTTTGTCAAAGCCCTTCCTCGCACCGGTCGCGAAGTTTCAACCGGCGAACCCGATCCTCGGACGCATCGGATCTCTGGAAGTGCGTCTGGCGGCTTCCCTGAGCGAAGTCGAAGCGGCGCAAGCGATCCGTTACCGGGTCTTTGTCGAGGAAATGGGTGCGCAGCTTCCCGCCGAAGCGATGATGCAGAAACGCGACTATGACACCATCGACCGCTATTGCGATCACCTGATTGTGCTCGATACGGCGCTCGCAGGGGACACCGAGGAGCAGATCGTCGGCACCTACAGGCTGCTCAGGCAGGAAGTGGCGGCGCGCCATGACGGGTTTTACTCGCAAAGCGAATTCGATGTGATGGACCTGGTCGGACGCAATCCCGACAAGCGCTTTCTCGAGCTTGGCCGCTCCTGCGTGCTGCGCGAATACCGCACCCGCCGGACGCTCGAAGCGCTGTGGCAGGGCAACTGGGCCTACGCGCTCAACCATGATGTCGATGTGATGTTCGGATGCGCCTCGTTTCCGGGCGACAGGCCCTATGCGCATGCGCTGGCGCTGTCGTTCCTCAACCAGACCGCGGCAGCGAACGCAGACTGGAGCGTCCGCGCCATTGCCGGCCGCGGCCTGTCGATGGACATGATGCCTGTCGAGGCGATCAATCCGCGTGCGGCGATCGCCGCGATGCCGCCGCTGGTCAAGGGCTATCTCCGGGTCGGCGCGCTGGTCTCATCCGAGGCGGTGGTCGATCTCGCCTTCCGCACCACCGATGTGCTGGTGATGCTGCCGGTCAAGCAGATCAACGGCCGCTACATCAACCATTACGGCGCCGACGCCTCCCGCTTTGCTGCTTGAAGGCGAAGCATGACCGGGCTCGGGAAACCTGACGCCCGGTCATTCGCCTGGATCCGGCCTGAGCTTTCTCAACTCGCGGCGTTGTAGGCGGCGATCGCCGCCATGTTGACGATGTCGGAGTCCTTGGCGCCCATCGAGACGATCTGCACCGATTTGTTGAGCCCGACGAGCAGCGGTCCGATGACGGTGGAGCCGCCCAGTTCCTGCAACATCTTGGTCGAGATCGAGGCCGAGTGGAAGGCGGGCATGACCAGCACATTGGCGGTGCCCGAAAGCCGACAGAACGGATATTGCTCCATCACCTGCGGATTGAGCGCCACGTCGGCGGCCATTTCGCCGTCATACTCGAAATCGACCCGGCGCTTGTCGAGGATCCTGACCGCCTCGCGGACCCGTTCCGAGCGTTCGCCCGTCGGGTGGCCGAAGGTGGAATAGGCCAGCATCGCCACCCGCGGCTCGTAGCCGAGCCGCCGCGCCATGCCGGCGGCCTCCTCGGCGATGTCGGCCAGTTCCTCGGAATTGGGCATGTCGATCACCGCCGTGTCGGCCACGAACACGGTGCGGCCACGGCACAGGGCCAGCGACACGCCGATGGTCCGGTGACCGGGCCTGACGTCGATGCAGCGGAGAATGTCCTCAAGCGCGGTTGAATAGTTGCGCGTGGTGCCGGTCACCATGGCGTCAGCGTCGCCCAGCGCCACCATGCAGGCGCCGAAATGGTTGCGGTCGGTGTTGATCAGCCGCTGGCAGTCGCGGTGCAGATAGCCTTTGCGCTGCAGCCGTGCGTAGAGATAATCGGTGTAGGCCTCGACCCGGCGCGACACCCGGGCATTGACCAGTTCGATGCCCGGCCGGTCGAGATCGATGCCGGCGAGCCTGGCGGTTTCGCGCATCTGCTCCTCGCGACCGAGCAGGCAGGCGGTGCCGAGCCGCTGGTTCACATAGGAGACGGCGGCGCGCATCACCTGCTCTTCCTCGCCCTCGGCAAAGACCACCCGCTTGGGATGGCGGCGGACCCGTTCATAGAGCCGTTGCAGCGTCGAGGCGATCGGATCGCGCCGGGCAGACAGTTCCTGCGCATAGGCGTCCATGTTGAGGATCGGCTTCTGCGCCACGCCCGAATCCATCGCAGCCTTCGCGACCGCGACCGGAATGGCCGAAATCAGGCGCGGATCGAACGGCACCGGGATGATGTATTGCGGGCCGAAGCGCGGCCGCACCCCCTGGTAGGCGGCCGCGACATCGTCGGGCACATCCTCGCGGGCGAGTGCCGCCAGCGCATTGGCGGCGGCGATCTTCATCTCCTCGTTGATCGTCGAGGCCCGGACATCGAGCGCGCCGCGGAAGATATAGGGAAAGCCCAGCACATTATTGACCTGGTTGGGATAATCCGAACGGCCGGTGGCCATGATCGCGTCATTGCGGATGCGGGCCACTTCCTCGGGCGTGATTTCCGGGTCCGGATTGGCCATGGCGAAGATGATCGGATTGGGCGCCATCGCGCGGATCATGGCTTCGGTCAGCGAGCCCTTGACCGACAGGCCGAGCACCACGTCGGCGCCCTCCATGGCCTCGGCGAGCCCGCGCGCCGGGGTTTCGATCGCATGGGCCGATTTCCACTGGTTCATGCCCTCGGTGCGGCCCTTGAAGATCACGCCCTTGGTGTCGCACAAGGTAACATTCTGGGGCGCAAACCCCATTGCCTTGAGCAGCTCGATACAGGCGATCGCCGCAGCTCCCGCGCCATTGCAGACGAGCTTCGTGGTCTTGAGATCGCGGCCGGTCAGGTGCAGCGCGTTGATCAGGCCGGCAACGGCGATGATCGCGGTGCCGTGCTGGTCGTCGTGAAACACCGGAATGTCCATGATCTCGCGCAGGCGTTGCTCGATGATGAAACAGTCGGGCGCCTTGATGTCCTCGAGATTGATGCCGCCGAAGCTCGGGCCCAGGAAACGCACGCAGTTGATGAACTCGTCAACGTTCTCGGTGTCGACTTCGAGATCGATGGAATCGACATCGGCGAAGCGCTTGAACAGCACCGCCTTGCCTTCCATCACCGGCTTGGAGGCCAGCGCGCCGAGATTGCCAAGCCCCAGAATGGCGGTGCCGTTGGAGATCACCGCGACCAGATTGCCCTTGGCGGTGTAGTCAAACGCCCGCGATGGATCCTCGGCGATGGCCTTGACCGGAACCGCGACGCCGGGCGAATAGGCGAGCGACAGGTCGCGCTGGGTCGACATCGGCTTGGTCGGGTTGATTTCGAGCTTGCCGGGCCTGCCGCGGGCGTGGAAATCCAGCGCCTCCTGGTCGGTTACCGCGGAAAACGAGCGATCTGGCTTGTCGGTGTCTGGCATTGTTCCATCCCGTTGTGGGCGACCGTGTGAACGGCGCCTCAACCCTGTTGTCTTTGTCCTCGTCCCACCGTTAGGGTGGTTGGCGCGGCGTGTAAAGCCGACCGTCCGCTGAAGCTTACATCGCAAACCACTGAAAAACCAAGGCAGGCCCCTCCCCTTGAACGCCGAAAACCCGCTCCCTCCCGCCACGCTGACGACGGCCCAGCTCGCCACGGCGGAAAGCCGCGCCACGGCGACGCCGATGATGGAGCAGTTCATCGAGATCAAGGCGAACAATCCGGATTCGCTTCTGTTCTACCGGATGGGCGATTTCTACGAACTGTTCTTCGAAGACGCGGTCGACGCCTCGCGCGCGCTCGGCATCACGCTGACCAAACGCGGCCAGCATCTGGGCCAGGACATTCCGATGTGCGGCGTGCCGGTGCATGCCGCCGACGATTACCTGCAGAAGCTGATCTCGCTGGGCTTCAAGGTGGCGGTCTGCGAGCAGACCGAGGATCCCGCCGAGGCCAAGAAGCGCGGCGCCAAATCGGTCGTGCGGCGCGACGTCACAAGACTGGTGACGCCCGGAACGCTGACCGAGGAGAGGCTGCTCGATCCGTCGCAGTCCAACTTCCTGATGGCGCTGGCGCGGATCAAGGGTTCAGGCGAGGCGCAGTTCGGGCTCGCCTGGATCGACATTTCCACCGGCGCCTTCCATGTCACGGAGAGCCGCGCCGCGCGGCTTCTGGCCGATATCGCCCGGGTCGAGCCGAGCGAGCTGATCGTCGCGGAGAACGTGTTCCACGATCCCGAAATCCGGCCGCTGATCGACCAGATCGGACGGGTGGCCTCGCCACAGCCGGCGGTTCTGTTCGACAGCGCCACCGCCGAGGGGCGGATTGCGCGCTTCTTCGAGGTGGGGTCTCTCGACGGCTTCGGCAGTTTTTCGCGCGCCGAACTCGCCGCAGCAGCAGCCGTCATCGCCTATGTCGAAAAGACCCAGATCTCCGAACGCCCGCCGCTGGGCAAGCCCGCGCGCGACAGCGACGGCGCGCGGATGTTCATCGATCCGGCGACGCGGGCCAATCTGGAGCTGGTGCGCACGCTCTCGGGCGAGCGCCAGGGCAGCCTGATCAAGGCCATCGACCGCACCGTGACCGGCGGTGGCGGCCGCAAGCTCGCCGAATGGCTGATGGCGCCGCTGACCGATCCGGCCGCCATCAACGCAAGGCTCGACGGCATCTCCTGGCTGATGGCAGAACAGGCGCTGACCGACACGCTCCGGCGGGCGCTGAAGGGCGTGGCCGACATGCCGCGCGCACTCTCGCGGCTGGCGCTCAATCGCGGCGGCCCGCGCGATCTGGGCGCAATCCTGACCGGCGTGAAAGCCGCAGGCGACATAGCCAAATTGTTTGCCGCCGGTGATCCGCCCGAGCATCTGGCGCGCGCAGTGACGGCGCTTGAGGCGCTTCCCGGCGAGATCGCCGCGCAATTGTCCGAAACGCTGGATGACGAACTGCCGCTGATGAAGCGCGATGGTGGGTTTGTCCGCGCCGGCTATTCCGCCGAGCTCGACGAGCTCCGGGCGCTCCGCGACCAGTCGCGCCGCGTGATCGCCGGGCTGCAGCTTTCCTACGCCGAGGAAACCGGCGTGCGCTCGCTCAAGATCAAGCACAACAACATGCTGGGCTATTTCATCGAGGTCACCGCCCAGAACGCCGGGCCGCTGACCGAGGGCGACGCGGCAAGAGCGCGCTTCATCCACCGCCAGACCATGGCCAACGCCATGCGCTTCACCACCACGGAACTGTCCGATCTCGAAACCCGCATCGCCAATGCGGCGGGCGAGGCCCTGACCATCGAACTGGCGGCCTTCGACGCGCTGGTGCTGCTTGCGGTGTCCCATGCCGACGCGATCAAGGCCGCCGCCGACGCGCTGTCGGTGATCGACGTGACGGCGGCGCTGGCCGAGCTTGCCCAGGAGCAGGGCTATGCAAGGCCACGCGTCGACGACAGCCTCGCCTTCGAGATCACGGCCGGGCGGCATCCGGTGGTCGAGCAGGCGCTGCGCCGCCAGGCGGCGCAGCCCTTCGTCGCCAATGATTGCGATCTCTCGCCGCCCGAGGGCAGCCCGGAAGGCGGCGCGATCTGGCTGCTGACCGGTCCCAACATGGGCGGCAAGTCGACATTTCTGAGACAAAACGCGCTGATTGCGATTCTCGCGCAGATGGGCTCCTTCGTGCCGGCGGGGGCGGCCCATATCGGCGCGGTCGACCGGCTGTTCTCCCGCGTCGGGGCGTCGGACGATCTGGCGCGCGGGCGCTCGACCTTCATGGTCGAGATGGTCGAGACGGCGGCGATCCTCAACCAGGCCGGCCCGCGCTCACTGGTGATCCTGGACGAGATCGGCCGCGGCACTGCGACCTTCGACGGGCTGTCGATCGCCTGGGCGGCGGTCGAGCACCTGCACGCCGAAAACCGCTGCCGCGGCCTGTTCGCCACCCATTTCCACGAGTTGACCGCGCTGTCGGACAAGCTGCCGCGGCTCTCCAACGCCACCATGAAGGTCAAGGAATGGCAGGGCGACGTGGTGTTCCTGCACGAGGTCGGACCGGGTGCGGCCGACCGCTCCTACGGCATCCAGGTGGCGCGGCTCGCCGGACTTCCCGACGCCGTGGTGGCGCGGGCCCGCGAAGTGCTCGACCTGCTCGAATCGACCGAGCGGGAAAATCCGGCGACACGGCTGATCGACGATCTGCCGCTGTTTGCCGTCCCGGTGAACCGGGCGCCCGCGAAGACCGCCAAGGGACCGTCTGCATCGGATACTTATCTCACGGCTCTCAATCCCGACGACATGACGCCGCGCGATGCGCTTGAGGCGCTGTATGAACTCAAGCGGCGGCTGGCCGAGTAAGGCCCGGGCTGATCCCCGCCGTTCAGGATATTCGAACCCTTCCCCACGCCCGGCATCCCGCCCCATCTTGTTGATGGTCTGCGCAGTCGTTTCTGCGACGCGGAGGATTCAACGGGTCGTTTGTATTCGGTTGTATTTATAATTTATTTCTACTATAAGTTTATTTCGCCTTTGAGGCATGCTACCATTGCGATGGGTCCGGCCTGTTCGAACCGGGCCCATATCCAGGTTCATCGAACACAGGGAGCGAAATATGGGATCCAGAGATGCACCGGACCTGTCCCATCTGTCGGGCAGGGACATCGAGAAAGTCGCCGAAGCCATTGGAGCGGGACCGATCCGCGCGCTGATGGCGAACAAGGAAGCCATCGCCGCCATGAGCGCCGATGACATCAACAAGCTCTCCGAGCTTGCGGCGGCAACGCGGGCCAATTGCGGCGGGATCGGCTGCGGCTGACACCATTGCCTCGGCGGCGGTCGACATCCATCGGCCGCCGCACCGGGTCACCCGTTTTTGAAAATGGAAGAGCGCCATGTCCCCTTCGATTCCAAGCGGCACCGCGCCGCAGCCCGTACGAAATGACGCAGCGAAAGGCCGGTTCACCATCGTGTCCGGGTCGCAGGGCGACTATATCTTCTTGCCGGAGGTCTGCACGATATTCGAGGCGCCCGGCGCGGTGATCGCGGAACTCGAAGATTTCCGATCCGATGCGTTTTCAAAGAACCTGCCCGGCGAAAAACCCTATGAGGCCGCCGCGCGCAGCTTCTTTGAAAGCTTCATCGAGGGCAAGCAACCGCCGCCCGGCCCGACGACACGCGGCGACGCCGGATTGAAGGATCTGGTGCTCAACATCAGCCAGATCTGCAATCTGGCCTGTTCCTATTGCTATGCCGAGGATCTGAACAAATCCAGGAAGATCATGCTCCCCGAGACCTGCCGGGCAGCCATTGACCGGGCGTTGCTCCTCTCCCGGGACGGATTGAAGAGCGTGAAATTCCTGGGCGGCGAGCCCGCGCTTGCGTTCCGCGAAATTTGCCTCACCGTCGAGTATGTCGAAGAGAAATGCACTGAACTCGGCTTTCCAACGCCATCCTTCGTGATCGTGACCAACGGCACTCTTGTGACCGATGAGATGATCGCCTTCTTCGCGTTGAAGAACTTTTATGTCCTGGTCAGCATGGACGGCAACCAGAGCATCCATGACACTCTGCGTCCGTTCTCGGGAGGCCGTGGCTCCTACGCCAAGGTCTCCGACACGATTGCCAAATTCCAGCAATTTGGCAGTCCGGTGGCGGTGGAGGCGGTCTACACCCGAACCCACTACCAGAACGGCGTCGGCGTCAAGGATGTGGTCGCCCATTTGCTTGGCCTCGGCGTGCGGGAGATGCAGATCACTTTGGCGCTCGGCTCCTGGCACGGCGAAGGCGCCTATGCCGAGATCGAGGCGGTGTCCCGCGATTTCTCGGAGGTTGCGCGCGCGTGCATCCGGTCCTTCCTGTCGGACGATCCGTTTTTGCTGCGCGGCATCCAGTTCGTCATCGACGGCTTCGTCAACCGGACGAAGAATTCCCATGTCTGCGGCGCGGGCCGGAGTTTCATGGCGGTCAATTACGACGGCGAGGCATTTCCCTGCTATCTGCTGGAATCGGCGGAAACCTCCTACGGCTTCATCGGCAAGGAGTGGGATCAGGACCGCTACTCGCGGATCTCGAAAAAATTCGTCGAGAACGGAAAGGACTATCACGAGACCTGCGGCAAGTGCTGGGCCAATGAAATCTGCCAGTCCTGTCTCGGCTCCTCGTTTCTGCTCGAGAAAAAGATCGCCAAGCCGCCGGCTTGGTTTTGCGGGGTCCAGAAAACCTTGATCTCGGCGGTTCTGGGCGAAATCGGCGATGCCCTGAACAGCCCGCAGAAACAGAGATTTCTGGAAAATCTTGCCGAATTCCTGCGCCCGCGCTTGTTCGAGGCCTGATTCACTGCCGGTTTCGGCTCGCGATTTCATTTTCAGGACTGTCCGACGGAATTCAGCGCCGGCTGCACCGGTTTCGGTTCGCACAGAACCTAAGAGACGCGAGCCAGGATGTGCGGATTTTGCGCAGCCGAGGGTTCCAATAGAGCGCCAAACCGCTATGAAGCTCCCTGACAAGACCACACGAGCCAGCCAAGCGGAACCATCTCATGAGCAAGTTTGACGTCCTTTGCATCGGCAACGCCATTGTCGACATCATCGCCCGCTGCGACGAGTCGTTCCTCGTCGACAACGATATCATCAAGGGTGCGATGAACCTGATCGACGCGGACCGCGCCGAACTTCTGTATTCGCGCATGGGACCGGCGATCGAGGCATCGGGCGGCAGCGCCGGCAACACCGCGGCCGGGATCGCCAGCTTTGGCGGACGCTCGGCCTATTTCGGCAAGGTTTCGGCCGATCAACTGGGCCAGATCTACACCCATGACATTCGCGCCCAGGGCGTGCATTTCGCGACCCCGCCGCTCGACGGCACGCCACCCACCGCCCGGTCGATGATCTTCGTCACGCCCGATGGCGAGCGCTCGATGAACACCTATCTCGGCGCCTGCGTCGAGCTTGGGCCCGAGGACATCGAGGCCGATGTGGTGGCGGAGTCGAAGGTCACCTATTTCGAGGGCTATCTGTGGGATCCGCCGCGCGCCAAGGAAGCCATCCGGCTCGCCGCCGAGATCGGCCACAAGCACGGCCGCGAAATGGCCATCACCCTGTCGGATCCGTTCTGCGTCGGCCGCTACCGCGATGAATTCCTGGAGCTGATGCGTTCGGGTACGATAGACATCGTGTTCGCCAATTCCGACGAAGTGAAATCGCTCTACGAAACCGACGACTTCGAGGATGCGGCGCGGCAACTGGGCAAGGATTGCCGGCTTGCCGTCATCACCCGCTCCGAACTCGGCTCGCTGATCCTCTCGGGCGGCGAACGATTCGACGTGGCGGCCTATCCGGTCGATGAAGTTGTCGACACCACCGGCGCCGGCGACCTCTATGCCGCGGGCTTCCTGCATGGCTATGCGCAGGGCAAGCCGCTCGATGTCTGCGGCAGGCTCGGCAGCCTCGCCGCCGGCCTGGTGATCCAGCAGATCGGGCCGCGGCCACAGCTTTCGCTCAAGGACGCCGCAAGCGAGGCGGGGCTCGCCTGATCTACATCACGTCTTCGGGCGGACGGCCTGGCCGGGGTTTGTAGGGTGAGAAGGCCCAGCCGTAGCGGATGGCGCCGCCGCGCACGGCGAAGGCCAGAATGACGCCCGCGAGCGAGGCGGCGATCAGCGGCGCGCCGATGAGGCTTGCGGCAATGAAGCCGCCGGCGCCGGCGAGTGCGGCGGACACATAGATTTCCGGGCGCATCAGCACCGAGGGTTCTCCCGACAACAGATCGCGCAGGATGCCGCCGAGCGTCGCCGTCATCATGCCGGTGACCAGCGCCACGATCGGGGAGCCCGACAGCGCCAGCCCCTTTGCGGCGCCCATCACCGAATAGGCCGACAGTCCGACCGCGTCGAGCCAGAGCAGCAGGCGGTAGCGCGATTCAACCAGATGGGCGGTGAAATAGACGATCACCGCGACGCCGACGCAGACCAGCAGGTACTCAGGCTTTTGCACCCAGAACACCGGCGTGGCGCCCAGCACGATGTCGCGGAAGGTGCCGCCGCCGATGCCGGTGACGGCAGCCAGAAAGATGAATCCGATCATGTCGAGCTGCTTGCGCGACGCCGCCAGCGCGCCGGTGGCGGCGAAAACCGCGACACCGGCATAGTCAAGGATTTCGAGCAGGGTCATGCGTCACCTCTCCCGCCCGCGGATCCCGCGGCGTTGACCTCAGGCGTCTTTTTCGGCCTGGGGGCTCGGCCCGGGCTCGGCGGCGACGGCCATCTCTTTCGGGCCGCCCTTGGCGACGCCGACCATGGCGGGCCTGAGCATGCGATCGCCGATCACGTAGCCCGGCTGCACCACGTCGACCACCGTGTTGTTGGGCACCTCGGTGTTGGGCACCTCGTACATCGCCTGGTGGAAGTTCGGATCGAACTTCTGGCCCATCGGCTCGAGCTTGCGCACGCCGTGGCGTTCCAGCGCGGTGGCCATGGCGCGCTCGGTCAGCTCGACGCCCTCGACCAGCGTCTTGAGGCCGTTGTCGGTCGCGTCATCGGCCTGTTCGGGGACAGCCGCCAGCGCGCGCTGGAGATTGTCGGAGACCTGCAGCATGTCGCGGGCAAAGCCGGAAATCGCATAGCTCTTGGCGTCACTGATCTCGCGGGCGGTGCGGCGGCGCAGGTTCTCCATGTCGGCCGCCATCCGGAGGCGCTGATCCTTGAGCTGCTCGATATCGGCGGCCAGCGCCGCCATCGGGTCGTCGTCGGCCTGCATGGGAGTAACGGTCTCGCCATCCTTGGGTGCGGCGTCGGCCTGTGGCTTGGTGTTTTCGCGGCCCTGGCTTTCATCGCTCAT
This sequence comes from Hoeflea sp., assembly GCA_019084245.1. Lineage (GTDB taxonomy): Bacteria > Pseudomonadota > Alphaproteobacteria > Rhizobiales > Rhizobiaceae > Hoeflea. Next base: position 326,528 of record JAHRFE010000028.1, read on the forward strand.
GGTGTGCTTGTCCTGACTGTTTCCGATTAAAATCTTAGGGAGATGTCCCGCATATCGACGTTCGGGCAGCAAAAATCAAGGCCCGAGCTTGATGCGAAGCCGATCGGGCGGTGCTATTTGCGCACGAGACGGGAGACCAGCTGCGCGGTGTAATCGACCATCGGCACGATCCGCGCGTAGTTGAGCCGGGTCGGGCCGATAATGCCGACGGCGCCCACCACCTTGTCCTCGCTGTCGCGCCAGGGGGCGACGATCAGCGACGAACCCGACAGCGAGAACAGCTTGTTCTCGGAGCCGATGAAAATGCGCACGCCCGATCCTTCCTCGGCCAGCGTCATCAGCTCGATCAGGCTTTCCTTGCGCTCGAGTTCGTCAAACAGCAGCTTGAGCCGGTCGAGCTCCTCGCCCGCCGACAGGCCTTCCAGCAGGTTGCCGCGGCCACGCACGATCAATCGGGCGGCGCTTGCGCCTTCGCGCGCGCCGGCCCAGGCGGCGAGGCCGCGTTCGACCAGATCGCGCGACAACACGTCGAGTTCGGAGCGCACTTCATCGGTGATGCGTTCGAGTTCGCTGCGCACTTCGCCGAGTGTGCGTCCAGCCAGATGGGCGTTGAGAAAGTTGGATGCCTCGATCAATTGCCCGGCCGTCACACCGTCGGGCAGTTCCATCACCCGGTTTTCGACCTGGTCGTTGCCGCCGACCAGCACCACCAGCGCCCGCTTCGGGTCAAGCCTTATGAACTCGATGTGGCGGATGACGGTGTCCTGCTTGGCGGCGATCACCAGGCCCGCGCCGCGGGTCATGCCCGACAGCATCTGGCTCGCCTCGGTCAGCAGCGTCTCCACCGGCCGGCTCGGATCCTCGGCATGCACCTGGCGTTCGATGGTGGCGCGCATGTCGGGCTGCAGGTCGCCCACCTGCATGAATGCGTCGACGAAGAAGCGCAGGCCCTTCTGCGTGGGCAGGCGGCCGGCGCTGACATGCGGCGCATAGATCAGGCCCAGATCCTCGAGATCGCTCATCACGTTGCGGATCGAGGCAGGCGACAGCGACATCGGCAGCATGCGCGACAGGCTGCGCGAGCCCAGCGGATCGCCCGATTCCATGTAGCTTTCCACAAGCGCGCGAAAGATCTCCTGCGAGCGCTCATCGAGCGTTCCGGCAAGATCCGCCGATATGGATGGCGTGTTCATGGTCATCAACAATGTCCTCAAGGGCTCCGCTGGCAAGGGCCTGGGACGGGTCTTCCGGGCCCCTTGCCGGGAAATATAGGGTTTTGCGGCGCAGCGCGGAAGGGGCAATGCGAAGACCCATGCCTTAGCCTTGCCATACCGGGCTGGACCGGACCGGCCCCCAGCCTGAACGCTTTTCCTTTGCATCCGGCAAGCGGCGCCGATAGAACGCGGCAACATGTGACATCAGGAGAGACAAGATGCGTCCATCGGGCCGGAAGACAGACAAGATGCGGGCGGTCAGCTTCGAGCGCAACGTGTCCAAGCATGCCGAGGGATCCTGCCTGGTCAAGTTCGGCGACACCCATGTGCTGTGCACGGCGAGCCTTGAGGAGCGGGTTCCGCCATGGCTGCGCAACGGCGGCAAGGGCTGGGTGACGGCCGAATACGGCATGCTGCCGCGCTCGACCGGCGACCGCATGCGCCGCGAGGCGACTGCCGGCAAGCAGGGCGGCCGGACACTCGAAATCCAGCGGCTGATCGGCCGCTCGTTGCGCGCCGTGGTCGATCTCACAGCCCTCGGCGAGCGCCAGATCACGGTGGATTGCGATGTCATCCAGGCCGATGGCGGAACACGCACGGCTGCGATCACCGGCGCATGGATTGCGCTGCATGATTGCCTGACTTGGATGGAAGCGCGCTCCATGGTCAAGACCGAGCGGGTACTCAAGGATCATGTCGCCGCCGTCTCCTGCGGCATCTTTGCCTCCCAGCCGGTCATCGATCTCGATTATCTCGAGGATTCGGCTGCCGAGACCGACGCCAATTTCGTCATGACCGGTTCCGGCGGCATCGTCGAAATCCAGGGCACCGCCGAGGGCGCGCCGTTTTCGGAAGCGCAGCTGCTGGAACTGATGGCGCTGGCCAAGGCCGGCATCGCCGATCTTGTGGAGCTGCAGAAGGAGACGGTCGCAAGACCGCTGTAACAGCCGATGTCGATGTCCACCCCTGCCCCCGCCATGCTGACCACGCTCCTGGTCGCCAGCCACAATTCCGGCAAGATCTCGGAAATGCGCGACCTGTGCGGCCCGCTCGGCATCGAGGTCACGTCGGCGGCCGAGCTCGGCCTGCCCGAGCCCGAGGAGACCGGCGACACCTTCGAGCTGAACGCCGCAACCAAGGCGCTCGCCGCGGCGCGCGCCTCGGGCCTCATCGCGCTGTCGGATGATTCCGGCCTGGTGGTGGATGCGCTGGACGGCGCGCCGGGCGTCTACACCGCCGACTGGGCGACGCTGCCTGACGGCAGCCGCAGTTTCGAGGTCGCCATGCAGAAGGTCGAGGATGCGCTCAAGGCCCGCGGTGCTGCGACCGACGCCGAGCGCACCGGCCGGTTTGTCAGCGTCTTGTGCCTGGCGACGCCCGAGGGCGAGACCAGCTTCTATCGCGGCGAGGCGCCGGGCGTGCTGGTCTGGCCGCCGCGCGGGTCTTTGGGCTTCGGCTATGATCCGGTGTTCCGGCCCGATGGCCACAGCCGCACCTTCGGCGAGATGCCTGCCCAAGAAAAGCACGGCTGGAAACCCGGTCAGCCGACCGCGCTGTCGCACCGGGCGCGCGCCTTCAAGCTGTTTGCGGAACAGCGCCTGGGCGTTCCCACCACGTGAGCGAGGCATCCGAAACCGCCGGCGGGATCGACCCGGACAGCATCACACCCGATGCCATTGCGCCCGACACCGGCAAGCCCGGTTTCGGCATCTATCTGCATTGGCCGTTCTGCGCGGCCAAATGCCCCTATTGCGATTTCAACAGTCATGTCCGCCATGCAGGCGTCGACCAGCAGGCCTATGTAGAGGCCTTCCGCCGCGAGATTGCGACCATGCGGGAGATCTCCGGTCCGCGTGTTGTCACCTCGATGTTCTTCGGCGGCGGCACGCCCTCGCTGATGGCGCCCGAGACGGTGGCAGCCATTCTCGACGCCGTGCGCGCAGCCTGGCTGGTGCCGGACGGCATCGAGATCACGCTTGAGGCCAATCCGTCGAGCGTCGAGGCCGGCCGGTTCCGCGGCTACCGCGACGCCGGGGTCAACCGGGTGTCGATGGGCGTGCAGGCATTGAACGATGCCGACCTCAAGCGGCTTGGACGGCTGCATGACCGGGCCGAAGCGCTGAAAGCCATCGGCCTGGCGCGCGAGATCTTTCCGCGGATGTCGTTCGATCTCATCTATGCGCGGCCCGACCAGACGCTTCAAGCCTGGGAAGCGGAGCTCAAGGAAGCCATTTCGCTCGCCGCCGACCATCTGTCGCTCTACCAGCTGACGATCGAGGAAGGCACGCCGTTCTACGGCCTGCACAAGGCCGGCAAGCTGATCGTTCCCGATGGCGAGCTATCGGCCGAACTCTACGAGCTGACCCGGCAGGTCTGCGAGGATCACGGCCTGCCCGCCTACGAGGTCTCCAACCACGCCCGCCCCGGCGCCGAGAGCCGGCACAATCTCACCTACTGGCGCTATGGCGACTATGCCGGCATCGGACCCGGCGCCCATGGACGGCTGCTCACCGCGGAAGGCAAGATCGCGACCGCGACCGAGCGCAGCCCTGAAAAATGGCTGGAGCTGGTCTCGGCCAACGGTCACGGCATGGTCGAGACCAGCGAGTTGAGCGCATCCGAACAGGCCGACGAGCTGCTGCTGATGGGGCTGAGACTGCGCGAGGGCATCGACCTCAAGCGCTGGAGCGCGCTATCCGGCCGCACGCTCGATGCCGAGCGCACAGGGTTCCTGATCAGCCACGGCATGATCGAGCAGATGACGCCCGACCGCATTCGCTGCACGCCCGAAGGCATGCTGGTGCTCGACGCCGTGGTGGCCGATCTGGCGTTCTGAGGGACGCGGGTCCATCGGGGAACCGCCACACGTCTAACCCTCTTCGATAGAATCCGGCCATTGCTGCGCGGTGTGCATCACGGTCAGAATGTCCACATTCCTGTCCATGACGCGGTAGGCGATGATGTAGGGAATATCGGGCAGGACCAGCTCACGCGTGGTCTTGATCCTGCCGGCGCGGCCCAGGGCGGGATGCTCCGCCAGGGCGTCAACGGCTGTCACGAGGCGAGCTATGACGCGGACGGCTGCATCGGGATTGTCCCGGGCAATATAGGCGCCGATCTGGTCAAGCCGCCGCAAGGCAAGCCGTGTCCACCTGATCGCCCTCAGTGTCACGGCTTGCGGGCTGGCTGCACATATTTAGATATCACGCGGGCCACGTCATCGGCGCCGGCAAACTGGCCGTCAGCGGCCTCAGCCAGCCCCGCCTCGATTTCGGCGTGCTGCCACTCTTCAAGCGCGACAAAGTTCTCAATCGCCTTGGCGGCCATGTAGGCGCGGGAGCGCTCCTGCTTGTGAGCCAGCCGGTCAAGCCGCTCGGCGGTCTCGTCCGGGACGCGAACTGTAAAGGAGGTCATGGCCGTCGTTTTCCTTGGTTCACTGTGATTGTTTGTGAACCAGAGTGACCTGTCAAGCTTTGCATGGATCAGATGCTGATCCATGCAAAGCCCCTCACCGGTCCGGCTCGGACCAATCGGTCTCCACCGCCTTGCGCCGGCTGAGCCTGAGCGCGAGGCCCACCGACACGCCGACGCCGATGGCGACGGTCAGGTCGACCAGCACGGTCAGCACCAGCGTCAGCAGCAACAGCAGGATGTCGCTTTTCCTGCCGCGCGCATACTCGCGCCATTTGTGCGGCTCGGTCATGTTCCAGGCTGTGATGATCAGAAGTGCTGCGAGCGCCGGCATGGCGAGATAGCCCGCGAGCGGGGCTGCCAAAAGCATCACCAGGAGGATGATGGCGGCATGGACCAGCCCCGCGACCGGTGTCTTGCCGCCGGCCTTGATGTTGGTGGCGGTGCGCGCGATGGCGCCGGTGGCGGGAAGACCGGTGAACAGCGCCGAGCCGATATTGGCGATCCCCTGGGCCGTCAGTTCGGCATTGGGCCGGTGCTGGCCCTCGATCATCTTGTCGGCGACCATCGCCGAAAGCAGCGATTCGACGCCGGCCAGAAACGCGATGACGAAGGCCGACGGCAGCAGCTCGATCATGCGGGAGGGTGAAAGATCGGGCAGTTCCGGCCACGGCATCTGATTGGGCAGGTCGCCGAAGCGGGAATAGAGCGTATCGACGGGCAAGGCCATCAGCGCCACGAAGGCCGAGCCGACCCCGACAGCCAGGATGAGGCCGGGAAATCGCGGAAACAGCCGGCGCAGGAGCACGATCAGGATGAGCGTCATCACCGCAATGCCGAAGGACGGCAGGCTGAAGCTCGCGCGCGCCTCCCAGAGTACCGGTATTTTTTCCAGGAAATCGGCGGGGACCTCGGCGACGCGCAGTCCGAGGAAATCGCTGAGCTGGCTGGTGGCGATGATGATGCCGATGCCGATGGTGAAGCCGTTGATCACCGCTTCAGGCACAAAGGCGATCAGGTTTCCGGCCCGGAAATAGCCGGCGATGATGAGAATGATGCCCGCCATGAAGGTGGCCAGCACCAGGCCGTCATAGCCATGCTGGGCGATGACCCCGAAGACCACGACGATGAAGGCGCCTGTCGGTCCGCCGATCTGCACCCGGCTGCCGCCGAACAGCGAAATCAGGAACCCGCCGACAATGGCGGTGATGATGCCCTTGGCCGGATCGGCGCCCGAGGCGATGGCGATGGCGAGGCTGAGCGGCAGGGCAACCATGGCGACGGTGGCGCCGGCCAGCAGGTCGCTTACGAACAGCGGCCAGCTGTAGGTCTTCATGGTCGTAAGAATCTTTGGCTGGCGCATGGCATGAGCCCATTGTTGAAGTCGAGAAATGTCGCCTTGTTCGTCTGTCCGGCGGCGGTGTCATCACTGGTCAGGCAACGTGCGCGGCTTGACGAGAAGCTAGTCCTGGTTACCGGACGGAAACGCTGGCGATTTGAGCCGCACGCCGCGCCCGCCCCTGTCGCTGCGGGCGTCATCGCCGATGAGTTCGATGCCTGCCTTGTCGAGCGCCGCCACCACCTTGGTGAGCGTGTCGACGATGCCGCGAACATTGCCGTCGCTGGCCTCCATTCGCTGAATCGTCGGCAGCGAGACGCCGGCCAGCGCCGCAAGCGTCTTCTGGTCCATTCCCAGCAGCGCACGGGCGGCGCGCAATTGTGAAGCGGTGATCACGGTCTATCCTCTCGCCTCAGCACTTGGGATGAACGTATAAAACCTGCATCATGATGTGTAAAGCATCATTGATGACCTGTGAGGCATGATCAAACGAAAAACGCCGCGTATCTATCCGGCGGCCTGCGCCTCAACCGGCTGGAGCAGAAACCCGGCGACTTCGATTTCGGGCATGGGACGGGAATAGACCCTGCACCAGTTCACCGCCGAGGCTTTTCAGCACCGCCAGTTCCTCCTCGGTTTCGACGCCTTCAATGACGCAGCTCAGGCCCATGTCGGAACTCAGCGCAAGCAGCGACTTGACGATCTTGAAGCTCGCCGGGTTCTTGTGCAGGTCGGTCACGAAACTGCGATCGATCTTGATCTTGGTCAGCGGCAGGGCGTGAAGCTGGCTGAGGCTCGAATATCCGGTACCGAAATCATCAAGTGCAATGCCGCAGCCCAGCCCCTTGAGCAGGTCGATGGCGGACTTGGCCTGAACGAAATCATACATCATGGCGGTTTCGGTGATCTCGAAATCAAGCCGTGCCGGATCGACGCCGCTTGCCAGGATGATGCCGACGATGGCCACCGCGCCGTCGGCCGTGCTGATGTCATGGGTGGACAGATTGAACGACAGGCCGACATCATCCGGCCAGCGCGATGCCGAGGCCAGGGCTTTCTTGAGCAGCACGCGCGTCAATGGACCGATCAGGCCGATCCGCTCGGCGACAGGGATGAACTGCCCCGGCGGCAAATTCCCCAGCACCGGACTGGTCCAGCGCGCCAGCGCCTCGAACGCCACGGTCCGGCCGTTTTGAATGTCGACGATGGGCTGAAAGAACACGTCGATCTCATGCTCGAGGTCGGCAGTGCCGAGCGCCTGTTCGATCTGTTTTTCCGTCTCGATTTCGACAACATGGCTGTTGGCGAACAGCACGGCATGGCCGCGGTTGGATCGCTTGCCCTGATAGAGCGCGTAGTCGGCCCGCTCATAAAGATCATGGGCGCTGTCGGCCATCTCGGGATAGACGGCGAAGCCGATCGATCCCGCGAGTTGCACGGTTGCTTCCGTCAGCACGAAAGGATCGCGCAAGGCCTTGCAGATCCGCTCGCCCAGCGCCAGCAACTGTTCATCACCTGGACAATTGGCAACCGTCAGGGCGAATTCGTCTCCGCCGAGCCGGGCGATGCGGGTGTTGTCTTCCATGAGCGCCGCCAGCCGGCGTCCGACCTCGACCAGCAAATCATCGCCGATCTTGTGGCCGTAAAGATCATTGACCGGCTTGAAGCCATCGAGATCGATGATGCCGACGGCGAGGCGGCGTTCGCCGGTTTCGGCGAATGTCTCCTCGAGATGGGTGAAGAACCGGCGGCGATTGGGCAGGCCGGTAAGGCTGTCGAGGTTGGCGAGCCGGAAGTTTTCCCTGCTGACCGTTTCGAGCTTGCGTCGCGCGCTCACTGCACCGGCAAAATGCCTGAACTGCACCGTCACCACCATCAACAGGGCGATCGAGACCAGCGCCAGATTGGCCGCCATGCCCGCGAATGCCGCGACGCCTGTCAGGCTGAACCACATCACGAAGCCGCCATTGATCACGATGGCAGCGATAAAGGCCGCCGATGGCAGCTGCTGCAGGCAGATGATGACGCCGAGACCGGTAATGCCGATGAAAAAGGCGATGGAGCCTTGCAGATAGGCGTCGCCATAGGGAAAGAGGGCCAGCGCCCAGGCCGTCAGCGTGACGGAGAGGATGAAAGCGAACCGGTTGGTCTGCTTCAGCGCCTTGTGCGCCGCCTCCGACGTCGGCACCGTGTGCCTTGCCCGCCACCAGATCAGAAGGCGCGCGCTGCAAATCAGGGTAAAGCCGAGAGGAACGTGAACGACCAGCCATGTCGGGGCAACCGCCATGAAGTTCACGGCAAGCGCCCAGGCGTTGATGAGCACTATCGAGTACATCAACGGCACCTGGCTCGAGAAGACCTCGAATTGAGCCTTGAGAAGATCCGGATTGCTGCCGGGTACCGAAAAAAGACGGATCAGACGGGTATAGATTGGTCTCAACATACGTGGCAGCCGTGACGTTTGAGAATCTGAAATTGCCGATAGTATCCGGGTGACCGTATATGTGAGTAGTTAAGTTAGGGTTTCCATCGCGTAGGTTGCATTACGGCAGTCTAAAGCGGCAAAATCTCCGGAATCAGGACCTGCCTGACCAAGGCCGACAACAGACATGTGCCGAATGCGAAGCCTACGGGCCTGAAGCCGCAATTGAATGGCTTCAATCCCGGATCCGGCTCGGCTTCTTCCGGAAAATTCTGCTAAACCCTACCTGTAGGAACCCTCGCTTTCCCCAGGCAAGCAGCAGGCGGAGCAGACATGATACGCAAGACATCAAAGGCCACAGACGACGCGGGCAAAGAGGCGAATGCCGCTCAGCCGGCGCGCAGCTTCCGCATCGGCGCGCATGAAATCCCCGCCCGCCCGCTCGAGCCGGGGCTCTATCTGGTGTCGACGCCGATCGGAAACCTGGGAGACATGACGCTTCGCGGGCTCGAAACGCTCGCCGGCGCAGGCATCATCGCCTGCGAGGACACCCGTGTCAGCCGGGTGCTGCTTGACCGCTACGGCATCGCGACCAGGCCCTACGCCTATCACGAGCACAATGCCGAGCGCGTCGGACCCAAGCTGATGGCGGCGCTTGAAGCCGGCAAGAGCGTGGCGCTGATCTCGGACGCCGGGACGCCGCTGATCTCCGATCCCGGCTACCGTCTGTCGCAGAGCGCAATCGAGGCCGGGGTGCCGGTGATCCCGATCCCCGGCGCCTCGGCGCCGATGGCAGCGCTGGTGGCCTCGGGACTGCCGAGCGACGCCTTCCTGTTCGCAGGCTTCCTGCCATCGAAAGACAAGGCGCGGCGCGACCGGCTGGCTTCACTGGCTGCGACGGAAGCGACACTGATGTTCTTTGAAAGCCCCAACCGGCTGGCGGCCTGCCTCAGATCCGCGTCCGAGGTGCTCGGGCCCGACCGCCCGGCGGCCGTCTGCCGGGAACTGACCAAGGCCTTCGAGGAAGTGCGGCGCGGTACGTTGGGGGAGCTTGCGGCCAGTTACGACGAAGAGAATGTGCGCGGCGAAATCGTGCTGGTGATCGGCCCCGGCTCCACGCCTGAGCCCTCGGACGAGGATGTCGACGGACTGCTTGTAAAGCTTGCCCGGGACCTTCCCGCCGGCAAGGCCGCGACCGAAGCGGCACGGCTCACCGGGCAGCCGCGCAAGGACCTCTACCAGCGGCTCCTCGCCATGAAGGACCGCCCGCCCGGGGACGAGGCGTGAGCCCGTCCGGCAGGCTTGAGAGCAAGCGGCGCTTCGAGCGCAAGGGCCGGCGCGCCGAATGGATGGCGGCCCTTGCGCTGATGCTGAAGCGCTACCGGATCGTGGCCCTGCGCTACAAGACGCCGGTGGGCGAGATCGACATCGTGGCGCGCAAGGGCGATCTCATCGCGCTCGTTGAGGTCAAGGCGCGCCGCGATCTTATCTCCGGCGTCGATGCGGTCAGTTACCCGGCCCAGCGGCGCATTGCGGCGGCCGGCGCGCTCTATATCAGCCGGCAGCCTGACTCGGCCCGGCTTTCCTGGCGCTGCGACATCGTCGTGGTCAGCCCCTGGCGCTGGCCGCAGCATCTGGAGGATGCGTTCTGAGCTGTGGTCGTTCGGCCCTGGATGGAGGCCATCAACCGGCCGGGCGCGCCACGAAATTCGTTATCTCGGCGGTCAGTTCTTCGTCGTGGCCAAGCCAGAGATGACCGCCCGTGGGGAAGATCACAAGCCGCGCCGACGGAATCCGTCCCGCAAGCAATTGCGCGGCCTGAGCCGTGCCGAACCGGTCATCCTCCGCCGAGACGATCAAGGCCGGCATCTCAATCCTTGACACGTCCATGCCGGAAGGAGCGCCCGCCATCTGGCCATCCTGGGCCATGCCTTGCAAGCGCTTGTGGATCGGCATCAACTCGTCCAGCACCAGATAGGCCCGTTCCCGCTCTGATGCGGGGACAGAGGCGAGAAGCGCCGGATCGGTCGCAAGCAGGGTGCCGATCAACTGGTCGGGCGCCCATGTCCGGGCGGCCCAGAACCAGCGGTCCGACGTCAGCAGTCTCTCCACGAAAAACTGCTGGAGCCGGGTGAATTCGACAGGATCACGGTTGCTGAGATTCATCGCCGGAACCAGGAGGATCAGATGCGAGCACCGGTCGGGATGGCGGAGCGCGAAACTGGCGGCAGGCAATGCCCCGGCGGAACCGCCGACGATGGGGATCCTGTCGATGCCCAGATGATCGAGCAACTCCGCGAAGGCATCCGCCTGATGCTCAGGTGACGGGTCGTCCGGAAAGTCGCTGCGCAGATAGCCGAACCGCGAGGGCGCGACGACCTGAAATCCGCTGGCAATCAGTCCGCCCGCAAACCGCAGGCCCTGATCAAATCCGCCGCCGGTGCCGTGCACCATCAGCAAAGGCTCTCCGCGGCCCGCGACTGCATATTCGAGCTGCCCGAACCGCGTTGTCACCAGGCTGCTTTTCCCGGTGATCCGCGCATTGGCGGCAGCCATGGCCTCGCCATAGGATCCCATGGCGTAACCGCCGCCAAACGCCGCCAAACTGAAGGCGGCGGCGGACCCAAGGACAAGACTGCGGCGAGACAAGGGCATTATGGCGCCATCACATCCAAAAACGGCAGCATAGCAGGGATCGGCAGGTTGGCCTTGATATCGCTCAAGGCGTGCGGCCTGCGCCGTGCTCACCAGCTGATCCTCAGACCGACCGTGCCCTGATGGGCGTCAAAGCCTTCGCGGAATTCGCCGTCATAGCGCGCGAAGATCTCCGCCCCGGCGGCAATGCGGTAGCGGGCCTCCCCGCCGAGATCGAGGCCGATGCGGCCTTCGGAGGCGCCGGTGACGGTGAGCGGCGCGCCGGGCGATGACGCCAGCACCACCGGCAAGAGACGTTCCTCGCCCGACAGCACGCCGACGATGCGGGCGCTGCCCAAAAGCTCGAGCCGGCCGCCGCCGTCGGTCTCGAAGGCCCGGGCGATGCCGAGCCCGGCGAAGGCGCGGGTGCGCTCCGAGGTGAAGGCGGGAGCGGACAGCGCCGCGCCGCCCGTGCCGGTGAAGGCGCTGGTCCTCAAGCTGGTGAAATCGAGGCCGGCCGAGGGCGTCAGCGTCACGCCGCCGAGGTCGAACCGGTAGCCCGCTTCCGCGGACAGGCCGAACACCGTCAGATCATAGGCCGCGGTGGAGACGCCGCCCAGCGTCTGGGTGGTTCGGGCCTCGCCCAGACCATAGCTGAGCCCGCCGCCGGCGAACCAGCGCCCGGCGTCGAACCGGGCCGAGACGCCGAACTGGGTCAGCTCGATGTCGCCGCTCTCGCCGACGGTGGACAGCGACACACCGGTGCGGCCGCGGTCGACGCCGAAACCGAGCGTCAGCCCGTTGGCGAAGCTGTAGGCGGCGCCGCCCGACAGTCCCCAGGCGGTGCGCCGGTCGCCCGGCGCCGCCCCTTGTGCGGCCGCCGACGCCGTGCTGCCGTAGCTCTCCAGCCAGCCGTGATAGCGAAAGCCCGCGTCATTAACGTTCGCCGCATCGCCGATCGCGCCGGTGGCGAGCCGGTCGACCGCGCCCGCCGCTTGGCTCTGTTGCGGTTCCTGTGCATAGGCGAGCGGCACTCCGCCCAGCGACACCGGCTGCTGCACGGCACCCTGCGCCATCAGCCTGCGCAGGAAGCGCGCATTCATGTCATAGCCGCCCGAGCGGACCGAGGCGTTGACCGTGCCGATAGCCTGCACGATGCCGGCAATGTCCCAATGCTCGAAAATCAACCAGGTCTCGGTGCCGGTGATGGTTTCGAGGATATCGGAATGGGTGTTGAGATTGAACAGGGTCAGGTACGCGGGGAACGGGACGACCACGATGGCGTCGTCATTTTCGCATCCCGTCGGCGGCTGGTTGGTCGCCCCCGGCGTCGCGCAGAGGCCATAGTCGCCGGAGAAGACTCCGCCCGAGTTCGAGGCCCCTCCGTCGGGCAGGACGGTGGGTCCGGGGGCGCCGATTGGCGCGCTCATGCCCCCACCTGCGCTGCCGAACACCACTGTGAGCGTCACTGTCGGAATCGGGTCAACCTGCGCCTGCCGGTCGATGACCGTATCGGTCGAGGTCAGGGCTTCGGTCCGCTCCACCAAAACCGGGTCGAACACCACCACCCCCGGCCCCCCGGCAGCGGTGACGGCCAGCCCGGCCCCGGTCAGCGCCGCCTGCGCCGCGGCGTCGCCGACCGCTCCCGCGACCGTCTGGTCAAAGATCACCCCGCCATTCAAAGTGCCGGTGATCCGCGTCTCGATTGCGTCGGTGCGGTCGGTGGCGTCCATCGTCGTCACCGTCTCGGTGCGAGAGGTTGTCTCGGCAAACCATGTGACAAAACAAGAGTCGCTTGCGATACCAGTGCCTTGAATACACCTGATAGGCGGACGGTACTCGGCGCCCGTGGAGTCCAGAAAGATGCGCGTATGGTCTTGCCGCGCCGCATCGAAGACCTGCTGCGCCGTCGGACCGCAGTCGGCATCGCCCGCCTCGCACAGCATCGCGTCGGCAATCAGCATCCGCCATTCCTGCGCCGTCGCTTCAGTGTAATCGCTGAAGCACTGCGTGCCCGGGGGCAAGGCGGTGCCGTCGAAATCGAAGCCTGGACATTGCGTCGGTTCGCGCTGCACGGCCTGCGCCTTGGCCTCGCCCATCCCCAGTCCGATGAGGCCGAGCGGCAGGGCGAGCGCCAGCGCCGGAAGGGCGGTGGCTGAAAGGGCAAGCGCCCTGTGTGTAAGGGCCCTGTGTGTCAGGAATGTCTTCATTGCCGCGCCGCCCCCGCACACCGACTCCATCGTGCAAAAGTGGCACAGCCCGTCCCGCCGGTGAACTATCCGATCAGATAGTCCGGCGGCGAAAACCGCCCGAATTCCTCACAAAATCCCGTCCAGCGCGCAGATCGCCACCGCTTCGGCCCGCGTTCGCACGCCGAGCAGGCGCTTGGCGTTCTCGATGTGATAATGCGCGGTTGCCGCGCTCAGCCCCAGTTCGCGCCCGATCCGGGCGTCGGTCATACCGCGCGCGGCAAGCCGCAGACAGGCGCGTTGCCGCTCGGTCAGGTCCGGCGCGGGCGGCATCCGCGCACCGAAGCCGGGTGCATCCTGGCACCGGTCATGCACGGCGTGGGCAAGGGTGGCGAGCCAGGCCAGCGCGCCCACCTCCACGCTCACCGGCGTCAACGAGGCCAATGTGATCAGCCCCTGATAGCCGCCCGGCCCGTGGATCGGCACCGCCATCACCTCGACCCAGCCGAACTCCAGGGCGGCGTCAACGGTTGCCGCCCCGCCGGGATAGCCGCGCAGGACCGGCTCCGCCTCGCTCATCAGAAAGACGCCGCGGGTGGTGCGGGCATGGGCCACCACCGGATCGCTCAGAAACAGGCCGCGCTCGGCATAGGCGCGGTTCCAGGCCTCGGGCCAGGTGTTGAAATAGAACCGGTAGACCCGCGCGGTTGCAACCCCGACCCACCCCCCTGCCGCCACATGGGAAAAGCCCTGCGCCTCTGCCTCGGCCAGAAAGCGCGCCACGGCCGCCTCGGGATCGACGGCGGTGGAGATCGCGGTCAGGGCATCTCGCATCGGGGGCCTCGCTTAACGCTGAGGAAGCTCTTGTGAAAACCGTGCCAGAAGCATGACGCCGTGACAAGCCAGCGCGGCGCGGTCATACCGGCAGGTCGGTTTCTGCCGCTGACAGCCGGATGCCTGCCATTCATCCGTCAGCGATCCGTCGGAAGACGGCTCGGCGGGCACGGCGGCCGGCGGGTCCAGATCCGGATGCCAGCCGCCAGGCTGCATCGAAGCGCGACCCCAGCCACTCAACCGTCAGATAGACCAGCCGGCTGCCTCGTCCGCCATGCAGCTCCATGAATTCGTCTTCCTCGCGCAGCGCATTTGCCCCGCGGGACGGCTCGAACGGCCGGCTGGTCGGGCCGATACTGTAGATCATCATGGCCTCTCTCCTGTGCTCTCAAGCCCGCGCTAGGCGCGCTTGACCTCACCGCAATTTAATGGCTCGCTGGGGCACACGAAATGAAACGGTTTGAAAGGATCTTTTCATGGATGAAACGACAACCGGCTGGGACGATCTTCACCTGTTTCTTGCGGTGGCGCGGGAGGGCGGGTTGTCTCCGGCGGCGCGCACCACCGGACGCAGCCCGGCGACGCTCGGACGGCGCATGCTGGCGCTGGAGCGGTCGATGCGGCGCGAACTGTTCGTCCGCCATGAGCGCGGTTATGAGCTGACCGCTGACGCGCGCGACCTCGTGGCGGAACTGACCGCAATCGAAGCCCGCATCACAAGGCTTACCGCGGCCCCTGGCGGCGCGGAGCGGCCGCTGGTCAAGGTCTCCGCCGGCACCTGGACCACCCTCGCCCTGCTCGAAAGGCTCGACGACTTCATAGGCACCCCCGCCGACATAAGGCTTCGTTTCGTGTCGTCGGAAGCCAGGCTCGACATCGCCCGGCGCGAGGTGGTCATCGGCATCCGCAACGCGCGGCCGACCGGAGACAGCCTGACCGGGCGGAGCCTGTCGCGCGTCGAGTTCGCACCTTATGCGAAAGACGGCGCCCCGGACCGCTGGATCAAGGTCATGGCCGACACGCCTTCGGCGCGCTGGCTCGACAGAAAAGTGGGCAATGACGCCGTCTGCGAGGTCAATTCCCCGCGCAACAGCCTCGATCTGGCGCTCAAGGGCAAGGGCATGGCGCTGCTGCCCACCTTCATCGGCGAGCGCCAGAGCGAACTCCGCCAAGTGGGCGCCACCATCCCCGAACTGGCCCACGATCGCTGGATCGTCACCCATCAGGACGACCGGCATCTGCCCGAAGTCCGCCGCACCATCGACCGGTTGTGCCGCGCGCTGGATGACCGGTTCCGATAGGGACGTGGAGGCCGGTGGCAGGCAATGCCGGGATTGCGACCGCATTCGTCACTGACGCTGGCCACCCCGGGTCGGATCAAGCCCGCGCAGCGCGGCCAGCTTCGTCCCAAACGCCCGACTGTCTCATGAACTGGCCCGGCGGCACGCCGACATGGCGGCTGAAGGCCGTGCTGAAGGTGCTCGACGAGCTGTAGCCGATACGGCCCGCCACTTCATCAAGCGCCATGGTTTTGCCGCGCAGCAGGTCCTTGGCGATGGTCATGCGCCAGGCCACGAGATACTCCATTGGCCGCGCGCCGACCAGGCGGACGAAGCGGTCGAAAAAGGCCGACCGCGACATGCCCGCTGCATTTGCAAGCTCGGGAATCGTCCAGGCGCGCTCGACATCGCCATGCAGAAGGCGCAACGCGGCGGCGATCCGGGGGTCAGCGAGACCACGCAGCAGGCCCGGCTCCGCTTGCTGCGCGGGCGCTGCCCGCAGCGCTTCGATCAACAGGATTTCCACCAGACGCTCGAGAATGAGGTCACGGCCGATGTCCTCGCGCGCCGCCTCCTCGCCAACCAGCTGCACGAGGCTGGTCAGCCGGGGAGCGCCGCTGATGCGGATCATCCGCGGCAGCAGCGAGACCAGCAGACCGGCGTCGGGTGCGCCAAAGGAGAAATAGCCGCCGAACTGACGCATGTCGGGCGGTCCTTCCGTCCGCCCGTAGCGGATTTCCCGGTTCTGAGCCGACGCCGCTTTTGGGTCCACCGGCTGAATGCGCAGGGAGTGCGCGGCATCCACGCTGGACATGGTGAAAGCCGGCGTGGCCGGCAGCAGAACGAAATCGCCCGCCTCAAGGAACACCGGTTCCTCGCCGTCGACGGCCAGGCGGCATCGCCCCTCGGTCATGGCGCAAAACCCGGGCAGCCCGAACTCTTGATAGCGGACCGTCCAGCTGCCGAGCCCGGTGATCCCCTTCGAGAACACCGCGCGGGGGCGCAGCAACTGTATCACCTGGGCGAGTGGATCTGTCATTTCCGGACTCTTGCAAACAAAATCTGGATTTCAAGTTGATGATCGTCCTGATTATGCGCGGTAAATCGGTCCCGTCAACATCAAACACAGGAGAGACTCATGACCACCGCCCTCATCACCGGCTGCTCGTCCGGCTACGGACTTGAAACCGCCCGCCACTTCCTCGCCCAAGGATGGAACGTCATCGCCACCATGCGTAGCCCGCGCCCGGATCTGTTTGAGCCGTCCGATCGGCTGTGCATCCTTTCCCTCGACGTCACCAGCCCCGACAGCATCGCGGCGGCGATCGAGGCCGCCGGGCCGATCGATGTGCTGGTCAACAATGCCGGGATCGGCGTCGTCGGGGCCTTTGAAGCGACCCCAATGGCGCATGTGCGCAAAGTGTTCGAGACCAACACCTTTGGCGTGATGGCGATGGTGCAGGCGGCGATCCCGCAGATGCGCGCGCGCCGCTCGGGCGTCATCGTCAACGTGACCTCCAGCGTCACGCTCGCGCCGATGCCGCTGGCTGCCGCCTATACCGCCACCAAGCAGGCGATCGAGGGTTTTACAGGCTCGCTCGCCCACGAACTTGCCGCCTTCGATGTCCGCGTCAAGCTGGTGGAACCGGGCTATGCCCCGACGACGCGCTTTGCTGACAACACCGCCATTCCGGTCATGGACCTCATCCCCGAAGCCTATGCGGATTTCGCGGGCCCTGTTTTTGCGAAATTTGCCAACCCGGGGCTGACGACAAGGGAAGCCGACGTGGCCGAGGCGGTGTGGCGGGCAGCCCACGACACCTCCGCCCGCCTGCGCTATCCGGCCGGCGCCGACGCCGTGGCGCTGGCAAAAGCCGGTTGACCAGACGGGCGCCGATCATCGGCTGCCGCCCATGATTGGCGCCCGGGTTTCATTCCCTTCAGTGTTATGCGTGAAACTTTCCGCTGATTCGCCGTCATGCATGAAACGCAACAAGGCCGGAGCCTTTGCACGGTTGACAACAAACCGGGAGTTCATTTTTATGCCTATATTGGTATTGGCATCGCACATCTCACGATGACCATGACCACTGCTTTGCGGCAGCACAGGTCTACATGCGCCGAACGTGCTCGGTTCGATCCAGGTGCGCCGGATATGTCGGCGCGTCGGTTTTCCTGTCCGGCCCCCACAAAGGGATACGATCATGGAACAAGCCAATCCCTCAGACTTGAGACGCTGCTCATGCCTGCAAACAGGGGATCGGGCCGCTGTTTCTGCTCTCAGTCACCTTGACCTGCGAGCCTCCGGCGACATGCCGGATACAAGAAAGGCAAAGACATGACGATCCTGCGCCCCCTGTTCGCCCTGTTGGTTGCCACCGGCCTGTCTGCACTCGTTACCCCCGTTGCGGCGCAGGACAACCTGACGCTGGTGATCGAACCCTATGCCGGTTCCGAGGAGCGCGTTCGCGAGCGGGTGACGGAGGCCTATGGCCGCACGGCGCGGATCCTCGGCTTCGAGGACGGCAAGGTGCTCGACGAACGCTTCGAGGGACGCGTGCTGCTCATGCGGTTTCGCAATCCCAAGGACCGCTCCACATTCGAGATCGCGACCAATTACAGGCAGGCGCTGGAGGCCCGCGGCTTTACCGTCGAATGGCAATGCGAAACCCGGGCGCTTTGCGGCAACGGCTCCGATGGCGGCTGGGTCAAGCGCAATGGCATGAATCTCGGCATCGGGCGCGATATCGACTATTTCACCGGCCAGATGCCCTATGAAGGCGGAACGGTGTTCGTGTCCGTCGGGGTGGAGCGGTCCAACCACTATGTCCAGGTGCTTCAGTCCGATGCGATGGAGACCGGCCAGGTCCGCGTCCTGGATGCCGAGGCGATGGCCTCGTCCCTCGACGCGCAAGGCAAGATCACGGTCGAGAACATCTATTTCGATTTCGGCAAGGCAGACCTTCTGCCCGAATCCGACGAGGCCATCGCCGAGATCGCCCGTCTTCTGTCCGACCGGGCCGAGATCGGCCTTTATGTCGTGGGCCATACCGACAGCATCGGCGGTTTCGAGGCGAACCTCTCGCTTGCCCGCGAAAGGGCCGCTTCAGTGGTCAGCGCGCTTGAAAGCCGGCACGGGGTGGCGGCGGGCCGGGCCGTTCCCGCCGGCGTCGGCCCGCTCGCCCCCGTCGCCAGCAACGCGACCGAAGCCGGCCGCGCGCTCAACCGCCGGGTCGAGATCGTTCTGCGATAGGTCGGGGCTATTCGTCTTTCCTGACGTTGTTCGCGGCAAAAAGGAACACGACATGGAACAGCCCGCTCTTCGTCCCTTCATCTTTGTCAGGCACGGGCAAACAGACTGGAACCTTGAGGGACGGTTTCAGGGACGAACGGATATCCCGCTCAATGACAAAGGGAGGGAGCAGGCGCTGCTCGCACGACGCCTGTTGGCCAAAACCGAGGTTTCGCGCGTGCTGACAAGTCCGTTGAGCAGGGCCGTAGAGACGGCACGCCTGGTTTTCCCGTCCCTTTCCAAACTGATCGAGACGGAAGACTTGCTGATCGAATGTGATTTCGGTCGGTTGGAAGGCCGCCCCATCCTGCAAGTGATGCAGGAGCACGGACTTGCCCGGAAGGAACAGCTTGCAGAGATCCTGCCGGACGATGGTGAACAGTGGGCAAGCGTAACCGCCCGTTGCCAATTCCTGCTGGGACGCTTGGTAATGCTGCAAACCGAGCGCCCGATTGCCCTTGTCGGCCATGACGCTGTGTTGCAAGGTCTCTCCGAGTTGCTCACCGGCAAATGGTTCGACAGCCAACATGCACATCCCTACCTCTTCACAAAAGCAGATGGTTCATGGCGGGTCGTGGATATATGCTGAGTGCCGTCCACTTTGTCCGGAGTGGTACCCAGATAGACGGCTGGCTGGTCTGGAGGAGCAGGCCCAAATTCCACCCCCTCCCCCGTTGCAATCTGCCCCCCTCAGCGCCTATGTGAGACCCTCAGAGTGGCGGAGACGAACGACCCATGAGCAAGATCCGGAATGTCGCGGTCCAGATGGACCATGTGAGGTCGATCAGGATTGCGGGGGATTCGACCTTCGCGATGTCGCTTGAGGCGCAAGCGCGCGGCTATCAATTGTTTCACTACACGCCGGACCAGCTGTCGATGCGCGACGGTGTGGTGCAGGCGGTGGCCGAGCCGATGATCCTCAGGGATGTCGAGGGCGACCATTTCGAACTCGGGCCGCAGGAGAAGATCAATCTGGCCGACATGGACGTGGTGCTGCTCAGGCAGGATCCGCCGTTCGACATGGCCTACACCACCTCGACGCATCTGCTCGAGCGGGTGCACCCGAAGACGCTGGTGGTCAATGACCCGGCCTGGGTGCGCAATTCGCCCGAGAAGATCTTCGTCACCGAATTTCCCGACCTGATGCCGAAGACGCTGATTTCCCGCGATCCGGCGACCATCAATGCCTTCCGCGCCGAGGTCGGCGATATGATCCTCAAGCCGCTCTACGGCAATGGCGGCGCCGGCGTGTTCCACATCAAGCCGGATGACCGCAACATGTCGTCGCTGCTCGAAATGTTCGCGCAGATGTACCGCGAACCGTTCATCGCCCAGGAATATCTGTCCAGGGTCCGCGCCGGCGACAAGCGCATCATCCTGATCGACGGCGAGCCGGTGGGCGCCATCAACCGGGTGCCGGCCGAGCATGATTCGCGCTCCAACATGCATGTCGGCGGCCGCGCCGAACACAGCGAGCTGACCGAGCGCGAGCATGAAATCTGCGCCCGGATCGGGCCGGCGCTCAAGGCGCGCGGCTTCATCCTGGTCGGCATCGACATCATCGGCGACCTGATGACCGAGATCAACGTGACCTCGCCCACCGGCTTGCGCGAAATCCGCAATTTCGGCGGTCCGGACATCGCGAGCCTGTTCTGGGATGCGGTGGAATCCAAGCGCGTCTGAGGCTTCAGCTCACCGCCAGCACCGCACCGGTGTCGTGCTGGCGGACGAAATCGACGCGGGACCCGTCCCAGTGATAGCTGTAATGCCGGCCCTGGACCGGAATCGGCACGACATCCGGCCAGAATGCGCCGATGCAACTCCCACCTACCATGCGGACGCTGCTCCATGCCAGGCCGTCGCTTCCCGCCGCCCGGAGCGCCCGTCCCTCGGCTTGGGCCAGAGTATAGTCCTCGGGGTCGCGTGTGCCGGGGACCGCGTCGACATCATCGAGATCACGGTCGATGGCGCCGATCAGAACGCGGAAATCCGCTGTCCAGCCGGGGGCTTCGCTTGTGGCGCGCATGAAGGCCTGATGGTGGTGGATGGTTTCGGCGACAGCCACCGGCTCGCTGTCAGCGGCATAATAGATCCCGTAACTGCCATCCGAAAAACGGCTTGGCCGCAGCGTGGAGCAGTGCACGAACGGCGCCATGACGAGGCTGGCACCGGGGCCGGACACCCGCCGCGCGGCAGGCACCTTGCCGAGATCGCCGATCTCGAACCGGATGCGCGGATTGGTCTTGGCCTCGACCGAGGCCAGCGCCTCCCAATCCCGAGGATCGGCGATGTCCTCGAACAGATTGATCGGCGGAAAGATCGACCGGATGATGCGATAAGTCTGCAGCCATCGCACGCGGCGGCGGACCGCCCGTCCGCTTACCATGCGCCGCGCTCGGCATCGATCCATTCGCGCATGGCCGAGAGATCCGAGATTTCTCCGCGCAGCATCAGATCGAGCGCCGAAAGGCCGCCGAAAGCCGCGTTGGGCCGGCGGAGCCAGCCATAGCCGCGCGCCGGTTCCCTGAACAGATAGCGCAGCCCCTTGTGGATGCCCATCAGGTGCGCCATCCGCATTCTCAGATCCCTGTCGATCCGGCCGATTGCGCCATCCTTCCAGCGCGCCCAGGTGCGCGGAGACATGCCGCCCAGAAGCGTGCAAGCCTCAGCATCGGTCAGTTCCCACGCACGGAACAGATTGACGGTGGCGCGCGCCAGCGCCCCGGCCTCCGTGTCGGTTATGACGCTTGCCTCAGCTTCGGCTGGGGTGGAGACGATGGGTTTAAGCTGCATGGTCATCTCGCATTTGGCGATATTATATAGGATTGTCGCCAAATGGCAAGAACTGCGCTCCAGCGCATACAACGCGGTCCGGTGTTCTCCCCCTGTCTCCGTTCCCGCTCCACAACCCGCCACAACCACGCTCCCCTTTAAAGTGCAATTGTTGCCAGATTGTTCTTGTTTTGCCCCGCATACCGTGCTTCACTGGAATTGATCGCGCATAACGGGAATTATTCGCATCCCGGCGCGGCTTGACGGGCACAATCTCAGAGCAAGGGGCCGGGAACATGGTTGCGCGGGTCAGTACGGTTTCGTTCCAGGGCATCGAGGCGGTGCCGGTCGATGTGCAGGTGATGATCGCGCCGGGGAAGGTGGGCATGCATATCGTCGGCCTGCCCGACAAGGCGGTGGCCGAAAGCCGCGAGCGGGTGCAGGCGGCGCTGCACGCCTCCGGGCTGTCGCTGCCGGCCAGGAAAGTCACCGTCAACCTGGCGCCGGCGGACCTGCCCAAGGAAGGATCGCATTTCGACCTGCCGATCGCGCTCGGACTGATGGCAGCGCTCGGCGCCATCCCGGGCGATGCGCTCGACGGCTATGTGGTCTTAGGCGAACTTTCGCTCGATGGCACCATCGCAACGGTGGCGGGCGCGCTGCCCGCGGCGATCGGCGCCAATGCGCTCGGCAAGGGGCTGATCTGCCCGGCGGGCAGCGGCCCGGAAGCGGCCTGGGCCGGCGCGGACATCGACATCATCGCGCCGCGCTCGCTGATCGCCATCGCCAATCATTTCCGCGGCACGCAGGTGCTTGCGCGCCCGGTGCCGGCAATGCGGGCGGCGCCCCTCAACATGCCCGACCTTGCCGAGATCAAGGGCCAGGAGACCGCCAAGCGGGCGCTCGAGGTGGCGGCCGCCGGGGGGCACAATCTGATCATGGTCGGCCCGCCCGGATCGGGCAAATCGATGCTCGCCGCCCGGCTTCCCTCGATCCTGCCGCCGCTCTCGGCGCCCGAGCTGCTGGAAGTGTCGATGATCCATTCGATTGCCGGTCAGCTCGCCGGCGGCAAGCTGTCGGACCGGCGGCCGTTCCGGGCGCCGCATCATTCGGCCTCGATGGCGGCGATGGTCGGCGGCGGCCTGCGCGCCCGGCCCGGCGAGGTGTCGCTGGCCCATAACGGCATACTGTTTCTCGACGAGTTTCCCGAATTCACGCCGCAGGTGCTCGATTCCTTGAGGCAGCCGCTGGAGAATGGCGAGAGCGTGATCGCGCGGGCCAATCACCGGGTGAGCTATCCCGCCAACATCCAGCTGATCGCGGCGATGAACCCCTGCCGCTGCGGCATGGCCGGCGAGCCGGGCCATTCCTGCGCCCGCGGTCCGCGCTGCCAGGCCGATTACCAGGGGCGGATTTCGGGGCCGCTGATGGACCGGATCGACATCCGCATCGACGTGCCCGCGGTCAGCGCGCAGGACCTGATCAAGCCGCAGCCGGCGGAAGGCAGCGCCGATGTCGCGGCCCGCGTCGCTGCCGCACGGCAGATCCAGCAGGCCCGCTTCCGCGCGCTGGGCCGCCCCGACATCCGCACCAATTCGCAATGCTCGACCTCGCTGGTCGAACAGGTGGCCAAGCCCGACGCAGGCGGCCAGGCGCTGCTCAGCGACGCGGCGGAAAAGCTCCGGTTCTCGGCCCGCGCCTATCACCGCATCCTCAAGGTGGCGCGGACGCTGGCCGATCTCGACGGCGCGGAGACAGTCGGCCGCATTCACCTGGCCGAGGCGATCTCCTACCGCATCGCCACCGAACGGGTGTCGGCGGCGGCGTGAGGGCGCCCCGGTCGGGGTGCTGCACCCGGACACTCATGACGTCCTTCGTCATGACGCAGAGACCCCGTCGTCGTCGTCCTCAGGCCTGTCCAGGACAAGCGAAGCGACGTCCGAGAGGATCTACCGGCCCCTCGGGTTTTCCGCTGGACCACCTGTTGCGGTATGGCGCGTGGAGATCCTCGGGACAGGCCCGAGGAGGACGGAACGCGAGGGCGCTGCGCTCAGCCCAAGCCGTCAAACAGCGCAGTCGAGAGGTAGCGCTCGGCAAAGGAGGGAATGATCACGACGATCTGCTTGCCTTCGTTTTCAGGGCGTTGACCGACCTTGATGGCGGCCGCGAGCGCCGCGCCCGAGGAAATGCCGACCGGCAGGCCTTCGAGTTTCGCCACCTTGCGGGCCATGGCGAAGGCCTCGTCATTGGTCACTTTCTCGATCTCGTCATAGATTGTGGTGTCGAGCACGCCGGGGGCGAAGCCCGCGCCGATGCCCTGGATCTTGTGCGGGCCGGGAGCGCCGCCCGACAGAACCGGGGAATCGGCAGGCTCGACGGCGATGACCCTGACGCCCGGTTTGCGGGCCTTGAGCACCTGGCCGACGCCGGTGATGGTGCCGCCGGTGCCGATGCCCGAGACCAGGATGTCGATCCCGCCCTGGGTGTCGTTCCAGATTTCCTCGGCCGTGGTCTTGCGGTGGATCTCGGGGTTGGCCGGGTTTTCGAACTGCTGCGGCATCACCGAATCGGCGATCTCGCCCAAGAGCTCTTCGGCCCTGGCGATGGCGCCCTTCATGCCTTTCGGGCCTTCGGTCAGCACCAGTTCGGCGCCCAAGAGCGCCAGCATCTTGCGGCGCTCGACCGACATGGTTTCGGGCATGGTGATGATCAGCCGGTAGCCCTTGGCGGCGGCGGCAAAGGCGAGCGCGATGCCGGTGTTGCCCGAGGTCGGCTCGATCAGCGTGGTCTTTCCGGGCGTGATCCTGCCCTCGGCCTCCAGCGCCTCGATCATGGCCACGCCGATGCGGTCCTTGACCGAGGCGATCGGGTTGAAGAACTCGAGCTTGCCCATGAGCTCGGCCTTGACGCCCTCGGCGCTTGCGAGCTTGGACAGGCGGACGATCGGGGTGTTGCCGACAGTGTCGAGGATCGAATCGTAGATACGGCCGCGGCCGGGGGTTTCAGCGGAAGTGGCTGACATGGCAAACTCCTTTGTTCTTTGACCCGAGTGTAAGGCCGCAAGCCCGGCGAGACCAGTCAAGAGGCGTGAGGATCACCGGGACGCTGCGGAAATTTATTCTAACCAAATACTTGAGACCGGATAAAACTTCCGCATGCAGCCGTATTTGAGCTCAACGGACAAGAAATCCTTCCGCCAGGGGATCATCTTCCTCGACAATGAACTCGGCCTTGCCGGCATAGAACGCGCGGCCCGAGACCGTGGCGGTGATCGCGCGATGCGGCCCGGCTTGCGTGACCGAGGCGACGCGGCCTGAAAACCGGCTGCCGATGATGCTGAGGAAGATCCGTTCCTGGCCCGGGGCGAACTGGCCGCGGGCCTGCATGGCTGCAAGCCTTGCGGTGACGCCGGAGCCGGTGGGCGAGCGGTCGACCTGGCGGTCAGCGAAGACGCAGACATTGCGGGTCGGCTGTTCGGAGAAGGCGTCGCGGCCATCGGTCAGGATCGTGCCGTAGAGGAAGGCGAGGTCGGAGGCATCGGGATGGCTCAGCGGCACCGCCGCCTGGGCCGCCTTCGTCAGGCTGTCCGCCGCCTCGACAAAGGCCGTCACCGGGTCGCGGCCGAATTTGAGCCCGAACTGTCGGGCGTCGGCCAGCGCGTAGAATGCGCCGCCATAGACGATGTCGAAATTCACCTTGCCCCAGTTGCCGATGGTCAGCGCCTTGTCCTTCGCAAACAGGAAGGACGGCACGCTCTCGAAGCTCACCTCGGCCGGCTTGCCGTCGCGCATGGCGACTTCGGCGCGGACCATCCCGCAGGGGCATTCGATGTTGACCACGGTCACATCCTCGCCGGCGGGCACCAGCCCCTGGTCCACCGCGTAGCGGCCGAGCGCGATGATGGCGTGGCCGCACATGGTGGAATAGCCCTCATTGTGCATGAACAGCACGGCAAGGTCGGCGCCGGGCAGATCCGGCTCAACCAGCAGCGCGCCATACATGTCCTGATGACCGCGCGGCTCGAACATCAGGATCTTGCGCAAATGATCGAGATGATCGCGGACATAAGCGCGCTTTTCGAGGATGGTGCCCTTGGGCAGTTCCGGGTAGCCACCGGTGACGATCCGCAGCGGCTCGCCGCCTGTGTGCATGTCGATGACGGTGAGCGGGCCGCTCATTGCGCCCCGGTCGAGCCGAAACCGCCGGCGCCGCGCGCGGTGTCGGTGAGCGCCTGATGCACGGTGACCCGGGCCTGGACCACCGGGGCGATGACCAGTTGCGCCACACGCATGCCGCGGCTCACCACGAAGGGTTCCGCGCCGAGATTGGCGAGGATCACCTTGACCTCGCCGCGATAGTCGCTGTCGATGGTGCCGGGTGAATTCAAACAGGTGACGCCGAATTTCAGCGCCAGCCCCGAGCGCGGCCGGACCTGGGCCTCAAAGCCCTCCGGGATTTCCATGATCAGCCCGGTGGGAACGGCGAAGCGGCCGCCCGGGGCGATATCGAGCGGCGCGCTGTCCTCGACGGCCGCCCGCAGGTCCATGCCCGCCGAGCCCGGCGTTTCATAGACGGGCAGATCCAGACCCTCGCCATGCGGCAGGACAATGACCCGCAGTTCGGGGACCCGCAGCTCGGGTCCGGACGCCAGAGCGTCATGGGAGGTATCTTGAGGCAGGCGATCAGGATGGGTCATGGATCAAGCTTTCACCCTTGTCGGGCCGCGGTCAATTGCATGGCGGGCCGCAAGCCGCTAGAAGGCAACCCAATCAACAGGAATTCGCCACCGATGCCCGATACACTCGCCGACGAGGTCGCGCGCCGCCGCACCTTCGCCATCATCTCGCACCCGGACGCCGGCAAGACGACGCTGACCGAAAAACTGCTGCTGTTCGGCGGCGCGATCCAGTTGGCGGGCGAGGTCAGGGCCAAGAAGAGCCGGATCCAGACCCGCT
Source organism: Hoeflea sp. (assembly GCA_019084245.1). Classification (GTDB taxonomy): domain Bacteria; phylum Pseudomonadota; class Alphaproteobacteria; order Rhizobiales; family Rhizobiaceae; genus Hoeflea. The sequence continues at coordinate 352,870 of JAHRFE010000028.1, forward strand.
CGGACTGGATGAAGATCGAGCGCGAACGCGGCATTTCGGTGGTCACATCGGTGATGACGTTCGAGTACAACAATCACGTGTTCAACCTGCTCGACACGCCGGGCCACGAGGATTTCGCCGACGACACCTACCGGACGCTGACGGCCGTGGATGCGGCGGTGATGGTGATCGACGCGGCCAAGGGCATCGAGCCCCGGACGCTGAAGCTGTTCGAGGTGTGCCGGCTCAGGGATATCCCGATCATCACCTTCGTCAACAAGATGGACCGCGAGGCGCGCAACCCGTTCGATATTCTCGACGAGGTGGAGCAGAAGCTGGCGCTTGATTGCGCACCGATGACCTGGCCGATCGGTCAGGGGCGCAGCTTCGCGGGCACCTATCATTTGAGCAAATCGGCGATCCGCCATTCCGACACGGAGATGGAACTGACGCCGGTCAACGGCCCGGAATCCGATGCCGTGGCCGGGCTACTGCCCGAAAACGAGCGCGACACCTTCATCGAGGAGGCGTCGCTCGCCGTGGAGGCCTGCAAGCCGTTCGATCTCGCGGCCTTTCGCGAAGGCCATCTGACGCCGGTCTATTTCGGCTCGGCGCTGAAAAATTTCGGCGTGCGCGACCTCATCAATGCGCTCGGAGAGTATGCGCCGCAGCCGCGGGCGCAAGTGGCAGACACCCGCACGGTGGAGGCCACCGACCCGAAGATGACCGCCTTCGTGTTCAAGATCCAGGCCAACATGGACCCCAACCACCGAGATCGCATTGCCTTCGTGCGGGTGTGCTCGGGAACGCTGGAGCGCGGCATGAAGGCCAGGCTCTCGCGTACCGGCAAGCCGATGAGCCTGTCGGCGCCGCAGTTCTTCTTCGCCGCCCAGCGGCAGATCGCCGACACCGCCTATGCCGGTGACGTGGTCGGCATCCCCAATCACGGCACGTTGCGGATAGGGGACACGCTGACCGAGGGCGAGGCGCTGGTGTTCCAGGGCGTTCCGAACTTCGCGCCGGAAATCCTGCGCCGGGTACGGCTCGAGGACGCGATGAAGGCCAAGAAACTCAAGGAAGCGCTGCAGCAGATGGCCGAGGAAGGCGTGGTGCAGCTGTTCTCGCCCGAGGATGGCTCGCCGGCAATCGTCGGCGTGGTCGGCGCGCTGCAGCTCGACGTGCTGAAGGAGCGGTTGTCCGCGGAATACGGCCTGCCGGTCAGCTTCGAGATGGCGCGGTTCTCGATCTGCCGCTGGATCTCGGCCGATGACAAGAACGACCTTGAACGGTTTGTCACCAGCCATCGCGGCGACATTGCCCGCGACCTTGATGGCGATCCGGTGTTTCTGGCGTCCGATCAGTTCTCGCTCAATTACGAGGCGGAGCGCTGGAAGATGATCACCATGGTGGCGATCAAGGAATACCAGGTCGCCAAGGCGGCATAGACCGCGGGCGAAACATCTCCTGCCGTCCGGTCATGACCGGCTAAGCTCCAGTTGCGCGTCAATGACGCTACCCTCCATGCTGTCATCCAATGGGATACGCGGCCGGCTTCGCCGCCGGCCGGCTGGAAGGCTGCGCCGCCGCCAATGTCCGAAGGACAAACCGCCGCGGCCAATGTCACAAATCTGTTGCGCCGGTCGATTACCTCTTCCCGCCGCTGCAAGCGATTACGGGGCTGCGCGGCTTCCGCATCTATTCCGAAATATGAAGGTCACGGATGCGGCGATACATACGGCAAGTCCCCGGACATGATGCTCACGAAACCGGCGCAGAGACCGCGCCACAAAGGGAGACAACGGATGTACAGACGTTTCACACTGGCCGCGGCCACTGCCTTGGCGCTTTTGCCCGTCAGCACGTTTGCCCAGTCAAATGAACTGGTGCTTTACTGCTCTGTCGGCGAAGAATGGTGCCGGGCGCAATCCGAAGCCTTTTCGCGCGAGACCGGCATCAACGTGCTGATGACGCGCAAATCCTCCGGCGAGACTTTTGCCCAGATCAAGGCCGAGGAAGGCCAGCCGCGCGGCGACGTGTGGTGGGGCGGCACCGGCGACCCGCATCTGCAGGCCGCGCAGGAAGGCCTGACGGAAGAGTACAAGTCGCCGATGCTCGCTGAACTGCAGGCCTGGGCCGTGGGCCAGGCTGAAACCTCGGGCTTCCGCACCGTCGGCATTTACGCGGGCGCGCTCGGCTTCGGCTACAACTCGACCCTGGTGACCGAGAACCCGCCAGCCTGTTGGAAAGACCTGCTGGACGCCCGCTACAAGGAAGACATCCAGGTGGCGAACCCGAATTCCTCGGGCACGTCCTACACCATGCTCGCCACCATGGTGCAGCTGATGGGCGAGGATGAAGCCTTTGCCTATCTCAAGGATCTGCACGCCAACATCAACCAGTACACCAAGTCGGGCTCCGCCCCGATCCGTGCAGCGGCCACCGGCGAAAGCGCCATCGGAATCGTGTTCATGCACGACGCCGTGGCGCAGACCGTCGAAGGCGCGCCGATCGTGACCGTGGCGCCTTGCGAGGGCACAGGCTACGAAGTCGGCTCGATGTCGCTGATCAAGGGCGGACCGAACCCGGAAGCCGCGAAGGCATGGTACGAGTGGGCTCTGTCCGCCAAGGCTCAGGAAATCGGCGCGACAGCGAAGAGCTTTCAGGTGCCTTCCAACAGCAATGCCGCCACTCCGCCGGAAGCTCCGAAGCTGGCCGATATCAAGCTGATCGACTATGACTTCGCCAAATACGGCTCGTCTGAAGTCCGCACTGCCTTGCTCGCCCGCTGGGATGCCGAGATCGGCGCGCTGCCGAAGTGATGAAAGCCTTTGAAGGCCGGATCGGCCTCATCTGGTCCGGCCTTCTGCTGGCCAGCGTTCTGGCCCTGCCCTGGTTCAAGGGCGGGGCCATTGGCGCATCCGCCCTTGCCGAGGGTGTGGCCGGACGGGCCTGGCTGCTGCCGCTGGTGGCGGTGGCGGTGGCGCTCACAGCATTGACTTTCCTGACCCGCAACTGGCGGGTGCACCAGGCCGCAGCGGCGCTGGTCGGCGCAGGGCTGGCATGGCTGATCCTGCAGGGGTTCGGTATAGGGCTTCGCGGCCCGGCCCTGCCCGGCATCGAGCTGCTATTTCCGGCCGCCGCCGCCGGGCAGCCGGGGTTCGGCTGGGGCGCCTGGCTCGCGGGCGTGGCGCTGATCGGCGCGTTGGCGGAAGTGCTTGCCGCGCGCGGCTTCTGCCGGGGCGAGCGGTTCGCGGCCTTCTCCATTGTCGGCATCGTGGCGGCGCTGACGCTGTTCGTGTTCTTTCCGATCCTGAAACTGATGTCGGCGGCGTTCATCGCACCCGACGGCACGCTGTCGGCCCTGCCATTTCTGGCGCGGATCACCGCCGCTGACCTGTGGTCCGTCGGCTGCCTGACCGGCGCGGGGCGCTGCGGCGTGGTGATCAACTCGGTGGTGCTTGGCGTGCTCTCGGCAGCCTTCGCCACGGCGTTGGGGCTGGCGCTGGCGCTCTTGGTGGCGCGCACCGACTTCCGCATGAAACGGGCGCTCCGGGCGATCTCGATCCTGCCGATCATCACGCCGCCCTTCGTGGTGGGGGTGGCGATCATCGTTCTGTTCGGGCGCACCGGCGTCGTCACCGTCGAGGTGGCCGAGTGGTTCGGGGTGCGGCCCTCGCGCTGGGTCTATGGTCTGCCCGGCATTCTGATGGCGCAGGTTCTGGCCTTTGCGCCGGTCACCTTCCTGGTGATCCTGTCGGCGCTGGAGGCGATCAATCCCACGCTGGAGGAAGCCTCGACGACGCTCGGGGCGCGGCCAGTCACCACGTTTCGCACCGTGACCTGGCCCTTGCTGCGCCCCGCGCTGGCGGCGGCCTTCCTGCTCGCCTTCATCGAAAGCCTAGCCGATTTCGGCAACGCGATCGTGCTGGGCGGCAGCTATGACGTCTTGTCGACCAAGATCTTCTTCGCCGTTGTCGGCGCGCAATACGACCTTGGCCAGGCCGCCACCTTGTCGGTCCTGCTGCTGGCGCTGACGGTTGCCGCCTTCTGGGTGCAGACACGCTGGCTGGGCCGGGCGAGCTATGTCACCGTCACGGGAAAATCCGATGCCGGACTGGTGGCGCCGATGCCGCTGCTGATCAAGTGGGCGGCGGTGGCGGCCGTGCTGCCCTTCGTCATCTTCACCGCCGGCGTCTATATGATTGTGCTGATCGGCGGCTTCGTCACCGACATTGCCCGGCTCGAGATGTCGCCGACCTTCGGTCACATCTGGACCGCGTTTTCCTTCGAGGTGGGCGACCGGGGGCTACAGCTGTTCGGCTCGGCCTGGGACAGCATGATCACCACGCTGTGGGTGTCCGCCCTGTCGGCGCCGCTGACCATGGGCATCGGCATTCTGACCGCCTGGCTGATCGCGCGGCAGGATTTTGCAGGCAAGCGCGCCTTCGAGTTCGGCACGCTGCTCTCCTTCGCCATCCCTGGCACGGTGGTCGGCGTCAGCTACATTGCCGCCTTCAACGTGCCGCCGATCGACATGACCGGCACCTTGTGGATCCTGGTGATCTGCTTCGTGTTCCGCAATCTTCCCGTCGGCATGCGGGCGGGCATCGCAGCACTTGCGCAGATTGACCGCAGCATGGAGGAGGCAAGCCAGACCATGGGCGCGGGCGGTGGCCGGGTGCTTGCCGACGTGGTGCTGCCGCTGATCCGGCCCGCGATCTTCACGGCGCTGGTCTACTCCTTCGTCACCGCGATGACGGCGGTTTCGGCGGTGATCTTCCTGGTCTCAGCCCGGCACAACATGGCGACCGCCTATATCATGGGCCGGGTCGAGAATGGCGAATATGCGCTGGCCATCGCCTATTCCACCGTGCTGATGCTGGTGATGGTGGTCTGCGTCGCATTGATGAACCTTGCCGTTGGACGGCGGAAACTGGGGCGGCGGACGGCGGTGACGGGGACCGCCCAACCGGCGCAATGAGGGTGACATGACCGAACCAGCCATCGAATTCCGCAGCGTGGTCAAACGCTATGGCGACGCCTCCGCCGTTGCCGGGATCGACCTTGCCATTGCAAAGGGCGAACTGATGACCTTCCTCGGCCCCTCGGGTTGCGGCAAGACCACATCGCTGCGGCTGATCGCCGGGCTGGAACTGCCCACCGAGGGGCAGGTGCTGATCGCCGGGCGGGACGTCAGCCGCGACCCGGCGTCGGCGCGCAATGTCGGCATGGTGTTCCAATCCTATGCGCTGTTCCCGCATATGAGCGTGCTCGACAATGTCGCCTACGGCCCGGCCATCCGCGGCACGCCGAAGGCACAGGCTCAGGCCCGGGCGCGCGAAATCCTCGACCAGGTCGGGCTCGCAGGCCTCGAGGCGCGGCTTCCGTCCGAATTGTCCGGCGGCCAGCAGCAGCGCGTGGCGGTGGCCCGCGCCATCGTGCAGCAGCCCGATGTGATCCTGTTCGACGAGCCGCTGTCGAATGTCGACGCCAAGCTGCGCCGCAAGGTGCGCGAGGAAATCCGCGCCCTGCAGCGCCGTTTCGACCTCACCGCTGTCTATGTTACGCATGACCAGGAAGAGGCGCTGGCGGTCTCGGACCGCATCGTGGTGATGGACAGAGGCCGCATCGCCCAGGTGGGTACGCCGGCCGAGCTCTATGAACGCCCGGCCACGCCCTTCATCGCGAGTTTCATCGGCGACGCGAACCTGATCGAGGGTCAAGTGGTGGAGGGCCGGTTCACAGCGCCGGGCATGACGCTCGATGTGCCGGGCCAGGACGGACCCGCCACCCTGTCGATCCGGCCCGAGCGGATCACGCTTGCCCCCGGCGGGCCGGACCGGGTGATGACGGCCACCTATCTGGGCAGCCGCATGGAATACCTGGTCGCGGCGCAGGTCGGCGAGATGCTGGTGTCGCGGCCGATCTTCGAGCCGCGACTGGCCGCAGGCCAGGACGTGTCGCTGCACATCGCCGCCACGGACGTCTCGCGCGTCGCCTGACCAGCATCCGGGACAGGAAAGGAACAATCCGCCTGCGCCGGAGTTGAGGGACTAACCCCTCAAGGAGGCAAGCATGCAAAATTCCTATCTCCGTTTCGGCGCGATGATCCTCACCTCGACGGTGGTGATGTTCGGGCTGATGTATCTCAACACCTATGAAGCGGGCCATGTCTGGTTCAGCCAGACACGGATGTGGATGGCGCTCTACATGGGCGCAGCGATGGCGGTGGTGATGCTCGGCTTCATGCTTGGCATGTACACCAGCAAAAAGCTCAATATCGCAATTCTTGCGATTGCCGTGCTGATGTTTTCAGTCTCGCTTTACCTGGTGCGCAGCCAGGACACGGTGGGCGACGAGGCCTGGATGAAGGCGATGATCCCGCATCATTCGATCGCCATCCTGACCAGTTCCCGCGCCAATCTCTCCGACCCGAGGGTGCGCGATCTGGCCGACGAGATCATCGAGGCGCAGCGCCGGGAGATCGCCGAAATGGAAGCGCTGATCGCCGATCTGAACGGCGACCCGGCGGCGTCCGAGATTGACGGCCAGTAGGCCAGTCGCGGCGCCTGCCTGCCAACACACTCAATTCGCGAGGAGACATCATGGCTCAGACAGCACAGCTCTACCGGATGGTCACCGACGATCACATCTGCCCCTATGGGCTGAAATCAAAGGACCTTCTGGAACGCAAGGGATTCGCAGTCGAGGATCATCCGCTGACAAGCCGCGAGGAAACCGACGCGTTCAAAAGCAAACACGATGTCGAGACCACGCCGCAGACCTTCATCGACGGCGAGCGGATCGGCGGGTTCGACGCGTTGCAGGACCATTTCGGCGAGGAAAAGCATGATCCCGGCGCCACCAGCTACCAGCCGGTGATCGCGATCTTCGCGGTTGCGGCGCTGATGGCGCTGGCTGTGAGCTGGGCGGCATTTGGCACGTTCTTTACCGTGCGCACAGCCGAATGGTTCATTGCCATCTCGATGTGCATCCTGGCGATCCAGAAACTCCAGGATCTCGAGTCCTTCCAGATGATGTTCATCACCTATGACCTGCTGGCGATGCGGCAATTGCGGTATGCGAAGATCTATCCCTTCGGCGAGGCGCTTGCCGGCGTTCTGATGATCGCAGGCGTGCTGATATGGCTGGCCGCACCGGTGGCGCTGTTCATCGGCACGATCGGCGCGATCTCGGTGATCAAGGCAGTCTATGTCGACAAGCGCGAGCTCAAATGCGCCTGCGTCGGCGGCGGCAGCAATGTGCCGCTGGGCTTCATCTCGCTGACCGAAAACCTGATGATGGTGGCGATGGCGATCTGGATGCTCGCCAAGGGGATGTGAGCCGCGGTTCCGACGGAGGTTTCGCCGGACACGCGAAAACACCCGCGCGCGAAGAACTCGCCGTCGGCATCGGGGCAGTTCGGAGTCCGATCTGAAACCGGACTTGCGGGGCGCACGGGCGGCTGGCCCGTGAGGAATGGATGAGTTGGCTTGGCGCAGCACCCCGCGCCCCGCCGGTGAGGGAAACCCGCACCTTCCGGGCGCGGACCGGCTCTCCTTCCTGCGAAACCAGACGCGAGCCCTGGCGGTTTCGTTTCGTTCGGCCCTTCGGAGGTCGAACACCGCCCTCTCCCATCCGCGTGTGTCAGGCGCGGCAGGGACTTGGCAGGCCGGCGTTTGCGGTGGCGCCGCAGTCCTGGAGGGGCAGCCCGCCCGGACCAGGATCGCGGATCAAACGCCGCCGGCTGCGGCCCAAGGGTCTCAGCCGGTTCCGGCCATTCGCGCGAAAAGCCCTTGCCGCAATCCACCACGATCGGGCAGGCCCCCACGCTGACCGGGGACTTCGCTTCGCAAGCGTCTGGCCCACGGGTACGGCCCCCATGCACCAGACCTCACCGCCTTCCGCCGGCCCGGGCTCCGTCAGCCCCGGCCATCCATTGGAGCGGAAGATGCGGCCAGTATCGCATGGCGCAAACAGGTGGGGATAAAAGCAGCGAGAAAATTTTCACGCGAGTGCGGATCGTGCCGGTGAAAGCCCGATTTCCGGGGTTTGATGCTTGCAGACCGCGGTTGATCCCACTCTCGGCTTCCCCGTTTATATGGGGACATTGCGTGAGCCACATCGGCCAAAACCGGCGAATCCGGTGGAACCAAAGCGCTGACCGGGCGTTGATAGGACAATTCAAGGAGAAAACCATGCGCAACCGAACCATGATAGCGGCTCTGATCTCGCTGCCCGTCAACGCGGTGATCTTCGGCGCCGGCGCCATAACCGTACTGTCGATCCCGGCTCTGGCCGAACAGGCGAAGTATCTGCTGCCGGCGGTGATTGTCGGCGGCTTCCTGGCGACCTTCCCCGTCGCCTGGATCCTGGCGCCGCGTTTGCGCGCCCGGTTCAACTATCCCGAGGCACGGCGCAACGCTTGATGCGCGGCGTGAGCAACAAAGCCACATCCAGATCAATGCGTCAGGCGCCGAACCAAAGGCTCGCCGCGCCTGCCGCCAGGACCGTGACATAGACCGAGCCAACGCGCAGGCCGAGCCCGACAGTGCCAGCGACGAAGGCAATGACCCCCTTCACCACGGTGTTCACCGAAACGGCGATGAAAATGGCGAGCATCCCGGTTTCGAGCGCCAGATCCTGTGAGACGAGGCGCGCCATCGAAATGGTCAGCGCATCGACATCGGTCAGGCCCGAAAGCGCTGCTGCGGCATAGACGCCGGCTGTCCCGAGCCACGCACGCAAATAATAGACCCCGAGGAGTACCACCGACAAAGCTGCGCCGAACAGCAGCGCTGTCTTCAGCTCCAGCGGGTTGGAGATGCCTTTGACCTCGTCTTCGGCCGCAGGCTTGTCGCCGCTTAGAAGATAGATCAGCGCCGCCCCGATCAGCCCGGTCGCGGCCATCACCGCCATCGGCAGCGCCAGCGGCGCGAGCAAGGCGGGCTCAAACACCCCGACGAGAACGAGGATGCGCAGGAATGTGATCGCGCCTGCGACGACAATGCCCGCCGCGGCGACGGGAACGAGCGCCGGGCGCTCCCGCGCCATCCGCGCCAGCACCAGCGATGTCGAGGTGGAGGAGGCGAGACCGCCGAAAAATCCCGTCATCAGGATGCCGAGGCCGGCGCCTGCCAGCCTGATGCCGAGATAGCCCAGAAAGGACAGGCCCGCCACCACCACGACCGCCCACCACAGCTGGTAGGGATTGAAGGTTCCGCCGGGCCCAAAACCCTGGTCGGGCAGCAGCGGCAGGACAACGACGGAGATCAACCCGAGCTTGACCACCGCATCGAGTTCGAGCCTGTCGATCCGCGCCACAAAGCTGTGAAGCCGGGCTTTCATGGTCAGGAGAAAGGCCGCGACGACTGCGCTTGCCGCGACCGGGGCCATCTCTCCCAGAACCGACGCGGCGCCGAGCGCAAAGGTCAACAACAGCGCGATCTCGGTGGTCAGGCCGATGTCCTGATCGCCCTTCACCTGCCCATAGTAGCTGACGGCCAGCAGGATGCCGAGGGCTGCCAAACCCACGGCGAGCACGACGGGCGATGTGAGGGCTGAAAGCCAGGCGGCCACCCCGCCCAAGAGCGCCGTCAGCGCAAAGGTGCGAATCCCGGCGATCCGCGCGCCCTCGGACTGCTGACGCCCATGCCAGCCGCGTTCAAGCCCGAGCAGAAGCCCGATTGCCAGCGCCAGGCCAAGGCGAGCGAAAATCTGTGTTTCATCCATTGCCGCCATGATGATTGATTTCGATTGCGGGCGCCAGAGTGCATGCTGCCGGGTGGCATTGACGATCAACACAGCACTTCAGGAGCGTAATAGAGCTTGATCGGCGCCAGGGATGGCGGCACTGTAAGGCGAAAGCGGACCGGCAGGGCTTCGCGGTGGAGATCCAGGCCTGGATCGACACGGCCAGGCGCATACGATGCGTCAAGGCCGCCGTGAATCCTTGAAATGCATGCACTTCATCGCGCCTTCCAATCGACGGCGACAGGCATGACGATTTGAATTTTCCGACACCGGCGCGGTGCGGGGCCAGAACGGGGACTGTGTCTTGATGGCACCGACAGATGGGGCGATCAGGCAGGCCGGACCGCGATGGCGCGCGATGCTGGCCGCCATGTTGTTCCTGTCCGCGGCGCTGGCAGGGTGCGCGACGCCGACGGGGCGGCCGGGCGACGCATTGATTGCCCAGCCTCTGCGCAGCATCGGGCTGGCGCACCATCATGCCAGCCTGGCCCTGGGGCAGTACAGCCGGAACGCGGGGCCTGCGGCGGAAATCCTGCCTGGCGCTACGGCCAATGTCCGCCGCGCCTGCAGCGGCGACCGGCCTGCGGTAACGTGGCTCGGCCACTCCTCGGCCATCATCTCCATCGGCGGGCAATGCATCCTCACCGATCCGGTGCTGGAGGCCAACCGATCGCTTGCGAGCCCCCTGCCGAAACGGCTGGTCGATATTCCCTTCAGCGTCGACGACCTGCCGGACATCGACGCGATCATCCTGTCCCATGGCGACTATGATCATCTTCACATGCCGACGATCGCTGCACTGGCGCGCCGGTTTCCGGATATAGCGATCCTTGTCCCTCCGGGCGCAGCCGGCCCGGGGGCGCTCAAACGCTTTGCGCGCGTGGAACAACCGCTTCCGGGACAAGCGGCCCGGATTGGTGGCCTGACAGTCACCGCCGAGCGTGCCTATCATGCGACCCGACGAAACCTCGCCGCGATCAAGACCGGCCATGCCTTTTCCTGGGTTGTGTCGGACGGACGCACGAAGGTCCTGTTCATCGGCGACTCGGGCTACGGGCCAGCTTTCAGGGATATCGGCAGATCGCACGGACCGTTCGATCTGCTGCTGGTGCCCATCGGCTCCTATGAGCCCAGTGAGCTGGTGGCTGCCATGCACGCCAATCCCGAGGAGGCGGCCCGGATCGCGCGGGATGTGGGTGCGCGGCTCGCGATCGGCATCCATTGGGGCACCTTCGCGCTGTCGCCGGACCGGCCCGACGAGACCGTGCGCCGGTTCAGGCAGGCGGGCCGCAAGACCGGCGTGACAACACGGGTGCTGCCGATCGGCGGCACCGTCGTGGTTCCCTGAACCAGCCCGCCGGTGTAAACCCGGACTCGATCTCCCCTCCTGCCACGGAATTCCGTCATGAAAGCCATTCTCTACGAAGCCTTTTCCGCGCCGCCGAAGCTTGTCACCTTGCCGGATCCTGCGCCGGAGCCCCATGGCGTCGTGGTCAGGGTGGGGGCCACGGGCGTGTGCAGAAGCGACTGGCATGGCTGGGTGGGGCACGACCCGGACATCGCGCTGCCGCATGTGCCGGGCCATGAGCTTGCGGGCACGATCGCGGCGGTGGGCCGCGAGGTCACGCGCTGGAAGGTGGGCCAGCGGGTGACAGTGCCGTTTGTCGGCGGCTGCGGGCACTGCCCCGAGTGCCATGCCGGGCACCAGCAGGTGTGCGACCACCAGTTTCAGCCCGGCTTCACCCATTGGGGCTCGTTTGCGGAATTCGTGTCGATCCACCGGGCCGATCTCAACCTTGTGGCGCTGCCCGAGAGCCTGGATTTTGCCACCGCCGCGAGCCTCGGCTGCCGCTTCGTCACCTCGTTTCGCGCCGTTGTCGACCAGGGCCGCGTCTCGGCGGGGGAATGGGTGGCGGTGCATGGCTGCGGCGGCGTCGGACTGTCGGCGATCATGATCGCCGTGGCGTCGGGGGCGAATGTGGTGGCGGTCGATATTTCCGATGCGGCGCTGACACTGGCGCGCCAGCTGGGGGCTGCGGCAGTGATCAATGGCCGGCAGGTCGACGACGTCGCGGGCGCAGTGCGCGACATCACCGGGGGCGGGGCGCATGTCTCGCTTGATGCACTGGGTTCGGTCGTTACCTGCGTGAACTCGATCAACAGCTTGCGCAAGCGCGGGCGGCATATCCAGGTCGGGCTGATGGCCGGCGATCACAGCCTACCGCCGGTGCCGATGGGGCGGGTGATCAGCCACGAGCTGGAGATCCTAGGCAGCCACGGCATGCAGGCGCACCGCTATGGCGCGATGATGGCCATGATCGAGGCGGGAACCCTGAAGCCGGACCTGCTGGTGGGGCAGCGGATCACGCTTGAGCAATCGATCGACGCGCTGATGGGCATGGACAGGTTCGCGGGCGTGGGCGTGACGGTGGTGACGGAGTTTTGAGGGGCTCGGTCGACGGTCTTGCAGTCCAACGTGCTACGCCGCGACCTCGGCGTTGAGCCTTGCCAGGCCGGACTTGAGCGCGGCGATGCAGGCGGGGTCGAAGGCCGTGCCGGCGTCCGTGTCAAGGATGGCGAGCGCCCTGGAGATCGGCATGGCGGCGCGGTAGGGGCGTTCGGCGGAGAGCGCGTCAAACACGTCGGCGACGGTGAGAATGCGCGCTTCCAGGCAGATCTCGTCGCCCTTCAGGCCGTAAGGATAGCCCTTGCCGTCGAGCCGCTCGTGGTGGGCGGCGGCTATGGGCGCGATGTCGTGGAAGGCGTGGACGCGCCTGAGGATGGCTTCGCTCTGGGCCGGGTGCCGGCGGATCGACGTCCATTCGTCCGCGTCGGGCTTGCCCGGCTTGTCGAGGACCTGGTTGGAAACGCCGAGCTTGCCGAGATCATGCAGCAGTGCGGCGCGCCTGAGCCAGCGGCGGTGATCCGGGCTGAGACCCATCTCCTCGGCGATCATGTCTGTGTAGAGCGTGACCCGGTTGGAATGGTCGGCGGTGAAAGGGCTCTTGGCGTCGACCACATCGGAGAAGGCAGCGGCGATGTCGTCGAGATAGTCCTCATTGACCGGCTCGGACTGCAATGCCGGCTTCATCGAAAAGACCCGGGCCTCAAGCTCCGGCGATGTGAGCATCGCCCAGAATTCCGGATCGGCCTGGGCGGTGACGAAGGCCGCCACAAGCGCGGGATCAAACCACGCGCCGGAGCGCGCCTTGATCTCGCTGAGCGCGGCGCTGGCGCCATTTTCGGTGTGAAACACATCGATCACCTGGGCCATCAGCGCCAGGCGCGCGATCAGCGGGATCCGGTCACCAGTCAGGCCTTCAGGCTTGCCGGAGCCGTCCCAATGCTCGTCGAGCGAGCGGATGCCGTCCCGCACGGCCTCGGAGAACCGCATCTGCGCGGCGATGTCGGCGCCGCGATGGCAGCGGGTCTCGATGAGGTTGCGCGAGATCTCGCCGCCGTTCTGCAGGATGTTGACGATGGCGCGGATGCGCTCGGAGAGGCCCGATTCAAGCCCGGTTTTCCTGAACACGAAGCGCAGCGCCGAGGACAGGCTGCCGTCGATGGTCTTGAAATCGCGCTTGAAGGCAATGTCGTCGGCGAGATAGAGTTCGCAGATCCGCGCGGCGTTGCTGGAGCAGCCGAGATCCTTGAGCAGCAGCGTGTAATAGAGATCCTTGAGCACCTCGTCGGGCAGTTCCAGCGCCTCGCCGATGCGCGTGCCGATCCAGGCGCAGCGGATACAATGGCCCTCGGGCTGTCCCTCGGTCATGTCGAGCGCATAGCTGAGCGCTCCCAGCAGATCGGCGAGTTTGAAAGCCGCCGGACGCGCGGGTTTGGCGAGGGTCAGATAGAGGCTTGAACTCATGGGGCGGCTCCGGTGTGCGGAATGGTCTAACAGCTGCGGCTTAAGAAGGGTTTACCGGGGGCGGGTGTCCGTGGAGGGACGGTTGCGGATAGGGGGATGAACCGGACGAAGGCCCCTCAGGCCGCCATGCGTGGGCCGGTCCCGAGCATCTGCGGGACCGGCCGTTTGGCGGGGCCAACAGATCCTCGCCACAAGGGCGAGGATGACGGCGGAGGGGGCAGTGGATGACGGCGGGAGGGGGAGTGAATGACAGCGGTGTGGCGGAGGAACGTCGTCGGCTGGAACGTACCAGCCAACGCAGGCAGACGCCCCCACTCCGACTTGACGGCCAGATGAAACCAGCATATCCCTTATGTGAGAATCTATCTCATATAGGGGATTAGGGGTGCAGACGACGCTCAATGACAGGCTGGCGGAGCGGCTCAAGCAGATCCGGACATCGCGGGGATGGTCGCTTGAGGTGCTGGCGGAGAAGAGTTCGGTCAGCCGCTCGACGCTGTCGCGGATCGAGAATGCCGAGGTGAGCCCGACGGCTGAGACGCTGGGCAGCCTGTCGAGCGTCTACCAGATGAGCATTTCGCAATTGCTGGCGCCGATCGAGACGCCGTTCACGCCGCTGGTGCGACGGGCCGAGCAGAGCCAGTGGCGCGATGCCGAGAACGGATTTGCGCGCCGGATCGTGTCGCCGCCGAGCGGCGGGCTGGCGGCGGAAGTGGTGCAGTGCGAACTTGCGGCCAACCAGCGGATCTCCTACTCCGTGCCATCGGTACCTGGACATGAGCATCATCTCGTGCTGTTGAGCGGCATCCTGGCGGTGACGATCTCGGACGAGACCCGGGTGCTCGAGGCGGGGGACTGCCTGCGCTATCAGCTCTACGGCCCGTCGCGGTTTCAGACCGGGGATCAGCCGGCATCCTATCTGATTGTTCTTGTGTGAGGCCCCGATGACCCGCATTGCCATTCATGCCCTTGCTGCCGACGAGCTCGACGCCCATGCCGAGGCGCTGGCGCAAATAATGGCGGACACTGTCACGGACGGGGCAGCGATCGGCTACATGCAGCCATTTGCGCTGGAGCACGGGCTGGAGTTTTTCACGACCCAGGTTTTCCCCGAGGTGCGGGCCGGGCGGCGCAGGCTGCTCCTGGCCCGGCTTGACGGCGCGACCGCGGGCTCGGTGCAGCTGATCATTGCGCTGCCGCCCAACCAGCCGCACCGCTGCGAGGTGGCCAAGATGATGGTGGCGCCCGCGGCACGGAGGAACGGCATCGGCCGTGCCCTGATGCAGGCGGTTGACGCGGAGGCGCGGGCGGCCGGCAAGAGCCTGATCACGCTCGACACCCGCACCGGCGACCGGGCCGAGCCGCTCTACCGGACGGCGGGGTTCGAGATCGCGGGCGTGATCCCCGGTTTCGCGCTTGATCCCGACGGGCGCGCGCTGCACGCCACCACCTATATGTACAAGACACTGTGAGCCCGGCACTGTCCTGGCTGATGGGATTGGCGGCGATGCTGGGCGGCATTCTCATGGCCGCGCAGGGACCGATCTATGCGCGCATGTCGGCCGCACTCGGCGGCAATCCGCTGTTTGCGGCGATGCTGGCGTTCGCTCTGGCGACGCTCCCGGGCGGGTGTTCAGGCTGCACGCTGGGTGCGCCGCGAAGGCGGATCTGACGGCGCGCCGGCCGGATTGACCTCACCCTGCTATCGCGGCGGCGTGCCGCCGAGGATGGCCAGGGCAATCGTTCCGGTCTCCTCATGGTCCGGATGCGACGCATCTGCCGGCAGGGGCTCGCGATTTGCCTCAAGCACCTTGCGAATGGTGGCGAGCCCGGGCAAGGCATCGGTCATGGTCTGGCGATCATGGTCGCTCAGGATATGGTTGAAGGTTCGCGCTGCGGCGTTGATCGCCTCCTCGCAGAAGACACGCCCGGCGGTGGTAAGGAACACCTGCTTGGAGCGGGCGTCGAATTCGCAGGGCCGGGTTTCGATGAAGCCGCGTTTTTCCAGCACCTGGATCGAATGGCTGATCGTCGCCTTGGACACATTCATCGCCCCGGCGAGGCTGAGCGGCGTGACGCCATCGCCCGCGCGGACCAGATGCAGGACGATGGCGAAATGCGACGGGTGAACGCCGTCGGGCAGCATCTTGCCGACCAGCGTCGTGCACAGCTGGTCGATCTTGCTGATTTCGCTGAAAAAGATGTAGCCGTCGCCAGGCTTGTACAGGGCGTTCATTCCGTCACCTTTCACCATAATCGATCCCTGATCGGCCTGAAAGTCAGACTTATCGGACTGTCAGTGCTGCGGCGGGGCCTCAGCTCCATTTGACCCGTGCGACCCTCACAACGCAAGCGGTGATCGGGATTATTCAACGATTACGGCCGGTTCAAGATTGAAACCTGCGGCTCGGAGCCGCGCGAGGCGTGTGACAGGGTCCCCGGGACGCTTTTTACACCGGAATCAGAGAAGGCTAGCCCCGATGCTGTCGAGGATCGCCGTCCAGCCGACGATATGGCCACCTCGCACGCCTTCGCTCATGAAGTCGGACTGATGCAGGGTGATTTCGGTCACGCCTGGACAGCAAACACAAAATGCCGGGACGAACCCCGGCATTCTGGCAGATCACGTGGATCAGGACCGGACCTAATGACCCGGCTTGATGAAGGTGCCGTTCTGCAGTTCCGTCACGGCCTGGATCAGTTCGGCGCGGGTGTTCATGACGATCGGGCCGTGCCAGGCCACAGGCTCCTTGATCGGCTTGCCGGAGACCAGCAGGAAGCGGATGCCTTCGTCGCCCGCCTGGACCGTGACCTCGTCGCCGGTGTCGAAGACCACAAGCGTGCGGTCGCCCGACATGTCACGGATCTGGATCTCCTCGCCCTCGACTTCCTTCTCGACCAGCACGCCGAAGGGTTTGGAGGCGTCGCGGAAGGTGCCGGAGCCTGCGAAGATATAGGCAAAGGCCGAGCGGTAGGCGTCGACCTTGAAAGTCTTCTTCCTGCCCGGCGGCACCGAGATGTCGACATAGGACGGCTCGGCGGCGATGCCGTCGACCGGGCCGCGCTTGCCCCAGAACTCACCGCAGATGATGCGGGCGGCGGTGCCGTCATCATCGATCTCGACAGGGATGTCAGCGGCGGTGACGTCCTGGTAGCGCGGCGCGGTCATCTTCATCGACGACGGCAGGTTGGCCCAGAGCTGGAAGCCGTGCATCTTGCCGGCGAAATCGCCCTTGGGCATTTCCTGGTGCATGATGCCGCGGCCGGCGGTCATCCACTGCACGTCGCCGGCGCCAAGCGTGCCGGTGTTGCCCAGGCTGTCGCCATGCTCGACGGTGCCGGCCAGCACATAGGTGATGGTCTCGATGCCGCGGTGCGGATGCCAGGGGAAGCCCTTGAGATATTTCTCGGGGCTCGAGTTGCGGAAATCGTCAAACAGCAGGAACGGATCGGTGAGCGAGGGATCGTCGAAGCCGAAGGCGCGCTTGAGATGGACGCCGGCGCCTTCGAGATGGGGCACGGCAGTGGATTCGTGACGGACAGGCCTGATGGACATTGGGGGTCTCCTCAGTGTCGGCCGGCGACGGGGGCCGGCAATGGTTGCGTTGACGTCAATGTAGCGGGCGGGCGGGCATCTTATAAGGGGCCGCAGGGAAACGGATTGTTCAATTTTGCGAGGTCCTGGCGGCGCGGGACCAGCTCGGACAGTGAACTGTCGGAACCCTGGGGGGTGGAGTGCGTTGTCCTGTCATCATGACAAAGGAGATGCAGATGGCCATCAAGATCGATTCAAAACTGGAAACCGAACTGACACCGGAACAGGTCCCGGACGATCAGACCATGACGCAGGAGGAGAAGCTCAACCGGCTCAGCGACATGAAGTTCGAGCTGGAACGCCAGACGGGCCGCGGAACCGCTGATCTCGACCAGGTCGAGGCGCGGATGGCGTCCATCAATCTGGCTTTGTCGCGGGCAAAGGGAAAGTAGCTCCAGGCCTCAGCTTGCGCCGCCGCGCCCCAGCGCCGACAGCGGAATGGCGGTGGTTTCCTTGATCTCCTCCATCACGAAGGAGGCGGAAACATCGGCCAGCCGCACCCTGGCGATCAGCTTTTGATAGAGCCGGTCATAGGCCTTGACGTCGAAGACGCGGGCGCGGAGCACGTAATCGAGATCGCCCGAGGTGCGGTAGACGCCGACGATCTCGGGAAAGCCCGCGACCGCCTCTCGGAAGGTCTTGAGCCAGTCGGCATCATGGCTCGCGGCGCGAACAAAGATGAACACCGACAATCCGCAGCCGGCGGCCTCGGCGTCGAGGATGGCGACGCGCTCCCTGATCAGCCCGCGCTCCTCAAGCACTTTCACGCGGCGCCAGCAGGCGTTGCGCGACAGGTGAACCCGCTCCGACAGCGCGTCGACCGACAGGGTGCCGTCGCGCTGCAACTGGCTCAGGATTCGGACATCCATGTCGTCTATCTGGTGCATGCGGTACATATATCCCAATATTTGAGATATTCAAAGGATGTTCGGGACATTTCTCCCTCGGAATCGGGCTATCCTCACACAATCAAATCACATAGAGGCAAATCACAAAGAGGGACGCCCGCCCATGCCGACCAAGCAGATCGCCCGCCTGTTCACCGATCATCCGCAATCGGTTGACGAGACCTATCTCGAGCATCTGGTGTTTGCCGGAAAGTTCTCAGGCAAGCTGTTTGCCGCGGGGTTTTGCGCGCTTGTTCATGCCGTGCTGCCGTTTACCTTTGAGAAAACTGCTAGCCGTATGATCAACGAGATGCATCACCGGATGCACAACCGGAGCAAATAGCGCCAACATGTGCCGCTGGGCCGCCTATCGTGGAACACCCATCCCGCTCGAGCAGATCGTCTCGGCGCCGGGCCATTCGCTGATCGAACAATCCCACCGGGCGACCGAGGCCAAGACCGCCACCAATGGCGACGGTTTCGGCATCGCCTGGTATGGCGAACGCCCCGAACCGGGGCTGTACCGTGACGTGCTGCCGGCCTGGTCGGACTGCAATCTCAAATCGCTGGCGCGGCAGATCCGCTCGCCCTTGTTTCTGGCCCATGTGCGCGCCTCGACCGGAGGCGCCACCAGCCGCGACAATTGCCATCCCTTCGTGCATGGCGCCTGGTCGTTCATGCACAATGGCCAGATCGCCGGTTTCGAGCAGATCCGGCGGCCGATGGAAGCCGCGCTGTCGGACAGGCTCTACCAGGCCCGGCATGGCACCACCGATTCGGAACTCCTGTTCCTGCTGGCGATCGAATTCGGGCTCGAGACCGACCCGGCCGGCGCCTTTGCCGCGGCGATCCGCTTCGCGCTGGCGGAATCGGCGCGGGCCGGCCTTCGCGAACTGATCCGCTTCACGGCCGCCTTTTCCGATGGCGAGACGCTCTATGCGATCCGCTACGCCACCGATGCCTACGCGCCGACGCTCTATTCCGCGCCAACGTCGGGCGGCACCGGCCATTGCCTTGTGTCCGAACCGTTCCATGACACCGACACCAAATGGCACGAGATCCCGGCAGGCAGTTTCGTCACGCTGAAGGACGGCGGGATATCGTCTGCGCGGTTTAATCCGGTGCAGGTGGAGCGGGTGGAGATTGCCGAGGTGGCGTGAGGGAAAGGAAAGGTATTGCCACAGCAGATTAAATCTGACTTGACCACAGGTATAAGAAAGGTAATGAACTCAAGAAGTTTTTGATTCACCGTCTGCTTATGGAGTGAGCGTGAACTATATTGAATATCTGAAATTTTCAGCACAATCGATACTCCAATCTACATATGTTTATGATCATGCGCGATCTGCGGAGCGATTGACAGACCATCTTCCCATAAACAAAGAGGTTGGTCCGTATCTTGCGTCTCATGACGCAGACCTAACAGCCCTTTCCGCCTGCTATCTTTTTATAAGCATTGAAATGCAGGCTGCGTTCAACGTTAGCAAGACAGGGAGATACGATCAGTCTCCCGCAGCCCCAAATGGACGTATTCCGCTTGAATTAGATTTACTGCCGACGCTGGAGGGATCAAGAGTAACACCTTACGTGGCTAAAACTGCAATCGTCGAACAGTTTGAATTGTTGAAGAAATACCTAATTTACGTCAATGCGCCGTATAATGTGAAGATGTTGGAAAAGTCGCGCGAAATACTCGACGTGGATATTTTCGACAAAATGGAACGGTTGATTTTGCGCCGTAACGAATTGACCCACGAGATAGATGCTCCAATGGCCTCTATGAAGAATGCGGTCGAATATTTTTACTCGTGCCGCTGGCTAGCGACGTTTTTTCACGAAAATTCTCCATAAATTAGTTTCGACCTAGGTTCTTACAATTCATTAACGGTTCTTTAGAACCAAACGCTCCGCAATCCTCGCCGCCAGCCTTTCAGCGACCTCATCCTTGCTCAGATCCGGCCACTCCTCGACACCCTCCTTCGAGACGATGCGGACGCGGTTGCGGTCGCCGCCCATGATGCCGGTGGCGTGGGAGACGTCGTTGGCGACGATGAAATCGGCGCCCTTGCGGGCGAGCTTGGCCTGCGCGTTGGAGACGACATCGGCGGTTTCGGCGGCGAAGCCCACGACCAGCTTCGGGCGGCTTGCGTGATGGCCGATGGTTCTGAGGATGTCGGGGTTTTCGGTGAGTTCGAGCGGCGCGGGGCCCTCGCCCTCCTTCTTCTTGATCTTGTTGCCGGCGGCGGTGGCCACGCGCCAGTCGGCGACGGCGGCGACGAA
Source organism: Hoeflea sp. (assembly GCA_019084245.1). Classification (GTDB taxonomy): domain Bacteria; phylum Pseudomonadota; class Alphaproteobacteria; order Rhizobiales; family Rhizobiaceae; genus Hoeflea. Next base: position 373,232 of record JAHRFE010000028.1, read on the forward strand.
GACCGCGATGTCGGCGGGCAGCGCCGATGTCACGGCGTCGAGCATGTCGGCGGCGCTTTCGACCCGGACGACATCGACGCCGACCGGATCGGGGATGGTCACCGGGCCAGAGACCAGTGTCACCTCGGCGCCGAGCCTGGCGAGAGCGCCAGCGATGGCGTGGCCCTGCTTGCCGGACGAGCGGTTGGCGATGTAGCGCACCGGGTCGATCGGCTCGTGGGTCGGGCCGGAGGTGACGATGGCGGTCTTGCCGGCGAGCGGCTTTGGCACATTGTCGAGCAGCGCTTCGATGCTGGCGACGATCTCCAGCGGCTCGGCCATGCGGCCCTCGCCGGCTTCTCCGGTTTCGGCCATTTCGCCCCGCATCGGGCCGATCAAGCGGATGCCGTCCTTGCGCAGCGTTTCGATGTTGCGGCGGGTGGCGGGATGGGACCACATGGCGGGGTTCATGGCAGGCGCGACCAGGACGGGCCTGTTGGTGGCAAGCAGCACGGTGGAGGCGAGATCGTTCGCGAGACCATGGGCCAGTTTCGCCATCAAGTCGGCGGTGGCGGGCGCCACGCAGACCAGATCGCAGTCGCGCGCGAGGCGAATGTGGCCGACATCCTGCTCGTCCTCACGGGAAAACAGGTCGGTGTAGACGTGATCATGGGCCAGTGCACCGACGGCGAGCGGCGTGACAAATTGCTGCGCGGCCGCAGTCATCACTGGCCGCACGGAAGCGCCGCGCTCGCGCAGGCGGCGGATCAGGTCGAGGGATTTGTAAGCCGCGATGCCGCCCGAGATGATCAAGAGGATGCGTTTGCCGGCGAGTGTCTTTCCGACTGTGGGCAGAGGCGAAACCGCCATGTCTCCACGCGGCGGCAGATCAAGCTCGATGCCGCCAAGCGGTTCGACTGAGGCACGGACGCGCTTGTAGAGCGAACCTCTGGTCGCATCTTCTCCGTCGTCTTCATCCGGTTCCGCGCTGCCTTCGAGTTCGGTCAGGATGACCCGCATCTCCTCTTCCATGGAGCGTCCATTTTTCGCGGCACGCTCGCGGAGCCGCTGCTTGGTGGTTTCATCAAGATTTCGGATTGTCAGGCTTGCCATGGGCTACTCGCAGAGACAGAATGATTTCATTGAAATCATATTTATGGTGATCTGCAGTCTATGCAATCTTTTTATCGCGTTCAGGCGAGACCCTATGGTTTCGACTGACATCACGGCTACTCCAAGAGAAATAGCAAGTGGATCGAGCAATGGGAAAATATGGAAAAGCCGCGATCAGCGCCGTGCATCTTCTCGCAAAGAATGATTCGATGTCTCCACGAATGGCTTGGGCGACCGCTGTCCAGGATATTTTTCCAAGCAGTGAATCTTCGCAATCGAAAGGATGCCCCCGGGACGCTTTCCTCGCGCTCTGCGGACTCGGTGTGGTTCGAAACATTACAGTCGGAACCTACACTCGCTCGATCAAAAACAGAGCTTACGTGGAGCGCGCTTTGGCAGCAATCCGCTCGGATCCATCACTTGCAGATGATGAGAAAGCTTTATGGCTGATAGCCATTGGCGATCAGAGAAAAGTCCACAACTCGCAAATGGACGTAGTGTCCACGTTTTTCCTAAATGGGTACATCGAATAGCTCTTCTGCATTATTCGTCGTCCAACCAGTCAAAGACCGGTCTCTCACCCGCAACCATGGCGCGTGGAGGCGTCTCAAGATCAAAGGCGCCGTATTTTTCGCGCAGCGCCATCACCCTGTCGTAGAAGGTTTCGCCGGAAGGTTTTGCCATCTCATTTCCGTCAGTCTCGCTGACGGACCGGCGCAACAGCACCCGCGCCTCTTCCTCCATGGACACGCCATGGCGTGCCGCGCGTTCGCGCAGCGCCTGTTTGACGGAATCGTCGAGATTGCGGATGGTCAGCGTCGCCATGGTGCGCCTCCTTGCCGTCGGGTTTGATCGTGACTGCAATGTAAGCATTGCATGCACTGCAGTCAAACGCGGCTGCACGCCGGCGCATCTGCCCGGGCGGCGGGGCGCGACGGGGGCTGTCGTCCGAAGCGGGCAGACAACCCGGCACGGGCCGGGTTGTCCAGGTCCTGTGCGGTCAGGCCGCCTTGACGATGTCGACGACTTCTATCTCGAAGACCAGGTCCTGGCCCGCCAGCGGATGGTTGGCGTCGACGGTGACCCGCTGGTCGTCCAGCGCGGTGACGACGAGGGCCACCTGCCCGCCATCGGGCGTGCGGGCCTGCAGCTGCATGCCTTCCTGCGGCTCGATTTCCGGCGGCAAGGCATCACGGGGGATCTGCTGGACCTTGGCGGCGTCATGGGCGCCGTAGGCCTCTTCGGCGGGAACGGTGACGGTCTGCCTGTCGCCGACCTTCATGCCCTCGACCTCGCGGTCCAGACCGCTGATGATCTGGCCGGCGCCGAGCTGGAACTCGAGCGGCTCGCGTCCCTCGGAACTGTCGAACTTGGTGCCGTCTGTCAGTTTGCCGGTGTAGTTGATCCGCACGGTGTCGCCGGATTTGGCCTCGCTCATATGTCTATCCAATGCTTGTGTTTGTCCCGGCGCGTCCGTGGGTGAACGGATGTCGTGCGTGTTGCACCCTGGCAGCCGGGTTTCCTGCCCTGACGGCGCAGATGCTGCCGCCGGCGAATGTTGGACCGGCGCTCGATGTCCGGTCCAATAGCCTATTTTGCGGGAAACGGGCTTGAATTGCAAATCCGACTGGGCGCGCCGGGCTTAACGGCATGACGGTTCGGGGCCGGCGGCGCTCACCTGAGCTGCTTGGCATGGGTCGCATCGGTCTCGTCGATCGGGTGGAAGCCCAGGTGCTCGTAGAAGGTCCGCGACGCCGGCGTGGCGCGCAGGCGGATTCGCGGGAACCAGATCGCGGCCCCATCGAGCGCCTGCGCCACCAGCGCCTTGGCGACGCCCTCATTCCGATGGCCGCGATCGACATAGAGGTGGCGCAGGCGGCCGACAGTCTCGTCCGTGAACGGATCGCGGCACAGGCCGCAGAAGCCGATCGGACGCTCGTCCTCGAAGGCGCCTATCAGCCGGGCGCCGGGACCGTCGAAGCGGTTCTCGCCCGACTTCCAGTCCTCCAGCATGCGCTCGACAAAGGGATAGCCGTCCTCCCAGGCCTCGTCGGCCAGGGGATGCATGTCGGTGTCGTCGAGAGAGATCGGGCGGTAGGAAACCATCCCTACCATATGGGGTGGATGGCCAGCGCTATCCAGACCACGGCGGCAGCTATAATCCACAAGGCCACCCGGCCCGAGCGGGTGTGGCGGGCTTCGGCCTTGCCGATGGCCTCGGAGGTGGCCTCGTCAAAGCGCAGGCCGTGCTCGGCCATGTCGCCGAGTTCCGTGGCGAAGCGCTCGGTGCGCTCGGCGAGATCGGGCAGGCGCTCGGCCAGCCGCATCGCCGCGATGGCGCCGGCCTTGAGGTCGCCGGCGATGCGCTTGGGGCCGAGATTGTCGCGGATCCAGCTGCCGACCACCGGTTCGGCCGCCTTCCACATGTTGAACTTCGGATTGAGCGTGCGGGCCACGCCCTCGACCACGACCATGGTCTTCTGCAGCATGACCAGTTCCGGCCGCGTCTGCATATCGAACAGTTCGGTGACCTCGAACAGGAGCGTCAACAGTTTTGCCATGGAGATGGTCTCGGCCGGCTGGCCGTGGATCGGCTCGCCGATGGCGCGGATGGCCTGGGCGAAGCTCGCCGGATCATGCCGCGCCGGCACGTAACCCGCTTCGAAATGCACATCGGCGACGCGGCGATAGTCGCGGGTGATGAAGCCATAGAGGATCTCGGCGAGGAAACGGCGTTCGGTCTTTCCCATGCGGCCGACAATGCCCATGTCGACGGCGACCACCATGCCGGCCGGGTCGACGAAGAGATTGCCCTGGTGCATGTCGGCATGGAAGAAGCCGTCGCGCAGGGTGTGGCGCAGGAACGACTGGATCAGCATGTCGGCAAGCAGATCGAGATCATGGCCGGCGGCGCGCAGGCCATCGACATCGCTCATCTTGACGCCGTCGATCCATTCCATGGTGACGACGTCGCGGCCGGTGCGCTCCCAGTCGACCTTGGGCACCCGGAAGCCCGGATCGTCGCGGGTGTTCTCGGCCATTTCCGACAGGGCCGCAGCCTCGAGCCGGAGGTCCATTTCCAGCCGCGTGGTCTGCTCAAGCGTCTTGGTGATTTCGACCGGGCGGAGGCGGCGCGAGGCGGGAATGAACCGCTCCTGCAGTTCCGAGATCAGATAGAAGACTTCGAGATCCTGCTTGAAGCGCTGGCGCACACCGGGACGGATGACCTTGACAGCGACCTTGCGCGGCCCGTTTTCATCGGTGATTTCGGCCGGATGCACCTGGGCGATGGAGGCCGCGGCGACGGGGGGATCGAAGCGGGAAAAGAGATCCGAAATCGGGCGCCCTATCGAAGCTTCGATCTCCGCGCGCGCCAAGGCCTCGGGGAATGTCGCCATCCGGTCCTGCAGGCCTGACAGATCCCTGGCGATATCGACGCCCACCACATCGGGGCGGGTGGCGAGAAACTGGCCGAGCTTGACCCAGGAGGGGCCGAGCCGGTCAACCGCGCGGGCGAGCCTGTCGGTGCGTTCGACGTGCTTGGCACCGCGCTTTGCGATCAGCCCGGCGAACCGGTGGGCGTAAAGAAGCGGACCGGACAGTTCGTCGGCGGGCAGCGATGCGACCACACCCTCGCGCACAAGGATGAAGCCCGCCCGCACCAGGCGCAGATAGGAGGCGAGACTTGCCATGCTGCTCAGATCTTCCAGGCCGAATGCAGCGCCGCGATGCCGCCGGTGTAATTGGTGTAGCTGACGCGCGAGAACCCGGCACGCCCTATCATCGCCGCGAAATCGCGCTGGCGCGGGAACTTGCGGATCGATTCGACCAAGTACTGATAGGGTTCGGCCTCGCCGGCGATGGCCTTGCCCATGGCGGGAATGCCGTTGAACGACCAGGCGTCATAGACCTTGTCAAGGAGCGGCATCTCGACCTCGGAGAATTCGAGGCACAGAAACCGGCCGCCGCGACGGAGCACGCGAAAGGCTTCGCTGAGCGCCTTGTCGATGTCGGGCACGTTGCGAATGCCGAAGGCGATGGTGTAGGCGTCGAATGTGTTGTCGTCGAAGGGCAGTTCTTCGGCATTGGCTTCGACGAAATCGAGGTTTTCCGTGTAGCCCTTCTTTGCGGCGCGTTCGGCGCCGACTCCCAGCATCGAGCCGTTGATGTCGAGCACCGTACCGGTGGCCTGTCGGTCGGAGGCGGCGACAATGCGAAAGGCGATGTCGCCGGTGCCGCCGGCCACGTCGAGAAAGCGGAATCCGGGGCGGCGGGGCGGATTGAGGCTTGCAACCAGCGCATCCTTCCAGACCCTGTGCATGCCCGCCGACATGACGTCGTTCATGATGTCATAGCGCTTGGCGACCTTGTGAAACACGTCATTGACCAGGACCTGCTTCTCGCCATCGCCCACGGTGCGAAAGCCGTAGCTGGTCTGCATTCCGCCATCGGTGGATACGCGCTGTTGTGACATCTTGTGTTCCTGCATTTCATCCAGACGATTGACAGCCCCGGCCGCCCGCCAATCCAGGGTCCCAGTCCGGGGCCTGGCATGTTCGGCCTTGACCATAGCGGATCGGGCCGCTCCGCGCTATCTAGGCGAAACCAACAAGCCTGCGGCATAGCGCACCGCCTTATAGGCCAGGCTTTGAGATATTGCCACCGGCATCCCTTCAGCGCACAGGCGCCAGGGCAGACAGCCAGGAGACCGCATTGCCCGAATTGCCCGAAGTCGAAACCGTTCGCCGCGGCCTTGAGCCGGTGATGGAAGGCGCGCAGTTTACCCGCGTCGAGCAGCGCCGCGCCGACCTCCGCTTTGCCTTTCCGGAAGGCTTCGCCGCCCGGCTCGAAGGCCGGCGGGTGATCTCGCTCGGGCGACGGGCCAAGTATCTGCTGGCTGATCTCGACGACGGCATGGTGCTGGTCTGCCATCTCGGCATGTCGGGGTCTTTCAGGATCGAGGCCGAGGGAGAGGGATCACTCAAGCCCGGCGCCTTTCACCATGCCCGCTCGAAAGATGACCGGCACGACCATGTGGTGTTTCATTTGGAAGGACCGGCAGGCCTCGCCCGGGTGATCTACAATGACCCGCGGCGGTTCGGCTACATGGACCTGATCGCGCGGACCCAGCTTGGCGAGCATGCCTGGTTCAGGGGCCTTGGCGTGGAGCCCACCGGCAACAGCCTGGACGCCGGCGATCTGGAGCGGCGGCTCACAGGAAAGACGGCGCCGCTGAAGGCGGCTCTGCTCGACCAGCGCATCATCGCGGGTCTTGGAAACATCTATGTCTGCGAGGCGATGTGGCGGGCCGGGCTGTCGCCGCTCAAGCCGGCGGGTCGGCTGGTGGGCACGACCGGCAAGCCGAAGGCGGCGCTCGAGCAATTGACGCAGGCGATCCGCGCCGTGATCGGCGAGGCGATCGCCGCGGGCGGCTCGTCGCTCAGGGACCATATCCGCACCGACGGGACGCTGGGCTATTTCCAGCACGGATTTTCGGTCTATGACCGCGAGGGAAAGGCTTGCCCCCGCCCCGGCTGTGGCGATACGGTCCGCCGCATCGTGCAGAGCGGGCGCTCGACCTTTTACTGTCCGCGCTGCCAGAAAAACTGATCCGGTCAGGGAACCCATCCGTGAGAGATGGGTTGCCCCAGATCCCATGAAGGAGAGAGGCGATGGCGCTCAAGACGCTGAAAACCGAGACACGCGGCCGGGTGGCCATCATCACATTGAACCGGCCCGATGCGCTCAATGCGCTGAATTCGGAGTTGTTGAGCGAATTGCGCGAGACGCTGGCGCGCTATGGCGGCGACGACAAGATCGGCGCGATCGTGCTGACCGGGTCTGAAAAGGCCTTCGCCGCCGGCGCCGATATCAAGGAAATGCAGTCCAAGGACTATGTCAGCGCCTATATGGAAGACTTCTTCGAAGGCTGGAGCGCCGTGGCCGGGACGCGCAAGCCGGTGATCGCCGCTGTGGCAGGCTATGCGCTGGGCGGCGGCTGCGAGCTTGCCATGATGTGCGACTTCATCATCGCCGCCGACACGGCGAAATTCGGCCAGCCGGAAATCACGCTTGGCGTCATCCCCGGCATGGGCGGCACCCAGCGGCTGACCCGCGCCGTCGGCAAGGCCAAGGCGATGGATCTGTGCCTGACCGGCAGGATGATGGACGCCGAGGAGGCCGAGCGCTCGGGCCTCGTCGCCCGCGTGGTGCCAGCGGCGGACCTGCTGGCGACGGCCACGAAGGCGGCCGAAAAGATCGCCGGCTTCTCGCTGCCGGTGTCCATGATGGTCAAGGAATCAGTCAACCGCGCCGACGAGATGACGCTTGGCGAAGGATTGCGCTTCGAGCGGCGGCTGTTTCACTCGCTGTTTGCGACGGAAGACCAGAAGGAAGGCATGGGCGCCTTCGTGGAAAAGCGCAAGGCGCAGTTCAAGCACCGATGACGAAACCCATCGGCGGGAGAGCGCCAAAGCCGATTTTGGCGTTGACGCACGCCGAGATACCCGGTATAGGCCCGCCATCGAATGGCAGCTTTCGGGCTCGCCGTGGTTTTCTCGCATTCCGTCTGTCGAAGCGACACACCTTGCAAGAGGCGCTTTCCGGCCGGAACAGAGCATGTGACACTTGAGAGGCATTCATGGCCAATACAACTTCGGCGAAAAAAGCGACCCGCAAGATTGCTCGCCGCACTGACGTCAACAAGGCACGCCGGTCGCGTGTCCGCAGTTTCCTTCGCCTGGTCGAAGAAGCCATCAGCTCCGGCGACCAGACCGCCGCAGCCGCTGCATTGAGGGCTGCGCAGCCCGAACTGATGCGCGCCGCCGGCAAGGGCGTGGTGCACGCCAACACGGCCTCGCGGAAGATTTCCCGGCTATCCAACCGGGTCAAGGCGCTGAGCGCCTGAACACCTGAAAATTTCGTTTGACGGCTAATGGCCCGGCTTGTCCGGGCCTTTTTCGTTTTGTCCCAATGGTTTGCGCCAAGCGTGGCGGAAGCCGCGCGCCGGTTTGTCACGGTTCCGTCACAGTCGCAGATTTTTTTATTTTATTTCAATGCCTTGCGAGAGGTCCCTGATTCTCTCTCGCTCAAGCTGACCGGATTTCCGGGACAAGCTGTCAATGCCCTAAATTTAATATCCAAGACTTCCTCAAGGGTCCAAAAAAGCCCGAAGCCGCGAAAAGGCAATGAATCCAATCGACTGTTGAAAGCACCCTGAGGAGGCTTTTTTCAACCTGTGCGAGTCAAGCCCTTAATCGTTACTTTTTCGTAAATAAGCTGCTTGATCTGACCGTCCCATCCTGCCTAAATAACCCTCGACAAGGGGCACGGAGCCAGGCGGTTCCAGGGACGTTTTCTGCGAGTGTAGCAAGTGTATTCCCATCCGCAACTTGGTGCGTGACATTTCCGTCAGGCAAACTCTGAAATAAACCTTCGGTTGCAAGGGTGCCCTGCCACCCTGCTGTGGGGCATTGGCCGCATGAACTCCTGTTCTGGCGGATCGGGGAAGATGTGGTCTCATCGACGATACGAGGTCGTCGCTGGGATCTGAATGGAGGAACAAGGTGGCGGGACGGCCACACGGGACTGAAACGAGAAATGCGGAGACAATCCGCACCAAAGGCGGCCATCATGATGATGGCCTGAAATGCGGCAACAGGGGCGACCAGCGGCGATGCAAACACAGATGATGACGGCGCGTAAAGCGGCACAATGGGGCGTAGAAGACACCGCCCAACCGCTCAGAGGCGATGTTTGCCCGGCCACTGACAAAGGGGCGGACATGTACAAGAACAATCAGGTTTTCGATCGGGTGACGGCGCGCCTGAAAGCCCAGGTCGGGCCGGAGGTCTTCACGAGCTGGTTCGGGCGGCTCAAGCTGCAGTCAGCGTCAAAAAGCGTCGTGCGCCTGTCGGTGCCGACAGCATTTCTCAAATCCTGGATCAACAACAAATATCTCGAGCAGATCAGCGCGCTGTTTGCCGAAGAGGATCCGGATATCCTCAAGGTGGAAATTGTCGTGCGGTCCGCGAGCCGGGCCAATCCCAACATCGCCCCGCCGGAGACCGACGTCCCGTTGCAGGTCAACCAGGCCCCGGCTGTGACGCGCAAGGATCAGACTCTTTCGGTCAAGGGTGTCGGTGCCCATCTGTCAGCCTTCGGCAAGGGGCACCAGCCCGCCAATGCGGTGATCGGCTCGCCGCTCGATCCGCGCTACACGTTCGAAAGCTACGTCGAGGGGTCATCCAACCGGGTGGCGCTGGCCGCAGCCAAGACCATTGCCGAAGCCGGAACCGGCTCGGTCCGCTTCAACCCGCTGTTCATCCACTCCAATGTGGGCCTGGGCAAGACCCATCTGCTGCAGGCGATTGCTGCAGCCGCGAGCCGGCACGCCCGCAATCCGCGCGTGGTCTATCTGACGGCGGAATATTTCATGTGGCGCTTCGCCACGGCGATCCGCGACAATGACGCGCTGTCCTTCAAGGAATCGCTGCGCAACATCGACCTGCTGGTCATCGACGACATGCAGTTCCTGCAGGGCAAGTCGATCCAGCATGAATTCTGCCATCTGCTCAACATGCTGCTCGATTCGGCCCGCCAGGTGGTTGTCGCCGCCGATCGCGCGCCGTGGGAACTTGAATCGCTCGACCCTAGGGTCCGCTCGCGGCTGCAGGGCGGCGTCGCCATCGAGATCGAGGCTCCGGACTACGAGATGCGGCTGGAGATGCTCAAGCAACGCATGGCCATCGCCCAGATCGAGGACGCCACGCTCGATATCAGCCAGGACATTCTCGCCCATGTGGCGCAGAACATCACCGCCAGCGGGCGAGAGCTCGAAGGCGCCTTCAACCAGCTTCTGTTCCGGCGCAGCTTCGAGCCCAACCTGACGCTTGAGCGGGTCGACCAGTTGCTGGGCCACCTGGTCAATGCAGGCGAGCCCAAAAGGGTGAGGATCGAGGACATCCAGCGGGTGGTCTCACGGCACTACAATGTCTCGCGCCAGGAACTGGTGTCTGACCGGCGCACCCGCGTCATCGTCAAGCCGCGGCAGATCGCCATGTATCTGGCCAAGACCATGACGCCGCGCTCGTTTCCCGAGATCGGCCGCAGGTTCGGCGGACGCGACCACACCACCGTGCTGCATGCGGTGCGCAAGATTGAAGGCCTGATCGGATCGGACACCAAACTCGGCCACGAGATCGAGCTGTTGAAGCGGCTGATCATCGAGTAAAGCCCGCTCCCATCCGATTATCCCCAGAATCCCGGTCCGGGCCGAAAGGTCCGGGCCGGTTTTTGTTGCATATCAGGGGCATAATCTGCCATTTTGCACGCCCGGGCGCACCGCACAGTGCGGCACAACAGCGCCCAGGCAGGGCATAAGCCTGACAAGACGGAATTTGAAAGGCCCTCGCGTTCCCGTGCGGGCCCCAGCCAAGCGGTAATCAGATCATGCGTGTCACCCTCGAGCGTTCCAATCTCCTCAAGTCGCTGAACCATGTGCATCGCGTGGTCGAGCGCCGCAACACGATCCCGATCCTGTCGAACGTGCTGCTCAAGGCCGAGGGCGCGACGCTCGACATGAAGGCGACCGACCTTGATCTCGAAATCACCGAGGCGACGCCGGCGATGATCGAGCAGGCGGGCGCCACCACGGTGCCGGCGCATCTGCTCTACGACATCGTGCGCAAGCTCGGCGACGGCTCGGAAGTGTTGCTGGCGACCAACCCCGATGGCGGCTCGATGACGGTCGCCTCGGGACGGTCGAAATTCTCGCTGCAATGCCTGCCGGAATCAGATTTTCCGGACCTGACCGCCGGGGCCTTCACCCATACGTTCCGCCTGCCCGCGACGCAGCTCAAGATGCTGATCGACAGGACCCAGTTCGCGATCTCGACGGAGGAGACGCGCTACTATCTCAACGGCATCTTCATGCATTCGATCGAGAGCGAGGGCGCCTTGAAGCTGCGCGCGGTCGCCACCGACGGCCACCGCCTGGCGCGCGCCGATGTCGACGCCCCGGCCGGCTCCGAGGGCATGCCGGGCATCATCATTCCGCGCAAGACCGTGGGCGAATTGCAGAAGCTGGTCGACAATCCCGATGTCACCGTGACGGTGGAAGTGTCGGACGCCAAGATCCGCTTTACCATCGGTTCGGTGGTGCTGACCTCCAAGCTGATCGACGGCACCTTCCCCGATTACCAGCGGGTGATCCCGACGGGCAATGACAAGGAACTGACCGTCGACTGCCAGACATTCGCGCAGGCCGTCGACCGGGTGTCGACGATCTCGTCGGAACGCGGCCGGGCGGTGAAGCTGGCAATCGCCGACGGGCAATTGACGCTGACCGTCAACAACCCCGATTCGGGCAGCGCCACCGAGGAGCTGGCCGTGGGTTATGACCGCGATCCGCTGGAGATCGGCTTCAACGCCAAGTATCTGCTCGATATCACCAACCAGCTCTCGGGCACGGACGCGGTGTTCATGCTGGCCGATCCCGGCTCGCCGACGCTGGTGCGCGACACCGCCGGCGACGACGCGCTCTATGTGCTGATGCCGATGCGGGTGTAAGGGCTCTCTCTTCACCGCAAAGGACTGCCAGCCGCGGCGCGGTTGAGCGGAGACAAGGGCATTTCCAATCAGAGCGGAGGCTTGGCAATGCCCTTGTGTGCTTATACGCAATTCCGGACGCAAAACCGCTCCGCACTTTTGCTGGAATTGCTCTGACATGGCCCCCAGGGTGCACATTGAAAAACTGAAGCTTGCCGGATTCCGCAACTATGCGAGCCTGTCGCTGGAGCTTGACCAGCGCCACGTGGTGCTCGTGGGCGACAATGGCGCGGGAAAGACAAACCTGATGGAAGCACTGTCGCTCTTGACGCCCGGAAGGGGGTTTCGCCGCGCCGCCTTCGGGGATCTGATCAAGGCCGGATCGGCGCCTGATACCGGGTTCAGCGTTTTCGCGAGCCTCGAGGGCATGGCCGGGCCGGTCGATATCGGCACCGGCGTCGACGGCGGCGAGGAGGCCGGCGCCCGCCGGGTGCGGATCAATGGCGCGCCTGCAAAGTCCACCGATGCGCTGCTTGAGCATTTGCGGCTGTTGTGGCTGACGCCGGCCATGGACGGGCTGTTTACCGGGCCTGCCGGCGACCGGCGTCGGTTCCTGGACCGGCTGGTGCTGTCGGTCGATCCGGCCCATGGCGGACGGGCGCTGAATTACGAACGCGCCATGCGCAGCCGCAACCGGCTGTTGTCGGAAGGCCGGGCGGATCCCACCTGGCTCGACGGGCTGGAGGCGCAGATGGTGGAGCTCGGCGTGGCCATGGCGATGGCGCGCGACGAGGTGGTGACCCTGCTGTCCGGCCTGATCGACGACAGCCAGGCGCTCAGCGTGTTCCCGGCGGCAACCGTGCGGCTCGAAGGCTTTCTCGAAGACCAGGCGCTGCCCTCGGCCAGCGACAGGGAAACCGCCTTCGCCGAGATGCTGAGATCCGGGCGCGGGCGCGATGCGGCGGCCGGGCGGACGCTCACCGGCCCGCACCGCTCGGACCTGATCGTGCATCACCGCGAGAAGGGAATGCCTGCGGCCCTGTCCTCGACCGGCGAGCAGAAGGCACTGCTGATCGGCATTGTGCTCGGACACGCCCAGCTGGTGCGCGGCATGACCGGCCATGCACCGGTGCTGCTACTGGACGAGATCGCCGCCCATCTTGACGAAGGCCGGCGTGCGGCGCTGTTTGACCTGATCGAGGCGCTCGACTGCCAGGCCTTCATGACCGGCACGGATGCTGAGATGTTTGTGAGCCTGGGATCGCGCGGCCGGATCTTCATCGTGGCCGATGGCCAGGTGACGCCATACCAGGAGAGTGACCATGGATGAAGCCCCCCTGAACCCCGATGAGGTGGCGCGCTATGCCCGCCATATCGTGCTTGCCGAGATCGGCGGCAGCGGCCAGCAGAAGCTGAAGGCAGCACGCGTGCTGGTGCTGGGCGCGGGCGGGCTCGGCTCGCCGGTGCTGAGCTATCTCGCGGCGGCTGGTGTCGGTCTCATCGGCATTGTCGACGACGATCACGTCTCGCTGTCCAATCTGCAGCGCCAGATCCTGCATGACACCGCCCATATCGGGCTCGCCAAGACCGAGAGCGCGGCGCGCGCGCTGAAGCGGCTCAACCCGCACAGCCGCGTGGTGACCCACGAGGCGCGACTGACGGGCGAGAACGCCGTCGATATTCTCACCGCCTATGACATGGTGGTGGACGGGTCGGACAATTTCGACACCCGCTATCTGCTGGCCGACACCTGCGAACGGCTCGAGATCCCGCTGGTCACCGCCGCCGTCGGGCGGTTCGACGGATCGGTCACGGTGCTGACGCCCTACGCGACCAACGCTGACGGACAGCCCTGCCCGCGTTTCCGCGATCTGTTTCCAGAAGCACCGCCGCCGGGACTGGTGCCCTCCTGCGCCGAAGCCGGCGTCGTCGGCGCGCTGACCGGCGTGATCGGCACTCTGGAGGCGATGGAAGTGATCAAGCTGATCACCGGCGCGGGCGAGCCGCTGATCGGGCGGCTGCTGCTCTATGACGGGCTGGCGGCGAGTTTCCAGACGGTGCGGTACAAGCGGAAGGGATAGCTCGGCATCTGCGAGGCTTGCCTGTGCGTCGGTTTCCGCACCCCCACCGGCTCTGCCCGCCTTGCAGGCGGTCAATCGCCCGCCTCCCCTCAAGGGGGAGGCAAGCACTTCACGCTTTCTCGCCAGGCCCGGGAAAAGATCAAAGCACCTCCGCAGCTCCACCTCCCCCTTGAGGGGGTCCGAAGGACGGGACGAGACCAGTGGCTCGTCCCCGGGGAGAAGCAAGCGCAGCGCAGCTGATCCGGGTGGGGGTCGGAAGCCGCTGGCCACGGGCCCCGCGGGGAAACGCGAACTGTCCCCGAACTGCCCTCAGTTCCTCAGCGGCAGCACGCGGTCGGGCGGGCGGTGGCCGTCGAAGAAGGTGCGGATGTTGATGATGACCTTGTCGCCCATGTCGATGCGGCCCTCGATGGTGGCAGAGCCCATGTGCGGCAGCAGCACCACCTTGCCTTCGGTGGCGAGCTTGACCAGGCGCTTGTCCACGGCCGGTTCGTGCTCGAACACGTCAAGCCCTGCGCCGGACAGCCGGCCCTCCTTGAGCGCCTTGATCAGCGCATCCTCGTCGATGATGCCGCCGCGCGCCGAATTGACGATATAGGCGCCGGGCTTCATCAGCTCGAGCCGGCGGGCGGAGAGAAGGTGAAAGGTCGCGGGCGTCGAGGGGCAATGCACCGTGACGATGTCGACGCGCGCCAGCATCTGGTCGAGGCTGTCCCAGTAGGTCGCCTCCAGCCGGTCTTCGGTGGCGGGATCGACGCGGCGGCGATTGTGGTAATGGATCGACAGGCCGAAGGCCTTGGCGCGGCGGGCGACAGCGGTGCCGATGCGGCCCATGCCGATGATGCCGAGCCGCTTGCCGCCGATCCGGTGACCGAGCATCCAGGTGGGCGACCAGCCTTTCCAGACGCCGCCCGAGCCGACGATGACATTGGCCCCCTCGGTCAGCCGCCGCGGCACGGCGAGCATCAGCGCCATGGTCATGTCGGCGGTGTCGTCGGAGAGGACATTGGGCGTGTTGGTGACGGTGATGCCCTTTTTCTGCGCCGCGTCGATATCGATATTGTCGACGCCATTGCCGAAATTGGCGATCAGCTTCATCTGCGGGCCGGCCTGCTCGATCAGCGCGGCGTTGATCTTGTCGGTCACCGTCGGCACCAGGACATCGGCTGCGCGCATGGCGGCGACCAGCTCGGGCTGGGTGCGCGGTTCATCGGTGATATTGAGCTCGGCGTCAAAAAGCTCGCGCATGCGGGTCTCGACGGCATCCGGCAGGCGGCGGGTAATGTAGACCTTGGGTTTTTTTCTGTTTTGCATTGTGTTGAGGTCCGGCGTTGAGAGCTCTTTAACCAAACTCGGCGACTATGGCGGCTGCGTTATGCTTTTTCTAACAGACCCTCCGGCGATGACAATCCAAACCGCCCGGATTGATGTTTAAAAAGCACCGCGACGCCCCGCGCGCCACGTCCGGCTGCGCCCGTTGCGACGACCGCGCCTGGCCCCGATTCGCCATCCGAAAAGGCGAGAGACAGGGCCGGGCCTTTGAATATCAGCGGCGCCCTCTCCCTGGCGTCCAAACCAAAAGGTGTGAGTCATGCGTCGCCTTTCCCTTTTTGCAGCCACCCAACTGGCCGTCAGGGGCCTGGTTGTGACGACCCTGGCCGTGATCGGGCTTAGTCTCAGCCCGATGCCGGGCGTCGGGCTCGACGCCGGATCGGCGGCCCATGCCCAGACCGCGGCCAAGGGGCCGAGCGGGCTGCCGCTGCCGCGCTTTGTCAGCCTCAAGGCCAAGCGGGTCAATCTCAGGGTCGGCCCGGGCCGCGATTATGCGGTGGCCTGGCTCTACACCCGCTCCGGCGTGCCGATGGAAGTGATCCAGGAGTATGACAACTGGCGCCGGGTGCGCGACGCCGAGGGTACCGAGGGCTGGGTCTATCAGTCGCTGCTCTCGGGCGACCGCACAGCGGTCACGGCTCCCTGGATGCGCGCCACCGGCAAGCAGGAATTCATCAACATGCACCGCGAGGCCCGCGCCAACGCCAATGTTGTCGCCCGGCTGGAGCCCGGCGTGGTGGTCGAGGTCAAGGCCTGCAATGGAGACTGGTGCGAGGCGCGCGCGGAGGGCGTTGGCGGCTGGGTGGCGCAAGACAAGATCTGGGGCGCCTATCCCGGAGAAGCCTTCAAGTAAACCACCTCAGACGGGACCCGGCGGGCGCGATCGGGTGCGTCGAAATATGCCGCGCTGTCCGGCGGGGCGTCATCGGGACTTCATGAACACATGGCAAGGCCTCCGCGGGGATATGTTTCCTCTCCGCAGCTACAGGAGGTCATTGTGACTCTTGCAAATATTGAATTTTCTCGTCGTAATCTTTTAAAATCCGGCGCCGTCGTCGGCCTGACGGCCATTTCGCCGTTTTTGACGTTTCGCTCTGGCGCCGCCGCCCAGGGCGAACTGCAGATGGTTGCCGCAACGCCAAACCCGAATGGCGCCTTCGAGCGGCTGTTCCTGCTCAAGGGCGATCCGTTTGCCGGCCCCATCAGCACCATCATCACGGCCGAGGGCAATCCGGTTCCCCAGTCGTCCATGGCGGCCGGCGAGCGCCGGGTTCTGCGGCTGATGCATTTCAATGATCTGCACAACCACCTCACGGACACCCACGGGAAAAAGGGCGACACGCACCGGCTGTCGCAGATGGTCAAGAAGGTACGCGAAACCAAGGCCGCGGCAGCAGACAACGAAGCCGTGCTGTTCATTTCCGGCGGCGACGACCACACCGGCTCGGTGTTTGACGAGTTGCTGGGCTGGTCGCCCGAAGGCTTCGTCGCCGACCCCGCCTATCGCAGCTATTCGGCGGCAGGTCTCGACATCGCGGTGCTCGGCAATCACGAGTTCGACCGCGGCTGCGAAGTGCTGAAGACGGGGCTCGCCGACGCGAATTTCCCGGTGCTGTCGGCCAATGTCCGCGGCTCGAAATTCATGGCCATGAACGAGGATTATGCCTGCGCGGCGATTGCCGAGGTCAAAGGCATGCGCATCGGCTTTATCGGCCTGACGACGGCGGTGGACACCCGCGTCGGCCAGGAGGCCGACCCGGACCTTGAGGTCACCAGCCCGGTCGAGGCACTCCGCAATGTGCTGCCGGCGGTGGCCTCGGTTTCCGATGTCGTCGTCATCCTGTCCCATTGCGGCTACGGTTCGGGCAACCACATGAGCGGCAAGGCCGCGACCAACCGGATGATCGGCGAAGGCGATTTCGACATCGCCGCCGCCGCCGCTCCGCTCACCGACAAGCCGATCGTGCTGATCGGCGGCCATTCGCACACGCGCCTCAATGCCGAAGGCATCGATCCCGACAACATGATCGAGGGCGTGCTTCTGACCCAGGCCGAGGCCAACGGCGCCTATCTCGGCGAGATCGCGATGTCGATCGCGGCCGACCAGGGCCGCAAGGACTGGTTCTCCTCGGTCAGCCTGCATCCGGTCAAGTCCCGCGACGACCGGGTTGCCGCCGATGATCCGAAATACAAGGATCTGGAGCATGACGGCGACTATGACGCGGCGTTCGAGGCGGAGCACATCGCGCCGCTGCTGGCAGCGCTCGACGAAAAGCTCACGGAAGTGATCGGAACGGTCGAACAGGGTGAGCTGGTGTCGACCGAGCGCACCATCGCGGACCGCTACATTCGCGAATGCGCCATCGCCAATTTCATGAACGATGCGCTGGTCGAGCGGTCGTCGACCTTCGCCAATGGCAGGATCGACATCGCCATGTTCAACGCCACCGGACTGTCGGCCGGGATCAGCGAGGGGCCGCTCACCTTCAAGCAGTGGTTCGACGTCATGCCCTATGCGGACAATGTCCATGTCGCGACCATGACCGGCGCCCAGATCCAGGAGATGCTCGACAACAACGCCAAGCGGATCCTGCGGCCGGAAGAACTGTCCAGTTCCGAGATCAATCTGGAAAGCTTCGTGTCGCGCGGCTTCCTGCATTTCTCCAGGGGCATCCGCTACCGCATCGACTACGGCAGTTCTGCAGCGGACGCCCGTGCGGTCGAGGTGGAAGTCAACGGCAAGCCGCTCGCCGAACAGATGGAGGAGAGCTTCACCGTGGCCTTCAACACCTACATTTCGCTGGGTGGCTTTGGTGAATCCTGGAACGGCAAGCCGATCGGCGGCGGCGTCGCGGGCGAGATCCCGAGCATGGATCTGCGCCAGCTCACCTATCTGCACACCGGCCTGGTGTACCGCAACGAGATCATCGCCTTCATCCGCGATGCCGGCGTGGTGTCGCCGGAGACCGGCGTGGTGCTGGACGGCCGGCTGCAGACAGCCAACGCCTGATAGAGAAACCATGGGCTGGCCGTGTCCGGCCAGCCCATGGGACCTTGATAAGATATTTCGGTCCGCCTGACCCCTCAGAGGATGCGCACCGCGCCCTTCGAGGCACTGCTTGTCATGGCGGCATAGGCCTTGAGCGCGGTCGAGACGGCGCGCTTGCGCGGCCTGGAGGGCTGCCAGCCTTCGGCCTCACGGGCCGCGCGGCGTGCTGCAAGCGTGGCCTCGTCGACGGCCAGATGAATGCTGCGACCCGGGATGTCGATCTCGATGAGATCGCCGTCCTCGACCAGGCCGATGGTCCCGCCTTCGGCGGCTTCGGGCGAGACGTGGCCGATCGACAGGCCCGAGGAGCCGCCGGAGAAGCGGCCGTCGGTGACCAGCGCACAGGCCTTGCCCAGGCCCTTGGACTTGAGATAGCTGGTCGGATAGAGCATTTCCTGCATGCCGGGTCCGCCGCGTGGGCCCTCATAGCGGATCAGCACCACCTGGCCGGGCTTGACCTTGCCGGTGAGGATGTCGGAGACGGCGTCGTCCTGGCTTTCGAAGATTTTCGCAGGGCCTGAGAATTTCAGGATCGATTCGTCGACGCCGGCGGTCTTGACGATGCAGCCGTCCTCGGCCAGATTGCCGAACAGCACGGCCAGGCCGCCATCCTTGGAGAAGGCATTCTCGACATTGCGGATCACGCCGCCCGTGCGGTCGAGATCGACGCTGTCATACCGGCGCGACTGGGAAAAGGCCGTCTGAGTCGGCACGCCGCCGGGTGCGGCACGGTAAAAATCATGCACCGCCGGATCGTTGGACTGGACCACGTCCCATTTCCTGAGCGCATCCGCCATGGTCTTTTCGTGGATGGTGCCGACATCCGTCTTGAGCAGACCGGCGCGGTCCAACTCGCCCAGGATCGCCATGATGCCGCCGGCGCGGTGCACGTCCTCCATGTGCACGTCGCTCTTGGCCGGCGCGACCTTGCACAGCACGGGCACCTGGCGCGACAGCCGGTCGATGTCGGCCATGGTGAAATCGACCTCGCCCTCATGGGCGATGGCGAGCAGATGCAGCACGGTGTTGGTGGAGCCGCCCATGGCGATGTCGAGCGTCATGGCGTTCTCGAAGGCCGCAAAGGAGGCAATCGAACGCGGCAGCACGCTCGCATCGTCGCCCTCGTAATATTGCCTGGCCAGACCCACGATGGTGCGGCCGGCCTCGCGGAACAGCCGCTCGCGGTCGGCATGGGTGGCGAGCGTCGAGCCGTTGCCGGGCAGCGCCAGGCCCATGGCCTCGGCCAGGCAGTTCATCGAATTGGCGGTGAACATGCCCGAGCAGGAGCCGCAGGTGGGGCAGGCGGAGCGTTCGATCGAGGCCACGTCGGCGTCGCTGATACTGTCATCGGCGGCGGCGACCATGGCGTCGACCAGGTCGAGCGCCTTTTCGGTGCCGTCCTCGAGGATGACCTTGCCGGCTTCCATCGGGCCGCCGGAGACGAAGATCACCGGAATGTTGAGCCGCATCGCCGCCATCAGCATGCCGGGCGTGATCTTGTCGCAGTTGGAGATGCAGACCATGGCATCGGCGCAATGGGCATTGACCATGTATTCGACGGAATCGGCGATCAACTCGCGCGAGGGCAGCGAATAGAGCATGCCGTCATGGCCCATGGCGATGCCGTCATCGACCGCAATGGTGTTGAACTCCTTGGCGACGCCGCCGGCCTTCTCGATCTCGCCGGCGACCAGCTGGCCCAGGTCCTTGAGATGCACATGGCCGGGCACGAACTGGGTGAAGGAGTTGACCACCGCGATGATCGGCTTGCCGAAATCGCCGTCCTTCATCCCCGTTGCCCGCCAGAGCCCGCGGGCGCCCGCCATGTTGCGACCATGGGTGGATGTTCTCGAACGATAGGGCGGCATGAAACTCTCCTCTTGGGCTCCCGACACAAATCTGTCAGGCACGCTGCACGCGAACCTGACAGTGGGGCAAGCTAGTAATGGGAAATCGGCAGCATTTCCAGAGCGATCTGGCCGAAGGGCTAGCGGGATCGGTTTCCGGGCCGGTCAATGAACGGCAAAGGCGTCGGGTGAACCCGGCTTCGTCCGGGCGCTGCTAGCGCTTGCGGCGGACGCGGATGACCACGTCGACATGGGTGATTTCCATGCCGGGAGGCGCTTCGGGCAGATTGGCGACGGAAATGTTGCCCACCGGAATGTCAAGCACCTGATTGGCGCCCTCGACCACGAAATGATGGTGGTCGGAGACATTGGTGTCGAAATAGGTCTTTGCGGTTTCGAGCGACAGCACCCGCAGCAGGCCGGCCTCGGTGAACTGGTGCAGTGTGTTGTAGACGGTTGCCAGCGAGCAGGACACGCCGACTCCGACGGCCTCTTCGTGCAGTTCCTCGGCGGTCAGGTGCCGGTCGCCCTGGGCAAACAGCAGATCCGCCAACGCCACGCGCTGACGCGTCGGGCGAAGGCCTGCGCCGCGCAGGCGCAAGGCCGAATCGCGGTCGGCGTTTTTGGATGTGTCGGCACCGGGCATGATCAGATGGGTCCAAACTGCAAATTGCTTTTGTTCCATATAACTTTTGTGGGGATTGCTTTCAATAGACCCGCTTCGCGTAGTTTCCGTAACGTCGCCTCTTTCACTCACTGGCCGCATCCGGTATTCGGAGATGCCGTACGGGCCGGTTTCGCAGTCCTGCGGGGCTGTGCTAGCGTGCACGGCGACAGAAATGAAAGCCGCGCGGAAAGACGGCGAAACGGGAGACGCATTTTTCATGGTCGACAGGCAATCGAGCTACAGCTACGACGAACTTCTCACCTGCGCGGAGGGCGAACTGTTCGGACCCGGCAACGCGCAACTGCCGCTGCCGCCGATGCTGATGGTGCACCGGATCACCGATATTTCCGAAACCGGCGGCGAATTCGACAAGGGTTATCTGCGCGCCGAATTCGACATCACGCCGGATCTCTGGTTCTTCCCCTGCCATTTCAAGGGCAACCCGGTGATGCCCGGCTGCCTGGGTCTCGACGGCATGTGGCAGTTGACCGGGTTCTATCTCGGCTGGCTTGGCGAACAGGGCCGCGGCATGGCGCTGTCGACCGGCGAGGTGAAGTTCAAGGGCATGGTGACGCCGGACGTCAAGCTCATCGAATACGGCATCGATTTCAAACGCGTCATGCGCGGCCGGCTGGTGCTCGGCATCGCCAATGGCTGGCTTAAGGCCGATGGCGAGACGATCTACAACGCCACGGATCTGAAGGTTGGCCTTGCCAAGGACAAGACTGCCTGACACACCCCTCGGGCAGGGCGCTTCAAGCTGGCGCCATGAGAATTCAGGACCCTCCACAAGAAAGGGCAACATCATGAGACGAGTCGTTGTGACTGGAATGGGGATCGTATCCTCGATCGGCAACAATGTGGGCGAAGTGACCGAATCGCTGCGCCAGGCCAGATCCGGCATCAGCTTCAGCCAGGATTTCGCCGACCACGGCTTCAGGAGCCAGGTCTGGGGCGCGCCGACGCTGGACCCGACCGAGCTGGTTGATCGCCGCGCCATGCGATTCCTGTCGCGCGGCGGCGCCTGGAACCATGTTGCCATGAAGCAGGCGATCGAGGATGCGGGCCTCACCGAGGACGAGATCAGCCATGAGCGCACCGGCATCGTCATGGGCTCGGGCGGACCGTCGACACGCACGCTGATCGAGGCCGCCGACATTACCCGCAAGAACGGCAGCCCGAAGCGGATCGGTCCGTTCGCGGTGCCGAAATCGATGTCGTCGACCGCATCGGCGACGCTTGCCACCTGGTTCAAGATCCACGGGGTCAACTACTCGATTTCCTCGGCCTGCTCGACCTCGGCGCATTGCATCGGCAATGCGGCGGAACTGATCCAGTGGGGCAAGCAGGACATGGTGTTCGCCGGCGGCCACGAAGATCTCGACTGGACCATGTCGAACCTGTTCGATGCGATGGGCGCGATGAGCTCGAAATTCAACGACGAGCCGGCCACCGCGTCCCGCGCCTATGACATCACCCGCGACGGCTTCGTCATTGCCGGCGGCGCGGGCGTGCTGGTGATGGAAGAACTCGAGCACGCCAAGGCCCGCGGCGCCAAGATCTATGGCGAACTCACCGGCTATGGCGCCACCTCGGACGGCTACGACATGGTTGCCCCTTCCGGCGAGGGTGCGATCCGCTGCATGCGCCAGGCCCTGGCCACCGTCGAAGGCCGGGTCGACTACATCAACACCCACGGCACCTCGACGCCGGTGGGGGACTCGAAGGAAATCGGCGCGATCCGCGAGGTGTTCGGCACCGACATGCCGCATGTGCAGTCGACCAAATCATTGACCGGGCACTCGCTCGGCGCCACCGGCGTGCAGGAGGCGATCTACTCGCTTCTGATGATGCAGGAAAAGTTCATCGGCGAAAGCGCGCATATCACCGAGCTCGACCCGGAATTCGACGGCGTGCCGATCGTGCGCCACCGCATCGACGACGCAAAGATCGACACCGTGCTGTCCAACTCCTTCGGCTTCGGCGGCACCAATGCGACGCTGGTGTTCCAGCGGCACGACCGGTGAGCGGCGCGGGCGTGGGCGGCGAGGCAACCGGTGAGGGACAAGGCATGAACGGACTGATGAAGGGCAAGCGCGGGCTGATCATGGGGGTCGCCAATGACCACTCGATCGCCTGGGGGATCGCGTTGAAGCTCGCGGAAGCGGGCGCGGAACTCGCTTTCACCTACCAGGGCGAAGGCTTTGGCAAGCGGGTGCGGCCGCTGGCAGAACGGCTCGGCTCGAAACTGGTGCTGCCCTGCGACGTCGAGGACGTGGCGACCGTGGACGCGGTGTTCGAGACGCTCAAGGCGGAATGGGGCCAGATCGACTTCGTCGTGCACGCCATCGGCTTCTCCGACCGCAACGAGCTCAAGGGCCGCTATGCGGACGTGACCACGCGGGCCAATTTCTCCCGCACCATGGTGATCTCGGCCTATTCCTTCACCGAAGTGGCCCAGCGCGCAGCCCCGCTGATGGCCGCCGGCGGCTCGATCCTGACGCTCACCTATGGCGGCTCCGTCAGGGTGATGCCCAACTACAACGTCATGGGCATCGCCAAGGCGGCGCTCGAAGCCATGGTGCGCTATCTCGCCGCCGACTACGGCCCGGACGGCATCCGCGTCAACGCGATCTCGGCAGGCCCGGTCAGGACGCTCGCGGGCGCGGGCATCGGCGACGCGCGCGCCATGTTCAACTACCAGAAGAAGAACGCGCCCTTACGCCGCACCGTCGATATCGACGACGTCGGCAAATCCGCGCTCTACCTGCTTTCAGACCTCAGCTCGGGCGTGACCGGCGAAATCCACTATGTGGATTCGGGGTTCAACATCACGTCGATGCCGGTGGTGTCGGAATTGAACAAGGCGGATGAGGGGTAGGATCAGGACTTAGGGTCCAGTGGAATTGGAAGCCTCGGATCGGGAGATCCGGGGCTTTTTTGTAGGGGCGGTTAGTAGGCCTTGTTGGCCCGAAATTTACGCAATAGTTGTTTTATATACCCACCACCAACTTTGGCGGTAATTTTTGCGAGACACATAAGGTCAGAGAGCTTCCACAAACCCGCTTGTGTCAATTGCGACTGCCGCAAGAGCCGTTGTGTTGCAAAATCGGAGAAAGCCCTTGCACAACGAATTTTGTTGAGGGTATTTCTGCCACAAATCTTTTTATGTTGTATTATTTGCGATTTTTGTTACACAAATTGCGATCGTTCGCCGAAACAGGATCTGCTCAATGTCGGTCAAACTCGAGACTTATGACCACAATAACATGGTAGATTATCACTATGGCCGCTTTCCGCCCAAAGAGCTTGATCTCAATCGCTTGATAGAACCCCTCATCCGGGCTCAAGACGCAATATCGCGATACGATCAGATGCTGTTGTCACTCCCAAACAGCGAACTTCTTCTCGCACCGCTTCGCCAAAACGAAGCAGTTATATCTTCTCGTATGGAGGGAACAATCTCAACCGTCGATGAGGTCATGATCTACGAGGCAGAAAACGAGGATGACGGCACATCCAGACCTGTCCGGGATGATGTCGTAGAGGTGGCGCTCTACAGTGCGGTGCTCCGCCGCGCCCAAATCGCGGTTGCTGAAGGTGACCCCATCAACGAAGGCCTTATCAAGAATGCACACCGTATTCTGTTGAGCTTTGGTCGCGGTGCAAGCAAATCTCCGGGCGAGTATAAATCAGAACAAAACTATGTTGGCGATGATCGGCGAGAAATAATCTATTTTAAACCGATAAGCCCGATACATTTACAGCCGGCGATGCAGGATCTTCTCAAGTTTATAGAGACATCTCAGATGTTACATCTGTTCAAAGTCGCTATTGCCCATGTTGAGTTTGAAGCACTACACCCCTTCAATGACGGAAATGGTCGCATCGGGCGCCTCTTGATAACCCTGCTGCTTTGGAAGTTCGGCCTAATCCACAAGCCACACTTTTATATAAGCGCCTTCTTTGAGACGCATAAGGAAGAGTACATCGAATTAATGCGAGCAGTGTCGCGCGATGATGATTGGACAAGCTGGACGGCGTTTTTTATGAATGCAATCGCTACTCAGGCCGACAGCAACCTACAGACAGCGAGACGCATCACCGCACTCTACGACGAAATGAAAGAGCCATTTCGCGAGATGTCTGGTTCGAAATGGCACCTCGCGGCTCAAGATAGCATTTTCGAGAACCCCATTTTCAAAAATAGCCAACTGATTAAACGTTCCGGCATGCCCAAGCATGTGGCAATAAGAATCACAAAATTGTTGCACGAAGGCGGGTTGTTGAAAGAAATACGTCCCGCAAGTGGCCGCAGGGGAGCTCTCTATATGTTTGAGCCATTAATGGAAATTGTGAGGGCCTAACGGAAGGCAATTTATCTGCCGGTTCCATTTGTTTGCCTAAGTACCCCATGCCTTGAGCGAATGGGTCTGCTGCTCAAGATGAATTAGGCACCTGCAAGACACGACTTCTTCTGCCGAGTTTATCAACCAATTTTCAATTGTCCCAAACACAAAAAAGCCCCCGGATTTCCCAATCCGGGGGCTCTCTCATTCCATTACCGTCCGGCGGTCTCCCGCCGCGAGCCTCGTGGCGGGGCTTATTCGCCGCCGCCGGAGACTTCCTGGCCGGTGGTCTGGTCGACGACCTTCATCGACAGGCGGACCTTGCCGCGTTCGTCAAAGCCCAGGAGCTTGACCCAGACTTTCTGGCCTTCCTTGACGACGTCGGAGGTCTTGGAGACGCGGTCGGCTGCGAGCTGCGAGATGTGCACCAGGCCGTCCTTGGGGCCGAAGAAGTTCACGAAGGCACCGAAGTCGGCGACCTTGACCACGGTTCCTTCGTAGATCATGCCCACTTCCGGCTCGGCGACGATCGAGTGGATCCACTTCTTGGCGGCCTCGATTTCCTTGCCCGAGGACGAGGCGATCTTGATGGTGCCGTCATCGTCGATGTTGATCTTGGCGCCGGTCTTCTCGACGATCTCGCGGATGATCTTGCCGCCGGTGCCGATGACGTCACGGATCTTGTCGACCGGGATGTTCATGACCTCGATGCGCGGGGCGAATTCGCCCAGCTGGCCGCGGCTCTCGGTGAGCGCATTGCCCATCTCGTGCAGGATGTGCAGGCGGCCGTCCTTGGCCTGGCCAAGCGCGATCTGCATGATCTCCTCGGTGATGCCGTCGATCTTGATGTCCATCTGCAGCGCGGTGATGCCGTCGGCGGTGCCGGCGACCTTGAAGTCCATGTCGCCCAAATGATCCTCATCGCCCAGAATGTCGGAGAGAACGGCGAAGCGTTCGTCTTCCTTGATCAGGCCCATGGCGATGCCGGCCACGGGCTTTGCGAGCGGAACGCCCGCATCCATCAGCGCGAGCGACGTGCCGCAGACCGTGGCCATCGACGAGGAGCCGTTCGATTCGGTGATTTCCGAGACGACGCGCAGCGTGTAGGGGAACTGGTCGGCTGCAGGCATCATCGGATGGATGGCGCGCCAGGCAAGCTTGCCATGGCCGATTTCGCGGCGGCCAGGCGAGCCGGTGCGGCCGGTCTCGCCGACCGAATAGGGCGGGAAGTTGTAGTGCAGCATGAAGGTGGCCTTGGTGGTCCCCGTCAGGCTGTCGACATACTGCTCGTCCTCGCCGGTGCCGAGCGTGGCAACCACGATGGCCTGGGTCTCGCCGCGGGTGAACAGGGCCGAACCATGGGTGCGCGGCAGGATGCCGACTTCGGAGACGATCGGACGCACGGTCGACAGGTCGCGGCCGTCGATGCGGCTCTTGGTGTCGAGAATGGCGTTGCGGACGACCTTGGCCTGCAGCGACTTGAACACGGCGCCGATGACTTCGGACGAGAAGCGGGCCTCTTCGCCGTCAGCCGGGGCAAAGTGTTCCTTGACCTTGGCCTTGACGGCGTCAATGGCATTGTAGCGGGCGGCCTTGTCGGTGTTGGTGTAGGCGTCGCGAAGGCCGGTTTCGCACATGGCCAGCATTTCGGCTTCGAGGCCGGAATTGTCAGGCGCTGTGAAGTCGCGCGGCTCCTTCGCAGCGGCTTCGGCCAGCTGGATGATCGCGTCGATCACCGGCTGGAAGCCCTTCTGGCCGAACATGACGGCGCCGAGCATGACGTCTTCGGCCAGTTCCTTGGCTTCCGATTCAACCATCAGAACGGCTTCCGATGTTCCGGCGACGATCAGGTCGAGCGAGGATTCGGGCATTTCGTCGACATGCGGATTGAGCACGTACTGGCCGCCAATGTAGCCGACGCGGGCGCCGGCGATCGGGCCCATGAAGGGAATGCCGGAGATGGTGAGTGCAGCGGAGGCTGCAACCAGCGCCAGGATGTCGGGGTTGTTCTCGAGGTCATGCTGCAGAACGGTGATGATGATCTGGGTGTCGTTCTTGTAGCCATCGGGAAACAGCGGGCGCAGCGGGCGGTCGATGAGGCGCGAGGTCAGCGTCTCGTTCTCGCTTGGGCGGCCTTCGCGCTTGAAATAGCCGCCGGGGATCTTGCCGGCTGCGTAGGTCTTTTCCTGGTAGTTGACGGTCAGCGGAAAGAAATCCTGGCCGGGCTTGGGCGACTTGGCGGAGACGACGGTGGCGAGCACGACGGTCTCGCCATAGGTGGCCATGACGGCGCCATCGGCCTGACGGGCAACCTTGCCGGTTTCCAGGATGAGCGGACGGCCGCCCCATTCAATCTCGACCTTGTGGGTATCGAACATGTCTTGTCCTTCGTGTGCGGGCACCTTGGCCCGGCCGGTTTCGGCCGCGCGCCTGGTGTCCTCGTTGTTTAGAGCGCATCTCGGGCAAGACAGCGGGAGGCTTTAACGGAAGCCGCCCGGCAAGGCGGCGAAAGCATCCGGCAATCCTGCCCCATGACGGGCCATTCAGAATATCCGGAACCGGACTACCCGGTCCATCGGACGGTGTTGGCGCAACTATCAGGCCGTTTTACGGCCGATGGCGTGCACCGGAACAGGTCGGCCCCCGGATTGGATCGTTTGGGAGACCGGAGAAGTGTTGCGGCGGACGGAGGACGAGGCCCCGCCCGCCTGCAATCCGTTTAGCGGCGGATGCCCAGACGGGCGATCAGCGCAGCGTAGCGCGCTTCGTCCTTGCGCTTGACATAATCAAGCAGCGAACGGCGCGTGGACACCATCGTCAACAGCCCGCGCCGTGAGTGGTTGTCCTTCTTGTTGTCCTTGAAGTGGCCAGTCAGATTGTTGATCCGTTCGGTGAGGATCGCGACCTGGACTTCCGGTGACCCGGTGTCGCCAGGCTTCGTGGCATATTCTTCGATCAGCGCAGCCTTGCGCTCAGCAGTAATCGACATCTTGAAATCCTTTCAAAAGGGATTGATGGGGCGCCCGCTGCCGGGATGTCGTCCAGCAAGGGCCTCGAACGTCAGGCCGGAAAACCGGCGTTAACGGCTGGGCTATAGGCCAATTTGACCCGAAATGAAAGGAATTTTTGCCGGGACGCCGGGGAGAGCCCCGCAGGCGCGCGCGCCGATCCCTTGAGCCTGCGAATCAGCAGCCGCGCTTGACATAGGCATCGGGCACGGCCTCGATCCAGGCGACCGTGCCGGCGTGAGATTGTGAGATGTAGGGGCCGTCGGCGACACAGTAGAAGCCGTCGTTGAATCCATCCAGGTCGGAGGTGTTGATCACACGCGAGCCGGCGCCGCCGCCGACCATGTCGACAAGCTGACGCCTGGCGTCGGTGCGGCTTTTCGAGCACCCCAGGATGATGTACCAGCCGCAGGCCTCTGCATCAAAGCCCGGAGTCTGAGCCCGGACAGGGGCGACGGCGCTTCCGAGCAAGCTGATCATGGCAAGGGCAAGGCAGGCGTTCTTCATGGCGTGTCCCCTAATTAGGCCAGACTGCCCGAACCCGACAGCGCAAGCAAGACTCTGCCGGTATTGACAAAAGGGCCGTGAGCATCGGAGCCTGCCACATCCCCGATCGTACACCTGGAAGGAAGCCAACGGCCATGAAGGGCACCAAACGAATGCGGCTGACCCGGCGCCATGTCGACCTCGTCCATCGTCCAATCGACGATCCGGGGCCCAAGCTGCTGCCGGGGTTCCGCGCGGCGACCGACGCGGATTATGCCGAAGCCGTTGACGGCATGCTGGCCTCCTGTCCGGGCGATGAGTTCTGGCTGTTCGGCTATGGCTCGCTGATCTGGAGACCTGAAACAGCCTTCGAGGAGAAACGGCTGGCGCACGCCATCGGCTGGCACCGGCGGTTCTGCCTGGGGCCGGATTACCGCTATCGCGGCAGCCATGACCGGCCGGGTCTGATGATGGCGCTCGATCGCGGCGGCCAGTGCACCGGCATGGTCTACCGGCTGCCACAGGAGGGGCTTGAGGCGGAGCTGCACCGGCTGATCCGCCGCGAGTTGAGCCAATTGCCCTCGGCCTTCCCTTGGCGCTGGATTAGCGTGCGCACCGATCACGGGGCGCTCAAGGCGCTGACATTCGCCATGGATCGCAGGAGCCCGCGCTATGTCGCCGGACTGCCCGATGAAGAGATTGCTCAGGTTCTGGCGAGTGCCTGCGGGTTTCGCGGCTCGATGGCCGAGTATCTGTTCTCGACCATCACCATGCTCGAAAGCCTCGGCATCCATGACCGCAACCTGTGGCGCCTGCAGTCGCTGGTGGCGGAGCGGATCGAAGCCGAATGCGGCCTGGCGAATACGCCGCCGGATCACACCGCCGGCTGATCAGCCCTTGAACACCCGGCGGGGGCGGAACTCACCTTCGGCGACTTCGCCGATGGCAAGCAGCGCGCCGCGGCTAAAGGCGCAGGCATCGTCGGTGGGAAGCGGTGCGTCTCGGCCCCTCAGGATAATGGGATTGCCCATGCGGATGCGGTGGGCCTGGTCTTCGCTCACGTCGATGCGTGGCAGCATGCCGAGCGCCTCACCGGCGGGCACCAGATAGGCATCGAGTTGCGCCAGGCGTTCGACGTCGTCCTCGATCTGTTCGAGCGCGATCAGATCGGCGAGCGGAACCATGGTGTCTTCGGAAAACGGCGCAACCATGGTGCGGCGCAGGCCCGAGACATGGCCGAAACATCCGAGTTCACGGCCGAAATCCCGCGCAAGGGCGCGCACATAGGTGCCCTTGCCGCATTCGACCTCGAACACCGCGTGATCGGGATCGGGGCAGCCCACAAGCGTGATACGGTGGATCTCGACCTCGCGGGCGGGGATCTCGACCACCTCGCCGTCACGGGCCATGTCATAGGCCCGTTCGCCGGCGATCTTGACGGCTGAGAACGCCGGCGGGACCTGTTCGATCACGCCGGTATAGGAAGGCAGGATCGCTTCGATAGCGGCACGGTCGGGACGCGCGTCAGACTGCCGGGTGACGGTGCCTTCAAGGTCATCAGTATTGCGCTCCTGCCCCCAGGCGACGGTGAATTCATAGACCTTGCGGCCATCCATCACGTAGGGAACGGTCTTGGTGGCGTCGCCGAGCGCGATCGGCAGCATACCCGAGGCCAGGGGATCGAGCGTCCCGGCGTGGCCGGCCTTTTCCGCCTTGAACAGCCACTTGATCTTGGAGACCGCCTCGGTGGAACCGAAATCCCAGGGCTTGTCCAGCACCAGCCAGCCGGAAACGGGCCGGCCCTTGTTCTTGCCGCGGCGGCCCATGTCAGTATCCCGGCTTCTTGCGGAACGTGGCGGCGGTCCTGGCGACGCTGCCTTCCGGCATCAGCTTCGCCGGGCCCTTCTCGTAATCGAGCTCGTAGAGACGCTTGGCGAGCAAATAGCCCGCCACGACGGTTCCGCCATTCTCCGCCCGGTACAGGTTTCCGAGCTTCTTGACGATCTGCGGCTCAATGACACTCAGGGGCGGCATGTCGCTCTCCGCCGCGTCAAGGATCGCCTTTTCGTTGGCGCGCGCATTGACGATCGTTTCGATCGCTTTCATTTCCGGATCCTGGTGGGACATCTGCTTCTTGCTCGCATAGGGCATTCCGCTGTCCACAATTGTCTCGACAATGAAAATCGCATCCTCATTGTCGACCGTCTTCATGCAGTTCGCATAGAGCATGGCACGGCCTTCGGTCGACATGGCGGCAATTTTTTCAGGCGTTACGAGCGTTGCCATCTTACTTGTCACCGTCGCTGGAACCGTCGCCGTCACTGCTTGCGGCGTCATCATGCCCCAGATCGCGGGCGACCTCAGGCGATTTCAGCAGCTGATCGATATGCTGGTAATTGGCAAAGCTGGTGTCGTCGCGGAAACGCAGCTCGGGGATGGTGCGCATCTGCCTGAGATCGGGCGACACCCGGCCGCGAATGAACTTGGCGTTCTTGTTGAGCGCCGTGATGGTATCGGTGTGATCCTCCACGCCCAGCGGCGTGACATAGGCGGTGGCCACGGTCAGGTCAGGCGACATCCGCACTTCGGTCACGGAGATGAGCGTGTTGGAGAGAATCGGATCGCGGATTTCGCCGCGCTGCAGCACCTGGGTGATGGCGGCGCGAACCTGCTCACCGACACGCAGCATGCGTTGTGAGGGAGCCGATGAGGATGACTTGGACATGAATTCCCAACCGAAAAAGCGGGCGCAACGGCCCGGACGCCAAACAGGGGCGGAATACCCGGCGCATCACGCGCCGGGTTCTGGTCCGATCAAAGCGTTCTTGTAACGTGCTCGACGCGGAAACACTCGATGACGTCGGCAGCGCGGATGTCTTCGTAGTTCTCGAAGGCCATGCCGCATTCCTGGCCGCCGTGGACTTCGGCGACTTCGTCCTTGAAGCGCTTCAATGTCTTGAGCTTGCCTTCGTGGATGACAACGTTGTCGCGGATCAGGCGGACGCCTGCGCCGCGCTCGACCTTGCCTTCGGTGACACGGCAACCGGCGACCTTGCCGACCTTGGTGATGTTGAACACCTCGAGGATCTCGGCATTGCCGAGGAAGGTCTCGCGACGTTCCGGCGACAGCATACCCGACATCGCCGCCTTCACGTCATCCACCAGATCGTAGATGATGTTGTAATAGCGGATCTCGACACCGTCGCGTTCGGCCGCATCGCGCGCCTGTTTGTTGGCGCGGACGTTGAAGCCGATGATGGCGGCGCCCGAAGCCTCGGCGAGGCTGATATCGGACTCGGTGATGGCGCCTGCACCCGAATGGATGATGCGGGTGCGCACCTCGTCGGTCGCCAGCTTGTCGATGGCGCCGGCAATGGCCTCGATCGAGCCCTGCACATCGCCCTTGATCAGCAGCGGGAACTCCCTGCTGCCGGTATCCTGGAGCTGGGTCATCATCTGCTCGAGCGATCCGCGGGTGCCGCTCTGGCGCGCCGCCGCCTTGTCGCGGGCAAGCCGCTGACGGTATTCCGCAATCTCGCGGGCTCGGCTTTCGTTTTCAACGACAGCAAAACGGTCGCCGGCCTGCGGCGTACCCTGAAGGCCGAGGATCTCGACCGGGAACGCGGGGCCGGCTTCCTTGACCTGCTCGCCGCGATCATTGACCAGGGCGCGCACGCGGCCCCACTGATCGCCGGCAACGAGGATGTCACCCGGACGGAGCGTACCGGTCTGGACCAGCACTGTGGCGACGGAGCCACGACCGCGGTCAAGCTTGGCCTCGATCACCACGCCTTCGGCGGTGCGGTCACGATTGGCTTTCAGATCCAGAAGTTCGGCCTGCAGCAGGATGGCATCGAGCAATTTGTCGAGATTGGTGTGCTTGATGGCGGAGACTTCGACATCAAGAACCTCGCCGCCCATGCTTTCAACAAACACTTCGTGTTGCAGCAGATCGGTGCGGACCTTCTGCGGATTGGCCGTCGGCTTGTCGATCTTGTTGATCGCCACGATGATCGGAACGCCCGCCGCCTTGGCGTGATTGATCGATTCAATCGTCTGCGGCATTACGGCATCGTCAGCCGCCACCACCAGGATGGCGATGTCGGTGGCCTGGGCACCGCGGGCACGCATGGCGGTGAACGCCGCGTGGCCCGGCGTGTCGATGAAGGTGATCAGCTGACCGTTCTTCTCGACCTGATAGGCGCCGATATGCTGGGTGATGCCGCCTGCTTCGCCGGAGACGACATTGGCGTCTCGGATGGCGTCGAGAAGCGAGGTCTTGCCGTGGTCGACATGGCCCATGATGGTGACGACGGGAGGTCGCGAAACCATGTCGCCGCCTGCGTCCCCGACATTGAAGATGCCGAGCTCAACGTCCGATTCCGACACGCGGCGGACGGTGTGGCCGAATTCACCGGCGATCAGTTCAGCCAGGTCGGCGTCGATGACGTCGCCCGGCTTCATCATCTGGCCTTCCTTCATCAGGTACTTGATCACATCGACAGACCGTTCGGCCATGCGCTGCGAGAGTTCCTGGATGGTGATGGTCTCGGGCAGTTGCACTTCGCGGGCAATCTTCTCGCGCGGTTCCTGCATCATCGAGCGACGCATCTTTTCCTGGCGGCGGCGCATGGCCGACAGGGAGCGGCCGCGGGCATTGCCGTCGTCGCTGAGCGCAGCGTTCAGCGTCAGCTTGCCGCGGCGACGATCTTCTTCCACCTTGGGCCGGGTCGGCTTGGGTGTTTCAGGACGCACGACCTTGGCGCCGGGACGCGCCGGAGCGCCTGCGCGGGCGGGTGCTTCGGCCTCGTTCTCGCGGCGGCGGCCTCGGGCGGGCTCTTCGACCGGCGGCACGACAACTGCTTCGGGCGGCGCATTGATCGCGGCTTCTTCAGCAATGATCGCCTCAGCCGCTTCTTCCTTGGCGAGACGCTTGTCCTCTTCAGCCTTGATGCGGGCAGCCTCGGCC
Organism: Hoeflea sp.; assembly: GCA_019084245.1. Classification (GTDB taxonomy): domain Bacteria; phylum Pseudomonadota; class Alphaproteobacteria; order Rhizobiales; family Rhizobiaceae; genus Hoeflea. Next base: position 406,660 of record JAHRFE010000028.1, read on the forward strand.
TCCTCGACGGCGCGGCGCGCGTCGGCTTCAGCCTTGCGGATTGCTTCTTCTTCGGCGCGCTTCTGGTCTTCGACATCACGGACGCGGCTGTCCTGCAGCGCGCGGCGGCGCGCTTCGACTTCACTTGCCGACAGCCGGTTGAGAACTGCGCCGCGCGGCGGCGCTGTGGGCGCAGGCGCGCGTGGCGGCGGAGGGGCCACCGGTTCCTTGGGCTTTTCAGCGACCGGCGCCGGGCGTGGCTTGAGGGTCACCGGCGGCGCCTGGTTCTCATCCTCGGGACGCGTCAGGCGGCGCTTGCGCGTCTCCACCACCACGGCCTTCGTGCGGCCGCGGCCCATCTCCTGGCGCACCATCCCCTGCTCAACGGCGGGCCGTTTCAGCGAGAAGGTCTTCTTGCCGGTAACACTGATCGTCTTGTCGTCGTTGCTGTCGCTCATTCCGTATCCGTTTCCGCGGGAAACCGCATCGCGCCCATGCGCGTCGGCTTCTTGATCGTTTGCACCCGGGCGAAGCGCCCGAAAGCCCGTCTTCAGTCCGATCCCGTCTCGGGACCGTTCCTGTAGCGCGCAAGCATCTTTGCGCGCTTCACTACACCCTGACCGGCCTGCCCTGCAAGCGCGGCGGCATGGATAAAAGCGCCATCGCCCAGGGCGAGCGCCAATTCTTCGGCTGAAAACAGCCGAAAGACGGGTATCTCCGCCTCCTTCACGCCCATCGCCCGGGCCGTATTGGCCTGCCGCAGCTTGCGCACACCGTCATCGGCGGCGTCCAGCGCATGCATCAGCGCGATTGCGCCGCCCGAACGCACGGCGTCCTCGACCTTTCCCGAACCGGTGATGAACTGGCCGGATTTCCGCGCCATGTTCATCATTCCGAAAAGGCTGTCGCACAGCAGCCTGTCAACCACCTGGCCCAGATCCGGATCCGTGGTCACCTGGGTCTTGAGCGCCCTGGCGAACAGCTTGCGCTTGACCGCCTGGTCGACCATCGACCGCTCCGCCGTCACCCAGCACCCGCGCCCGGGAAGACCCTGGCGCAAATCCGGAACAATGGAGCCGTCAGGCCCCGCGACAAAACGGATCAGACCATCCGGCTGGCCGCGTTCACGCGTCACAATGCACATTCGGTCGTTCACGGGCTCGATCCTGACCTTCACCGCAAAGCCTCCGGCGACGTCCGGCCTCAGGCCTCCTCGCCGTCTGCTTCGGCTTCCGCTTCACCGTCTTCGGCGTCTTCGACCACCAGTTCATCCTCGGTGATCCAGCCCACGGCGAGACGCGCCTGCAGGATCATCTGCTCGGCCTCGGTGCGGGTGATCTCGAGGCCGGTGAACAGGCCGTCAAAGCGCTTGGTCTCGCCGTCCTTGCGCTCCGACCAGCCGGTCAGGTCGTCAACGGCGCAGCCGGCGAAATCTTCCACGGTCTTGATGCCGTCACCACCGAGCGCCACCATCATCGCCGTGGTCATGCCCGGCACCGAGCGCAACTCGTCCTCGACGCCCAGATCCTTGCGCTTGGCGTCCAGTTCTGCCTCGAGCTTGTCGAGATATTCGCGCGCCCGGGTCTGCAGCTCGTTGGCGGTCTCTTCGTCGAAACCCTCGATCGCGGTGATTTCACCGATATCGACATAGGCCACTTCCTCGACCTGGCTGAAGCCTTCGGAGGCGAGCACCTGGCCGACCATCTCGTCGACATCGAGTGCTTCCATGAACAGCGCGGTGCGCTCGTTGAATTCCTTCTGGCGGCGCTGGCTTTCCTCTTCCTCGGTGAGAATGTCGATATCCCATCCGGTCAGCTGCGAGGCGAGGCGGACGTTCTGGCCGCGGCGGCCGATGGCCAGCGACAGCTGCTCGTCGGGGACCACGACCTCGATGCGCTCGGCGTCTTCGTCGAGCACCACCTTGGAGACTTCGGCCGGCTGCAGCGCATTGACGATGAAGCTCGCGGGCGAAGGCGACCAGGGAATGATGTCGATCTTCTCGCCCTGCAGTTCGCCGACGACGGCCTGCACACGGCTGCCGCGCATACCGACGCAGGCGCCGACCGGATCGATCGAGGAATCATTGGAGATGACGGCGATCTTGGCGCGGCTGCCCGGATCGCGAGCGACCGAGCGGATCTCGATGATGCCGTCGTAGATTTCCGGCACTTCCATGGTGAACAGCTTGACCATGAACTGCGGATGGGTACGCGACAGGAAGATCTGCGGACCGCGCTGCTCGCGGCGCACGTCGTAGACATAGGCGCGGACGCGGTCGCCATAGCGGAAGGCTTCGCGCGGGATCGTCTCGTCGCGGCGGATGATGCCTTCGCCACGGCCGAGATCGACGATGACGTTGCCGTATTCGACGCGCTTGACGGTGCCGTTGACGATTTCGCCGATGCGGTCCTTGAACTCGTCGAACTGGCGGTCGCGCTCGGCTTCCCGCACCTTCTGCACGATCACCTGCTTGGCCGACTGGGCGGCGATGCGGCCGAAATCCATCGGCGGCAGCGGATCGGCGATGAAGTCGCCGAGCTGCGCATCGGGGTTGCGGTCGCGCGCAATCAGCAGCGGGATCTGGGTTGCGTAATCTTCGGCGTGCTCGACCACTTCCAAGAGGCGCTGCAGCCGGATCTCGCCGGTCTTGGCATTGATGTCAGCGCGGATGTTGGATTCCGATCCGTAGCGCGACCGCGCGGCCTTCTGGATCGCATCCGCCATGGCGGCGATGACGATCTCGCGGTCGATGGACTTCTCGCGTGCGACCGCATCGGCGATCTGAAGAAGCTCAAGCCTGTTTGCACTGACTGCCATGTCTGTCTCCATGTGTCGGTCCGCGCACAGGCGGGCCTTGTCGGTTCTTTGGCCCGCCATGCGGGCCGGGTCCGGTTTTGGCCCGCGAGGCGGGCCGGATCAGCAGCGCCTCAAGCGGCGCCTGCAAATTCGTCTCAGGCCGGATCTCCGGCTTCCTCCGGCCCGGAGGCATCGTCGTCATTGGCGGCAAGCGCCGCCTTGGCGACCTTGTCGGCGCGAAGCGACTCGCGGATCAGTTCGTCGGTCAGCACCAGCTTGGCTTCGGCCAGCGCCGAAAACGGGATCACCGCGATATTGTCTTCGCCGTAAGCCGGCTGTTCCCGCTCCACCGAAAACCCGGTCTCGGTGACATCGCGAATAAAGCCGCGAAACCGCTTGCGGCCATTGATCAGAACCGAGGCGTCACAGCGGGCAAGATGGCCTTCCCAGCGGACGAAATCGGACTTGCGTACCAGCGGCCGGTCGATGCCGGGCGACGATATTTCCAGATGATACGCCTTTTCGACCGGATCTTCCACATCCAGCACCGGCGAAATCGCCCGCGACACGGCTTCGCAATCCTCGACACTCATGGTGCCGTCATTGCGTTCGGCCATGATCTGCAGCGTATTGCCGTTCTGTCCGGACATGCGAACCCGCACCAGCCGCATGTCGAGGGATTCGATCACCGGCTCGACGATTTCGGCAATGCGCGCGTCAACGCCGGTCTCGGTGACCAGTCTTTGATCGTTTGGCATTGCTGGCTCGTCTGTCATAGGGCCGGATCCTCGCTCTGGTTCGGGTGATCGCCTGCCGCGAACGGGCGCGGGCAACAAAAAAGAGCGGGTCCTCGCGGGCCCACCCTTGCTCATGACGATCAAGAATTTGAACGTTCTATAGCTTGAATTGGCGTCGCGGGCAAGGGAATTCCCCGACGCCCCACAGACGGGTCCTGCGCCCTGCGGCTTTCAGGCCGACGAGGATGCCTCAGCCGGTGCGCTCGAACTCCAGATAGCACGGCGTGCGGCCTTCGCGGATGGCCTTGGCCTCGTAGCGGGTTCCGGGCCAGCCGGCCCAGGGCTGGCGCCAGTCGCGCGCAGTCTTTGCCGTCCATTCGAAATCCGGGTGCGCGGCAATGTGCGCCAGCGTCCAGTTGACATAGGTGTCGATGTCGGAGGCAAAGCCGAAACGGCCGCCGGGCTTGAGGACGCGGGCGAAGCGGTCGAGATTGATCCTCGAGACAAAGCGCCGCTTCCAGTGCTTCTTCTTGGGCCAGGGATCGGGATAGAGCAGGTCGATGCGGTCAAGACAGGCGTCGGGCAGCCAGTCCAGGACCTGGGTCGCGTCATCGTCGTGGACACGGATATTGCGAAGGCCTGCAAGCTCCAGCTGACCAAGCATCTTGGCCATGGAATTGACGAAGGGTTCAACCCCGATGAACCCGGTCTGCGGGGCTTCACCCGCCCTGTGCAGCAGGTGCTCGCCGCCGCCAAACCCGATTTCAAGCCGGATCTCGTGCACCGGCACCGGCCAGAGCCCGGCCAGCGGCACGGGCGACGGGCTCGACAGATCAAGCTTCAGTTCGGGCAACAGGGAGGAAAGCGCCGCAGCCTGCGGCGCCTTCATCGATTTGCCCCTGCGCCGGCCATAAAAGGCCTCGGTGGCGCGCGACCGTCGTGCAGGAGACGTCATGATGTCTTCAACCTCGGTATCCGGCCCGCCTCGCGAAGCGTCGTGATCGGGCCGGACCGTGAAATCAGCCCTTTATGGCTTCCTTGAGCGGCTTGACCAGGTCGAGCTTTTCCCAGGAGAACGAGCCGTCGCGCCCGGCCTTGCGGCCGAAATGGCCATAGGCGGCGGTGCGGGCGTAGATCGGCTTGTTGAGGTCCAGATGCGTGCGGATGCCGCGCGGGGTCAGGTCCATGACCTTGGGCAGCGCTTCTTCAAGAGCTGCTTCGGAGACCTTGCCGGTGTCATGGAAATTGACATTGATCGACAGCGGCTGGGCGACGCCGATGGCGTAGGCCAGCTGGATGGTGCAGCGATCGGCAAAGCCCGCGGCAACCGCGTTCTTGGCCAGGTAGCGTGCGGCGTAGGCCGCCGACCGGTCGACCTTGGTTGTGTCCTTGCCGGAAAATGCGCCGCCGCCATGGGGCGCCGCGCCGCCATAGGTGTCGACGATGATCTTGCGTCCGGTCAGGCCGGCGTCGCCGTCGGGGCCGCCGATCTCGAATTTGCCGGTAGGGTTGATGTACCACTTGCAATCATCGGCAATCGGGAGGCCTTCGAGCGCCTCACGAATATAGGGCTCCACAACTTCGCGGACCTTGGCCGAATCCCAGCTTCCATCAAGGTGCTGGGTGGACAGCACGATGGAGGCGACTTCCGCAGGCTTGCCGTCAACATAGCGAACCGTGACCTGGCTCTTGGCGTCCGGTCCGAGCTTGCCGACATCGCCCTCGCCCTTGTGCCGCGCGGCGGCAAGCAGTTCGAGGATCTTGTGGCTGTAGTAGATCGGCGCCGGCATCAGCTCCGGGGTCTCGTTGCAGGCGTAGCCGAACATGATGCCCTGGTCGCCAGCGCCTTCCGAACCCTGCTGGTCCGATGCGTTGTCAACACCCTGGGCGATATGGGCGGACTGGAAATGCAGCAGCACCTCGACCTTGGCGGTCTTCCAGTGGAACCCCTCCTGCTCGTAGCCGATCGCCTTGATCGCCTTGCGCGCCGCGGATTTGAACTTGGCCGGATTGATGACATCCTTGCCCGCCTTGTCCTTCTTGATCAGCGACGGCGGCACCCGGACCTCGCCGGCAATGACAACGCGGTTGGTGGTTGCGAGCGTCTCGCAGGCAACGCGGACGCTCCATGGATCGACGCCGGTTTTCTTGGCTTCGCGATAGACCAGATCGACGATTTCATCCGAAATGCGGTCGCACACCTTGTCGGGATGGCCTTCGGATACGGATTCACTGGTAAAAAGGAAAGTCGAGCGCTCCATGGCGGGCTCCATCATGTGTCAAGATGCAGCTTCTTTAGTAGCAACCTGTCATCCTGACAAGGTCAGAATGACATAAATATATCTTGATATGATGGGTCTGAGGCGATTTGGACCAAATCCATACGCACCTCTCCGGAAGGCTCGGGCCCGGCTGGTGCAGGTCATGCGTGCTGCCCCCAAGAATTGAAGCTTGGAGGCAGCACGCATGCGCTTGAACCAACAGGCGCAACGACGGGCGGGTGATGGATCCGGCGCTAGTTGACGTCAGGCTCGGATGCGAGCGACTTGACCAGATCGACCAGCTTGCGCCGGACCTTGGGGTCAGGGATCTTGATGAAGGCGCGATTGAGTTGCAGGCCTTCCGAGGACGACAGGAAGTCGACCACGTAGTTGGAGCTGTTGGCCTCGGCCATTCCGGGCTGGCCGGTTGACGGATCGCCCGGCGCATCTTCGAAAAAGAAGCTGACAGGTACGTTCAGAATGGTCGAGATGTTCTGAAGCCGGCTGGCGCCAACGCGATTGGTGCCTTTTTCATATTTCTGGATCTGCTGAAACGTGATGCCTAACGCTTCACCCAGTTTCTCCTGGCTCATGCCGAGCATGGTGCGCCTCAAGCGGACGCGACTGCCGACATGGATATCGATTGGATTGGGTTTTTTCTTATTCTCAATCATGTTTTCGTCCTGACAAGAGCCTGAGACTCTCTGGTTGGTTCATCCCGTTTTGATTGCAACAATCATACTCCGAAAGTTGTGGCGCGCCACTGACCGGCGCGGAAACGGGAACTGGGTTGACGAAAACGACTATGCTATTTTAGGGGTTTTGCGTCAATCTAGGGGCCGTCTTTTACCATTCCGCGTAAAATAAGCTGTAAAAACCATTATGACGATAATCAATCCAAAGTTAAATCGCCGATTCACCATATTCCAGAACTGTTCCTTTCTCGGTGGCAGTTCGACATCGAACACACCTGATTCGCCCAGCGAGAGGCTGCCCACGATCCGGCCGCCAGCATCGACGACAACGGAAATTCCATTGTTGGCCGCCCTGACAAGGGGCAGGCGGGTTTCAACCGAGCGAACCTGCGCCTGCCTCATATGCTGGTAGGGGCCCGGGGTCATGCCGTACCAGGCATCATTGGTGACATTGAGCAGCAAATCGCCCCTGCCATCGGAAACCTCCGACAGATCCGGAAAGATTGCCTCGTAGCAGATCAGCGGCACGGCCCTCATGCCTCCCGGCAAGCCCAGCAATCCGCGGCGGTCGCCAGCGGAAAAGCCGCCAAACGTCTCGGCCACCGGCGCCAGGCCCAGTTTCCGCAACCATGCTTCGAACGGCAGGTATTCGCCAAACGGAACCAGATGCGTCTTGTCGGCGGATCCGATGATCTGGCCCTCATCGTCAAAGACATAGATCGTGTTGTAGTAACGCTCAGGCGCGCCGCCCGTTCCATCCTCAAACCGGACGGCGCCGCTGATCAGGGATTGCCCAACCTGCAGCATGTCGGCGATGCGGGAGAGCGCTCCCGGATTATCGGTGAGCAGGAACGGCAGCGCTGTCTCGGGCCAGACAATATGACTCGGACGCGGCTGGCCTTCGCGCGGCGGCAGGGCGCTCAATTCCAAGAGACGCGAAAATATCCGCTCGCGCTCGGCGACATCCCACTTTGCCGACTGGTCGATGGCCGGCTGGACGATCCGGATCACGGTATCCGTCGGATCCTTTGCTGAGGCGTCGAGACGGGAAAGGGCGAACCAGCCATAGCCGACATGAGCCGAAAACAGCAGCAATGCCGCCAGGATCCCGGCAACGGCGCCGCGGCTGGTGCCCACCAGCGCCGGCGCCGAAAACACAAACACCGTGAGCGCCGACAGGCCAAAAATACCGACAAGCTCGACCGATTGCATCATCAACGGCGCCGGCATGGCGGCGTAGCCGATAGCGTTCCATGGAAATCCGGTGAGCACGAAACTGCGCGCCCATTCGGAGAGCCCAAAGGCCGCCGCCAGAGCCGCGATCCGGCCCAAGCCATCAGACCACAGCACCCGCGCCAAAGCAGTCGCGGCGCCGTAAAACAGCGCCAGAACTGCAGGCAGTCCCAGGACAGCCAGCGGCAGCGCCCAGGCAAAGCCGTCTGCTTCCACCAGCAACGCGTTGCCGAGCCACCAGATGCCGGCGACAAAATAGCCGAAACCGAACCACCATCCGGTGGCAAAGGCCGGCCGAAACCGGCCGAGCATGCCGGCGTCAGCAGGGCCGCTGGCGCCGTCAAGCAGCCAGACCAGAACCGGGAAGGAGACAAACAAGACGGCGAAAAAGTTGAATGGCGGCAGCGCCAGAACAGCCAGTGCTCCCGCGAAGAACGCCAGGAGGATGCGCTTGCCGCCCCAGCTCAGCATGATGGATTCAGCGATCCGTTCCAAAATCCGACGACTCCCCGCAGCCGTGGCGCCGCGCACCGGGGACGGCACGCATGAGACGCTGGCGAATCAGTTGCCGCATCTTTTCAAAAAAGCGCTCTAATGTCCGGGCCGGACCGGGACTTTTTGTTTCTGTGAGGCACAATTGCCCGCCATGGGCCGAGTCAGGCGGCGCTGGCGTCATCCGGGTCCGGCTGCTTCATGGCAGGCGTTTCGCCGCGAACCGGACGGCGGCGCGGCGGCTGCCGTTTCCTGACAATGCGGACGCGCTTGACCCGGCGCGGATCGGCATCGGTGACATGGAACTCGAAGCCCGGCAGGGCCTGGACCACCTCGCCGCGCGCCGGGATGCGTCCGAGTTCGGAAAAGATCAGCCCGCCGATGGTGTCGACTTCCTCGCTCTGCTCGCGAATGTCGAAATCGGGGCCGATTTCCGCGGCGAGGTCATCGAGTTCGGCCTTGGCGTCGACAATCCAGACGTCCTCGCCTGCCCGGCTGATCAGCGTCTCCTCCTCGTCGTCATGCTCGTCGGCAATGTCGCCCACGACCATTTCGACAATGTCTTCGAGCGAGACCAGGCCATCGGTGCCGCCATATTCATCGATCACCAGCGCCATCTGGATGCGGTTGGCCTGCATGCGCTGCATCAGATCCGAGGCCAGCATCGAGGCGGGCACGAACAGCACCTTGCGGGTGATGCCCGATTCCTGAAGCGTCTTGCCCAGATCGACGCGGGACAGTTCCAGCGCATTGAGCGCATTGCGTTTCTGAATCGCGGCAGGGCTCTTGGCGGTGGACTTGCGCTTGGCGCGTGCCTGCTTGGTGATCCAGGCCAACAGATCGCGGATGTGGATCATGCCGCGCGGATCGTCGAGATTTTCCGAGTAGACCGGCATGCGCGACCGACCCGATTCCTCGAAGATCTCGAGCAGCCTGCCGAGCGTCGTGGTCTGGTCGACCGCCTCGACATCGGCGCGCGGCACCATGACATCTTCGACGCGGACTTCGCGCAGGCGCAGGATGTTGTGCAGCATGGCGCGTTCGCCGGGCGAAAACGCCTCGTGCAGTTCGCCACCCGACTGCAACGCGTCGGTCAGATCCTCGCGGATGGATTCACGGTCGGAGGGAGGGAACAGGGCGCGCACCAGGCGCTGCCAAAGGCCCATGCCATTGCGTTCGTCCGGAACCGTGACGGCTCCCTGACCGCGCACTGGCACGGGCAGATAACTGTGGGCTTCTTCGGTGGTTGTTGCGCCCGAAGCGCTTGGGGCGTCGCCGGTCGGTGCCGGGGCATTGCTTTCGGTCATCGTCTCTTCAGTGTCAAACCGGCTCTGTGTCGCCGTAGGGATCAGATATGCCAAGCGAGGCCAAAATGCGAGTCTCGATCGCTTCCATTTTCTCGGCATCGTTGTTTTCGATATGATCATACCCGAAAAGGTGAAGAAATCCGTGTATGATCAGGTGGGCAAGATGCGCATCCAGCGGCTTGCCCAGTTCCCCGGCCTCGCGCTCAATGGTCTCGCGGGCCAGGATGATATCGCCCAGCATCGGTCCCGGCTTGCCACCGGGAACCAGCGGAAAGGCGGGGAAGGACAGGACATTGGTCGGTTTGGGCAGGTTGCGCCATTGGCTGTTGATGTCCGCCATCATCGCGTCATCGGCCAGCACAAGCGACACTTCCGGTGCGTCCTGAGGAAAGGGCTGGACCTCCAGTGTGGCGAGATCATGGACAGCCGCATCCAATGCGGCCAGCGCCAGCTCTTCGATTGCCTCGACGTCGCCCCACTCCCCTGCCTCGACCGCCACCGCCAGAGTGATTGCCGGGTGCCCGGTCATGTGTCTCCTTCGGCCCTGTGCGGGTGAACCCGCTTGTCATAGGCCTCGACAATGCGCTGCACCAGCGGGTGGCGCACAACGTCGACACCGCGGAAGCGGCAGGTGACCACACCCTCGACGCCGTCAACGATGGACAAGGCCTCGACAAGCCCCGATGTGACGCCGCGCGGAAGGTCGATCTGGCTCGGGTCGCCGGTGATGATCATGCGGGAATTCTCGCCCAGGCGGGTGAGGAACATCTTCATCTGCATCTGCGTGGTGTTTTGCGCCTCGTCCAGGATGACGGCGGCATTGGCGAGCGTGCGGCCGCGCATGAAGGCAAGCGGCGCGATCTCGATGACGCCGGCGGTCATGGCGCGCTCGACCTTGTCGCCGGGCATCATGTCATAGAGGGCGTCGTAAAGCGGCCGGAGATAGGGATCGACCTTCTCCTTCATGTCGCCCGGCAGGAAGCCCAGGCGTTCGCCGGCTTCCACCGCTGGACGCGACAGGATGATGCGCTCGACCGAGCCGCGCTCGAGCAGTTGCGCGGCGTGGGCGACGGCCAGATAGGTCTTGCCGGTGCCCGCGGGGCCGACGCCGAAGACCAGTTCGGAGCGTTCCATGGCGCGCATGTAGACGTCCTGGGTCGGCGTGCGGGCGATGACGGTCTTCTTGCGTGTCGAAATCTGCGCCAGCGTCATCTTGCCCTTGCGCTCCAGCGTCGGCAGCACCAGCTGGTCGTCCGCCGCAAGCGCCATGCGGATGGCGCCCTCGACATCGGAGGTGTCGACACTGGCGCCCTTGAGCAGGCGGTCATAGAGAAAATCCAGCGCCCGGCGCGCCTGGTTGGTGGCGATCTCCTCGCCACGCAAGGTGACCGTGTTGCCGCGGGCCCGGGCGTCGATCTTGAGTTTCTGTTCGAGCAACGCCAGGTTCTGGTCGAACCGACCAAAAAGTTCGCTGGCGAGACGGTTGTTTTCAAAGGTGAGCGCGAGGTGGGTCGCGTCGGACGCGCCTGAGGCGGGCGTCGCAGCTTCTGTCAGGGACAGGTGCTCAACTGTCAAACGATCTGGCTCCAAAAATGCGACGGGCATTCATTCCACAACTTCCGCGAAAAGACTGCCCGTGCCGGGTTGCGTGATTCGCACCCTTACAATGTCACCGATTTCCCCCAGCTTTGCATCAACTATTACCGGCTGAAGCCAGGGCGACCGGCCAATCAGTTGGCCAGTGTTGCGCCCAGGCTTCTCCAGCAGCAGATCCACCACTTTTCCGACACATTCGCGTCCAAAGGCCCGGGTCTGCTCGGCCAGAAGGTCCTGAAGCCGTGTCAGTCGCTCGGACTTGACCGCCTCATCGACCTGGTCCTCCATGTCGGCGCCCGGCGTGCCGGGACGGATCGAGTATTTGAAGGAGAAGGCGGCGGCGTAGTTGACCTGGCGGATCAACTCCATGGTGTCTTCGAAATCGGCATCGGTTTCGCCGGGAAAGCCGACGATGAAATCGCCCGACAGCGCGATATCCGGGCGAGCGGCGCGAATCCGTTCGACCAGGCGGAGATAATCCTGCGCCGTATGACGCCGGTTCATGGCCTTGAGGATGCGGTCCGATCCCGACTGCACCGGAAGATGCAGATAGGGCATCAGCTCGGGAAGGTCGCGATGCGCTTCGATCAGCGCCTCGTCCATGTCGCGCGGGTGGCTGGTGGTGTAGCGGATGCGGTCAATGCCGTCGATGGTCGCCAGGCGGCGGATCAGCTCGCCAAGGCCCCATTCGCGGCCGTCCTGTCCCTTGCCGTGCCAGGCGTTGACGTTCTGGCCCAGCAGCGTGATCTCGCGCACGCCCGCCTGCGCCAGGCGCTCGGCCTCCTCCACAATCCGTCCGACCGGACGGGAGACCTCGGCGCCGCGGGTATAGGGAACCACGCAGAAGGTGCAGAACTTGTCGCAGCCTTCCTGGACGGTGAGGAACGCCGCCACGCCGCGGGCGCGGATCGCTTTTTCCGGCGCATCGGGCAAGCCGTCGAACTTGTCCTCGGCAGGAAAGTCGGTCTCGACGATCTGCTCGCCGTTGCGCGCTCGCGCCAGCGCCTCGGGCAATAGATGGTAGGTCTGGGGCCCGATCACCACATCGACCACTGGCGCGCGGCGGATGATCTCGCGGCCTTCGGCCTGGGCGACGCAGCCGGCGACAGCGACCATCAGATCGCCGCCTTGAGCATTGCGCTGCCGCTTAAGCTTGGCGAGGCGTCCGAGCTGCGAATAGACCTTCTCGGCGGCCTTTTCGCGGATGTGGCAGGTGTTGATCAGCACCAGATCCGCCGCCTCGACCGAATCGACGGCCTCGTAGCCGTCGCGCGCCAGCGCATCGCCCATGCGTTCGCTGTCATAGACATTCATCTGGCAGCCATAGGTCTTGACGAAGACCTTCCTGGTGTTGCTGCCGGGGATGATGTCCGGTCCCGCGGCAGGCCGTGTCTCAGGCTTCGGTCCGGATCTGGCTTCGGGTGTAAGGGTCGCTTGGGTCATCGGCGGCTTTTAGCGACTAAATCGCGGCTTGAAAATGGCGAACTAGCCATTGAGTTTGCCGCTGAGCGCATCGTGGAACCCTTCGCGCACCTTCGCCTCGACCAGGCGGGCAAACTTCTTGCGGTTGGTGGCCGCATCAAAGGGCATGGCATCGGCGAAAACCACCTCGACGTCGATCGCGCCATGACGGAGGACGCGGAGAAGATGCGGTCCCAGAGCCACATCGCCCGGCCATCCCGCCACCGGCCGGTGGTAGCGGCCCATCGGCATGCCGTGAATGCCGATATAGGCGATCGACACCGGCTGGATATGGACCCTGCCTTCGGGCGCGAGCGGCAGGGCGGCGCTGGCGGCGCCGAACAGCGAGGCGTTGAACGGCATCACCCGGTTGCCATCCGACGTGGTGCCTTCGGCAAACAGCACGACGACTTCGCCGGAGATCAGCCGCGCGGACACCTCGGAGATCTGCACTCCGGTGTTGCGCCGCTGGCGCTCGACAAAGACCGACCGCTGCAGCCGTGCGAGCCAGCCCAACACCGGCCAGGTGCGGACTTCGGATTTGGCGATGAACACCAGTTCGGCGACCGAACCCAGGACCAGGATATCCTTCCAGGAGATATGGTTGGAGACCAGCAACAGCGGCCGTTCCTTAGACAGACGGCCATGGGTACGGACCCGCAGCCCGATCATCCGGCACATCACCCTGTGCCACCAGCGCGGCAGGCGGCGCATGACCGAATGACCGAGGCCCAGCGCCACCATCTGCACCGGCAGCAGCGCCAGCGTCAGCATGAGAAAGCCTGTGAAGACAAGGGCAATGCGCAAGCCGGCCATTATCGCCGGACCAATGAGACAGGAGGGCGCATGGGACCCATCGTTTGCCTATTTCTTGTCGGTCTTGAGCGGAATTCCATATAGCTCAAGCCGGTGATCGACCAGCCGGAAACCGTGCTCGCGCGCGATGCGCTCCTGCAGCGCCTCGATCTCGGGCGAATGGAACTCGATCACGGTGCCGGTGCGCAGGTCGATGAGATGGTCATGATGTTCTTCCGGAACGGTCTCGTAGCGCGACCTTCCGTCGCGGAAATCATGCCGCTCGATGATGCCGATATCCTCGAACAGCTTGACCGTGCGGTAGACCGTGGACATGGAAATGCGCGGATCCACCAGAACGGCGCGGCGGTGCAGTTCCTCGACGTCGGGATGATCCTGCGCGCCATCGAGCACACGGGCAATGGTGCGGCGCTGTTCGGTCATGCGCATGCCGCGCGCCACGCACCGGTCTTCAAGGGATTTCAGTTCGTCCATCGCCTGCCCCGCCGGGGTATGTGGAGAGGTTATGCCGGCGGTCCTGCCGCCAGCGATCCACTCGGGACTAGCGAAGATCGCGCCGCATGACAAGCGCCGTCGTGGCTTGTTCGCCCGGGCGGGCGTAATAGGCGCGCCGTTCGCCGACCTGGACGAAGCCGAGCTTGCGGTACATCTCAACGGCGGCCAGATTGGTTTCATCGACCTCCAGGAACATTTCCTCGGCGCCGCGCCGCATGGCTTCCTGCATGGCGCTGCGCATCAAACGCCAGCCAAGCCCGCTGCGGCGTTGCCTGGGCGAAATCCCGATGGACAGGATCTCGGCTTCACCGGCGGCCTCGCGGCACAGAACAAACCCCGCCGCGGACTCGCGGGCGCGGCCTTCCGGACAGGCCAGATATCCGAACACGGACTGCTGGGAAATCAGGCTTTCGAACTCCCCGTCGCCCCAGGCGCGGGAAAAGGCTTCGCCATGAATGCGCGAGGCGGTGCGCGCGTCCTTCATTTCGATCTCGAGAATGAGGCAGTCAGGCTTGCGTGAGAACAGGTCAAACACCATCAGCCCGCACCCTCGTGCGCCACGGCAAACCCCAATTGTGGCTTGGCGTCCGCATCGCGCAGATAGCGCGGCTCTGGGAGATTGGCGCCTGGCTCGAGACGGGCGGCAATCCGCGCCACGTCCTCGATCGTCGGCGCCACGGGGTCGGCGATGATTCGGGAGGCAAGCGACGCATCAATGCTTGCCAGCAGCAACGCACCGCTGCCGATGAGCCCGCAATTGCTTTTAAGCGCCAGACTGGCGGCTGCCGCGGGCGCCAATTCAGCGGCAGGATTGAGCACCGCACCGCGAGAATCAACGAGTAACGCCCAGACATGATCGCGCTTGGCGTCGAGCACCGCCATCACCGGCTTGCCAGTCTCCCGTGCTGCCGGAATCGCAATGGCTTCAAGCGAGCCGACGCCGACACAGGGTACATTGAGGGATAGGGACAGTCCGCGGGCAAAGGCGACGCCGACCCGAATGCCGGCAAAGGAACCGGGGCCGACGGTCACGCCAATGCGTTCGATTCGTGAGAGATCTGCGCGCGCTTCGGCAAGCACAGCCTCGACAATGGCCGGCAACTGCTCGGCATGGCCGCGCCCGATATCCGGACTGGCCGAGGCAAGGATGCGGTCGGTCTCCGCCTCGTACAGCGCTGCGGCACAAAACCGGGCGGAACAATCAAGCGCGAGCGTCAACACCGGGCACATCCAACGGAAAAGACCGCGCGGGGTCGCGCGGCATCAGGCGCTTGTATAGCCGGGATCATTCGGCCCGGTAAAGGGAGGCCGGGATCAGACGGCTTCGACTTCACGAACTTCCGGCACGAAATGGCGCAGCAGGTTCTGGATGCCGTGCTTGAGCGTGGCCGTGGATGAGGGACAGCCGGCGCAGGCGCCCTTCATGTGCAGGAACACCTTGCCATCCTTGAAGCCACGGAAAGTGATGTCGCCGCCATCCTGGGCGACGGCGGGACGAACCCGGCTTTCCAGCAGTTCCTTGATGGTGGCGACAATGGTCTCGTCGCCTTCCTCGAAGAACTCTTCATCGGGCATCGGCTCGCCACCGTTCGCGCCCGACAGGATCGGCGCGCCGGACATGAAATGCTCCATGATGGTGCCGAGCACGGCAGGCTTGAGATGCTGCCAATCCGGGCCATCCTTGGAGATGGTGATGAAATCATAGCCGTAGAACACGCCGGTGACCCCGGGGATGCCGAACAGCTTGGCGGCCAGCGGCGACGCCTGGCCGGCTTCCTCGACGCTGCGGTAGTCAGCGGTGCCCTGCTCCATGACGACCTTGCCCGGAAGGAACTTGAGCGTCGCGGGATTGGGGGTGGATTCGGTCTGGATGAACATTTGCAATCTCCCTGCCTGGTGCAGTGACCGGCCAGTTTAGAACTCTTCAAAACAAGATAGGCCTTGACGGCGCTTCGATCAAGGGCGGATGTGGATCAACTCAGCGCGTCTATTTCATCGTCTGAGAGCGCGTCGGGGATAACGGTGACCGGAATCGGGAACGCAGCGCCGCGGCCGGCGATGGATGTGACGAGCGGCCCGGGGCCATCCTTGGCGGAGCCTGCGGCAAGAACCAGGATGGCGATGTCCTGGTCTTCCTCGATGACCGCGTGGATTTCCTCGGTGGTCTTGCCCTGGCGGATCACCACTTCGGGATCAATGCCGATGATCTGGCGCATCTTTTCGCTGGCCTTGGCGAGCGTCGCCTCGGCCTCTTCCATCGCTTCGGCACGCATGATCTCCTCGACGCCGAGCCAGTGCTGGAAATCGCCGGGCTCGATGACATAGACCAGAACCAGCCCGCCGCCGGAATTGTAGGCCCGCATGCCGGCGTAACGCATGGCGCGCTCGCATTCCGGCGTGTCGTCGATGACGGCGAGGAACTTGCGCCGGTGACCGGCTTCACGTGAGCGTCTTCTTGATACCATGGGCGGGACAATGCCATCACAGCGGGCATTCCCGCAAGACCGATTTTCAGACCCCGGCAGCACCGTGCCGCCGGGGTCGAGGGTACGCTTTACAGAAAGCCGACAATCTCGCGCACGTCAGCCATGGTCTTGCCTGCAATGGCGTTGGCACGGGCGCTGCCGTCCTTGAGGATGGCGTCGATATGGCTCGGATCCTCCATCAGACGTTTCATCTCGGTGGTGATCGGCGCAAGCACCTCCACGGCAAGATCGACCAGCGCCGGCTTGAACACCGAGAACTGCTGGCCTGCGAATTCATCCAGCACATCCTTGCGGGTGCGGTCGCTGAGCGCGGCATAGATGCCGAGGAGATTCTGGGCTTCAGGGCGGCCCTCGAGCTCTTCCAGCGTCTCCGGCAAAGGCGCGGGATCGGTCTTGGCCTTGCGGATCTTCTTGGCGATGGTGTCGGCATCATCGTCGAGATTGATGCGGGAGAGGTCCGAGGGATCGGATTTCGACATTTTCTTGGTGCCATCCCGCAGGCTCATGACGCGCGGCGCCGGGCCCTCGATCAAGGGCTCGATCAAGGGGAAATAGCCGGAGACCCTCTCCGCGCCGACCATCATGTCGATGCCAAGACCTGCATCCTTGATCCGATCCGAGAAGTCATTGTTGAATTTCTGGGCGATATCGCGGGCAAGCTCGAGATGCTGCTTCTGGTCGTCGCCGACCGGAACATGGGTGGCGCGATAGAGCAGAATGTCAGCGGCCATCAGGCTCGGATAGGCGAGCAGTCCGAGAGAGGCGTTCTCGCGGTCCTTGCCGGCCTTGTCCTTGAACTGGGTCATGCGGTTCATCCAGCCGATGCGCGCGACGCAATTGAAGATCCAGGCAAGTTCGGCATGACCGGGGACGGCGGACTGGTTGAAGACGATGTGCTTGACCGGGTCGATGCCCGAGGCGATGAAGGCTGCGGCAATGGAGCGAGTCTGGGTCTTGAGATCCTCATGCACCAGCTGGGCGGTGATCGAGTGCATGTCGACCACGCAGAAGATGCAGTCGTGCTTTTCCTGAAGGGCCACGAACTTGCGGATGGCGCCGAGATAGTTTCCCAGGTGAAGATTGCCGGTGGGCTGGACGCCGGAGAAGACCAGCGGCTTGAACGTGGCGGACATGACATGCTCCCCGACGGGCTTGTGGAGGGCCCGGATGCCTCATTGAAATCGGTCGGGGTTATGCGGCGACGGCCTGCGCAGGTCAAGGCCCTTCAAGCCGGGTGGCGTGATCTCAAGGCTTCCTGCGGCGCTTGAGCAGCCGGACGAACTCGGCCCTGTCGAGCGCGCCGGTGGCAAAGGCGAAACCGAAATAGAGCACTGCGGCCGCGGCAATCGTGACAAGGACAGAGCCCAGACGGACGAGAAGGGACGCATCCAGCAACCAGTACCGGAAAGTGGCCTCGGCCCACCACAGCAGCCCTCCCATCAGCGCCGCACCGATGACGATGAGACCGATGCGCCTGAGCGTTGCGGCGGCCGGCCGGAACAGATCCCGCGAAGACAGCTGCTGGCCGAGGAACAGCGCCGAGATCCATCCGGCCAGGCTGGTGGCGACCGCGAGGCCCATCACCCCGATCCGTGGAAACAGGATGAGGCTGCCGGCGATGTTGATGACCACGGAGAGGGCGGATGCCCAGAGCGGGGTGCGCATGTCTTCGCGGGCGTAAAACACCGGCGTGAAAATCTTCGTCAGCACGAAAGCCGGAAGGCCGATGGCGAAGGCGGCGAGCACCGAGGACGTCACAAGCGTCGTCTCCCGGGTGAAAGCGCCGCGCTCGAACACCAGGGCGATGATTGGCGCAGGCATCACCGCCAAGCCAACGGCCGCCGGTATGGTGATCGCCAGGCCGAATTCGAGACTGCGGTTTTGCAGATATTGCGCTTCCTTCATGTCGCCGGCCTGGAGCGCGCGGGCCAGTTCGGGCAGCAGCACGACGCCGATGGCGATGCCGATGACGCCGAGCGGCAGCTGGTTGAGCCGGTCGGCATAATTGATGATGGCGATGGCGCCTGACTCGGCCGAGGCGATGATCTGGCCGACCAGCAGGTTGATCTGGGTGATGCCGCCGGTGACCGCCGCAGGCAGCGCCAGCCACAAAAGACGCTTGACGGCGGGTGTCAGTCTTGGCCGCACCAGGCCGAGCGTGAAGCCCTCGCGCTTGACCGCCCAGACCAGCAGACCGAGCTGAAGAATGCCCGAAAGCGTCACCGACCAGCCCAGAACCTTGCCGATGTCGGGTGATGACAGGCTGAGATAACCCGCAGCCACCAGCCCCGTAATCAGCACCACATTGAGCAGCACGGGCGCGAGGGCGGCGAGGAAATACCGCCGCAGCGAATTGAGGATGCCCGCCAGCATCGCCACCAGGCTCATGGCGGCGAGATAGGGAAACATGATCCGAGCCAGAAGCACGGTCAGCTCGAATTTCTCGGGGTCGGCGGCAAATTTCGGGGCGATGATGGTGCCGACCAGGAACGGCATGAAGATCATTGCAACAGCGCTGAGCACAAACAGCGACAGCATCAGCACCGAAAGCACCTGTTCGGCGAATTTCCTCGCCGCCGCCTGGCCGCCGCCTTCGATCTCCCTGGCAAAAAGCGGCACAAAGGCCGCATTGAACGCCCCTTCGGCGAAAAGCCTGCGGAACAGGTTGGGGAAGCGGAACGCGGCGTAGAACGCGTCGGCGACGGGGCCGGCGCCCAGGAACGCCGCGATCATCGCCTCGCGCACGAAACCCAGCACCCGGCTCGCCATGGTGGCGCCGCCGACGCTTGCGAACTTCCCGATCAGGCTCATGCGCTTTATCCGCTTCTATGCCGTGGTCCGGCCGCGCCGGGTGGAGCCTTGCGGCGCGATCATGCCCGGGGGCATGTCATCGCGCACCTCGTCTGCTTCCTTGCCGAGGACGGCCTTGAGCCGCGCCACGATATTGATCTTGCGGTTCTCGTTGGTGATTTTCATGCCAACAAGATCGCGCACATAGAAGGTATCCACCACTTTCTCGCCAAAGGTGGTGATATGGGCCGAGGCGATGTCGAGCGAAAGATCCGACAGGACCGAGGCCACCTCGGACAGAAGCCCGGGCCGGTCAAGGCATTCGATCTCGATCACGGTGAACTTGTTGGACAGCGTGTTGGAAATGTTGACCTGCGGCCTGACGATGAACGGCCGGGACTTGCGCTTGCCGCGCGATTTGCGGGCGATCACTTCAGGGATATGGGCCCGGCCTGCCAGCACGTCCTCGATCATCCGGCCGATCGATGCGCCGCGCCGGAGTTCGTCCTCGTCGTCGGGCAGTTCGCGGTTGATCAGGATCGTGTCGAGCGCCCGACCGTCCGAGGTGGTGAAGACCTGCGCGTCGGCGATGTTGGCGCCGGCCGCGGCACAGGCGCCGGTGACGATCGACAGCAGGCGCGGGTGGTCGGGCGACAGCAACGTGATCTCGGTTATCGCGTGGAAGGCATGGGTCCGCACCATGGTGGCGAGCTGCTTTTTTGCCTTGTCGGCCTCGCGAATGAACTCGGCGTGACGCACCTGTTCCTCAAGCGGCACTGCAAGCAAATAGGGTTCATAGTGCAGCTTCACATAGGCCTTGCGGTCCTTCTCGCTCCAGTCTGCGAGAGCATGACTGAGCGCCTCGCGGGCGTGGGCAGTGCGCTCCTTGCGCGAGACCTCGGAAAAACCGCCCGACAGCATCAACTCGGTTTCATAATAGAGCGTGCGCAACAGCTGGCCCTTCCAGCCGTTCCAGACGCCCGGACCGACGGCGCGGATATCGCAGACCGAGAGCACCAGCAGCATCTTCAGCCGCTCGAGCGTGCGGACCTTCTCGGCGAAATCGGTGATGGTCTTGCGGTCGTTGAGATCGCGCGTCTGCGCCACCATCGACATGGTCAGGTGATCCTCGACCAGCCAGGCCACAAGCTCGGTCTGCTTGGGCGACAGCCCGAGCCGCGGGCAGAGCTTGCGCGCGGCCCTGGCGCCGGCGATCGAGTGATCCTCGGGCCGGCCCTTGGCGATATCGTGCAGGAAGACGGCGACATAGAGCGCCTCGCGCTCCTCGATGCCGGGCATGATCTTGGACGCCAGCGGATGCTCGCGTTGTTCCTCGCCCTTGTCGATGCCCGAAAGCACGGACACGGTGCGGATCAGATGCTCGTCGACGGTGTAGTGATGATACATGTTGAACTGCATCATTGCGACGATCTTGCCGAATTCGGGAATGAAACGGCCAAGCACGCCTGCCTCGTTCATCCGCCTCAAAATGATCGCGGGCTGCCGCTTGGAGGTCAGGATCGACAGGAACAGCCGGTTGGCTTCCTCATTCTCGCGCAATTCGGCATTGATCATCCGCAGCGAGCGGGTGACGCGCTTGAGCGCATCGGGATGAAACTCAAGCCCGCGGATATCGGCCAGATGGAACATCCTGATGATGTTGACCGGATCGCGCTTGAAGACGTCGGCGTCGACCAGGGTGATACGGCCCTTGTCCTCGATAAACTCCAGTGTGCCCGGGATCTTGCGCGGTCGGTTGGCAAAGCGCGAGATGACCCCGGTCAGCCCGGGCGCCTGCTTGGCCTGCTGGTCCTCGAGACCGGCGCAGAAGATGCGGGTCAGGTCACCGACATCCTTGGCGACAAGGAAATAGTGCTTCATGAAGCGCTCGACCGCGGACAGGCCCGGGTGATCCTGGTAGCCGAGCCCCGAGGCGATGTCGCGCTGGATATCAAACGACAGCCGCTCTTCCGACTTGCCGGTGAGGAAGTGCATGTGACAGCGCACCGCCCAGAGGAAATCCTCGGCCTTGACGAACAGGTTGAACTCGCGGCGCGACAGCACGCCCAGGCCCACCAGTTCCTGGGTGTCGCGAATATGGTAGAAATATTTGGCGATCCAGAACAGCGTGTTGAGATCGCGCAATCCGCCCTTGCCTTCCTTGACATTGGGCTCGACCAGATAGCGCGTGTCGCCGGCCTTGCGGTGCCGCTCGTCACGTTCGGCAAGCTTGGAGGAGATGAATTCCGGTCCGGTGTCCTCTACCACTTCGGTGTCAAAACGGTCGCCCAGATTCTTGAACAGGGCCAGTTCGCCACAGAGAAACCGGGCTTCGAGAATGGCGGTGCGGATGGTCATGTCGGAGCGCGACAGGCGGATGCATTCATCGACATTGCGGGTGGCGTGGCCGACCTTGAGGCCCATGTCCCACAGGATGTAGAGGATCCACTCGACGATCTGTTCGGTCCAGGGCGTGTTCTTGTAGGGCAGCACGAACAACAGATCGATGTCGGAGCCGGGAGCCAGGGTGCCGCGGCCATATCCGCCGACCGCCGTCACGGTCAGACGTTCGGACATCGAGGGGTTTACGACCCGGTAGACGTGATGGCTGGCATAGTCATACAGCGCCGCGGTGATCACATCCTGCAAATGCGAGATCCGCACGGCGCAAGCGGTGCCGCCGCCATCTTCAAACAGCATCGTGCGGGCGGTTTCGCGTCCCAGGGCATTGATCCGCTTGACCTCGGCCAGCACTTCCTGCCGGGCCTCGGTGCTGGCGCCGCCGTGTTTCAACGCAATGGCGTCGAGCGTCTTGCGCAATTCGGCCGGATCGACAATCTGATTGAGATTGAGGCGGTCTTCGGCGGGTTTCAGCATAAATCGGGTCCTGGTCGCAGTCGGTGTTCTGACTCGGCGCTGCTATAACGTGTTTCACCGCGAAACGACAGCCTGCGCCCGGGCAAAGCCGCTCAGGTGGCAATGCGTTCGATGAACCAGTTGGTGAGCCTTATCCAGACCTCGTCCTTCTCGGCCGCGTCCTCGACGCCGTGCTCGAGATTGGGGTTGTCGTTGACCTCGATGACGAAGACGCCGTCATCGGTCTCCTTGAGATCCACTCCGTAGAGCCCGTCACCCACCGCGCAGGCGGCGCGCAGTCCGGTGTCGAGCACCAGCGGCGGCACCTGCGCCAGCGAAAAGGATTTGAACCCGCCTTCCAGCGGCTTGCCGCCAGTGTCGTGCTTGACGATCTGCCAGTGCTTCTTGGCCATCAGATACTGCACCGCGAACAGCGGCTTGCCGCCGAGGACACCGATGCGCCAGTCAAAACTGGTCGGCATGAATTTCTGCGCAATCAGCACCTCGGAATCATGCAGCCAGGCGCCGGCGAGCGCCTTGAGCTCGGCCATCGAGGCGACTTTCTTGACGCCACGGGAGAACGAGGAATCGGGCACCTTCAGCACCATGGGAAACCCCAGCAGATCGGCGGCGCGCTGGAAATCTT
Organism: Hoeflea sp.; assembly: GCA_019084245.1. Classification (GTDB taxonomy): domain Bacteria; phylum Pseudomonadota; class Alphaproteobacteria; order Rhizobiales; family Rhizobiaceae; genus Hoeflea. The sequence goes on from JAHRFE010000028.1 coordinate 429,306, forward strand.
CCGGTCCGATCAGCATCACGGTCTTGGGCACCGGGATGCCGTTCGATGACATCAATTCATCGAGATAGACCTTGTTGGTGCAGCGGATCATCGACACCGGATCGTCGATCACCGGCATGCCCTCCTGCTGGGCGCGGCGGGCGAAACGGTAGGTGTGGTTGGAGATCGAGGTGGTTTCGCGGATGAACAGGGCATCGAAGTTGGCGAGCCGCGGCAGGTCCTTGCGGGTGATCGGCTCGACCGAGACGCCCATGCGCGCGGCGATCCGCGACCAGTGCTTGAGGCTGTCGATGGTCGAGGGCGGCAGCGCCTCCTGCGGATCGACCAGGGTGGCGAAGGAATAGCGCGCCGGCGCGCGGGACTTGGCGTCCTTCCACTGCCGCGCGGTGTAGCGCGCCATGGCCTGGAAAAACGCCTCGCGATCGGCGCCGTCGAGTTTGCTCACCGGCAAGAGCGCGATCTTCGAAATCGAGAACCATTCGCCCGGCTTGATGCTGAGTTCGAGGATCGGCGCGCGGAACCAGTCGAACAGCAGCCTGCAGAAGCGTTCAAGCCGCGCATCGGTGCTGGTGCCGAAGAACACGCGCAGCCGCGCAGGAACCGGCGCTGGAGCATGCTCGCGGATGGATTTATTGAACGAATCTTCCAGTTCAGGAATGGCGTTTTCATGCAGCTTGCGGGCCGAAAGATCGATCAGCGTCTCGACGGAGGGAATCACCCGCTGACCGCGCGCGGCCGCCAGCAGCGAGGCGTAGTAGCCGCGGCTCTGATAGGCGTAGGAGCGCGACAGGTTGATGATGTTGGGCCGGGCGCCGCGGAACAGTTCCGGCCGGGCCAGGTAATCGCGCGTGGAAAGCACCTTGTGCTTGGTGGCGGCATGATCAAAGCCCGACAGCGCGGTGGACAGGATGATCCAGTCAGACATGGGGTGCTTTTCCCTTGATAAGAACGGCTGCGCGCAGCCCCGAACGGCCGAAGCGGGCGATCCGGTCAAAGACGGCATAGGGGACCGGGATATTGGCGGCGTCGGCGACGGTTTCGCCGACCTCGTCCTCGACCCAGGGGTCGTGGACGAAGATATGGCGGCCGTCATCGCCGTGAGCAAGCACCCAGTGCGGAACCTTCTTGCCCATCATCAGGTAGCCGCTGACCAGAATGATGGCGACATGGCCATCGGCCAGCCGGGCGCGCAACCAGTCCAGCGTGAAGGCTTCCAGATGCACAGGCGTTCCGGCGGAAGTGACCCGGGCGCGAAAATCGGTCTGCGCCAGCTCCATCACCCGCCGCTTTTCGGGATCGCGAACGGTTTCGAGAAACAGCATGTCCTCGGTCGAGCACCAGACTTCGGGCTCGAGCCCGTGCTCGCGCGCCACCATGGCGAGGCCGAAGGGTTCGCAGCCGCCGGGGCCCGACAGCATGAACACGGTGGTTGCCTCGCGCCACAGCCGGATCTCCCACACCGGATCGAGAAACTCCGGCGAGCGGAACCGGGCCAGCGCCATCAGCAGACAGGCCGCGCCGCAGGTGAAATCGGTGGATTGCTCGTAGAACGGCGTGCTGCCGCTTGGCGTGTCGCGCCCGCGCAGCAGTTTTTCAAACCGGAGCGCCGCCATGCCATCGGCATAGTAGTCCGCCACCCGCCCGATGCGACGATAGGCGGCGTTCTTGTAAAGCGCGATTGCGCTGGCGTTGTCCTCGCGCACCTCCAGCCGGAGCAGGATGCGGTCGTGATCCATCGCGGCCTTTTCGGCGGCGGCGAGCAGCGCCCTGCCATAGCCCTTGCCGACCTGGCCGGGTACGACTGCGAGCGAATAGAGGCGGGCCAACGCCGCGCCGGCGCGAAACAGGATCATGGCATAGCCGCGAAGCTCGCCTTCCGCCTCGATGACGATGGTTTCGGCGGTCGGCCGATCAATCAGCGTGCGAAACGACCGGCGGGAAATCCGGTCAGACGCAAACACGGCGTTCTCGATCGTCTCGAGCGCATCGATATCGGAAATGACGGCAGGGCGAATCCGCGGTGCGGACATGGGAAATCCGGAGTAAACAGATGATCACGGCCGTTGCCGGCCTGCCCCTCAGGCGCGCGGATCATGGCTGATTTGTGTCAGTGTGTCACGGGCTGCAATGAAATTGCCCAACAAGGCCCATGACCGGCCCGTCAATCAGACCCGTTGACGCGGGCGAGCGCAATCCCCACATGAAATTGCGCCGCCGGACCGCCGCCGAAGCATGTTTTTCATGGGTTTCGAAAGACATGCCGGTTGCGGGAAAAGCCGGACCTGGGCCAGACAAGGAATAGCCAGCAATGATCATCGAAGCTGCCCGGCTGGGTGGATCCAACCTGTTCTCCCCCGCCTCGCGGTCGGTGCTGTTGAAATCGCTGGGACTGACGATCCTGCTGCTCGTGGGCCTGTGGTTCGGCCTTGGCGAAGCGTTCTCGCTGATGGCCATGCCCTGGCTCGAAAACCTGCTGCCCGGCCTGCCCGACTGGGCGGGATGGGCCGGCACGATCGCGGCCATCATCGCAGGCGTCGGCCTTGCGCTGGTGCTGGCCCTGTTCGTCGCGCCCGTGACAGCCGTCATGGCGGGCCTGTTTCTCGATGACATTGCCGAGGTGATCGAGGTCCGCGACTATCCCGACGAGGCGCCGGGCAAGGCGATGCCGCTTGGCCAGTCGATCCGGCAGTCGCTCGGGTTCCTGGTGGTGGTGGCGCTGGGCAACTTGCTGGCGCTCATGTTGCTGATCGTGCCGGGCATCAACCTGGCGGCATTCTTCGTGGTCAACGGCTATCTGCTGGGGCGGGAATATTTCGAATTCGCCGCGATGCGGTTCATGAGCCCGGCGGACGCCAAGCGGCTGAGAGCCCGCAACTCGACGACGATCTTCTTCGCCGGCCTGATCATCGCCGCCTTTCTCTCGGTGCCGCTTTTGAACCTGCTGACACCGATGTTCGCGGCCGGGATGATGGTGCATTTGTACAAGATGGTGGCGGCGAAGGCGGGTGGGGTTCGACGAGCGACACCAGCGGTATGAAGGCAGCTTCAAGCCGCCGCACTAATCCAGCAATTTCTGCCATTGCCGCGCGCCGTGAACAACGCGGATGATTTCCGCACCTTCACCCATCTTTCGATACAGGATCATGTAGTTCCCGGCTGGATAGGTCCTGAGGTCGGGCCGGACGTCCGGCCTTGCGACGCCCAATTCAGGCGCTTCGCCGAGGGTCCGACAATGGCGGAGCATCTCATCGTACCAGCGAAACGCTGCCGTCGGGTTGTCCTCGGCAATATAAAGCACAATGGTTGTGAGGTCGGATTCGGCCAGTGGTGTGAGCCTGAAGCTCACAAAGACCCGCCCGTGCCAATCTTGGCATGAAGCGTTTGCCTGATGCGCGCAAAGGCTGTTTCGCCATCGGTGGCTTCACCGCTGGCAACGCCTTCGTCCCAAAGGCTGCCGAGTTGTGCAAGCGCCCGCTCTCGCTCGGTGCGGCGGGCATGCCATTCCCGCATGGCTTCTCGCATGACTTCACTTGCGGAAGCATATTCTCCCGATTCGACCGCCCGCCGCATGGTCATCGCCATTTCAGGTGTCAACGCCACGCTGATTTTCTCGACATTTGCCATCTCGGTTGCTCCTTCACCTGATGGTAGGCAAGTTTCCTACCAATTTCAAGAAAAGACCGATTGACTTGCGGCAGTCCCGCGGCAAGCGGACAGGGCGACCCCGCCAAACCCGGCCGCTCCTAAACAACCTGAGCCGGCAGTTCCACCAGCGGCGCAGGCACATCGCAGGTCTTTTCCGGCGACTTGCAGAGGTCGGCAATCACGCAGCGCTCGCATTCGGGCTTGCGCGCCTTGCAGCAATAGCGGCCGTGCAGGATCAGCCAGTGGTGGGCGTGGAACAGGTAGTCTTCCGGAATGATCCGCATGAACGCCGCCTCGACCTCGTCGGGGGTCTTGCCCGGCGCGATCCTCAGCCGGTTGCCGATGCGGAAGACATGGGTGTCGACGGCGAGCGTCGGCACGCCGAAGGCCATCGACATCACCACATTGGCGGTCTTGCGGCCGACGCCCGGCAGCGTCACCAATTCCTCCCGCGTGAGCGGCACCTCGCCGCCGAACTCATCGACCAGTCTTTGCGAGAGCGCGATGACGTTTTTCGCCTTGTTGCGGTAAAGCCCGATGGTCTTGATCAGGTCGCGCACCCGCTCCTCGCCGAGCGCCAGCATTTTTTCGGGCGTGTCTGCGAGCGCGAACAGGGCGCGTGTCGCCTTGTTGACGCCCGCGTCGGTGGCCTGCGCCGACAAGGCGACCGCGACCACGAGGGTGAACGGGTTGACGTGCTCGAGCTCGCCCTTGGGCTCGGGCCGCTGGATGGAGAACCGCCGGAAGATTTCGCGGATCTCCTCCGGGCTGTAGGGGATCTTCACGCGGCGGGCTCGAGGCTTGCGCGCCGCACCGGGCTTCGCGGGAGCGAGGGCGGGCTTTTTCGCCGAAGCGGCGGAAGCGCGCGGCATTTTGGCAGGTTTCGGGCTCTTGGGCTTTTCCATTCCTCCCCTATAATCATCTAGGCTGGACAATGGCAATCGACGCACACTGGAGGCAGGGCATCCGATGAATGAAGACCCCGTGTTCGAGGCCGTGCTGAGCCCGCACCGTTCGCTGGGACGGCTGGGCTTTGTCATCCTGATGACCATCGTGACCGTCATCACGGTGGTGCATATGGTCATCTTCGTGAAGATCGGCGCCTGGCCGATCTTCGCCTTTTTCGGGCTCGACCTTGCGCTTCTGTTCGGCGCGTTCTGGCTGAGTTACCGCTCCGGCCGGATGCGGGAGTTCATCCGCATGTCGCGCACCGACCTGAATGTGCGCAAGGTCTCGCCATCGGGCCGAACGGTGGAGCACCGGTTCAATCCGTTCTGGACGCGGTTCAATATCGCCCGGCACGAGGAAATCGGCATCACACACATGCACATCACCGGCCAGGGGCGGCAGACCGACGTGGGCGCGTTTCTCAACCCCGGCGACAAGGAAAGTTTTGCCTCGGCGTTTCAGCGGGCGCTGGCGACCGTCAAGCAACGCTGAGGAGTCTTGTCAGCCGGCGGGTTTCGGGTGGCGGCGCGGGACGTCGCGTGGTTGATTGGGCTCAAGGAGTTTCATCATGACCGTGACCGCCCAGCTTGACCGCGACATCACGCCGAAAGGCGATGATTACGACCTCGTCCGCAGGACCATCGAAAGGATCTCGCTCGATTACCAGGCCCAGCCCTCGCTTGAGGACATCGCGTCGGATCTCGGCGTGGCGCCGGGCAGGCTGCAGAAGACTTTCAGCCGCTGGGCCGGGCTGACGCCGAAGGCGTTTCTGCAGGCGGTGACTCTCGATCACGCCCGCCGGCTGCTCGGCCAGGAAGGGCTGCCGCTGCTCGATGCAAGCTATGAGCTTGGCCTGTCGGGGCCGGGGCGGCTGCATGATCTGTTCGTCACCCACGAGGCGATGAGCCCGGGCGATTTCAAGACCGGCGGCGCAGGTCTTGCGATCCGCTACGGCTTTCATCCCTCGCCCTTCGGCACGGCAGTGATCATGGCGACCGAACGCGGGTTGTGCGGCCTGGCCTTCGCCGATCCGGGCGAAGAGCAGGCGGCGCTCGAGGACATGACGAAGCGCTGGCCGGGCGCGCGGTTTGCCCAGGATCAGGCCATGACCGCACCCTATGTCGGACGGATCTTCTCACCCGGACAATGGCGCGCCGACCAGCCCTTGCGGATCGTCATGATCGGCACCGATTTCCAGGTGCGCGTCTGGGAAGCGCTGCTCAGGATCCCGCTTGGCGCCGCCTCGACCTACCAGGACGTGGCCCGCGCCATCGGCAAGCCGTCGGCCTCGCGCGCCGTGGGTGCGGCCGTCGGGCGCAATCCGATCTCGTTCGTGGTGCCGTGCCATCGCGCGCTCGGCAAATCCGGCGCGCTGACCGGCTATCACTGGGGCATCACCCGCAAGCGGGCGATGCTGGGCTGGGAGACCGGTTGTGTGCAGTCGGGTATCTGATTGCCGGCTTCAATGCGCCCCAGACATATCGCCCAGCACCTCTTTCGAGGCAACGGTGGAATCGGCGTTGAGCTTGTAGACCATCGGTACGCCGGTGGCGAGATTGACCGAGAGGATTGCTTCGCGGTCGAGCCGGTCGAGGATCATCAGCAGCGAGCGCAGGGAATTTCCATGGGCCGCGACCAGAACGGTCTCGCCGCGCAGCACGCGGGGCAGGATCTCGATCATGTAATAGGGCCAGACGCGGGCGCCGGTGTCCTTCAGGCTTTCACCGCCGGGCGGCGGCACGTCATAGGAGCGGCGCCAGATATGGACCTGCTCCTCGCCCCATTTCTTGCGGGCGTCATCCTTGTTGAGGCCGGCCAGATCGCCGTAATCGCGTTCATTCAGCGCCTGGTCGCGGATCACCTCGAGATCAGTCTGGCCGATGCCTTCCAGGATCAGATCGAGCGTGTGCTGCGCGCGAATCAGCACCGAAGTGAAAGCCACGTCGAACTTGAGGCCAGTTGCCTTCAGGGCCTGAGCCCCGGTCTTGGCCTCTTCGATGCCGAGGTCTGTCAGGCCCGGATCCTTCCAGCCGGTGAACAGGTTCTTGAGGTTCCATTCGCTTTGGCCGTGGCGGACGAGGACGAGCGTTCCGGACATGATGATTTCCTTCTTTCAGGCGGTTTGATTATTGACCGGCAAGGCCGAGCACGTCGAGCATGGAATAATAGCCCGGCTTCTGATGGCGTGCCCAGAGGGCAGCGCGGACCGCGCCGCGGGCGAAGATCGAGCGGTCGGTGGCCTTGTGGCTGAGCTCAACGGTTTCGCCTTCGCCGGCAAGGATGACCGAATGCTCCCCCACCACCGAACCGCCGCGCAAGGTGGCGAATCCGATCGACCCCTCGTCGCGCGCACCGGTGTGGCCGTCGCGGACCTTGACCGAATTCTGCGCAAGATCAATGCCGCGGCCGTCGGCGGCCGCCTGTCCCAGCAGAAGCGCCGTGCCCGACGGCGCATCCACCTTGTGGCGATGGTGCATTTCGAGCACCTCGATGTCCCAGTCTCCGGCTTCCAGCGCACGCGCTGCCTGGCGCACCAGCACCGAAAGCAGATTGACGCCGAGGCTCATGTTGCCTGACTTGACGATGCGGGCGTGACGCGAGGCGGCATGAAGCCGGGCCTCGTGACTCTCATCCATGCCGGTAGTGCCGATGACGTGGACAATCCGCGCCTGGGCTGCGAGATCGGCAAATTCCAGGGTCGCTGCGGGCGCGGTGAAATCCAGCACGCCTTCAGCCTGGGCGAAGGCCGGCAGGGCGTCTTCCGTGATCAGCACCCCGTTCGGTCCGAGGCCGGCCAGTTCGCCGGCGTCGCGGCCAAGCGCTTCGGACCCGGGGCGTTCAATGGCGCCGGCCAGATGCACCCCCTCAATGGAAGAGATCGTGCGGATCAGCGACTGGCCCATCCGGCCAGCGGCGCCCACGACGATAAGACCCATGCTCCCCGTAGGTGCGATCATGCCTTGCCTCCTTGACCTTCCGCGCCTGCATCCATGCCCATCATCGGCTCAGCCCCGCCGCTCATGTCGCTGAAAGCCTGCAGGCGCGCATAGAGCCCGCCCTTCGATGCGCTCAAATCGGCATGGCTGCCAGTTTCCACAACCTGGCCGCCCTGCATGACGACAATGCGATCGGCCCGGGCGATGGTTGACAGCCGGTGCGCGATGACCAGCACCGTACGGTTGCGCATGGCGCCCTCGAGCGCCTTCTGCACGGCGGCTTCGGACTCATTGTCGAGCGCCGATGTAGCCTCGTCGAGAAGCAGGATCGGTGCGTCACGGACAAGCGCGCGGGCAATGGAAATGCGCTGGCGCTGGCCGCCGGACAGATTGACGCCGTTCTCCCCGAGCGGCGTGTCATAGCCCATGGGCTGCGCCAGAATGAACTCATGGGCATTGGCGAGCCGCGCTGCGTCCTCGATTTCGGCATCTGTCGCATCGGGCCGCGCAAAGCGCAGATTGTCGCGGATCGTACCTTCAAACAGCCAGGGCTGTTGCGAGACATAGGCTATCTGCTGGCGCAGCGCCTTCTTGGTGACGGTGGCGATGTCGACGCCATCGATCAGCACCTGTCCCGAGGAGGGATCATAAAACCGCGGCACCAAAGAGATCAACGTGGACTTGCCGGCTCCCGAGGGGCCGACAATCGCCGTGGTCTTTCCGGCCTCGGCTGTGAAGCTCACATCGTGGAGCACCGGCACACCCTGACCGTAGCCAAAGCTGACATTGCGGAACTCGATCCGGGCGCGCTCGAAGACGGTGTCGCGTGCGCCGGGCCGGTCGCCCTGGGTCGGCTCCTCGTCAAGGATCTCATAGATCATCCTGGCGTTGACAACAGCGCGTTCGAGGCTGATCTGCAGCCTCGCCAGCCGCCGCGCCGGATCATAGGCGAGCAGCAGCGCGGTGATGAAGGAGAAAAACGCGCCGGGTAGCACGTCATTGTAGATCGAGCGGAACGCCGCATAGGCGATCACCCCGGAGATCGCCAGCCCGGCCACCATTTCCGTCAGCGGCGAGGTGCGTTCGGTAAGCCGGGCGATGCGGTTGGCCCGCTCCTCTGCGGCCTTGATCAGGGCCGCGGAGCGGGCGCTGACCTGCTCCTCCATGGTGAAGGCCTTGACGATGGTGATGCCCTGGACCATCTCCTGCATGGCGCTCAGCACGCGGCTGTTGAGAATGATCGAATCGCGCGTCACGCTGCGAAGCCGCTTCGAGATGTAGCGAAGAGCCAGCAGAACCGGCGGCGCACCGACAAAGACGATGAGGCTGAGGATTGGGTCCTTGGTCACCATCACGATCACGAGCGCAACGAGCGTCAGCAGATCGCGGGAGAGCGAGGTGACCGTCAGGTTCATCACATCGCGGATGCCGGCAACATTCTGGCTCACCTGGGCTGCGATCTGCGCCGAGCGGGTGTCACCGAAATAGCTCACGCCGAGAGTCATCAGATGATCGACCAGGCGCTGCTGATAGCGGGCGACCATGTTGTTGCCGACTTTGGCGAGCGCTACCGCCTGGCCGTAGGTGGCTGCGCCGCGGATGATGAATGACGCGAGAATCGACGCGCAGATAAGCCAGATCACATCTGCGTTCTTCTTGGCGAAGGCCTCGTTGATCACGGACTCCATGATCCAGGCCATGAAGGCCGTGGTGGCTGCAACGAGGATCAGGCAGAATGCGGCGAACAGGTAGGTCTTGACATAGTTGCGGCCGTTCTCACGGATGATCCGGCGGATCACCATGGTGAGCGATTCTACATCCTGCTTGATGTTCCTGTCGCGCGCCAAGTTCCATCACCCTGTTGAGCGCTCCGAAAAGACCGCCATGCCTCGATTTCGCAGGATACCCTGCCCCGATTTGTGCGGCTCTATAGCGGGTTCAAGCCGGTTTGCCTATGCTTTCCAGCGGCGTCCTTCGGTGGAAACGCCAAATCGCACCGGCGTGCGTGCATAGGCTGCAAGCCCCGACAGCGCCGCCAGCGGGTGGGTGATGACGAAAGTCGGGATCATCTTGAGGATGCCCGAATGCGGGGCCTTGTCCTCAAACGCCTGACGAAACCGCGGATGATTGAGCGCCGGAATGATCTTCTGGGCGATACCGCCGGCCAGGAACACGCCGCCGCGCGCCATGAAAATCATCGCCAGGTCACCGGCCACCCGGCCCAGATAGGTCACGAACAGTTCGATCGCCTCGACCGCGGCCGGATCCGACCCATCGGACCAGGACGAGGTCACCTCGGCAGGATTGGCGGCAACAGGCTCGACGCCGTTGGCCTTGGACACGGCACGGTAGATATTCATCAGGCCGCGTCCACACAGCAACTGTTCAGCCGAAATCCGGCCTTCGATCGGCTCATAAAGCGGGAAAAGCTGGTAATCGCGCGCCGTGCGCGGACCCATGTCGACATGGCCGCCTTCGCCCGGCACGGGGAACCAGGTGTGGCGCGCATGAACCAGGCCGGCGACACCGAGACCGGTGCCAGGCCCGACCACGACGCGCGAGGACGACGCCCGAATTTCGCCGCCGCCGATCTTGTCGAGATATTCGGGCCCGAGCGAGGCCGCGGCCAGCGCCTGGGCTTCGAAATCATTGATCACCACGACATTTTCAAACCCCAGATCCCGGATCATGACCTTGGGCTGGATCACCCAGTCACAATTGGTGAGATCAATCTCGTCGCCCTTGATCGGACCAGCCACCGCAAGAATGGCCGAGCGCGGCTGCAGCGATGTCTTGTCGAGCACCCCGGCCTGGATCGCCTCGTCGATGGTCGGATAATCCGCTGTCGCCAGAATCGGAAATTCCCGTGGCTCGGCATTGGCATCCATCAGGATGGCAAAGCGCGCATTGGTGCCGCCGATATCGCCGATCAGGATCGGAAACGCGATGGTATGGTCGGAATCGTTTAAAGTCGGCATGGTCGGGTCCCTGTCAGGCCTGAACTGGTTGCGGCCCGGCCCGGCGGGCCTTGCCATCTCGAAACTGTCGCGGCGATCTATGCAAGCGCCTTGAGCAAGGTCTCAGCCGTGGCGCGATTGAGCGCCATCGGAATATCGTAGACGATGGCGAGCCGCATCAACGCCTTGACATCGACATCATGCGGCATGGCGGTCAGCGGATCGACAAAAAAGATCACCAGTCCAATATCGCCGGTGGCGATCAGCGCGCCGATCTGCTGATCTCCGCCCAGCGGCCCGCTCTTGAGCCGCTTCACCACAAGCCCTGGACAGGCCTCCGCAATCCTCCCACCGGTGGTTCCGGTCGCGACAACGGGAAACCGCGACAGGGCCTGCTGGTGGGATCTGGCGAACTCTGCCAGGTCATCCTTTTTCTGGTCATGCGCAATCAAGGCAATGGCTTTGTGATCAGTCATGACGGCCCGTGGTCTGCCCAACTCCGGCGCCACGCGCCGAATTTATACTTTCAATCGATTTGAGAAACCATTCTATAACGACCCGGTCCTGCAAGTGAAAGACAGATGATGATGAATTTTGAGTGACGGCAGCCATCACAGATCAGTTGACCGGCCGGGGCACCGGAATCGGAATTCGCGCGGGCAGCCCGACCGGGGCAAACGCGGAGGCCGCATTGCCCAGCGTCAGGGCCTTCGCCCCGTCCGGGCTCGCGATCGACCCTGATCCAAAGGTCACGTCCGCTTCAGACGCAGGGCCCGGCGCCTGAACCACCTGGGCGCAGGCAGCGGGAAGATCGGACAACCGCATGTCCCGCTTCTGAGGCTTGGGCTTGTCCGTCTTTTCCGGCTTGGCCGGCGCCCAGGGTTCAGCGGTGAACCACCAGGCAAGGGAATCGTCGCATCCGGTGCCCTGCGGCGGAGGGGCCTGGCTCTTGCATCCGCTGGCTCCGGGCGGACACTTGATGCGGATATGGAAATGATAATGGTGACCGTAGTAGGGACGCAGCTTTCCCATTGCCGAGCGGTCGCCTGTCCAGGTGTCACAGAGCTTTTTCTTGATCCCGGGATGGATGAAAATCCGATCGACCTCGGGATAGCTTGCCGCGCGCATCAGCACCCGTGCATGCGCCGGGGTCCAGATCCGGTCATCGACATAGAGCGTGTCCTTCTTCAGCATCGAGGTCGCCGAGATGTCTTCGCGTTCGCTGGCGGACAAGGTGCGGTCCGGCATCGGCGTCAGCCAGATGTCCGCGTCAAGGCCGACCTGGTGCGAGGCGTGGCCCGAGAGCATCGGACCGCCGCGTGGCTGCGCAAGATCGCCAATGAGAAGCCCGGGCCAGCCATCCCTGGCCGCCGCATCGCGCGACAACCGCTCGACGAGTGCAACCAGATCGGGATGGCCCCAGCGCCGGTTGCGCGACAGCCGCATCGCCTGCCAGGCCGGACCATCGGTGGCGATCGCCACGCCGCCGGCAAGGCAGCCCTTGGAGTAGAACCCGATGGCGCGGGCGGGAAGAACGGCCGGGAGCTCCGCCGCGCCAAAAATTTCCTTGGCGGGTCGATCCGCCCTTGCGCCTGCAAGCGGGACAGCGCTTGCCGTCAATGCGATCAGGGCGGCTATCACAATCCGGCGCAGGACGGCATGAACTTTGCGGGGGATGCTCATCTCAATCGACCTCCAGGGGCTTGCGTAACCGCAGCGGCGCGCAAATCACCTGAGAGGACTCTACCGCGAGGACGGCTGCAAGAAAACCGTTGCGCTCAAACGCCGAAAGTCTCCGCAAGACGCCCTACGGCATGACCCGATAGAGCTGGAGATCCGCGTCCCGGGTTCCCGGCACCGGTTCCAGCCAATCCGGGACGATCCCCTTGCGCAGTTGCGCGTAAAGTCCATCGGGCGCGGCGCGCGCGACATTGCCCACCTGCAGGTCGCTGTCGCAGAAGGCGAGCACCGTGACGCCGGCGCCGCGGAGGAACTTGACCGCATCCGCCGGCGGCGCCATCGCCGCGTGCAGCTCGGTCAGCATGCCGCCCTGGTTGCGGTGATAGGGGGCCGCCAGGACGCGGTGTGGTGTGAAGCGCAGGATCGGCGCACCGAGATTGGAGGGGCCGGCGACAACGCCCGCGGGTTCGCGCGCCAGGGGCTGCATTGCGGCGGCATCGGTGCAGATCTTCTCCTCCTGAGTCGGCAGGCTTCCCGCCTCCTCGCCCATCACCGCGTTGACGCCCATGGACAGCAATGCGCCGGTCAAGGCCCAGACAAAGGGCACGGCGGCGAAGGAAGCCCCGGCAAAGGCGAGCCCCTTGCGCAGGTTCTTCGGATCGGCATTGGAGCGCTCCCGCAAGCTGGCGACCAGCGCCGCAAACGGGATTGCCGAAAGCATGTTGGAAAACACCGCGCCGCGAACCTGGACGAGGGCAATGGCCCAGGACACCGCGATCAGCGCCAGCAGCACGCCGTGGGCATGGACATTGCGGCCCTGGCGTATCGCGCGCACGCACAGGATCATCGCCAGCACCGGGACAAGGTAGAAGCCGCCCGCGGTCCATGGCTCGGCACGCAGCTGCGAGAAGATCGACTGGGCTTCGGTGACGCTGTTGAGCCACATGGCGACCAGCAGCGGGTCGAGCGAGGCGAGCGGATTGCCGAGGCATTGCGGCGCCGTCAGCAGGGTGAACCCCAACGTGGCCGCGCCCACGCCCCCCAGAGCCGCGAGGCGAGCACCGAATCCGCGCCCGGACGTGCTTGCGACGGCGAGAAAGAACATGCCCGCGCCGACCACGCCCAGGGAATAGAATGCGGTCGACAAGGCGTCGCAGGCCACCATTCCGTAGTACGCGGGGGGCACGGTGAGGAAGAACACGGCGGTCAGGGTTGCAGCCATTGCCAGCGCAAAGGCGGAGGCTGCCGCCTTCATGTCCTTGCCAAGCCACACCCATTGCACCGCCACGATGGTTGCGACAATGACGATGTGCGGCGTGGTTTCCGCTCCGATGGCAATGGCCAGCGCGGAGGCTGCGCCGGCCAGCGCATGGGCCGCCGGCGGACGTCCTGGCAGGATGAGACAGGCCGCGATGGCGGCAATCAGGGCCAGTTGCACATTGTGATGATCGATGGCGCCCGGCTGGAACCGGTTGATGGAGAGCACGAACAGGAACGCCAGGGCAAGGCCGATCACCCGTCCGGACGGACCACCGACAACGCCACCGCCAAGGCTCAGCGCATAGAACAGCGGCAGCGCGGTGATCAACGGCCAGGCAAACAGCGCCGACGCCTCGGCCATGGCCGGGCTCAGAAACAGCGAGAACAGCATGATCAGATTGGCGATGGGCAGGTCGATCAACCGCGACCAGTGCATCAGGGTGCCGCCCTCCAGGCCAAGCCGGTACTGGGTGAGGTCGAACCAGCCTTGTCCGCCCATCAGATCGCGCACCTGGACCAGGCGCATGACGTCGTCATTGTCGGCGCCGACATAATCGACGTAGGAGCTGAAATGCAACACCACGGTCAGGACGATGAACATGGCAAAGGACAGCAGGACCGGGCGGTGCAGCGGGGCCAGCGGACTGGCCCGAAGAGGGAGGCCTGACGACACGGCGGGTGCAAGACGGGCATCGCCGGCGGCCGGGTTGCTCTTGGGCACGGGGAACTCCAACACACTTTATCTCTTTGGTTCAACCTAGCCTTAACCTTCTCAAGAAATAGTAAAGCCATGGGCGGAGACCGCCTGCAGCCAACGGGGACTCCCATGACAGACGGTATGTTCGATGACCTCGAAATCGCGGTGCTCCTGCCTTGCTACAATGAAGCAGCGACCATCGGCGATGTCGTCGCCGGCTTCCGGGCAGCGATCCCCTGCGCCAGGATCTATGTCTACGACAACAACTCCAGCGACCAGACGGCCCTGCGCGCGGCGCTTGCCGGCGCCATCGTCGTGCGCGAGCCGCGCCAGGGCAAGGGCCATGTGGTGCGCCGGATGTTCTCCGACATCGAGGCCGACATCTTCCTGATGGCCGATGGTGACGGGACCTATTCGCCGGCCGACGGCCCGGAGTTGATCCGCACGCTGGTCAGCGAACGGTGCGACATGGTGGTCGGCACCCGCCGCGGCGTCACCGATGACGCCGGCCGCCGCGGGCACGCGTTCGGCAACTCGATCTTCAACACGCTCTACAAGGCGATTTTCGGCAATGATTTCTCCGATATCTTTTCCGGCTACCGCGCCTTTTCCCGTCGCTTCGCCAAGAGCTTCCCGGCGGTGTCGGGTGGGTTCGAAATCGAGACGGAAATGAGCGTGCATGCATCTCAGCTCAAGCTGCCGGTCGCAGAACTGGCGCTCGATTACGGCCGGCGGCCGGAGGGATCGCACTCAAAGCTTTCCACTTTCAAGGATGGTGCTAAGATCCTGTGGATGTTCGCCATGCTGATGAAGGAAACCCGGCCGTTCACGTTTTTCGGCTATCTGAGCGTTTTCACGCTTGCGGTGTCCATGCTCTTCATGGTCCCTGTGCTGAATGAATATTTCCTCACCGGCCTGGTTACCCGGATGCCGACCTGGATGCTGGCGATGGCGCTGATGATGATGTCCCTGATGATCTTTACCGGCGGCGTCATTCTCGATTCGGTGGCGCGCGGACGGGCAGAGCAGAAACGCTTTCATTACATGTCGGTTGCGCCCTCGCGCAGCGAACGGCGCAGCATAGGCGGACCGGGTCTGCGTGCCACCGATCAGGCCGAAACCCCGCCTTTGGCACCCGAAGGGCAAAAACTGGCTTCATGAAGAGAAAAATCAGTTTCTTCCTGTTCGCAGGCGCCATCGGCTTCGCGGTCGATATGGGCGTGCTGTCGCTGTTGCTGGAGTTCAGAGTGCTGGACCCGTTCAGCGGCCGCGTGCTGGCAATCGGCGCCGCCATGCTGTGCACCTACATGATCAACCGCACCTTCACTTTCGGCCGCTCGCATCGCCGGGTCGCCGTCGAGGGCGCGCGCTATGGCAGTGTCGGCATCGCGTCGGCGCTGATCAATTACGCTGTCTATTCGGGAATCCTGATCGCGCTGCCCTCGATCTCGCCCTATCTGGCGCTGATCTTCGGGTCGGGATCGGCGACCGTGTTTTCCTATCTCGGCTATGACCGATTCGTCTTCGGCGCCAAGAAATAGGCCCGGCTACACGGTCTCCCAGCCATCATGCGCGGCTGCGCGGTACACCGCGTCGATGAAGGCCTGGTTGAGAACCGACTGCTCCAGGGGGAACACCTCTTCGTCACCGCCGCGCGCCTTGCGGACAAAGGCCTCCGCCTGAAGCCGGTACTGCCTGACGCAGGGGAACCGGAAGACCCGGGCTTCCTCGTGGTTTTGATTGTGCAGAGTGATCGCCGCGTGGCCATAGTCGCCCGCATTGAACGGCGCCGTCACCTCGATATAGCCTTCCTCGCCGTGAAACACCATCAACTGGCGCAGCGCCATCTGGGTCGAGCAGTAGAAGCTCATTTCGAAATCGCCGAAATCGGCCTTGACGCTGGCGTAGCTGTCGGTGCCGAATTCCGGATGACGCTCAACCGTGGCCTGGACCCGGAGAGGTTCGCGGCCGGTTGAAAACCGGGTCGAGACCGTCGGGTAGACGCCGATATCCGGCAAACCGCCGCCGCCCAGTTCCGGCTTGTTGCGCATATTGGACGGATCGGCGTTGAAATAGGAAAACGCGCCCTGGACATGGCGCAGGCGGCCGATGGCGCCGTCGGCAAGAAGCTCGCGAACCTTGCGCCATTGCGGGTGATAGGTGACCATGAAGGCTTCGCAGACCAGCACCTTGTTGGCGTCGCGGGCTGCAATCAGCGGCGCAATTTCATTTGCGTGAAGCGCAATCGGCTTTTCGCACAGGACATGCTTGCCTGCGTTGGCAGCCTTGATCGCCCATTCGATATGCTGCGACGTGGGCAGCGGAATGTAGACGCCATCGACCTCATCGGAAGCGAGCAGCTCTTCGTAGGAGGAATATGCCAGCGGCACGCTGAAGCGATCGGCCACCGCGCGGGCGCGGGCATGATCGCGGCTGGCAATGGCTGTGACCACACCGTTCTCGGAGTCCTGCAATTGCGGGATCACCTGTTCGCGTCCGATCTTGGCGGTCGATAAAATTCCCCATCGAAACATGCTGCTTCCTCCCCTTTGTCCGGCTCCGCACCCTGTTTGAGTCAGAATTGCGGATTGGTGTGCATTCAATCCCGTTTGCGGCCTGATCTGTCAACTCCCCGACTTGCGCCGTCTGCAGGTTTGGGATCATAACGGCCGCGTGATTCACGGAGAATGCGAGCATGCGCGGTTTGACTTTGCTTGGCGCCCTTACCCTGCCCCTGATGCTCGCGGCGACAGTCGCATGCGCGGATCCCGTCCGCGACTTCAAGTCCGCCGACACGGACGGCGATGGCATCCTTGAGGTCAGCGAGTTCAGAAGGTTCGTCGACCTAAGGGCCGACAGCGGCAGCAAGATCGCCCAAAGGGTACGGACGTTCCGCGCCTATGGCCTCGCGCTTTCAGCGGTCGATTATGATGGCGACGGCAAGGTGTCCGGCGCCGAACTCATCCGCTACGACAAGAATTCCTGATCGGATTATTGCTGGCTCGACGCAGCACGCTCGCGGATTTGCGCGAGCGTCCAGTCGACCAGCAACTCGCCGTCGCGCCAGACCGGCTGCAGCAGGTTTTCGCGGTCGCCCAGATCCTTGAGCGCCACGGCGAAGGGCCTGCCCTTGTCGCGCACCACCGCCTGGCGGTAGCGTTTCGACGCCTTGCCCGGATCGGTCTTGGGATTCTTGTTGATGCCGTGCCAGACGCCGTCATCATCCTGGCGGGCATTGGCCTTCATGGCGAAGCGCAGCGTGTCGCGGTTGACCTTCTGCAAAAGCCCGGCGCCCATGCCGAAGGCAATGTTCTCGGCCGACCAGCCACGGTCTTCCAGACGCCCCAGGATGATGCGGATGGTCTCGGTGGTGACGCCGTCGCCCTGGATGACGCGGACGGCCGGGTTGAGCACCTTGTAGCCCTTGCCGTTCAATGAAAACCCGAAGATTTCGCCCAGCATCTGGACCGTGTCGACCGGCACCCGCGTGGCGTCGCCTGAATCGGGCCGCACCACCAGCGTGCCGCCGGAGGCCTCGACCTCGGCCTTCAATTCCTCGCCCCAGATGTTTTTCACCGCGCGGTAAAGATCGTAGGAATCCGAGACGACGGCCACGAGTTTGCCGGGACCGGAGAACTGCTTGAGCATGTTGCGGTAGGCCTCGGTCTCGCGGTCCTCGCCCCAGCTGGTCATGGTCGAATGCTCGGCAGCGGGAATCGAGAATCCCGCCATCGGCTCGTGGTAGAATTTTCGCGCGGTAACCAGCGCGCTCACCGTGTCGGTGCCGAGGAAGTTGACGAGGTGCGCAACGCCGCCTATGCCCGCCTGTTCGAGCGAGGTGGTGCCGCGGGCGCCGAAATCATGCAGCCGGAACGGCAGCACCTCGGCGGGCGTGTCGCAGGTCCGCTCGAGCGAGGCCGCGATGATGGTGCGGGCGCCGTGCGACACGGTGGCCACCGTCGACGGATACCAGACGGCGCGCAGGAGTGCTGTCTCCATGAAGGTCGGCAGCCAGAAGAAATCCGGATCGGTGTTCCTGACCTGCACCACCGGCGTGCCGGTGGGCACGATCATGCCCTCGGGCAGCGCCTCGATCAGCAGAGGCAGATGGCCGTCATGCCGGGTGACGATCTTCTCAAAACCTTCGCGGTGGAACGGCAGGCCGTGGGCCAGGATCATCTCCTCGGCCTCATCGACATCGCCCATGGTGATCCTGCGGGAGAGATAGTCCTTGAGGAACATCTGCAGGCCGAAAAACAGCACGTGATCATGGGCGCCGCCGGGCCGGGCCTCGATATAGGCCGAGATCGCCGCGGTTTCGGGCGGATATTGCGCGAAATGCGAATATTTGTAGCTGTCGGAATTGAGAATGAGGTTCATTGATTGTAGCTTGCCGTTGTGCAGAATCGTCTGTGAAACTAGGGCGGGATATTTGTATGGCTACCGAGCTTATAACGACTTCTAACTCTGATGATGGTTCGTTATCAATCGTAATCCCAAAAGCGCAGGTACACGACTTTATTGAAAAATTGGTGAAGTCCAGAAGAATTATTTCGAAGAACTTCGACTATAATTTTGTTTGTGGAAAGAATGAAATAAACGACATATGCAGCTCCATACTATATAGAATAAAAGAGCAAAATAATGTCTCAAATCATTCATCAGAGGTCTCTGTATATTACGATGACGGTTCACGACGAACATATCCCGACCTAAAATCTTTCTTAGTTTTTGAAGACACATTTAATATGATTGCAAATCAAGTCAGCATAGATTTTATTTTCTTTATGTCATTTCCTGAGTTTTCTGGAGATGCTCCCGCCCCTGAAAAGCAAAATGTGAAATTATCATTTAGAACTAAGAGTCAATCATTCGATGATGAAAGCTACTCGCCCGGAATCACAATAGACATATCCACAAACAGATTTACTTGGGCAGATGATATTATCAATGTCGCATCGAATAAAATAAACACAATTTTTACAAAAATAAAGCTTTACCAAAGAATTTTTGATTCAAAGTATATATACATGTATGTTATAATGACCGTGTCATTAATAACTTCAAGTGCCTTTTCGATCCTTATAAGAAATAAGACTATTAGCCATGAGACAATAGAACAGCTTCTGAAGCTAAAATCTACAAGTATATCCGACATTGATACTAAAATTAACGCCATACTCGGAACCTATAGGCCGAGAGAAACGAGTCATTTTGAAATTATCGCGATAGTTTTCTTAATATTTGTTATAACTTCAATTTTTGCTGGCAGAATTTACTTGCGTCCAATAAGGGTTCTCACAGTAAATGATTACTCAATGAATGAATTTAAAAGAACTGAAAGGCGCAGAAAGATTTTTTTCTATCCATTCCTTATTGGGACTGCCTCTAGCCTTGTCGTTGCAATTGCGTTTTCAGCAAGTAAAATTCTGTCATACATTTAGTTATTACTATTTACCCCCTCAGCACACCGCCCGTCGATTTCTCGACATTGGCGATCACCGATTTCGCCAGCCGGTCGAGGTCCTCGTCGGTGAGCGTGCGCTCGCGCGGCTGGATGGTGATCTCGATGGCGACCGACTTCTTGCCTTCGCCCAGCGACGCGCCTTCGAACAGGTCGAAGACATTGACGCCGGTGACCAGCGCCTTGTCGGCGCCCTGGGCCGCGCGGACCAGCGTGGCGGCGGGCACGGCCTTGTCGACCACGAAGGCGAAGTCGCGGCGCAGCGCCTGGAACGCCGAGAGGCTCAACACCGGCTTGGTGCGGGTCGCCTTGCGCTTGGCTTCGGGAATCGCATCGATGAACACCTCGAAGCCTGCAAGCGGGCCGGTGACATCGAGCGCGTCGAGCGTGGACGGATGAAACTCGCCGAAATGGCCGAGCACGACCTTGGGCCCAAGCTTGATCAGGCCCGAGCGGCCGGGATGGTACCAGGCGGGGCCGCCCTGCTCGATCTGCAAATTGGCCATCGGCAGGCCGCAGGCTTCCAGCACCGCCAGCGCATCGGCCTTGGCGTCGAACACACCGACCGGCTTTGCCGCGCCGTCCCAGTGACGGCCAGATCCGGTGAGACCGGCGGTGCCGCGGCGGATGCCGCCGGCCACGCGGCGCTGACCTTCGGGCCGGTCGCTCTCATAGGTGCCTGAGACTTCGAACAACGCCACATCGCCATAGCCCCGGGCGGCATTGCGGCCGGCCGCCGCAATCAGCCCCGGCAGCAGCGAGGGGCGCATGTCGGACATGTCGGCGGCGATCGGATTGGCGAGCTTGAGCTCGGGCTTGCCACCCCCGAACAGTTTTGCCTGGGTTTCGGGGATGAAGGACCAGGTGACCGCCTCAAGCATGCCGCGCGAGGCCAGCGCGCGCTTGGCGGCGCGGGTGCGGATCTGCTGCGTGGTGAGGATCTTGCCATTGACCGAGGCCATCGGGGCCAATGGCTCGGGCTTGATGAAGTCGACGCCATGAATGCGCATGACCTCCTCGACCAGATCGGCCTTGCCGTCAATATCCGGACGCCACGAGGGGACGCTGACCGAAACGCGGTCGCCGCTACCCGAGACCTCGAAGCCGAGGCCGGTCAGGATGTCCACGGACTCGTCATTGGACACGGTGAGTCCGGTTAGGCGCTTGACTTCCGAGAACGGGAATTCGACGATCTTCTTCTGATGACCCTTGTAGCCCGTGACCCGGGCTTGAGCCGCGGTGCCGCCGCACATCTCAAGCACCAGCTCGGTGGTGCGTTCGAGGCCCGGGATCATGTATTCGGGATCGACGCCGCGCTCGAAACGGTAGCGGGCATCGGTGATGATGCCGTGGCTGCGGCCGGTCTTGGCGATGTTGATCGGATCCCAGAGCGCAGATTCGATCAGCACATTCACGGTGTTTTCATCACAGCCGGAATGCTCCCCGCCCATGATGCCGCCGATGGATTCGGGGCCATTGTCATCGGCAATCACCACATTGGCCGGGTTGAGCCTGTAGGTGCGGGTATCGAGCGCAAGAATTTCCTCACCCTCATGGGCGCGGCGCACCACCAGATCGCCCTTGACCTTGTCGGCGTCAAAGACGTGCATCGGCCGGCCCTGGTCGAAGGTCATGAAATTGGTGACATCGACCAGAGCGGAGATCGGGCGAAGGCCGATGGCCAGCAGACGCTTCTGCATCCATTTCGGGCTCGGGCCGTTCTTGACGCCACGCACCAGCCGCCAGGCAAAGCCGGGGCAGAGGCTTTCGTCGTCGAGCACGATCCTGACGTCTTGCGGCGTGTCGCCCTCGACTTCAAAGGTCGGCGTCTTCGGCGCTTTAAGCGTGCCGAGACCGGACGCCGCCAGATCGCGGGCGATGCCGTAGATCGAGGTGCAATCGGGGCGGTTCGGCGTCAGGTTGATCTCGATCACCGGATCGTCGAGGCCCGCATAGGACGCGAACGAGGTTCCGACCGGCGCATCCTCGGGCAGGTCGATGATGCCGTCGTGATCGTCGGACATGTCGAGCTCTTTTTCCGAGCACATCATGCCATGGCTTTCGACGCCGCGGATATTGCCGACGGCAAGCGTCACATCGATGCCCGGCACATAGGTGCCCGGCTCGGCCAGCGCACCGATCAGACCGGCGCGCGCATTGGGCGCGCCACAGACGATCTGCACCGGCGGGCCCACGCCCTTGTCCACCATCAGCACCCGTAGCTTGTCGGCATTCGGATGCTGCTCGGCGGAGACCACGCGCGCAATGGTGAAGGGCCGGTAGGCCGCCTTGTCATCGACATCCTCGACCTCGAGCCCGATCGCGGTCAAGCGCTCGCAGATCTGATCCAGAGTGGCGTCGGTCTCAAGATGATCCTTGAGCCAGGAGAGGGTGAATTTCATGTCACTGTCCGGTCTGTGTGTGTATCAGGATGGTCTTATCGTAGCGTGGCAGGTCATCGGCAAGCTGCAACCAATCAAGCTGTTGTATCGCAAATGTGTGGGCGGTGGGCGGAAAGGCTGACGGATCGTCCATGAAGCCGGTGTTGAAAAAGGTCCGGTCGGTTGCACTGTCATGTTCGTGCGCGACCGGCGATCCGCATTTCAGGCAAAACAGGCGGGTGGCCGTGCCGTTGCGATAGCGCGCCAATGTTGCGGCCGTCTCCCAGACAATCGCGTCCTTGGGGAAAGCGACCGACGCAGTGACCGGCGCGCCGGACGACCTGCGGCAATCATCGCAATGACAATAAACCGAGAAATTGGGTTCGGCATGGGCCTGCATGATCACGGAGCCGCAACGGCAATGGCCACGATGGGAGATTTGCGCCGTCATTGCGGGCTCATCCAATGAGTTAACATGCCAGCATCTCGACTACGCCGCCTTTTCCGGGGGATTTTCATTGATCTTTTCCCGTCTTCACGATTGGGCGTTCCACGGAAAACCCGTCGAAACGCGGAAGGTCGTCGGTCATATGCAGGAAGGGCAATTGCCGTTCCACAAAGGCATGGGATGCCGGCGGATAGGAGTCAGGCTCGTCCATGAAGCCGAGCGCCAGATAGATTTCACCCGGCAGGCGCTCGTCGGTGTAGCCGATCTGGCTGCCGCAATGGCCGCAGAACATGCGCGTCACGCCGCCCGCGCCGCGCCAGCTGTTGGGTTCGCCGAACCAGGCGATACTGTCTGCCCGGAAGCCGACAAAGGCCATCACCGGCGCGCCGGTCTGCTTGCGGCAGTCGCGGCAATGGCAATAGGACTGCCAGATCGGCGCAGCACTTGCCTCCGCCGAGATCAGGCCGCAGCGGCAGGAGCCGTGATGGAGCGCAGATGCGGTCATTGTGGGTCCTCCCGTTCGCGGCCATGGCGGACCTTTCCAAGCAGCGTCGCCAGCAGCGAGGCGTAGCCGCGCGCATCGTCGATGGCGCGATGGGTATGGGGGTGATGTCCCATCCAGTCCGCCGGCAGAACCGTATCGAGCGTCTGCATCTTCGTCTGGCCGAGCACAGCGCACATGTAGGCGCCGATGTCGAGCGCGCCGGCGGTGAAGATGTTGCGGCCCCAATAGGGAATGTCGAGCAGGTAGGAGCCGGCGAAATCGCGAAGGTAGCGGTCAATCCAGAGGCCGTCGAATGCGACGGGCCGCGCCGCAAAGGACCTGACCTGCGGGTAGGTTTCCACCCAGGCGACGAAGCGTTGCATGGCATCGGCCGGATCGACGGGATCGAGGGTTGCCGCCCCCCACGCCTCGGGCTGGCCGGCCCACCATTTCATGGTCTGCGGGTCGGGAGACCGGTCAGGGCGCGGGCTCATCACGGCCTCGAATTCACCGCACATCTCGCCGTCCTCGCGCACCACCACGGTGGCGAAGCTGAGCATCGAATTACGCGCCGGATCTGGTCCGTCAGTCTCGATGTCGGTGACGAAATAGTGGGCAGGGGAAGTCACGCACTCATTCCTTGGATCGAATTTCTTTTACGCGATGCCATAAAGGGACATCCGGCGTTCACGCAGCCTTCTCCGGCGCCTTGGCGCCCGGCGCTTTCCAGCCTGCCAGCATGCCGCGAACCGACAGGTCCTCATCGACATCCGGCCAGTGGACGCCGGCAAGCATCAGGTGCACATTGTTGCGCTGCGAAGGCGTTGCCTCCAGAAGCCGCGGATACCACCACAGCGGCGTGGAGACTCGGCGTCCATCGGCGAGCCGAACGTGAACCTCATGCAGATCGCACCACGCCTCGATCGGACGCTCAGCTTCCGGATAAGTGTCATGCGAAATAGTCATGCCATGCCTCCAGCATCTGCTGTCTGTGTTCCTCGATCACGGCCAATATACGTGCAAGGTCTCTTTGGCTAAAGCCCCCGGACTCCGCCATTCTGATCTCCGTCAACCAGACCTTCGCTTCGCCGCCATTTCCTTCGACATGAATATGAGGTGGCTCATATCGATCGCCGGAATAGAAATGAAACCGGAAGCCATATTTGCGAAGGACGGTCGGCATTGCTTTACGTGCTCAGCCCCCCGAACAATGTCGGCATGTCGAGCGGACGGAAGCCGTAGTGGCTGAGCCAGCGGACATCGGCGTTGAAGAAGTCCCTGAGATCCGGCATGCCGTATTTGAGCATGGCGATGCGGTCGAGACCCATGCCCCAGGCAAAGCCCTGGTACTCGTCGGGATCGAGCCCGCCGGCGCGCAGCACGTTGGGATGCACCATGCCGCAGCCGAGGATCTCCATCCAGTCGGTGCCCTCGCCGAACTTGACGATCGGGCCCGAGGTGCGGTCGCACTGGATGTCGACCTCGAAGGACGGCTCGGTGAAGGGGAAGAAGGACGGGCGGAAGCGCATCACGACGTTGTCGACCTCGAAGAACGCCTTGCAGAACTCCTCCAGCACCCAGCGCAGATGGCCGACAGTGGCGGTCTTGTCGATCACCAGGCCCTCGACCTGATGAAACATCGGCGAGTGGGTGGCGTCACTGTCCTGCCGGTAGGTCTTGCCGGGAATAACGATGCGGATCGGCGGCTTTTGGCCTTCCATGGTGCGGATCTGGACCGGCGAGGTGTGGGTGCGCAGAACCTTGCGCTCGCCGGTCTCGTCGGGCTGCAGGAAGAAGGTGTCGTGCATCTCGCGCGCCGGGTGGCCGTCGGGGAAATTCAGCGCGGTGAAATTGTAGTAGTCGGTCTCGATGTCCGGGCCTTCGGCGATGGAAAAACCCATATCGGCAAAGATCGCGGTAATTTCGTCGACGATCTGGCTGATCGGATGAATGCGGCCGCGCTCGGCGGGAGACGAGCGCACAGGCAGGCTGACATCGACGCTCTCGCGCGCCAGGCGCTCGGTGATCGCCGCATCATGCAGTTCGGCCTTGCGGGCGGCGATGGCGTCGGCCACGCGGGTCTTGAGTCCGTTGATGGCGGGGCCTGCATCCTGGCGTTCCTCGGCGGACATCTTGCCAAGGCCCTTGAGCAGTTCGGAGACCGAGCCCTTCTTGCCGAGCGCCGCCACCCGCACGGCTTCGATGGACGCCTCGTCCGTGCTTGCCGCGATGTCGGCCATGATGGAGGTTTCAAGCGTCTGGTACTGGCTCATGGTGTCTGACTGTCCGTATCTGGCGGGGCGGGTCGCCCGTGCTTAAACGAATTGGCGCTGTCAAGGAACAGGAAGGTCCTGTCCCGAAACGAAAAATCCCGCGCCAGCCGTGCCAGCGCGGGATCCCGGAATTCAAACTCACTAGTTCGGGAAAACGCTGGCTTAGGCGACAGCGCTTTCAAACTCGTTCGGCGTGGAGTCCTTGAGGTAATCAAGCGCCTTCTTGGAGGCGGCAACCAGAACGCCAAAGGCTTCCGCGTCATGGATCGCCATGTCGGAGAGAACCTTGCGGTCAACCTCGATACCCGACTTGGTCAGGCCATCAATGAAGCGGCCGTAGGTCAGGCCGTGCTCGCGGACAGCGGCGTTGATGCGCTGGATCCACAGAGCGCGGAAATTGCGCTTGCGCACCTTGCGGTCGCGATAGGCGTACTGCATCGACTTGTCGACGGCAGCCTTCGCGGCGCGGATGGTATTCTTGCGGCGTCCGTAAAAGCCCTTGGCTTTTTTCAGGACTTTCTTGTGTTTTGCGTGGGCTGTAACGCCCCGTTTTACGCGTGCCATGTCATGGTCTCCTTAAAATCTCGGGTCCGGGCTCGTCTCAGAGGCCGTTGGGCAGGAACTTCTTGACGATCTTGGCGTCAGGATCCGAAAGGACCATGGTGCCGCGCGCATCGCGAATGAACTTGTTGGACCGTTTGATCATGCCATGACGCTTGCCTGCGGCGGCTGCGAGCACCTTGCCGGTGGCCGTGATCTTGAACCGCTTCTTGGCAGACGACTTCGTCTTCATCTTGGGCATTTCGCTACTCCTTGTCAGGCCTTTGGGCACCATGCCGGCGCCGCGCAGCCATCTTCTTGTTGGGTGAACGCAAAGGGTGAAGACCCGTTTGCTTCAAGCGTTGAAAACCGCCTCGGCATGCCCTGCCGGCCGGTTTGAACGAGGCCTTATAGTGTGAAGGCGTTCAAGATGCAAGACCCGAAGGTCGATGCAATGCTTCTCAATAGGCGTTGAACAACACCGGCAGGAGACCCTGCTCCTGAAAGACCTCGACAAGCTCGAGGAGCGGAAAGGCAAGGAAGAAGAAAGCGCCGTCGAAAAGGGTCGAATAGAGCCTGCGCGGCAGGATCTGGAGCGTCTCGGGCTCGACATAAAGCGAGGGCCGGGGAAAGAACATCGGAACGCGCTTCTCGTATTCCTCGAATTCAGCGCCAAATTTGGACCGCAGGAAGTCCGCCTCCTGACGGGCGGTGAGTATGAGGACAAGGGCGGTGATCAGTGCCGCCAGAGCGCCGATGAGAAGGCTTCCTGTCTGCATCCCCACGCCGAAGGCGCCGATGGTGGAGAAGACATAAAGCGGATTGCGGGTAACGGAATAGGGACCGTCCTGCACGAGCTCAATGGACTTACGCCCGCCGACATAGAGCGTCGCCCACAGCCGGCCTGTGACGGCGATGCCGATCAGCCCGAGGCCCAGGAGTTCTATGACGTCCTCGATCCCGATGCCGAAGGGCGCGGTATCCTCCCAACCCGAGCGAACGAACAGCAGGGACGAGCCGAGCGTCAGAGCGATGATCCAGAAGGCGGCAATGCGGATTTTCTGAACGCGACCGAGATCTATCCTGGCTGCCAGCATGTTTGCCCCCCTACCCGCTATGAATGCGCCAACTGCGCACGAAAAAGACCGCGAAAACTCGCGGTCTTCCATGAGCTTGAAATTGCGGCCATTTCAGGGAACGGCAGGCGTAATCAGCGCGGCGCCAGCACCATCATCATCTGACGGCCTTCGAGCTTCGGCTCGGCCTCGACCTTGGCGATGGTGACGGTGTCGTCCTTGACCTTCTGAAGCAGCTTCATGCCGAGCTCCATATGCGCCATTTCGCGGCCGCGGAACCTGAGCGTGACCTTGACCTTGTCGCCCTCGTCAAAGAACCGGTTCATGGCGCGCATCTTCACCTCATAATCATGGGTGTCGATGTTGGGGCGCATCTTGATTTCCTTGACCTCGACGGTCTTCTGCTTCTTGCGCGCTTCGGAGGCTTTCTTCTGCGAGGCATATTTCAGCTTGCCCAGATCGACGATCTTGCACACCGGCACGTCGCCCGCGGAATTGATCTCGACCAGATCGAGGCCAACCTCTTCCGCCATGGCCAGGGCCTGGTCTGTCGGCACGACGCCATGGTTGTGGCCTTCGGAGTCAATGAGCTGGACCGTCGGGGTCCTGATATTCTGGTTTGCGCGGGGGCCTTCGTTGGCGGTTGGCGGCGCTCTAAATGGTCTGCGAATGGCTTTGGTCTCCTGATTAACTCGTCCAAATCCGCCGGTTGCGGCATGCGAGCATTTGGTTCTGGCGCGCAATGTCGTTATCGGCTGGCCGGTGTCAATAGCATGGCTCTGCGAAAAAATCACCACTTGGACGTTAGAGCGCCGGCGAATCTTGTAATAGGGTCCAAACCGGACAAACAGGAGAGCCAGAAGCATGACGCAACCGGACGCCAGCAGGCTGGATGTAGGCAAGGGCGAGGACAAGCGCTCGATCGCGGTTCTCAGCCGCAAGGCGGATGAAGCCGGCGCCGGATTGCCGGGCGTCGTCTGGCTTGGCGGCTACCGTTCAGACATGACCGGATCCAAGGCCGAGGCGCTGTGCCGTCAGGCCGGACTGAAGGGTCAAGCCTGCCTGCGCTTCGATTATTCAGGCCACGGGGCATCCGGCGGCGACTTCCGTCAGGGAACCATCTCGCGATGGCTGGAGGAAAGCCTGGCAGCATTCGAGCACTGCACGACGGGGCCACAAATCCTGGTCGGTTCTTCCATGGGCGGGTGGATCGCGCTCAGGATGGTGCAGGTGCTCAAGGCCCGCGGCATGGGCGGCCTTGTGGCGGGGCTGGTGCTGATCGCACCGGCGCCCGATTTCACCCTGGAACTTATGGAGCCGGAACTCACGGATGCGCAGCGCGCGAGCCTTGAGCGCGACGGGTTTTATGAGGAGCCGACACCTTACGGCCCCGATCCGAACGTCTTTACCAGGGCCTTGTTCGAGGATGGCCGCAAGAACAGGGTTCTGGATGGCCTGATTGATACAGGCGCCCCGGTTCACATCATCCAGGGCATGGCTGACCCGGATGTGCCCTGGCGTCATGCGCTCAGGCTGGTCGAGCATCTGCCATCCGACAATGTCACTCTGACCCTGATCCGCGATGGCGACCACCGGCTTTCCCGCGATGAAGATATCGCCCGGATTCTTGGCGCCGTGGACACGATCGCGGCAAACAGCTGAATGTCCGGACGGCACGAGCCGTGGAACGCTCCTGAAGAGATCAGGCCGCCGAAGCATGCGATGTGTGTTCAAAATGTCCCGGCCGGTAACCATGTCGCCAGAAGGTCCCGGCTCCGCAATTGACTCTTTGCGCCATACATTCTTAACTCTTTGTTAACGAATTCGGGATGTGTGGGGTGAACCGGCAATGTTTTGCGGACCGGGACTGACAAAGCGGGCTTTGATCGCCTTGATTGCATCCATTGCAATCCCGGCAGGAGCCATGGCGTCCGGTCTGTCCATGGAAACGGGCCGGATCACGTCGCAACCCATCGGTCATTATGAATTCTGCAAGCAATACGCATCCGAGTGCAAGCCGGTCAAAGGCTCCGGAGCGGCGCCCAAGGTGACGGATTACGGCTGGGACGTGATCAAGGAGATCAACCGGGCGGTCAACATGTCGGTGATGCCGAAGACCGATATGGAAATATACGGCAGGGAAGAGGTCTGGGCCTATCCCGACGTCGCCGGTGATTGCGAGGATTATGTTCTGCTCAAGCGGCACATGCTGATCGAACGGGGGTTCTCGGCCGCAGATGCGCTGATCACGGTGGTGCGCAAGCCGGATGGTGAAGGTCACGCCGTGCTGACGCTCAGGACCTCCGAGGGCGATTTCGTGCTCGACAATCTCGTCGATGAAGTCAAGAGCTGGCGGGACACGCCCTACAGCTATCTCAAGCGGCAGGCATCGAACAATTCGGGCCGGTGGGTCACCATCGAGAATGGCTCGGATGTCCTGGTCGGCGCGGTGAAGTAACCGGCCCCTACGGTATCCCATCCGGTCAGTCGGGCTTCGGCGCTTCCATGAAGCGCACCAGCGCCAACAGCGAAATCATGGAAAGCAGCGACAGCGCCACGAGACAGCCTATCGCGGTTGCCGTGCCCAGGCGCTCATTGAGGAAGATGATGGTGAAGGGCGCCGCCGCCGACAGCACCATGCGGAAGCCCGAAAGGGTGCCGGTGCGGCGGCCATAGCCTTCAGGACCGAAATAGTGCAGCGGCAGCATGCCGCGCACGATCGATGTCAGGCCCTGGCCGACACCGTACATCACGGCGAAGGCAAAGAGGAAGGCGGGCACCAGCGCCACCAGCGTCACCCCCAGCAGCGCCAGTCCGAGCACCATGGCGGATGCGGCTATGATCGCGGTCGTGGGCGGGGAAAAATGGCTGCGGCGCGCATATTCGAACAAGCGCGCCGCCACCTGCGATGGACCGATGCAGCTTGCTGCAATGGTCGCAGTCGCCGTGGCAAAGCCGATGTCGTCCAGAAGGATGAGCAATGACGCCCCTATGGCCGACAGCACAAAACCGCCGCTCGCCAGGCTGACGCCCAGGAGAATCATCGGGCGGCTGCCGGTCACGTGCCGGTAGGACTGGACGAAGGGGATTGCAGCCGTATCGGTCGCAAGCTCCGGCGGCGTCTGCCGTCCCTTCGGCATTGTCAGGTGGATCGGCAAGGCGATCAGAAGATTCATGGCGGCCAGAACCAGATAGACCTCCCGCCAGGTCATCTGGGTCAGGAGCCACTGGATCAACGGCCAGAACACCGTGGAGGCGAAACCGGCGATCAGCGTGACGAGCGTGATTTCGGCGCGGGCATTGCGGCCATAGCGCTGGGCAAGGGCGGCAAAGCCGGCATCGTACTGAACTGCGATCGCCACGAACTCCGCCATCAGCGCGAGAACGGTGAATTGCCAGGCATTCTGCATGACGGCGATCAAGGCGAGCGTGGCGGCGGCGAACAGCGATCCGGCGCTCATGACCCACCGCGCGCCGAAGCGGTCAATCATCCGGCCGACGATCGGCGCCGAAACGGCTCCGGCCAGCAGGCCGATCGAAAAGATGGCAAAGACGAAGCTCTCCTCCCAGCCAAATTCCCGGGCGATCTCGGGAGCGAGCACTGCGAACGAGTAGTACAGTGTCCCGTAACCGATGGTCATGGTGACACCCAGACCGATGGTCGAGGGAAAGATTTTCATGGGGCCGCGGATAGGTGATTTGAATGTCTTCTGGATGACACTTCAGCTATCGGCAAAAATCAAGTCTCCCCAGAGCGATAGGCAGAAGTCCGGGCAAGACCGCGGTCAGCTCTTCGCCGGCTCGACCTGCCTGTTCCGGGCAGTGACCGAGGCGAGCAAGTCCATCAGCCTATCGTGATCCTGAGCGGCAATGACGGAGTCCAGGTCGCGATACAGTTGCTCGAGGTCGAGCTGCTCCGGGGGCGGTTCGAGGGCCACCGATATTTTCGGATGAATGGTCGGATGAGGTGGCTCCACGGATTCGAGCAGAACTTCATGGAGCTTCTCTCCCGGCCGCAGGCCGATCTCCTTGATGGCAATGTCTCCATCGGGATTGTCCTCGTCACACACGGTAAGGTTTGAGAGCTCGATCAGCTTGACCGCCATATCCATGATGCGGACCGGTTCGCCCATGTCGAGAATGAAGATGTTGCCCCGATTTTCCTGCGTCTGGTTTTCCGGCCGCGCGATGCTGCCGGCCTGGATGACCAATTGCGCGGCTTCCTCGATGGACATGAAGTAACGGGTGGCCTGCGGGTGGGTTATCGTCAAGGGTCCGCCGTTGCGGATCTGCCGACGGAAGAGCGGTATCACCGAACCGCTGGAACCGATCACATTGCCAAAACGGACCGCACAGAATGTCTTCTCCGGCTTGTCGAGCTTCGCCCGGGCTGCAAAGTCCTGGACAATCAACTCGGCTATGCGTTTGGACGCCCCCATGACGCTTGATGGACAAACCGCCTTGTCGGTGGAGATCAGAACCAGAACTTCGGCATCTGTGTCATAAACGGCTGACGCAACGGAGAGAGTTCCCAGCGCATTGTTTCTGACACCTTCAAAGCTGTTGGCTTGGACCAGTGTGACATGTTTGTAGGCGGCCGCATGGAAAACAGTCTGGACCTTGTGTTCACGGATGACGCGGCGCACCAGTGAACTGTCATTGACCGATCCCAGCACCGGGACGATCTCCATTTCGGCCTGAAGTCCGAGTTCATTGATGACCTGGTAGAGCGCAAACTCACTTGTCTCCATCAGCACCAGCTTGGCTGCTCCCAAAGACGCCGCCTGCCGGCACAGCTCGGAGCCGATGGTCCCGCCGCCGCCGGTGACCATAACGACCTTGCCGCTGGTATTGGCTGCCATCAGCTGCTTGTCGGGGGTCACCATCTCACGGCCCAGCAAATCCCCGATTTCGACTTCGCGGATCATGTTGACCGCATGCTTGCCATCGGCAATATCGGCAAACGCCGGGAGGATCCGGACCTTGACCCCCTGTTTCCTGAGGGTTTCCACCACTTTCACGCGCTTGATGTTGCTGGCGGTTCGCAGCGTGACGATGGCATCCTTGATATCGTAGCGTTTGATAAGCTCGGTCACATCGTCGGCAAGGTAAACCGCGTCGCCGCCCATCAGGCTGCCCTGCAGATTGGGGTCTTCGACCACATGCAGCACTGAGAGCCGGGGATTGTCGCTCTTGAGAGACGCCGAGATTTGCCGTGCGGCTTCTCCCGCGCCATAGATAATGATGTGACGTTGAGGGCGGGGGGAATCCGTCTGCAGCAACAGGAACCAGCGCGCCAGAAACCGCGAACTGATCACCATGATAAGCGTCAGCAGCCAAAACAGGACCAACACCGATCGTGGCAAACCTTCCACGCCATAGGCCCTGATCATGAAGGCCAGCACTCCCCACAGCAGGGCAGTCAGGCCGACCGCCTTGAAAGCGGACCAGATCGCATGTTCGCCCACATAGCGGATCAGCGACCGATACAGCCCAAATCCGTAAAACAACGGGATAGCGATAACCGGACCAGCGAGAATCATCACAAGCTGCGGGAAATTGGGCTCGTGGATCGAGCTCAAGCGGATGCTGAAGGCAAGCCAGGCCGCAAAGATAACGATGAAGCTGTCCGCCACCATCATGGTAAGCTGTTTTGTCCGCCGATTGCGCGCCAGCAACCAGACAACCAGATCATTCACCATCGCTACGCCTTCACGCCCATCATATTTGCAGATGACGGGCAACTACCAGTGTGAGAGGGCACATATCTTTCACGAGGCCGCAAATAGCAATAGTCCGGGTGGCTTGGGATGAGTCAAACGCGCCGGGTAATTATCTGTTTATTAATATCGCGCGCGCCCTTCATTGCATCGCGACCACCGCCAGGATCCATAGCGGGGGTCAGGCAATGCGGTTGCTCAGCGGCCGCCTAATGCCTGTCGCGTTCAAACGGATTCGTTTGAACGATAACGACATGCATTCATTCAAGGCGTTACAGCGACCTTTGCGCATCCAGTTGGATGCGCGACGCTGTAAGCTCCGCCTGCCATCTCAAGACATTGATTTTCTAATTCTTCAGCTTGACGTCTGTTGTCTGTTGGACGGGAGTATCGAATGAGGGAGAGCCCTCGAACCACAACGGTTCGAAACGATGCAGGCCGGGTCTCACGCATTGCCGATGAGAATGCCTGCAGCGAAAACCAGTGCGCCGCCCAGGACCACTTGAAAAATAGCCCGGCTCCATGGGGTTTCCATCCAGTGGTTCTGAATCCAGGCGATGGCCCAGAGTTCGACAAAGACCACGGCAATAGCGACCGTGGTGGCAAGGGTGAAGTCCGGGATCAAATACGGAAGCGCGTGACCCAGGCCGCCGACTGCGGTCATTATTCCAGATGCGAGACCACGCTTGAGCGGCGATCCACGGCCGGAGATCACCCCGTCATCATGAGCAGCTTCGGTAAAGCCCATCGAAATCCCGGCTCCGATGGAAGCTGACAGTCCCACCAGGAAGGTTGTCCAGGTATCGCCGGTGGCAAAGGCGGTGGCGAAAATCGGCGCCAGTGTCGAGACCGAGCCATCCATCAGGCCCGCCAGCCCGGGCTGGACATAGGTCAGGATGAATTTTCGCCGCGAGGTTTCAGCCTCTTGCGTCTTTACGTCCTCGGGCGCGTGCTCAAGACCGAGCCGCCGGGCGAGCGATTCGTGTCCCTTTTCCGCCAGAGCCAGGTCGCCCAATAATTTCCGCGTGTCAGCATCCGAGGTGCGGCGCGCCGCAGCGAGATAGAAGTTGTGTGCCTGGGCCTCCATATCTTCCGCGATCTGCCGGATCTTGTCGATCGAGAGGTTCTTGACGAGCCAATCCGGCTTGCGTTCGTAATAGCCGCGCACATGCTCGCGGCGAATGAGCGGAATGCGATCGCCGAAGCGGGCCTTGTGACGCTCGATCAGCCGGGCGCGATGTTCCCCCTCTTCCTCCGCCATGTCCTCGAACACCCTGGCCGACCGAGGGTAATCCTCACGCAGATGATCGGCGTAGGCGAGGTAGATGCGGGCGTCGTCCTCTTCCGAGGAAATGGCGAGCGCGAGGATTTCCTGTTCACTTAACGAATCGAACGGTCTGCGGTTGAAACCGGTAAGGCGCGACAGCATGGGGACTTCCCTTGTTTAGAATTATTCTAAACTACTCCTGGCCGCAGGGAATTTCAAGCCGGAAAACGGAAAGTTGAAGAGGGACGGGTTGATCCGGCAGGACGGCCGGGTCAAGTGTTGCGTCATGACCGAAGCGCAGGACATGACAGAGACACTGCTTGATCGCCTGGGGCGTTTTCTGGCGCGCAGGCTGCATACAACCAATCCAGGCTATGAGCCCTACACGCCGTCGGATCCGGAAACGCTGTCGCGCACGCTTCGGCCCGGCGATATCCTGCTGGTGGAGGGGAATCAGAAGATTTCCGCGGCGATCAAGTATCTCACCCAATCGACCTGGTCCCATTCTGCAATGTATGTCGGCGAGGCTTTGAAGCCCGGCGACGAGGCGGCCGGGGAATATCCGCAGCTTATCGAAGTAAATCTCGGCGAAGGCTGCGTTGCAGTGCCATTGTCCAAATACACGCGCTTCAACACGCGGATCTGCCGTCCGGTTGGGCTGACGCCGGAGGACCGGGCGACGGTTGTCAGCTACATGGTCGATCGGCTCGGCATTCGCTATGACATGAAGAACATCTTCGACCTGTTGCGCTACTTCTTCCCCACCCCACCGGTTCCAGTGCGGTGGCGGCGGCGGATGATCGCCTTCGGCTCAGGCGATCCGACCCGGGCCATCTGTTCGTCCATGATCGCTCAGGCCTTTCAATCGGTGAAATACCCGATCCTTCCCGAGGTCACCCGGGCGCCGGGAAGGCAACGCGCGGATTCCGATTATTCCCGCCGCGAGATCCTGCATATCCGCCATCACTCGCTCTATGCGCCGCGGGATTTCGACCTGTCGCCCTATTTTCGCATCGTCAAGCCGACGCTGGAATACGGGTTTGACTACAAGCGGCTTGAATGGGGGCCGATGACGGCGCCAGAGCTCCAGGAAACTGCAACTCAACCGGCAACGGATTGAGTACCCGGCTCGGGAAGCGGCAGGGTCGGTCCCATAAAGCGCGGCTCACACCCCGAGGGGCCTGACGATCACCCAAAGCCGATCTGCGCCGGGGACTACGTCTTTACCTTGTCGCCCTGCCCCCTGCCCATCACGGTCAAGAGGGCGATCCGGGCATCGAGCGCCAGGGATCTCATGGCGATATAGTGGGCATCCCAGCTTGCCAGCCGCCAGGGCGTGCTCATGTCGATGCCATTGACCTGCGCCAGGCCGCTGATGCCTGGCTTGACCTCCAGGACGCCAAGCCGCCGCCGGGCCTCAATCAGGTCCGTCTGGCCGGGCAGGCACGGACGGGGTCCAATCAGGCTCATGTCGTTGCGAAGAATGTTGACGATCTGCGGCAGCTCATCGAGTTTCGTCCGGCGCAGAAACCGTCCGAGCGGTGTTACCGCACTGGCGGAGATTTCATGCGTGCCGGCCTGGGGCGTGCCCATTTTCATTGTGCGGAACTTGTAACTGGTGAACTCGCGGCCATCTCTTCCGATACGGGTCTGGGCGAACAATCCCGGTCCGCTTGATGTCACGCGGATGGTCGCCCAGACCACAAGCAGCGCCCACCAGAAAACCAAAAGAATGCCGAGCGCGACGGCCAGATCGGCGGTCCGTTTTATGGCTGCGTACCAGGGGTTTTGCATCTGCCCATCCGACAGCACCAGTTCGGTCAGAATGCCATTGTCGATCTCACCCGGCGGAAAGGGCCGAGGATGAGGAGTTGACAGAACGAAGTCAGCCAGTCGCCGCACATCGACAGTCGGTCTGAAAGCGGCTGCCAGTCCGAAAATCGGGCGCGCCAGGACTTTCGGCAGCCGGTTCAGCCATTCAAGACGTCCCGCCCAAGCCTCACCATGGACCATAGGCAGATAGACGGTCACGATTTCGATATCCGCAAGTGCCGCCAGGCGGCTCACGGCCTGGCGCTTGGTCACCGCGTAAGGGTGCTGATGGGCAGAATCGAGAGCGTGGACCGAGGACACATTCACGAACCGCTTGATGCCGATCCGCTGCGCGGTCGCGGCGACATCCATCAGGAGATCAACGTTCACACGCTCGAATTCTTCCGCAACAGCATCCGAGTTGGTGTTGACGACGGCCAGGTGAAGGAGTTGATCCCAGGCCTTCGCATAGGTCCCCAACTCCGCGTAGCCACAGGTTTGCTGGCCGGGAAACATTCTGGACAATTGCTCGGGGTCTCGGCCAACCAGCAGCAACTCGACTTCCGGGCGAATCAGAAACGGCACCAGATTTCGGCCGACAAAGCCCGATGCGCCGGTGACGACTATTTTCATGCCGCCCTCCAGCCTAGAAATGCGTTCGGTCTTGCTTTCCCAAGGCTGGCCGTTCGGCACGTCCGAACACCAGATAGAGAGAGAAGCACATAGCCGCGATGAAGACGGTGTCATGGATATCGTGGCCTAACATGAGGCCGACCGTTCCCGAGCAGATATACACAATCATGATGCCATTCAAGACAAAGCACCCGGCCTTTCCGACCTGATCCTTGCGCGCGCGGAAAGCCACGATCACCGGAACGATGACGAGTGCAGCAAGCGCCATAAGACCCAACAGTCCTGAACGCAGCATCGTGGTCAAGACGGCATTATGGGCGTGGCTGAAGGCGATGCTCTCTCCACTCAGGTCGAGCGTTCTTTCAGCAATTTCCTGACGCTCATTGCCCGGGCCATATCCGAAGACCGGCCTTTCAAGCACCAGGGAATATCCAGCCTCATAAATCCGAACCCGCTGGCCCAAGGATCCCGACAGGTCGCCCGAAGCGATGGCGTCAAAATCGCTGACGACAGCCTCGACGCGCGTTTCAAATGACTGCGAATAGATCGTAAGCAAACCGGCCAATCCCCCGAACAGCAAAAGCAGGATGGGAAGCCCTACCAGAATCCGGTTCAGGGAGTGGTGGAAAAACAGGCTGAGCAAGGGAATCAGGATCAACGCCAGCCACATGGCGCGGGTGCCGGTCAATATCACGAGATAGGCGACACATGCAGCGGCGGCCAAATGCACCAGCGAGGACAGGTTCCAGCGGCGGCCGGCCGCACCAATGTTGAGCACATAAAGAATGCCGGCGACCAGGGCCAGCACACTTGGATTTCCTGTCGCCAGCTCCGCACGCACGTGATGGCCGAAAGCAAGAAAGGCGGTCGGAATTGACAGCAACGAGGCGGCCGCTGCAACCTTTTCCACTGTGTCGAGTAATTTCGCGCGATCGACGAAGGTAATCGAATAAATTCCTGCAAAACCAAGAAACAAGAGATTCTCGAAGACCTCACCCAATGCCATGGAAGAAGGACTGATAATTGCGGCAATCACATCAGCCGCAAACACACCGACGAACGCAAAATAGACCAGTATGACGGGCCGGGGCAAAGCCCATTTCAGCCGGCCGGTCACAAGATGCAAGGTTGCATAAACGCCGCCCGAAATGACGATGACGGACACCGCACTGCCGATGAAGGGGGCCAGGCAAAGGCTGACGCTGTAGAATACCAGATTGACCCAACTATAATTGGTGAAGCCGGGCCGGATCCAGAAGTCGACAACTGTCCGGAGCATCAGGATTTGTTGCCGAAAGTCTGAGTTCCAAATGGATGATAGCTGCCTTGGGCGAGCTCCGGTTCACAAATCAATGCAGAATACTTTCATGAACTGACGACTATGATCGGATTTCCCGTGGTCAACCCGGGATCAATTCAAACACGATGCAGACCGCACTGCACTCGCTTATAGCCACGCGTGAAGAACAGCTCAAGCGCGGATTGGTCGGGTTTCCCGTGCCCGGCGGGGCGACGGGTCCCGAGGATCCTCCCGAAATGCGGCCAAATCAGGGGCGAATGCATCGTCGCATCCGGCATGCCCCCGGTTTGAGTGATTGCCTTTTTCTGCGGTCCTGCTAAATCGCGGCTATGACACACACGCCACTCTCCCATATCCGGAACTTTTCCATTGTCGCGCATATCGATCACGGCAAGTCGACGCTTGCCGACCGGTTGATCCAGACCTGCGGCGGCCTGGCCGACCGGGAGATGAGCCAGCAGGTTCTCGATTCCATGGATATCGAGAAGGAGCGTGGCATCACCATCAAGGCCCAGACGGTCAGGCTGCACTACACTGCCAAGGATGGCGAGGTGTATGTGCTCAACCTGATCGACACGCCGGGCCATGTCGACTTCGCCTACGAGGTGTCGCGCTCGCTCAGGGCCTGCGAGGGCTCGCTGCTGGTGGTGGACGCCAGCCAGGGCGTCGAGGCGCAGACACTGGCCAATGTCTATGCGGCGCTCGACGCCGGCCACGAGATCGTGCCGGTGCTCAACAAGATCGACCTGCCGGCGGCGGAGCCCGACCGCATCAAGGAGCAGATCGAGGAAGTGATCGGGCTCGACGCGTCGGACGCGGTGATGATCTCGGCCAAGACCGGACTTGGCATTCCCGATGTGCTGGAAGCCATTGTCACAAGATTGCCCGCGCCCAAGGGCGGCACGGTCAAGGATCCCCTCAAGGCCATGCTGGTCGACAGCTGGTACGACACCTATCTCGGCGTCATCGTGCTGGTGCGGATCATCGACGGCGAAATGAAGAAGGGCCAGCAGATCCGGCTGATCGGCACCGACGCCCGCTACACGGTCGAGCGGATCGGCGTGATCACGCCCAAGCTCGTGGCCGTGGACACGCTCGGCCCCGGCGAGATCGGCTTCATCACCGCCTCGATCAAGGAAGTGGCCGACACTCGCGTCGGCGACACGATCACCGAGGACAAGCGTCCGACGGCGGAGGCGCTGCCGGGCTTCAAGCCGGCGCAGCCGGTGGTGTTCTGCGGTCTGTTTCCCGTCGACGCTGCGGATTTCGAGGATCTGCGCGCCGCCATGGGCAAGTTGCGGCTCAATGACGCCTCGTTCTCGTTCGAGATGGAAACCTCCGCCGCGCTCGGCTTCGGCTTCCGCTGCGGCTTCCTCGGACTGCTACATCTGGAAATCATCCAGGAACGTCTCGAGCGCGAATTCAATCTCGACCTGATCGCCACCGCGCCGTCGGTGGTCTACCGCATGAACATGACCGACGGCAATGTCCTTGAGTTGCACAATCCCGCCGACATGCCGGATGTGGTGCGAATCAAGAGCATCGAGGAACCATGGATCAAGGCGACCATCCTGACCCCGGACGACTATCTCGGCGCCATCCTGAAGCTGTGCCAGGATCGCCGCGGCATCCAGACCGACTTGAGCTATGTCGGCAAGCGGGCGATGGTGACCTATGCGCTGCCCTTGAACGAGGTGGTGTTCGATTTCTACGACCGGCTGAAATCGATCTCCAAGGGCTATGCGAGCTTTGACTACCAGATCACCGGCTACCAGGAAGGTGACCTGGTCCGCATGTCGATCCTGGTCAATGACGAGCCGGTGGATGCGCTGTCGATGCTGGTGCACCGCTCGGCGGCGGAAAAACGCGGCCGCGCCATGTGCGAGAAGCTCAAGGAACTCATCCCCCGGCACATGTTCAAGATCCCGATCCAGGCCGCCATCGGCGGCAAGGTGGTGGCGCGCGAGACGATCTCGGCGATGCGCAAGGACGTGACCGCCAAATGCTATGGCGGCGACGCCACGCGCAAGCGCAAGTTGCTCGACAAGCAGAAGGCCGGCAAGAAGCGCATGCGCCAGTTCGGCAAGGTCGACATCCCGCAGGAAGCCTTCATCGAGGCGCTGAAGATCGGCGAATAGGCAGCCTTTCGGCCGAGTCCCCTCATTCTGCGACTGATCAGCTCGGGATCGGCAGCGCCGTGCGGCGGTTGAGACGCCATTGCCAGAGAATGTGCGCGATCAGCGCCAGGAACACGACCCCGCCGCCCATGAGCGTTCTGGGCGCAGGCACCTCGGCGTGGATCAACCAGACCCAGACCGGCCCCAGCACCGGCTCCATGGTCGAGATCAGCGCCGCAAGCGCCGACGGGATCAACCGTGCGCCGGTGGCAAACATCGCCATGCCGAGCCCCAAATTGAAGGCGCCAAACAGGAACAACAGGCCGAAGTCGGTCGCGCTGACAATCAGTCCGGAAGACAGGATCACCCCGACAACAGTGCCGATCATCACGCCGAGACAGACTGCAGGTGTCATCCGCACGCTGGAATAGCGCCGGGTAATCACCGTGGCTGCGGCAAACACCACCGCGATCAGCAGAGCCAGCCCGTCGCCGATGAAGGACACGCTGGCGGCAAAGGAATCGGACACCATCACGGCAATGCCGCCGATCACCGCCAGGATCGCCGCCCAGGTGACCCGGTCGACCGCCTCGCGCAGGAAGACCACGCCGAGCAGCGCCGCGATCAGCGGCACGCCCGCCTGCATCAAGAGGATATTGGCGACGGTGGTGTAGCCGAGCGCCACGACGAAGGAGATCGAGGCTGTGGCAAAGCAGAGCGCCACGCCGACGCCGGGCAGGCCCATAGTGCGAAACAGCCGCACGGTGCCCGCAGGCCCGTCGCGCCAGAGCATGAAGCCAAGCAGGAAAACGGCGGCGAAAAACGAGCGCCAGGCGATGATCGTCCACGGGTCGGCCACCACCAGCCCGCGGGCGATGGCGCCGCCAAAACTCCAGGCCAGCGCCGCGCCAAAAACCAGAAGCGCGCCCTGCCTCAGGTCAGATCCATCTGACGGGGCTGAGACGGATTTTCCAATAGGGTCGGCAGCAACTGGGTCCATCGCAAACTCATAATCCCGGCGCTGTCATATGCAAGTGGGCGGACGCGACATTTCGCGACGCGAACGGACCGCCGTACCTCGCGGGCGCACCGGACGGGTTGGAAAATCCTTACCGCTGCGGACACCAATTCCGTACGGTCGGCAAGGACTTGCGCGACAAACGCCAGTTCAAACCACATCCGTTGGCGCATCCTCAGCGACACGGCCATGCGCCCATCGACACTGCGGAGCACCCGTTTCGTGGTCAGTTCACCTTGAAGGGCACTGCGAGTCTTCCACAGGTCCTGCCGATGCCGAGATAAATGAGTCGGCTGTGCATTCTGCCGTTGACAGAGCGCCGCGCAACGCCTAAATCCGCCCGCATGCCCAGATGGCGGAATTGGTAGACGCGCCAGCTTCAGGTGCTGGTACTGGAAACGGTGTGGAGGTTCGAGTCCTCTTCTGGGCACCATCATTTCATCTCACAGATGCTCAAAGCCCTTGTTCTGCAAGGGCTTTGGCTGTTTTTGGACATAGTGTCCATCGGATATCCCCAAGCCACACGGTTCCGGGGGTGGACATGGGGTAGTCCCGGACCGGCCAGATGAAGAGATCCGGCGACACACATGCACTTTTTTCGATCTGCGGGTCACAAAGGCAAAACAAGGGGACTGACCTACGGGACGGCTCACGGTCCCGGTGCATTTGCGAAGCTCGACCCGAGCCGGTCGAATGGGCTATCCCGGCACGCCCGAAACGCGGCCGGAGGCGACGCCGATCTCCCCCTGGGCCACCGATGCAAACACCGAGCCGATGCCCACAAGCACAGGTTCATCGCAGCCGATGAGCGCCATGCCGCCGGCAAGATCCCTGAGTGGCCCCGTCCAGCGTTCAAAGCCCTGGCGTGCGACGGATTTTGATATGACAACCGGCGTGGATCGATCCATTCCGCGCGCCATGAGCTGGGTCGCGATCTGGTCCGCGGTCCGTCCGCCCATGTAGAATATGGTGGTGGTTTTCGGGTCTGCGATCCCTGACCAATCCAGATCCGACGGCAGCTTGCCATTGCGGCCGTGGCCGGTGACAAAGCGGACAGACTGGGCATGATCGCGATGCGTCAGCGAAACGCCGAACTGCGCGGCCATGGCCAATGCCGAGGTGATGCCGGGGACTACAGAGACTGCGATCCCCTCTGCCTCAAGCCGGGCGATCTCCTCGCCGGCGCGGCCGAAGATCATCGGGTCGCCGCCTTTCAGCCGAACGACATGCTTGCCGGCCCTGGCAAGCCTGACCATCGTAGCGTTGATGTCGTCCTGCCTGCAGCTCTCGCGGCCGCCGCGCTTGCCAACCAGCATGCGCCTGGCCTCGCGGCGCGCCAGTTCGAGCACCTCGTCCGAGACCAGATCATCATACAGGATCACATCGGCGGCCTGCAGCGCCCGCACCGCTTTCAACGTCAGGAACTCGGCGTCGCCGGGCCCCGCGCCGACCAGGGTGACCCTGCCATGGGTTGCGCCGGGCGCCGCCTTGATGGCGCCCGCTTTTGCCAGAAGATCCGCAATCATGTCGCCGGCCGGGGCGGCGCCGAAGGCCCGGTCAACGAACGCCTCCCAGAATGCGCGACGCTCGGCCCCCGGAGACAGGCGCTCATTGACCATCATGCGGATGGATCCCGCCAGGTGCGCCCATTGGGCCACCTGCGGCGCGATCAGGGTTTCGATGCGGCGGCGGATGGCCTGGCCGAGAATCGGCGCCGCGCCGTCGGTCGAAATGGCGATCACGGCCGGCGACCGGTTGACGATGGCGCCGAACTGGAATTCGCAGAATTCCGGCTTGTCGATCACATTGACGGCGACGCCGACAGCGCGGGCGGCGTCATAAAACGCACGGGCCTCAGCTTCCGTGTCCGCGTCGCAGATCGCCATCTGCATGCCGGAGAAGCTCTCGCCGGACCAGGTCCGCTGACGCCAGACGTAGGACCCCGCTGCGCCCGGTGTGGCGATCAGGCCGGAAAACACCGGGTCGAGCGTTTCGGCATCGACATGGACTTCGGCGCCGGCCGCGGCCAGCAATTCGGCCTTCCAGGCTGCCGCCTCGGAGCCGCCCGCGACCAGGACTTTCCGGCCCTCAAGCTTGTAGAACACCGGCAATGTCGCCAGCGGCCCCATGCGCTCCGCGCGCGGCCTATTCGGCGGCAAGGATCTGATTGTCATCGAGTATCACCTTGA
Source organism: Hoeflea sp. (assembly GCA_019084245.1). Lineage (GTDB taxonomy): Bacteria > Pseudomonadota > Alphaproteobacteria > Rhizobiales > Rhizobiaceae > Hoeflea. The sequence goes on from JAHRFE010000028.1 coordinate 472,151, forward strand.
TTTCCGATTTGCAGGACCCGCAATTGGTGCCGGCGCCGGTGGCCTTGCCGATCGCGCCGACGCTGCATGAGCCGGCGCGGACAGCGCCGATGATGTCGTTCACGCCGACATTCATGCAGGCGCAGACAATGGCGCCCTTGTCCGGCATGTCATTGGCGGGTCGCCCGGCAATGATCCGCCAGCGCGACGGCAGGCTGGCGAAGTCCTGCTGCAGTTGATCTGCGGCCCAGCTGCGCGACAGGTGCACCGGCGCACTGGAAAGAAAGACCGCGCCCAACAGATGGCCGCCATCGAAGGCGGCGTAGCGGACAACTCCGCTGGAGGGGTCGGAAAAGGACAACAGTGGCGTCGCGGCGTCAATCGACAGCATGGCGCAGATGAATGCCCCGGCATCCTCAAGCGGCTCCGACAGTGCAAATTCGGCGCGCCAGCCGCCATCCGCCCTGGCCATCGCCCAATAGGCCGCGGTGTCGAGCGCGGGTCTGTCGGCGCTGACGACAAACCCGTAGTGACTGGCTTCAAAGCGGGTCAGGCCGACATGGCTCGTCTTCAATGCCGGCTGGCCGGAGACCGGATCGACGACAGGCGCGACAAGCCGGTCGACCCGGGCGCTGGACGCCCATTGGTCGGTCCAGTGCATCGGCACGAAGATGCTGCCCAGTTGCTGTCTGTCGGTGATCATCGCCCGCACGACAATCTCGCAGCCCTCATTGCCCACCCGCGCCAGATCGGCGGGCGCTATGCCCAAGGCGGTGGCATCGTCAGGATGGATTTCGGCGTAGGGTTCGGCGACATGGGCGGACAGGCGGGGGCTTTTCCCGGTTCGGGTCATGGTGTGCCAATGATCCCGGATGCGGCCGGTGTTAAGGGTGAAGCGCCGGTTGGCGTCGGCCTCGACGCGCGCGGGCGGAGCGACCGGAACGAACCGCGCCAGCCGGTCTTCGGTGAAAAAGCCGCCATTGGCAAAGAACCGGGTGCCGCGCGCCATCGAGGTGTCGTGTGCAGGCCTCGGCCATTGAACCGGGGTCAGGCCGGCATAGGCTTTGTCATCAAGGCCAGCCAGGCCGCCCAGATCCAGATCGCGGGTTCCTTCGTTCTCGAACGCCGTCTGCGCTGCATATTCCCGCAGGATCGCGGCGGGACCCTCGAAATCGAAAGCTCCGGCATGGCCCATGCGGCTGGCCACCTGCGCCATCTGCCACCAGTCGGCGCGGGCCTCGCCCGGCGGCGGCAGAAATGCCCGCTGCCGGGAAATGCGGCGCTCGGAATTGGTCACCGTGCCTTGTTTTTCGCCCCATCCGAGCGACGGCAGTTTCACATGCGCATGCCTTATCGTGTCGGTCTCGGCCATGATGTCGGACACCACCACGAAGGGGCAGGCCTTCAGCGCCGCCTCGACCGCGTCCGCATCAGGCATCGAATCGACCGGATTGGTGGCCATGATCCAGATCGCCTTGATCCGCCCGTCGCCCACCGCCTGAAACATGTCGACCGCCTTCAGGCCAGGCTTGCTGGCGATGACCGGCGACTTCCAGAACCGCTGCACAAGGTCGCGATGCCCGGGATTGTCGATGTCCATGTGGGCCGCCAGCATGGTGGCCAGCCCGCCGACCTCGCGTCCGCCCATGGCGTTGGGCTGGCCGGTCACGGAAAACGGTCCCATTCCCGGCTTGCCGATGCGACCGGTGGCCAGATGGCAGTTGATGATGGCGTTGACCTTGTCGGTGCCGCTCGACGACTGATTGACGCCCTGGCTGTAGACCGTGACCACTTTTTCGCTTGCTGCCCACAGGGCGAAAAACGCCTCAAGCTCAGCGGCGAGCAACCCGGTCTGCGAAACCAGTTCAGCCAGACCCTGCGCACGCGCTTTGGCCACGGCGTCCTCAAGGCCGGTGGTAAAGGCGCCGACATAGGCCGCGTCGATATAGCCATTGTCCGCAATGTGGGCCAGCAGCCCGAGAAACAGGCTGACATCGCCGTCGGGCGCGATCGCCAGATGCAGATCGGCAATGTCGGCGGTCATGGTGCGGCGCGGATCGATCAGCACGATCTTCATCTCCGGGCGCGCGGCCTTGGCGGCGGCAATGCGCTGATAGAGAACCGGATGGCACCAGGCCAGATTGGATCCTGTCAGCACGACCAGATCGGCAAGCTCGAGGTCCTCATAGGTGCCCGGCACCGTGTCGCTGCCAAAGGCGCGGCGGTGGCCTGCGACCGACGACGCCATGCAGAGCCGCGAATTGGTGTCGATGTTGGCCGAGCCGATGAACCCCTTCATCAGCTTGTTGGCGACGTAATAATCCTCGGTCAGCAACTGGCCGGAGACATAGAAGGCGACGCTGTCGGGGCCATGCTCGACAATCGCCTGCGAAAAACGTGACGCCACCAGATCCAGCGCCTCATCCCAGGCAGCGCGTTCGCCCGCAATCTCCGGATAGAGCAGACGGCCATCGAGATCGATGGTCTCGCCCAGCGCCGATCCCTTGGAACACAACCGGCCCTGGTTTGCGGGGTGGTCCGGGTCGCCCTTGATGGTGACGGCGCCGCCCTCCTCCAGGGTCGCCAGAACGCCACAGCCCACCCCGCAATAGGGACATGTTGTCTTGACCGCGCAGGCCGCGGTCATGACGGGACGCCGAGGCCGAGCACGATCTCGTCGCCTTCGAGCCGGACCGGGAACGACAGCGTCTGGCCCTCGTCCGCCCCTTGGGCAGCCCCGGTCTCCAGGCTGATCACCCAATTGTGCAAGGGACAGGTGACGCAGCCGTCATGGACGATACCCTGGCTCAGAGGTCCGTTCTTGTGCGGGCATTTGTCCTCCAGCGCGAACACCCGGTCGTCAGCGGTGCGGAAGATGGCGATGTTCATGTCGCCGTTCCTGACGCAGCGCGCGCCGCGCGGCGGGATGTCGCTGATCTTGCCGATCCTGACCCAGGTTTGCGTGAGCGCGTTCATTCCGCAGCCTCCAGGGTAAGCGTCGCCATCGGGTTGAATTCATGCTTGTCCTTGCCCGAGACGCGTTCCGACCAGGGATCGACCTGGGCGAATTTCTGGCTGAAGACGAAACGATCGTAGTAACCCTTGCGCTTGTCCGGCTCGTCCATGATCTGGCGGCGGATCTCTTCGAGGCCGATGCGTTTGGCCCATTTGTAGATGCGCTCGAGATAGCGGCCCTGCTCGCGGTACATCTGCGCCAGCGCCACCACGTGTTCCATCACCTCGTCTTCGGTCTTTACATGGCCGAGAACTTCCGTGCCCTTGATGTCGAGACCGGCGGCGCCGGCGAAATGGATGTCATAGCCGCTGTCGACACAGATGATTCCGATGTCCTTGCAGGTGGCTTCGGAACAATTGCGCGGGCAGCCGGAGACCGCCATTTTCAGCTTCGCCGGGGTCCACGAGCCCCACATGAATTTCTCCAACTTGATGCCGAGACCGGTGGAATCCTGGGTGCCGAAGCGGCACCAGTCGGTGCCGACGCAGGTCTTCACAGTCCTGAGCCCTTTGGCATAGGCCTGGCCCGAGACGAAGCCAGCCTTGCCGAGGTCGGCCCAGACCGCGGGCAGATCCTCTTTCCTGATGCCGAGCATGTCGATGCGCTGACCGCCGGTGCATTTGACCGCCGGAATGTTGAACTTGTCGACGACATCGGCGATGGCGCGCAACTCTTTCGACGAGGTCATGCCGCCCCACATCCTGGGCACCACCGAATAGGTGCCGTCCTTCTGGATGTTGGCGTGGACGCGCTCGTTGATGAATCGCGACTGGTAGTCGTCGGCATATTCATCCGGCCAGTCACAGACCAGGTAATAATTGAGCGCCGGACGGCATTTGGCGCAGCCGCAGGAGGTCTTCCATTCCAGCTCCTGCATCACCGCCGGAATGGTCTTGAGCCCCTTCGCCTTGATCAGCCGGCGCACATCATCATGACCGAGCCCGGTGCAGCCGCACATCGGCGTGACCGCGGCCGGATTGTAGGCGTCCCCCAATGTCAGCGAGAGCAGCTGCTCGACCAGGCCGGTGCAGGTTCCGCAGGAAGCCGACGCCTTGGTGTGGGCGCGTACATCGTCAAGCCCTTTCAGGCCCTTGGAGGTGATGGCTCCGGTGATCTTTCCCTTGCACACGCCGTTGCAGCCGCAGATTTCCGCATCATCCGGCAAGGCTGCAACGGCCGCCATAGGGTCCAGTTGGGACCCTCCCTGATAGGCCTGGCCGAAGATCAGGGTTTCGCGCATCTCGGAGATGTCGGTCTGCTTTTTCAGGAGATCGAAGAACCAGGCGCCGTCTGCGGTTTCGCCATAGAGCACCACGCCGAGGATGCGGTTGTCCTTGAGCACCAGTCGCTTGTAGACGCCGGCCGTGGCGTCGCGCAGCACGATTTCCTCGCGATCCTCAGCCTCAGCGAAATCGCCGACCGAATAGAGATTGATGCCGGTAACCTTCAGCTTGGTTGCGGTCGAGGTCTCGACGAAACGCTTGGCCATATCCCCGATGAGATGGGAGGCAGCGACCTCCGCCATCTGGTAGAGCGGCGCGACCAGGCCGTAGACATTGCCGTTGATCTCGACGCATTCTCCGACGGCGAAAATACCGGGATCGCTGGTCTGCATGCTGTCTGTGACGACAATGCCGCGATTGACGGAAAGTCCGGCATCCCTGGCCAGCGCGGCACTCGGTCGAATGCCGACGGCCATGACCACCAGCGTCGCCGGGATGATCGTGCCGTCCTCGAGCTCGATGCCTTCGACGCGGGTCTCGCCGATGATCCTCTTGGTGCTGGCCTTGGTGATGATTTTGATGCCGCGGCCTTCGAGTTCACGCTCGAGCAGATAGCCGGCGGCGGGATCGAGCTGGCGCTCCATCAGCGTCGGCATCAGATGGATCACGGTGACATCCATGCCGCGCTCCTTGAGGCCAGCTGCGGCTTCAAGACCCAGCAGTCCGCCACCGATGACAACAGCCTTGCCGCGCGATTGCGCTGCAAGCAGCATCGCATCGACATCGTCGAGATCGCGGTAGGTCAGAACGCCAGGCAGATCATGGCCCGGAACGGGAATGATGAACGGCGCGGAGCCGGTGGCGATGACCAGCTTGTCGTAGCTTGCCACTTCGCCATGCTCCGACCTGACCGTTTTGGCCTGCCGGTCGATCTCCACCACCTTGTGGCCCTTGTAGAGCATCACACCGTGCCGGATGTACCAGCCATCGCCATGGATGATGATGTCTTCAAAGCTCTTTTCGCCCGACAGCACCGGCGACAGCATGATGCGGTCATAATTGACGCGAGGCTCGGCGTTGAAGATGGTGACGTCGAAGGCATCCGGCGCCGATTCGAACAAATGTTCAAGCATTCGTCCCGGCGCCATGCCATTGCCGATGACAACGAGTTTTTGCTTCTCAGTCATGGGATTACTCCGCTGCGGTCAGACGGGCGGCCGCGCTTTTCTGGCGGGCGACCCGTGCGGACCGTTTTTCTGAAATGGACTGCAACTGGATTTCGGACGGGTTCGCGCCGCCTTCATAGGCGGAGAGGAATTCGAGCAGCTCTTCCCGGTAGGCGTAGTAATCGGGATGGTTGAGCAGCGCCTTGCGCGAGCGCGGGCGCTCCAGATCCACCGCCATGATGTTGCCGATGCGGGCATTGGGACCGTTCGACATCATCACCACCCGGTCGGCGAGCAGGATCGCCTCGTCGACATCGTGGGTGACGCAGATGGCTGTGACCTGGGTTCGCTTCCAGACATCCATCAGCACGTCCTGCAATTCCCAGCGGGTCAGGCTGTCGAGCATGCCGAACGGCTCATCGAGCAGCAGCAGTTTTGGCGAGAGCGCAAAGGCGCGGGCAATGCCGACCCGCTGCTTCATGCCGTTGGACAGGTCCAGCGCCGGACGGTGCATCGAGTCCAGCAGGCCAACGCGCTGCAGGTAGTATTCCACCACATCGTTGCGCTCGGCCTTCGACGCGTTCGGGTAAACCCGGTCGACGCCGAGCGCCACATTCTCGTAGGCCGTCAGCCACGGCATCAACGACGGCGCCTGGAACACCACGGCGCGGTCAGGACCGGCCTGGGTGATGTGGCGGCCATCGAGAATGATCGCGCCTTCGGTGATCGGGTTGAGACCTGCGACCATCGACAGCACGGTGGACTTGCCGCAGCCGGAATGGCCGATGAGGGTTGTGAATTCGCCCTTCCTCATCTTCATCTCGAAACCGTCGACGACCGTCAGCGGGCCTTTCGGCGTCGGATAGACCTTCTTGAGCTGGCTGAATTCCAGGAAACTCTCGGCCCTCACCGCGGTTGACGCCGCGACATAGGCCCTGGGGAGCCGGTCCCTGCCAAGCGAAATCGGCACGATGTTGGGCAGTATGATCGTGCGTTCGGCCTCTGTGCCGCGCTCGGCGCCCACCTCCATCAGATAGCTGGTGATCTCGCGGCGAAGCCGGATGAAATCCTCATCCGAATTCATTCCGGCGCGGTTGCGCGGCCGGGCGATATCGACCGGAAAATCCGGGCCCAGCGTGGCGTTCGGACCGGGCTTGAGCGGAATGATCCGGTCGGCCAGAAGGATCGCTTCATCCACATCATTGGTGATGAGAATGATGGTCTTCTTCTCTTTCTGGCAGATGTCGGCCAGCTCATCCTGCAATTTGGCGCGGGTGAGCGCGTCGAGCGCCGAGAGCGGTTCATCCAGCAACAGCACTTCAGGTTGCATGGCCAGCGCACGGGCCACGGCTACCCGCTGGCGCATGCCGCCGGACAATTCGGCCGGCTTGCGATCGCGCGCATGGCCGAGACCGACCATGTCGATGTATTTGTCGACAATCGCCGCCCGCTCGGTGCGGGATCTTGTCTTGAACACGCTGTCGACCGCGAGGCTCACATTGCCCGCGACCGTCATCCACGGCATCAGCGAGTAGGACTGGAACACGACGCCGCGCTCGGGTCCGGGGCTGTCAACTTCGCGACCGCGGAAGATCACCCCACCCAGATCCGGCTTGATCAGGCCGGCCAGCAGCGAAATCAGCGTGGTTTTGCCCGATCCCGAGAAGCCGACAATGGCGATGAATTCGCCGTCAGCCACCTTCAGGTTGATGTCGCTGAGCACTTCGGTGCGGTCGGCGCCTTCGCCGTAGGATTTCGACAGGGCGGAAATTTCGAGAACAGTCATCCCATCCCCCTAGCGGTTGGCCGAGAAGGTGAAGGCGCGCTGCAGTGCGAACATCAGGCGGTCGAGCATGAAGCCGATGATGCCGATGGTCAGCACCGCAACCATGATCCTGGCCAGCGACTGCGACGAGCCGTTCTGGAACTCGTCCCAGACGAATTTTCCAAGGCCGGGATTCTGCGCCAGCATTTCAGCCGCGATCAGCACCATCCAGCCCACACCCAGCGACAGCCTGAGGCCGGTGAAGATCAGCGGCAGTGCGGACGGCAGCACCACGCGGGTGATGGTCCGGGAGGTCGGCAGTTGCAGAACCCGGCTGACATTCATCAGGTCCTTGTCTACCGAGGCCACGCCGAGCGCCGTGTTGATCAGCGTCGGCCACATCGAGCACAGCGTCACGGTCACCGCCGAGATCAGGAGCGATTTCGGCATCCAGTCATAGGGGGTGGCGTAAGTCGCCGAAATGATCATGGTGACGATCGGCAGCCAGGCCAAGGGCGACACCGGCTTGAAGATCTGGATCAGCGGATTGATGGCGCCGTTGAAGGTGCGCGACAATCCCGAGCCGATCCCAAGCGGAACCGCGATCAGCGTGGCGATGCCGAAGCCGAGGCCGACGGTGAACAGCGAGGTGACGATCTGGTCGCCATAGGTCGGCTTGCCGGTATAGGTGCGGAACTTTTGCTCCTTACCTTCGGCCGCCAGCTTTGCGTTGCGTTCGTCCTGGCGGTCATAGAAAGCCGTTGCTTTCTCGCGCTCGCGGACATGGTCCTCCCACAGATTGCCCGCCTGTTCCCAGACTTCCACCGGCCCGGGAACCGCGCCGAGCGAAGTCTGAACCTTCGGCGCCAGCGCGCCCCAGGCGAGCAGGAATGCGAGTATCCCGATCAGCGGAATGAGCAGCACGCGCTTGAGTTCGTTCATCTGGGTGCGCGGGCTGTCTCCGGCCAGCATGCGCAGGATCGGCACAAGCCAGGAAAATCCCAAGGCATCGAGCCAGCCACTGGCCCTGGTGATGGCGGAAAAGACCTTCTCGCGACCGGTCAGGTCGATGGGTGTGGTGTCGGTGGCGTTGGCCATCGTTTCAAATCCTTGGATAAAGACAATCATCGGGGCGGAGCGCCAGATCCGGCGCTCCGCACGAATAGCGTCGCCGCTCAGCCGCCGGCGACCTCGTCGCCCTTGAGGCCGATGCTCAGGCTGTCGAGATAGTCGTTGGGCTTCCTGCCGTCGTAGGCGATGCCGTCGATGATGTCGGCGGCGGGCGTCGGCGCGCGATAGCCGTCAGAGTCCCAGGGGAAGTCGGCCTCGTCGGCATGGCCTTCCTCGACCAGCATCTTCGCGGCCTCGAGATAGACGTCCGGCAGGTAGACCGACCTGGCGGCTTCATCGAACCACTCGTCCGACCTGGCTTCGGAAATCTGTCCCCAGCGGCGCATCTGCGAGAGATACCAGACGGCGTCGGAGTAATAGGGGTAGGTCGCGTAGTACCGGTAGAACACGTTGAAGTCCGGCACCTCGCGCTTGTCGCCCTTCTCGTACTCGAAGGTTCCGGTCATCGAATTGGCGATGACCTCGGCGTCGGCGCCGACATATTCGGGCCGCGCTAGGATCTCGACGGCTTCGGCCCGGTTGGCGTTGTCATTCTCGTCGAGCCATTTCGCCGCCCGGATCAGCGCCTTGGTCAGCGCCAGCGTGGTGTTGGGATACGCTTCCGTGAATTCCTTGGTCAGGCCGAAGACCTTTTCCGGATTGTTCTTCCAGATCTCGTAGTCAGTAATGACCGGCACGCCGATGCCCTTGAACACGGCGGCCTGGTTCCAGGGTTCGCCAACGCTGTAGCCATCGATCGTGCCGGCTTCCAGCGTTGCCGGCATCTGCGGGGGCGGCGTCACCGACAGCAGCGCCTCGGCGCCGATCTGGCCGGACGAATCCGAGGGAGAGTAGAAGCCCGGATGAATGCCGCCGGATGCGAGCCAGTAACGCAGTTCGTAATTGTGGGTGGAGACCGGGAACACCATGCCCATGTTGAACGCCCTGCCTTCGGCCTTGAACTTTTCGATGACCTTCTTCAGGGAATCCGCCTTGATCGGATGCAGCGGCTTGCCGTCCGGACCATTTTCCAGATGCGGCTTCATCAGGTCCCAGACCTCATTGGACACCGTGATGGCGTTGCCGTTGAGATCCATCGAGAACGGAGTGACGATATGCGCCTTGGTGCCAAAGCCGATGGTGGCGGCCAGCGGCTGCCCGGCCAGCATATGGGCGCCGTCGAGCTCGCCGGTGATCACCCGGTCGAGCAGCACCTTCCAGTTGGCCTGCGGCTCGAGCGTGACAAACAGGCCCTCGTCCTCGAAGTAGCCCTTCTCATAGGCGATCGCCAAAGGCGCCATGTCGGTCAGTTTGATGAAGCCGAGTTTCAACTCGTCCTTCTCGACGTCCAGCATGTCGGCATGGGCTTGGGTCAGCATGGTTGAGCAGGCCAGGGCCAGTGCGCTGACTGCGAGAGCGGTACGCCGTGTGAACTTCATGGTCATTCCCTGTCTCCTTTGGCGGTGCATTGACCGCAATAAAAAAGCCGCCAAACCGGAAGCGCCGCGGGAGGATGCGGGAACTTCGGTTTGGCGGCGTTGCCTGGTACGGGCCCGTCATTGGACCCGGATGTCAGCCTTGGAAAGCTGACTTAAACGAAGCAAACAGCGTGCCAGTTCAGATCAAAGGGAAATTATCGTGTTTTTTCAACGCAGCCTGGACCTGTTCACCCGGTCCCGCGATTTTTGCGCTGCGCAGCGATTGTGCAAAGCAGCAAAAACCGGCGGCTAAAAAATATCCAGTCCGCAGCAATGGCGAACAATCAGTCAGGCTTTCTGGCTCTCGATATAGGCATCCAGCTTGTCCGGATCGAAGATCGCGCCGTCGAAGAATCCGTCCGGCCCGAGATAGAGAAACCGAGAGGATGCGCCGACCGCGATGGTGCGGCTGAGGGCGCCTTCCACCTTGGAGTTGGCCGAGGGCACCGGAACGTCGATTGCCGAGAGAACGCTTCGATAGATGTCGGGCCGGAAAGTCTGGCGCGCGATGCCGGCATGGTGGGCGGTGTGCTCGACATAGCCCCAGCGGACCATCTGCGAATAGAACCAGAGCGCGTGGCTCTGCCACGGGAATGTCGCCACCCGGCTGTGGGGCTGGAAGAAATCCGGCGTCGCCGCCGGTCCTGACCGGCCGAGAATGGAGCCATCGAGCGCGGGCAGGATGACGCTTGCGGGTTGTCCGAGATAGGTGGGCTGGCTCAACAGCTCGGCAAGATCCGAATGGTTCTCGGGCTGGCCGCACCACTCGGCGGAGCGGTAGAGCGCGCGCAACAGGGCATGCAGCGTCTGCGGATCGCGGTCCGCCCATTCCTCTCGAACCGCCAGCACTTTTTCCGGGCTCGACGCCCAGATCGAGGATTTCGTCGTCACGATCCGCCCTGCCCCGCGGGCGACACCGACGGTGTTCCACGGCTCGCCGACGCAATAGCCGTCGATCTGGCCCGACGCCAGCGCATCTGCCATCAGCGACGGCGGCAGGATGACGATCTCGATATCCGCCTCCGGCGTCACGCCGGAGGCGCTGAGCCAATAGCGCAGCTCGAAATTATGCCCGGAGAAGGGATGCACCACGCCGAACTGCAGCGGCTTACGGCGCTCCGACTTTCCGGCGAACACGACTTTCGCCAGCGCTTCGCCCGCTCTCCTGGCGTCCAGCAGCTCAAAATCCTGCTGGCGCTGCATCTCGCCCAGCAGCCTGTTGCTGACGGTGATGGCGTTGCCGCCGAGCCCCAATGCCATCGGCGCGATCAGCCGTGTGTCAAACGGAGTAAGGCCCAGATTGGCGGCGATCGGCATCGGCGCGAGAGCGTGGGAGATCTCGAACTGGCCCACGGCCAGCTTGTCACGGACATTTGCCCAGGAGGTTTCGCGCACAAGATTGAGCGCAAGGCCTTCGGCTTCGGCAAAACCCCGCTCCCTTGCAGCAATCAGGATAGCGCTGTCGGTCAAGGGCAGGAATCCGGCGGTGAGCTCTGTCATCATCTATTTGCCCTCATCCCCAAGCAACCGCGCCGACATCACGAGGCTTTCGGCGACATCGGTGATTTTCCTGTTTCCGTTCATCGCCGCCTTGCGCAGCAGCTTGTAGGCGGTCTCTTCGTCGACGCCGCGCGACTTCATGATCAGTCCCTTGGCCTTGTCGACCACCTTGCGCTCTTCAAGCGCGCCGCGCGCCTCCTCGAGCTCCCGCTCCAGCCTGGAGAATGCATTGAACCGGCTGATCGCCATGTCGAGAATGCTCTTGACCCGTTCCTGACGCAGGCCGTCAACGACATAGGCCGATACCCCTGCATCGATCGCCGACTGCATGGCCTCCTTGTCGGAACGGTCGACAAACATGGCGATCGGCCGTTTCACAGCGCGGGAAAGCTGAAACATGTTTTCCAGCATGTCGCGATTGGGGTTTTCCAGATCAATGACGATCACGTCGGGTTCATGCAGCGCGATCTTGGCGGCAATGCCGTGCATTTCATTGATGACGGTGACCCTGGTGTGCCCGGCAGCCGAAAGGCCCGCCTCGATGATGGAAGCGCGGGTTGTATTCTCATCAATGATCAGCACAGACGGCAGCCGGTCGGTCATGACCACATTGTGCGCAGTTTGCAGAATTGTGCAATGCACAATACAGCGGGATGGTCCGGCCCGGGATCAGGCGCAGTCTCGCCGCAGGGATTCAGGACATATTCGATGCCCGGGAGCGTGTCAGTCGTCGGAGGCGTGCTTCAGGACGGCTCTGCCGGCGCACGTTGCCTCACCCCCCTCATAGCAAAAAACCTCCGGCTTGCGCCAGAGGTCTTGCATGAAGTCCCGCACCCGACATTGCCGGGCCGATGACCGGGCCGGGTCGAGAACCGCTCAGCGGTCGTCGTCCTCGTCTTCCGGTTCGGCGCGCTTCATCGACGAGAGCTTGGCGAAGACCGCATCGGCGTCGATTTCCTTCTCGCCGCCATCCTCTGCAGCCAGATTGGCGGCCTCAGTTTCGCGGACCGAAACCAGGACGCTGCCGTGATCGGCTTCAGGCGCCGCACCGCGGTTCTTCGACGCGCGTTCCACTTCCAGATCGAGATCGATCTGCGTGCACAGACCCAGCGTCACCGGATCCATCGGCGTCAGGTTCGCCGCGTTCCAGTGGGTGCGTCCGCGAATCTGCTCGATGGTGGACTTGGTGGTGCCGACCAGGCGGGAGATCTGCGCGTCCTTGAGTTCGGGATGATTGCGCACCAGCCACAGAATCGCGTTGGGACGGTCCTGGCGCTTGGACACCGGCGTGTAGCGCGGACCCTTGCGCTTGTTTTCGGGCACATGAACCTTCGGGTCGGAAAGCTTCAGTCTGTGCTCGGGATTGGCTTCGGCGACCGAAATCTCGTCGCGCGAAAGCTGACCGGTCGCCACCGGATCCAGACCCTTGATGCCTTGCGAGGCTTCGCCATCGGCGATCGCCTTGACCTCAAGCGGGTGAAGCTTGCAGAATTGCGCGATCTGATCGAAGCTCAGTGCGGTGTTGTCGACAAGCCAGACGGCGGTCGCCTTTGGCATGAGAAGCTGCTGTGCCATGAATACAATCCTCCTGTCCGTCCGCTCCGGGGGCGCGGGCCGTGGATGAAACCACCATTTCCGGGAAATCGGCGTCGTTATAACCGCAAGCCCGGTCAATTGCAATTGTTGCGTTGGGGTTTCGCGGAACCGGCCCAAGGTCTAATTGCCGCGACACGCTGCGCTGGTATTAATGATCGCCATGGAAGCCGGGTTGGGCTTATTATGACAGCAAGCGCATGCCCGTTAGTGAGGAGGTTCCAATGCCACAGAAACCGTACAAGATCCTGAAAGATGCAAAATCCAGAGCGTTGATCGATGATGAGACATATCAGAAATGGTACAAGCAGAGCATCAAGGATCCGGAGAAATTCTGGGACAAGCACGGCAAGCGGATCGACTGGTTCAAGCCCTACACCAAGGTCAAGAACACCAGCTTCACCGGCAAGGTCGCCATCAAGTGGTTCGAGGACGGCCTGACCAATGTGTCCTACAATTGCATCGACCGGCATCTGGAAAAGCGCGGCGATCAGGTGGCAATCATCTGGGAGGGCGACAATCCCTATGACGACAAGAAGATCACCTATCGCCAGCTTTACGATCAGGTGTGCCGCCTCGCCAATGTGATGAAGTCCAAGGGTGTCAAGAAGGGCGACCGGGTCACGATCTACATGCCGATGATTCCCGAAGCCGCCTATGCAATGCTGGCCTGCACCCGCATCGGCGCCATCCATTCGATCGTTTTTGGCGGATTCTCGCCTGACGCCCTGGCAGGCCGCATCTCCGATTGCGAATCAACCTTTGTCATCACTGCCGATGAAGGGCTTCGCGGCGGCAAGAAGGTCCCGCTCAAGCACAATGTCGACCTCGCCATCAAGATTGCCGAGCGCGATGGTGTCATCGTCAAGAACGTGCTGGTGGTGCAGCGGACCGCCGGAAAGATCGAGTGGTTTTCCGATCGCGACATCTGGTACCACGAGGCGATTGCTGCGGCCAAGCCCGACTGTCCGCCCGCCAAGATGAAGGCGGAGGATCCGCTGTTCATCCTTTACACATCGGGCTCGACCGGAAAGCCCAAGGGCGTGCTGCACACCACCGGCGGCTATCTGGTCTATGCGTCGATGACCCATGAATATGTCTTCGACTATCACGAGGGCGATGTCTACTGGTGTACCGCCGATGTCGGCTGGGTCACCGGGCATTCCTACATCGTCTACGGCCCGCTCGCCAATGGCGCGACCACGCTGATGTTTGAAGGGGTGCCGAACTATCCCACGCCGAGCCGGTTCTGGGATGTTGTCGACAAGCATCAGGTCAATATCTTCTACACCGCACCCACGGCGATCCGCGCCCTGATGGGGGCGGGCGACGACCATGTGACCAAGACCTCGCGCAAGTCGCTGAGGACGCTCGGATCGGTGGGAGAGCCGATCAATCCGGAAGCCTGGATCTGGTACTACAATGTGGTCGGCGAGAAGCGCTGTCCGATCGTCGACACCTGGTGGCAGACCGAGACCGGCGGCATCCTGATCACGCCGCTGCCGGGCGCCACGGCACTCAAGCCGGGGTCGGCGACGCGGCCGTTCTTCGGGGTGCAGCCGCAGCTGGTCGACAGCGACGGCGATGTGCTGCAAGGCACGGCGGAAGGCAATCTGTGCATCACCGATTCCTGGCCGGGGCAGATGCGCACCGTCTATGGCGATCACGAGCGCTTCATCCAGACCTATTTCTCCACCTACAAGGGCAAGTACTTCACCGGAGACGGCTGCCGCCGCGACGAGGACGGCTACTACTGGATCACAGGCCGCGTCGACGACGTGATCAACGTCTCCGGGCACCGGATGGGCACGGCGGAAGTCGAAAGCGCGCTGGTGTCGCATGATTCGGTCTCGGAGGCCGCCGTCGTCGGCTATCCGCACGACGTCAAGGGCCAGGGCATCTACTGCTACATCACCCTGATGGAGGGGCAGGAGGGCACCGACGAGCTGCGCAAGGCGCTGGTCAACCATGTCCGCCACGAGATCGGGCCGATCGCCTCGCCCGACAAGATCCAGTTCTCGCCGGGCCTGCCCAAGACCCGCTCGGGCAAGATCATGCGCCGGATCCTGCGCAAGATCGCCGAGGACGAATTCGGCGCGCTGGGCGACACCTCGACGCTGGCCGATCCCGGCGTGGTCGATGACCTGATCGCCAACCGGCAGAACAAGAAAAAAGGCTGATGCCCGGCATGCAGGCGAAAGCCTGATCTTGAAATTCGTATGCCGGCGGAAGAACCGCCTTGAAACCATGGAGCCCGCCAGATCATTCCGGCGGGCTTTTTTCATGAATGCGAGATGAAGAGCCTGTTTCGGGACGGTTCAGAGAGGGCAGTGCATGATCAGGGCATCACATTCGGGAAACAAGGAACCACCGCCATGAAAACCACCATGATCTTGACCGCTGCAGCCATGTTGATCTCAGTCCCGGCATTTGCCGGACAAAAGCTGGCCGCGCCGCAGGATGGACCGATGCTGGTCAAGTCCGCGCAATTCGCCATCAAGTCGCCAGCATCCAACACCTGTCCGGCGCCAGCCAAATCGACCGGCTGGATTTTCACCAGCAAGCCCGGAACGGTGTCTTACATGATTGTCCGCAAGGGCGGCGGCGTTGCCGGGCCTTTCAAGGCCGAAGCCGTGAAGGCCGCCTCGGGTGCGGGCGCAATGGCCACGATCAAGCGCGATTTCGAGGTCAATTCCGCCATTGATGCCGAATACCGCATCCTCGTTGCCGGCTCGGGCGGAATCGCCTCCAACTGGGCGCCCTTGCGGGCGAGCTGCAAGATCCAGCTGGGCGGCTGAAAATTGGATGAAGCTTTTGCCCTTGCAATCGGTCAAAACCCGATACAGACTGACGTGTCTTCAACAATTGAAAGGAGGTGATCCGATGTCGAGTGATTCCCAAAAGCCGGTTCGTACGATACGGATTGCCGGTCTTCGGAGCAGCCTCTGAAGAGCCGGTGATACTGGCAAGTCCCGGTCCTTCGCGAAGCGATCGGGCAGGCGTCCAACCGGCGCTGGAATTCACGAAGGCCACCCCTCGCGGGTGGCCTTTTTGATGTGTGCCTCCTGCGGCATCGCCCCCGAGAGCCCAGCCTCCTTGATCCGCGGGCGGCGCGACCTGGGGGTTGATGACCGGGGCATTTTCATGTTTGCTTGGGCTCATGGAAGGTGTGACGTGGTTCAGCGACACCGCTCCACCTGGCGCAACGACCGCCATCTGATCGGCCGAGGCCGATCGCAAAAACAATGATCGCTTTGTTAGTCGCGCACAACGAATGGAGAAGTTCCGATCGAAGTCCCGCAAGAGGCGCATGACATTGCCTTCATCACGGAAGTCTACCAGTCGATCCTGCGCGGAGACGGTATCGAGACCCCGCTCAGGGTCTACACCAGCCACTTTCCCGATATCCGATTCAGTTGGCAGGCCATTTGCGTTCGCCCGGTCGCCTATCACATCGCGGTGGGATTCAATTACGACGCGGATTTTTGGAGAGACTATCTTCCCGTCGCCCACCTCAACGCCATTCCAGCCCTCTCCGCACCCTTCGCCCATCGCGGACTGGTCGATACGCGCGACTTCATCTCGTCGCATGACTATGAGCATCTCGACATCTACAACCTGTTTTTCCGTCCACGCGACGAACTGAACTCATCGATGGGATTGTGGGTCTACCGGGACGGCGAGGACGTGGCGATGCTGACGGTCGACATCCCGCGCCGCTACTCAGAACAGGATCGCCAGAAGCTCGAACGCTCGCTCCGGGTGATATTTCCGCATCTCAAGAGCGCTTTCGCCTTGATGATGGATCTGGAACTGAAGCGCGACCGGCCGGAGACCGCTGTCTTCTGGCTGGAGACCATCCCCACCGCCGCCTACCTGGTCAACCGCAACTGCAAGGTGCTGGAAATGAACGAGGCCGGCATGCGGCTGGCTGGCAGCGAAGACTGCTCGCTGGCGATTGGCCGCAACCGAATGGTGCGGAGCGGCGCCGCGGCGGTGACGAAGGCGATCGAAGCCAGGGTGCGGCGCGTAGCGATGAGCCTGGTGCCCGAAGGCCCCTTCGCCATTCCCGACGGGGATCGTCCGCGGCTGTCCGGCTACTGCATTCCCGTCGGCACCGGCTCCCAGCGCGATTCGGTCTTGCGCCATTTCCGGGACCGCAATCGCGAGGTTCTGCTGGTTGTCGCCGATGCCGACGAAGTGCTGTCCAACCCTCCTGAAATCATCGAGACGGCGCTCGGACTGACTCCGGCCGAGGCCCGCATCGTGTCCGCTCTCTCCAACGGAGGCGGCTTGCGCGAGGCCGCCGACGCGGCAGGCATCGGCTACAATACCGCCCGCTCGCAGGTCGCCTCGGCTTCGGCGAAACTGGGCGTCGGGCGCCAGACCGAGCTCGTGGCCCGAGCCGTGCGCGCTGTCGGCGCCGTGTATCCTGCGCGGCGATTCACACGAAAATAGCCCCATCGAAAACACCCGCTGTCTGGTGCAATTGCATGATGCGCGCTCGGAACCGATCGCCAGAATGCGTCAAATCACACCAGAAGAGGAGACGCAAACATGAACACCATCGCACGCATCGCCAGCCGGTTCAGGCTGCTTGTCCTGGCAGGCGCCATCGCCACTCTCGCCGCCTGCCAGTCGGGATCGAGCGGATCGACTGCGGCATCGAGCTCCGAACGCCCGGCGACGGTCGCGGAGATCGAGGCCGTGGCTGTCGGCAACACCATCAACAATGCCATGACCTATAATACCGACGGCACCTACCTGTTCCGCGGCGGCAATCCGGGCCGCTACACGATCAGCAGAGGACGCATCTGCGTCACCTTCAACAGCGGTGGCCGCCGGTGTGACCGCATCGTCCATGATGGCGGCAGTCTGGTCATGATCAACCGCGACGGCAAACGCTTTCCGTTCGGCTGAGCCCTCGGGGCTTGTGGGTCTGGGGGCCTGGGAGGGATCCCGGCCCCGCTTGCCCGCCAGGAACGGAAAGGATGGGAGATGGCTTCGCGTCCTTCGGCTCCGAGCCGCACTTTGCCAGTCACGGCTCTCATTTCGATGTCCCGGCTGTGGGCTTGATCCTACAGGTCAACACCGTTTTAGTCAGGCAAAGCCCCGCTGCTGAGCCCCCATGCTTCAGCCCAGTCCGGCTGGCAGAAAGGCGGCTTAACGCATGGACTGCGACGATGATGATTTCCGAAGGATCCTGGGGTGCCCCGAGGGGCTGGCGGAGAGAGAGGGATTCGAACCCTCGAGACGGTTCCCCGCCTACACACTTTCCAGGCGTGCGCCTTCGACCACTCGGCCACCTCTCCGCATATCCGTCTGACGGGCAAGTACCCGGACATGCCGGCCGCTGTCAAGGCGGTCGCCCTGACGGAAAAGCCGGCATTGTATCGCCGCAAATCTCCGGTCCGGATCGGGCGGCACTATAGCCAAGACGCTTCTCTTGGCAACTGCTATCTGGCGGTTTGGAGAGACAATGTTCGGTTTGAGGGACTGGGGATCAGATCGCATGCGCAATGAAGGCCAGGACGACGCCTTCCGGGCTCCATTTCGCCATAACCGGTTCTTGCCCTGCTGCATGATTCCCCAGGTCGAAATTGATCCGGGGAATCATGCAGTCGTTCAAAGTGCTCCTGCATGATTCCTTAAATCGGTATCGATTCAAGGAAAAATCTTTGCAGCAGCCTTAAATTCGACTGCGGCCTCTGTGGGCTTCATTCAACGCACGGCCAACGCCCGGCGCGGCGGCCGTTTTGGACCTGCCGCCGCCAGTGGCAATTCCTGCCGGCCATTGCATGAATGTTTTCCGGGCTTTATGTCAGGGGCGCGGGTGCCATGGGCACGGCTATGATGCCCGGCCTTGGGCCTTGAGCGTACCGGAGGTTTTGCATGCGGTTTGTGGCACGGGTGGTGAGCATGATTTTTCTGGTGTTCGCGGTGATCGCCGGGCTGGTCGACGCCATTCAATCCGTCGCGGCAGGGCAGCCGGTCCTGACCCCGCTGATGGACGCCTGGTCGAGCAACAGTCCCGAGACGCTGGCGCTGTTTCAGGGTCTGTTTGCCAGCTATCTGCCGGCCTGGGTCTGGGATCCGGGCGCCCTGTGGGTCCTGGCGCAGCCGGCCTTTGCCGTCTTCCTGGTCTTGTCGCTGATCTTCTATCTGGCAGGGCATCGCCGGACCAGACCGGCAGGCCGGTTCGCGGCCTGACCATTTGACTTTGGTGACGGCCTTGATCCGCCGCCGGTCGGATCAAGGTCGATGCGGGATGCCTTATCGCGGCGGCAGAAGGAGTTGCCATGTTTCTGGTCGAGATGTTTCAACGCAAGACCACCATGCCGACCGCAGCAGAAGCGCTTGCGGGCCGCGCCGATCCGGTCGAAACCGCTTCCACCCATTTCGTCAATGGCCGGCCGCTGAAGGGGCCTTTCCCGCAAGGGTCGGAGATCGCCTGTTTCGCCATGGGGCGGTTCTCGGCTGCCGAGAGACTGTTCTGGCCGCTCCACGGGGTCCATGTCACCGCAGCCGGCTATGCTGGCGGCTTCACCCCCAATCCGACCTATCAGGAACTGATGACAAGCCTCACAGGGCACGCCCAGACAGTCATGGTGGTCTTCGACCCGGACGTGATCACTTACCGCGCCTTGCTCAGGATCTTCTTTGAAGGCCATGACCCGACCCAGGCGATGCGGCAGGGCAATGACATCGGCACTTTCTTCCGCTCGGCGATCTTCACGACGAGTCCCTTGCAGCTCGAACAGGCCGGAGCGGCCCGCCAGACCTATCAGGAAGCCCTGACGGCAGCCGGGCACGGCGGACGGATTGTCACCGCGATCGCACCGCTCACCGAGTTCCATTATGCGGAGACCAACCACCAGCAGCATGCAGCCAGAAATCCCGGCGCCCGAACCGGCCTGAAGGGGACCGGGGTTGGGTTGCCCGACCTGGCGTAAAGCCTGACCGGATTGAGGCTCGTCCGATGACGCGAACGCCGGCGGTTTCTCCGTGCGGGCTCAAAAATCGGCGTTGGCTTCTGCCCAAAGCCATGCAAGGATATGCGCTTCCGGTCTCGCTCGGCCGGCACATTCCGCAGGTCTGCCCATCCGGGCATGCGGGAGGACCCATAAAGATCAACAGATAACCTACAGGGCTGCACATCATGAAACGCACGCTTTTGAGCTTCCTCGCTATGGCCGCCATGTCGGCGACCGCCATGGCCGCCGACATCAAGCCGGCAATCATCTATGACCTCGGCGGCAAGTTCGACAAATCCTTCAACGAGGCTGCCTTCAACGGCGCCGAGAAGTTCAAGACCGAGACCGGGATCGAGTACCGCGATTTCGAAATCGCCAATGACGCCCAGCGCGAGCAGGCGCTGCGCCGCTTCGCCAAGGACGGCAACAACCCGATCGTCATGGCCGGTTTCTCCTGGGCCTCGGCGCTCGAGAAGATCGCCGCAGAATATCCGGACACCAATTTCGCCATCATCGACATGGTGGTCGACAAGCCCAACGTGCGGTCCGTGGTCTACAAGGAACAGGAAGGCTCCTATCTGGTCGGCGTGATGGCCGCCAAGGCGTCGCAGACCGGTACAGTGAGCTTCATCGGCGGCATGGACATCCCGCTGATCCGCAAGTTCGCCTGCGGCTACAAGGGCGGCGTGCTGGCCACCAATCCCGACGCCAAGGTGCTTGAAGCCATGACCGGCACGACGCCGGACGCGTGGAACGACCCGGTCAAGGGCGGTGAGATCACCAAGTCGCAGATCGACCAGGGCTCCGACGTGATCTATGCGGCCGCCGGCGGCACCGGCATCGGCGTGCTGCAGACAGCGGCCGACGCCGGCAAGCTCGGCATCGGCGTCGATTCCAACCAGAACGGCCTGCAGCCGGGCAAGGTGCTGACCTCGATGGTCAAGCGCGTCGATGTGGCCGTCTACAATGCCTTCATGGACGCCAAGAATGACACGTTCTCCTACGGCTTCAGCTCGCTGGGCCTCGCCGAGGACGGCGTCGACTACGCCATGGACGACAACAATGCGCCGCTGGTCAATGACGAGATGAAGGCCGCCGTGGAAGCCGCCAAGGCCGACATCATCGCCGGCAAGATCACCGTGCACGACTACATGTCGGACAACGCCTGCCCCTATTGATGGGTCGGCGGCCTGCGGGCCGGATGAAGGATCGGGACGGCCGGGCAAGAGATTGCCCGGCCGTTTCCTTGCGCGACACCGCGTCCCCGGTCTATAGCCGGCAGGACGTCGAAACAGGACACAGCACAATGGCCGAGATCCGGACCCACAGGGGCGACATTTCCGATCAAGCAATGGCGCGCTATACAGGCGATATCGCCATCGACACGGAGACATTGGGCCTGGTGCCGCGACGCGACCGGCTGTGCGTGGTGCAGCTGTCGCCCGGCGACGGATCGGCCGATGTGATCCAGATCGCCAAGGGCCAGACAAGTGCGCCCAATCTTGTCGCCCTGCTTGAGGACCCGGAAAAGCGCAAGCTGTTCCATTTCGGCCGGTTCGACATCGCCGTGCTCTACAATGCCTTCGGCGTCACCGCCACGCCGGTGTTCTGCACCAAGATCGCCTCGCGGCTCTGCCGCACCTACACCGATCGCCACGGGCTCAAGGATGTGACCAAGGAGCTTCTCGACATCGATCTGTCCAAGCAGCAGCAATCCTCGGACTGGGCCGCCGAGACACTCACACAGGCCCAGCTTGAGTATGCCGCCTCCGATGTGCTGCACCTGCATGCGCTCACCCGCAAGCTCACCGAACGGCTGGTGCGCGACGGCCGCGAGGCTCATGCGGAAGCCTGCTTCGAATTCCTGCCGACCCGCGCCAAGCTCGACCTGCTGGGCTGGGAAGAAACCGACATTTTTGCGCACAGCTGATGCGGGCGCGCGTCGTCGCCTTGGCCGGCCGGATCAGTCGGAATGGTCCTGTTGGCGACCTGATTTTCCGGAACGCAAGATGAGCGCGGTCGAAGCGCTCAGGCGGCAATTGCAAAAGCTCGCCGAATAAATCCCGTGAATCTGAAACTTTCTGCCTGCGGTCTTCGTCTCTTGGAATGTCGGTGCCTCAGCGCCGTTCGATTTTCAAAGGAGATTGATATGAAAAAGACACTTCTCGCAGCTTCGGCCAGCTTCGCCATCGGCCTGAGCGGGTCCTACGCGTTAGCCGCAAGCCATGCCGGCATGGGCGTGATGGGCGAAGATCAGGACGTATCAGGTGGTACGGTCACCGCCTCCTCGGTCACGGCGCCCGCCAATGGCTGGCTCGTGGTCCACCGCACCGACGATGAGATGAAGCCCGGTCCGGTGGTTGGCTATGCGCCGCTCAAGGCCGGTGAGAACATGGACGCGGCTGCCATCCTGACCGAGCCGGTCGCAAGCGGCGACAAGCTGATGCTGATGCTTCATGGCGAGGAAGGCGGCACGCGGACGGGTATTTTCGAATACACGCTCGGCGCCACGGAAGACGGCCCGGTCCGCATGGACGGCAAGCTGGTCATGGTCGTCATCACGGCGAAATAGGCTGCCACAGCCATTGCAGCGTCCGGACAAGGGTCCGGGCGCTCGCAACCGGTTGGTTCAGAGCGCGTTCGCAACGCCGCGGGCAATTTCGGATCGAGACCGGCTGCTTCAAACGAGACCTTCCACCGCCGGCACGCGACTGCGATCCCGCGCGGGCAACCCGCCGGGGTGATGGGGAGGATTTCAGTCCGGAGGGCCGCACGCGGGCTTTGCCTTCGGAATTGGGTTTGGGTGGTGCATGGTTTGCATGCACCGGGGTGGCGCAACGCGCGCGCGGCCCGAGATTTGCCGGATGATGTCCGCATCCGACAGGCGTCTGCCTTGCCCTTGAGCTTCGGCCCGGACGAGGCCTTGGCTTTTGGGCGTGGAGCGCGTCCGGCACGAATCCCGGGGTCAATCACCCCACAATCCGCCACAGGCCCGTCCCGCCGTCCCTACGCTGATCTCGCCTGACGACGAGCTCCGTAGGCGAGGGCGAGTCCGGTGGCTGGCTTGGCCCGGTCCTCCCGTGAGGGACGACCCGCTGCCAGCGGAGCACGCCGGCCTCCGCCTCCCCCTGGATCCCGCCGCACGTTACGACGAGGCCAGGAGGCCTTCCTCCCGCCCGGACCGCACCGTCTGCGATCCATCCGGCGGCGGGAGTGACAGGAGTATGGCATGGGTGCGGAAGGCGGGGATAAAACGAGAGGGATTTTTGGGTAAGGGATTGGAATGGTTGAGGATGGGGTGGGATTTTGTCCACGTTTTGGGGACTGTTGGGTCGTCCAGGAAGGCTGTTGAAACTGCATTGTGCTCCCCCTCCGCCGTCATCCTCGGGCCTGTCCCGAGGATCTACGGGACTATCGGGTTTCCCACTGGACCGGCAGTTGCGGGTGGCCATCTGTAGATCCTCGGGACGAGCCCGAGGATGACGAAAACGATGGTCCGGACCCAGCCGAGTCTTCCTCCCTAGGGCCAGCCCCGCGGATCCACGGGACGCTCGGGTTTCCCGCTGGAGCGGTGGTTACGGGGCGGCCGTCAGTAGACCCTCGCCACAAGGGCGAGGGTGACGGAACGAGGGGGGCGCCCCCAACGGGACGTCCTCCCAGGCGAGTCATCCTCCCTTCTCCCAGAGGGAGAAGGGAGGATGACGCAAGCGACGAGACCCTAGCAATCATCGGCGCCGCGGCCATCAAAAAACCCGCCGGATCGCTCCGGCGGGGTGATGTGTTGGGGCTCCTGAAGAGAGGGCTGACTATTCGTCGCCGCTCTGCTTCTTCAGCGCGGCGCCCAGGATGTCGCCGAGCGAGGCGCCCGAGTCGGACGAGCCGAACTGT
Source organism: Hoeflea sp. (assembly GCA_019084245.1). GTDB lineage: Bacteria > Pseudomonadota > Alphaproteobacteria > Rhizobiales > Rhizobiaceae > Hoeflea. The sequence continues at coordinate 495,843 of JAHRFE010000028.1, forward strand.
GCGACGGCCTGCTTCTCTTCGGCGATTTCCAGGGCCTTGATCGACAGGCCGACCTTGCGGTCCTTCTTGGAGAAGTTGGTCACGCGGGCGTCGAGAACCTGGCCGACCGAGAAGCGCTCGGGGCGCTGCTCGTCGCGGTCACGCGACAGGTCGGAGCGGCGGATGAACGAAGACAGGTCCTCGTGATCAACCAGGGCCACTTCGATGCCGCCGTCATTCACCGCGGTCACCTTGACCGAGACAACGGAGTTCTTGCGCAGGTCGCCCGAAGCGGCTGCATCGCCGATCGAATCCTTGCCAAGCTGCTTGATGCCGAGCGAGATGCGTTCCTTGTCGACATCGACGTCAAGCACGACGGCCTTGACCATGTCGCCCTTGTTGAACTCCTCGATGACCTGCTCGCCCGGACGGTTCCAGTCGAGGTCGGAGAGGTGGACCATGCCGTCGACATCGCCTTCGAGGCCGATGAACAGGCCGAACTCGGTCTTGTTCTTGACTTCGCCTTCGACTTCGGTGCCGGCAGGGTGGGTCTGGGCGAACACTTCCCACGGATTCTCGAGTGTCTGCTTGAGGCCGAGGGAAATACGACGCTTGTTCGGGTCGACTTCAAGAACGACCACGTCAACTTCCTGCGTTGTCGACAGGATCTTGCCGGGGTGCACGTTCTTCTTGGTCCAGGACATTTCCGAAACGTGGATCAGGCCTTCGATGCCCGGCTCCAGCTCGACGAATGCGCCGTAGTCGGTGATGTTGGTCACGGTGCCGGTGATGCGCTTGCCGGCCGGGTACTTGACGCCGATGCCATCCCACGGATCGCTTTCCAGCTGCTTCATGCCCAGCGAGATGCGGTGCGTGTCCTGGTTGATGCGGATGATCTGGACCTTGACGGTCTGGCCGATCGACAGGATTTCCGACGGGTGGTTGACGCGGCGCCAGGCCATGTCGGTGACGTGCAGCAGGCCGTCAATGCCGCCGAGATCAACGAACGCACCGTAATCGGTGATGTTCTTGACCATGCCTTCAACGGTCTGGCCTTCTTCGAGGTTCTGCACGATTTCCGAACGCTGTTCGGCGCGGCTTTCCTCGAGCACGGTGCGGCGCGAAACCACGATGTTGCCGCGGCGCTTGTCCATCTTGAGGATTTCAAACGGCTGCGTGATGTGCATCAGCGGCGAGACGTCGCGGATCGGGCGGATGTCGACCTGGCTGCGCGGCAGGAAGGCCACGGCGCCATCGAGATCGACGGTGAAGCCGCCCTTGACCTGGTTGAAGATAACGCCTTCGACGCGCTCCTGCGCATTGAACTTCTCTTCGAGACGGACCCAGCTTTCCTCGCGGCGAGCCTTCTCGCGCGACAGCATGGCTTCGCCCAGCGCGTTTTCGATCCGCTCGACATAGACTTCGACTTCATCGCCGACCTTCAGCGTGCCGTCCTTGGCCTTGGCGCCGAATTCCTTCAGCGGCACGCGGCCCTCGACCTTGAGGCCGACGTCGATGATGGCGACGTCCTTCTCGATGGCGATGACGATGCCCTTGGCGACATAGCCTTCGGCGAGGTCCTGCGTGGCAAGGGATTCAGCAAACAGAGATGCGAATTCCTCTGTCATGTTGGCAGTTTGTGACATGAATTCTCCTGGCGACCGCGTAATCATCGTGCGGTCGGATGCGCCTGGTTGGTGTTGGTCGGACCGGCGATGCCTGTCTGTCCCTGACCTTCATCGAGGCGGGACACATACGGCGCGGGACAGGCTCGCTGGCGTTCGTTCAATGTTCGAGCGCAGTATCCACAAGGTTACGCGCAGCTTCGAACGCGGCTTCTATACCCATTTCGGTTGTATCTAGCAAGTGCGCATCGGACGCGGGGCGCAGCGGCGAATCGGTGCGGCCCGTGTCGCGCGCATCGCGCCTTTCGATGTCGGCCAGGATTGCCGCCAGATCGGCGTGCCCACCATTGCCGACGATTTCATCATGACGGCGGCGTGCGCGGGTCTGAGGGCTCGCCGTCACATAGAATTTGACAAGGGCATCGGGACAGACAACCGTTCCGATATCGCGGCCATCGAGCACCGCACCGGGCGGCATCGCGGCAAAGCCGCGTTGCGCTTCGACCAGGGCCTTGCGAACCTTGGGCATGACCGCGACCTTCGACGCTGCCTCGCCAATCTCATGGGCTGAAAGAACCGAGCGGTCGAGATCGGAAAGATCCAGGTCGCCGGCGATCCTGGCGGCCACATCCTCGTCATCGAGCGGCAGCCCGCGCTCGCCAAGCGCGTGGGCGGTCGCGCGGTAGGTCAGGCCGGTATCGAGATGACGCAGGCGATAGTGCTGGGCCAGCCGGCGCGACAGGGTGCCCTTTCCCGCCGCCGCCGGACCGTCGACTGCGATCACGATATGCGGGGGCACGCTCTTCCGGGGGGGTATCATTCCGGGCGCCTCATCTGTCTGCAAGTCCGCCATAAAGAGCCACCAGTTTTGCCATCTCGTCCTCTGCGTCGCGGGTCAATCCGGCGTGAACGCCATGCCGGTCAGCCTCCTGCCGGTTCTGGCTCACCTTCCATTTGCCGGTCAATTGCCGGACAGTGATTTCAATGCCGACAATCCCGCGCAACTGCGCCGCCACGAAGGCGTCCGGTGCATCATCGACCTTCCAGGGCTCCGGCCTGCCGGCCTCATGCGTGTCGGTCAGCTCACCTACCTGCGGGCGCAGCCAGTCGGAGCCCTCATGCACCCGCACGGACCCACGCGCCTGGACCATGGCGTAGTTCCAGGTGGGCACCACCTTGCCGTGCTCGGCCTTGGCCGCATACCAGGACGGCGTCACATAGGTTTGGGCCCCCTGAAACACCACGAGCACCTCCGCGCCGTCCCTGACATGGCGCCATTGCTCATTGGCTCTCGCGAGATGGGCGCGAAGCAGGGTGACACTGTTGCTGACCGAGACAAGGAAGGGCACGGGATTGGCAAGCACGCCTGTTGCGGACGAGGAGATCAGCAACCCCAGCGGATGGGCGGCAATCAGCGCCCGCATGGCGGTCTCGTCTGTCTCGGCAAAGTGCGGCGGTACATACATGGTGCCTAGGTCCCGGCTGAGGATGAGTTGGATCCAGCAGGCAAATGGCGATATGCCGCCCGGTGTCCGGGTGCAACGGCGGGGCCATTCACTTGCGTTCTATTCCGATCGTGACCGCATCGAGATGGCGATAGGGCTCGCGGTCGAACATCATCTCATCATCAAGCCAGGCCAGAAGCATGTCAAATGCGTCGACGCCCCAGAACACCGCATGCCCCGGCTCAGCCGGACAGACGAAACTCGGGACGCCGAAGACGCCGCGCTCGATCGCCCGCTCGGTGTTGGCCCGGAGCGCCGCCTTCGCCGCCTCGTCGCCTGCCAGTGAAACCGGAAGGCCGGTCGCCTCGGCAAAGGCCGAAAGCTCCTCGTCGGTGTCGGGCGCCCGGCCCTGTTCAAAGACAAAGTTGAACCCGCGCTGGACGGTGGCGAGATCGGCGTCCGATCCGGCGAGCAGCCTCAGCGCCTTCAAGGGATTGAACGGATGGCGCGGCGGAAACCGCATGTCGAGGCCATGTTTGCGACCCAGGAACACCGACAGCCGGTAGGTATGCAGCCGCTTGGCCGAAATCTCGGCCGGGCCGCGCTGGCCCCAATGGGCAAGGATCGCGCCCAGAAGCACCGGAACCGGCCGGACGGTGACATCCTCCGGCAGTTCGGCCATCCGCTTCAGCGCCACATGGGCGAAGGGCGAGAGCAGGTCGTAGTGGAAGTCGATCGTCCGGCGGGTCATGTCCGGGTGATCTCGGCGCCCATGCCGGTCATCATGTCCATGAATTCGGGAAAACTGGTGGCGATGATGGCGCAATCGTCGACATGGACCGGATGCTCGCTGGCAAGCCCCATGACCAGGAAGCTCATGGCGATGCGGTGGTCGAGCCAGGTTGCGACGACGGCGTCCTTCGATCGGGCGCCGAAACCCTTGCCATCGGGACGGCCGCGCACCGACAGCCAGTCCTCGCCCTCGGTGCAGTCCACGCCGTTGAGCTCGAGCCCGCGGGCCACGGCGGCAAGCCGGTCGCTTTCCTTGACCCTGAGTTCCTCGAGGCCCGGCATCATGGTTTCGCCGCGAGCGAAACTCGCGGCGATTGCCAGCACCGGGTATTCATCGATCATCGACGGCGCTCGGTCGGCCGGCACCGTCACGCCCTTGAGCTCGGATGACCGGACTCTCAAATCGGCCATATCCTCGCCGCCGGCCTGGCGGGGATCGAGGATTTCGATATCGGCGCCCATTTCCTGCAATGTCTGGATCAGGCCGGTGCGGGTCGGGTTCATCAGCACATTGCGGATGATGACGTCCGATCCCGGCACGATCAGCGCCGCCACCAGCGGAAAGGCCGTGGACGACGGGTCGCCGGGAACGTCGATGGTCTGGCCCTTGAGCACGCCGCGGCCTTCAAGCCGGATTGTCCTTACGCCATCCGCGTCGGTGTCCACCTCCAGCGCCGCGCCAAAGCCCTTGAGCATCTTTTCGGTGTGATCGCGGGTCATCACCGGCTCGATCACCGTGGTAATGCCTGGAATGTTGAGGCCCGCCAGCAGCACGGCCGACTTGACCTGGGCCGAGGCCATGGGAACGCGGTAGCTGATCGGGGCAGGCGCACGGGGCCCGCGCAGGGTGACGGGCAACCTGTCGCCGGCTTCGGCCCTGACCTGGACGCCCATCTGCCTGAGCGGATCGAGCACGCGCCCCATTGGCCGGCGCGACAGCGACGCGTCGCCGATAAAAGTCGTTTCAAAATCATAGGGGCCCATCAGACCCATGGTCAGCCGGCAGCCGGTGCCGGCATTGCCGAAATCAAGCGGCGCTTCGGGAGCGAGCAGGCAGCCATTGCCGACGCCGTTGATGATCCAGGTGCTGCCGTCCTTGCGGATGGAAGCCCCCATGGCCTGCATCGCCTTGCCGGTGTTGATCACGTCCTCGCCTTCGAGCAGGCCGGTGATCCGGGTCTCGCCGGAGGCCAGGCCGCCGAACATGAAGGACCGGTGCGAAATCGACTTGTCGCCGGGGATGCGGATGTCGCCCTTGAGCGCAGGGCTCCTTGCGGCGGTGGCGGGACGAAGCGTTATGGTGGCGTGGCCCATGGAGAGTTTTCCAGCTGGTCTGGTCAGGATTGGCCGGAGGCCCGGCGCTGCGATTGGCTGACTAGCACAGGCTCAGGGGCCACGTCATCCGGATTGGTTCGTTTTTCATCGAGAATGGCTTTGACAGCCGCGTTCAACATCATTATGGGGACCGGACCCGCCGAAGCGGGAAGCCGGGCGCGCTTGCCCCCACCTTCCTGCCAGTTCAAGAGGCTTCGACAGTGGCAAAACCGGAACTTGGAATAAAACGCGTTTGCCCCGAAACCGGGCGCAAATTCTACGATCTGAACAAAGATCCAATCGTGTCGCCCTATACGGGCAAGGAATATCCGATTTCATACTTCGAAGAGACGGCAAAAGTCGCCATCATCGAAAAAGTGAAGGAGGAAGAGGAAGAAGTCGCCGAGGTCGATGGTGATTCGCCCGACGTGGAAATCGTTTCGCTGGAAGAGGCGGACGAGGATGCCGCGAGCACCGGCAAGTCCGACGATCTTCCCGACCTCGACGATGATGTCGAGATCGATGATGACGACGACGACACCTTCCTGGCAGATGACGACGATGATGATGATGACGATGTCAGCGACATCATCGGAGTGAATGACGACGACGACGACCAGTAAGGCGAGCTCGATCCGGGTCCGGCGGCCGTCTGGTTTGCGGAACTGAAAAAGGATTGAATTTTCACCTTGATCTTGTGCGGCTGCAGAAGTATGAAGCCGCACCTGCCAGCCACTTTCGTCGGCTGGATCTCGCGGGGATTGCGCGAAAGCATCAATCCCCAGCGTCCCGGGGCCATAGCTCAGCTGGGAGAGCGCCTGCATGGCATGCAGGAGGTCAGCGGTTCGATCCCGCTTGGCTCCACCATTTCCTCTTCCGAGGAAAATATCGCTTAATCTACAGACAGTTACGTCATCAGCTAATTTGGCTAGCACCCAGGATAGTACCCAATCTGAGTAGCCACCGAGCTTCAGGTCTTTCGACGTCCCCGAGACCGACCTTCCCCACCACAATCGCTCAGGTCATGACCACCAGTAAACCTTTGGTTCCGCTGTACGGGTGGCGTCTGACACCCTGCGCCGGGGTGCTGTCCCCGGTCTCGCCAACGGTTCGCGGTAATGGATGAGACTTGAGAGCAAGCCCAGCCTCCTGTCAACCCACTATCGCTTTATATTTCAATTAGTTAGCTACACCAGAGGGGCACTTGCAGCGGTGGAGCGGCTCCCCTCGCCTGTACAAATTAGACCCCCTAAGGATTGGATAGGGGGTAGGACCGGGGATGCTACCCCGGCCACGCCAATGGGCTCGTTAGAACTCCTCGTCATCCTTCTCCTTTCTCCTTTGGCAGATGCTCCCGAAGCTCCGCGACCACGGCTCCCAGCTTCCGCCCGAAGTACGTCGCCAGCGCCATGGCTGCGATCTCGGGATGTCGTGCCATCTGTGTCGAGAAGGTCCCGGCCATCCGATCAGCCCAATCATCGGCCTGCTCTCGCATCCACGCTTGAAGGTCCCGCTCGTTCAAAGCCACCGGCTGACCTTGGGATGCCTTGCGGGCCTGCCCCTGGCCGCAACGAAACAGCTAAGCCTGCAGGCGAGCCCTCTTGAGGGTCCGGGATACCTGCATGAGTGTCCACACGCCGCGCGGGATTTTACCACCTTAATCGCAGCCAGTTTCGGCCAACTCTCCCTTGTTCGATTTCCTAACCAATCAGCGCGGAATAACGGTTGATCCCGCTCGTGCTGTCGATTGGCAATGGGCGTGACGCTCAAAGCTTGGCCAGAAGCCGTATTCGCCCCGCAACCTCGGAAGAACCGTTGCGGGCTCCCCGGGACCACGGCCAATGGCCCCGGCAGGGGTCCGCCACTCAGGGATGGCCGCCAGCATCTCCGGCGTCGGTTCCACCTTCGCTTCTGAATTGGGGCGGTGGCGGCAGCGGCCGCGACGATTTGATCTTGGCCCGGTCCTTGGCCTCTTGGAGGCGGCGAAGATCATCGCATTCTCTTCTTCCCATGCAGCCGCTGACCGCCTCATACCAATCCCTTTTTGCTTCCCACTCGGCTTTTCCAGGATAGGGGGTTCTTTCCACCATATCATTGGCCTCCCGTAATTGCGTGTCCGCCCAGGCCTTGAGAAACACCCGGGTGCCGGCGGGAGACTCGGCGAGTATCTCAACCGCGGTTCCGGCGGGACCCAACCGGTCGAGCGTCAGGTTTTGCAACACGCTCTTCAGGAACTCTTTTGTGTAGGCCGGTTTCGACGGCGGTGGCGGCTCTGGTGGATTAGGTCTGCACGCCTGCACGGCCAACACGGCGGCGCAGACGCTCACAATTCTGACAATCCTTGACCGCAGCGTTGTCCCGTTCATAAGACCCTCCATTTATTTCAGTTCCGCACGCGCTGTGTCCTGCACTGGTCAACTCCCACGGATTCTCCGCCGTCCGCCGGGACCAGTGGCCGTGCCTCAATCACAATCCAATGGTCTTTTACGGGATTTGCAGACGCATTGACGGCTATCAATTCTGCGACTGATTTGTCAGTATTAGTGCTTTATGGACTGCACGCCGTTCTACATGGGAAACGGCTTCATACGCCTCAAGTTCATCAAGGAGCAGTCGACGGAGTTCGTCGACTGCTCTCCCGGATCGCCTCGTGGGCTTCCACAAGCGTTACCAGCACGTCCAGCTCATCGCCCTCCGGCGTGTTTGCTTTGGCGGTCATCAACGCTTCGATGCGCTTGAGGGCTAGGGCGTGGTCTTTCTTCGTTTTGATCGGACGAATATTCATTCGTTCACCCCTATACGGTCTGCGCACCCACTTTGGCGTATTGCCGATGCGTGCCGACAAAACGCACATACACAACGCGGCAGGGGAAGTTGATCCACACGATCCGCCGGTGTTTGTTGCCCGCGATGTTAAAAACAACCCGTCCCTATTTCCCGTATCGGGAACTCAATCGGCTTTCTTGAAAGCAACCAAGCCTATCCATTATCCCTCCCTGACGGGGTCAAAAAAGCTCCCTGACGGGATCGAACACTTTGCTGGAGCGTGGAACTGCGTCGAGAAGTTTGTCCAAACAGTTCGCGATCATGCCGGAACCGGCAAGACTTTGATAACCACGCAGGGCAAAAACCGGGCTCCTGACGTCTCTTCTGCCGGCCAATCCATCGCTTTTTACCTGAATTGAAATGTTTTTGCCGCAAGTCTCGGGTCTGACAGAGGCAGGGACACACTCATGGACGCTTTGAGCGACAACCGGCACGTGCCGCTTTGTATCGACCTTGATGGAACCTTGGTCGCCACCGACACGCTTTGGGAAGGGCTGGCTTCGGTGCTGATCCGGCGGCCCTGGCTGATCTTTGCCGCCATTGCCTGGGCCATCGCCGGCAAGGCGGTGCTGAAGCGCGAAATCGCCGCCCGCTACCAGAGCGAAGGCGGGGATTGGCCCTACCGGCCGGAAGTGATCGAACGGATCAGGCTCGCCCGCGAAGCTGGCCAGCCGGTCTGGCTGGTCACGGGCGCCGCCGAATCCACCGCGCGCGCAATCGCCGACCATCTTGGCCTGTTCGACCGGGTGCTGCATTCCACCGGAACCGAGAACCTCACGTCGCGGCGCAAACGCGACCGGCTTGTGGCTCTGTGCGGCGATGGCGGCTTCGACTATGCCGGCAACAGCCGGGACGACGTCAAGGTCTTCGATGCGGCGCGGCGCGCCATCATCGTGGCGCCGGACAGCGCGGCGAGGCGCTGGGGCGCCAGCCATGATGCGGAAATGCTGCCCCTGGCGAAGACCTCGCGGCTCGCCATCCTGAAGTCGATCCGCGTGCATCAATGGCTCAAGAACGTGCTGATCGCGGTTCCTCTCGTGCTGAACCATGAATATGCCAATGCCGAACTGGCCCTGGCTGCGATTGCCGCCTTCTTCTCGTTCAGTTTCCTGGCCTCGGCGGTCTATGTCGTCAACGACATTGCCGACCTCGCCAATGACCGGCATCACCCGCGCAAGCGTCTCAGGCCGCTCGCGAGCGGTGCGGTGTCGATCCCGGTGGCCTGCGCCACTGCGGCGGTCCTGGTGCTGGCCTCGATCGGCCTGGCGAGCCTGTTGCCGCCGCTGTTCTGGGCCGTCCTGACGATCTATGCGATCATCACGACCGTCTACACCTTTGTGCTCAAGCGCAAGCTGCTCGTCGATGTCTTCACGCTGGCGACGCTCTACACCGTGCGCATTGTGGCCGGTGCTGCAGCCACCGGGGTTGAACTCTCCTTCTGGCTGCTGGCCTTCTCGATCTTCTTCTTCCTGAGCCTTGCCCTGGTCAAGCGCTATGTCGAACTCAACGAGCTTGCCGAAGATGCGGGAACCCAGCTCAAGGGCCGCAGCTACATGGGCTCCGACAAGGACATGATCGGTCAGGCAGGCGTTGCGTCGGCGTTTTCGGCAGCCATGGTTCTGGCACTCTATGTCGACAGCAAGGAGGTTGCCTCGATGTATCATCAGCCTGCGCTGCTGTGGCCGCTATGTCCCTTGATCCTCTACATGCTGCTCCGGATCTGGATCCTCGCCCGCCGCTCGCAGATGCATGAAGACCCGGTGGTGTTCATCATGCGCGACTGGCGCAGCCAGCTGACCACGGTCGCCGGCGCCTGCCTCGTGCTCATGGCCGCATGGGAAATGTGATGGCGACTAGCGGCAAACATGACAGCTGGGGCCGGGTGGTCCGCCATCTGCGCCCTGAAGCCAAGGTGGGCGCCCTTGCCGGTGGTGCGCCGGGCGGTTTCCTGCCCTTCGGCAATGGCCGCTCCTATGGCGACAGCTGCCACAATGACCGCGGGCGCCTGATCCCGATGCGGCCGGGCGCCGCCATTCGCGCCTTCGATCCGGACACCGGTCTTCTCACCGCTGACTCGGGTGTGCTTTTGTCCGATATCCTGGCGCTGGTGATGCCGCACGGGTTTTTTCTGGAAGTCACTCCGGGCACGGCGCAGGTGACGCTCGGCGGCGCCATCGCCAATGACGTGCACGGCAAGAACCATCACCGGCGCGGCACCTTCGGCGGATCGGTGATCTCCTTCGAGCTGCTCGGCAGCGACGGCGCGAGCAGGACCTGCTCGGTGCAGATCAATCCGGCGCTGTTTGCAGCGACCATCGGCGGCATGGGGCTGACCGGCATCATCGAATCCGCCACCATAAGGCTGATGCCGGTTCCATCAGCCAATGTGCGCCAGACCGCGTTCCGGTTTTCCTCCATCGACGGCTATTTCGACGCCATCGATGCGATTGACGCGGGCCACGAATATTCCGTCGCCTGGATCGACCAGCTTGCCCGCGGCGCCAATCTCGGTCGCGGCGTGATGATGGCCGGAGATCATGCGGAGGACGGCGGCGCGGCGCGGGCCCCGTCAGCGCCTCGACTGGCGGTTCCCTTTGCGCCGCCGGTCAATCTGCTCAACCGGCTCACGCTGAAGGCCTTCAACGGGCTCTATTACGGCCGCGCGCCGAAGCAGCCTTCGACCGCAATCGTTGGCTGGTCCTCCTATTTTCATCCCCTGGACGCGATTACCGGCTGGAACCGTCTTTACGGTCCGCGCGGCCTGTTCCAGCACCAGAGCGTGTATCCTTCGCAGACCGCGCGGGAAACGACGATTTCGCTGATCGAATGCGCGCAGAAACATGGCGCCGCCTCGTTTCTCACCGTGCTCAAGCGCTTTGGCGACGCGCCTTCGCCGGGCCTGATGTCGTTTCCGCGGCCGGGCTTCACGCTGACGCTTGATTTCGCCAATTCCGGCGATCAGACGCTCAGGATGCTCGATGCGCTGGATGAGATCGTGCTCGACGCCGGCGGCGCGCTCAACCCCTACAAGGACCAGCGCATGTCGCCTCACATGTTCGAGGCCTCCTTCCCCATCTGGCGGGAGCTCGACGCCATGCGCGATCCGGCCCTGATGTCGGATTTCTGGCGGCGCACGGCGATGAAGCTGGGTGAAACCGAACAAACCACAAGACAGTCCGCCGCCGCCCGGTGAAACGGCGTTCGGCTTGCCACCATCGCCACCGGCCCGTATTGGGTGAGGCCTGATGTGGCCTGATCCGGCCCGAACCCAATCATGAAGGACAGCGATACCATGTCCCGCATCTCAATTCTCGGCGCCGGCGCCTGGGGCACCGCGCTGGCGGCGGCCTTTGTGCGACAGGGCCATCACGTGCGGATCTGGGGCCGCAATGCCCGCACCTGTGATGAAATTACCGACGCGCACACCAATCGCGCCTATCTCGGCGACGCCCGCCTTCCTGACGCGCTCGAGGCGACCCCTGACATGGCCCGGGCGCTCGAGAAGGCCGACATCGTGCTGTTCGTGGCGCCGGCGCAATCGACGGGCGAAGTTGCCGCGCAGGCCGCGGCGCACCTTCCAGCCGCTGCAGTTCTGATTGCCTGCGCCAAGGGGATCGACAATCGCAGCGGGCAGATGCAGAGCGAAGTGATCGCGGACAAGCTCCCGGATCACTCCATCGGCGTCCTCTCGGGTCCGAGTTTTGCCGCCGATGTGGTGCGCGGACTGCCGACCGCCGTCACGCTTGCGATGCCTAGCCTCGCGGACGCGCAATCCCTGGCGGAATCCTTGTCCGGTGACGCGATCCGGCTTTATGCCTCGGACGATGTCACCGGCGTGCAGGTGGGCGGCTCTCTGAAGAACGTCATGGCGATCGCCGTCGGCATCTGCCGCGGCGGCGGCATGGGCGCCAGTGCCGAGGCCGCCCTGATCACCAGGGGCTATGCCGAGTTGTCGCGGCTCAGCGTGGCGATGGGCGCGCGCCCCGAGACGCTGATGGGCCTGTCGGGGCTGGGCGACCTGGTGCTCACCTGCTCGTCGGAACTGTCGCGCAATTTTGCCTATGGCATCGCGGTCGGCAGCGGCCGGGATGTGTCGGGATTGAAGCTGGCCGAAGGCGTCTACACGGTCACCATCGCCAACGAGATCGCCGACAGGCACAAGATTTCCTGCCCGATCATGAAGACGGCGGACCTGGTGCTGTCGGGCCGGATGTCGGCGGACGAGGCGCGCATGGCGCTGATGTCCCGGCCGGTCAAGGCGGAAAATCCCGAAGCACAAGAGTGAGACACGAGGAGGCAATCAGCGGTTCATGCGGTTTTGCACGTCTTCGGCCTATGTCAGTTGTTGCATGAGAGAAATTTTCATGATTTCCCGGTCTAATCATCAAACCCAGAAATACCGCCGGTAGCGGCGCGGATCGGAACTGTTCATGGGCTCTAGCCACACCATCACGCCTGTCATCCTGTGCGGCGGCGCCGGCTCCCGGCTCTGGCCGATGTCGCGGGATTCCAAGCCCAAGCAGTTTCACAAGCTGGTCAATGACAAGACCCTTCTCACCAACACGCTGGAGCGCGTCGACTTCAAGGGCGAGGGCCTGCGCTACCTGCCGACCCGGATCGTCGGCGGCATCGCGTTCGAATCGCTGCTGACCGAACAGGGCGAAACCGGCGCTGTCGAGGTCGAGCGCTATGTGCTGGAGCCGCTGATTCGCGATACGGCTGCTGCTATTGCCGCCTCGATCGCCGATCTCGCCGAGACCGATCCGGAGCGGATGGTGCTGGTGCTGCCGTCGGACCACCAGATTTCCGATGTGGCGGCCTTCTACGACGTGATCCGCACCGGCGCTGAAGCGCTTGCGCAGCGCGGCGGCATCATGACCATCGGCATCACGCCGACGCGGCCCGAAACCCAATATGGCTATATCGAACGCGGGCCGGGCGACGGCCCGGTCTATGATGTCTTGCGGTTTCGTGAAAAGCCCGATCTTGCGACCGCCGAGAGCTTTCTCCAGTCCGGCCGGTTCTTCTGGAACGGCGGCATCTTCATGTTCCGCGCCGGCGAGATGGGCGCCGAGCTCGAGCGGCAGCAACCGCAGGTCTGGGCGCAGGCGAAGCTGGCGGTCGCGCGCGCCGAGGTCGAGGGCAAGTGCCACCGGCTCGATCCGGAAGCCTTTGCTGCGAGCCCGAAGGTGTCGATCGACTATGCGGTGATGGAGAATGCCAGCCGCATCGGCGTGGTCGAGGCGAGTTTCGACTGGAACGACCTGGGGTCCTGGAACCAGCTGCATGACGGCTCGGCGCTCGACGAGGCGGGCAATGCGCGCTTTGGCGATGTGCTGACGATCGACGTCGCCAACAGCTATCTGCGCTCGGAAGACCGGCTGCTGGCGGTTGCGGGGCTGGACAACATCATTGTCGTCTCCCAGCCCGACGCGCTTCTGATCGTGCATCGCGACAAGTCGCATCTGGTCAAGGATATTGCCACAAGCGTCAAGAAGACCGGCGAATGGCCTCCCCTGGCGGTCGCCCATTCGGGCCGGCCGGTGCCCTCGCCCCGGGTGATCCGCAAATGGCTGTTCGACACGGCACTGCCGCTCTGGTCCGGCGCCGGTGTCGACCGGGTGCATGGCGGCGTTTACGAAGCGCTTCATCATGATGGCAGTCCGGCCGATCTCGGGTTCAAGCGGCTCAGGGTTTTGGCCCGGCAGATCTATTGCTTCGCCAATGCGGAACTCATGGGCTGGGACGGCGGCGCACGCGAGGTTCTCACCCATTGCTTTACCACCCTGACGACCACCGGCTGGCACGCAGATGGCGGCTGGATCCATCTGTGGAACACGGATGGATCGGTCAGGGATCCGCAGCGCGACACCTATGACCAGTGCTTTGTGCTGCTGGCGCTGGCCTGGCTGTGGCGCGCGACCAAATGGCCCGAGGCGCGGGAATGGGCCGACCGGACCATCGCCTACATGGACCAGAACCTGGTCGATCGCGCCCATGGCGGCTTTTATGATTCGAGCCTGCGTCTCGATTACCGCCGCGCCAATCCGCACATGCATTATCTCGAGGCCATGCAGGCCTGGTATGAGGTGACCGGCGAGCAGGCGTTTCTCGACCGGGCCCAGACCGCCGTCGATCTGTTCAAGTCGGTGTTCTTTGACCCTGAAAGCTGGAGCGTGACCGAGCATTTCGAGCGTGACTGGTCGGTGCGCACCGACAAGCCGGCCCGCGTCGAGCCGGGGCACCATTATGAATGGGTGTGGCTGCTCTTGCGGCAGGCAAGGTTCGCCGACCAGCCGGAGCTCAAGGAATATTGCCGCAAGCTCTACGCCACGAGCCACGCCTTCGGGCACGCCCGCGGCACCGATGCGGTGTGCGATTCGATGGCGCCCGACGGTTCGGCGATGCTCGGCACCGCCCGGCTGTGGTGCCAGACGGAGGCGCTGAAGGCCGGGCTGCTGGCGCGCGCGGAAGGCTTGCCGGGTGACGAGACGCTGTTCATCCGGATGCTCGACGTCATCTTCAACCGCTATCTGACGACGCCGGCGCCGGGGGGCTGGTACGATCAGATCGACCCCAAGGGCCGGGTGATCTCCAAGGACATGCCGGCCAGCACGTTCTACCATGTGTTCTGCGCGCTGGTGGAGTATCTCAGGCACGAGGACATGCTGCCCCGCGAGGCGTAGCGGCCGAGGCGGCCCCCCAACATTCGGAGAGACATGACCATGGCAGCGAAATTCGGCACCAGCGGGCTTCGCGGTCTTGTCGGCGACCTGACCGACGGCACGGCGGCTGCCCATGCCCGCGCCTTTGGCCGCCATCTCCTGGAGAACAGGATCATCCCGGCCGGAGCGCCGGTCTATCTCGGCCGCGACATGCGCGCCTCCAGTCCTCAGATTGCCGCGCAGTGCGCCAGCGCGCTCATCGCCGAGGGGCTGGAGCCGGTCGAGTGCAGCGTGCTGCCGACGCCGGCTTTGGCGCTGCACGCCATGGGCCATGGCGCGGCCGCGCTGATGATCACCGGGTCGCACATCCCCGATGACCGCAACGGGGTCAAGTTCTATCGTCCCGACGGCGAGATCGACAAGCAGGACGAAGCCGGGATTTCCCGCCTCGCACCGGAGTGCGAAGCAGCGGCGCTGACCGGGCCCCACGTCCTGCGCGACGACTCTGCCATCGCCGCGTCGGCCTTCATCGCGCGGTATCGCGGGTTTGCACCGGACGGATTGTTCGGTGGCTTGCGCATCGGGCTTTACGAGCACAGCTCGGCTGCAAGCGACACAATGGCGGCGATCCTGGAAGAGGCGGGCGCCGAAGTCGTGCGGCTCGGAAAATCAAAGGTCTTCGTGCCGGTCGACACCGAAGCCGTGTCGGAGGATACCCGGACACTGGTTGAGGAATGGGTCCGGTCGCACACCCTTGACGGGCTGGTCTCCACCGATGGCGACGGCGACCGGCCGCTTGTGGTCGACGAGACCGGCGCGGTGATCCGCGGCGACGCGCTGGGGCTGATCGTGGCGCGGTATCTTAGGGCCGACGCCGTTGTCACGCCGGTCACCTCCAATTCGGGCATCGAGAGCCGCTGTGAGGCCGAGGTTCGCCGCACCAAAGTGGGGTCGCCCTTTGTCATTGCCGGCATGGCCGAGGCGCTCAGCCAGGGTAAAGAGCGTGTCATCGGCTTCGAGGCCAATGGCGGCGTGCTGACCGGAAATATTATTGAGACGGGCTCCTGCAGGCTTGCGGCCCTGCCGACGCGCGACAGCGTCCTGCCGATCCTTTGCGCCTTTGCCGCCGCACGAAGTGCAGGTGAAAGCCTCTCCGCCCATGTCGCGGGACTCGGCCTGCCGGTGGCCGCCAGTGACCGGATCGAGAACTTTCCGACGGCGACAAGCCAGGCGCTGGTGGCGGACCTGTCTGCCGACTCGGCGGCGCGGACGCGCTTCTTCGAGACCATCGGGCGTCCGGTGGCCGTCGATCTGACCGATGGCCTGAGAGTCACCCTCGACGATGGCTGCATGGTCCATCTGCGGCCCTCCGGCAATGCGCCGGAAATGCGGATCTACAGCGAGGCGGAGAACGAGGAACTGGCCTGGGATCTGATTATGCGGACTGCCGAGCGAGTCCGTCAGTCTGCCGGTGCCTATCCCGGCTAGAGTCCCCCGGCAAAACCGGGAGACTCTCGCGTTGGTTTACTCGGCGTCGCTGGCCCAGCCGGAGATCGCCTTGGCTTCGAGGAACTCCTCGATCCCCCAGACGCCGCCTTCGCGCGCCCGGCCCGAGGCCTTGATGCCGCCGAAGGGCGCGCCGGCGCCGCGGGACTTGCCGTTCATCTCGACCATGCCCGAGCGAAGGCGCCGCGCAAGCCGGTTGCGCCTGGCGCCGTCCTGGCTTTGGACGTAGTTGGTCAGGCCATAGATCGTGTCATTGGCGATCTCGACGGCGTTGTCCTCGTCATCAAAGGGGATGATCGACAGGACCGGTCCGAAGATCTCCTCGCGCGCGATGGTCATGTCGTTGGTCACGTCGGCAAAGATGGTGGGGCGGACGAAATAGCCGCGGTTGAGGCCGTCCGGCCGTCCGACGCCGCCCGCGACCAAACGCGCGCCCTCGTCGATGCCCTTCTGGATCAGGCCCTGGATCTTCTCATACTGGGCGGCCGAGACCACCGGGCCGATATGCCTGCCTTCCTCATGCGCCGGGCCGACCTTGACGGTGGCGGCGACCGCGACGGCCTTTTCCACGGTCTGGTCATAGATCGTGCGCTCGACCAGCATGCGGGTCGGTGCGTTGCAGCTCTGGCCGGTGTTGTTGAAGCAATGGCGCACGCCGCGCTCGACGGCCTTGTCGTCGGCATCGGCGAAGATCACATTGGCGCCCTTGCCGCCGAGTTCCAGGCAGACCCGCTTGAACGTGTCGGCGGCAGCCTTGGTGATGGCGGCACCGGCGCGGGCCGAACCGGTGAAGCTGATCATCTCGACATCCTTGTGGGTCGACAGATCGGTTCCCACGCCCACGCCATCGCCATTGACCATGTTGAACACGCCCTTGGGCAGGCCCGCTTCATGGACGATCTCGGCAAAGACTATGGACGACAACGGGGCTATTTCGGATGGCTTGAGCACCATGGTGCAGCCGGCCAGCAGCGCCGGGATCACCTTCAGCGTCACCTGGTTCATCGGCCAGTTCCACGGGGTGATCAGCCCGACGACGCCGATCGGCTCCATGGCGATGCGGTCATTGGGGGCGTGCGGCCCGAGCGGACGGATGAATTCGATGTCCTTGAAGGCGGTGATGAAATTGTCGATGTGCCAGGTCCCGGACGGCACCTGGTCATCGCGCGACATCCCGATCGGCGCACCCATTTCGAGGCTGATCGCCTGGGCCATGTCTTCGGCGCGCGCGACATAGGCTTCGCGGATCTTCTTGACATAATCGAGCCGCACCTCGGGATCGGTCTGCGACCAGGATGGAAATGCGGCCTTGGCGGCGGCCACGGCGGCGTTGGTGTCGCCGGACGCGCCGAGCGATATCACCGCGCAGGCTTCCTCGGTCGAGGGATTGATAACCTCACAGTCGCGGGCGGCAATTGGCGCCACCCAGGCGCCGTTGATGTAAAACTCGCGCTTCTCGATCATATCATTCTCCAATTCATAAGCCGTACGTCATACGCCGACATGGCGCGCAAAAACCATTTGAACGCTTCCCCCTGCACATATGCAGTTCCGCAGCCCATGCAAGGTCCAAAAAGCGATCCGGCGCAAGGCCAATCAGCGTTCCACGCGCAACCGACGCCACTCCTGCGAATTTCGCCCGCTGCCTTCCCAGACCCGGATTTGTCGCGTAATGGACGCTCAGATCGAGCGCCGTGAAGCGTCGAGATGGATCCAGTACCCATGAAATACAGCCTGTTGTCGTTCTTCCTGCCCTTCACCCGCTACCCCTATGAAGGCCACCCGGCGGCCTGCCCCGGTTGCGGCCACGACAAGAACACGCCCATGGCCGGTCTCGACCGGAGGCTGAAACGGCTCATGACGGTCGCGTGCGACCATTGCGGCCTGCTCTACACCAACCCGATGCCGACCGATGCCGAACTCAATGCCTATTATTCGGATTTCTACCGGTTTGACTATCAGGCGGCGTCAGCCGCGCCCAAGGAAAAGCATCTGGCCAAGCGGCGCCACGAGGCGGCAATCCGTGTGGAGCATCTCAAGACCGTGCTGCCGGCGAAGGCCCGGACCCTCGATTTCGGCTGCGGCTCCGGAGAATTCGTCAGCGCGATGCTGGCGCTGGGCCACGATGCCCATGGTTTCGAGCCCGGCGAGACCTATGGCAGCCATGCGCAGTCGCTGCATGGCGACCGTATCAGCATCAAGGGATGGGAGCAGGTCCGGTATTCGGAACGCTTCGACCTGGTGACCTGCTTTCACGTCCTGGAGCACCTCAAGAATCCGGTGGACGCCCTCAAGCAGATGGCCGACTGGTGCGCACCGGAAGGCCGGATCTATGTCGAAGTCCCAGATCTCGGCGCATCAACCGGCAACAAGGGGTTCGGTGCGCTGCATTTCGCCCATCTTCTCGGCTTCAACCACCACAATCTGATTGTCGCGGCGGCGCGGGCGGGACTGGTGCCGGAGAAGACCATCTCGCCGACCGGGATCATTTTCCGCCATGGCGCCATCGATGACGCCGCCGTCGAAGCCGAGGCTTCAATGGGCAGCGCCCTGACCCGCGCGCTCCATGGAAAAGGCAAGATGGTGCCGAGTTATTTCAGGCACCAATACAGAAAGATCACCGGCGCCTACAAGCGGCAGGCTTGACCGGATCCCGCAGGCCCCGCCCCGGCGCGATCCTCAGCGCAGCGATTTGAGCAGGGCGGGCGTTGGAAAGCAGGTCGGTGTCTCGCCGTTTTTTCCCTGCCATTCGCCGATCGAGCGCCTTGTCTTGTAGCCCGGCAGGCCGTCGGCGCCGCCGACATCGTAGCCCTGGCTTTCCAGCGATGACTGCAGCCGGGCGATGTCGGAGCGCAGCATCGAGCCGGTGCTGCGCCAGGGCGTGACGAAGGCGCCGCCGCCATGGGCGATCCGGTCGGCGAGATTGCCGATGAACAGCGCGTAAAGATCGGAATTGTTGTATTCCTTGATGACGTAGAAATTCGGCGTCACCACGAATTCCGGCCCGAATGTTCCCGCAGGCACCAGCACCATGCCGGGTGCACTGCGCTCGTGATCGGGAAACGGCCGGCCGGAAATGCGGATGATGCCCATGTCGGTGAGCGCGGCTATCGGCCGGGCGCGGTCGGGTCCTTCCAGCGCGCAGGTGACGCCCTGGGGGATGACCGCCTCGAAGCCCCAGTCGCGGCCGCGCACCCAGCCCGACTGGGCCAGGTAATTGGCGATGGCGGCGAGCGAATCGGGCACGGAATTCCAGATGTCACGCTTGCCGTCGCCATCGAAATCGACCGCATGATCGAGATAGCTCGACGGCAGGAACTGCGGCTGCCCCATGGCGCCGGCCCAGGAGCTTTTCATCGCGGATGCCGGGATGTCGCCGCGCTCGAGGATCTTGAGCGCGGCCAGGATTTCCCTGCGGAACAGGTCCGTCCGGGTCGACATGAAGGCTTTGGTGACGAGAACCCGCACCGCCGAATGGGGGATCCTGGCCCGGCCAAAGCCTGATTCCCTGCCCCAGATGGCGACGATGATCGACGCCGGAACGCCATAGCGCTGTTCGATCCGGGCCAGCGTGCCGGCGTGTTGCTTCATCAGCGACCGGCCGGAGGCCGCAAGGCCTTGCAGGCTTTTTTCGCTGAAATAGGCGCCGGGACTGCGGAACTCGGCCTGGCTCTGGGCGCGCTCTTTGGGCTTGGGGAAGCCGGGCGGGGCCAGATCCGGCAGATCCCAGTCGAGGCTGATCCCGGAAAAGGCGCGGTCGAACACCGCCCGCGAGACGCCTGAGCGGCTGGCTTCGGGCCACAGATCGGCGTCCAACCATTGGCGGAACTGCGCTTCAACGCCCGCCTTTGTGGCCGCATGGGAAGGCTGGGCCGTAAAGGCGGCAGCGATGCAAAATACGCTCAGGATCAGGGTGCGAATCATGCCGCAAGACTAACCCGAGCGGCGTGTCAGGAAAACGGCGCATTCGGCCGCTCGAACTCAAGTCTCGCAAAAAGCCTCGATTTCGATTTCGGTGAGCAGGCCGGGATGCGCAAGACCGGCGACAATCACATAGGTCGAGGCAGGCGCGTGGCCTTGCAGCATCCGGTCGCGGAGCTCCCGGTAGGCGCTCACATCGCCCGGCGCCACGTCATAGACGCGAATCGCGACGATGTCGGTGGTCTTCATGCCAGAGGCGGCCACCGCGGACAGCGCGTTCAGCCAGGCCTGCTCGGCCTGGGCGCGATAACCCTGCAGCATCTCGCCGTCCGGCGTCACGCCGATCTGGCCCGAGACGATCAGCCGGCGGCCCGGAGCGGTCATTTCCACCGCCTGGACATAGTTGGATGCGGGCTTCGGCATGGTGTCGGGATTGAAGAATCGGGGCATGGCAAGTCCCTTGTTTGTGTCGTGGGGCGCCTTGTCCTGACAGATGAAGTGATCTGTCAGGATCGCGTCAAATCTGGTGGGGCGATTTGTCCTGACAGATGAAGTGATCTGTCAGGATCGCGCCACTAGAATGCGGTGCGGGCGCGAATGGCGGCGGCCAGCGTGCCTTCATCGAGATAGTCGAGTTCGCCCCCGACCGGCACGCCATGGGCGAGCCGGGTGATCTTGATCTCGAACCCGGTCAATTGCTCGGTGATGTAGTGCGCCGTGGTCTGGCCCTCGACGGTGGCGTTGACGGCGATCAGGATTTCCCGCACGCCGCCCCTGGCGACGCGGTCGACAAGTTTTGAAATTGTCAGATCGTCAGGGCCAATGCCATCGAGCGGCGACAGGGTGCCGCCCAGCACATGGTAGCCGGCATTCATCGCCGCGGCGCGCTCGAGCGCCCAGAGGTCGGCGACATCCTCGACAACAATGATGGTGCTCTGGTCGCGGGTCACATCGGTGCAGACCGCGCAGGGGTCGGACGTGTCGGCATTGCCGCAGGTCGAGCAGATGCGGACCTTGTCGAAGGCTTCGTTCATCGCCAGCGCCAAGGGACCCATCAGCTGGTCCTTCTTCTTGATCAGATGCAGCGCGGCGCGGCGCGCCGAGCGCGGCCCCAGCCCCGGAACCCGGGCCAGAAGCTGGATCAGGCGCTCGATCTCCGGCCCGGTTACACGTTTTTGCATCTTGATCTCCGGAGGCGGGCGGCTGGTTCTAGAAAGGCAGTTTCATGCCGGGAGGGATCGGCAGGCCGGCGGTGAGTTCGCGGGTGCGTTCGGCGACCAGTGTCTCGACCTTTCCCTTGGCGTCGTTGTGGGCGGCGACGACGAGATCCTCGAGGATCTCGACATCATCTTCCTTGAACATGGAAGGATCGACGTGCATGCCCAGCATCACGCCCTTGCCGGACAAGCGCACGGTGACCATGCCGCCGCCGGCGGTTCCCTCGCATTCAAGTTCGGCAATCTCTTCCTGCATGCGCTCCATCTTGGCCTGCATGTCCTTGAGCTTGCCCATCATGCCCATGATGTCTTTCATCGGGGTCTCTCCTTCTTGTTTGTGGACCGCCGGGCCTGTTCCTGGCCCGCGGCGTTGATGCACGCCAAGCTAGTCCGGCTCATCGCCGGGTTCGGTATCGTCCGGCAGGATGTCGCCGTCTTCGGAGGGCGACAGCGCCGCGTCGGCGAGGCTCTCCTCGGTCACAGCGATGCGCACATCGGTGATGCGGGCGCCGGGGAACCTGGCGAGAATCGCCGCGACATCGGGATCCTGGCGGGCGTCGCTGACCAGCGCGTCGCGCCTGGCGGTCTCGCGCTCGGACAGCGTCGGGGCGCCCTCCTCGCGGCTGAGCGCCACGCTCCATTTGGCCCCGGTCCAGTCGGTCAGCTTCTTGATGAGTTCGCCCGGCAGGCTCGGGCTTGCATCCGGCGTCAGGCTGATTTCAAGCCGGCCCGGCTCGATCCGGACGAGGCGCACATTGGTGCGGATCTGCACCTTCATGGCGATGTCGCGAAATTTCTCGGCGAGCGCCACCATGTCCTCCAGCGAACCGACGACGACCTCTTCGACCGGCTCGGCAATGGCCGGTGCGGCGACGGTGGGCTCGGCGGAATGGGCAAGCCGCATTGAGGGCTGGCCACCGCCAGACCCCTGCGGCATGCGGCGGTCGCCGACCGCGCGCGCCTGAGCGCCGCCGCCCGAAGGGCCATTGCCCGACGCGAGCGAGGTCGCGCCCGACACAGCGCCGCCGGAAGCCTGGAATGCCTTCAGGGCATCCTCGGGCGAGGGCAGGCTTGCGGCATGGGCAATCCGGATCAGAGCCATCTCGGCCGCGGCTGCGGGGCGGCTCGATGTGTCGGTCTCGGTGATGCCCTTGAGCAGCATCTGCCAGACCCGGGAGAGAATGGCCGTCGACAATTTGCCCGCATAATCCGCGCCGCTTTCGCGTTCCGTCTGGGTGAGCGAGGGGTCTTCGCCCGCCTGCGGCACGAATTTGAGCCGGGTAACGAGATGGGTGAATTCGGCCAGATCAGTGAGGATCACTGCGGGGCTCGCGCCCGAATCATACTGGTCGCGGAAATTCGCGAGCGCTGCGGCGACATCGCCTGCCAACAATGCGCCGAACAGGCCGACAATGCGCGACCGGTCGGCGAGGCCCAGCATCGAGCGCACCGCTTCGGCGTCGACTTCACCGCCGCCATGGGCGATCGCCTGATCGAGCAGCGACAACCCGTCACGCACCGAGCCTTCGGCGGCACGGGCGATCATGGCCAGCGATTCGTCGTCGATCGGGATGCCTTCCTGCCCGGCAACGCTCCTGAAATGATTGACCAGCAGGCCCGAATCGATCCGGCGCAGGTCAAAGCGCTGGCACCGGGACAAAACCGTGATCGGAACCTTGCGGATTTCGGTGGTGGCAAAGATGAATTTCACATGCGCCGGCGGCTCTTCCAGCGTCTTGAGCAGGCCGTTGAAGGCCTGGTTGGACAGCATGTGCACTTCGTCGATGATGTAGACCTTGTAGCGCGCCGACACCGGGCGGTAGCGCACCTGCTCGATGATCTCGCGGATATCGTCGATGCCGGTGTGCGAGGCGGCGTCCATTTCGATCACATCGACGTGGCGGCCTTCCATGATCGCCTGGCAGTGTTCGCCCGGGACGGTCAGGTCGATGGTCGGCTGGTCGATCTCGGCGGTCTTGTAGTTCAAGGCGCGCGCCAGGATCCGGGCCGTGGTGGTCTTGCCGACGCCGCGGACACCGGTCAGCATCCAGGCTTGCGCAATCCGTCCGGTGGAAAAGGCGTTGGTGAGCGTGCGCACCATCGGCTCCTGGCCGATGAGATCGGTGAAATCCCTGGGGCGGTATTTCCGCGCCAGAACCCGGTACGGCGCCTTGGCTTCGGGGCTCAAACCCGATGACGCTGTGTTCGTGCCGGTTGTGTCTTCCATGATGTCTGTGCCGCCCTTGCGCTGGCCTATGGCCGTTCGCACCAAATTTGCACCCCGGTTGAAACCCGTCAATGACAGGCCTGCCATTTCCGGCGCGGGCGAAAGAGGGTGGGAGGCTGGCACGGTGACCCGTGCCGGGCTCGTTAGGGCTGCTTCCTTCCGGACCTGACCCGGTTGGCGAGTGGCTCGTCCACCACCAACCTC
Source organism: Hoeflea sp. (assembly GCA_019084245.1). Lineage (GTDB taxonomy): Bacteria > Pseudomonadota > Alphaproteobacteria > Rhizobiales > Rhizobiaceae > Hoeflea. The sequence continues at coordinate 519,564 of JAHRFE010000028.1, forward strand.
CCGAGAGCACATATCGTCAATCGGACCGGCAAATGCAAGCCAAGGCTGAAAAAAACTGCTAGAGTTGCCCTCCAACCCTGACTATTGGTCCTGCCCATGTCCGATTTTGTTCTTGATCCGCGTCTTGAGCGCGATTCCACGTTGCTGATGAAGCTCGGCCTGTGCCAGCTCCGGCTGATCGAGGACAGCCGCTGGCCCTGGGTGCTGCTGGTGCCGCAGCGGAGCGGCATTTCGGAAATCTTCGACATGACGCCGCTGGACCAGACCATGCTGACCTTCGAAACAGCTATCACCGCCAGTGCGGTCAAGCAGGCGACGGAGTGCCTCAAGATCAATATCGGCGCCCTTGGCAACCAGGTGCGCCAGTTCCATCTTCACATCATCGCGCGCAACGAGGGTGATCCGGCCTGGCCCGGACCGGTCTGGGGTCATGGCGAGGCCCGGCCCTGGACCCGGGACGCCCGCAGCGAATTTACCGAAAGACTTCTCGAGGCCCTCTGATCAATGACATTTTCCCTGTTTGACCATGACGCCCCTCATGGCGAAGCCAGCCGTCTGGTTGCCTTTTCCTCCAACCGGCTTGAACGCCGCTCCGAACATCGCACCGAGGGCGAACTGGGCGACGCGCTCAGGGATCCGGCGACGCGCTATTTCGCCATCACGCAGGGCCGGCTGGCGATGCGCGTCAATGGAAGCGCACCGGAAGGACTGCTGCTGGCGGACGACATCGCCGCAATGCAGCCGCATCACGAGCACGCGGTGCTGATCGGCTGGGACGCGGCTGCCGCTCGGATCGCCATTCCGGTGCGAACTGCGCCCGACGATCTGCCGGAGCCGTTCAAGGCCATCGACACCCGATCCGTGTACCGTCAGGCACTGATGGACGAAGAAACGCTCGGCGCCTATGCGCTCGGCACCAGCCTGGTTTCCTGGGCGCTGGCCAACCGGTATTGCGGCACCTGCGGCAGTCCGATGACGCCCGAAGCGGGCGGGTACCGGCGCAAGTGCAAGGCCTGCAATCATACAGTCTTTCCGCGCACCGATCCCGTCGCCATCATGCTGACCATCGACGAGGCGGGCGACCGCTGCCTGCTGGGCCGCAGCCCGCATTTCCCGCCCGGCATGTATTCCTGCCTGGCAGGGTTTATCGAGCCGGGGGAAACCATGGAGGACGCGGTGCGGCGCGAGACGCTGGAGGAATCGGGCATCACCGTCGGCCGCGTGCGCTATCACGCCAGCCAGCCCTGGCCGATGCCGCATTCACTGATGATCGGCGTCTATGCGGAAGCCAAGAGCCTCACCATCGTGCCGGACACGGCCGAGCTCGAGGATTGCCGCTGGTTCGACAGAAGCGAGACGGAAGCGATGCTCGCCAATGTTCTGGGCGAGGACAAGGCCTCGGCACCGCCGCCGGGCGCCATCGCGCACCGGCTGATGCGCGACTGGCTGGATTGGGACCGGCAAGGCTCGCGGTCTCAGTGAGGACCGTCAGCCTTCAGCCTCTTCCGCATGGGAGCCGTTCTGCTCCAGCCGGAACGGATGGGCCGGATAGACGCCCAGGATCCTGAGTTCCTTGGAGAAGAAGGCAAGCTCTTCCATGGCGCGCGCCACCGGCGCTTCGTCCGGATGGCCCTGGATATCGGCGTAGAACTGGGTGGCGAAGAACCGTCCGCCGATCTGGTAGCTTTCGAGCTTGGTCATGTTGACACCGTTGGTGGCAAAGCCGCCCATCGCCTTGTAGAGCGCCGCGGGGATGTTGCGCACCCGGAAGACGAAGGTCGTCACCACCACCTCACCAGTGACCGGACGGGGCGGAATTTTAGCTTCGCGCGACAGCACGACGAAGCGGGTGACATTGGTTTCGGTGTCCTCGACATTCTCTTGCAGGATGTTGAGGCCGTAGAGCTCGGCGGCCAGCCGCGGCGCCAGTGCCGCCATCGAGCGGTCATTGCTTTGCGAGACCAGCCGCGCGGCGCCGGCGGTGTCACCGGCCACGACCGCCTTCCAGCCATTGGCGCGCACCACCTTGCGGCACTGGCCCACGGCATGGACATGGCTGTGCACGGTGCGGATTTCCGAGCGGTCGACGCCGGGCAGCGCCATCAGCTGGAAATGGATCGGCATGAAATATTCGCCGACAATGTGCATCTGCGATTCGGGCAGCAGATGATGGATGTCGGCCACCCGGCCGGCGATGGTGTTCTCGATCGGGATCATCGCCAGATCCGCCTCGCCCTGCTCGAGCGCGTTGAACGCATCCTCGAAGGTGGCCGAGGGCAAAGGCTCCATGCCGGGAAACATGTCGCGGCAGGCCATGTCGGAATTTGCGCCAAACTCGCCCTGAAAGGCGATGCGATTGGTGGAAGCTGTCATCATGAGTGTCCGTGTTGAAGAGGCGCGTCTAGTGGTGCGATCCAGACAGATGGTCCACATCTGTCTGGACAAATCGCCCCACCAGACCAATAGCTTGTGGGCTGACTTTTCGAAACAGATGGGAACCATCTGTTTCGGTCAGACCACTAGGTCGGCGCGAGGATCTGGCGGGCGCGCTCCAGATCGGCGGGAGTATCGACACCGAGCGGAACGGAGTCAACGATGGCGACATCGATGCGCATGCCGTTCTCCAGCGCCCGCAGCTGCTCGAGCGACTCGCGCCTCTCGAGCGTCGAGGGCCTGAGCGAGACAAAGCGCTCGAGCGCCGGCCGGCGCCAGGCGTAGAGTCCGATGTGATGGTACAGCGGCCCCGCGCCATAAGGTGCGGTGGCGCGGGTGAAGTAGAGTGCGCGCAACATCCCGGGGCCGATCGGCGTGCCGACGACCTTGACGATGCTCGGGTTGGTCTTTTCAGCCTCCTCGGCAATCTCCACCGCCAGCGTGGCCAGATCGGCCGGCGAGCCCAGCAGCGGCAGGGCCGACCGGCGGATGGTCTCGGGCTCGATCGCCGGAATGTCACCCTGGACATTGAGGATGATCTGCGCCCGTCCGTCGGGATCCATCTTCCGGGCCGCCTCGAAAACCCGGTCCGATCCGGACTCGTGGTCATCGCGGGTCATGACCGCTTCGATCCCCGCGGCCTGCACCGCTTTGGCGATCTCGGTCGAGTCCGTCGCCACGGCGACACGGCCGATATCGGCAAGCAGCGCCTGGCGCGCCACCCTGACCACCATCGGGACGCCGCCGATGTCGGCGAGCGGCTTTCCGGGCAGCCGGGTGGACGCCATTCGGGCCGGAATGATGACGAGCATTTGCGCTTGAGCGTCTGTCATCTGGGTTCAGTTCCTCGGTTGCGCGGCAAGCGTAACAAAATGTCTCACTTGCGCGGTCACAAACGGTGTTGCAACGGACTTGCAAAAGACATAGGTTCCGCGCGATTTCAAGACTGGTTCGGATAATGCGGGAAACCGGGCGGGACGCCGAACTGAAACGGAGCGAGGGAACATGAACTCTTCATATCTCAACTCGGCGGCAGGCGCCTTTTTGGGCATCCTGTTTGTTGTGATGACCCTTTCGATTGTTTCCGACGGTATCTATCACGCGCCGGCACCGGAAACCCAAGGATTCATGATCGAAGTTGCCGAAGGCAGCACCGAGACAGCCGAACCGGCGGAAGAGGCCGGACCGGTCGAGATCGCGCCGCTGCTGGCCAGCGCCGATCCGGCCAGTGGCGAGAGCCAGTTCAGGAAATGCTCGGCCTGCCACACCAATGACGCAGCCAACGCCAACAAGGTTGGACCGGGCCTGTGGAACATCGTGAACCGCCCGATCGCCACGCATGAGGGGTTCAATTACTCGCCCGCCATGACCGCGTTCTCCGAGGGCGGCAGCGTCGTCTGGGACTACCAGCATCTGAGCGAATTCATCGAAGCCCCGAAGGCTCACATCCCGGGCACCGCCATGAGCTTCGCCGGCCTGAAGAAGGTCGAGGACCGCGCCGACCTCATTGCCTATATGCGCACGCTCGCGGATTCGCCTGCGCCGCTGCCTGACGCAACCGCCGCTGCAGAGGAAGCTGCTCCAGCAGAGGAGGCCGCGCCTGCTGAGGAAGCTGCTCCCGCGGAAGAGGCTGTTCCTGCTGAGGAAGCCGCGCCTGATACGGCCGCTCCGGCGGAAGCCGAGGCCACGGATGAACCTGCGGCAGAGCCGGCCACGACGCCGAGCGAATAAGCTCCTTGCTCAAACCAATGAGAAAACCGGGCCCAGCCCGGTTTTTTTATGTAAATTGGCGGGTTTTTCCGATCTGGCCCTGCAAGGGACGCAGAAGTGTCCTATTCTTTCCCGAGTGATTTTTCTCAGGAGGACTTGCCGCCATGATCATCCGCTTCGCCCCCTTCGTGCTGGCACTGGCCGCGCTGATCCCGTTCGCGCCGGTATCGCTGGCGCAAGATGCTGACTGGCGGCACGCGGTCTCGATGATCGGCGAGCCGAAATACCCCGAAGGTTTTTCACGCTTCGACTATGTGAACCCGGACGCGCCGAAGGGCGGCACGCTCAGGCTCTCGGAGGAAGGCACCTTCGACAGTCTCAACCCGGTCCTGGCCAAGGGCGAACTCGCGGCCGGGCTCAGCCTGGTCTTCGACACGCTGATGAAGTCCTCGGAAGACGAGGTTTCCGCAACTTACGGGCTACTCGCCGAAAGCATGTCGTTTCCCGACGACATTTCGAAAGTGACGTTCCGGCTGCGCCCGGAAGCCCGGTGGGCGGATGGTGAGCCGGTGACGCCGGAGGACGTGGTGTTCAGCTTTGACAAGGCCAAGGAGCTCAACCCGCTGCAGGCGAATTACTACGCCCATGTGGTGTCCGCCGAGAAGACGGGGGATCGCGAGGTGACGTTCCTGTTCGACGAGACCAACAACCGCGAATTGCCGCAGATCCTCGGGCAATTTCTGATCCTTCCCAAGCACTGGTGGGAGGGAACGGACGAGGCCGGCACGAGCAGGGATATCGAACGCACGACGCTGGAACCGGTGATGGGATCAGGTCCCTACCGGATCGCCTCGCTCACCGCCGGGTCGACACTGCGCTTCGAGCTGCGCGACGACTACTGGGGCAAGGACATCAACGTCAATGTCGGTCAGCACAATTTCGGCGCCATCGAATATGTCTATTTCACCGACCGCAATGTCGAGTTCGAGGCCTTCCGGGCCGGGCGGATCGACTATTACCAGGACAATTCGGCGAGCCACTGGGCTACGGCCTATGATTTTCCTGCGATCACGACCGGAGAGGTCGTCCGCGAGGAGATCGAAAACCCGCTCCGCGCCGTCGGCATCATGCAGGCGCTGGTGCCCAACATGCGGCTCGAGAAATTCCAGGATGCCCGCGTGCGCCGGGCGCTCAACTTCGCCTTCGACTTCGAGGGCCTGAACAAGACCCTGGCGCACAATATGCTGACGCGGGTCGACAGCTACTTCTGGGGCACGGAGCTCGCCTCTTCCGGCCTGCCCGAAGGACGGGAACTGGAAATCCTCGAAGCCATGAAGGACAAGATACCGCCAGAGGTCTTCACCACGCCCTTCACCAATCCGGTGGGCGGCGAAACCCAGGCGCGCGCCAATCTGCGGCAGGCGCTGATGCTCTTCCGGGAAGCCGGCTATGAGTTGAAGGACCGCAAGCTGGTCAATTCCCAGACCGGGGAGCAGCTGTCGATCGAAATCCTGCTGGGAAGCGCGTCGCTGGAGCGATCCGTCCTTCCCTATATCAGCAGCCTCAAGGACCTTGGCATCGATGCAAGGATCCGGACGGTGGATGGCTCGCAATACACAAACCGGGTCAGAAGCTTCAACTACGACATGATCTGGTCCGTGTGGGCGCAGACGCTCAATCCGGGCAATGAGCAGGCAGGCTACTGGGGCTCCAAGGCAGTGGATCGCGAAGGATCCCGAAACTACGCAGGCATCTCCGATCCGGCGATCGACGAGCTGATCCGGATGGTGATCTTCGCCAAGGATCGTGACGAACAGGTCGCCGCCGTGAAAGCGCTCGACCGGGTGCTTCTCGCCAATCACTATGTGGTGCCGCTGTTCTACAGCCGGGCCGTGAAAGTGGCCTATCGGAAGATGCTCGCCCATCCCGAGGAGCTTCCCTATTACGGCCTCGGCTTTCCGGAGGTTTGGTGGATGAACGACGGTCAGTGAGGCGCTTTGGCCTTGCACCCAATTCGACATTCGATTCTGTATGGCATTGAGACGAATCAGCCGCAGACCGGGATATCCGGCTTGAAAGATGTGAGATTGACGAGATCACAGCAGATCATGGGCGACCATAGGGCCATGTCCGGGGAGACCTGCGTCTGATGGGCACCTATATTCTCCGCCGTCTGCTTCTGATGATCCCGACCGTTATCGGCATCATGGCGATCTCGTTTGCGGTGATCCAGTTCGCGCCCGGCGGGCCGGTCGAGCAGGTGATCGCCGAACTGACCGGGCAGGGCGATTCGGCCATCGAGCGGATCGCCGGGGGCGGCGACTCCTTTGGCAGCGCCGAGCAGGATTTCGGTGATTCCGCCTCGTCGCAATATCGCGGCGCGCAGGGGCTCGATCCGGAATTCATCAAGAAGCTCGAAGCCCAGTTCGGCTTCGACAAGCCGCCGCTCGAGCGGTTCGTGGGCATGATGTGGGATTACATCCGCTTCGACTTCGGCGAGAGCTATTTCCGCAGCGTCTCCGTGCTCGACCTGATCATCGAGAAGCTGCCGGTGTCGATCTCGCTCGGCGTCTGGATCCTGCTCCTGTCCTACATCATCTCGATCCCGCTCGGGATCAAGAAGGCGGTGTCCGACGGGTCCCGGTTCGATGTCTGGACCTCCGGCCTGATCATCGTCGCCTATGCGGTGCCGGGCTTTCTGGTCGGCATCCTGCTGATCGTGATGTTTGCCGGCGGATCGTTCCTGGACTGGTTTCCGCTTCGCGGCCTGACGTCGGACAATTTTGCCGAGCTCAGCCTGTTTGGCAAGATCGTCGACTATTTCTGGCATCTGACGCTGCCCTTGATCGCACTCTCGCTGTCGGCCTTCGCCACCACGACCCTGCTCACCAAGAATTCCTTCATCGACGAAATCCGCAAGCAATATGTCACCACGGCGCGGGCCAAGGGACTGACCGAGAGCCAGGTGCTCTACCGGCATGTGTTCCGCAACGCCATGCTGATCATCATCGCCGGCTTTCCCGGCGCCTTCATCACCGCCTTCTTCTCCGGCTCGCTGCTGATCGAGACGATCTTCTCGCTCGACGGGCTGGGCCGCCTGGGATTCGAATCGGTGATCCGGCGCGACTATCCGGTGGTGTTTGCGACGCTGTTCATCTTTTCGCTGATGGGACTGGTGGTGGGTCTTATTTCGGATCTGGTCTACACCTGGGTTGATCCGCGCATCGACTTTGAAAAGCGGGATGTCGGATGAACTTGGCTACGCCCGGCAACTCTCAATCCTTTGACGCCCTCGGCCGGCCGAAAGGCTGGCTGTCGCCCACCAACAAGCGGCGATGGGCCAATTTCAAGGCCAACCGGCGGGGCTACTGGTCACTGTGGATCTTCCTGGTTCTGTTCATCGCCAGCCTGCTTGCCGAGTTCATCGCCAATGACCGGCCGATCCTGGCGTCCTACAAGGGCGAGATCCTGTATCCGGTGCTGGTTGATTATCCGGAAGAGAAATTCGGCGGCTTCCTGGCGCGCACCGATTATCGCGATCCGTTCATCCAGGACGAAATCGAGGCCAATGGCTGGATGATCTGGCCGCCGATCCGCTATTCCTACACCACCGCCAACTCCTACATCCCGCATTCGGCGCCGACCGCGCCGTTCTGGATGATGGACGAGGAAGCCCGGTGCTCAGCCTATCCGCTCCAGGACGAGGATCCGGGCTGCACGCTTGGCAACATGAACTGGCTCGGCACCGACGACCAGGCCCGCGATGTCACCGCGCGGATGATCTACGGCTTTCGCATCTCGGTGCAGTTCGGCCTGATCCTGACCATCTGCTCGGCGCTCGTCGGCGTCGCCGCCGGCGCGATTCAGGGCTATTTCGGCGGCTGGACCGATCTGTTGTTCCAGCGCTTCATCGAGATCTGGTCCTCCATGCCGGTGCTCTATATCCTGCTGATCATTGCCGCGGTGCTGCCGCCGGGATTCTGGATCCTGCTGGGGATCATGCTTCTGTTCTCCTGGGTTGGCTTTGTCGGCATCGTGCGCGCCGAGTTCCTGCGCGCCCGCAATTTCGAATATGTCAACGCGGCGCGCGCGCTCGGCGTCGGCAATGGAACCATCATGTTCCGGCACCTGCTGCCCAACGCCATGGTGGCGACGCTGACCTTCCTGCCCTTCATCCTGTCGGGCTCGATCACAACGCTGACCTCGCTCGATTTCCTCGGCTTCGGACTGCCGCCGGGCTCGGCATCGCTGGGTGAACTGATTGCCCAGGGCAAGCGCAACCTGCAGGCGCCCTGGCTGGGGCTGACCGCGTTCTTCACCATTTCGATCATGCTGTCGCTCTTGATCTTCATCGGCGAGGCGACGCGTGACGCCTTCGATCCGCGAAAGACTTTCCGATGAGTGGTGCGGGTGAGGAAAACGTTGTGAAGCCCACGGACGATGATGTGCTGCTGTCGGTGCGCGACCTGTCGGTGGCGTTCCATCAGGGTGGCGACAGCCAGACGGCGGTCGATCATATCTCGTTCGACATCCGCCGCGGCGAGACGGTGGCGCTGGTGGGCGAATCCGGCTCCGGCAAATCGGTCTCGGCACTTTCGGTGCTCAGGCTGCTGCCCTACCCGTCGGCGAGCCACCCGTCCGGGCAGATCCTGTTCAAGGGACAGGATCTGTTGTCGGCGCCCGAGGCCCAGATCCGGGATGTGCGCGGCAACGACATCACCATGATCTTCCAGGAGCCGATGACCTCGCTCAATCCGCTGCAGACGGTGGAGAAGCAGATTGCCGAAATCCTGCATCTGCACCAGATGATCAAGCCCGAGGAGGCCCGACGCCAGGTGCTCGGACTGCTCGACCAGGTGGGCATCCGCGAGCCGGAAAAACGGCTGGCGTCCTATCCGCATCAATTGTCCGGCGGCCAGCGGCAGCGGGTGATGATCGCCATGGCGCTCGCCAACCGGCCCGAGCTGCTGATCGCCGACGAGCCGACAACCGCGCTCGATGTCACCGTGCAGGCGCAGATCCTCGAACTGCTGCGCGATCTCAAGCACCAGCATGGCATGGCGATGCTGTTCATCACCCATGATCTCGGCATCGTGCGCAAGTTCGCCGACCGTGTCTGCGTCATGACCGAGGGCAGAATCGTCGAAACCGGACCGACGAAGGACATCTTCGCCAATCCGCAGCATGCCTATACCAAGCACCTGCTTGCAGCCGAGCCCAAGGGCCAACCGCCCGAGCGCAACGACGCGGCGCCCGAGGTGATGAGGGCGCAGGACATCAAGGTCTGGTTTCCGGTCAAGCAGGGTTTCCTCAGGCGCACGGTTGACCACATCAAGGCCGTGGACGGGCTTTCGGTGACCCTCAAGGCTGGCCAGACGCTTGGGGTTGTGGGAGAGTCCGGATCGGGCAAGACGACGCTCGGTCTGGCGCTGATGCGGCTGATCCGCAGCGAAGGCGAGATCTTCTTCAACACGCTGCCGCTGCATGAGCGGTCCTTCAAGGAGATGCGGCCTCTGCGCAGCGCCATGCAGGTGGTGTTCCAGGATCCGTTCGGGTCATTGAGCCCGCGCATGTCGATCGCCGATATTGTCGGCGAGGGGCTGGCCATTCACGCGCGCGACCTTTCGCCGGGCGCGCGCGACAAGCGCGTCGCCGAGGCGCTGGAGGAAGTCGGGCTCGATGCGTCCACCCGCTGGCGCTACCCGCATGAATTTTCGGGCGGCCAGCGCCAGCGCATCGCCATTGCGCGGGCGATGGTGCTCAAGCCCCGCTTCGTCATGCTCGACGAGCCGACCTCGGCGCTCGACATGAGCGTGCAGGCCCAGGTGGTCGACCTGCTCCGGGATCTGCAGGCGCGGCACAACCTGGCCTATCTGTTCATCAGCCACGATCTCAAGGTTGTCCGCGCGCTCGCCAATGACGTGATCGTCATGCGCAACGGCAAGGTTGTCGAGCAGGGCACGGCGGACAGGATCTTCGATCATCCGGAGACCGACTATACCAAGGCGCTGATGGCGGCAGCGTTCAATCTTGAATCCGCTTCTGGCGGGGCAGTCAGCGAATAGGCAATTTCATGACAGAGAATTCGGATAAGGGGCGAATCCTGCTGGCGCTGACCGGCTGGGCGCCGGAGGTGTGGATCGAAGAGCTCGCCAGGGCCGCGCCCGATCGGCCGGTGACGCTCGAGCCCGACGGCGAGGCGGACCCCAGCATCGCGTATGCGGTGGTCTGGAAGCAGCAGCCGGCGCTGTTGTCGAAGCTGCCGAACCTGAAGGCGATCTTCTCGCTCGGCGCCGGCGTCGACCATGTCTTTGCCGACACGGATCTGCCGGACGTGCCGATTGTCCGCGTGGTCTCGCCCGACCTCACCACACGGATGAGCGAATATGTCGCCTGGCAGGTGCTCGACCACCACCGCCTCGGCCCGCGCTACCGGGCGCAGCAGGCGAACCGGATCTGGGACGAAGACCGCGATCAGAAAGCCGCATGCGACATCACCGTCGGCATCATGGGGCTGGGCGAACTGGGAACCGACGCTGCCGCCAAGCTCCAGGTGCTGGGCTTTGCGGTATCCGGTTGGTCTAGAACCGAAAAACAGGTCGCGGGCGTCACCTGTTTTGCCGGCGATGACGGGCTTGGCGCGTTCCTGGCCTCGGCCGACATTTTCGTGGTGCTGCTGCCGCTCACCCCCGAAACACGGGAGATCCTCGATAGCAGCTTGTTCGCAAGGATGAGCAAGCGCGGGCCCCTTGGCGCGCCGGTGCTGATCAATGCCGGCCGCGGCGGGCTGCAGAATGAAGCCGATATTCTCGCAGCCCTCGACGAGGGATTGCTCTCGGCGGTGACGCTGGATGTGTTCCAGCAGGAGCCGCTGGCACCTGAAAGCCCGTTCTGGACCCACCCGAAGGTGACCCTCACCCCGCATGCGGCGGCAGCATCCGTGCCATCTTCGCTGATCAAGCCGATCGTCGCGCAGATGGATGCCCATGACCGGGGCGAAAAGCTGGTCAATCTGGTCGACCGCAAGGCCGGATATTGAACGAATCTGGCGCCAGGGACGGTCGAAACCCAGCTCAGGGCCGGCGGTAGCCTGTCGGAGGGCCGTAGAGCCTGGCGATGCGGTCGATGGCTGCCTGCAGCGGTTCGCGGGTCACATACATGGTGCCGCCCGACGCATGCAGCAGGGTGTCTGCGTCCTCAATGAAGCCGACATGGCCTTTCCAGAACACCAGATCACCGCGCTCAAGACCGTCATGTTCGGGATCGATAACCGTGCCGAGGCTGGCGGCCTGCTGGTCGGAATCGCGCGGCGCGCGCTTGCCGGTCATCGCCAGCGCCATCTGCACCAGGCCCGAGCAATCGATGCCGAAACCCGACCGTCCGCCCCAGAGATAGGGCGTGTTGAGAAACCTTGCTGCAACGGCCACCGCGTCTTCCGGCGCGGTCTCCCTGACCGGCCGCAGATGCGCGGCAATCATCGCCGAGCCGTCTTCGAGAAGCGCGTAGGGCGTGGCCCTTGTCTCCGCCGCCCCGGTCACCTTCACCCTGCTGCCCATCGACAAGGCAGACTGGTGCGGGAAGCGGAGATCGGGACCCGGATAGACAAAACTGCGCGGGATAGACACAACATGGGTGGCAGTTGCAGCCCCCTCACTGATCGCCTCCTGTCGCACGTAGCCCACATAACCATCGGCTTCGAGCTGCACCCAGGCCCATCCGTCGGACTGATCGAAAACCGTGAGCGCCTCGCCAAACAGCGCCTGGGTGTCGATGCCGCAATCCGGATCGGGTCTGGGGCTGACAGCCGCCACCGGGACGGTTACGTGGGCGGGCGCGCCTTCTGTGTAGCAGGCAGCCGAAACCATGTCCTTGAGCCGGACGTCTGCAAGATCTGGCCGGTAGGCGTGGGATCGGCGGTCTGGTTTCATGGTCATGCCTGGGCACCCTCTGCGGACGACAGTTTCCGCCCTTCGGCGATGATGATGTCGCCGATCTTTTCGACGAACAGTGCACCATCCACCGTGCGCTTGATGATGACATTGCGCCGGTCGCGCTCGTCGCGCACCCGACGCACCAGTCCCATCTGCCCCATCGTGTCGAGCGCCCTTGTGATCACCGGCTTTGTCACGCCAAGCGTGGCGGCCAGGCCGCGCACAGTGTGCGGCGGCGGCGCGAGATAGATGTGCAACAGGATCGCCAACTGCCTGATGGTCAGATCCGGCCCGATGACCCGAACATGTTCGAGCGTGGCGGCGTGCCACAACCCGAGCGCGTTGGATGGACGCAGATCAAGGTTCATCACGCATGCCTTTTCGTATCGGTGCCGGTTTACATTGACCGAAACGAACAGGCCGCGCAAGTCGTGGGTGGATCAGGCGGGGTGACGCCTGCTGATCACATCGAACAGGGCGCGTATGCCTTGCGCTTCGCCGCCGATCGGCGCGTGCGGCTTGTCCTTGGGCGACCAGGCGAAAATATCGAAATGCGCCCAGCTCGTCTCAGCCGTCACAAAGCGCTTGAGAAACAGCGCAGCCGTGATCGAACCGGCGAAGCCGCCCGACGGCGCATTGGTCAGATCGGCGATCCTGGCTTTGACGTCGGCCTCATAGGGCTTGTAGAGCGGCATCCGCCAGAGCGGATCGACCACCGCGTCCGATGCTGCCGACAGATCGCGGGCGAGCGCCTCGTCATCGGTGTAGAACGGCGGCAGATCGGGACCGAGCGCCACCCGCGCGGCGCCCGTGAGCGTCGCCATGTCGATGAGCAGATCGGGTGTGTCCTCGCAGGCATAGGTCAGCGCATCGGCCAGCACCAGCCGGCCCTCGGCGTCGGTGTTGTCGATCTGCACCGTCAGGCCCTTGCGGCTGACGAGCACATCCCCTGGCCGGAACGCGGACGCCGAGATGGAATTCTCGACAGCCGGAACCAGCACGCGCAAATCGACGCCCAATCCGGCATCCATGATCATCAGGGCCAGCGCCATGACATTGGCCGCACCGCCCATGTCCTTTTTCATGTTGAGCATCGAGGCTGATGGCTTGATGTCGAGGCCGCCGGTGTCGAAGCAGACGCCCTTGCCCACCAGGGTGAGTTTCGGCGCCCCCTTCTTTCCCCATCTGAACTCGAGCAGGCGCGGCGCCTGGGCTGCCGCCCGGCCCACGGCGTGGATCATCGGGAAGCCCTTGGAGATGAGCTCGTCCCCCGTGATGACGCTGACCCTGGCCTTGTAGTGCTTCGCCAGGCTCCGGAAAGCCCCCTCCAGCGCGTCGGGGCCCATGTCATTGGCGGGCGTGTTGACCAGGTCGCGGGCAAGGCCCACTGCGGCGACCGTCCGCCTGATCGCGCCGGCATCCGCATCGGCCGGAATCACCAGGCGCGGTCCGTCCGGAAGCGGCTTGCGGTAGCTCTCGAACCGGTAGGCGCCCATGCCGAAGGCCAGCGCCATCACCGCACCGGAGATCGGCGAGGTCTCGATGTGCCAGTCCCCCGGCGGCAGGGCGCGCGCCAGCTTGCCGCCGATGAAGGGATGGCAGTCACCTTCGTCACCCAGGCCGAACAGGGCGCCGGCAAGCCTGCCGTGACGGTTTGGCGCCAGCAGCACCGATCCTTCGGCGGCCTTGAACCCGGCCGATTTCGCCCAGGCGAGCGCCGTCTTGTCAAAATGACCGCGGTCGATATCGGCCCGGGACACGGCCCAGACGGGCAGGGTCTCGCCGGACATTTCCGCAAAAGGGGAGGGTCGGTCGATGTGGCTGTAGGGCGGCATGGGCTCTCCTTTTTCCTCCGCGATGGCCCAGCGGAGAATCACTCGTTAACACTTGATTAGGGTTAACAGATTATTGCTTGAGCGAAGACTGTGGCGGCAGCCGTGCCGGATCCGTCACCAACCACTTATCGGGATCAGGCCTATGTCAGCGACCCAAAGACGCTCATCTCTCCCTCGGCAGCTGCTCGGCGCGGTGTGTATCGCAGCCCTCAGCCTCGCGCTCGCAGGATGTGCGTCCAAGAGCCGGCTGACCACCGGATCGGTTCCCTCGACGAACCAGCCGCTTGCGGCGATGAATGCGGGCGAACTGCATTCCGCCGCCGCAAGCTACGGCCAGGCCTATGACCGGAATCCCAAGGATGCAGCGGTGGGCATGAAATATGCCTCCGTGCTGACCATGAGCGGACGAACCGACCAGGCGCTTGCGGTGATGCAGCAGGTCGCCATCCACAATCCGACAGACCGGACGGTGCTCGCGGCCTATGGCAAGGCGCTGGCCGGGGCAGGCCAGTTTGACAAGGCGCTCGACGCCATTCAGCGCGCCCAGACGCCGGACCGGCCGGACTGGCAGCTTTTGTCCGCGGAAGGCGCCATCCACGACCAGCTGGGCGATCCCGCCACGGCGCGCACGCGCTACCGCAAGGCGCTCGACATGCAGCCCAACGAACCTTCGGTCCTGTCCAATCTCGGCATGTCCTACGTGCTGCAGGGGGACCTGAGAACCGCTGAATCCTACCTCGCCTCCGCCGTGCGGCAGCCGGGCGCGGACAGCCGGGTGCGCCAGAACCTGGCGCTTGTGGTCGGCCTCCAGGGCCGCTTTGCGGAAGCCGAGAAAATCGCCAGCGCCGAGCTTTCCCCCGAACAGGCGGGCGCCAACGTGACCTATCTCAGAGCCATGCTGACCCAGCAGAACGCCTGGAGCAAGCTCAAGGATTCGGACGAGAACAACACCAACTGATCCGGCAAGGCCGGCTTCGCGGGACCTGCCCCTCAGCTTTCGTTGCGTGACACGCCGATACGTTTGCCGGGCCGGGCTGATGCGCCGGAAGCACCGCCCTGCCCCAGATCCACCCCTCCTGACCATAGTCGGAAAGGCTGGCACCGCGCGCCCCGACAGACCGGCGCGGCGGCTTTCGGTGCGATCGATCGAGACGGAATGATCCCCGTCTGCTTCCTTCAGATCAGGACAGCGCCGCGCATGAACGCTGCTGCAACAGCCTGGAAGGATGGATGGGCGTCGTCGCTCGAACGAAGCTGTTCGAGCGAACTTTCCCCCGGCCTATTGCGGCACGCCGCCCGAGAAATTGTCCATGACCTGGATCGCCGCCGGTCCGAGGATCACGCCGATGAGCACCGGCAGGAAGAACAGGATCATCGGCACCGTCAGCTTGGGCGGCAGCGCCGCGGCCTTCTTCTCCGCTTCCTGCATGCGCTGATCACGGCTTTCCTGGGCAAGAACGCGCAAGGCCTGGGCAATCGGCGTTCCGTAGCGCTCGGACTGGATCAGGGCCTGGGTCACCGATTTCACCGCATCCAGACCGGTCCGGCTGCCCAGGTTCTCGAACGCCACGCGACGGTCCTGAAGATAGGACAGTTCAGCGGTGGTCAGCACGAACTCCTCGGCGAGCGCGGTGGACTGCACTGCAATCTCCTCGGCCACGCGCTTCATCGCTGCCTCGATGGAGACACCCGATTCCACGCAGATCAGCATCAGGTCCAGCGCGTCAGGCCAGGCAAGCCGGATCGAAGCCTGACGTTTCTTGGACTGGTTGGAGACGAACATGTTGGGCACGTAGAAGCCGACATAGGCGCCGACGATGCAGGCCAGCATCCGCACGGTAAACGGCTTGTCGGTCAGGTTCTCAAGAACAAAGACATAGACGATGGTCGCCGACAGGAAGATGAACGGCAACACGAACCGCGCCAGCAGGAACATGTTGAGCGCGTTCTGGGTGCGGTAGCCGGCGGCCCGCAGCTTGGCAATCGTTGCGTCATCGGCCAGCGCGTTTTTCAGATTGAGCTGCTCGACGATGCCGCGCACGGAAGCATTGTTGTGGGACCTCAAGCCGGCGCTCTTTTCGCCGGCCCGGGCCTGCTCGGCGTTGAGGCGGGCGCGTTCGCGCGCGCGGATTTCATCGCGTTCGAGCGCCGCGGACTTCATGCGCGCGTCGAGGTCGCCGCGTTCGAAATAGGGCGCCATGATGGTGAACAGCGTGGCGAAGACCGCCACGGAGACCAGGATCGGAACCAGATAGGCCGGATCGGTGAGGGAAGACGCGATATTGGATAACATGTTGGTCTGCCCCTAGATGTCGAAATTGATCATGTTGCGCATCACCATGACGCCGATCGACATCCAGATCGCCGAAGCGCCGAGAATGAGATGGCCGCGGCTGTCGGTGAACAGGATCATGATGTATTCGGGCGAGGTGAGATAGACGAGAAACGCCACGATGAAGGGCAGAGCGCCAATGATTGCCGCCGAGGCCTTCGCCTCCATCGACATCGCGCTGATCTTGCCCTTCATCTTCTTGCGCTCGCGCAGGACCTTGGACAGGTTGCCGAGCGCTTCCGACAGGTTGCCGCCGGCCTGGGCCTGAATGGCGATGACGATGGCGAAGAAATTGGCTTCCGACAGCGGAATGCGGCTGTAGAGCCGGGCGCAGGCCTCGGGGATGTTGAGCCCCATCTGCTGGGCCTCGACGATGCGCTTGAACTCGGTGCGCACCGGTTCCTGCCCTTCGGCCGAGATCATCCGGATGGCGTCGTTGAGCGGCAGGCCCGATTTGATCGACCGCACCATGATGTCTAGCGCATTGGGAAATTCGGCAAGGAACGCCTTCATCCGGCGTGTGCGCAGAAAACCGATCAGCCAGCGCGGCAGGCCCGCACCGAAAACGATCATCACGCCAGCAGCAACGAAGAGACTGCCATTGGCGACAAAGGCGACAAAGCCGACCACGAGGCCGAGCACAAGGGAATAGATGTAGAACTGCCTCACGGAAATCTTCAGGCCCGCCTGGGCGATCCGGTCCTTCAACGCCGGCGAATTGCGACGGTCATTCTCCTTGTGCTTTTCTTCCAGCGTCTTGAGCGAATCCTGCACGGACTTGCGCCGCTTGTTGACTTCATTGAGCCTGTCCCGCGCCGCATTCGCCTTGGTCCGGTCGGTTTCCGCCGACTTCACCCGCTTGACGCGGCTTTCGGCCCTGCGATCGCCCTCGATCCGGCTGTAGAGCACGCCATATCCCAGGGCGCCCGCGGAAAGCGCGGCCAGGCCGATAATGGCGAGTACAACTGTATCCAGACCAAACACGAGGGGTTTCTCCTTACGAGGTGATTTTTTCCATGGCGTCAAGCGCGGCCGCCAGGCGCTTGTCCTCACCGTAATACCGTGCCCGATCCCAGAAATGCGGCCTGCCGATCCCGGTGGAGCGGTGCTCGCCAATGATGTTGCCGTTGGCGTCTTCGCCCAGCATGTCGTATTTCATCAGATCCTGGGTGATGATCACGTCGCCTTCCATGCCGATGACCTCGGTGATGTGGGTGATGCGGCGCGAGCCATCGCGCAGACGGGCAGCCTGAATGATCACATCCACCGAGCCGGAGATGATTTCACGCACAGTCTTGGCGGGCAGGGTAAAGCCGCCCATGGCGATCATGGACTCCATGCGGCTCAGACATTCGCGCGGCGTGTTGGCGTGGATCGTCCCCATGGATCCGTCGTGACCGGTGTTCATCGCCTGCAAAAGGTCGAACACTTCCGGGCCGCGCACCTCACCGACGATGATCCGCTCCGGACGCATGCGGAGACAGTTCTTGACCAGGTCGCGCATGGTGATTTCACCCTCGCCCTCGATGTTGGGCGGGCGGGTTTCAAGCCGCACCACATGCGGCTGCTGCAGCTGAAGTTCTGCAGAGTCTTCGCAGGTAATCACCCGTTCATCGGTGTCGATATAGGCCGTCAGGCAGTTGAGCAGCGTGGTCTTGCCCGAGCCGGTGCCGCCTGAAATCACCACATTGCACCGGACACGGCCGATGATCTGCAACACAACGGCGCCTTCGGGCGTGATCGCGCCGAACTTGACCAGCTGGTCAAGCGTCAGCTTGTCCTTCTTGAATTTACGAATGGTGAGCGCGGTGCCGTCAATGGCCAGCGGTGGCGCGATCACGTTGACGCGGCTGCCATCGGGAAGACGGGCGTCGCAGATGGGGCTCGATTCATCGACGCGGCGGCCGACCTGGCTGACAATGCGCTGGCAGATCGAAAGCAACTGGCTGTTGTCGCGGAACCGGACATCGGTTTCCTGGACCTTGCCGGCGACTTCGATATAGGTCTTGCCCGCGCCATTGACCATGATGTCGGCGATATCGTCGCGCGCCAGCAACGGCTCAAGCGGACCATAGCCCAAGACATCGTTGCAGATGTCGTCAAGCAGCTCTTCCTGCTCGGCAATGGACAGGGCGAAGTTCTTGATCGTGATGATATCATTGACGATATCGCGAATTTCCTCGCGCGCGCTTTCGGCATCGAGCTTGGCCAGCTGCGACAGGTCGATGGTGTCGATCAGGGCCGAGAAGACCTGGCTCTTGGTGTCGTAATAGGCTTCGTTGCGCGACGATTTGCGTTTGACCGGGGGCTCTTCTCGGCGGGGGGGACCTTTTGGCGGCGCAGGCTGAGGAGCGGGCGCCGATGCTGCCGGCGCAGCAGCGGGCGCTGACGCTTTCAGCTCAGGCGCATGGGTCACCTGGGTTTCGGCGTGGACCACGGGCCTCGCCGCCGGCGCGGCTGGCGGCTTGCCTGATCCATCATTGCTGCGTTTGCCGAACATGTTGCGTTCCACTCCAGACTTACGTTTTACTTGCGGCCCAGCAGGCCCATCAGTGACGACAACCCCGCCCGTTTGCGCTTTTTCACTTCCGCCCTGCCGGTGACGACATGGGCGATTTGAGACAGGGCTTCGGCGACCGGCGACTTGGCCGAGGATTCGCCAATCATCAGGCCGGAATTGGCCGCCTCGCCAAACAGCATTGCATCGAAGGGAATGATTGCCAGGGGTTCGATTTCGAGCGGATCACAGAAGACGTCAGGGGCGATTTCGGGCCGCTTGGCCATTGCGACCTGATTGAGGATCAACAGCGGCTGGCGATCATTGGGACGCAGCTTGCGCAGCGTGTCGAACAGGTTCTTGGTGTTGCGCAGATTGGCGAGATCCGGCGTCGCGGTGATGACAATCTCGTCGGCGGCGCACAGTACCTTCCGGGTCCAGTCCGTCCAGATATGTGGCACGTCCAGCACCGAAACCGGCGCGTTGCGCTGGATGATGTCGAGAATGGGCAGAAAGACATCGCCGTTGAAATCATAGGTCCGGTCAAGCATCGACGGTGCGGCCAGCATCGACAGATGCTCCGAGCATTTGGTCAGCAGGCGATCGAGGAAGACTTCATCCAGCCGGTCGGGCGAGTACACCGCCTCGGCGATGCCCTGCGTCGGGTCGTTGTCGAAATTGAGATTTGCGGTTCCGAACGCGAGATCCATGTCGGCCAGGATCACTTCGCTCGAAAACAGGCTGGAAATGCTCCAGGCGCAATTGTGGGCGAGTGTGGACGAGCCGACGCCGCCCTTGGCGCCGACAAAGGCGATCGAGCGGCCCAGCGGCGCGGCGTCGGGATCGACAAAGATCGTGGAAATCACCCCGATCAGATCCGCCATGGAAACCGGCGCGACGATATATTCCGAAACGCCGTTGCGGACCAGTTCGCGGTAGAGCGACACGTCGTTGACATGGCCAACCACCACCACCCTCGTGTCGGGATCGCACACCGCGGCGAGATCACCCAGTTCATCGATCAGGGTCCGGGCGTCGGCGCGGGTTTCCAGGATGAGCAGATTCGGCGTCGGCGAGCCCGCGAACATATTGGCGGCAGCCGAAACGCCGCCGGAATTGATGCGCAGGTTGACCTTGGCCATGCGGCGGTCCTGGGAACACCGCTCCATGGTCTTGGCGAGGCCCTCGGATTCCACGAAGGCGTGCACCGAGATCCTGGGCAGCGGGCGAATGCGATCGAAATCACCGCGCTCCTGGACCGGTTCCGCCTGCTCTGGCTGCTTTTCCTGCTCGATCTCGTAATCAAGATTGGTCATTACCATTGTCCTGCTTCAAAGGGCTGTCCTGCTTCAAAGAGCCTGTTGCGGGTCATTCGAGGGCCGCGCCGTTTTCTCTGTAAGTCTCGATCACCACCGACCGTCGTTCGGCGTCGATCGACGTCATCCCGCGCGGCGCAATGAGGTCGCCGGGATTGGCGATCTGAGCGGCCAGGTTGTTTTGCGTGGCGCAACCGAAATTGGCGTAGTGCTTGTTGTCGGTTGTGTTGGCGAGCATGTCTTCAGGCCAGCGGCCGCACTCGCCGGTGGAAGCCGTGATCGCCATGAAGGCGATGCGGATCGGCGCTGCGTCATTGGGAGAGGACACATGATAGGGTGAGGAGAGAATGCGGTCGCCCGGAATGCCTTCCTTGCGCAGGACATCGGCCACCTGACCTGAAAGCACCGACGCCGCACCGGCATTGGCCGACCCGACCGGAACCATGATGCGGATGATGCCCGACGCGCTGGACCGGTAGCTGGTGGCCGCACCGCGAACCGTTTCCCGCATCGAGATGGTGAGCTTGCGGTCACCCGTCGAGACGGGAAGATCGACAGTGCGTTCCTTCTCCGCCACGATGATGGGATGATTGGTCCGGTAGTCGTCCGGGACCGCGCCCACGGTGATGCTGCGGCCGGGCCATCCGGCGCAGCCCGACAGCAGCGTGACGGCCATCAGCAGCGGGAGAGCCGCCGCCTTGAGCGGGCGGAGATCAGGATTGGCGGGAACTGGGATCTTGCTCGACATGGTGAGATTCCTGATCATTTGTAAATAAAGCCGACGACGCCGTGGTACCGGCCTGGCGGGAGTTCTGTTTCCATCCGGCCATAGACGCGATTCACCCGGCCCAGGAAGAAGCCCGCGCCATCGCCGGCCGCATTGAAATTGTCATCCGGACGGGCGATCTCGTTGCGGGCAACCGGTTTGACGATGTAGGGGGTGGCAATGATGACCAGTTCGGTTTCATTGCGGACAAAATCGCGGCTGCGAAACAATGTGCCGAAAACCGGAACCTGGGACAGCCCCGGATAGCCCGACATCGCCTGGCGAATGTCATCCTTGACGAGGCCCGCGAGCACGATCGATCCGCCGGAGGGAAGCTCGACCGCAGTTTCCGCCTCGCGCCGCTTGATCGACAGGCGGGTCATCCCGGGGCTGCCGCGGGTGCCTTGAATTGATGTCGATCCTTCGAATGACGGCTCCGAAACTTCGGTAAGCACCTTCAGCGAAATCCGTCCTGCCGACAGGACGACCGGCGTGAAGTTCAGGCGGATGCCGTACTCCACCTCACGATCGGTATAGGTCACGCGGCCATTATTGTCAGTTGTGACCTCGTCTCTGATCTGGAATTCACCGCCAACATAGAACCTTGCGCTTTCACCGGAAATGGCCGTCAGGCTGGGTTCCGCCAGGGTGCGCATCACGCCGGCCTGCTGCATGGCATTGACGTAGCTGCTGATGCTTGCCCCGCCGATGGTCTTTGCCAGCGCGGCGTAGTTCAGGCCTGTCGACAGCGTGCCAAGATTGGCCGGGTTGGAATTCACCATGGCTGCCGAACTTCCGACGATGCTCGAGTTGAATCCAAGCTGCTTGAGCACCTGGCGGCTGACTTCGGCGATGGTGACCTTCAGCATGACCTGGTCCTCGCCATCAATCTTGAGCAGATTGACGATCTGGGACTTCTGGCGGGCCTCGGCGTTGATCGCTGCGTCGCCGCCTTCGCTGGTCGCCGTGGTCACGCGTGTGGTGGCTTCACCGCCGGTGAGGAATATCTGTGCCAGCCGCGCTGCCTGGGCCGCGTCCTGCGGGGTGCGCACCGAGCCGGTGAGGACGATGTTGTCGGAGATGATCTCGACCTTGATGTCCGAATCCGGAAGGAACCGGGCCAGGTGGCCCTGAAGGCCGGAAACGTCGCGTTCGATCTCGAGATCTATGGCGACGATTTCTTCGCCGCTCGGACCGAAGATGAAGATGTTGGTCTGACCCACCGTCTTGCCGAACAGATAGAGCCTGCGGGAGGTGCGGGTCACCGCATCGGCAAGGCTCGGGTCCGCCACCAGGATATCATGAGCGTCCGTGGGCAGGTCAATCACGATGGCCTTGTTCAGACCCAGCTTGACCCGCTTGGAGACACCGGGACCGGTTTGCTTGATCCTGATGACGCTTTCCGATGCCTCGGCTGCGGCCAGGAAACGGCCGCTGGACGGATCGAGGCCGATGCCGGCAATCATGGCAGTGCCTGCCAGTGCGATACCGGCAATGGACGACAGGAGCGATTTTGCAATGTGACGCACGTTCATTCTCCGCTTCAGTTGGTGGCGCCAACTTTGGTTATGGTGCCAGAGCGGATCAGCTGGATGGCCGCAGAGCCGTCTTCGCCGCTCAGTAGATATTTTGCGCCGTCGATGTCAGATTCGTGGACATCGGCCACACTGCGCAGGGCAAGGGTCAACCGATCGGCCATCTGCTGTGCGACGGTAATGATCTTTGTCTGTTCGGGGTTCAGTTCGAGGGTCGCCGTGGTTCCAACCGCGGTGCGATTGCCTTCGGCGTCCTGCTCGATCCGCTGATCGATCGCCAGGATGCGGATGTTGGACAGAATCACCTCGGTGAGAAAGCCTTCTTCCCCTGTCTTCCGGCGCACCATGATCACATCCACCCGGTCGTTGGGGAGAATGAAGCCGCCGGCGCTGGTTGCGACGGAAATCTCGGTGGCGACGGCGCGCTTGCCGCTCGGGAGCAGCGACGACATGATCCGGGAGGACGAATCGACGATTTTCTCGGGCCGCAGCGGCTCACCGGCAAAGATCGGCAGACGAACGACGGCGCCGGTCAGCTCAGTGATCGCATCGGGACGGGCATCGCGACGGATCAGCCCTTCGATCACGCCGTCTTCCGGCCAGCCCTTCCACTCGATCGTCTCCTCGTTCAGACGCGAGCCCACCGGCAGGCTGGCGGTTGTGACCAGCACATCGATGGTCGGCATCTTCTGGATGATCGGCGTGGAGGAGATTTCATTGACCTGCACAGTGGGTGAGGTCAGGTTCATGGCCAGATACCCGGCTAGTCCTGCTGCCAGAACAGCCACTGCCATGATGACGACGCGGGCGGGTTTCATGCTGATTCCTCAAACGAGTATTGGATACGCTCGCCAGAGAATGCATGTGCAATCGTGTAATTATGGTTAATGACCCGCAACCAAACAGGGTTAACGGGAGATTACCGCGAACGCGGTCCTGGGCTGCTCGGCTCCGAAGCAAACCTTTCGCTTCGAGGGCATGGAAATTCAGGGGCGGAACCCGGATCACGAAAACCAAATCGCCGACCGTTTCCGGTCAGCGGTCTTGAAGGGCCTGAAGTCCTGCGGGATGGCGATGCACAATGAAGCGGCCGGATGCAGCCGTTCCCAAATCCGTCAGGACAGGTGACTGAGCGCCCGCGTGAACATTTCTGTGTTCGGATAGGTGGAGAACGCTGCCGCCCCGATCGCCACACCATAGGGGATCCCGGCGCGAGCCTTGAAAAAATGCATCGGAATCGGGATCGGCGAGGCCAGAAGCACGTTCTGATTGGCGCGGATCATCAGGACGACGAGAGCCAGCACACCGCCAAAGATCCCGGTGAAGCCGAGGAAAGCCGCAAGATCGGTGTTGAAGCCATACCAGAGTGCTGCGGCGCTGAGGATCTTGGCGTCTCCGCCGCCCATCACATTGAGGGCAAACAGCGCAAAACAGGCGGCAAAAACACTCAAGGCCGCAACCACCGACCAGCCGAATGTCGCCAGATCCATGCCGCTGAACGGGGCAATCATGAAAAAAGAAGCCGCCAGGATCACCGAAACGCGGTTCGGGATCTTCATGGAAATAATGTCGCAGAACGCCGCCATGGCCATGCAAAGCGGAAGAATGACAAAAATCGCTGCCTCGACCATTGGCGTTTGCTCCTCAGTTTGGGAAAACCTACCCGCGAGACCTTAAAAAAGCAGCAACAGACGGAAAAAAGCCGCTCATGAAGCGGCTTTTTGATGTTGGTGCAACTCGGAGATCAAGGCTTACGGATGCAGTGCGTCCGCGGCGTTCATCTTGTCCGAGAGGCTCTGGAACTGGTCGCCCAGGGTGTTGCCCAGCGTCGAGGCGCCGGTGATGAGCGCGACCGAGATGAGAGCGGCGATAAGGCCATACTCGATGGCGGTGGCGCCGGATTCGTCCTGGACGAAACGTTCAAAAAGATTCTTCATGGATCTGTTCCTCACATTCGATTGTGTTTTCAGCACTCCGCCAGCGCTTCGGCAGGTCGGATGCAGCAATAATAGGAGAGGGCCT
This sequence comes from Hoeflea sp., assembly GCA_019084245.1. Lineage (GTDB taxonomy): Bacteria > Pseudomonadota > Alphaproteobacteria > Rhizobiales > Rhizobiaceae > Hoeflea. Next base: position 543,941 of record JAHRFE010000028.1, read on the forward strand.
TTTCAAACCTCTTAATGAAATAGGTTAGCGAAAACTTGCCCCGTGGATGTTCGGCTTATGGTGAATGTGCCGTAAACATTGCGGGCAGCCGTTGTGGCGGCACAGCGCCTCCCGCAATAGAAAAAGCCGCCCCGAAAGGCGGCCTTCGCGAATTCCGTTGGCTCTTGGCCGAGCTTACGGATGTAGAGCGTCAGCAGAGTTCATCTTGTCCGACAGGCTCTGGAACTGGTCGCCCAGGGTGTTGCCCAGCGTCGAAGCGCCGGTGATGAGCGCGACGGAAATCAGAGCAGCAATAAGGCCGTACTCGATTGCGGTGGCGCCGGATTCGTCTTTGACGAAACGTTCAATCATGTTCTTCATGGGATACTCCTTGATCCACACAGTGGTTTCAGCACTCCGTCAACCGTTACCGTTGATCAGATCAATTCAACCTATAGGGAGGTCTTTTCAATCTGCTTAAGGAAGGTGGTTAGCAAATTCTTGCGATGCTGGGGGGTGCCCACCTGGTTAATTTTTCATCTTCCACGGGACTGGTGATCCGTGCCGGTGATTCCTTATAGTAGGGTGGATGCGCCGGCCTGCTCCTGGCGCCTGCGCGGCCTGCGAAAGTCCACGGCCGCAAGCCGATTGTGGAAGAGCCTGTCGGATTTTTCGCCGGACCCGTCCGTCTTAAGGCTTCATTCACCAATCCGCGCGATTTTAGGAGCCGATCCGCAATCCCGAGGAAACGGCATGACCCACCCCATCCCTGTTCGACGCCGGTTTATGCTTGTCGCATGCGGTCTGGCCCTGGCTGCGCTGTCGCCAATCCCGGCTCAGGCCACGGACGACGTGATCCGGGTGTTCATGGATCATGCCCGCATCCTCAAGCTCGACCGCATGGTTTCCAAGGTCATTATCGGCAACGCCGACGTTGCCGACGTGACCGTCTCGGATCCGCAGACTATCGTGCTGACCGGAAAATCCTACGGCACGACAAATCTTGTCATTCTCGATCAGGACGGCGAAGCCATTGTCGACGAGCGCATTCTGGTGTCTGTCGACGAGGCCAACACGCTTCGTGTTTTCAAGCAGACCTCCCGATCCGTCTACTCCTGCTCTCCGTCCTGCGAAGAGCACGTGCCAACGGCCCCGGCCGCGCCGTGAGCACGGCTGAGGCAGGTTGTTCTGGTTGATGGTTGATTAACCACACATCGCGTCTTGTCCCGACCCGCGTTACGAAAATTCAACTAGTTTGGTCTAGCTTTGCTCCCTGACACTGCATGTCCGGGAGTCCGACGATGAACCTCGACGATCAAACACATCAGCGGCAGTCGCCCCCGCGGCGCATGCGGCGGCTGCTTGCCCGCTTGAGACGATCCCGGGACGGCACCGCCGCGATCGAGTTCGGCCTTCTGGCGTTCCCTTTTTTCCTTCTGATCTTCGCCACCATCGAAGCCTTCATTGCCTTTGCAGGCGAACAATTGCTGGAAAACGCCGTCGACACCATGAGCCGGCAGATCCGCACCGGTCAAATCACCGCATTTGATAACAGCCGGCTGTCTCACAAGTCGGAGGACCAATTTCGCGCCCTGTTTTGCGCGGAAATCAGCCTGATGATCAAGTGCGCGGCCGAGGAAGATCCGAACGACCAGAAGCTCTATCTCGACGTCCGCGAGTTCGAGGAGTTCGCTGACATTCCCAACTATATCCCGAAGGTCAGCGGGGACAAGTTCTCGGACCTTGACACGACCGGCTTTGCCTACAACCCCGGCGGACCCGAATCCATCAACATCGTCAGGGCCTACTATCGCTGGGAAGTGATGACCGACCTTGTCAGGCCCTTCATCACCAATATCCGCAAAGATGGGGAAATGCCGCGCGATTACCTGATGGTGGCAACAGCGGCGTTTCGCAACGAAAACTACCCGTGAGCCGCGATCCGGACTTGGAAGCAGGCAGAAAACCACAAGGGAACACGGTCATGACGGGATTTCTGATTGGACTGAAGCGCACGGCCCGGAAGCTTCGCGGCGATCGCGCAGGCGTTGGCGCCGTGGAGTTCGCTCTCATCGCCCCGGTGTTGATCATCCTGTACATGGGTTCCCTGGAAATTTCCGTCGCCATGTCGGTGAACAAGAAGCTGGCGCGCGCCTCCAGCACCGTGGCCGACCTTGTGACCCAGCTCGACAAGGTCGACAAGGCCACTCTCCAGTCGATGCTCAATGTGGCGCAAAGCGTGATGACGCCATTCCGCTCGGACGGCATAAAGGTGAAGATCACGGGGATCTCGATCAATGGCGCAGGCGTGGGCAAGGCCACATGGTCATGGCAGGAAGACAATACCGCGGCCTACACCGCCGGCTCCACTCAATCCCTGCCCAAAGAGCTGGCCATCCCCAATACGTTTCTGGTGCGCACCGAGGTTGAATTCGATCACAAGCTGCTGATGGTCATGCCCGGGGTCGAGAACCTCGACATAAGAACGCTTCACATGAAGAAGACCTATCACCTTCGTCAGCGCGTCGGTGAAAACGTGGCCTGCGGAGACTGTTAATCATCCTCATCCTGCGGCAGGCAGACAAGATGCTCTAGCGTGTCGGCAGCGCGGCAGCGTCACCTGACGGCAGGACTTCGACGAGACCACGAATATTGCGGTAGTCTTCCGGATCCGGGGTGACGTATCCGCCGCCATAGACAGGTTCAAGAATATCCAGCAAGCCCGGCGCGGACGATGGCATCTGGTCAAGAAACGCCCCCAGCGCTTCGACCAGATCGTCCGGCAGCGTCCGCAGCACCGCATGCGGGCCATAGGGGATGCGCTGCGATGACCACAGCATCCGAAGCGGAGCGGATCCCTCGATTGCGGACTGGTTCCAGCCGCCAAACAATTCCGTCAGACCCGAGCCGGTGTCTCCCGGCCTGTCCGGTATCCAGCCGAAGAACCCGTCGACTTCGCCAGCCTGGTAAAGCGCGATCACCGATGCCACGCTGCCCGCGCGAACCAGTTGCGGTGAGTCCAGGCCGCCGGTCTTCATCGCCTGGTTCGGAATCTGCCAGCCGGAAACCGAGTCTTCCCGGGAATAGGCGACCTTGAGGTCGGAGACCTGCTTGTTGACGCTGTCGCGAACAACAAGCACCGACCTGAAGCCGGTCGATCCATCGCCGGCGACCGGGCTTCGAAATGCCCGGACACAGCCGCAGACCGCGTCGGTCGCGGCAAATGATCTGGCCGAGTGAATGGCGTAACCGACGCGACCGCTGGCGTGCGCGTCAATCAACGCCGCATAGCTGCCCATCCTGATGATCTCCACCGGTATGCGCAATGCGGAAGCAAACGCCAGGCGGACTGCGTCGAGCTTGGCAGGAGGCGTCGCGGCAAGATGCGCCTCGACCACACCGATGCGCAACACCGGAACGGTTTCCCGGTAATCCGCCCGCGCGCCGGAGGCCATGATCACACCCATGCCGATGCTTGCCCAGCAGAGCATCCGGAGCAAGCCAGGAGATGTGGCGGAAAGCGTCGTCGCAATCATGGCTGATTGATATCACGGATACCCCGGGATGTCTGGATATGGTGAAAACAAGGTTACCGGGCCGGCGCCATCGCGACCCTTCCGGTACCGGCCGAATCCGGCTAGTTTGCGGATCATCTGGAGACATTGCATGGCGCGCGCATTTCTGTTTGTTCTTGATTCCTTTGGCATTGGCGGGGCGCCGGATGCGCAGGCCTATGGCGATCTGGGGGCCGATACGCTGGGTCATATCGCCGAACAGTGCGCCGGCGGTCTCGCCGACCGCCCGGGCCTGCGCAAGGGACCGCTGTCATTGCCGCACATGCAGTCGCTCGGACTGGCCGAGGCGGCGCTGGCGGCATCAGGCAACCTGCCGGCGGGATGGGCGCGCGTGGCCCGGCCGCGCGGCATCCACGGCGCCGCCAGCGAGGTCTCGCGCGGCAAGGACACGCCATCGGGGCACTGGGAAATCACCGGGCAGCCGGTGATGTTCGACTGGGGGTATTTTCCCGATGAAGGGCCGGCCTTCAGCAAGGATCTGGTCGCCGCCATCATGTCCGAAGGCAATGTGCCGGGCATCCTGGGAAATTGCCACGCGTCAGGCACCGAAATCATCACAAGTCTCGGCGCCGAACATGTGAGGACCGGCAAGCCGATCTGCTACACATCCTCGGATTCGGTGTTCCAGATCGCCGCCCACGAGGAAAGCTTCGGGCTTGAGCGCCTGCTCGATCTCTGCCGGATCGTGCGCAAGCTGGTTGATCCCTTGAACATAGGGCGCGTGATTGCGCGTCCCTTTGTCGGCTCCGTCGAAAAAGGCTTCGACCGCACCGGCAACCGCCGGGATTTTTCCGTGCCGCCGCCGGGACCGACATTGCTTGACCAGGTCAAGGCGAGCGGCCACAGGGTCTTCGGCGTCGGCAAGATCAGCGACATCTTCGCACACCAGGGCGTCACCGACATGCGCAAGGCGAGCGGCAATGCGGCGCTTTTCGAGGCCACGCTGAGAGCCGCTCAGGACGCCAGGGACGGCGATCTCGTGTTCACCAATTTTGTCGATTTCGACATGCTGTATGGCCACCGCAGGGATGTCGCCGGATATGCGGCGGCGCTCGAAGCGTTCGACGCCATGCTGCCGCGTTTCGCCAAGCTGCTTAAACCGGGCGACCTGGTGCTGATGACGGCCGACCATGGATGCGACCCGACCTGGCGCGGCACCGACCACACCCGCGAACGCGTGCCGGTGCTGGGCTTTGGGCCTGGAGTGGCGGCGCGCGACATTGGCATCCGCACGACCTACGCGGATATCGGCGCGACGCTGGGCCAGCATCTGGGCCTGCCCGAGGGCGCCAGCGGAAAGAGCTTTCTGTGACCAGCGCCGTGAAGAAGGCGGAGCTGCACTGCCATATCGAAGGCGCCGCCTCGCCCGCGCTGGTCAAGGCGCAAGCGCGCAAATACAATGCCGATGTGTCCGGCTTCATTGCCGGTGACCGCTATGTCTGGTCCGATTTCACCGAGTTTCTTGTCGCCTATGATGGTGCTGCCTCGCTGTTTCGCGAGCCGGAGGACTACGCGCTTCTGGCGCAGACCTATCTCGAGGGAACCGCCGCGGAAAACGCCATCTATGCGGAGATCTTTGTCTCTCCCGATCACGCCGTTGCCGCGGGATTGTCGGCGTCGGCCTATCTTGACGGGCTGGCGCAAGGCATTGCCGCCGCAAAGGCCTCGACCGGGATCGAATGCCGGATGATCATCGTCGGGGTCAGGCATTTCGGAGCCGAAAAGGTCGAGGCCGCAGCACTTCTTGCAGCCTCGCGGCCGCATCCGCTGGTCACCGGGTTCGGCATGGCCGGCGAGGAACGCGTCGGCAAGGTCGCGGATTTTGCCCGCGCCTTCGACATTGCCCGCGACGCAGGCCTTGGCATCACCATCCATGCCGGTGAACTGGCCGGGCCCGAAAGCGTGCGCGACGCGCTCGATCATGTGCGTCCCGCCCGGATCGGCCACGGGGTTCGCGCCAGCGAGGACGCGGGGCTGGTCCAGCGGATCGCCGACGAGGGCGTTGTGCTTGAAGTCTGTCCCGGCTCCAATTTGGCGCTGAAGCTCTATCCCGACATGTCCCGCCACCCGTTCGACCGCCTGCGGCGCTCCGGCGTGCGCGTGACGCTGAGTTCCGACGATCCGCCGCATTTCGGCTCCTCGATCGGCCGGGAGTACCAGATGGCGGCGGATGCCTGGGGTTACGATGCGGCAGACTTGACCGCCATCACCCGGACTTCGATCGAAGCGGCCTTTGTCGATGAACCAACCCGGACACTTCTCTTGGGACAGCTTGGCTGAATCCACTCTGAGCAGTTGCCGGAACCCCACATTCTGTGTCTAACTCAGAATGAGTTCACTGCGCTTCCGGACCCTTTCCGGGGTGGAGCCGGTGACGACATTTGTACAGGCGGGACTGTCTCCGCGCATTGATTGAGACGATCAACGCGGCGTCCGGTCACAGCTTCAAGGCAGGACAACATGGACGGCGTCACAGTTATCAATCATCCGCTGGTGCAGCACAAACTCACCTTCATGCGCAAGAAAGAGACATCGACGGCGGGTTTCCGGCGGCTGCTCCGGGAGATTTCGACGCTGATGTGCTATGAGATCACCCGCGATCTTGAACTGACAATGGAGCGGATCGAAACGCCGCTGACCGAACTCGATTCCCCCGTGCTTGAAGGCAAGAAGCTGGTCTTCGCCTCGATCCTGCGCGCCGGCAACGGATTGCTCGAAGGCATGCTGGATCTGGTTCCCTCCGCCCGCGTCGCCCATATCGGGGTCTATCGTGACCACGAGACGCTGGAAGCGATCGAATATTACTTCAAGGCGCCCGAAGACATCAGCAACCGGCTGGTGATCGTGGTGGATCCGATGCTCGCCACCGGCAATTCCTCCATCGCATCGATCGAGAAGCTCAAGGAACGCGGCGCGCGCAACATCCGCTTCCTGTGCCTGCTGGCGGCGCCCGAAGGCATCCGCAACTTCCAGAAGGCCCACCCCGACGTGCCGATCTACACCGCCTCGATCGACAGCCATCTCAACGAGAAGGGCTATATCGTTCCCGGCCTGGGCGACGCCGGCGACCGGATGTACGGCACCAAATAGGGACGCGGCAGCAAGAAATCCGGTGGCCTCTGGGAGGACCGCCTGTCTGCCCAGAGCATTTGCAACCTCTTAACCAAGCCAGCCGGTTTTGCCGCGCGCGTTCCGTTTTTTCACGCGCTGTTAGCCTCATGCCTGTTCTATAGGCCGGAAGTTTCGGAAGGACCGGCATGTTCAAGAACCTGTTCATCATCAGCTGCGCCGTTCTGGCTATCTCAGGCCTGCCCTATTATTTCCAGGATAATTCTGCGTTTCAGTCCGAAAACGTCGGACTGGAGGCCGCAACCGAAAAGCCGGTTGCTGCCCTGGCAGAACCGGTCCCCGCCAGGCCGACGGCGCATTATGCGACAGGCGTTCGGACGGCGAGCATACCGCTGAGCAATGACGGCCACTTTACGACCGATTTCCGCATCAACGGACGTTATGTGCGCGGTCTGATCGACACAGGCGCGACCTATGTCGCCATCAACCGGACGACGGCGCGTAATCTCGGTCTTGGTGTTTCCAATTCGGATTTCAAACATCAGGTGCGCACCGCCAATGGTCTGGCCAAGGCCGCACTGGTGACGATCGATCGCATCGAGGTCGGTTCGGTCTCGGTCGGCGGCGTCGAAGCCTTCGTGCTCGACGACGCGGCGCTGTCCGCAACCCTCATCGGCATGAGCTTCATGTCGAAGCTGCAGTCCTACCGGGTGACCAACAACAAGCTCGAACTGGTCAATTAGGCCGCCTGACCGGACCTGATGCGTCAATTCAAAGTGCTACAGCAGGCTTTGCGTATCCAGTTGGATGCGCGCCGCGGCAGGATCAGTCCTGACGCCCCAGAATGACCGCCGGTATCGTTGGCGGGGCATCGCCGATGAAGACCGCCTTGCGCAGTTGTTCCCGCGCCGCCGTCGCCTGATCCTCGTCCCGCGCGTGCACCAGCGCAAGCGGCGTGTCCTTCTCGACCCGCGTGCCCACAGGCAGCAATCCCGTCAGCCCCACCACATGATCGACCGGATCGCCGGGCTTGGTGCGTCCACCGCCGAGCGCCACGACGCAAAGCCCGACGCCGCGGGTGTCGTAACCCGTGACATAGCCTTCCCGCCCGGCAGTGCAGGCGACGGTGAGCGGGGCTGCGCCGAGATGCCTGTCGGGATCAGCCAGAAAATCCGCCGGGCCGCCGAGTTCGAACACCATCTTGTTGAAGATCTCGGCCGCACGTCCGTCCTCAAGCGCTCTGAGCGCTCGCGCCAGGCCTTCGTCCGCATCTGCCACCAAACAGCCGGAGACCAGCATCTCTGCGGCCAGCGCCAGCGTCACCTCCTGCAAGCGGCTGTCGCGAGCAGCTCCCGTGAGAAATTCCGCGGCATTCTTCACTTCGACCGCGTTGCCGGCGGCACTCGCCAATGGCTGGCTCATGTCGGTCACCAGCGCCGTCGTCGGCATGCCGGCGCCGACGGCCACCTCGACCAGCGACCGCGCCAGCTCCCGCGCGCGCTCAGGCGAATCCATGAAGGCGCCATTGCCGCATTTGACATCGAGCACCAGGGCGCCAAGGCCTGCGGCGAGCTTTTTCGACAGGATCGAAGCCGTGATCAGCGGCACGGATTCCACCGTCGCGGTCACATCGCGGATGCCGTAGAAGCGCTTGTCGGCGGGCGCGAGATTGCCGGTCTGGCCGATGATGGCGCAGCCCACCGAGCCGACAACCTTGCGGAATAAATTGTTGTTCGGCATCGCCTGATAGCCGGGGATGCTCTCCATCTTGTCGAGTGTGCCGCCGGTATGGCCGAGCCCGCGGCCGGAAATCATCGGCACCGCCAGCCCGCAGGCCGCCGCGATCGGGGCCAGCATCAGCGAGACATTGTCGCCGACGCCGCCGGTCGAGTGCTTGTCGACCACCGGACGGTCGAGTTCCGGCCAGGTGAGAACCTCGCCCGAATCGCGCATCGCCAGCGTCAACGCCACCGCTTCGTTGCGGCTCATGCCGTGGAAAAAGATCGCCATGGCCAGCGCCGCAACCTGGCCTTCGGTGACGCTGCCATCGGTCAATCCGCGGACAAAACCCGCGATGTCGGCGGGATCGATCTCGCCGCCGTCACGCTTGATCCGGATGATTTCCTGGGTCAGCATTTCAGTACCCCTCCCCCTGGGCCCCCGAGGCGCGATCCTCGAGCGTCGCAAGAATATCGCCGAGCAGCCCGGATGCGCCGAAGCGGAAGGTCTCGGGCGAGACCCAGCCGCGGCCCATGATCTCGTCGCAGAGTGCGAAATAGGCGCGCGCATCCGCCACGGTGCGGATCCCGCCGGCGGGCTTGAACCCGGCCTTGCCGCCGGCGCTCCGGATAGCCTCAAGCATGATGCGGGCCGCCTCCGGCGTCGCGTTGACTGAAACCTTGCCGGTCGACGTCTTGATGAAGTCCGCGCCTTCGTCGAGCGCGATCTCTGACGCCCGCGCGATCAGCTCCGGGTCCTTGAGTTCCCCGGTCTCGAGGATGGTCTTGAGCCGTGCCGGCGCCTTTGTCGCCGCGCGGACGGACCGGATCATCGCCCGCACCGCCTGCTCGTCGCCCTGGATGAACGCCCGATAGGGGATAACGAGATCGATTTCATCGGCGCCGTCGGCAATCGCCCGGATTGTCTCGGCCACAACCGCATCGACCGGCAGATCGCCTGAGGGGAAGTTGACCACCGTTGCGATGCGGACCGGCGCGCCTTGGCCCAGGCGGGCGCGCGCGGTTGCGACAAACCTTGGCCAGATACAGACGGCGGCCGTCGCGCCGTAGTCCGTGGTTGATCGGCCCACCAGCTTGAGTGTCGCCTCTTCGGTCGCCGCATCGCCGAGCTCGGTGAGATCGAGGCAGGCGAGCGCCGCCGCGGCGACGGATTTGGGGTCGTCGAGATCCATCGTATCAACCATGGGCAATATCCGGCGCCGAGAGCATCGCGGTCAGGATCGCCGCGAGCCTTTTGCCGCCGACCGGCGCCATGTCCTTGGTTTCCTGGTGGCTGAGTTCGCCCCCGGTCATGCCGGCGCCGAAATTGGTGATCACCGAGGCGGCGGCCACCTTCATCCCGAAAAACCGCGCCAGGATCACCTCCGGAACCGTCGACATGCCGACCGCGTCGGCACCCATCATCCGCGCCATGCGGATTTCCGCCGGCGTTTCGAAGCTCGGGCCGGAAAACCACATATAGACCCCTTCCTGCATCGGGGTGCCCGTGGTTTTCGCCGCGGCTGTCATGCGGGCGGCCAGATCCGCGTCATAGGCATTGGTCATGCCGACGAAGCGGCGGTCGCTGGGTTCGCCAAACAGCGGGTTCGAGCCCGAGAAATTGATATGATCGGTGATCCGCATCACCGATCCGGGCGGCATGTCCTGGCGCAGCGACCCGGCGGCATTGGTGAGGATCAGATGGGTCACGCCGATGCCCTGCAGGGCCTCGAGCGGCACCCGCATCGCGTCGGCCTTGCCGTGCTCATAATAATGCACCCGGCCCGAGAGCATGATCACCGGCGTCGAACCCATATGACCCGCGACCACCTCGCCCGCATGACCCGACACGCCGCTTTCAGGGAATCCCGGCAGATCGGCATAGGAGATGCGCACCGGATCGGCGATGGTCTCGACCAGCGACCCCAGACCGGACCCCAGCACGATGGCTTGGCGCGGCATGCGACCGTGCAACCGTTCGGTCAGCACATCCATGGCGGCGCTCATCCGATCACCTCGGTTTCAAAGGCATAGGGCAGCAATTCATCCATCCTCACCGTTTTCTTCACGCCCTCGGCATCGCACAGATACACCAGCGTATCGGGAGCCGAAAACTCCGCCAGCCGCTGCCTGCAGCCGCCGCATGGGGAGCAGAAATCGAGCTTCGGGGCAAACACCGCGACTTCGCGGATCCTGGTGTGGCCCGCCATGATCATGTGGCTGATCGCCGTGGTCTCGGCGCACCAGCCCTCGGGAAACGAAATCACCTCGATATTGGCGCCGGCATGGATCGATCCGTCCTCGGTGCGAAGGGCGGCGCCGACGGGAAATTTCGAGTAGGGCGCATGGCATTTTGCACTGGCGTCACGCGCGGCCTCGAACAGGTCATGGGCCAACTTGTCGTTTCCCATCTTATCGTTCCTTGACATAGGGCACGCCGCCGGCGCGCGGCGGGATCGCCTTGCCGATGAAGCCGGCCAGCAGGATCACGGTCAGGATATAGGGCAGGGCCTGCATGAACTGCACCGGCACCTCGCCAATGAGCGGCAGCGCATTGCCCTGCATGCGGATCGACATGGCGTCGAGAAAGCCGAACAGCAGGCAGGCGAACATGACATTGACCGGCTTCCACTTGGCGAAGATCAGCGCGGCCAGCGCGATGAAGCCCTTGCCGGCGGTCATGCCCTTGACGAAGCCTGCGGTCATCGCCATCGACAGATAGGCGCCTGCGAATCCGCACAGAATGCCGCAGCAGATCACCGCCCGGTACCTGAGCCAGATCACGGAGATTCCGGCGGTATCCACGGCTCCCGGATTTTCGCCGACCGCGCGCAGCCTCAGGCCGAACCTGGTCCGGTAGAGCACCCACCAGGTAAACGGCACCAGCGCGAAGGCAAAATAGGTGAGCAGGAAATGGCCCGAAAGCAGGTTCGAGTAGATCGACCCCAGGATCGGGATATCGGCGAGTTCGGCGGCAAAGGGCAGCTCCACGGTGGTAAAGCGCTCGCCCTCACCCAGCTGCGGCGTCCGCCCGCCCTGCCGGAACCAGGCCTGGCCGAGAATCACGGTGGCGCCGAGCGCGATGAAGTTGATCGCCACGCCGGAGACGATCTGGTTGCCGCGCTGGGTGATGGACGCAAAGCCATGCACCAGAGCCAGGCACACCGAGACGAAGATCGCGGCGCCGAGCCCGATGATCGCCGAGCCGTAGACCGAGGCGGCCGCGCCGCCGGCAAAGGCCGCGGCCAGCATCTTGCCTTCCAGCCCGATGTCGAAGATGCCGGCGCGCTCGGAATAAAGGCCCGCCAGCGCCGCCAGAATCAGCGGCACCGAAACCCGGACGGTCGATTGCAGGATGACGATCAGCGTGTCGAAATACTCCATGATCCTATTCCCCTGCCGGCAGGGTCTTGCCCGCGCGGGCCGTTCCCATGGTTGCGAAAAACGTCGTGATGGCCGGCCGGAACATGTTTTCGAGCGCACCGGCAAACAGGATCACCAGGCCCTGGATGATGGTGATCATGTCGCGCGAGATCTGCGGCATTTCAAAGGAAATCTCGGCGCCGCCCTGGTAGAGCATGCCGAAGAGGATCGCCGCAGGCACGATTCCCACGGGGTGCGAGCGACCCATCAGCGCCACCGCGATCCCGACAAAGCCGGCGCCGCCGACAAAATCCAGTTGCATGCGGTGCTGGTCGCCCATGATCGGATTGAGCGCCATCATACCGGCGAGAGCGCCTGACATCATCATGGTGATGATGATGATGCGGCTTTCGCGTATGCCGGCATAGCGCGCCGCCGAGGGGCTATGGCCCATGGTGCGGATCTCGTAGCCGAGCTTCGTGCGCCAGATCACTGCCCAGACGACGCAGGCCATGACCAGCGCCAGCAGGAAGGACAGGTTGAACGGCGCCCCGCCCATGTCGACACCGGCCCAGGAGAACATCCAGTCAAGCCGCGGCAACTGACCGCTTTCCGCAAATGCCCGGGTCTGCGGCGCCATCGAGCCGGCGGGCTTCAGAACATCGACCAGCACATAGACCATCAGGCTGGAAGCAATGAAATTGAACATGATCGTGGTGATGACCACATGGCTGCCGCGCTTGGCCTGCAGCCAGCCCGGGATCAGCGCCCAGGCGGCGCCGGCCAGCGCCGACCCGACAATGGCGGCTAGAAAGACGAGATACCAGGGCGCGAACTGATCCAGCCACAGGCAGGGCAGCGCCACGCCGAGACCGGCGACATAGGCCTGTCCCTCGCCGCCGATGTTGAACAGACCGCAATGGAAGGCCACGGCGACCGCCAGGCCGGTGAAGATGAAGTTGGTGGCGTAATAGAGTGTGAAGCCAATGCCTTCGCCATAGCCGAAGGCGCCCTGGATCATCAGGCCTGCTGCACGCACCGGGCTCTCGCCCACGGCCAGCACCACCAGGCCCGCCACGGCAAAGGCGACAGTGAGATTGATCAGCGGGATCAGTCCGTAATCGACCCAGGCCGGCAGTTTTGCATAGGGCGCGCTCATTGGGCTGCCTCCTCGGCGTCTGCCACACCGGCCATCAAGAGACCAAGTTCACGCTCGCCTGTATCGGGCGCGCGTTCGCCGACGATGCGGCCGTCAAACATCACCAGCACCCGGTCGGCGAGCGAGCGGATCTCATCGAGTTCGACCGAGACAAGCAGCACCGCCTTGCCCGCATCGCGCATTTCGATGATGCGCTTGTGGATGAACTCGATGGCGCCGACATCGACGCCGCGGGTCGGCTGGCCGATGATGAGAACCTTGGGATCGCGCTCCATCTCGCGCGCCAGCACGATCTTTTGCTGGTTGCCGCCGGAGAAATTCGCGGTCTTCAGCCGCGGATTGGGCGGGCGAATGTCATATTTCTCGATCTTGTCGACAGCGTCCTTGCGGATCGCATCGATGTCGAGAAACATGCCGTTCGAATATTTCGGGTCGTCATGGTAGCCCAGAATCGAGTTCTCGCTTTGGTCGAACTTCAACACCAGGCCCATGTGCTGGCGGTCCTCGGGGACATGGGCAAGACCGCGCTGGCGCAAACCCGAGGGATCCTTGCTGGTGACGTCGACCGGCTCGCCATCGAGCCAGACCTTGCCGCTGACCGCGCGCCTTATGCCGGACACGGCCTGCAGCAGTTCGGACTGGCCATTGCCGGCGACGCCGGCGATACCGACGATTTCTCCGGCGCGTACCTGGAAGGAGACGTTCTTGACCATGTCGACGCCGCGGCTGTCGCGCACCGTCAGGTTTTCAACCGACAGCATCACCTCGCCGGGCGCGGCCGGGCCCTTTTCGACATGCAGCAGTACGTGGCGGCCGACCATAAGTTCGGCCAGTTCCTCGACCGAGGTCTCGGCCGTTGTCCGGGTCGCCACCATCTCGCCGCGCCGCATCACCGAGACCTCGTCGGTGACGGCCATGATTTCCCGCAATTTGTGGGTGATCAGCAGGATGGTCTTGCCCTGGTCCTTGAGCTGCTCGAGAATGCGGAACAGGTGATCGGCCTCGTCCGGGGTCAGCACGCCGGTGGGCTCATCGAGAATCAGGATCTCCGCGCCGCGATAGAGCGCCTTGAGGATCTCGACCCGCTGCTGAAGACCGACCGGGAGCTCCTCGATGATCGCATCGGGATCGACCTCCAGCTCATATTCATGCTCGAGCCGCCTGAGTTCCTGACGCGCCTTGGTGATGCCGGCGGTGAGGATCTGGCTTTCTTCGGCGCCCAGCATGACATTTTCGAGCACGGTAAAATTCTCCACCAGCATGAAATGCTGATGCACCATGCCGATGCCCGCACCGATGGCCACATTCGGATCCTTGATCACGATTTTTTGGCCATTGATAAAGATATCACCATCATCGGCCTGGTAGAAGCCGTAGAGAATGGACATCAGGGTCGATTTGCCGGCGCCGTTCTCGCCGATGATGCCGTGGATGGTGCCCTTGCGAACGCGCAGATCGATGTCCTTGTTGGCATGAACGAGGCCGAACTTCTTGTCGATCCCCTTGAGTTCAATGGCAATGTCGTTCATGTCCCCTCGTCTTTTTCACGGTCTGTCTCACCGCCCCTGTCGCGGCCCGGACCTTTGGCTTAGTCTCGACAGTTCTCGAAGCAAAGTCCAGAATCATTTGAAGGGGGAAATATGCGGCCCTTTGTCCTCAACCCAGCCGAAAGGTTGCCTGATGACGGCCGGCCAAGCGTGGCTGAAAGGCTTGCCATCCAACATGCGGCGTGGTGAAAGCGCTTCGATGACACGCACGCCACCTCCCACCCGCACCGGCTTCACGGTGTTCGAGACCCTGCAGACCCGCTGGGCCGACAATGACATGTATGGCCACATGAACAATGTGGTGCATTACCAGCTGTTCGACACCGCCATCAACCAATGGCTGATCGAGGGCGGGCTGCTCGATCCGTTGAACGGGGACATCATCGGCCTGGTGGTCGAGACCGGCTGCCGCTATCACAGTGAGGCCAAGTTTCCGGACCGGATCGCCGCCGGCATTGCTGTCGAACGGCTCGGTGGATCGTCGGTCACCTACTCCATCGCGCTGTTCCGCAATGACCAGGACACCGCCTTCGCCGATGGAAGGTTTGTCCATGTCTATGTCGATCGCAATTCGCGACGGCCCGTGCCCTTGCCGGAGAGCTGGCGCGACAAACTGAAAGGGCTGACCCCATGAACGAGCAGGATGAAGCGCGGCTGGTGCGGCTTGAGGAACTGGTCGCCCATCAACAGGCGGCCATCGAGGATCTGTCGCGGCAGCTGACCGACAGCTGGCGACAGGCAGAGAAACTCGGCCGCGAACTGGCGCGGCTCACTGACCGCTTCCAGGACATCGAAGACACCGCCGGCGGCCCTGCCGCCAATCAACGCCCGCCGCACTGGTAGGCTGCGCGACCCACGGGCTTGAGCCTGTGGCGATGGCTTACCCGGCGTCCCGTTCATAACGGACGAAAGCGAAGCGGCCGCCATCGGGTGACCAGCAGGGCACATTGATTGTTCCCTGGCCGCCAAACAGGGCAATGAGCGTGCGGACCGAACCGTCATGCGTATCGAGCAGCCGCAATTCGACATCGCGATCGCGCGGGTGGCCCTCGGTACCGGGCTGATAGCTCAGATACAGCACCGACATCCCATCGGGGGCGGGATGGGGAAACCAATTGACCCGCTCGTCCTCGGTCATCTGCTCGGGCGCGCCGCCCACGACAGCAATCCGCCAAAGATCCATGCTGCCGCCACGGTCGGAATTGAACCAGATCCATTGGCCATCCGGCGTATAGTCCGGCCCGTCATAATGGCCGCCGCCGCTGATCAGATGCTGCTCAGCGCCGCCATCAACGTCAATCGTGTATATGCCGAACCCGCCATCACGGCGGCCGACATAGGCGAGTCGCTTGCCGTCCGGCGACCAGCCATGCCACCAGGACGGAACCTCCTCCGTCACCCGGCGCGGCGCGCCACCCGTGACCGGCAGCACGAAGATGCAGGATTGGCGTGTCTCGGTCGAATCGCTGATCACCAGCCGGCTTCCGTCCGGCGAGACGCCATGGTCGTTGTTGCACTGAACCGCATGGCCGGTGTCGATCGGAATCAGGTCCGGCGCATCAAGCGGCACCCGGAACATGCATCCGTCTCCATTGACGATCAGCGCCGCGCCATCGGGCGTCCAGTTCGGCGCCTCGATCAGACGGCCAGTGGCAAGCACCTCTTCCACCTTGCCGGTGGCGATCTCATAGAGGCACAGCCGGCTCTTCATCACGTGTCCATGGGGATATAGTCAAACCGGGAAAACTCAGCCGTAATCGCGTCGCCGGAGGTGTCAAACGCCGCCATGCCGGTGAAGGCGCCGGTGAACGAGGCGTGTTCGCCGCGCCCGCCCTCGTCGGAGATCACGCTGGCGTCGAGGACTGGGCCGACCCGCGTCCAGTCGCCGCCGCCAGTCTTCCAGAGAAACACAAGTTCCGCGCCGTCCACTTCCATGGCGAGGTCGATCGGGCCATCGTCCGGCAGCTTCGCCGGCGGGTCGAGCGGGAACTGCAGCCGTCCGTCGGGCCAGTCGCCGGGGCAGCTCAGGATCGTCAGTACCCGGCCCATCGTCTCGTGCCAGGTGACGGCGAGGAAATGGAACTTGTGGCGGTTGTAGTAATGCGTGAGCCCCGCCGCCTGCTGGAAATGCTCCGGCGAGAACGACAGTGTCGTCTCGGCGCGAAAATCCGGATGCTCCTGCCTGCGCGCCACCAGCGACTGTTCGAACCAGCTGCCGATGGATTCGCGCGCGATCAATCGCAGCGCCGAGCCGGTCATCGCAAAGATCCGCTCCGGAACAGGCGTCCGGAGCCACTGGAACTCCTCCGGCAACTCCGCCCCGTCAAAGCGGCGCGTGACCGGGGCCGGCGGTTGTTTCCGGGTCGTCGGATCAGGCGCCTCGACTTCCAAAGCCGGCACAAGACCGCCTTCAGCCAACCGCAGCCAGCCATCCTCGCCCCAGACGCATTTCTGGATGCCGGTCTCGCGGCCGAGCGGCGAGCGGCGGGTTCCCGGCAGCGGCCGCGAACACAGATGGGTGTGATAGACGAGGCCGTCGGGCGTTTCGACCATCTGGCCATGGCCGGCGCGCTGCAGGGGGGCGTCGGGCTCGTCCTTGGAGGTCATCAGGAAGGTGTCGGGATGAAGCTCATAGGGACCGTCAAGCGTGCGCGCGCGCGCCATGGTCACGGCATGGCCATAGCCGGTGCCGCCTTCGGCGACGGTGAGATAGTACCAGCCGTCGCGCTTAAACAGATGCGCGCCCTCGACAAGGCCGTGGCTGCTGCCCTTGAAGATGTTCTGAGGCTTGCCGATCAGCCTGCCCGCGGCCGCGTCATATTCCTGCATCAGGATGCCGGCAAAGGCCGGATGCTTGGGCTGTCCGCCGATCGAGTTGGAGCGGTGGTTCCAGACCATGTTGACGAACCATTTGCGGCCGTCCTCGTCGTGGAACAGCGACGGATCGAAGCCTGACGAATTGACATAGACCGGATCCGACCACGGACCCTCGATGGCGGGTGCCGTGACGATGTAGTTGTGGCTGTCCTTGAAATTGCCGTCGAACCGCTTGACGTCGGTGTAGACCAGCCAGAACAGCCCGTCGGCATGGGACAGGCAGGGCGCCCAGATGCCGCAGGAATCGGGATTGCCGCGCATGTCGAGCTGGCTCGCGCGATTGAGCGGCCGGCCCGTGAGCCGCCAGTTGACCAGATCCGTCGAATGATGGATCTGCACGCCCGGATACCACTCGAAGGTCGATGTCGCGATATAGTAATCCGACCCCACCCGGCAGATCGAAGGATCCGGGTTGAAGCCGGGCAGGATCGGATTGATGATCATTTCCGCGCGGGTCCCTTGCGTTCGGCAGACGCCGCCCAGAGATTGATGTCGGCGTCGCGGGCATAGGTATCGATTTCGGCGAGTTCGGCCGCGGTGAAGTCCTGGTTGTCGAGCGCGCCGACGCAGTCGATGATCTGCTGCGGCCGGCTGGCGCCGATCAGCGCCGTGGTCACGCGGCCGCCGCGCAGCACCCAGGCGAGCGCCATCTGCGCCAAGGTCTGGCCACGGCGCTTGGCGATCTCGTTGAGCGCGCGAATGTTGCCCAGATTGCGCTCGTTGAGGAAATTGGCGTTGAGCGACTTGTCCTGTGCGGCGCGGCTGTCTTCGGGAATGCCGTTCAGGTACTTGCCGGTCAGCATGCCCTGGGCCAGCGGCGAGAACACGATCGAGCCGATGCCTTCCTCGTCGAGCGTGTCGAGCAGACCGTCTTCCTCGACCCAGCGGTTGATCATCGAATAGCTGGGCTGGTGAATGAGGCACGGCGTGCCAAGCTGCCTGAGAATGGCGGCGGCTTCCTTGGTCCGTTTTGAATTGTAGCTCGAGATGCCGGCATAGAGCGCCCGGCCCGAGCGGACGATATGGTCGAGTGCCTGCATCGTCTCTTCCAGCGGCGTTTCGGGATCGAAACGATGCGAGTAGAAGATGTCGACATAGTCGAGGCCCATGCGTTTCAAGCTCTGGTCGCAGCTTGAGATCAGGTATTTGCGGCTGCCCCATTCGCCGTAAGGCCCCGGCCACATGCCGTAGCCGGCCTTGGACGAGATGATCATCTGGTCGCGCAGGCCGTGGAAATCGGTTCTGAGGATCTCGCCGAAGGCGGTTTCCGCCGAGCCGGGAGGCGGGCCGTAATTGTTGGCGAGGTCGAAATGGGTGATGCCGAGATCAAATGCGGTGCGGCACAAGTCGCGCTTGAGCTCATGCGGCGTGTCGCCGCCGAAATTGTGCCACAGACCCAGCGAGATCGCCGGCAGCTTCAGGCCGGACCGGCCGGTGCGCCGGTAACTCATTGAATCATAGCGGTCGGGTGCGGGTGTCCAGGTCATGCTAGTCTTTCTGCTTGAGGAGTGCTGCAGCTTCCTCGATCCCCAGCGGGGCCGGTTGCGTGCAGCCGGTGGCCGGACGGATGAAAGTTCCGGTCTCCCCAGAATGGAGGATCGCGGTCATCACGTCCACCACATGCAGGGCAAATTCGAGCGAACAGCGGTGCGGCCGGTCCTCGATGATGGCCAGCGCCATGTCGGCCAGGCCGGCGGTGCGGTAATTGGCCATCATGCCCTGCTTGTGCTCCTGATTGGGAACCCCGAGCGGATGATCCCATTCCGGCAGATCCATGGCCACGCCGCCGGGTCCGATCAGTTCCACCGTGCCGCCGAAGAAATTCGGATCCGGAACGATCAGGCTGGCGTCGGTGCCATAGAGCTCCATCGGGCGATGGCCGTGGGCCTTGACGTCCCAGGAGGCGCCCAGCGTGACAAGGGCGCCATTCTCAAATTCCAGGATCGCATGCGCCGTGGTGGGCGTCTCGACCGTGATCATCTCGCCATTGCGCGGCTCGGATGTGATCTTGCGCTCGAGGCTCGGAATCGACGTCATGGCGGTGACGCGCACCACCGGCCCGATCAGCTGCACCAGGTTGGAGATGTAATAGGGCCCAAGATCGAGGATCGGGCCGCCGCCTGGCTTGAAGAAGAAGTCCGGATTGGGATGCCAGTGCTCCATGCCGGGGCTCAGCACATGGCAGGTTCCCCCGGTGATGCGGCCCACGGCTCCGGTCTCGATCAGGCTCCGGGCGAGCTGGTGGGCGCCGCCCAGGAATGTGTCGGGCGCAGAGCCCACGCGCAGGCCCTTCCTCGCGGCCCGTTCGGCCAGGTCGCGGCCTTCCTCGACGGAAAGCACAAAGGGCTTTTCCGAATAGACATGCTTGCCCGCGTCCAGCGCCTGGGCGGAGACCTGGTAATGCACCGCCGGCACCGTCAAATTGACGATCATGTCGATGTCGGGTGCCGCGAGCAATCCCTCCACGGTTTCGGCGCGAACGCCGAACTCGTCAGCCCGGGCCTTCGCCGCCGCGGGATTGATGTCCGCGCAGGCGCGCATCTCGATGCCCTCGAACAGCGGCGCGAGCTTCAGATAGGCGGCCGAGATATTGCCGCAGCCGATGATTCCAACCCCAAGTACCTTTGTCATGCCCATCACTCCGTCGCGCCGCGGACCCAGTCGATCGATCGCGACGCGAAGCGCTTCGCATCCGAGGGATTGTCATGTTCCATGACCATCAGCTTGGCCGGCGTATGAGCCCCGATCTCCTTGAACAGTCTGGTCCAGTCCACCGTACCCTGGCCGACATCGGCCCAGCCATCCTCGTCGGCACACTCGCCCGCGGGCGCGATGTCCTTGACATGAACCGCGGTGATCCGGTCGCCATGGCGGGAAATCCAGTCGAAGGGATCCGCCCCGCCGCGGATGATCCAGGCGATGTCGGCTTCCCAGTCGAGATCCGGCGCGGTATCGAGCAGGACCTGCATCGGCAGGCTGCCGTCGACAGCGGGGACGAACTCGAAATCATGATTGTGCCAGCCGAAGCCGAAGCCGGCGGCGCGGGCCTTTTCGCCAACCGCACCCAGGCGCTGGGCGAAATCCTGCCAGCCGGCCTTGTCGGAGGGGCGCTTGTCGGCGACCAGATGCGGGCAGAAGATCCGCTCCACCCCAAGCGTCGTCGCGGTCTTGACCACCGTGTCAAAATCGCCTTCGAGCGCGTCGATGGAAAAATGTCCCGACGGCATGGAAAGCCCGTTCTGATCCATGAGCGCGCGAAAGCCGGCCGGGTCTTCATAGACGCCGCCAAAGCCTTCGACATTCTGATATCCGGTACCGGCAAGCATGGTGAGCACGTCCGCCCAGGGTTGGAAGTTACGGGCGCTGTAGAGCTGGAAGGAGAGATTCATCGGCTTGGGCCTTCTTGAGTTTGATTGAACAGTGCTGTCAGCGAAATGCGTCGGAAGCGGTCAGAGCCTGAGTTCCGTCGCCGTGTCGAAGATCGAGGCGCGGGCCGGGTCGAAGCCGATACGGACTCTTTCGCCCTCGCGCAATTCGCTCTGGCCATCGACCCGAAAGCGGAACTCCCTGCCGTCGAAGATGGCCCAGACCAGCGTGTCGGCGCCCATCGGCTCGACCACCTCGATCTCGACATCGGTGCTGAACGGCTCGCTGTCGGCGGCAGGACCACAGCTCACATGTTCCGGCCTGATCCCGAAGATGACCTTGCCGGGCCGCTCGTCGCTCGCAAAGGGATAGCGGCCGAGTGGCACTTTGGTCGAACCGAAATTCAACGCGGCCTCGCTGTGATGCGTGATCTCGCCTTCGAGAAAATTCATCCCCGGCGAGCCCATGAAGCCGGCGACATAGAGATTGACCGGGCGGTTGTAGATCTCGTTGGGGCTCGCCAGCTGCTGGATGATGCCGTTGCGCATGATGGCGATGCGGTCGGCGAGCGTCAGCGCCTCGATCTGGTCGTGGGTCACGTAGATCATGGTGTTCTTGAGCCGGTGATGCAGCCGCTTGATCTCGACCCGCAACTCGGCGCGCAGCTTGGCGTCGAGATTGGACAGGGGCTCGTCAAACAGGAACACATCGACATCGCGCACCAGAGCCCGGCCGATGGCGACGCGCTGGCGCTGGCCGCCCGACAATTGCGCCGGCTTGCGCTTGAGCAGCGGCTCGATCTGCAGCACTTCCGCCGCGCGGGCGATGCGCTTGTCGATCTCGTCCTTCGGCACCCGCGCGTTCTTGAGCCCGAAGGCCAGGTTGCCCTCCACAGTCATCTGCGGATAGAGCGCGTAGGACTGGAACACCATGCCGATGCCGCGGTCCTTGGGTTCCTCCCAGGTGACGTTCTTGCCCTTGATGAAGATCTGGCCTTCCGACACATCGAGCAGGCCGGCGATGCAGTTGAGCAGGGTCGACTTGCCGCAGCCCGACGGACCCAGAAGCACCAGGAACTCGCCGTCGCCGATGTCGAGATTGAGGGTCTTGAGAACCTTGACCTCGCCGAAATTCAGGCTCAGGTCTCTGATCGATACGCTGGTCATGGTCAGCCTTTCACCGCGCCCGCGGCAATGCCGCGCACGAACAGCTTGCCGGATATGAAATAGATGGTCAGGGGAACGAGCCCGGTCAGGATGGTGGCGGCCATGTTGACATTGTACTCCTTCACCCCCTGCACCGAGTTGACGATGTTGTTGAGCTGCACCGTCATCGGGTAGAGATCGGGCCTGGTGTAGATGACGCCGAACAGGAAGTCGTTCCAGATGCCCGTCACCTGAAGGATGATGGCGACAACAAAGATCGGCAGGCTCATCGGCAGCATGATCTTGAAATAGATGCCCCAGAACCCGGCCCCGTCCACCCGCGCCGCCTTGAACAGCTCCTCGGGCATCGAGGTGAAGTAATTACGGAACAACAGCGTCAGGATCGGCATGCCGAAGACGGTATGGACGAGCACCAGTCCGGTCAGCGACCCGTAGAGGCCCATCTCCCGGAGCAGGATGACTATCGGGTAGAGCATGACCTGGTAGGGAATGAAGGCGCCGAAGATCAGGATGGTGAAGAAGGTGTCGGCGCCCTTGAAGCGCCAGTTGGCGAGCGCATAGCCATTGACCGATGCCACCGCGATCGACAGCACCACCGAGGGCACCAGGATCCGCACGGAGTTCCAGAATCCGCGCGACAGGCCGTCGCAATTGAGCCCGGTGCAGGCTGTAGACCAGGCCTTGGCCCAGGGCTCGAAGGTGATTTCGAGCGGCGGCGAGAAGATGTTGCCCATGCGGATTTCGGGCATGCCCTTCAAGGAGGTCACGATCATCACATAGAGCGGCAGCAGATAGTAGATGGCGAAGACGATCAGCGTGCCGTAGAGGAAGATGTTGGCGCGGGTGATGGAGCGGCGCGGCTTGCGGCCCCACGGTTCGTCTGCGGCGCGCGACGGCGCGGCCACGAGCGGGGCGGAGGTCGGGGCGAGATGGTCAACCATGCTTCTTGCCTCCGAATTCGAGATAGGCCCAGGGGATCAGCACGATCAGCACCGTGAGCAGCATCATGGTCGAGCCGGCGAAGCCCTGTGCCAGATTCTGCGACAGGAACATCGCGTCGTAGACATATTTTGCCGGAACCTCCGAGGCGATCCCGGGTCCGCCGCCGGTCTGGGCGACGATCAGGTCGTAGAGCTTGACGATGCCCGAGGCGATGATCACCAGCGTGGTGATGAAGACGGGGCGCATCATCGGGATGATGATCATCAGATAGGTTTTCCACATCGGGATCCCGTCGACGCGCGCGGCTTTCCAGATGTCCTCGTCAATGCCGCGCAGGCCCGCCAGCATCAGGCACATCACCAGTCCGGTCCCTTGCCACAGGCCGGCGATGAGCACGCCGTAGATGACGATCTCGGCATTGTAGAGCGGATCGAAGGTGAAGCTCTCCCAGCCGAGATTGCGCACGACCCTCTGGATGCCGAAATCGGGATTGAGGATCCACTGCCAGACCAGCCCGGTGACGATGAAGGACAGCGCGAAGGGATAGAGGAAGATGGTGCGGAAGGTGTTCTCGAAGCGGATCTTCTGATCCAGAAGTGCCGCCAGCAGAAAGCCGATCAACAGGGAGAAAACCAGCGACAGGACGCCGTAGATAAACAGGTTCTCGATCGAGATCAGCCACTTGTTCGAGCTCCACAGGCGCTCGTACTGGTCCAGTCCGACGAAGGTCTCGCGCGGCAGCAGCTTGGAATTGGTGAACGAGTAGGTGATCGTCCACAATGTTCCGCCGACAAACACGACACAGGCGGTCAGGATCATCGGGATCGCCGCGACCTTCGCGTTCATGTTCCTGAAAAGCTGGCTTGGTTTGCGGTCTGCCGCCATGTCGCCTTACCCCGTATTGCGCGGTTTGGACCCGCCATCGGGTCTTGATCCGATGGCGGGTTGCCGTTGCCTTGGGTTCAGTCGGCGCTGGCGACGATGTCGGCGAAGCGCTTCTGCGCGTCCGCCGCGGTGATCGACGGCGTGTTGAAGAACTCGACGAACAGGTCGTTGACCTGGGTCAGCGAGTCGGCGCTCATCAACTGGTCGGGCGACTGGATGACATTGCCCTTGGCGAGGATGTCCAGGCCCTTCTTCATGCAGTCATTGGCGGCGTCAAGGCTGACGTCGCCGCGCACCGGCAGCGAGCCCTTCTTGAGATTGAAGGCAACCTGGACTTCCGGCGACATCATCAACTTGGCCAGCTCGCCCTGCGCGGCGGTCTTGGCCTCGTCCTTCAGCACCGGGAAGTAGAAGGCGTCGCCGCCGGTCTGGATCACCTCGTTGACGCCCAGGCCCGGAAGGCAGGTGTAGTCGGTGCCGGCCACCTGGCCCGCCACGGCGAACTCGCCCTGCGCCCAGTCGCCCATGATCTGGCCGCCGGCCTGTCCGGTGATGACCATGTTGGTGGCCTGGTTCCAGTCCTGTACATTCGAGCCGGCCGACATGGCGCGCGCCTGCTCGGCGGCTTCGAACACCTTGGCGAGGTCGGGTCCGCCCGCAAGTTCGGCATCCTTCTCGCCGAAAATCTTGCTGTAAGCCTCAGGGCCGGCGAGCGCCACCAGCAGGACCTGGAAGGCGAGCGTGGTCTGCCAGGGCTGCTGGCCCATGGCGAGCGGGATCTTGCCGGCCTTCTCCAGCGCGGGCGCTGCGGCGGCGAATTCATCCCAGTTGGTCGGAACGGCGACGCCCGCATCCTCGAAGGCCTTGTTGGACAGCCAGAGCCATTGCTGCGAATGGATGTTGACGGGGACGCAATAGATCTTGCCATCGAGCGTGCAGCTGTCGAGCAGGCTTGACGGGCGGACCTTGTCCTTCCAGCCCTCGGCCGTGGCGATGTCGGTCAGGTCGCGCATCAGGCCGGCTTCGACCAGTTCCTCGGCCTGGCGGCCATGGTTGAACTGGGTGGCGGCCATCGGGTCGCCGCCGGTGATGCGGCTGATCATGATCGGGCGGGCGGTGCCGCCGGACCCGGCGATGGCGCCGTCGACCCATTTGTTGCCGGTGGCGTCAAACGCCTTGGCGAATTCTGCCACAGCCGCGGCTTCGCCGCCGGATGTCCACCAGTGTGTGACTTCAAGATCCACCGCATTGGCGGTTGTCGAAAGTGCCAGCAGCGATGCGCCAGCCAGAAAATGCTTGAATACGCTCATCGATTTCCCTCCCAGGAATGTTCCTCCTCCCGGTTCCGCCACACTCCCGCGGCGTCCCGGGTCCACCGGTGTCCTCACACCCTTTAAATCGATTGCATCGGCAAAAATGCTGCACTGCAATCGATTACATAAAGGTTGACCGCGAAGGTATTTGGAGTCAAGTGATATTTGCGACACGTACCTCAAACTCGTTTCGCAGATGCGGGAATTCAGTTTATCATGGAATCAAAAGCCCCCAATATCAGCGATGTCGCCAAGCTTGCGGGCGTCTCCACCGCGACGGTCAGCCGGGCGCTGAGCAAGCCGGAAACTGTCGCGGAATCAACGCGCATAGCGGTCCTCGCAGCCGCCGAGGAGACCGGATACCGGGTCAATCTCTCGGCGCGGAATCTCAGGCGCCAGCGCACCGGCGCCATCGTCATCCTGGTGCCCAATCTGGGCAATCCGTTTTTCTCCGAGATCCTGGCCGGCATCGAGACGGCGCTGTCGCATGCCGATTTCAACATGCTGGTCGTCGACACGCGACAGGCCTACATGAAGCCGCAGCTGGTGTCGGAATATCTGCACGCGACGCGCGCCGACGGCATCATTGCGCTCGACGGGTCGCTGCCGGACGCGGTTCTCGCGGCGGCAAGTTCCGGCGCCGGCGCGCCGCCGGTGATCTTTGCCTGCGAGTGGACCCCGCATGACCGGTTTCCCTCGGTGCGCGTCAACAATGCCCGCGGCGGCGAGATGGCGATCTCCCATCTGGCCGGGCTCGGTCACCGCAGGATCGGCATGATCTCCGGGCCTCAGGATAATGTGCTGACCGGCGCACGCACCCGCGGCGCAATGGAGGCCTTCGCGGCGCACGGCCTGGAGCTCGATCCCGCAAATCTGTTCCCCGGTGATTTCAGCCTGGAGGCCGGCGCCCGCGCGGGCCTCTCCTGGCTTGACCTCACGCACCGTCCCACCGCCGTGTTCTGCCAGTCCGACCAGATGGCCTTCGGCTTCATCTCGGAACTGGCCCGCCATGGCGTCTCCGTTCCCGGCGATGTTTCGGTTGTGGGCTTTGACGACATCAACATTGCCCGCCGCTTCATTCCGGCGCTGACCACGCTGAGGCAGCCGCGCACCTGGCTTGGCGTCTCGGCGGCGGAATTGCTGATCAGCCACATCCAGGCAACCTCAAGCCTGGCGATCGAAACCAAGGTGCTCGAGGTCGACCTGATGGTGCGTGACAGCACCCGCGCCATTGACGCTTGAAACATTCCCATGGCTTCTTTATATAAGAGCTATTAAATGTTCACGGATCGGAACTGCGGCCATGCTTGACGCCCAGGACATGCTTGAAATGGAGCCGCGCATGAGCGAGGCGGCAAAACTGATGGAGATGCTGTCGCAACCGGTGCGCCTGCGCATCCTGTGCATCCTGCTTGATGGCGAATACAGCGTTCTCAAGCTCGCCGACATGGCCGGCCTGTCGCAACCGGCGATGTCGCATCATCTGCGCAAGCTGCGCGATGCCGACCTGGTCACCACGCGGCGCGATGCCCAGACCATCTATTATTCGCTCAAGGGAAGGGAAGTCGCCGCCGTGCTCGAGGTGCTTCACGGACTGTATTGCGATCCCGCCGGCAAGCCTGTGAGCAAGCCCGCCTGACACTGCGTCTCGTGATTCCCGCCCATCTGGCCTTAGACTAAGGCAAACTGGATATAGGCGCCGGCCTTGACAATTGGCTGGCCGGAGGGTCCGTTTGACATTCATGCCGCCTGGGAGGGGTGCTGCAGCACTGCAGGACAAGGCGGAGAGTGGCGGGCGGTGACCAGGACATCGTCTGCAGGCAGTCGGGGGAATGAATGAAGCAGACCAACGGGCCACACGAGGCGTCAGACGGCCCGACCGGGATCCGCAAGACCACCTGCTACATGTGCGCCTGCCGCTGCGGCATCAATGTCCATCTGGAGAACGGCAAGGTCCGCTACATCGAGGGCAACCGCGATCACCCGATCAACAAGGGCGTGCTCTGCGCCAAGGGCTCGGCCGGCATCATGCAGCATTATTCGCCGGCGAGGCTGAAAAAACCGTTGCTCCGAACCGGCGAACGCGGCTCGGGCGAATTCAGGGAAATCGAATGGGACGAGGCGCTGGACCTTGCCACCCAATGGCTGGGCCAAGTCCGCCGCACTGATCCGCGCAAGCTCGCCTTCTTCACCGGCCGCGACCAGAGCCAGTCGATGACCGGCTGGTGGGCGCAAGCCTTCGGCACGCCCAATTACGCCGCCCATGGCGGCTTCTGCTCGGTCAACATGGCGGCCGCCGGCATCTACACCATGGGCGGCGCGTTCTGGGAGTTCGGCGCGCCGGACTGGGACAAGACCGAATTGTTCATGATCTTCGGCGTCGCCGAGGATCATGATTCCAACCCGATCAAGATGGGGCTCGGCAAGCTCAAGCAGCGCGGCGTCAAGGTGATCGGCGTCAACCCGGTGCGCACCGGCTACAACGCCATCGCCGACGAATGGCTCAGCATCACGCCCGGCACCGACGGGCTCTTGATTCTGGCGCTGGCGCATGAACTTCTGCGCACCGGCAAGATCGATGTCGACTACCTGATCCGCTACACCAACGCCCCCTGGCTGGTGATCGACAATCCGGATGGCAACGACCACGGCCTGTTCGCCCGTGACGACGACGGCGTGCCCCTGGTCGCTGACCGGACCAGCGGCGCGATCGCGTCCTCGGCCACGCCCGGCGTCAAGCCGGCGCTCAAGGGCTACTTCGACCTGCCCGACGGCCGCCGCGCCCGGCCTGCGTTCGAACTGTTAGCCGGCAAATATCTGGAACCGCGCTATGCGCCCGCAGCGGTGGCCGAGCGCACCGGGATCGCCGCAGACACCATCATCCGCATCGCCACCGAGATCGCCGAGGCCGCCTTCGAGCGCGAGGTGATCGTCGAGCAGCCCTGGACCGACATGAAGGGCGAGCGCCACGCGCGCATGATCGGCCGACCTGTGGCGTTCCACGCCATGCGCGGCATCTCGGCCCATTCCAACGGCTTCCAGACGGCGCGCGCGCTGCACCTGCTGCAGATCCTGGTGGGCTCGATCGACTGCCCCGGCGGTTTCCGCTTCAAGCCGCCCTATCCGCGCCCCGTCGCCGGCCAGCCGCGGCCGCATGGCGGCGCCTGCGCCGACACGGCGCTTTCAGGTCCGCATCTGGGATATCCGCGCGGGCCCGAGGACCTGCTGCTTGAAGCCGACGGCGAGACCGCGCAGCGCATCGACAAGGCGTTCTCCTGGGATGCGCCGCTGTCCGCCCACGGGCTGATGCACATGGTCATCTCCAATGCCCATGCGCGCGATCCCTACGGCATCGATGTGCTGTTCATGTACATGGCCAACATGGCCTGGAACTCGTCGATGAACTCGACCTCGGTGATGCAGATGCTGACCGACAAGGACGAGGCGGGCGAGTACGTCATCCCGAAGATCATCTATTCCGACGCCTATTCCTCCGAGATGGTGGCGTTCGCCGACCTGATCCTGCCCGACACCACCTATCTCGAGCGGCACGACTGCATCTCGCTTCTCGACCGGCCGATCAGCGAGCCGGGGGCGATGTGCGATTCGATCCGCTGGCCGGTGGTCGAGCCCGACCGCGACGTGCGCGGCTTCCAGAGCGTGCTGCTCGATCTCGGCGCTCGTCTCAACCTGCCCGGCATGACCGATGCCGCCGGCAATCCGGTCTATCGCGATTACGCGGACTACATGGTCAATCACCAGCGCAAGCCCGGCATCGGCCCGCTGTCGGGCTGGCGCGGCGCCGATGGCTCCAAGACCGGGCGCGGCGAACCCAATCCGGACCAGCTCCAGCGCTACATCAACAATGGCGGGTTTTCCGAAGTGCATGTGCCGGCGGAAGCGCTCTATTTCAAGCACGCCAACCGGGCCTGGAGCGACTGGGCGATCGAACAGGGGCTGCAGGACGGGCCGGTCGAGAACATCTTCCAGCTCTATCTCGAACCCTTGCGCAAGTTTCAGCTCGCAGCCGAAGGCAAGCTCAAGCCGCAGCCGCCGGAGCATCACCGCGACCGGATCGCCGCCTGCTTCGACCCGCTGCCAACCTGGTATCCGCCCTTCGCCGATGACAGGCTCGGCGACGACGCCTTCCCGCTCCACGCCATCACCCAGCGCCCCGCCGCGATGTACCATTCCTGGGGCTCGCAGAACGCCTGGCTCAGGCAGATCCACGGCGAGAACGCGCTTTATGTGCCGGGCGCGGTCTGCGACCGGGCGGGGCTCGCGGACGGCGACTGGGCGCTGCTCACCTCGCAATCGGGCGAAATCCGCGTGCCGGTCCGCCGCATGGACGCGGTCAACGGCTCGACGGTGTGGACCTGGAACGCCATCGGCAAGCGCGCCGGCGCCTGGGGCCTCGACACCGACGCGCCCGAGGCAACACGCGGCTTCCTGCTCAACCACCTGATCGATGAGTTGCTGCCAGCCAATGGCGATGGCCGCCGCTGGGCCAACTCCGATCCGATCACCGGCCAGGCAGCCTGGTTCGACCTGCGCGTGGCGATCCGCAAGGATCCCGACCAGTCGAGCGGCCTGAGCCTGCCGCACAAAAGCGCGCAGGCAAGCCCCGTGGGGGCCGCGCCTTCCGTGGTGAGCTTTGGCCGGGGGCGTTCGAAATGACCAGCCTCCCCGCCGCCACTCAGAAACGCCTCGGCCTTGTCATCGATCTCGACACCTGCGTCGGCTGCCACGCCTGCGCCGTCAACTGCAAGGAATGGAACACCGGCGCGCTGGCCTCGCCGCTCGCCGATGTCGACGCCTATGGCGCTGACGCGTCGGGCGCCTGGCTCAACCGGATTCACACCTTCGAGGTGACACCCGCGGACGCCCCGGCGCAGATCGTGCATTTTCCCAAGTCGTGCCTGCATTGCGACGATGCCCCTTGCGTCACCGTCTGCCCGACCGGGGCCAGCCACAAGCGGGCCGAGGACGGCATCGTGCTGGTGACCGAGGACCTGTGCATCGGCTGCGGCCTCTGCGCCTGGGCCTGCCCCTACGGCGCGCGCGAAATGGACCCGGTCGAGAACGTGATGAAGAAATGCACGCTCTGCGTCGACCGGATCTACAGCGACACGCTGCCCGAGGTGGACCGGATCCCCGCCTGCGTGCGCACCTGCCCTTCGAGCGCGCGGCATTTCGGCGATTTCAACGACCCGGACTCGAATGTCTCGCGGCTTGTCACTGAGCGCGGCGGCATCGACCTGATGCCGGAGATGGGGACAAACCCGGTCAACAAATATTTGCCGCCCCGGCCCAAGACCAATTCCGTATCCCGGACCGACCCCGGCCGGCCGGCCGCCGCGTGCCAGCCGGCCGCGCCCAGGGCCGACGGTTTCCTCGGCTGGCTCGACGCGGCGCTCGACAAACTAGGCTAGCACTCATGCATCCTGCGGTTTCCGTCATCTTCTTTACCGTCGCCTCCGGGGCCGGCTTCGGGCTGATCTTTCTGCTGGGCCTGGGCTTCCCCGTCGGCGACGGCGCCCTGCGCGCCTTCATCGTCTCGCTTGCCGGCGGCGGGCTGGCGGTCGCCGGGCTTCTCGCCTCCACCTTCCATCTCGGCCATCCCGAACGGGCCTGGCGGGCACTCAGCCAGTGGCGATCCAGCTGGCTGTCGCGCGAAGGCATCGCCGCGATCGTCACCCTGTGCCTGTTCGGGCTCTATGCGCTTGTCTGGATGTGGAGCGGCGCAAGACCAGTGCTTCTGGGGGTACTGGTTGCGCTCGGTGCCGCCACGACGGTGTTCACCACCGCGATGATCTACGCCCAGCTCAGGACCGTGCCGCAATGGAAGACCCGGCTCACGCCCGCGGTCTACATGAGCTTCGCGCTTGCCTCCGGCTGGCTGCTCGCCTCCGCGCTGGGCAATCATGCATCGCCCGAACCCTGGGGCATCGCCCTTGTCGCGCTCGCCTGGGCCGTCAAATGGGCCTGGTGGGTTCGCGGCGGACGCGCCAGGCTGTCGGATGCCGGCTCAACACCGGAAACGGCCACGGGACTGGGCTTCATCGGCAAGGTGCGGCTCCTGGAACGCCCGCACTCCGGCGAGAACTATCTCACCCGCGACATGGTGCACGTGATCGGCCGCAAGCATGCCCGCACCCTGCGCGTGCTGGCGCTGCTGCTGGGCGCTGGCGTCCCGGTCGCGATCCTCACGATCACCGCGCTCACCGGCGCGCCGGCGCCGGTCAATCTTCTGGCCGCCCTGTCGATGCTCTTGGGCCTGCTGGCTGAACGCTGGCTGTTCTTTGCCGAAGCCCAGCACGCCGTGTCGCTCTATTACGGCAAACGCTGACGCGTTCAGTCGCTGCGGAACGAGCGCCAGGCGATGACCTGGCGCAGCAGCACCGGCGAGGCCAGGCCCACGCCAATCAGCATGGTGGTCAGGCCCGGCGCCACGATCAGCAACGCCACCAGGCCAAGCCACACCCGTTCCAGCCTTGCGAGCGGCGCCACCATGAAGCCGGTGAAGGCGCCGGCGAGCAGCACGATTCCGAGCGTGGCGCCCGTCAGCGTGATGGCGAAGGCCTCCCAGGTGAAGCCTTGCGTCACGATCAGCAGCGCCGGCGAATAGACGAAGACGAACGGCACCAGCGCCTTGGCGATGCCGAGCCGGAAGGCCGTATTGCCGGTCTGGAACGGGTTGGAGCCGGCAATGCCCGCCGCCGCATAGGCCGCCAGCGCCACCGGCGGCGTGATGTCGGCCAGGACGCCGTAATAGAACACGAAGAAGTGCGACACGATCGGCTCGACGCCGAGCAGCGACAAGGCGGGAGCCGCAACCGAAACCAGGATGATGTAGGTCGCGGTGGTGGGAATGCCCGCGCCCATCAGGATGCAGGCAAACGCCGTGAACAGAAGCGTGAAGAACAGCGCCAGCGCATTGATGGTCACCCAACCATCGGGCAGCAGCGGCGTCAGCGTCGCTCCGATGTTGGCGGCCGTCTGGGTGATGATGAAGGACAGGCGGAAGGCGGTGCCGGTCAGCGTGACGACGCCAACGACAATGCCGACCACGGCCGCAGCCGCGCCCACGGCGAGCGCGTATTTGGCGCCGAGCGACAGCGCGTCGATCAGGTCCTTCACCGTCAGCCGGTTGTGCGGCGTGATGAAGCCGACGACGATGCAGGCGGTGATGCCCCAGACCGCGGCATAGTCCGGCGTGCGGCCGGAGAGAATCAGGAACATCAGGATCAGCAGCGGAATCACCGCCAGCCAGTTGTCGGTGAACACCTTCACCATCTGCGGCATTTCGTCGGGGCGCAGGCCGCGCAGGCCCAGGCGCTTGGCCTCGAAATGCACCATGGCGAAGATGCCGACATAGTGCAGAAGTGCGGGGAACATCGCGGCATAGACGATGTCGCGATAGGGAATCTCGAGAAACTCGACCATGATGAAGGCGGCAGCCCCCATGATCGGCGGGGTGATCTGCCCGCCGGTCGAGGCCGTCGCCTCGACGGCCGCGGCGAAATGCGGGCGGTAGCCGACCTTCTTCATCGCCGGGATGGTCAGCGATCCGGTGGTCACCGTGTTGGCGATGGAGGACCCCGAGATCGTGCCGAGCAGTGCCGACGAGAAGATCGCCACCTTGGCCGGTCCCCCGGCATAGCGCCCGGCAATCGAGGAGGCTGCGTCGATGAACAGCTTGCCGAGCCCGATGCGGGTCGCCAGCACCCCGAACAGCACGAACAGGAACACGTATTTTGCCACCGCACCCACGGCGATGCCGTAGATGCCCTGGTCGGTCATGTAGAGATGGTTGACCAGCGCGTTCCACGACGCGCCCGGGTGGCGGAAGACGCCGGGCATGTATTGCCCGAACATGCCGTAAGCCATGAAGGCCACGGCAATCGCCGTCAGCGTCCAGCCGATGGAGCGCCGCGCCGCTTCCAGTGTGAGCAGGATCAGCGCGGTGCCCATGAACACGTCGAACCCGGAGGGGTTGCCGACGCGCACGGAGACGGCGCTTGCGGGCAGCAGCGGCAGATAGAGCGCCGCCGCGACGGCAAGCAGGCCAAAGCCCCAGTCCCAGATGCCGATGCCGCCGGGTCGCAGCAGGCTTGAGGGATAGAGCGTGTCGTTTTCGCGGCGAGTTGCGCCGAACACCAGGAAGATCAGCCCCAGCACGAAGGAGATATGGATGCCGCGATGGACGAGCTCGCGGATCAGGCCGAAGCCGGCTGCGTAATAATGGTAGATCGACATGGCGACCAGCGCCGCGGTGACGAGCAACGCCACTGTCCTGCCGGTCGGCCGGAACGCCATTTCCGGATCGTATTTGCGCTCAAGTTCGGCCAGGTCGATGACTGGCTCGTCGCTTGCTCGATTGTCGGTCCCGCTCATGGTGCTTCCCCGGCTTCATAAAATACGGCCGCCCCGGTTGCCCGGCCCGGCCACATAAATACGGCCGCCCGGTTGCCCGGCCTGGCATACAAATGAGGCCGCCCGGTTGCCCGGGCGGCCAGAAGTGATCTTGCTGCCGCCAGGCCTACTGGATCAGGCCGGCTTCACGGTAGAATTTTTCCGCGCCCGCATGCAGCGGGATGCCGATGCCCTCAAGCGCGGTTTCCTTGGTCACCGACTTGCCCTTGGCGTGGCCCGCATCGAGCAGCGCGCGGGTGCTGTCGTTCCACAGCGCCTTGGTGATCTCGTAGATCAGGTCCTCGGTCTGGGTGGCGCTGGTCAGCCACTGCGCGCCCACGGCGACGGTGTCGGTGCCCGGAACGTCCTGATAGACGCCGTCCGGGATCGGATCCTTGGAGAAGAAGGAATATTCGGCGATCATCGCGTCGACTTCCGGGCCGGAAATCGGCACCAGCACCACTTCGGCGCTCGAGGCCAGTTCCACCAGCGTGCCGGCCGGATAGCCGCCGACGAAGAACAGCGCGTCGAGCTGGCCGTTGCGGATGGCGTCCGACGCCGGGCCGGGCTTGAGGTTCTCGACGGTGATGTCGGCTTCGGTCAGCCCGAACGCCGCCAGGATCAGCTGGGCGTCGACATAGGTGCCCGAGCCGGGCTCGTCGAGCGAGACGCGCTTGCCCTTGAGATCGGCGACGGAGGCGATGCCCGACTCCTTGGACGCCACCAGGTGGATGTGCTCCGGGTAGAGTGCGGCGATGGCGCGCAACTCCTGCATCGGCTCCTGACCCTCGAACGTTCCGGTGCCGGAATAGGCCCAGTAGGCGACGTCCGACTGGGAGAAGCCCGAGCTCAGGATGCCCGACTTGATGCCGTTGACATTGGCGACCGAGCCGCGCGAGGACTGGGCGATGGCCACCAGGCCGGGAACGCCGCAGGATCCGCCGTCATCGCAGCCGCGTGACCCGGGCGGGTTGGAAATCGCGTTGGCGATGGCGCCGCCGAGCGGGAAGTAGGTGCCGCCGGTGCCGCCGGTGCCGATCGAGAAGAAGTTCATGTCCTGGGCCTGGACCCCGGAGGCCCCGATCACCAGGACGGCGCTGACCGCTGCGGCCTTCGCCGTGCGCGTGAACAAAGTCGTGAAAATTCCCATGCGTATCTCCCTGTGTTCCGGCGGTCTGGCTTGCAGCTCAGCCACCTTTTCATTCTGCCGGCAATGTTGCCGTTTGTGACGGATTTGTCAAAGGCCGGCCCGGGCTCCTGCACCCGTCAGGTGGGTCGGAGATCCGGGCCGTCAATCCTCCAGCGCGCCGATCCGCGCCGATGGCGAGGGCCGGTCGGCGACCAGCTTCAACAGATCGTCGCCCATGCGGATGAAGCGGCGCGACCGCCGCGTCAGCACGAAACCCTTCTGCGGCGCATGCACCTGAGCCGCGCCCCCGGGCTCGCCCGGGCGGGTGACGACTTCCGCCACCAGCTGCCCCGCCTCCACCTGATCGCCGGGCGAAACATGATAGAGAATGGTGCCGCCCACCGGCGCCTTGATCATCTCGACATGGGCGATCGGCTCGGCGACAAAGTCCGGCCTGAGCTCCGCCGCTGTCATGGCGTCATCGGTGATCACGCCGCGCATCACCAGGAAGCGGTAGAGCCCTTGCGCATCCTTGCGGGCGAGAACCGGGTCGACATCGAGCTGGCCGCGCAGCTCCACCGTAGTGCAGCAATGGCCGGTGAGATCGCCGCCCTTGGCGTTGGCCACCATCTGGGCGAAGGCCGCCTCCTCGAAGGCGCAATCGGAGCCAGCGTTCCACAGCACCGCGGCTTCCGCATCGAGGCACGCCGCCAGATCGGCCATCTCCGGCCAGAGCCGGTCGGGAATATAGAGATACTGCACGCCCTCGTCGTCGCAGTGCAGGTCGAGCACGACCCTGTGATTGTCGGCCAGTTCCAGAAGCCGGCTCTTGAGCCGGCGGTCGGTGAACACGGCGGATGTCGCCCCATCGAGCCTGCGCACGCCCTGCGCATCGGGAATCGGGAAATCCCGGTTGAAATTGATCCGGTTTCCCCCGTAGAACCGGCCCATGTGCTGGCTGAACATGTGCTGCGCCGCGCCCACCGGGTTGGCCTGGGGCACCAGCGTCAGCGACCCGCGCAGCCGGCCCTCGGCCTCGGCCCTGACCAGTTCCGGGATCAGGTAATGCAGCGCCGCCGGCCCGGGCCGTTCATCGGCATGGAGTGCTGCCTGGATATAGACACTGGGGGCTGCCGCATCGCTGCCCGAAAGCCGGTGCACGACCAGCTCATAGGCAATGCCCGGGGTTTCGCCTGCCAGTGTCTCGATCTCGGTCTTCATCGCGTCTCACCTTGAAATGCCGTGGGGGAAATGGAATCGGGATTGCGGGGGCCGCCTGCCGCGCCCTGCCGCTTCGGCGTGGAGGATTACACGCGCCGGGCGCTTATGTCGCTCAGAATCTCGCGCGCCGCATTGTGCCCCGGCACGCCGGTGACGCCGCCGCCCGGATGGGTCGACGAGCCGCACATGTAGAGCCCCTTGAGCGGCCCGCGATAGGCGCCATAGCCGAGCATGGGCCGTGCCGAAAACAGCTGGTTGAGGCTCAGCTTGCCATGAAAGATGTCGCCGCCGACCAGCGAGAGCTTGCGTTCGAGATCGAGCGGCGAGAGCGCCTGGCGGCCAATGACGCTGTCCCTGAACCCCGGCGCCTGGCGCTCGACCGTGTCGATCATCAGGTCGGCCACCGTGTCGCGGTGATCGTCCCAGGACGATCCTCCAGGGAAACCGTCGGGCAGGGTCGGCGCCACATGCTGGCAGAACAGGCTCGCGACATGCTTGCCCGCGGGCGCAAGACTGTCGTCCAGCGTCGAGGGGATCAGCATCTCGACGACCGGTTGGCGCGACCAGCCATGCGCCCGCGACTCGAGATAGGCGCGGTCCATGTACTCAAGCGACGGCGCGATGATGATGCCGGCGGTCAGGTGATCGCCCGGCTCGGGTCGCGCAGTGAACCGCGGCAGCCGGTCGAGCGCCACGTTCATCCGGAAGGTGCCGGACCCGCTCTGCCAGTGCCCGATGCGGCGCCGGAAATCCTCGGGCAGCGGCGCAGCGGCAAGCAGAGTGCCGACCAGCAACTGCGGATGAATGTTGGAGGCGACCAGATCCGCCGGATGGCGCGCGCCATCTTCTGTCACCACCGCGCTGACGCGGCCCCCTTCCGTCTCGATCGTCGCCACCGGCGTGGCCGTCCTGATCGTCACGCCCTTTTCCGCGCAGGCCCGGCGCATGGCCTCGGTGATCGCGCCCATGCCGCCGATGGCGTGGCCCCAGGCGCCGCGCTTGCCGTTGACCTCGCCGAAGCAGTGATGCAGCAGAACATAGCCGGTCCCCGGCGCATGCGGGCTGGTCCAGGCGCCGACAATGCCGTCGAAGCCGAACAGCGCCTTGACCGGATCGCTTTCGAACCAGCGGTCGAGGATCTCGGACGCCGAACAGGTGAAGAGATCGAGCACATCGCGGCGCGCATCAAGCGAGAGCTGCGAGAACCGCCGGCCCAGCGACGCCGTCTTCAGAAGTTCCGGCACGGCCGACAGCCAGTTGCCTTCGGTGACGTTCGGCGGGGTGACCAGCAGCAGGTCGCGCAGCACCGACGCGGCGTTTTCCAGCATCCGCTCATAGCCGTCGAGCGCCGCGGCATCGCGCTCGGAAAATTGCGCCACCGATTGGCGGGTTCGTCCGGGCCCGGCCTCCAGCACCCGTCCATCGGGCAGCGGCAGGAAATTGCCCATGCGCCGCTCGACGATCTCGAGACCATGACGGGCAAGCTCGAGATCAGCGATCACCTTGGGATTGAGCAGCGACACCGTGTAGGACGCCACCGAATTGCGAAAACCGGGATGAAACTCCTCGGTCACCGCCGCCCCGCCGATGATGTCGCGTTTCTCCAGAACCGTGACCTTGTGCCCGGCCTTGGCCAGATACCAGGCGCAGACCAGCCCGTTATGGCCGCCGCCGATCACCACCGCATGCTTCATGTTGATTCCCCGTCCGATACGGGGCGCATCCTGCACCGTCGGCCCGGAGCTGTGCAATGCCTCGCGCAATCCCGTGCGGCACAAAGCCTCAGGATTCAGGAATCATTCGCCGGCTTTCGCGGAGCAAGCTTCTTCCTTGCGATCTGGCGGGTGATCTGGTCGACCACCTCGCTTGGCACATCGGTGGTGAAGCGCAGATGCAGCCCGGTGTCGGTCCGGGCGATGGCGGCGCAGGAGAATTTCGCCTCCAGCCCCTCTATCACCAGATAGAGATGATCGGCCACCTGGCTTGGCAACGGCACCGCGACCAGCCGCTTTCGGACATGTTGAACATCTTGCAGGGCTGCGAGGTGTAGCCGCGCACCCCGCGGCGCAGATAGTACACCGTGCCTGGCTTGTTGACCGGCCGGCGCTTGTGAACGCGCTTCTCCTCGCCCGCCGGGCGCGTCAGATAGTTTCCCGGTGCGCTCATCTTGATCCCCGAACATCACGCATTGCTAATCTATAAGTTTTGGGGGGTTAAAAATAGGTTTAACTGCTGAAAATAGCCCGTAAGAATACGCCGGCGCTGCAAAGACATCGTAAACCATGGCTCAGCCGGATCCACGCGGCAGGCCCCTCGCACATGTCCTCCGGCCTCGCCGGCAGCCCTTGACGGCGGCGCGGCCTTGGTGCGCAATCGGGCATGTCCGATCTCCTCGATGATTCGCCCAGCAACGCCACCGAGTTCACCGTCAGCGAACTGTCCGGCTCGATCCGCCGCACGGTCGAGGACGCCTTCGGCTATGTGCGGGTGCGCGGCGAAATCTCCGGCTATCGCGGCCCGCATTCCTCGGGCCATGCCTATTTTTCCTTGAAGGACGACAAGGCCCGCATCGAGGCGGTGATCTGGAAAGGCGTATTCTCGCGGCTCACCCACCGGCCCGAGGAGGGGCTTGAGGTGATCGCCACCGGCAAGATCACCACCTATCCGGGCTCGTCGAAATACCAGATCGTCATCGAGGCGATCGAGCCCGCGGGCGCCGGCGCGCTGATGGCGCTGATCGAGGAGCGGCGGCGCAGGCTCGCCGCCGAAGGCCTGTTTGACGAGGCGCGCAAGCAATTGCTGCCCTTCATGCCCGGCGTCATCGGGGTGGTGACTTCGCCCACCGGCGCGGTCATCCGCGACATCCTGCACCGGCTGGAAGACCGGTTTCCGGTCCATGTTATCGTCTGGCCGGTCCGGGTGCAGGGCGAGACCTCGGGCCAGGAAGTGGCGCAGGCCATCACCGGCTTCAACGCGCTCGCCCCCGGCGGCCCGATCGCCCGGCCGGAGCTGATCATCGTCGCCCGCGGCGGCGGCAGCCTCGAGGATCTATGGGGCTTCAATGACGAGGCAGTGGTGCGCGCCGCCGCCGGTTCGGACATCCCGCTGATCTCGGCCGTGGGCCACGAGACCGACTGGACGCTGATCGATCACGCGGCCGACCGCCGGGCGCCCACCCCCACGGGCGCCGCCGAAATGGCGGTCCCCGTCAAGGCCGATCTGGTGGCCGAGGTGGCAAGCCTTGCCGCGCGATTGAGATCGGCGCAGTCGCGCACGCTCGACCGCCGCCGCGAGGCCGTCCGCGGGCTGGCCCGCGCCTTGCCGACGCTTGACAGCGTGCTGGCGCTTCCACGCCAGCGGCTCGACCGTTCCGGCCAGGGCCTGGGCCAGGCGCTGCAGCTCAACACCGCCAACCGGCGGCGCCATTTCGAGCGCCAGGCCAGCCGCGTCACCCCGGTGGCGCTGGTCTCGGCGCTCCGCGACAAGCGCCAGATGGTCCGCGACAGGGCCGCGCGCGCCGACCGCGCCCAGGAACGCCGGCTCGATGCCTGGCGATCCCGTCTCGACCGGCACGCGGCAGTGCTCTCAGCCGTCCCGCGCCGCATCGCGGATCTGCAGTCCCGCGGCCGCGACCGCCTCAAGGGGCTGCATCACCGGGCCGACATCGCCCTCACCCAGCTGCTCGGCCAGCGCCGCCGGGGCTTGGGCGCCCAGTCCCGCATGCTGCAATCGCTGTCCTATCACAGCGTGCTCGGCCGCGGCTTCGCGGTGATCCGCGATTCCGATCGCGCCGTCCTGTCGCGCGCGACGCAGGTGAACGCCGGAACCCTGCTCGCCATCGAATTCGCCGACGGCGAGATCGCGGCACTCGCCCAGAGCTCCGACCAGCCCCCCTCCGCCCCGAAAAAACCGCCCCGCCCCAAACGCCGCGAACCCGGCCAGGGCAGCCTGTTCTAGACGGCCTCGACGATAGGTTCAGCCGGCAATCAATCCGGCCGCGTCCTCGCCGGAGAGATAGGCGCCGTGGACCGTCGCGGGATGGTCGGCATGGGTGGCTTCGCCGGCAAAGACCAGGCGTCCGTCCCAGTCGGCGCCGGCAAGGGCCTGCCGTGTCTCCCGGCCGGTGCCGACAGCGGCGAAGGAATAGGACCCCAGCGCAAACGGGTCGCCGCCCCAGCGGCTGATCTCAACCGCCACCGGCTCCGGCGTCGCCGGACCGAAGATCGACCGGAGCGCCGCCATCGCCTCGGCGATGGTCGCGGCATCGTCGAGCGTCTCGATGTCACGGGCGGCTTCGGCGGCGTTGAAGCCCATCAGCACCGGTACGCCGCTGACGGCGCTCAGGGACAGCCATTGCGCCCAGCGGTCGTCGCGCGCGCCTAAATAGCTGAACACATCGCCGGATCCGGGCCAGAACACGCGCTCGAAGCGCAGGCAGCATTTGTTCAATAGCCCCATGCCGAGCGCGCCGATCGCCGCCGTCCTGGCCTTGCCGAGCGGATGGCCGAAGCCGATCTGTCCGGCCTTGAGCACGCCCAGCGGCACCGTCACCAGCGCATGACGCGCTTGGTGGACGGCGCCCGTGCCGGTGATGACGCGCACCCCAGTCCCTTCCTTCTCGATCCGGACCACGGCCGCGCCGGTCTCGATCTGCAGGCCTTGCGCCAGATGCGCGGGCAGCGCGCCATAGCCGCCCGGGAACATCACGTCGCCGCCGCCGTAGTTGCCGCTGTCGTCGAAATTCCATGCCGAAAGCTCCTGCCATCCGGCGGCATAATCGAGCTCGATCTCGGCATGGACGACATGCCGGACACGCCGCCGCATCTGGTCGTCGAGGCCGGCCCAGTCCGGCAGGGCCTCGACCGCGCGACCGAGCGAGATATCGGCGTCGCGCTCTTCGGCGCGGGCGCGGGCCTTGTCGATCAGGGCTTGGGCGCGCTCCGCCGCGTCATCGATGGGCGCGCGCCCGCCGCCGGGCGCAAACACCGGGTTCGGGTCCCAGCGCGTCAGCCTCCGCGGGACGCCCGCCGCGTCGGCCAGGCGCGTCAGCGGGTTGCCGTCGGTGCCGTGAATCCAGCTCGCGCCCAGGTCGACCGGGACGCCAGGCCATTTTGTGCTGGTCCATACCCGTCCACCGATCCGCGCGCGCGCCTCCAGCACGAGCGTTGCAATGCCGCGCTCGGTCAGCGCCCGGGCGGCCGCCAGGCCGGCCATGCCCGCGCCGATGTCGATCACATCGGGCCGGGCCTGCGCCCCTGCCGGCGCGATGGGGCAGGCGGCCAACGCCATGCCAGCCAGAAATTCCCGTCGCGACACCATCCCCATGCCTCCCTCCCGATCGGCGCATACCGCCCGGCCTCACGCGGCCACGGCGCCGCTATGCACCAGATTAAGCCGCCTTGCCCAAAAGGAAAGGGCGTGGCGGATCCACCGCTGGGCACCCTCCCTTCTCCCGTCCGCGGGAGAAGGTGGATCGCCGCAAAGCGGCGAGACGGATGAGGGCCTTTTGCCGCCACCGCAGTCGGATGAGGGCTGTTGCCACAAATTCCGGGGACAATTTCTTTCCACAGCGGGAAAAAATTTCCGCCCTATATCCCTCAAGCCATTGATCCGAAGCCATCTTCACCGGGCATGGCGAAAGAATCTCGGAATACTGAACATCATTTCATCCCCGCCTTGCAGCCATGCCCCATACTGCCTGCCATGTTTCACAACAACCCGGCAGCGACCATCATGGACTGGACCCTCGCCATCGAGCGCAATCTCAAGGCCCTCCGGCAGATCGCCGGGAGCCTGGTCGCCATGGCCGGGCTCAATCCCCCGCAACCAACCGTCTCGTTGCCGCGCCACATCCATGCCGCCGTGCTCTCCATCCTCCGCCCCGCCGAAGCGGCGCTCAGGCGGCTGATCGTCATCGCCGCGCGGGATCTCGTCGTCACCCTGTCGCCGGCCGAACGCGACCGGATTGCCAAAACCGCACTCCCAGCGCAAACCTCGCGCACCGGGATCTTCCTCAACGGCCGGCCCGCCCGACCCGAGGATCTTGCCGCCCTCGGGCGTGGGGGCCGCATGACTGCCGGGGCGGCCACCATCGCCGCCGCGCAGGCCCGAAGCGAGGACGCCAAAACCCGCCCGCCGGCCTTCCTCCTGTTCGACCCGCTGAAGCGCTTCGGTGCGCACCGCCAGGGGCCGTCGCAGTGGGTGCCGCGCATCCTCTTCGATCTTGATACGCCCCCGCCCGCGCCCGCGCACAAGCCTGCCTCACCCAATGATCCTGTCAGCGCATTGCCGCTCTGCCGCCGGCTGGCGGCGCTGAAAACCGCCCTCGACGACCTGCCCGGACAGGCCCAACGCCTGGCCCGCTGGCGGGCGCGGCGCCGGCTGCGCCGCAGCGGACGCCTGTCGCCTATGCGGCCGGGATCGCCGCCGGGCCACCGCACGCGCGGTTCTCTCCCGGTCGACGAGGTGCTGCACCACTGCCATGGGCTGGCGATCGACGTCGTCATGCGAAACGACACGTCTTGAGCCGGCACCTCCGATGATATGCCCATGTCTGTTGAAACCGGGCAAAGACTCCACCATTCCGTCACCCCGGACTTGATCCGGGGTCCAGCCACCGCGCGTCCGCGCGGTGAAAGACTCTTTTCAACCCAAGGACTTGGCCTCAATCGAGGCCGGCTTGACGGCGTTGGAATTCCCATGCGGCTCTGGAGAGCGCGTGCGCGTCGTCCCGGCTGCGCCTCAGGCGAAGACCTGCTGATAGATCTCCGGCTTGAAGCCAACCAATATCCGACCATCCGCTTCCAGCACCGGCCGCTTGATCATCGAGGGCTGCGCCAGCATCAGGGCAATGGCCTTGTCGGCATCAAGACCCTGCTTGTCGGCGTCATCGAGCTTGCGAAACGTCGTGCCGGCGCGGTTGAGAACCGTTTCCCAACCAGCCTCATCGCACCAGCTTTCGAGATGCACCCGGTCGATGCCCGAAACCTTGTAGTCATGGAACACGGCGTCGATGCCGTGATCGCCAAGCCAGGCCCGCGCCTTCTTCATCGTGTCGCAGCTTTTGATGCCGTAGATGGTGACACTCATGTCCGGCCTTTCACTTCATGTCGACGCAGCGCGTCATTCCCACTCGATGGTGCCGGGCGGTTTCGAGGTGACGTCGTAGACGACGCGGTTGATGCCCTTGACCTCGTTGATCAGCCTTGTGGCCGTCTTGCCGAGGAAATCCATGTCGTAGGGATAGAAATCGGCGGTCATGCCGTCGACCGAGGTGACGGCGCGCAACGCGCAGACGAATTCGTAGGTCCGGCCGTCGCCCATCACGCCGACAGTCTGCACCGGCAAGAGCACGGCGAAAGCCTGCCAGATCGTGTCGTAGAGCCCGGCCTTGCGGATCTCGTCGAGATAGATCGCATCGGCCTGGCGCAGGATGTCGAGCTTTTCACGGGTGATGCCGCCGGGGCAGCGGATGGCGAGGCCGGGTCCGGGGAACGGATGCCGGCCGATGAAACTGTCGGGCAGGCCAAGCTCGCGGCCCAGAACCCGGACCTCGTCCTTGAACAATTCGCGCAAGGGTTCGACCAGCTGCATGTTCATGCGCGCGGGCAGGCCGCCGACATTGTGGTGCGACTTGATCGTCACCGACGGGCCGCCGGAAAACGAGACGCTTTCGATGACGTCGGGATAGAGCGTGCCCTGCGCCAGATAATCGGCGCCGCCAATCTTTTTCGCTTCTTCCTCGAACACCTCGATGAACAGCCGGCCGATGGTCTTGCGCTTGGTCTCCGGGTCGGCCTCGCCTTCGAGCTGCGAGATGAAGCGGTCGGACGCATCGACCAGCTTGAGCGAGAGATTGTAATGCTCGCGGAACATGGCGACGACATCGCGCGCCTCGTTCATCCGCATCAGCCCGTGGTCGACCAGGATGCAGGTCAGCTGATCGCCGATCGCCTCATGGATCAACAGGGCAGCCACCGAGGAATCGACCCCGCCCGAGAGCGCGCAGATCACCTTGCCATCGCCCACCTGGTCGCGGATCTTCTGGATCATTTCGGCCTTGTAGGCGGCCATCGACCAGTCGGATTTCAGCCCCACGATCTTGTGAACGAAATTGGAGAGCAGTTTCGCGCCATCGGGCGTGTGCACCACTTCGGGATGGAACATGGTGGTGTAGTAGCGCCGCGCCTCGTCGACCGAGATGGCAAACGGCGCGTTCGGCGAGGTGCCGATCACCTCGAAGCCTTCCGGCAGGCGCGTGACGCGGTCGCCATGGCTCATCCAGACCGGATACTTCTTGCCCACCTCCCAGAAGCCGTCAAACAGCGGCGAGGATTTGAGGATCTCGACATCGGCGCGGCCGAACTCGCGGTGATGGCCGCCCTCGACATGGCCGCCGATCTGCTGGCACATAGTCTGCTGGCCGTAGCAGATGGCGAGGATCGGCACGCCGGAGTCAAACACTGCCTGCGGCGCGCGCGGCGAGCCTTCGCGGGTGACCGAGTCGGGTCCGCCCGAAAAGATCACGCCTTTCGGCTGCATCCGCTCGAAGCCGTCCTCGGCCAGCTGGAACGGGACGATCTCGCAATAGACGCCGGCCTCGCGCACGCGCCGGGCGATGAGCTGCGTCACCTGACTGCC
This sequence comes from Hoeflea sp., assembly GCA_019084245.1. Classification (GTDB taxonomy): domain Bacteria; phylum Pseudomonadota; class Alphaproteobacteria; order Rhizobiales; family Rhizobiaceae; genus Hoeflea. The sequence goes on from JAHRFE010000028.1 coordinate 588,305, forward strand.
GAAATCGATGATCAGGATGGAATCGGGATGGGTGGTGTGGAGGATATCGTTCATGGCGAGCCGTTAAGCCAAAACCGCGCCGGATGCAATCGCCGCCTCGACGCGATCCACCGCTTGGGCGAGGTTTTCGTCGATGACGTGCAGAAACTCGGTCCAGTTGTCGATATGCGTGAGCTCGGCCTTGCCGTCGGATATGCCGCGCAGGCCGATGACGGGCACCGCGAACAGGCTGGCGGCGCGCACCACCGCGAAGGTTTCCATGTCGACCATCTCGGCGTCAATCGCATCATAGGCCGCGCCGGACACTATGTTGGCTCCGGTCGACAGGCTGGCGGACGCCACGCCGTCAGCGATCACCGGCAGAATCAGCGTGGCGGGCAGATCAAGAAACGGCGTCCGGCCCTTCTCGAATCCGAGCGGGCTTGCATCCATGTCGCGGTAGCTGACCGAGGAGACCTGGTAGATCCTTGTCTGCTCGAGCAGCCGCGAGCCGGCGGAGCCGAGGCACACGATGCAATCGGGCCGGCCGGAGCCGAGCGCCGACAGGCTGGCTGCGACACTGCCGGCCGCCTCCACCGGACCGACGCCGGTCATCAGCGGCTCGAAACGCGATTTCAGATGCGGGCCATATTCCGGCTCCGCCGCCATGACGTAGAGAATGCGGCGCCCGCCGACGGTCTTGATCTCGCCTCTCATCCGGCGATCCCTTCGCGGCCGCGCACCACCATCATGGTGCCGGTCATCGAGGCGATCAGCTTGGCCGGTCCGTCGGCGATGGCATAGGCGCGGCCGTCGCTGACGATGATGGTGTTGCCGGGCTTGGTGACCTCGCCGCGAAACAGGAACCGGTCGCCGCGGCCCGGCGACAGGAGGTTGATCTTGAACTCGATAGTCAGCACCGCGGCGTCTTCCGGCATGACGCTCAGCGCCGCATAGCCGCAGGCCGAATCAAGTGCGGTCGACAGGATCCCCGCATGCAGGAACCCGTGCTGCTGGGTCAGGTCCTCGCGAAACGGCATCTCGATTTCGACCACGCCATACTCGACCTTGGTGAGGCTCGCGCCAATGGTCTGCATGACTTTCTGCCGCGCAAAACTCAGGCTCACGCGTTCCCGGAAATTCTGGTCGGGCCTCTCGTCCATGCGGCAATCCCTTCCTTGGCCTTTCGCAGATGCGAAGGTGCCAAGCAGCCCGCAAAACAGCAAGCGATTTCTCGGAGGATCACCGGCTCAGCCCCGATTGAGCCACCAGATCGCGGCGTTGAGCAGGCCCGCGAACGAGACCCAGACGGCATAGGGCATGAACATCAGCGCGGACGGCCGGTCGCGCCGCCAGGCAAGCGCGATGAAGGCCAGGATGGAGATCAGCATGGAGGCCAGAACGACCAGCGCCAGGTCCGGGCGCTGCGCCGCGAAAAACACCAGCGGCCAGAGGAAATTGAGCGCCATCTGGGTGAACCAGATTTTTGGCAGGGGCCCGCTGCGGTCACGGATAAAGACCCGGGCGCCGGCGATGCCGATGAGGATGTAGAGGAGTGTCCAGACCGGGCCGAAGATCCAGTTGGGCGGATTGAACCAGGGCTTGGCGAGCGCCTGGTACCAGGGCCCGGGCATCGAGAAGAAGCCGATCACGCTGCCGCCGACGACTGTCAGGACAACGAACAGGATCAGTGTCACGGCATAGGTCTTGGTCATCTCATCGCCTCACGCATTGCATCCGCCAGCCGCAGGGCAGCGGCTTGCCGCAGCATCACAGCTTGCGCCGGAATGCCATGAAATAGAACCCGTCGGTTCCGGTGCGCCGCGGCGACAGCACCAGCCCGAGGTTCGAGGTCGCGTAGGGAACCGGCTGGTCCGGATCCGCCACCGCGGACTTCCAACGCTCCTTGAGGCTGATGGTTTCAAATTCCGGATGACGCTGCAGGAACGCCTTGGTGCGGTCGGTATTTTCTTCTGGCAAGAGCGAGCAGGTGACATAGGCGATCTCGCCGCCCGGCCGGACATAATTGACCGCCTCGTCGAGCACCTTGTCCTGGTCCGCGATCCGGTCGGCGATGTTCTTGTCCGAGATGCGCCACTTGGCGTCGGGGCGTCGGCGCCAGGTGCCGGTGCCGGTGCAGGGCGCGTCGATCAGCACCCGGTCCATCCGCCCTTCGAGCCCGGCCAGATTGGCCATGCGTTCCTTGATGTAGATGATCTCGGCCCCGGCGCGGCGGATGCGTTCAACCATCGGCGCAAGCCTTCGCCGGTCGGCATCATAGGCATTGATGCTGCCCTCGTTGTTCATCATCGCCGCGAAGGCCAGCGACTTGCCACCGCCACCGGCGCAATAGTCGAGCACCTTCTCGCCGGGAGCGGCGCCCGCGAGCCCGGCGGCAAGCTGCGAGCCCTCGTCCTGGATCTCGAACCATCCCCGGGCGAAGCTCACTTCGCTGGTGGCGGCGATCTGCCGCTGCGGCCCTTCCCCGGCCTCGATGCGGATGCCGTGCGGCGCAAGCCGGGTGGGCGCGGCGCCCTGGCCGGCAAAGGCCTCGAGCACCTGGTCACGATCCGTCATCAACGTGTTGACCCTGAGATCAAGCGGCGGGCGGGCGGTCATGGCTTGCGCCTCGGCTTCCCATTCGTCGCCAAAGGCGCGCTCGAAGGACGGGGCCAGCCATTCGGGAATGTCGGCGCGGACATGAGCTGGGGCCTCGGACAGATCCCGCGCGAGACAGCCTAAAAGCGTTTCTGTGGACGGGATTTCAGGCGCGAACTTGTCGCCGTCGAGACTGGCCGTGAGTTCCTCGGGGCTGATCTTCCATTGCCGCAGCAGCGTCGCCACGGCGAGATCGGCGGGCGTGTCGCCATCCATGACGAAGGCATGGGACAGCTTCATCCTGAGCGCGTCGTGCACGAGGTTGGAAATCGCCGCGCGGTCGCCGGAGCCAGCAAAGCGGTGCGACAGGCCCCAGTCCTTCAGCGCATCGGGGACCGGCCGGTGCCGCGTGTGCATGTCGTCGAGGATTTCAATGGCTGCTTGCAGGCGTCCGCCGAGGCGCATGGTCATGTCTCCAAATGCATGTCGCGCTCACATCAGGAGCGGCAAGGCACATGCATTATAATAAAGGGCGCCCGCGTCCTTTTTGGGGCCACTCATGATGGCCGGCGCGGGCAGGTCTGGTTCCTGCTAGAGCGTTTCTCGCCCAAATGGAAGCGGTTTGACGGTGCTAACCGCTCAAATGCAGCGGCCGCCATCGACTTCCATGGCGACGCCGGTGATCATCGCGGCTTCGTCCGAGCAGAGGAAACAGGCGGCGTTGCCCATGTCCTCAGGCGTCGAGAACCGACCGAGCGGGATGGTCGAGAGAAATTTCGCACGGATCTCCGGCGTGTCCTCGCCCATGAAGGATTTGAGCAAGGGCGTCTCGCCGGCAACCGGATTGATGGCGTTGACCCTGATCCCCGAGGGTGCGAGTTCCACCGCCATGGTCCGCGTCGCGGTGATCATCCAGCCCTTGGAACAATTGTACCAGTTGAGCCGCGGCCGCGGGCTGACCCCCGCCGTCGAGGCGACATTGAGGATGGCGCCGGCGCCGCGTTGCTTCATGCCCGGCACGAAGTGGCGGGCGGTCAGATAGACCGACTTGGCGTTGACCGCCAGCACCCGGTCGAAATCCTCTTCGCTGACATCCTCGAGCGCTGTCGGCAGATGGGTGATGCCGGCATTGTTGACCAGGATGTCGAGATGGCCGAAGCGGCCCAGCACGGCTTCGGCCATGGCTGAGACGCTGTCATTCTTCGAGACATCGACGGTGATGGCGATCGCACGGTCGCCCAGCCCGGATGCAAATTCGCTCGCGGCCTCGGCATTGATGTCGGCGATGGCGACGCGGGCGCCTTCGTCGAGGAACTTGCGGACAATGCCCGCGCCAAACCCGGATGCGCCGCCGGTCACCAGCGCGGTCTTGCCTTCAAGTCTCATCGATCTCTCCCTGGACATATCTATTTGCCGTGCCAGACGGCGACGGTCTTGAGCGCCGAAAACCCGTACAGCGCCTCAAAACCCTTCTCGCGGCCGTGGCCGGATTTGCCGACGCCGCCAAAGGGCAGTTCGACGCCGCCGCCGGCGCCGTAATTGTTGACGAAGACCTGGCCCGAGCGGATGGCGCGCGCGAGCCGCATCTGGCGGCCGCCATCGCTTGTCCAGACGCCGGCGACAAGGCCGTAATCGGTGCCGTTGGCGATCGCGATCGCCTCTTCCTCGTCACGGAACGGAATGATCACCTGCACCGGCCCGAAGATCTCGTCGCGGGCCAGCGCATGGCCGGGATCGACATCGCCATAAAGCGTCGGGCGCACATAATGGCCGCCCATCGGCGCGGATTTGGGCATCTGGCCTTCGGCCACCGGGGCAAGGCCATCCTCATCGGCTTCGGCGAGGAACCCCTGGACGATGTTCTTCTGCCGCGCCGAAATCAGCGGCCCCACTGACTGGTCCTCGATGGCAGCCCCGACGGTGAGCGCCTTGTAGCGCTCGCTCATCAATTGCACGACCTCCTTGTGCAGCGAGGCCTCCACAAGAATCCGCGACGAGGCCGAACAGGTCTGGCCGGCATTCTGGATGCCGGCATTGACCAGGAACGGCAGCGCGCGGTCGAGATCGGCATCGGCGAAGACGATCTGCGGCGATTTTCCGCCAAGCTCCAGCGTCACCGGAACGACGTTCTCAGCCGCCGCCACCTGCACCTTGCGGCCGGTTTCGAGCGAGCCGGTGAAGGAGAGATGATTGACGCCGGGATGCGAACAGAGCGCAGCGCCGGCTTCCTCGCCGAGGCCCGGCACGACATTGAGCGCACCGGCTGGCAGGCCGCACTCAACCGCGATGCGCGCGAAGGCGAGAGCTGTCAGCGAGGCTTCCTCAGCCGGCTTCAGAATCGCCGCATTGCCCATGGCCAGAGCCGCGCCCACCGAGCGGCCGAGGATCTGCATCGGGTAGTTCCAGGGAATGATGTGGCCGGTGACGCCATGCGGCTCGCGCAGGGTGAAGACCGTGTAGTCATTGAGATAGGGAATGGTCTCGCCGTGTATCTTGTCGGCGGCGCCGCCATAGAACTCGAGATAGCGCGCTAAGGCCCGGGCATCGGCGCGGGCCTGGGAGAGCGGCTTGCCGACATCATGGGCTTCGAGATTGGCGAGCCACTCGACATGATCCTCTACCGCCCGGCCGATCTTCGCAAGCAGCCGGCCGCGTTCGGCGGCAGGCATCGCGCCCCACTCGCCGGCAAGGGCGGATTGCGCCGCGTCGACGGCTGCCTCGATCTCGGCCTTGCCGCCGCGGGCGATGCGGCCGATTTCCAGGCCGGTCGAGGGATCTTCCACAGTCAGGGTCCTGCCGCCGCTCGCGCCGATCCATCGCCCGCCGATCAGGCATTGGCTCGTGTCAAATCCGGCGTCGAGGGTGTCTGTCACGGTCGTTCCTTTCCTGCGGTCTTCCCCGGCATCACTCGGCCGGGGCGGCAAGGGCTGCTTGAAGCGACGGGGTCGCGGCCACCAGCGCCTGCGTATAGGGATGTTGCGGATTGCGAAACAGGTTTTCCGTTTCGCCCTCTTCGACAATGCGGCCGTCCTTCATCACCAGCACCCGGTCGGTGATGGCGCGCACCACCGACAGGTCATGGGAGATGAACAGGTAGGAGAGATCGAGACGGTCGGACAGCTCGGCCAGCAGATCGAGGATCTGGGCGCGGATCGACACATCGAGCGCCGACACCGCTTCATCGAGAACGATCAAAGCCGGCTCGATGATCAGGGCCCGGGCGATGGCGATGCGCTGGCGCTGGCCGCCGGAAAATTCATGAATGTACTTGTCCGCGTCGCTGAACGACAGTCCCACTTCGGTCAGCGCGCGATCGATCCGCCGGTCGAGCTCCTTGCCCGTTGGCGGGGACTTGATCAGATGAAACGGTTCCGTAACAAGCCTTCGCACACGGTGGCGCGGGTTGAAGGAGCCATAGGGATCCTGAAACACCACCTGCATCCTGGCCCTCAGTTCCGGATGCGGACCCTCGCCGGCGCTCGAGACCACATGGCCATTGAGCCTGATCTCGCCGCCCTGCAGCGCATCAAGCGCCAGGATGGCGCGGGCCAGCGTGGATTTTCCGCAGCCCGATTCGCCCACCAGCCCGACATTCTCGCCGTGGTGGATCTCGAAGCCGACCCGGTCGACAGCGCGGAACGGTGGCCGCTTGACGAACAGGTTGCGGCGCGGCTGCTGGTAGTCGCGCACCACATTGTCAACCGACAGGACCGGGACCGCCGACGGCTCGGGCTTGCGGCCGCGGTCGGGCACATGGGCGGAGGCCGAGAACAGGGCGCGGGTATAGGGATGGCGCATCTCGCGGAAGATTTCGCGCGTCGGCCCGGCCTCGACCACCTCGCCCTGTTTCATGATTGCAATCGTATCGGCGAGCCCGGCGACGACGGCGAGGTCATGGGTGATCAGCATCAGGCCCATGTCTTCTTCACGAACGAGCCCGGTGAGCAGGTCGAGGATCTGGGCCTGGGTGGTGACGTCGAGCGCGGTGGTCGGCTCGTCGGCGATCAGCAGCTTGGGCCTCAGCGCGATCGCCTGGGCGATGACCACGCGCTGGCGCTGGCCGCCGGAGAGATCATGCGGATAGCGGTCGAGCGGAAACCGGTCCTCCGGCAGACCAACGCGGTTCAGCATGTCGCGGGCGACGGCCAGCGCCTCGCGGCGGCTCACGCCGGTATGGACCCGCACGGTTTCGGCCACCTGGTCGCCGATGGTGTGCACCGGGTTGAGCGCGGTCATCGGCTCCTGGAAGATCATGCCGACATCGCGGCCGCGCATCTGGCAGAGCGCCTTTTCGTCCAGGCCCGAAAGACTGACGCCGCCAACCCGGATCTCGCCACTCCAGTTGCTGCCGCGCGGCAGAAGCTGCATCACCGACAGCGCGGTCATGGACTTGCCGGATCCCGATTCGCCGACGACGCCCAGGATCTTGCCGGGATCAAGCGTCAGGTCGATATCGTGCAGCACGGTGTGGCCGTGAATGTCGAGCTTCAGATTGGAGATGGAGAGCGCGCTCATCACCGCTCCCTTCTCAGCTTCGGGTCGAACAGGTCACGCAGACCGTCGCCCATCAGATTGAGACCCAGCACGGTGATGATAATGGCAAAGCCCGGAAACAGCGCCATTTGCGGCGCCAGCGAAATCAGCGTCTGGGCGTCGGCCAGCATGCGGCCCCAACTCGGCAGCGGCGGCTGCGCGCCGAGCCCGACATAGGCAAGGGCTGCTTCGGCGAGGATAGCCAGCGAGAACTGGATGGTGCCCTGCACGATCAAGAGATTGGCGATGTTGGGCAGGATGTGTTCGGCGGATATGCGCACGGCTCCCTTGCCGGCAACGCGGGCGGCGAGGATGAAGTCGCGGGTCCAGAGCGACAGCGCAGCACCGCGCGACAGCCGGGCGAAGACGGGGATGTTGAAGATGCCGATGGCGATGATGGCGTTTATCGCGCCGGGGCCGAACACGGCGGTGATCATGATCGCCAGGAGCAGCGACGGGAAAGCGAACACCAGGTCGTTGCCGCGCATGATGAGTTCGTCAATGAAGCTGCCGCGGCGGGCGGCGGCATAGAGCCCGAGCGGCACGCCGAGAAGCATGCCGATGCCGACGGCGACGAAGGCCACGGCGATCGACACCCGGGCGCCGACCATGATCATGGAAAACATGTCGCGGCCGAAATGATCCGTGCCGAACCAGTGGCTCAACGATGGAGTCTGAAGCTTGGTCGGGATCGAGAGCTTGGTCGGATCAAACGGCGTCCAGACAAACGAGATCAGCGCCAGGGCGATGAAGAACGACGACAGCGCGCAGCCGATGACGAAGGCCGGGTGGCCGAGCGCCATGCGCAGGAAGCTTCTTTCGGCGCGGGTTGCAATGCTCATCGGCGCTGCCTTCTGAGCCGCGGGTCGGCTGCGGCATAGGCAAGATCGACGAGGAAGGTGACCACGATGACGGCAAAGACCAGGAGGATCACCACCGAGCGCACAACGATCAGATCGCGCTGGGTGATGGCCTGAAACACCAGCCGTCCGAGGCCGGGCAGATAGAACACGTTCTCGATGATGATGCCGCCGGCAAGCAGGAACGAGAACTGCAGGCCGATGATGGTCAAAACCGGGATCAGCGCATTGCGCAGCGCGTGCCGCCACAGGGCCTGGCTGCGGCTCAGGCCCTTGGCGCGCGCCGTGCGCATGAAATCCTCGTCCAGCGTGTCGATCAGCGAGGAGCGCATGACGCGCGCGAGGATCGAGGCCTGCGGCAAAGCGAGCGCGATGGCCGGAAGCGTCAGCGCCTTCAGCGCCGGTCCGAAGCCGGCGTCCCATCCTGGAAAGCCGCCGGCCGAGAACCAGCGCAGATTGATGGCGAAGATGAGCACCAGGATCATCGCGAACCAGAAATTTGGGATGGCCACGCCAAGCTGCGTTGCCCCCATGACCGAGAGGTCGGCGGCCGAGTTGCGCCGGGCGGCGGCGATGATGCCGGCCGGGAAGGCGATCAGGGTCGACAGCGCCAGGGCGTAGAGCGTGAGCGGCAGGGAGATCATCACCCGCTCGGAAATGAGTTCCGACACCGGCACCCGGTAGGTGTAGGAGACGCCGAAATCGCCCTGCAGCAGGCCCGCGACCCAGGTGATATAGCGCAGCGGCAGCGGCTCATCGAGACCCATCTGCAAACGGAGCGCCGCCAGGGCTCCCGGATCGGCGTTGATTCCCAGCATGAAGGAGGCGGGATCGCCCGGCACCACTTCCATGACCAGGAATATCACGAGGCTCGCCGCCACGAGAGAGAGCGACAGCGAAAGAAAGCGCCTGAGCAGGTAGGCGGTCATCGGGCATGGTCCAGGAGCATGGGTGAACCGGGGCCGGGTTCTGTTCCGGCCCCGAGGCTTGCGTCAGGCGTCACTCTTCCCAGTAGACACCGGTCATGTCGTTGGCCTGGGTCGGCGAGTTGGGCCACAGGCCCTTGAGTTTCGCGTCGGCCACGCCGGTGCGCGGCAGCTGAAACAGATAGGCATTGACGTAGTCATCGGCGATCTTCTGCTGCGCTGCCTGCATCAGCTCGGTGCGCTTGTCCGGATCGCTGGCATTGGCGAGATCGGCCATGATCGCCTGGAAATCCGGATCGGCGTACTGGAAGTAATAGTCGTCGCGGCCATAGATGCCGATATCCATCGGCTCGGTGTGCGAAATCACGGTGAGATCGAAATTCTTGCCCTTGAAAACGTCTTCCAGCCACTGCGCCCATTCGACATTGGTGATCTCGGTATCGATGCCGACCTCGCGCAGTTGCGCGGCGATGATCTCGCCGCCACGGCGGGCATAGCTTGGCGGCGGCAGCTTGAGGCTGAGCGTCAGGTCGCTGACGCCGGCTTCTTCCAAAAGCGCCTTGGACTTTTCGGGATCATAGGCCGATTGCGCGGTCAGATCGAGATAGGCCGGGTTGTGCGGGGCAAAATGGGTGCCGATCGGCGTGCCGTAGCCGAACATGGCGCCATCGATGATCGCCTGGCGGTCGATGGCGTGGGTGATCGCCTGGCGCACCAGGATGTTGTCGAGCGGCGCCTTCTTGTTGTTCATGGCGAGAATGGTCTCGCCTTCGGACGAGCCGATGATCACCGCAAAGCGCGGATCGGCCTCGAACTGGACGAGGTTTTCCGGCGCCGGGAAGGCCGGGTAGGCATCGAGATCGCCGGCCATCATGGCGGCGAAGGCCGCGGTCGGATCGGAGATGAACTTGAAGGTCACGGTCTCGAGCTTGACCGGTTCACCCCAGTAGGCGGGATTGCGGGCGAGATCGACGCGGTCGCCCTTGACCCATTCGGCGAAGGTGAAGGGACCGGTTCCCACCGGCTTGGCGGCATTGTCGGCGGCCGTTTCGGGCGCCACGATGACGGCGTCGCCCCAGGCCATGTTGAACAGGAACGAGCCGTTGGGCTGCGACAGGGTTACCTTGATGGTGGCCGGATCGACCACCTCGACCGAGGCGATGTCGGCGAACAGGGCCTTCTGGGCGTTGGTCGACTCGTCGGCGCGGGCGCGGTCGAGCGAGAATTTCACATCCTCGGCGTCAAAACCCGAGCCGTCATGAAAGGTGACGCCGGTGCGGAGCTTGAAAGTGTAGGTGAGGCCGTCCTCGGAAATCTCCCAGCTTTCGGCCAGCGCCGGAAGGATCGAGCCGTCGGCGCCGAAGCGGGTCAGGCCCTCGAAGACATTGGCGTAGACCACTTCGTCGATCGCCGCCGCCGCGCCGCCGGTCGGGTCGAGGTTCGGCGGCTCGAGCTGCATGCCGATGGAGGCCGAGGTCTTCGCCGCGAGCGCCGGCGCCGGGCCGAACGCCAGTCCCAGCGCCAGTATCGAAGCGGCTGTCGCCGTGATCGCAGTCCTTGTCATGTGTTTTCCCTTTGCTCCCGTTGGCCGGTCCGCGTTTCAGCCGCGGCCGTGCAGAAGATCGTCCAGGGCGAAGGCCATCACCTTCGCCGAATCGATCATGTCGTCAATCCCGACATATTCATCCGGCTGGTGGGCCAGATCGAGGATGCCGGGTCCATAGGCGATACAGTCTTTCAAGCGGCCTATCCGGTCAATATGTTTCTGATCGTAGGTGCCGGGAGAGACGACATGGACCGGTTCGCAGGCAAGTGCGGCGCGGATGCCGCGTTCCACCGCCTTGACCACCGGTGAGTCGACCGATGTCATGGTCGGGCTGACCTGCCACAGTTCCTCGAAATCATAGCGGAACCCGGGGCGGTCTGCCTTCACCCGTTCGAGCAACGCGACAATCTCCTCGCGCACCTCTTCGGCCGCCTCCTCGATGAGGTAGCGCCGGTCGATCACCATGCGGGCTTCGTCGGGCACGCAGGCCGAGGGAAAGCCGGTGAAACCCGCCTCGGGTTCGGCCTGGCCGCCATGCAGCGAATTGATGTTCATGGTCGACTGCCGCGCGCCGTCGGGCACCACCGGCATCGCGGTGCGCCTTGCCGCCAGCGTCGGAAACAGCGAGGTTTCCATTTCGGAAATGACCGCGCCCATGTGCCTGACCGCGCAATCGCCCAGGAACGGCATCGAGCCATGGGCGATGCGGCCATGGGTGCGAATCTGCGCCCACATCACGCCGCGGTGGCCCAGGCAGATGCGGTCCTTGTTGAGCGGTTCGGGAATGATCACGTGCTGGACGCGCTCGGGCGAGAAATAGCCCTGTTCGGCAAGCCAGGCGACGCCGCCATAGCCGCCGGTTTCCTCGTCCGCCGTGCCGGAGATCTCGATGGCGCCGGGGTAATCAGGCCAGAGTGCAGCAAAGGCTTCGGCGGCGATGATCGAGGCGGCCAGCCCGCCCTTCATGTCGCAGGCGCCGCGGCCATAGATCTTGCCGTCGGAGACGGTTCCGCCAAAGGGATCGAATGTCCAGCCGGCGCCGGTCGAGACAACGTCGATATGGGAGTTGAAATGCACGCACGGGCCGGATCGGCCGCCTTCGCGGCGGGCAATGACGTTCCAGCGCGGATGCCGCTCGCTGTCGCCCGGGGTGCCCACGGCGCGCAGCAGCTTGACCTCAAAGCCGGATTTTTCCATGCGGCGGGCGAGATACTCGCAGATGTCGCGGTAGAACTCACCGGGCGGGTTGAGCGTCGGGATCCGGATGAGATCCTGGGTTAGCGCGACGAGGTCGTCGCGGCGGGCGGTAATTTCCCGGACGAGGTCCTGTTGTCTGTCCGGCGTATGCTCGGCTTGCGCCATGTAATGTCTCCATGCTGTCGCGCCACAATAGCGCGGCAGCAGGATCTGGCAAGCCGGTCGGGATCAGGAAACCACGTGAAAACAAACCTTTGCGACACCCGACCGGATCATGCCGAGCTGGCCCGCAGCGGCCTTGGAGACATCAATGATGCGTCCCTTGGTGAAGGGGCCGCGGTCGTTGATGCGCACCACGACGGATTTGCCGTTGGCCGGATTGACGACGTTGACCATGGTTCCGAAGCGCAGGCGCGGATGCGCGGCGGTCAGCTTGGACGGATCCATGCGTTCGCCCGACGCAGTCATCGAGGTGAGCGCATACCAGGAGGCGCGGCCACAGGACGGATCGGATGCCAGCACAGGGCTAGCGGCACTGAAGGAGAGAATGGAGCAAAGGGTGAGTGCGCCAACGCAGGTGCGGGCTCGGTTGGAAATCATGTCGCGGTCCTCGATCGTGTGAGACCGCGTCATGTATGCGGAACAGGGCAGGAAAGAGACCGCCCGCATCACTTGTTGTTGCCGAATGTTGCAGCGCGGAAAATTCCCGTCCGTCAGGCTTCGTCCCTGAGCAGACCTTCCAGTCCAGAAACGTAATCGGGATAGCGGAACTGATAGCCCGCAGCCTTGATCCTGGCGTTGGCGACGCGCTTGTTCTCGCCGTAGAAGGAGCGGGCCATGGGCGTGAGATCCGCGGTTTCGAAATCGGTTTCGGGGGGCGGCTCGACGCCCATGAGTTTCGCGGCGAATGCGATGACATCCTGCGGCGGCGCCGGCATGTCGTCGGTGACATTGAAGATGCCGCCGCGGCCTTTGCGGGCCAGGAGCGCCGTTGCGCCGCCGATGTCGGCGACATGGATGCGATTGAACACCTGGCCGGGCTTGATCAGCCGGCGCGCCCTACCCTGCTGCAAGGTGCGGATCGCATTGCGACCGGGACCATAGATGCCTGACAGCCGGATGACGGCGAGCGGCACGCCCGCCTTGCCGGCAAGAGCGGCCCAGCCTTCTTCGGCCGCAAGCCGCGCCACCGAACGCTCCGACACCGGGCGGCAGATCGTGTCCTCATTGACCCATTCGCCGCCATGATCGCCATAGACGCCGACGGTGGAAAGATAGCCGATCCATTCGAGCCTGGGCATGACAGCGCGGAGCCCGCCGGCAAAGGCCTCAAGCAGCGGATCGCCGCCCGAATCGGGTGCGATCGACATCACCAGATGGGTGGTCTTGGACAAAGCCGCGCGCAGATCCGGCGATGGGTCGCCGCCTTCATAGATGAAGGGCTCAAGACCCGCCGCCTGCAATTCGCCGAACCGGCCGGGCCCGCGCGTCGTCCCGCCGGCGAAGCTGCATTCGCCGCCAAGTGCCCGGGCGATGGCGAGACCGGAAAAGCCTGCGCCGAAAATCATCAAATTCATCTGACTGTCCATCTCGTTTCAATCCGTCTTGCCTGGCCCCCAACTGCGTCACCCGGCGGGGGACACAGCCATGCGCCATTCCTCGCGCACCTGATCATCGGGTTCAACCGGCGCGCGCGCGGCCAAGCCCTCCATATAGTCCGGTCCGGCGAGCTTCGACAGGGCCCAGATCGCGGCGCCGCGCACCAGCGGCGACGGATCCGACGACAGCGCCTCGCACTCAGGCACCAGCGCCGGATCGTCGCTGTTGCCGGCGGCAATCAGCACATTGCGCAGGAACCGGTCGCGGCCGATGCGCTTGACCGGAGAGCCCGAGAAGAATGCCCGGAACCCAGCGTCGTCGAACCTCAGGAACTCGGCCAGCGGCGGCGAGAGCAGATCCTCGCGCGCCGTCAGCTTCGCCTCGCTGGCTGCGACCGCATATTTGTTCCACGGGCAGGCCGCCAGGCAATCGTCGCAGCCATAGATCCGGTTGCCCATGGCGCGGCGGAACTCGTGCGGCACCGGGCCCTTGTTCTCGATGGTCAGATAGGAAATGCAGCGGCGGGCGTCGATCTGGTAGGGCGCGGGGAAGGCATTGGTCGGGCAGATGTCGAGGCAGGCCCGGCAGGAGCCGCAATGATCGGTCTCGGACGCGTCCGGGGGGAGTTCGACAGTGGTGAAGATCGAGCCCAGGAACAGCCAGGAGCCGTGGCTGCGGCTGACAAGATTGGTGTGCTTGCCGATCCAGCCGAGGCCTGCGGATTGCGCCAGCGGCTTTTCCATAACGGGTGCTGTGTCGACGAAGACCTTGACGTCGCCGCCGGCGCGGGCTGCGAACTTGCCGGCCAATTCCTTCAGCCTGCCCTTGATGATGTCGTGGTAATCACGGTTCCTGGCATAGACCGAGACGGTCGCATTGGACTTGCGCTCAAGATTGTCGAGCGGATTGCCATCGGGCCCGTAATTCATCGCCAGCATGATCACCGAGCGGACCTGAGGCCACAAGGTCAGCGGATCGCTGCGGCGGTCGATGGTTTCGGCGAGCCAGGCCATCGAGCCATGGCGTTCGAGAGCGACGAATTGTTCAAGCCGCTGGCGCAGATCGGGGGTAACGTCCGGCGTGGTGACAGCCAGATCCGAGAATCCGAGCGCCAGGGCTTCGGCCTTCAAGAAATCCTTGAGGCGGCCAGCCCTCGCGTTTGACACCGCCGGTTCCGGGCCGGACGCGCTCACGGTTCAAAAATCGAGATCGGCATAATGGGCGACCGGCGCCATGTTGCGGATCCGGTCGGCCAGAAGCGGCCTGAAGGAAGGGCGGGACTTGACGCGCTGATACCAGTCCTTGGCTTGGGGATAGTCGGTCCAGTCGATCTCGCCGAGATAATCGAGCACCGATAGCGCGCTGGCGGCGGCAAGGTCGGCATAGCTCAGACGGTCGCCGGCAAGCCAGGTGCGTGATCCCGCGAGCCAGGAGAGATATTTCATGTGCTGGCGGATGTTGGCGCGGCCGGTGCGCAGCATCTTCGGGTCTGGCGAGCCTGCGCCATTGCTGGTCGGCAGATGCAATTTGATGACGCGCTCATGAACCAGGGGACGCACCACATCCTGCTCGAACTTGATCAGGAACCATTCCACCAGCCGGCGGATTTCGGCGCGCCGGAACGGATCCTCGGCCAGCAGGCGGCGATCGCGCTTGAACACGCCAAGGGATTCATCCAGCCATTCGGAAATGATGTGCGGCCCGCAGAGCGCATGGCCGTTGTCGGTGACCAGCACCGGCAATGTGCCTGCCGGATTGAGCTTAAGAAACTCCGGGCGTTTTTCCCAGGGCTGCTCTTCTGCGAGCTCGGCGGCGAAATCCATCTCGTTGAAACACACCCTTACAAAGCGGGAGGCGGCCGAGATTGTGTGATGATAAAGGACTGGCATCAAGCTTTTTGGAGTGTTTGCGTTGGCGCCGGGGCGCGGGACTGGTCAGTTTCCGGAAAATAGAGCTATAGGGATTGGCCCACTGCAAGACAAGCGAATCACTGAAATGATCCTGGCTGATGCTTGTGGCGAAACTGGGTGTCGCACCCGCAATCAGCGGAAATCAGACGGGACGGGGATGTTTCCAGCATGAATGAAACCACACTAGTCGGGGCTCTGCTCGGCCTCATCGAAGGTCTGACCGAGTTCATTCCGGTCTCCTCCACGGCTCATCTCCTGCTGGCCGGCCATTTCCTCGGGTTTCAATCCCCGGGCAACAGCTTCGAGGTGCTGATCCAGTTGGGCGCGATCCTGGCGATCCTGTCGGTCTATTTCGCCCGGCTGTGGAAGCTCGCCATGGACCTTCCCTCAAGCGCCAGGGCGCGGCGGTTCGTGGCGGCCATCGTGCTGGCTTTCCTGCCGGCTGCCGTGATCGGAGCGCTGGCGCACGGGTTCATCAAATCGGTGCTGTTCGAATCGACCGCGCTGATCTGCTGGGTGCTGATCGGCGGCGGCATCATTCTTCTCATGATCGACCGGATGAAACTGACCCCGAAATATACCGATGTGATGGACTATCCGCCGTCGCTGGCGTTCAAGATCGGACTTTTCCAGTGCCTGGCGATGATCCCGGGCACGTCGCGCTCGGGCGCCACCATCGCCGGCGCGCTGCTGATGGGGACCGACAAGCGCTCAGCCGCGGAGTTTTCGTTCTTTCTCGCCATGCCGACCATGGCGGGGGCTTTCGCACTCGATCTCTACAAGAACTATGACAAGCTTGCCTATGACGACGTCGTCACCATTGTTGTCGGTTTCATCACCGCGTTCATCGCAGGGGTCATCGTGGTGCGCAGCCTGCTCGACTTTATATCAAGGCACGGGTTTGCGCCGTTTGCCTGGTGGCGCATCGGCGTCGGGACGGCGGGGCTTATCGGCCTGTGGCTGGTGGGTTAGAGCCATGCATGTCGCGCTCAAATGGATCCATTCGAGCGAAGACGTACATGCATTGTTTCAAAGTTATAAAGCGACCTTTGCGCATCCGACAGGCTGCGCGGCGCTTCAGGATCTATTCGGACTTTGCCTGAATGGCGCAGGGATCGACGCCATAGGCCGGCGAGCAGCCCTTGGATGAATGGGCAACGCTGCCTGGCGCGAAGGCTGACGCGGCCAGGATCACCACAATTGCGAAAGCGAATGCGGATCCGATTGTCTTACCCATGAATTCCTGTCCCGACCTGTTAACGACCCAGCGCTTCAATTGACGTTTGTCAGAAATGCGCGGCAGTCAGATTTGTTCCGCGCATTCATTGAGTGCGCCGGACCATGATGCTGTGTTTCATGCAAGCCACCGCGAAGGACCCGTGAGGGCCCGCGAGAAGCAGGGGCGATTTACGCGGCTCCGGCTGTTGGTTCAAGTCTGATTCCCCCAGAGCCTCCACTAAAACCCGAGAAACTTAAATCATTGCTAAGCCTGCGCCATTCCTGCAACACCACGGCGGACCAGATCCAGCGCCAGAACGGTGAGGCAGATCTTGAAAATCAGCTGAAAGCGGCTTTCGGGGGTCCTGCGCAGGATGTGCGCGCCGACCCAGGTGCCCGCCAGTCCGGTGACAATCATCACCGCAATCAGCGGCAGCCAGGGCGCAAAGGCGAAACCGGCGAGTGCGAAAGCGAGGGTCTTGACCAGATGCTGCAGACTCATCACCGCAGCCGTGGTGGCCTGGAACCGCAACCGTTCGGGAAAGGTCTTGGACAGGACCACCGCGTTGAACGGGCCGGTGGCGCCGAAGATCATGGTCAGGAACGTGGTGACGGCCCCGGTGAGCGCAAAGCCGGGAAGCCTGATTGCGGCAAGCCGGGGGAACTTCATCCAGGTGATGAACAGGATGAAGCCGCCAAGCGCCGCCTTGAGCACCGGTTCGGCAAGCGCGCCGACCGCCAGGCCGCCGGCCCAGGCTCCGGGAATGGCGCCAATCAGAAAGGCCGCAAGGCAGGCCCAGGCGACATGATTGCGCAGAATGGCGGCCCGTCCGACATTGGAGCCAAGCTGAACGACGCCATGGACCGGAATGATGGCCGCCACCGGGACAAGATAGCCCATCAGGGCCAGCATGGCGACGCCGCCGCCAATGCCGACGGAAACCGTCAGCGCCGAGGTGAAGAAGCTCACGATGATCAGAACCACGGCGGCCCAGGGTTCAACCCCGGACGGAACAAGGCTTGCTATCAAGCCGGCAAGATCGGCGCTCAGGCTTCGCTTCCCGTGCCGCTGTACTGACCATGCGGACGGTAGCGGGTGAGATAGCTCGGCAGGATTGCCTCGACCGTGGTGGGCGCAATGCCCATGCCTTCGAGCGTCCGGCTCTCGCTTGCGGCGTCAGCGGAGACGACATTGTCGGACTTGAGCAGCACAACCTGATCACCGGTCAAGGGCGGCTCGATGAAGGGGATGAAGCTGGAGATCTTGCCCATCAGCGACGCCACGCTCCATGGCAGCGAAACCAGCGCGCGCTTGCGCTGGGTGATCTTGAGGATCTCCTCGAGGCATTCCCTGAAGCTCATCACCCGGGGGCCGCCCAGTTCATAGATCGCGCCGCCTGCGACCTTGCCGTCGACGCTTCGGGCGACGGCTTCAGCCACATCGCCGACATAGACCGGCTGGAACTTTGTCGCGCCACCGCCAATCAGCGGCAAGGCCGGGGCAAAGCGCGCCATTTCGGCGAACTTGTTGAAGAACCCGTCTTCCGGGCCGAAGATGATCGACGGCCGCAGGATCACCGCATCGGGCAGGATCTTCAGGATCGAGGCTTCGGCGCGGCCCTTGGAGCGCGCATAGACCGACGCCGAGCCGGTATCGGCGCCGATGGCCGAGATATGCGTGAGCCCGGCGCCCGCCGCGCGGGCGGCTTCGGCCACCGCGCGTGCGCCGAATTCCTGCACCGAATCGAAGGTGTTGCGTCCCGATTCAAACAGGATGCCGACACAATTGATGACGTGATCAGCGCCCTGGACCGCCCGGTCGACCGAATCACGATTGCGCAGATTGGCCTGGACGGCGACGATCTGGCCAACCCCGCCGAGCGGCTGAAGGTGGCCTGCGAGATCGGGACGGCGCACCGCAACCCTGATAGAGTAGCCGCGGCGGGCGAGTACCCGCACGACGTGGCGGCCAACAAAGCCGGACCCGCCGAACACCGTCACAAGCTTGGGTTGGTTGAGCGTTGTCATCTGGGCACTCCCTCGCAGGGTCAATGGGGTGGGTTGCTCCGCGCGGAGCAACCGGATCGGGTCAGAACCAAGCTCTTAGTCAATAACAGCCGCAAGGTGAAGAGCCAGGGCCTGCGCCATATGGACCAATTTGCGGCTTAGCCCTCATGGCCTTTGACAATCAGCAGTTCGCCTTCGGAAAACTGCCGGCGGATGGCCCTGGCCTTCTGATAGGCTTCTGAATTGTAGCAGGCGAGCGCCGCCTCGTAGCTCGGGAATTCGATGACGACATTGCGGGCGCGCGATTGGCCTTCGACCGGGTCGAACTCGCCGCCACGCACCAGAAAGGTCGCACCGAACTCCTTGTAGGCCGGCGTCGCGGTCTCGACATAGGCCTTGTAGGCCTCCGGGTCATGCACGTCGATGCGCCCGATCCAGTATCCCTTTGCCATGATCTGCTCCTTCAAAGATGTGCCATTTCCAGTCGGATCGCACGCGCAGCTGAGGCGGGGTCAGTGGCGGCAGAGATCGGCCGGCCGACGACGAGATGCGACGCGCCGGCGGTGAGTGCCGCGGCGGGCGTCATCACCCGCTTCTGGTCGCCGTGATCGGCGCCGGCGGGCCTGATCCCCGGTGTGACGATGGCCATGTCGGAGCCGAGGATGGCGCGTACGGCGCTCGCCTCATTGGCGGCACAGACGATGCCGCCCATCCCGGCGTCGCGGGCCTGAGCGGCGCGGCGCTCGACCAGTTGCCCGGGCGTCATGGCGTAGCCGGCTTCAGTGAGGTCGCCCGCATCCATCGAGGTCAGCACGGTGACGCCGAGGAGGCACAGATCGCTGCCCCGGGCCGCTTCGACTGCCGCGCGCATGGCCTTGGGATAGGCATGCAGGGTGAGCATGTCGACGCCCATGCGCACGACATTCTCGACGCCCCTGGCGACCGTGTTGTCGATGTCGAGAAGCTTCATGTCGAGGAAGACCTTGCGGCCTGAGGCCTTGAGGTCGCGGGCCAGATGCAATCCGCCGGCAAAGGCCAGCTGATAGCCGATCTTGAAGAACACCGCCTCATCGCCGATCCGCGCCACCAGGGCCTCGGCTTCGGCAACCGTCGGGACATCGAGAGCCACGATCAGCCGCGGATCGGCAGCGTCGGTGGCCGGCACACTCAGATCAAGCGCTGCATTGGGCATCAGCATTCCCTCCGTGTTTCCCGCTCCTCGCATGAAGACGGCGGGATCGCAAGAGGTTTGAGGCAAGCGCGCCAACGGCCGGTCAGCGGCGGCTCAACGGCTGTTCATCATGGAGCAATGGGTGAGCAGGGACTTGCAGGCCGTGGACAGCATCGCCCGGGTGCGCTCGTCCTTGAGCCGTCCGTCCTCGTCAAAGGCATCAGCCGCGCCGCCAACCGAGCATTGCTCGCTGATCACTTGCGTTCCGACATTCATCAGCACCGAGCGGACATGGTACAGCCCGCGAATGCCTGAGAATTTGCCGTTGGAGGCCGATCCCAGGGCGACATAGCGGCCCTTCCAGGGTTTGAACGGCCGGTCGCCGTCACTGGCAATCAGGCTGACCCAGTCAATCATGTTCTTGAGCAGCGGCGGGATCGACGAATTGTATTCCGGGCATGAGAGAAACACGCCGTCATGTGCTGCAATCAGCCGACCCAGTTTCATGGCGTTGTCGGGGATGCCGGACCGGGTTTTGAGATCCTCGTCGACAATCGGCAGCGGATAGTCAATCAGCGAGATGCGGGTGACATCGGCGCCCTGCTGCGCCAGTTCGACCGAAGCCGCGGCGGCAAGCGACGCGTTGAACGAGCCGCTCCGGTTGGAGCCGGGGAGTACGAGGATTTTGGGGATCATGGACTGCTCCGCTCAGCGTCAGCTGGTTTCGGTGAAGGCTCTTCAGGGTCTCCCCTCCATATAGGTCACCATGCTCCGTCGTAAACAAGGCAAAGGGACGTGTCGGGCAGGGGCGCAGGGCGGCTACGGTTGCCGGCGGTAAATCCACAGCCGTGCCGGCGGCACATTGCGCATGACGAAATCATGGTGAACCACGCTGAAGCTCGTTCCGCGCGCGGCCACCGGGGAGGCCGGGCCGTAGGAGAATTGCACCACCGGGCGGCCAGGCGGCAGGCGATCGAGCAGATCCTCGATCAGGGCGACCCGGCGGGCCATGGGGAAGTTGAGCAGGGGAATTCCCGAGATGACGCTGTCGAACACGCTGATGTTCATCCCGGCAAGGGTTGTATCGAGATCGAACGCGTCGCCGCAGACAAACCGGACATCGGGGAAATCAAGCTGCAGGCGGCTGTGAAAATCGGGGGAGAACTCGATCGACACCAGATCGGCGGGCGCCACGCCACGCGCCAGGATTGCCCTGGTGATCACGCCGGTGCCGGGTCCAAGCTCGAGCACGGGCAGCCCGGAGTCGGGATTGATCACCGACGCCATGGAGCGCGCCGTGACCGACGAGGTCGGCATGATGGCGCCCACCGCTTTCGGTCCGTCCATCCAGCCCTTGAAAAAGCGGATCTCGTCATCGAAACGCCGTACGAACCGCTCGGAAAAATTCATGCCCACACCCCTGCCTCTCCTGGAGGCCGCGTGCTGCCAGCACGCAACCTGCACGACACGATCTGGACACGAAACATGGTTTCTCTTGGGCCACGCCAGTCCGGGCCGCAAGATCAGTCGGTCAAGGTATCAAAAAAGCCCTTCATCCGCGAAAAAAAGCCGGCTGATTCGGGGCTGGTTTCCTTGGACGACAATTCCTGGAATTCCATCAGCAATTCGCGCTGGCGCTTGGACAGCTTCTGCGGCGTCTCGATCGAGATGCGGACATAGAGATCGCCGAACTGGGCGGAGCGCAGCACCGGCATGCCCTTGCCGCGCAGCCTCAGCTCCTTGCCGGGCTGGGTGCCTTCGGGCACCGAGACCCGGGAGCGGGCGCCGTCCATCGTGGTGATGTCGAACTTGCCGCCGAGCGCGGCTGTGGTCATCGAGATCGGTACGGTACAGTAAAGATCCGCTCCCTCGCGCTGGAAGACCGCATGCGGGCGCACGGACAGGAAAATATAGAGATCGCCGGCGGGACCGCCGCGCATGCCGGCTTCGCCTTCGCCGGCAAGCCTTATGCGGGTGCCGTCCTCGATGCCGGCCGGAATGTTGACCGAGAGCGAGCGCTCTTCGGTGACCCGGCCCTGGCCGCCGCACTTGGTGCAGGGATCGGTGATCGTCTGGCCGCGGCCGTGGCAGGTCGGGCAGGTGCGTTCGACGGAAAAGAAGCCTTGCGACGCCCGTACACGACCTGCGCCGCCGCAGGTGGAGCAGGTGGTGGGCTGCGTACCGGGCTTGGCGCCCGAGCCGGTGCACACATCGCAGGTGATCGAGGTCGGAACCCGGATCTGCGCGGTCTTGCCCGAATAGGCTTCCTCGAGCGAGATTTCCATGTTGTAGCGCAGATCGGCGCCGCGTTCGCGACCGCCCGACGAGCGCCGGCCGCCGCGGCCGCCCATCATCTCGCCGAAAATGTCCTCGAAGATGTCCGAAAATCCGCCGCCGCCAAAGCCGCCGCCCATTCCGCCGGGACCGCCCTGTTCGAAGGCGGCGTGGCCGAAGCGGTCATAGGCCGCCCGCTTCTGCGGATCCTTCAGGGTCTCGTAGGCCTCGTTGAGTTCCTTGAACTTGTGCTCGGCTGCGGCATCACCTGGATTTTTATCCGGGTGGTACTTCATGGCGAGTTTGCGGAAGGCGCTTTTCAGCTCCTTCTCATCCGCGCCGCGCGCCACACCAAGCGTTTCGTAAAAGTCTGGCTTGGCCATTTATCCGTCAATCTCTCTTCCGGGAGCGTCCATTGTCATGCCGCAGGCTCGATGGACGCACAAGAACTCACACATGCCCCCGCCTCACTTCATGCGCAGGGTCCGCGCCTGAGCGCGTTCCTGCGTCATGTAGTCACTCGCCGGGAAAAATTCTAGCCCCCAATGTTCCACAGAATGTGCGCCGAGATATGCGATGCAGATTTGAGAACCGTGCGACGGGCTTGGCGCGCCCGACCGGGTGCGGTTGGCAACAGCGGATTTCAAGCCTTCGGGCGAGCGGTTCTGCGTTGCAGGACAAGGCTGTTGAGCGATGTCTCGATCCATTTCCCCACGGGCCGCTCGAACCGGCGCGCCGAAACCATCGCCACGCCAATGGTGACGATCATCGGAAGCGGCATGTAGATCCAGAACAGGAGCGGATCGTCAATGCCCAGGACGCGCTTCCAGATCAGCGCATAGGCGAACAGTTCGATCACCGGATGCCAGAGGTAGACGCCGAAGGAGACGACAGCCATCGGCATGACGGGCTCGAGCCAGGCAGTTTCATGCTCGCCGACGCGTTCCGTCAGGGCAGCCAGGACGATGGCCGCGCCAAACAAGGCGAGCGTCAGGTAGATGTCGGCGTGGGAGAACATTGCAGCAAAGACACACCCGAGCATGCCCCAGGCCAGGATCTGGCAACGCGGCGGCGGCATGCTGATCTGCCGCGCCACGACACAGAGAAGTGCACCGAAGACAAAGTCGGCGGCGACACGGTAGGCGGCCCAGACCTTGGCGTTGAACCAGTAGTCATATTTGTCGGTCGCGCCGTGATCGGCGATTTCGATCGCCGCGATTATCACCGCCAACAACAGGGCAAGCCCCATGGCGCGGCCATGTGCAAAGGCAAAAAGCACAATGGGAAATATCAGATAGGCAAACCATTCCGCCGAAAGCGACCAGGACACATAATTGAAGGTCAGTTCCGAATTCACACCCCAGGCCTGGATCAGCAGCAGATTTGCAGGCAGGGCGGAAAGATCGTAGCGCGTATCCGCGGCCTGGGATTGCAACAGCCCGAGATGGACCAGGACCGCAAACGCAACGAAAAAAGACAGTGTGATCAGGTGAAGCGGATAAAGCCTGGACAGCCGCTTGATCAGAAACGTGACGTAGTTTGCACCCGTGTTTTCCATCCGGCCATAATGCTCGAATATCAGAAATCCGGACATGATGAAGAACATGTCGAGCAGCGGCAGCATGTGCTCGAACCATTCGATCACAGGCTCACTGTTCGGGGCGGAGTGCGAGAAGTGATAGGCCATCACCAGCATCGCGGCGAGCAGTCTCCATACTCCGAACAATCTGTAGGTCTGCCTCAACCATCTCTCCGATCAATGATGCATGATTGCACCGGATTGAAACAACGCCGCGATCCGGCTTCCTCCTGTCCAAGCCTGTCGATCGGAAAACCGTCTCGCAAATGGAAGGGCACTGTCCATCGTCGGGAAATAAAGTCGTAGTCCGGCAAATACAATTGGAGTTTCAAATCATCGTAAACGCAAGGAGGGCCCCGTCAGGGACCCTCCTCGTTCATGCCTGGCTGATGCCGGATCGGTGATCAGGCCGATTTCTTCCGGTCGTCGTCGTCGTCCTTGACTTCCTCGAAATCGGCGTCGACGACCTTTTCGCCGTCCTCAGATTCACTCTCGCCGGTCTCGGCCTGAGCCTGTTCATACATGGCCTGGCCAAGCTTCATCGAGACTTCCATCAGTGTCTGGCTCTTGGCCTGGATGTCTTCGGCATCGGGCTGGTCGGCTTCCACGGCTGCCTTGAGAGCGGCAATGGCGTCGGCGATCGCGGTGCGGTCGGTTTCGTTGACCTTGTCGCCGTAGTCCTTGAGCGACTGCTCCGAGGAATGAATCAGGCTCTCGCCCTGGTTCTTGGCCTCGACCACCGCACGGCGCTTCTTGTCGGCCTCGGCATTGAGCTCGGCTTCCTTGACCATCGCCTCGATGTCGGCGTCCGAAAGGCCGCCAGAGGCCTGGATGCGGATCTGGTGCTCCTTGCCGGTGCCCTTGTCCTTGGCCGAGACGTTGACGATGCCGTTGGCGTCGATATCGAAGGTCACTTCGATCTGCGGCACGCCGCGCGGGGCCGGCGGGATGCCGACGAGGTCGAACTGGCCGAGAACCTTGTTGTCGGCAGCCATTTCGCGTTCGCCCTGGAACACCCGGATCGTCACCGCGTTCTGGTTGTCTTCGGCGGTGGAGAAGACCTGGCTCTTCTTGGTCGGGATCGTGGTGTTGCGGTCGATCAGGCGGGTGAAGACGCCACCCAGCGTCTCGATGCCGAGCGACAGCGGCGTCACGTCGAGCAGCAGCACGTCCTTGACGTCGCCCTGCAGCACGCCGGCCTGAATGGCGGCGCCCATGGCGACCACTTCATCGGGGTTGACGCCCTTGTGCGGCTCCTTGCCGAAGAACTGCTTCACCACTTCCTGGATCTTGGGCATGCGGGTCATGCCGCCGACCAGAACCACTTCGTCGATGTCCCCGGCCTGAAGACCGGCATCCTTGAGCGCGGCCTTGCAGGGTCCGATCGTGCGCTGGACGAAATCATCGACCAGGCTCTCGAACTTGGAGCGGCTGAGCTTCAGCGTCAGGTGCTTCGGACCCGATGCGTCAGCGGTGATGAAGGGCAGGTTGATTTCGGTCTGGGAGGCGGACGACAGCTCGATCTTGGCCTTCTCAGCGGCTTCCTTGAGGCGCTGCAGCGCGAGCTTGTCCTTTCTCAGGTCAATGCCCTGATCCTTCTTGAACTCGTCGGCCAGATAGCCGACCAGGCGCATGTCGAAGTCTTCGCCACCCAGGAAGGTATCGCCATTGGTCGACTTCACTTCGAAGACGCCATCGCCGATTTCGAGGATCGACACGTCGAAGGTGCCGCCGCCAAGGTCGTAGACCGCAATGGTCTTGCCTTCGGTCTTGTCGAGGCCATAGGCGAGTGCAGCTGCCGTCGGTTCGTTGATGATGCGCAGCACTTCAAGGCCGGCGATCTTGCCGGCATCCTTGGTGGCCTGGCGCTGGGCGTCGTTGAAGTAGGCCGGAACTGTGATGACGGCCTTCTCGACCTTTTCGCCGAGATAGGATTCAGCGGTTTCCTTCATCTTCTGAAGAATCATCGCGGAGATCTGGGCCGGGGAATATTTGTCGCCATTGGCTTCAACCCAGGCGTCGCCATTGTCGCCGCGGACGATCTTGAACGAAACAAGTTCCTTGTCCTTGGTCACGGCCTTGTCTTCGTAGCGCCGGCCGATCAGGCGCTTGACTGCAAACAGGGTGTTTTCCGGATTGGTGACGGCCTGACGCTTGGCCGGCTGGCCAACCAGACGCTCGCCGTCCTCGTTGAAGGCTACCATTGACGGCGTGGTGCGGGCGCCTTCCGCGTTCTCGATCACGCGGGCGTCCTTGCCATCCATCACAGCCACGCAGGAATTGGTGGTTCCGAGGTCGATACCGATTACTTTCGCCATGTTACTTTCTCCTTGAAGCGAGCTGCCGGGACCCGGTCAGGCGTTCCATTCGACAGCCCCTTATGGGCATTACTGAAAACAGGATAACGAGGATCATCCGTTTCCGCCGCCAGATCGGGCCACATCACTGCGGCGCCGCCGGAAGCGTTGAGGCGTATATAAGAATGTCCCTGACAGACTGCAAGCGTCGGCGATTGTCCAGATTGGCGGTGGACGGCTGTTGTTGCGACTGAAAGCTGCCAAACCCGCTCTAATTGCCCATCAGGATATCAAGCAGAGTGGTCCGCTTGCTGCTGTCGGGCTGCGCCGAGCCGGCGCCGATGCCCGCGGGCGGGACCGGGAAGCCTTCACCGGTGGCGCCTGTGGCGTCGCGCGACACCGGCACTGGCGCCAGATCGCGCACGAGATCGGCCACGGCATCGAGATCCAGCGGCGGTCCGTCGATCGCCACGGGCGGAACCGGACCTCCGAGCGGCAGGTTCGCCGGGGGCAGGCCGGAATGGGCAAGCTGCATGAACTGCGCCCAGGTGCTCGCCGGAAGCCCGCCGCCGGTGACCTTCTTCATCGGCGCGCCATCATCATTGCCGAACCAGACGCCTGTCACCAGATTGGCGGTGTAACCCACGAACAGCGCATCGCGGTAGGACTGGGTGGTGCCGGTCTTGCCCGCCGCGGGCCAGCCGCCGAACCGCGCATTGTGGCCGGTTCCCTCCTCGACGACCCGCACCAGCATGCGGTTCATCATTGCGGCGACCGCCGGATCGATGACGCGCGGCGGATTGTTGTAAGTGTTCTCGTAAAGCACCTTGCCGTCATGGGTCGAGACCCGGCGGATGACGTGCGGCGTGGCCTTGTAGCCGCCATTCATGAACGGCGCATAGGCTCCTGTCAGTTCCATCAGCGTCACTTCCGAAGTGCCGAGAGCGATCGACGCATTGGCCTGGAGCTGAGCCTCGATGCCGAGCCGATGCGCGGTCTGGACCACGGTCTTGGGCCCCACTTCCATGACAAGCTGTGCCGCAACCGTGTTGAGCGAATGGGTGAGCGCATCCGACAGGGTGACCTCGCCGCGATACTTGCCGTCATAATTTTCCGGCGTCCACTTGCCGATCCGGACCGGCGCGTCGTTGCGCACCGACAGCGGCGTGCGGCCCTGTTCGAGCGCCGCAGTGAAGACAAAGGGCTTGAAGGCGGAGCCCGGCTGGCGCAGCGCATCGGTGGCCCGGTCGAACTGGCTGGTGGCGTATTCCCTGCCGCCGATCAGCGCCCTGACGGCGCCAGTGCCGTCCAGCGAAATCAGCGCGCCCTGGGCAGCGTTGAGCTTGGCGCCGTTTTCGTCAAGAGAGGCGCGCAGCACCTTTTCGGCCTGGCGCTGAAGCTCGAAATCAATCGTGGTTTCGACCACGAGGTCTTCGGTGATCGTGCCGACCAGGCCGGGCAGTCTCTGCATCACCAGATCCGCGACATAATTCTCGGATCCGGTCCAGTAGCTCTTGGCGCGCACCTGCGGGCTTGTGAGCGCCGTGGCGATTTCCCGGTCCGTGACCACACCCTGTTCACGCATGGCGGCGAGCACCACCTGCGCCCGTTCCTCGGCGGCCTTGGGATCGCGCGCCGGTGAAAGCCGCGACGGCGCCTTCAGGAGGCCGGCGAGGAGAGCGGCTTCCGCCAGCGACACATCGCTGGCGGGCTTGCGGAAATAGCGCCTCGACGCCGCCTCGACGCCATAGGCGCCGGAGCCGAAATAGACGCGGTTGAGGTACATTTCGAGGATCTGGTCCTTGGTGAACTTGTGCTCGAGCCACACCGCCAGCAGTACTTCCTCCACCTTGCGCTCAAGCGTGCGCTCGGGCGACAGGAACAGGTTCTTGGCCAGTTGCTGGGTCAGAGTCGAGCCGCCCTGAACCATCCGCCCGGCCGTCACATTGGCAAGCATGGCGCGGGCCAAGCCGATCGGATCGACGCCGAAATGCGAATAGAAGCGGCGATCCTCGATGGCGATCACCGCCTCGGGTATATAGGGCGACATGTCGCCCAGCAGCAGCGCTTCGCCGCCGGTGGCGCCGCGATTGGCCATGGTCTCGCCATTGACCGAGACGATCTTCACATTCGGCGGTCGGTCGGGGATCGACCATGTGGAGGCGCTCGGCATGCGGGCGCCGTAGAAGGCTGCGACGCCAGCGATGGCAATGCCGCCCCAGATTGCCAACACGAAGGACCAGTAGACCATGGCGCGCAGAGCACGCGACAGGCGGCCGCGCGAGGTCCGCGATTTCGGCTTGCGGGCCTTGGACTGCGGTGTGTTGCGGCGTTTGGACGGCGTGGTCTTTCCAGCCACGCGTTCGTCAGCGAGGGTGCGCGAACTCCCTTTTGATCGACCGCCCTCGAAGGACGGTTCGATGCGGCCTGGGCTGGATGTCTTGCGCGCCATGGATAATCCGGATGCTGTTGGGGTCCCGATCGACCATGCAATCCTGACAATTGCGCCCGCGACCCGGATTTTGTTTTGGACGCAGTTCCGGTTCGAGACCTCAGATGTCTCGTTCCGAAACCGCCCGGCGATCGCAGAACACCCTAATTGCGACGTTTTAAGGGGCGGTTAAGGAAACCGCCCCTTGCAATACTCAGGCCCGGCTTTTTGTCAGTTCAGGGAGTCATCGCGTCGACAGGGCACCCAGAATGCGGACCCAGGACCTGATTCCCTTGGCGAATGACATCAGGTCGTATTTTTCGTTGGGAGAATGGATGCGGTCATCGGTCAAGCCGAATCCGCACAGCACCGACTGCAGCCCCAGGATGTTCTGGAAGTCGCCGACGATGGGGATCGAGCCGCCCATGCCGATCCTCACCGCCGGCTTGGGCCATTCATCGGTCAATGCCGCGCGGGTCTTGGTGACCACCGGCGAATCATAGGCCAGCTGGATCGCCGGCGAGCCGCCATGCGGTGCGTAGCTCACGGTGCAGTCGGCGGGAAGGCGGGATTCGACATGGGCGCGGAAGGCATCGCGGACCTGATCTGGATCCTGCTTGCCGACCAGCCGGAACGACACCTTGGCCGATGCTTGCGCCGCGATCACGGTCTTGAAGCCTTCGCCGGTGTAGCCGCCCCACATGCCGTTGACCTCCGCCGTCGGGCGCGCCCAGGTGAGCTCCAGCACCGAGCGGCCCTGCTCGCCGGAGGGAACCGAAAGACCGACCTCGCCCAGGAACTGCTCGGCGCTGCGGCCGAGGCTTTCCCAGCTCGCCAGGATCTGGGCCGGGGTTTCCTCGACGCCGTCATAGAATCCGGCAAGCGTCACCCGGCCGGTCTCGTCATGCAGATCGGCGAGGATCTTCGACAGGATATGCAGCGGGTTGGCCGCAGCCCCGCCGAACAGGCCCGAATGCAGGTCCCGGTCTGCGGCATGGATGGTGATTTCCTCGCCGACCAGGCCGCGCAGCGCCACCGCGATCGCCGGTGTCTCGGGATCCCACATGCCGGTGTCGCAGACGAGCGCGCATTCCGCCTTGAGTTCGTCGGCATTGGCCTCGAGGAACGGCTTCAAAGAGGGCGAGCCCGATTCCTCCTCGCCCTCGAACAGGATGGTGATGCGGCAGGGCAGCGACCCGATCGAGGTCTTCCAGGCGCGGCAGGCCTCGACGAAAGTCATCAACTGCCCCTTGTCGTCAGACGATCCCCGGCCGGTGATGACCTTGCGGCCGGGCGCGATCTCCTTGATCGCCGGCTCGAACGGCGGCTCGGTCCAGAGATTCAGCGGATCGACCGGCTGGACGTCGTAATGGCCGTAGAACAGGTAATGCGGCGCGTCGGGCGTGGCGCCCTCGTGGTGGGCAACCACCATCGGATGCCCGGCGGTGTCGCGCAGGCTGGCGTCAAAGCCGAGCGAATTGAGTTCATCGACCAGCCATTGGCCGGCGCGGCGGCATTCGGGCGCGTAAGCCGGATCGGTGGAGATCGACTGGATGCGCAAGAGCCCGAACAGGCGCTCAAGGCTCGCGTCAAGATTCGCATCGGCGGCAGAAAGGGCGGCGGTGAGGTTGGTCATGAAAGGCTCCGGAGGGAATCAGAAAACGATAGAGTAACGCCGGGCCTGGACAAAAGAAAAGCCGCCATGACCAGAGGGGGGAAGGTCATGGCGGCGTATCGATCGGACAAGGGCCATAAGAGGGGGCGGGGCGGCCCTTGTCCTTGGTCTGGAGGCGGCGGGGGACGAGCCGTAATTCCAGACATCGGCTTATTCATTCGCCGGTAAGTGTGATTTGGCCCCGGGAATGTGGCTTTTCAAGGACACGAACATTACGGTTTTGTAACGAAAGCGTGATAGGTGGGCGATTCACCCTGCGGACCGTGCAGTCCCGGCGATTTCCCCGCCCGTACATTTTTCACAGAGTATCCGGCACGAACCGCATGGACCTTGCGGCGGACGCGCGCTAATCCTTCCCCATGAAAAAAGGTGATCATCTCTTCCTCGTCGACGGGTCCGGCTATATTTTTCGGGCCTACCATGCATTGCCGCCGCTGACGCGCAAATCCGACGGCCTGCCGGTGGGCGCCGTGTCGGGCTTTTGCAACATGCTGTGGAAGCTGATGGTGTCGGCGCGCGATACCTCCGTCGGCGTGACGCCGACGCATTTTGCGGTGATTTTCGACTATTCCTCCAAGACCTTCCGCAACGAACTCTATCCCGAGTACAAGGCCAACCGCTCGGCGCCGCCGGAAGACCTGGTGCCGCAATTCGCCGTCATCCGCGAGGCGACGCGGGCGTTTGACCTGCCCTGCATCGAGATGGAGGGATTCGAGGCCGACGACCTGATCGCCACCTATGCGCGGCTGGCGCGGGAAACGGGCGCCGACGTGACGGTGATCTCGTCCGACAAGGACCTGATGCAGCTCGTCGGCCCGCAAGTGTCGATGTATGACAGCATGAAGGACCGGCAGATCGGCGTGGCGGAAGTCATCGAGAAATGGGGCGTGCCGCCGGAAAAGATGATCGATCTGCAGGCGCTGACCGGGGATTCGGTCGACAATGTGCCGGGCATTCCGGGCATCGGGCCGAAGACCGCGGCGCAATTGATCGAGGAATTCGGCGACCTTGATACGCTGCTGGCGCGCGCCGGCGAGATCAAGCAGACCAAACGCCGCGAAAACATCATCGAATTTGCCGACAAGGCGCGCATCTCCCGCGAACTGGTCAAGCTCAAGGACGATGTCGACGTGCCCGAGAGCCTTGATGGCCTGGTGCTCAATCCGCCGGACGGGCCAAAGCTGGTGGCCTTCCTCAAGGCCATGGAGTTCACCTCGCTGACCCGGCGCGTGGCGGAGGCGACCGAAACCGACGCCGGCGCGGTGGACGCGGCCCATGTCGCTGTCGATACGGCCGATATGCGCGGTCCCGATCTCGACCCCGGCCAGGCGACAGCCGGCACATCCGCGTTCGCCACGCAGGACGGCAAAACCGTCGACACGCCGCAGGGGCTCGCCAAACGGCGCGCGGAAGCGGCCGTCGCGGCCAAGATCGACACAGGCGCCTATGAGACGCTGCGCAACATCGATCAGCTCAGGGACTGGTGCGCCTTGGCGCGGGACAGGGGCATTGTCGGGTTTGACACCGAAACCACGTCGCTCGATGCGATGCAGGCCGATCTCGTCGGGTTTTCGCTGGCGATTCCCGTTTCCGCGCCCGACGCCGGGGACCTGAAGGTCATCGCCTGCTATGCGCCACTGGCCCATTCCAATGGCGTGGGCGATCTTCTTGGTGGTGGCGGCGAGCAACCCGGGCAGATGCCTGTCCGCGCGGCGCTGGATGAACTGAAGGCGCTGCTCGAAGACCCGTCGGTGCTCAAGGTCGGGCAGAACCTGAAATACGACATGCTGGTGCTGGCGCGGCACGGCATCACCATCGAGAGCTTCGACGACACCATGCTGTTGTCCTATGTGCTCGACGCCGGCGCGGGCGGCCACGGCATGGACGCGCTTTCCGAACGCTGGCTCGGGCACACGCCGATCAGCTACAAGGACGTGGCGGGCTCGGGCAAGACTTCGGTTCCGTTTGCCGAAGTGGCGATCGACAAGGCCACTGCCTATGCGGCCGAGGATGCCGAGGTGACGCTCAGGCTCTGGCACGTGCTCAAGCCGCGCCTCGCTGCGGACGGCATGACGCGGGTCTATGAGCGGCTGGAGCGGCCGCTGGCGCCGGTGCTGATGCGGATGGAACAGCGCGGCATCCGCGTCGACCGGCAGATCCTGTCGCGGCTGTCGGGCGAACTGGCGCAGGGTGCAGCGGCGCTGGAAGCCGAAATCCAGGAACTGGCCGGCGAGACTTTCAATGTCGGCTCGCCCAAGCAGCTGGGCGACATCCTGTTCGGCAAGATGAGCCTGCCGGGCGGCACCAAGACCAAGTCCGGGCAATGGTCGACCTCGGCCCAGGTGCTCGAGGACCTTGCCGCCATGGGCCATGAGTTGCCGCGCAAGATCGTCGACTGGCGGCAGCTGACCAAGCTCAAATCGACCTATACGGATGCGCTGCCGGGGTACATCCATCCGGAGACAAAGCGGGTGCACACCTCGTTTGCGATGGCGGCGACCACCACCGGGCGGCTGTCCTCGTCCGATCCCAACATCCAGAACATTCCGGTGCGCACGGCGGAAGGCCGCAAGATCCGCACTGCCTTCATTGCCGAGCCCGGCAATGTGCTGATTTCGGCCGACTACAGCCAGATCGAGCTCCGGGTGCTGGCGCATGTGGCCGATATCCCGCAGCTGACCCAGGCCTTCGCAGACGGCGTCGACATTCACGCCATGACCGCATCCGAGATGTTCGGCGTTCCGATCGAGGGCATGCCCTCGGAAGTTCGGCGCCGCGCCAAGGCGATCAATTTCGGCATCATCTACGGCATTTCGGCCTTTGGGCTTGCCAACCAGCTCGGCATCGAGCGGTCGGAAGCGGGAGACTATATCCGCAAATATTTCGAGCGCTTTCCGGGCATCAAGGACTACATGGAAGCCACCAAGGCGGAAGCCAAGGAGCATGGCTATGTGAAGACCATCTTCGGCCGCCGCGCGCATTATCCGGAAATCCGCTCCTCCAATCCGCAGGTCCGCGCCTTCAACGAGCGCGCCGCGATCAACGCGCCGATCCAGGGATCGGCCGCCGACATCATCCGCCGCGCCATGGTGCGAATGGAGCCGGCGCTTGAGGCGGCCGGCACGGACGCGCGGATGCTGCTGCAGGTGCATGACGAGCTGGTGTTCGAGGCAGCCGAAGCGGATGCCGAAAAGATCATCCCGGTCATCGTCGACGTGATGGAGAATGCGGCAATGCCGGCGCTCGACATGGCGGTGCCATTGAAGGTTGATGCGCGGGCGGCGAAGAACTGGGACGAGGCGCATTAGGTATCGCACACGCGCGAATCACCAAATTGTGACGCTTTGGCGCGGCCGGTTTGATTGACGTTACCGTGACCCTGTGGTGTCTGGATTGAGCTCTTTTGTTTCAAGAGGCCCGCTCCATGAGGAATGCCATGATCAAGTCTCCCATCCTGTTTGCCGGCGCGCTGAGTGCGGCGCTCGCCTTTTCGCAAACCTCTCATGCCGCTGATCCGGATCCGCGCGACTGGGACGCGGTGTTGCAGGAAGCCAAGGGCCAGACGGTCTACTTCAATGCCTGGGGCGGGTCGGAAAACATCAACCTCTATATCGACTGGGCCGGCCAGACGCTGAAGGAGCGATTCGGCGTGACCGTGGTTCACGTGAAACTCGATGACACCGCCAATGCGGTGGCGACGGTGCTGGCCGAGAAGGCCGCGGGCAAGAGCGAGGGCGGTTCGGTCGATCTCATCTGGATCAATGGCGAGAACTTCGCCTCGATGAAGCGCCAGGATCTGCTGATGGCGCCCGACTGGACCACGTCGCTGCCGAACTGGGCCTATGTCGACCATGAGACCAAGCCCACGATCCTGACCGATTTCACCATTCCGACCGACGGGCTTGAAAGCCCCTGGGGCGGCGCGAAGATGGTGTTCTTCCATGACACCGCGCGCACGCCTGCTGACAGCGTGCCGGGCTCGTCGGCCGAACTTCTGGACTGGGCCGAGCGAAACCCGGGCCGCTTCTCCTATCCGCAGCCGCCGGATTTCATCGGGTCTTCGTTTCTCAAGCAGGTGCTGTCGGAAACCATCGCGGATCCGGCGAAGCTCAGCCAGAAGGTCAACGCGGCGAGCTTTGCCGAGGATGCGGCGCCCTTGTTTGCCTATCTCGACAGGCTGCACCCCAATCTGTGGCGCAGCGGCAAGGCCTATCCGCAGAACTATCCCGACATGAAGCAGAAGCTTGCCGATGGCGAACTCGACATCATCTTCGCCTTCAATCCGTCGGAAGCCTCAGCCGGTATCGCTGCGGGCGAACTGCCCGATACGGTGCGCTCGTTCACCTACACCGAGGGCACGCTTGGCAACACGCATTTTGTCGCCATTCCCTACAATGCGAGCGCCAAGGCAGGCGCGCTGGTGCTGGCCAATTTCCTGATTTCGCCGGAAGCGCAGCTGCGCAAGCAGGACCCTTCGGTGTGGGGCGACCCGACGGTGCTGTCGATGGACAAGCTGTCGGCCGAGGACCGCGCCGCCTTCGAGGCGCTCGATCTGGGCATTGCCACCCTGAGGCCCGATGAACTCGGCCCTGCGCTCGACGAGCCGCATCCGGACTGGATGGAGCGGATCGAAGGCGAGTGGCTCAAGCGCTACGGCGCGGCCAACTGACGATCATGATGACAGACAACGGGACAGAGTGACATGACCGGCGGCGTGCGTCTGGCGCGCCTGGCGCCGCCGCTCACACTTCTGATCCTGCTCGGCCCGCTGGCCTTCGGCCTGGCGGGGACGGCGCTGCCGGCGCTGGGCTATCTGCCGGATCTCGGCGGGACCGAGTTTACCACCGCGCATTTTTCCGAACTGGCGGAGGTTCCGGGCATCTGGCGCTCGGCGCTGCTGTCGGTCGCGATCGGGCTGATCACGACGCTGGTCTCGCTTGGCGCGGTGGCGGGTTTTGTGGCGAGCGACCTGGGAACTTCCGGATTTGCCCGGATGCGCCGGATGATCTCGCCGCTCCTGTCGGTGCCGCATGCGGCAGCTGCCTTCGGCCTTGCCTTCCTGATTGCGCCGTCGGGCATGATCATGCGGCTGGTCTCGCCCTGGCTCACCGGGCTCGACCGGCCGCCCGATCTCCTGATCATCAATGATCCGCTGGCGCTGTCGATGATGGCCGGGCTGATCGTCAAGGAAATCCCGTTCCTGTTCCTGGTGACGCTGGCGGCGCTGCCGCAGACGCGTCATCTGGAAACCATGCGGCTGGGGCGTTCGCTCGGATACGGCCGGGTGGCAAGCTTCACCTTCCTGTTGTGGCCGCCGGTCTACCGGCAGATCCGGCTCGCCGTGTTCGCCGTCGTGGCCTATGCGACCTCGGTGGTCGATGTGGCGCTGATCCTCGGCCCGCATCTGCCGCCGACGCTGCCGGTGCGGCTGATCGACTGGATGAACGATCCGGACCTCGAATCGCGGTTCCTGGCCTCGGCCGGCGCAATCCTGCAATTGGGCGTGACGTTGGCTGCGCTGATTGCCTGGGTCGGGCTGGAGCGGATCGGCGCGTTTCTAGTCAGGCAGATCCGTGACAATGGCCGGCGCTGGCGCCGCGACATGGCGGTGCGCGCCCTTGCCCGGAGCGTGATGGGCGGATCGGCCGTCATCATCTTCGGCGGCATCGCGGTGCTGGCGCTCTGGTCGGTATCCGGCCTCTGGCAATTCCCGGATGCGCTGCCTTCGAGCTTCACCTGGAAAAGCTGGATGCAGGCGTTGCCGCGGATGAGCGGGCCGCTCGGCACCACGCTCGCGGTCGCCGGACTGTCGACGCTGATTGCGCTGACGCTCACCATCCTGTGCCTGGAGCGCGAATACGAGACCGGGCGGGGCCGGGGCGGCGGCGCGCTGCTGCTGATCTACCTGCCGCTGATCGTGCCGCAGATCTCGTTCATGTTCGGCCTGCAGGTGCTGTCGATCTGGCTCGGGGTCGACGCCAGCTTTTCAGCACTTGTGCTGGCGCACCTGGTGTTCGTGCTGCCCTATGTGTTTTTGTCGCTGAGCGATCCGTGGCGGGCGCATGACCGCCGCCATGACCTGATCGCCGCGGGGCTCGGCATGAGCCGGACCCGGACGCTGGTCAAGATCCGGCTGCCGATGCTGACGCGCGCCATCCTGACGGCGGCGGCGGTCGGGTTTTCCGTCTCGGTCGGGCAATATCTGCCGACCGTGCTGATCGGCGCCGGACGGCTGACCACGGTCACCACCGAGGCGGTGGCGCTGGCAGCCGGCGGAAATCGCCGCGTCATCGGCGTCTATGCCTTCATGCAGACGCTGCTGCCGTTTTTCGCATTCGCCATTGCAACGGGATTGCCGGGCTTGGTATTCCGCAACCGGCGAGGCTTGCGGGTGTGACAATGGAGAGCGTGACCGAGATTGAGGGACTGGTGCTGGACGGGGTGCGCATTTGCCTTGGCGACCAGATGCTGGTGGCGCTTGACGCGCAGGTCCGGCGTGGACAGATACTCACCGTGATGGGGCCTTCGGGGTCGGGGAAGTCCACCCTGCTCGCCTATCTCGGCGGGTTTCTCGATCCGGCCTTTTCGGCCAGCGGCGGCGTTTCGGTGGATGGCGTCGACCTGACATCGCTGGCAGCCGAGAAACGCCATGCCGGCATCCTGTTTCAGGATCCGCTGCTGTTTCCGCACCTGAGTGTCGTCGACAATATCGCCATTGCCATTCCCGAAGGCATTCGCGGCCGCAAGCAGAGACGCCAGCTGGCGCAGGCAGCACTCGAAGATGCCGATCTGGCGGATTTCGGGGACAGGGATCCCGACACGCTGTCGGGCGGACAAAAGGCCCGGGTCGCGCTGCAGCGGGTGCTGGTGTCGCAGCCGCGAATCCTGCTGCTCGACGAGCCGTTCTCCAAGCTTGACGCCGATCTGCGCGAACAGACGCGACAGCTGGTGTTCGACCGGGCGCGCCGGGCCGGGCTGCCGGTGGTGCTGGTGACCCATGACGAGGACGACGCACGCGCCGCCGGCGGGCAGCTGCACAAGGTCGGCCAGCCGTGAGCGATATCGCCGAGCGCCATGCCGATCTGCCGGTTTCCGACGTGCTGGAGCCTCTGCGCGAAGCTCTCGCCCAAGGACCCAACGCCGTGCTGGCGGCACCGCCGGGGGCGGGCAAGACCACGCTGGTGCCGCTGGTGCTGATCGAGGAGCCGTGGCTCAAGGGCAAGATCATCCTGGTCGAGCCGCGCCGGCTGGCGGCGCGCGCGGCGGCGCGGCGGATGGCGGCGATGCTGGGCGAAGAGGTCGGCGGAACCGTCGGATACCGGATGCGGCTCGACACCAAGGTGACGGCCCGGACCCGGATCGAGGTGGTGACAGAAGGCGTGTTCACCCGCATGGCGCTGTCCTCACCCGATCTCGAGGGCATCGATTGCGTCATCTTCGACGAGTTTCACGAGCGCGCACTGGAGGCCGATTTCGGGCTTGCGCTGGCGCTCGACATCCAGTCGGGCCTGCGCGAGGATCTGCGCATCCTGGTGATGTCGGCGACGCTGGATACGGCGCGCGTGGCGGGGCTGATCGAGGATTGCCCGGTGATCGAAAGCCTGGGCCGCAGCCATCCGGTCGACATCCGCTATCTCGACCGGCCCGCCGGCCAGCGCATCGACATCGCCATGGCCAGCGCCATCGAGATGGTCTGCCGCACGGAAGCCGGTTCCATCCTGGCGTTCCTGCCGGGGCAAGGCGAAATCCGGCAGGTGGCCGCGCGGCTCGAGGACCGGCTGGGGCCGTTGACCGACGTGCAGCCGCTCTATGGCGGGCTCAGTTCAGCCGAGCAGGACGCCGCGATCAGGCCATCGCCGGAAGGGCGGCGCAAGGTGGTGCTGTCGACCCCGGTGGCGGAAAGCTCGATCACCATCGACGGCGTGCGCGTCGTCATCGACAGCGGGCTGGTGCGCCAGCCGGTCTATGAACCGTCGACCGGCATCACCCGGCTTGAGACCATCCGCGCCTCGCAGGCGTCCGCCGACCAGCGCGCGGGACGCGCCGGGCGAACCGCGCCGGGGATTGCCGTGCGGCTGTGGCGCGCGGAACAGACCAAGGCGCTGCCCGCCTTTTCAACGCCCCAGATTCTGGCCAGCGATCTGTCGGCCCTGGTGCTCGACTGCCTGGCCTGGGGCGTGAGCGACCCAAGACGCTTGCGCTTCATTGATCCACCGCCCGACGCAGCGCTTGAGGAAGCGCGGACCTTGCTTTTCAAGCTTGGCGCCATTGATGCGGAGGGTGGACTGACCCAGCGCGGCAAACGCATGCGCGAACTGGCTTTGCCGCCGCGGCTCGCCTCGATGGTGGTGGCCGGCGAAGAAGACGGGCACGGCTATGCCGCAGCGGAACTGGCGGTGCTTCTGACCGAGCAGGGGCTTGGCGGACAGGATGTGGATCTCGAGACCAGACTGTCGCGGTTTCGCTCCGACCGGACGCCGCGCGGCTCCGCTGCGAGGGCGCTGGTGGCGCGGATCTCGGGAGGCGGCAAGGCCGCGCGATCCGGCGGCGTCGTTCCGGCAGCAGCTTTGCTTGTCCATGCGTTCCCCGACCGCATCGCCCGGCAAAGGGGCGGACGGGGCCGCTTCGTGCTGGCCAATGGCCGTGGCGCCGCGATCGACGAAACGGACAGGCTGGCGGGCGCCGAGTTCCTGGTGATCGCGGATCTGAGCGGCAAGGCGCAGGCCGCGCGCATTCTCGCCGCCGCCGAACTGTCGGGACAGGCGCTGGAGGACGTTCTCGATGAGCAGGCGACGCAGGATGATGAGTGCATCTTCGATGCGCAGTCGGGCTCGGTCCGTGCGCGACGGATCCGCCGGCTTGGCGCCATCACCCTTGCCGAGACGCCGCT
The DNA here is from genome assembly GCA_019084245.1 of Hoeflea sp. GTDB lineage: Bacteria > Pseudomonadota > Alphaproteobacteria > Rhizobiales > Rhizobiaceae > Hoeflea. The sequence continues at coordinate 626,995 of JAHRFE010000028.1, forward strand.
GCCCAGGCCGGACGCCGCGCAAGCCATGGCGGCCTTGTGTGCGGGCATCCGCAAGACCGGGATCAAGGCGTTGCCGTTTTCGCCCGCAGGATTGCAATTGCGCGACCGGATCGGCTTTCTGCACCGCAGTCTTGGCGCCCCTTGGCCGGATGTGTCCGATGCGGCCCTGCTGGAGGCGCTGGAGACCTGGTTTGCGCCCTTCCAGCCGGGAATCACCGCGCTCAAGGCCATAGATCGGGATGGTCTCAACGAGGGCCTGCTGTCGCTGTGCGGTCACGACGCGAAGGCCGAGATCGCCAGGCTGGTTCCGACCCACTACGAGGCGCCGACCGGATCGCGGCTGCCGATCCGCTATGACGAGGAGAGTCCGGTGGTGGCAGTCCGCGTGCAGGAGCTTTTTGGAGAGACCCGCCATCCCGCGATTGCCGGCGGACGGCTGCCGCTGACGCTCGAACTGCTGTCGCCGGCGCACCGGCCGATCCAGACCACGCGAGACCTGCCCGGATTCTGGGCCGGATCCTGGGCCGATGTGCGCGCCGACATGCGCGGACGCTACCCGCGCCACCCCTGGCCCGAGAATCCCGCCGAGGCCGGCCCGACCCGGCGCGCAAAGCCGCGCGGCACCTAATGCATCTCCACCAGCTTTGCGCATCCGACAGGATGCGCTAGATCAGTTTGCATGACCGTTTTCCCGCCCTTTCTTGAAGACCACGCAATCCGGCACCGGTTGCGGCTGCAGACCCTGACCCGGCTGAGGTGGCTGGCCGTGGTCGGCCAGAGCGCCACGGTGCTGATCATCGCCCATGGCTATGGTTTTGAGCTTCCGGAACTGTCCTGCTTTGCGCTGATTGCCTGTTCGGCCGTCCTGAATGTCTTCCTCTCCGTCCGCTTCCCGGCGGCTCACAGGCTGCCGCCCCTCGGCGCGACAGCGATCCTGTCCTTCGATGTGGCGCAGCTGTCAGGCCTTTTGTTCATGACCGGCGGGCTCGCCAATCCGTTTTCGGTCCTGCTGTGCGTGCCGGTGATCATTTCATCGGCGTCGCAGCCCGTGCGGCATACGCTCGGTCTCGGCGCCCTGTCAGTGGTCATCGTCACGGTTCTGGCGTTTTATTCCATGCCGCTGCCCTGGTATCCCGGCAGCGACTTCCAGGTTCCCTACCTGCTCATTGCCGGCGCCTGGATTGCCATCGTCTCGACCACGGCGTTTGCCGCGTTCTACTCGTTCCAGGTGTCCGCCGAGGCCAATCAGCTCGCCGATGCGCTGTCCGCGACCGAACTGGTGCTGCAACGCGAACAGCATCTCTCGGCGCTCGATGGCCTGGCGGCAGCGGCGGCGCATGAACTTGGAACACCGCTGGCAACCATTCAGGTCGTGGCCAAGGAAATGGAAAAGGCGCTTGCCGACGATCCTCGGTTTACCGATGATCTGATGCTGCTGCGCAGCCAGACTGAACGCTGCCGCGATATCCTGAGACGCCTGTCGACGCTTTCGGCCGAAGACGAGGCCCATATGGTGAGGCTGCCGCTGGGATCGCTGATCGAGGAAGTGATCGCGCCGCACCGGGAATTCGGCATCGCCATCGATCTCGTGCAGGCAGACACCGACATGCCCGAACCGGTCGGCCGGAGGAACCCCGGCATCCTGTTCGGCCTAGGCAACCTGATCGAGAACGCCGTCGACTTCGCCCAGGAGCGCGTGACTGTGACCGTGTCCCATGGCCGCGACCGGATCGGGATCGTCATCGAGGATGACGGACCAGGCTTCGCCCCCGATGTTCTCACCAAGATCGGGGTTCCGTTCATGCACCGGCGCAATCGCCTGGACCGGGAGAAAGGCGGCGGCCTGGGCCTTGGATTGTTCATCGCCAAGACATTGCTTGAACGGTCCGGGGCGCTGCTCACATTTTCCAACAAGCCGCTGCCATTGACCGGAGCGCGTGTCGAGGTCAGCTGGCCGCGGGAGAAAATGGACCTGTTTGGCTCGAACACGCAGCAACGAAACGCAGTTGGAACTGGATAAATTGCAAAACAGCGTTAAATCGGAGATACAGGCTGGTGGTCTGGCCGCGACAGATGGGTCCCATCCGTTCCGAAAGGTCAGCCCGCCAGCGATTGATCCGGTGGGCTGTTCATTCGCACAGATAGGAACCATCTGGCTGGATCGCACGACCCGCGTGGCGCACGCGAACAAGGTGACACATGACAGACAACATCGCCCAGTCAACGGAAACCCAGTCCATAGGAACGGATGCAACACTTCTGCTTGTGGATGATGACGGACCGTTCCTGCGGCGGCTGGCCCGTGCGATGGAAGCCCGGGGTTTCACGGTCGATATCGCGGAAAGCGTGGCCGAGGGCCTGGCCAAGGCCAAGGCCAATACGCCGAAATACGCCGTGGTGGACATGCGGCTTCAGGACGGCAACGGACTGGACGTCATCGAAGCCATTCGCGAGCGCCGTGACGACACCCGCATCATCGTGCTGACCGGCTACGGCAACATCGCCACGGCGGTGACGGCGGTGAAGCTCGGGGCGATCGATTACCTGGCCAAGCCCGCCGATGCGGACGAGGTTTTCGCGGCGCTGACCCGCAAGCCGGGAGAACGGGCGGAAGTTCCGGAGAATCCGATGTCGGCCGACCGGGTTCGCTGGGAGCACATCCAGCGGGTCTACGAGATGTGCGAGCGCAATGTCTCGGAAACCGCGCGGCAGCTCAACATGCACCGCCGGACCTTGCAGAGGATCCTCGCCAAGCGCGCGCCGCGCTGAATGCCGGTTTTGCTGATCCGGAGAAGACTCCCCGGCTCAGGTCTGACTGAGGCCCACAGACAATTCGGCCTGAAGCAGGCGGTCCGCGGCGGCGCGGGCGAATCTTAGCAGCATCGCCTTGCGCGACGCGGCGGCGAGACGGTGTTCCGGGGCCTCGCGCAGCATGTGTCCTGACCAGTCATCGGCGACAATAAGGCCGCAATCCTGGGGGAACAATTGCGCCGGCACGCCGGCGTGGGTGGCGAAGAACAGCCGGTCGCAGTGCTGGCGATAATCAGGCCATTTTCGATCCGAGCGGTAGTCCTCGATGGAGGACTTGATTTCCACGATCCAGATTTCGCCTGCGGCGTTGAGCCCGACAAGGTCGGCGCGCCGGCCCGACGCGAGGCACAATTCAGGGACCATCGACAGGCCAAGATCGGAAAGCAGCCGCTGCACGCCGCGGCGCACCATCAACGCGCGGTCGGACTGACGGCCATCGATCAGCGGGTTGTCGGAATGGAGCGAGACGATGGGCATCACTTATAATTGCCTCGATTCCTGCGCAGCCGCAACGCCAGAGCGAAGTCTTGTTGCAGAAAAGCAATGACCCCTGACAAAGCGTAAAGCTCTGGGGGGTTTTTGTTCGGAAATCGTTGCATGGTTAGGACTTGTTTAAAATAAACAGGGCCAAGCTGCGCGCGATTCTAATTCGGCGTCTGCGCCTTGCCCTCGGAAGATCTCACATGACCGCTCGTTTTTCGCTTACCATCGCAGCACTGGCCGCAGCATTTGCGCTCACGGCCTGCTCTCCCAGTTCGGAGAGCGGCAGTACCACAACCACCATCTTCACGTCCGAGTACGGCACGGTCAAGGACGCGGGATACTCCATCCCCGCGGTCCCGATCAGCAAGGTCGACAAGCGGTTCCACCGCCAGATCGTCTCCTACGGCACGAAGGAAAAGCCGGGCACCATCATCGTCGACACGCCCAACAAGTTCCTGTATTTCGTCCTGCCGGGCAACAAGGCGGTGCGCTACGGCATCGGCGTCGGCAAGGAGGGGTTTGCCTGGGAAGGCGAGGCCTATATCGCCTGGAAACAGGAATGGCCGAAGTGGACGCCGCCCAGGGAAATGATCAGCCGCCGTCCGGATCTCGCCAAATATGGCGATGACGGCATGAAGCCGGGCCTGACCAATCCGCTCGGCGCCCGCGCGCTCTATCTCTTCAATGACAAGGGCCAGGACACGCTGTTCCGGCTGCATGGCACGCCGGAATGGAATTCGATCGGCACAGCCGCTTCGTCGGGCTGTATCCGGCTGATGAACCAGGACATCATTGATCTTTACAGCCGCGTCCGGCCGGGCAAGAACGCCCGCGTGATCGTCAAGCAATAATCCTGGCAGGCCCAGATTGGAAAACCCGCCCGGAGAGATCCGAGGCGGGTTTTTTGATGCGCTTTCAGCCGTTGTGGCCGGTCAGGCGCTGGCGGCCTTGAGCTCGAGGCGGCGCCTGTGCAGCACCGGCTCGGTGTAGCCGCTGGGCTGAGTACGACCTTCAAGAACGAGTTCCAGCGCCGCCTGGAACGCCACCGACTTGTCGTAGTCCGGCGCCATCGGGCGGTATGCCGGATCGGCGGCGTTCTGCTCGTCGACCACTTTTGCCATGCGCTTCATGGTCTCGAGGATCTGGTCCTTCGTCACCACGCCATGGTGCAGCCAGTTGGCCATGTGCTGGGCCGAGATCCTGAGCGTCGCCCGGTCTTCCATGAGAGCCACATTGTTGATGTCGGGCACCTTGGAACAGCCGACCCCCTGGTCGACCCAGCGGACGACATAGCCAAGGATGCCTTGCGCATTGTTGTCGATCTCCCGCTGGATTTCCTCAGGCGTCCAGTTCGGGTTGTTGGCCACCGGGACAGACAGGATGTCATCGAGTTTCGCGCGGCCACGGGTCTTGAGGCCGGCCTGGACTTCGGCGACATTGACCTTGTGATAATGGGTGGCGTGCAGGGTTGCGGCGGTTGGCGAGGGCACCCAGGCGCAATTGGCGCCGGCTTTCGGATGGCCGATCTTCTGCTCCAGCATCGCCGCCATCAGATCCGGCATCGCCCACATGCCCTTGCCGATCTGGGCGTGGCCGGCGAGGCCGCATTCGAGCCCGACATCGACGTTCCAGTTTTCATAGGCCGCGATCCAGGCGGCCTGCTTCATGTCGCCCTTGCGGATCATCGGTCCGGCTTCCATCGAGGTGTGGATCTCGTCGCCGGTGCGGTCGAGGAAGCCTGTGTTGATGAACACCACGCGTTCGGCTGCAGCCCGGATGCATTCCTTCAGATTGACGGTGGTGCGGCGCTCCTCGTCCATGATGCCCATCTTGATGGTGTTGGGCTTCATGCCGAGGGCTTTTTCGACGCGGCCGAAGATCTCGACGGCGAAAGCCACTTCCTCGGGGCCATGCATCTTCGGCTTGACCACATACATCGAGCCGGTGGCGGAATTGGCGCGCCGTCCGTCGGGGCCGATATCATGCAGGGCAATCAATCCGGTCATGAAAGCGTCCATGATGCCTTCCGGGATCTCGTTGCCGTCGCGGTCAAGGATCGCCGGATTGGTCATCAGATGGCCGACATTGCGGACCAGCATCAGGGAACGGCCCTTGAGCGAGCTTGCCTTGCCTTCCGGCGTGGTGAACTCGAGGTCGCTGTGGAGCCTGCGGATGAAGCTCTTGCCGCCCTTGTGGACCTCTTCGCTGAGATCTCCCTTCATCAGGCCGAGCCAGTTGCGGTAGACCAGCGTCTTGTCCTGAGCATCGACGGCGGCGATCGAATCCTCGCAGTCCATGATGGTGGTCAGCGCCGATTCGAGCCCGATATCGCCGATGCCCGCGGGATCGGTCTTGCCGATCATGCTGTCGGGATCAACGAACACCAGCGCATGCAGGCCGTTCTTCTCGAAATACAACCTGTAGGCCCGGTCATTGTCACGCTTGAAGCCGGTATATTGGGCCGGGTCTTTGAGCGTTGTCTCGCCCTTGACGGTATTGATCTTCAGCTCGCCGTTCTCGAAATCGAAACCGGTGACATCGGCCCAGTGGGCGCCGGCCAGCGGAACGCTGTCATCAAGAAACGCCTTGGCCCAGGCGATCACGCGGGCGCCGCGCTCCTCGTCATAGCCGCCGGGCTTGGGGAGGTCGCCCAGCGCATCGGTGCCGTAGAGGGCGTCATAGAGCGAACCCCAGCGGGCATTGGCGGCATTGAGCGCGAAACGCGCGTTCATCACCGGGACCACCAGCTGCGGCCCGGCGACGGCGGCAATCTCGGGGTCGACATTTTCCGTCGAAACCTGCACCGGCCCGCCTTCGGGCAACAGATATCCGATCGATTTCAGAAAATCCTTGTAGGCTTCGAGATCATGCGGCGCCCCGTTGTCCCGGTGCCAGGCGTCGATCTGTTCCTGCAGATCATCCCGTTTGGCAAGCAGCGCCCGGTTCTTGGGCGCCAGTTCGTCGACGGCAGCGGCGAAGGCCTCGAAAAAGCCATCCGCCTCGACGCCGGTTCCGGGCAGCGCTTCATCGAGGATGAACTGATAGAGATCGGCGCTAATCCCGAGGCCATTCTTTTCAATTCTGTTCACAGCCAGTCTCCTCCTGTAGGAGCGCTCCGGCTTCATGAAGCCGCATACGCGCTCTGTCTTGTTTGTGTCCGGGCAATCCCCATTGGAAAGCCGGTCCAGCCTTGCCTGAAATGAAGCCAATGCATGGAGATCGCCGGAACCGTGACCGGACCGTGCCGCGCAGGTGATTGCCTGTCAATTCATCTAAGGTGCAAATGATTTATTCCATTCTGGAACAAATCATTTCCCGGCTATGCGCGGACGACCGGATGCCGACGCGGTGAAGCGGGCCTCGACCAGTTTCTCCAACCCCTCGATCAGCGGCATGTCGATATGCTCCTGCAGCTCGATCACCGGGCTTTCGGCGCCGCTGCGAAGGGCGGCCGCGCGCGCCTCGGCCACGCAGATCTGCCGTGCCTGCGCGAAGGCTTCGTCCCGATCCTTGAGCATGTGGCTTTCGCCGCAGCCATTGACCGCATAGCGGCCTTCGTCCGGTTCGGTGACAAAGACCGTCGCTGTCGCGCGCACCTGGCCGACCACCGCGCCCACCGCATTGGCGACGCCGGCGTGAACCGGGACGAAGCTTTCCACGTTGAGCATGGTGGCGATCGCCGGATAATGCACGGGGGCGGACGCGCCGAGCGCCACCAGCGGCCGGTCGAGCCGGACGCCGAATTGCACGAAACCCGGCGTGGCGCTCAAGGCCCGGTCGATGAAGGTCGATCTGGCCGCATCGATGCCCGCGATCCCCTGATCCGCCATCAGCGCGGTCAGCACCGCCTCGGCGCTCTGCCGGGTGAGCCGCACTGACACCAGGTCTGCGAGCATCTCGGGCGTTTCAGCGATGGCGCGTCCCGAACCGGACTTGCGACGGGCAAAGACCTCCGCGCCGAGCCGCGCGGCTTCCCGGTTCCATTGATTCTGCCGGCCGAGCACATGCATGGCGTCGGACGGCGTAAACCCGGCGATCAGGACCAGGCCGCGGCTGACCAGCCGATCCAGCGTCGCCCGCTGCGCGGTGCTTGCCAGCACCACGTCGAGCGGCTGCGGTTCGAGCGCGATCTTGTCATAGAGCGCTGCTTCCTGGGGCGCGAGGCCGGCCGCCATGGCGTCGGGCAGCCCGGTGCGCACGGCAAAGCGGCCGTCCTGCCGCCCCGGAAACGAGGCCCGCAACTGCCGCTCCAGAACCGGCAAAATGGCCTGCGGCCAGAGATGCGCGGCGAGGCTCAGAGGCATCAGCCGGCGGGGCCCAAGGGTCATGCCCGCTTCCAGGCCGCCCTCGTCGAGGCGCACCTCGGAATCGCCACCGAGGCCGAATGTGTGCATCGCCACCGCCTCGACCATGGTGCGGTAACGGCCGACCGTGGCGCCCTCGCTGTCGAGCCGGGGGTGCCCGCCATCGAGCACGGCAACATCGGTGGTGGTGCCGCCGATGTCCGAGACCACCGCATTGTCGAGACCGGTCAGATGCCGCGCGCCCACCAGGCTTGCCGCAGGTCCCGACAGAATGGTCTCGATCGGCCTGAGCAGCGCCTCATCGGAAGAGATCAGCGCCCCGTCGCCGCGCACCACCATCAACGGCGCATGGATGCCGCGCCTTGTCAGATAGCCGCTGGTGGCGTCGATCAGGCGAGCGACCATCGAGATCAGCCGGGCATTGAGCAGGGTCGTCAGCGCGCGGCGGGGGCCGCCGAGCCGTGAGGATAGATCATGGCTGCAGGTCACCGGCAGCGCGGTTCTCTCGCGAATGAGGGCGCGCACGGCGATCTCGTGGGCCGGGTTGCGCACGGCGAAATAGCCGGCGATCGCCACCGCGGAGACTTCACTTGCGAAGCCTGAAATCCGTTCTTCGAGGGGGCCAAGATCGAGCGGCGTTTCGCGTCCGTGGACGTCATGGCCGCCATTCAGATAGATCACCGGGTCGCCGCCGAGCGCCTCGGCGAGGCCATCGCGCTTGAGATCCACGGGGGAAAATCCGATCATCACCAGGCCGGCGCGGCCGCCCTGTCCTTCGACCAGCGCGTTGGTGGCGAGCGTCGTCGACAGCGACACCAGCCGGATGCGCCCGGTGGCGCCGCCGATCTCCGACAACACGGTTTCAACGGCGCCAGCGACGCCGACAGCCAGATCGTGACGCGTGGTCAGCGCCTTGGCCGAAGCAATCACGCCCTCGCTTTCGCTGTAGAGCACCGCATCGGTGTAGGTGCCGCCGGTGTCGATGCCGAGAAACAGGGGGGATGTCATGCTTGCTGTCCAATCATGCGAGGCCGGCGTCTTCGCCGCTCATTGTGCCACATAGAATGGTTTTTGATACCGACGCCAGAGGCTTTTCACGGTCTTGAAGATCGCCTGGTCAACCTGGTGGTGCAATCCTGACAATCAGAGCACTAGCGGCGGCTGACCCGCATCGGGAGACCGCCTTCGGGCTGGGTGGTGAGCTTCTGCACCGGCCAGGGCCTGGTCTCGGCCACGCAGTCAAACCGGTACTCGGACAGCAGCACCCCGAGCGCGATCACCGCTTCCTGCAGCGCGAAGGTCGCGCCGATGCAGATGCGCGGCCCCACGCCAAAAGGAAGATACTGATAGCGGTCGATGATCCCGCGGTTTTCGGGCAGGAAGCGCGAGGGAATGAAGGCCCCCGGCTGGTCCCAGAGCTTGGTGTGGCGGTGCAGGGTCCAAGGCATCACCAGCACCGTTGTGCCCGCCTCGATGGTCACGGTCTCGCCCTTGCCGTTGTCCCACCGGTCATCCTCGATGGCCGCGCGGTTGATCGACGGCGCCGGCGGATAGAGCCGCATCGCCTCCTCGAAGGCGGCCCGCGTCCAGGGCATCTGGTCCAGCCATTTGACCGGATCGGGCTCGCTGGCGAGGACAGCGTCGATCTCGGCTTCCACCATTGCGAGGTCGGCGGGCGAATTGGCCAGGCAATAGAGCGTCCATCCCAGCGCCCGCGCCGTGGTCTCGTGACCCGCGCCGATGAAGGTGATGATGTTGTCCTCGATCTCGTCGACCGTCAGGCCATCGGGACCCTGAAGCCGGATCAAGAGGGTCAGGAAATCCTCGGGCACCGCGTCCGGATCGGTCTGCATCAGATGCTCACGGTCGGCCATGGTCTGTTTGACGATGCCGCGGAACTTGGCCAGCACGCCCTGGCCGAACATCCGCCTTATACGCGGCACCCAGGAGGGGGCCTTGAGCAGATCCATCGGATCGACCCGGCCCATGGTTGAGAGCAGCTTTTCGATGTCGCCGGCGAATTCCGCCTCGGTTCCGGCCACCTGGCCGGAAAATAGCGTCGCGGCGAGGATGTCGAAGGTGAGCTCGGTCATGTCGATGGCAATGTCGCGGACCTCGCCGCTTGCAGCTGCTGCTTCGTACCGGGGAGTGAAGGCACGGGACTGCTCCAGCATCTGCGCGGCAAATCCCTGGGCATGGCGGGGCGTGAACACCGGCGCCATCGCCTTGCGCGAGCGCCGCCAGGTCTCGCCCTCGGCGGTCAAGAGGCCATCGCGCAGGATCGGCCGCAAGATGAGCTGGCGGATCGTCGCCATGCGGTAGTTTTTGGCATTGTCGACGAGCACATGGCGCACCAGGCCCGGGTGATTGGCAATCAGCGTGCGTTCGTTGAAGAACTTGGTCTTCATCCATTCCAGCCGGAAGGAAGGCTCGCCCCACAGCTCCAGCGGGTTGCGCATGACGGTGCGGATGATCTCGAACCGCGATGGCGGCGTCGTGCGCGGCACCGGAGCCGGCGGCACAAACGGGTGGGCGATGACGGACATGCAATCTTCCTTTATGGTTCCGGCTTGGCGGCTCGATCAGCAGCGATCAGCCTCAGGGCCTGAGCTCAGCTGTCCCAGCCTTTGGGTTCCGGCGGGTTCATCCCCATATATGCATTCGAAAACCCACAATTCCATGGCGGCGCCGATTTGGTTTTCACACCTCGCCCGCCTATACTGGAACCTCGTCCGCGCGGTGATTCGTCGCCGCTTTTCCCATCTTTTCCGCCCGGCACCGCCGCTCTGGACCGAAAGACCTGCATGATGAACGAAACGCCCGAGACAATCCCGACCGTGGAGGCCGAATATGGCGCCGAATCGATCAAGGTTCTCAAGGGCCTGGATGCCGTGCGCAAACGGCCGGGCATGTATATCGGCGACACCGACGATGGCTCGGGCCTGCATCACATGGTCTACGAAGTGGTGGACAATGCCGTCGACGAAGCGCTTGCAGGCTATGCCGACCGCGTTACCGTGACGCTCAATCCTGATGGATCGGTGACGGTGACCGACAATGGCCGCGGCATTCCGACCGATATCCACAGCGGCGAAGGCATTTCGGCCGCCGAAGTGATCATGACGCAGCTGCATGCCGGCGGCAAATTCGACCAGAATTCCTACAAGGTGTCCGGCGGATTGCATGGCGTGGGCATTTCCGTGGTCAATGCGCTGTCGGTCTGGCTCAAGCTCATTGTCCGGCGCAAGGGCAAGATCCACGAGATCCGCTTCACCCATGGCGTGGCCGACGCGCCCTTGAAGGTCACCGGCGACTGCGGCGACGAGACCGGCACCGAAGTGACCTTCATGCCGAGCTCCGAAACCTTCACGATGATCGATTTCGACTTCGGCACGCTCGAGCACCGCCTGCGCGAACTGGCGTTCCTGAATTCCGGCGTGCGCATCCTGCTGGCCGACCGGCGTCATTCCGACGTCAAGGAGCTGGAACTGTTCTACGAGGGCGGGCTTGAAGCTTTTGTCCGCTATCTCGACCGATCCAAGAAGCCGCTGGTCGTCGATCCGGTGACGCTGCTTGGCGAGAAGGACGGCATCACCGTCGAGCTCGCGATGTGGTGGAACGACAGCTACCACGAGAATGTGCTGTGCTTCACCAACAACATTCCCCAGCGCGACGGCGGCACCCACATGGCGGGGTTCCGCGCGGCGCTGACCCGGCAGATGGTGTCCTACGCCGACACGTCCGGGATGACCAAGAAAGAGAAGGTCACGCTCACCGGCGATGATTGCCGCGAAGGCCTGACCGCGGTGCTGTCGGTCAAGGTGCCGGATCCGAAATTCTCGTCGCAAACCAAGGACAAGCTGGTGTCGTCCGAAGTCCGTCCGGCGGTCGAGAACCTGGTCAACGCGACGCTGAGCTCCTGGCTCGAGGAACATCCGGCCGAAGCCAAGACGCTTGTCGGCAAGGTGATCGAGGCCGCGGCCGCCCGCGAAGCCGCCCGCAAGGCGAGGGAGCTCACCCGTCGCAAGGGCGCGCTCGACATTTCCTCGCTGCCCGGCAAGCTGGCCGATTGCTCGGAGAAGGATCCGGCCAAATCGGAACTGTTCCTGGTCGAGGGCGATTCGGCTGGCGGGTCGGCCAAGCAGGGCCGCTCGCGCGAGAACCAGGCGATCCTGCCGCTTCGAGGCAAGATCCTCAACGTCGAGCGGGCGCGGTTTGACAAGATGTTGTCCAGCCAGGAAATCGGCACGCTGATCACGGCGCTCGGGACCGGCATCGGCAAGGACGAGTTCAACGCCGACAAGCTCCGCTATCACAAGATCATCATCATGACCGACGCCGATGTCGACGGCGCCCATATTCGCACCCTGCTGCTGACCTTCTTCTTCCGGCAGATGCCCGTGCTGATCGAGCGCGGCCACCTCTATATCGCCCAGCCGCCGCTCTACAAGGTGTCGCGCGGCAAGTCCGGCCAGTATCTCAAGGACGAGAAGGCCATGGAGGACTATCTGATTTCGAGCGGGCTCGAGGAAGCTTCGCTGGAACTCTCCACCGGCGAAGTGCGCACCGGCGCCGATCTGAGGGACACCATCACCGATGCGCTGAGAATGCGGGCGCTGCTCGAAGGCCTGCATTCGCGCTATGACCACTCGGTTGTCGAACAGGCGGCGATTGCCGGTGCGCTCGATCCGGAGCAGATCAACGATCCCGCCACGTCGGAAGCCATGGCTGCGGAAGTAGCGCGGCGACTCGACATGATTTCCGAGGAGTCCGAACGCGGATGGACCGGCGCGCCGACAGAGAATGGCGGGCTCAGGTTCGAGCGCGTGGTGCGCGGCGTCAAGGAGTCGGTGCATATAGATGCCGGTCTGATCGGCAGCCAGGATGCGCGGATGATCGACCAGATGAAAGTCAAGCTGCGCGATGTCTACAGCGAGCCGCCGGTGCTGCGCCGCAAGGAAGGCGGGACCCAGATTTCAGGGCCGCGCGACCTGCTCAAGGCGGTGTTTGCCGTCGGCCGCAAGGGCCTGACCCTGCAGCGCTACAAGGGCCTTGGCGAAATGAACGCCGAGCAATTGTGGGAAACGACGCTCGACCCGAATGCCCGCTCGCTGCTGCAGGTCCGGGTCAATGATGCGGTCGACGCCGACAGTCTGTTCTCCCGCCTGATGGGCGACGAGGTTGAGCCACGGCGCGAGTTCATTCAGGAAAACGCGCTCTCGGTCTCCAATCTGGATATCTGACCGAGAAACCGTGTTCGGGACAAAGAACAGCCGCCGCCCCGATCCGGAGCGGCGGCTTTTTCATTGCCAGCAAGCTTTCAACTCAGCCGCGGCCCTTCCAGGGCACGAGCCATTTCTCGGCCATGCGCATCAGGATATCGATGCCGTAGCCGATGATTCCGATCAGGATGATGCCCAGAATGACGATGTCGGTGAGCTGGAACTTCGAGGCATTGACGATCATCATGCCCGCGCCGCGGTCGGCGGCGACCAGCTCGGCGGCCACCACCGTGCCCCAGCAGACGCCCATGGCGACGCGCGCGCCGGTGAAGATCTCCGGCAGGGAGTTGGGCACGATGACGTGCCTGAGGATCTGCCATTTCGAGGCGCCGAGCGAATAGGCGGCATGCACCTTGGAGATGCGCACGCCGGACACGCCGGCGCGGGCTGAGATGGTCATGATCCACAAGGCGGCGAGGAACAGGAGGATGACCTTGCCCTGCTCGCCGATGCCGAACCAGATGATGATCAGCGGGATCAGCGCCAAGGGTGGCACCGGCCGCATGAACTCGACGATCGGATCGAACCAGCCGCGAAACCAGTTGGACAGGCCCATCGCGTAGCCGAGCGGGATGCCGATGATGCTGCCGATGACGAAGCCCGCGACGACCCGGCCAAGCGAGGAGCCGAGATGGTTCCACAGGGAGACATTCTTGTAGCCGTCATTGGCGATTTCAACCAGGCGGGACACCACGGCTTCCGGCGCCGGCAGCCAGATCGGCTCCATCTGCCAACCCTTGTCGGGCTTGATCGACAGGCTGCCCTTCGAGGTCATGGTGACCTCTCCGTCCGAGAACCGGACGGTGCCGTCGGGCGCAATCGGCTGACCATCAATGGCGATGATGCTGTAGCCGTCGTCCTCGCCGCCGATGTCGTTTTCATGGGGCCGGGCGAGAGCCGACCTCCATGCGCCGATCTTCAGCGCATCATCAACCGCAAATCCTGGCTGATCGGCCGATGTTTCCGGAAGCGGCACGTCCTCGCCGACCCGGTAGACCCGCATGAACACGGTCGCGTCGTCGGTTTCGCCGGCGGCGTTGCGGGCGGTGTAGGTGAAGCTGGTGTCGCCGACAAAGGGGCCCGGCACATGCAGGGGTGTGATCGCCGACCCCGTGAACGCGCCCCAGATCCCGAACAGGGCGATGATGGAGATGACGGATGCGAAGCGGTTTGGCGACACCGCGCTCTCATCGCCAAAGGTGACGGTCTTGAGGCTGGCGAAATCATGCAGATGATGACGCTTGCGCTCCCAGACCCGATAAAGGCCGAAGGCGGCCGCGAAGATGGCCACATAGAGCAGAAAGACGATCATGCCGTTTCCTCCTGCCGGCCCATGATCTCTTCCTCCATGTCCCAGATCATGCCGAGGATTTCCTCCCGGCGCTCGGCGAACTCACGTTCCTTCTTGACAAGCCGCAGGTCGCGGCCGACGCCCATCTCGGCGAAGGGGAGATTGTATTCCTTGTGGATCCGGCCCGGCCGCGGCGCCATCACCAGCAGGCGTTCGCCCAAGAGCAGCGCCTCCTCGACCGAATGGGTGATGAGGATGATGGTCTTGCCGGTTTCCTTCCACAGCTTGAGCACCAGGCCCTGCATCTTTTCCCGCGTCAGGGCGTCGAGCGCGCCCAGCGGCTCGTCCATCAGGATGACGTCGGGATCATTGGCCAGGCACCGCGCCAGCGCCACGCGCTGCTGCATGCCGCCCGACAGCTCATAGATCATCTTGTCGCCGAAATCCTGCAGGCCCACGGTGCGGAGCAGGTTTTCCACGACCGGCCTGGTTTCGGCGGCCGGACGTCCGGCCATGTCTGGTCCGAAGGAGATGTTGCGCCGCACGTTCATCCATTCGAACAGCGCGCCTTGCTGGAACACCATGCCGCGCTCCGGCCCGGGGCCCGTGACGGTCTTGCCGTTGAGCGTCACCTTGCCGTCGGTCGGCGCGAGAAATCCGGCCACAATGTTGAGAAGCGTGGTCTTGCCGCAGCCCGAAGGCCCAAGCACGGCCAGAAGCTCGCCCTTGGCCAGCTCCAGCGAGACGTTCTTGAGCGCCTGAACCGATCCGCCATTGGGCAGGTCAAAGCGCATGGAAAGGTCGTCGATCACCAGGTTGCCCATGGCTGCTCCAATCATGGGGTCATTGTGCCGCGAACGAGCGGCCCGACGGTAACCGCCAGGCCGCTCGCGGATCAAGTCCTGGTTTACATCTTCGAGGCGGCTTCGAGCGGTCCAACATTGACAGCCGAGTCATAGGATTCGCGGGATTCAGGGATGTTGCCCTGTTCCTTGAAGAAGTCGCCTACGCCCTTGAGGAAGGCCGGCGTTGCGCCGCCCAGCCATTTCTCCGACAATTGCTCTTCAACCGTCGGAAACTGGAATCCCTTGAGAGTATCGGCGGCGTCTTCCTCGCTCATGCCCGCATCCTTGGCGATGACCGGCAGCATTTCCGCCGAATCGGTCAGCCACTTGGCGTTCATGTCGGCGGTGACCTTGAGGAATTTCGCGAGAACCTCGGCATTCTCGGCGGCGAAGGTGGCCGACACGGAGGTGACGTCATAGACGGAAATGCCGATGGCGTCCTTCTCGGCGCCGGTCAGCAGCACGTTGCCGTGTTCCTGCGCGCGGCGCAGCGAACCACCCCAGCCACAGAACATGTCGAGGCTGCCCTGGGCAAAGGCTGCCGCACCGTCCGGCGGAGCCATGTCGACGACTTCCATGGTCGAGACATCAACGCCGAAATGTTCCATCTGCTTGAGGAAGCCGTAATGCGCGGCGGTGCCGACCGGCACGCCGACCTTCTTGCCCTCGAGTTCCTTGGCACTGTCCTTGGTAATCTCGAGATCGGTCTTGACCACGCAGTTGTCGTTGTCGTTGTAGACCACGGCGATATCCGCGACCTGCAGGTCCTGGCCCGCAGACGTGGCCACCACGAAGGGCGGAACGCCCTGGCTGACCGAGATATGGACGTCGCCCGATGCCATGGCAGCCGACATCGCCGTGCCGGCGTCGAAGGATTTCCAGTTCACCTTCATGCCAAGCGCCTCGTCATAGAGGCCCGTGGCCTTGGCGTACTGGAACGGCATCGGCCATTCCGGGAAAAAGGCGACGGTTATTTCGTCGGCCTTGGCGGACGATGCGGTGGCTACCATTGCAATGCCAGCCAACAATGCGGAAATTCGTGATGCAGCTTTCATGTCGTGCTCCCTGTCCAGGCCAGCGGTACGCCAGCCTTCCGATTGCAATGCGTCGCCGGAAAGACTTCTGCTCCCGGCACTGTTCCCGTTCATGGCTTTTTTTATATCGTTGATATTGCGCCAATAAAGTGAAGTCGATCAACTTGGGAGTCAAACCCATAGCGCCAAATTGACAAAGCACATTGTACCAGTTTTGATGAGCTATCTCAGGCCTTTGGTTTTGTTTGGATTTTTCTGGCCATATGGCTCAGCACCCACTGGCCCTATTCTCTTGCCAGGGACTTCGGCGATGGTTTTTTCGCCAAGGCTCCAGCCTTCATCATTTTCCCCGAAAGGGAGCGCTCATGAACCTGCCCATCCAGCCCAACGACATCCAGGCGGTTATCGAGGCTGACCGCGCCCATGTCTGGCATCACCTGATCCAGCACAAGCCGTTTGAAACCATCGATCCGCGGATCATGGTCGAGGGCCGCGGCATGCGGGTCTGGGACGCGACCGGCAAGGAGCATCTCGACGGGGTGTCGGGCGGAGTCTGGACGGTCAATGTCGGCTATGGCCGGGAAAGCATCGCCAATGCGGTGCGCGACCAGCTGGTCAAGATGAACTATTTCGCCAACAGCGCCGGCTCCATCCCCGGCGCGATGTTCGCCAAGAAGCTGATCGAGAAGATGCCCGGCATGAGCCGGGTCTATTATTCGAATTCCGGCTCGGAGGCCAACGAGAAGGCGTTCAAGATGATCCGCCAGATCTCGCACCGGCACCATGGCGGCAGGAAATACAAGATCCTCTACCGCGACCGGGATTATCACGGCACGACGCTGGCAGCGCTATCGGCCGGCGGACAGCCGCAGCGGGTGGAGCAATATGGCCCCTTGGCGCCCGGTTTCGTGATGGTGCCGCATTGCCTTGAGTACCGCAGCCAGTTCCCTGATGCCGAAAGCTATGGCCTCGCCGCCGCCAACGCCATCGAGGAGGTGATCCTGCGCGAGGGTCCGGACACGGTGGGCGGCCTGTGCCTTGAGCCGATCACCGCCGGCGGCGGCGTGATCACTCCGCCCGAGGGCTACTGGGAGCGGGTCCAGGAGATCTGCGCAAAATACAAGATCCTGCTGCATATCGACGAGGTCGTCTGCGGCGTGGGCCGCACCGGGGCCTGGTTCGGCTACCAGCATTACGGCGTGAAGCCCGACTTCGTCACCATGGCCAAGGGCGTTGCCTCGGGCTATGCGGCGATTTCCTGCACGGTGACGACGGAAGCCGTGTTCGATCAGTTCAAGGACGATCCCTCCGATCCGATGTCCTATTTCCGCGATATCTCGACCTTTGGCGGCTGCGCAGCAGGCCCCGCGGCGGCGCTCGAGAACATGCGCATCGTCGAGGACGAGAACCTGATCGAGAACACGCAAGTGATGGGGGCGCGGATGATGGACAATCTTCGGGCGCTCCAGGACAGGCATGCCGTCATCGGTGATGTCCGCGGCAAGGGCCTGTTCATCGGCGCGGAGCTCGTAGGCGACCGAACATCGCGCGAGCCCGCGGAGGAGAAGAAGGTGCAGGCCGTGGTGGCAGACTGCATGGCGCAGGGCGTCATCATCGGGGCGACAAACCGGTCGCTACCGGGTTTCAACAACACGCTGTGTTTTTCGCCGGCACTGATCGCCACCGCCAGCGACATCGACCAGATCACCGACAGCGTCGACAAGGCACTGACGAAGGTGTTCGGATAATCGGGCCAAACGGGCGAGGGCTATCCACCATCGAAGGGGCAGGGCATTCGCTTGGCCGCCCCTTTCGCCGGGCTAAGTCTGCCTATAAGCTGGAGAAAACCGGCTGGGCGATCGAATGTCGATTCCGATAGACACATTTTTCCTCGATCCGAAATTCGAGGGAACACTGCAGCAGAAGATCCAGAGGATGATCAGCGAAGGCGTGCTGTCGGGGCGTTTCATTCCCGGCGCCAAGCTGCCCTCGAGCCGCAAGCTGGCAGCGCATCTCGCCATCAGCCGGATCACCGTGACGCTGGCCTATAGCGAGCTGGTTTCGGACGACTATCTCATCGCCAAGGGGCGCTCGGGCTATTATGTCTCGCCGACCGCGCCGCAGCGCAGCCGGTTTGACCCGCCCAAGGGCGTGATCGCCGACAAGGTCGACTGGAACCGCGCCATCGGCCAGCGCTTCACCGGCCAGGTGCTCGTCGAAAAACCCGTGGACTGGCGCAGCTATCCCTATCCATTCATCTATGGCCAGGCGGACGAGCGTATCTTCGATCACTCCAACTGGCGGCAATGCGCGCTGCAGGCGCTGGGCAAGCGCGAATTCGCCACGGTGACCGCCGACAGCTACGAGCGCGACGACCCGGAACTGGTCAAATATATCGCGCTCAACTCGCTACCGCGGCGCGGCATCCAGGCGAAGCCCGAACAGATCCTGATCACCATGGGCGGTCAGAACGCGCTGTGGCTCGCAGCCCAGGTGCTGCTCAACCAGCGGCGGACGGCGGTGATGGAGAATCCCGGCTATCCGGGCTTGCGCGTGGCGCTGAATCTCGCGCGCTGCAACGTGGTCAATGTGCCGGTGGATCATGCCGGCATGCGGCTCGACGCGCTGCCGGCGGAGACAGACGTGGTGTTCACCACGCCAAGCCATCATTGCCCGACCAGCGTGACCATGCCGCTGGAGCGGCGGCAGGAGCTTCTCGCCATGGCGGCGCGGCATGATTTCCTGATCGTCGAGGATGATTACGAATTCGAGATGTCGTTCCTCAACCCGCCTGCCCCGGCGCTGAAGTCGCTCGATGAGGAAGGCCGGGTGATCTATGTCGGCTCGTTCTCCAAATCGCTGTTTCCGGGCCTGCGGCTCGGATACATGGTGGGATCCGAGACCTTCATCCGCGAAGCCCGCGCGCTTCGCATGGTGATTGTCCGGCATCCTCCGGGGCATCTGCAGCGCACGGTCGCGAATTTCCTGTCGCTTGGGCATTTCGACGCGCTGGTGGCGCGCATGGGCCAGACCTACCGGCGGCGGCGCGAGGTCATGCAGGAAGCGATCGACCGGCGCGGACTGCACATTGCCGGATCGGACGTTTCGGGCGGCTCGAGCTTCTGGATGCAGACGCCGGAGGGAATCGATGCACGCGATCTCTCCCAGGCGCTCAGGCAACGCGGCGTGCTGATCGAGCCCGGGCATTTCTTCTTCGAGAACCCGGAGGATGGCACACGCTATTTCCGGATTGCCTATTCCTCGATCGACAGCGCCCGGATCCCGGGTGGGATCGACATCATCGCCGATACGATTGAAACATTCGGCCGTGCATGAAAAGGGCTCCACCCTTAATTCCAGGGCTTACAACGCTGCCCATCCGACAGGATGCGCAGCGTTGTGAGCGAGGTCTGACAGACATTCTGCCTTGTCGGATCAGACGGCACCCTGCTGCGGGCGCATGTCGTCGCGGCTGATGCCGGCGACGACGACCGGCTTCTTCATGGCGTCGCGGCGGAAGGGTTCGCCCAGTTCCTGGTTGAGCAGGACCTCGATGAAGGTGGTCTCGCCATCCTTCATCTGCCGCTCGACGGCCTTGGCGAGTTCCTCGGTCAGGCCCTGCTGGTCCCTGACCACGACGCCCGTGGCGCCGCAGGCCTCGGCGATTTTCGCGTAGGACGTGTCGCGGTCGAGTTCGGTGCCGACAAAATTGTTGTCGTACCAGAGCGTGGTGTTGCGCTTTTCGGCGCCCCACTGGTAGTTGCGGAAGATCACCATGGTGATCGCCGGCCAGTTCTCGCGGCCGCAGGCGGTCATCTCGTTCATCGAGATGCCGAAGGCGCCGTCGCCGGCGAAACCGACCACCGGAACATCGGGCTGGCCGATCTTGGCGCCGAGTATCGACGGGAATCCGTATCCGCAAGGGCCGAACAGGCCGGGCGCCAGATATTTACGGCCCTCCTCGAAGGTCGGATAGGCATTGCCGATGGCGCAATTGTTGCCGATGTCGGACGAGATGATGGCATTCTTCGGCAATCCCGCCTGGATGGCGCGCCAGGCCTGGCGCGGCGACATCAGATCCGCGTCGCGTGCACGCGACTCCTCGTTCCAGACCGTGCCGGGATCATCGTCCTCATGATCGAGCGACGACAGTTCCTGCGCCCAGCGGGATTTTGTCAGCGCCACCAGGTTGCGCCGGTCCTCGCGGCCCGCGTCACCGGCGTTCTCGGAAAGCTGGGACAGGATGGCGCGCGCGACCTTGGCGGCGTCGCCCTCGATGCCGACGGTGACCTTCTTGGTCAGGCCGATGCGGTCCGCATTAATATCGACCTGGATCACGTCGGCATTCTTCGGCCAGTAATCGATGCCGTAGCCCGGCAGGGTCGAGAACGGGTTGAGACGGGTTCCGAGCGCCAGCACGACATCGGCCTTGGCGATCAGTTCCATCGCCGCTTTCGAGCCGTTGTAGCCGAGCGGCCCGACGGCGAGCGGATGCGATCCGGGAAAACTGTCATTGTGCTGGTAGTTCGAGCAGACCGGCGCGTCGAGGCGCTCGGCAAGCTTGGCGAGATCCGGAATGGCGCCGGACAGGACCACGCCGGCGCCCGAGAGGATCACCGGGAACTGCGCCTTGGACAGAAGATCGGCGGCCTTGGCGATCGCCTGCTCGCCGCCGGAGGGACGCTCGAAGCGGACCATCTGCGGCAGTTCGACATCGATCACCTGGGTCCACATGTCGCGCGGAATGTTCATCTGCGCCGGCGCGGAGCCGCGCCAGGCCTTCATGATCACGCGGTTCAAGACCTCGGGAATGCGGGAGGGGTCGCGGACTTCCTCCTGATAGCAGACGCAATCGGCAAACAGCCGCATCTGCTCCATTTCCTGGAACCCGCCCTGGCCGATGGTCTTGTTGGCCGCCTGCGGCGTGATCAAAAGCATCGGCGTGTGGTTCCAGTAGGCGGTCTTGACCGGGGTCACGAAGCCGGTGACGCCGGGGCCATTCTGGGCGATGGCCATCGCCATCTTGCCGGTGGTGCGGATATAGCCGTCGCACATCAGCCCGGCATTGGTTTCGTGGGCACAATCCCAGAAGGTGATCCCGGCCTTTGGGAAGAGATCCGACACCGGCATCATGGCCGATCCGATGATGCCGAAGGCATGCTCGATCCCGTGCATCTGGAGAACTTTGACGAAAGCTTCCTCGGTGGTCATTTTTGGCATGGGGCAATCCTCCTTGTTGAGGGCTAGAAACCACAACTGGCCCGATCAGCTCTAGTGCCAGATTGGGAGCTTGGCTACGCCAGATCAATCTCCCGCGAGCTTTCCGCAGTGCTCGCGGGTCGTCTCTTCCTCTGTTTTGCACAATACAGGAGCCACGACCGGCCGGAGACTATGCCGCCGGCGGCGGAAGCCCATGGGCGCAATGGGCGATGATGGAGGCGATGTGACGACACTCCTCGAGGGTGAAGGTGAGCGGCAGGCGCATGTCGAACAGGGTCGACAGCACATGATCGGTTTCGGGCAGGACCTGCGGATCGACATAGCGCCAGCTGTGATGGGTGGAGGTGAAACCCACCGGGTCGGACGCGCCGAACCATTTCAGCTCCACGCCCAGCGCCTTGCAGGCGGCGACAAAGGCATCGGCGCCGGAGCGGGACAGCCCTGGCAGGCGGAACTGGATGGAGCTGCCGACATAGCGCTCAGCCTCGGGACGGCGGGGGAGAACCAGGCCTTCAACGGATTTGAGGCCCTCTTCCACCGTCCGGTAGCGCTCATTCCACCGCGCGATGCTGTCTTCCAGGCGCGCGAGTTGCGGCAGCAGGATCGCGGCGCGCAGATTGTCCATGCGGCCCGACATGTTGGGGGTTTCGAGCCGGATCCGGTCGAAGACCTCGGGCGGAGGTGCCGCGCCATGGCGCTCATAGAGCATGTAGGAGCCCGACAGGACGATGGCGCGAGCCATGAAGTCGGGATCGTCGGAGGTCAGCAATCCGCCTTCGCCGGAGTTGAGATGCTTGTAGGTCTGGGTCGAAAAGCACCCAGCCAGGCCGAAACTGCCGCTCTTGCGGCTGTTCCAGGCGGCCCCCATGGTGTGGGCGCAGTCCTCGATGAGGATCATGGAATGGCGGCGGATGATGTCCGAAAGCCGGTCCATGTCCGCCAGATGACCGCGCATGTTCGACAGCAACAGGAAGCGCGCGCCGGTGGAGCGGGCCTTGCGGTCCAGATCCTCAAGGTCGATCACCAGATCCGCGGTGATCTCGACGAGAACGGGTTTTCCGCCGGCCGAGGCGATGGCGCCGGGGACGGGCGCGAGCGTGAACCCATTGGTCAGCACCGTCTCGCCCTGCCCGAGACCCGCGGCGCGGAGCGCGATCGCCATGGCGTATCCGCCCGAGGCGCAGGCCAGGCAGTAGCGCGCGCCCTGATACGCCGCATAGGCCTGTTCGAGCTCGGAAGCCTTGGAGGGTTCGCCGGCGACGGTGTTGTAGCGGTGCAGCCGGCCTGATGTCAGCACCGATATGGCTGCGGCGATGACATCCTCGCCGAGGGCTTCCTGCTGGGTAAAACTGCCCGTGAACGGTTTCAACGGCATGGCTCCTCGGACGTGGGCGAGTTGCAGGCTTAGATCGAAGCCGGTGCTGACCGTATTGCCAGTTCCGCGTCATGCATAAGGACAATGGGCCGCCCCCTTCGGACTTTCATCCGGTCTGATCCGTTCGTCGTAGAAACCCGTTTTTGTCGGACCCGTTGTTGCAATGCAACAAAACCATGATAGGCTCGTTTACCATTTTGCGCGCTGCACAAGTCAGACTTCGGCAAGGTTTTGGCGTGCATGATGGCGGGAACCGGGCAGCTGGGCTGCCGGAAACAGAGGCAATTGATTCATGTTCTACCAGATGTATGAGCTTAACCATGCCGCCGTGGCGCCGATGCGCGCCTATGCCGACGCAATGCGCCTGGCGTTCCGCAATCCGGTCAACCCGCTTGCCCACACCCCGTTCGGCCGCGCCATGGGCGCCGGGTTCGAACTGTTCGAGCGCACCACCCGCCGCTACGGCAAACCGGCTTTCGGACTTGACCAGACATCGCTCAACACCGGAAAGGTGTCCGTGCATGAAAAGATCGTCTGGTCGCGGCCGTTCTGCGACCTGATCCATTTCGAGCGCGCCCTGCCGGACAATCACCGGCCAGATCCGAAGATCCTGATCGTGGCGCCGATGTCGGGCCACTATGCCACCTTGCTGCGCGGCACGGTCGAAACCCTGCTGCCCAAGGCCGAAGTCTACATCACCGACTGGACGGACGCCCGCATGGTGCCCGTGACCGAGGGCCGGTTCGACCTGGATGATTATATCGACTACGTCATCTCCATGTTGCATGCGCTCGGCCCCGACACCCATGTGATCGCGGTCTGCCAGCCGTCCGTGCCGGTTCTGGCCGCGGTCGCGGTGATGGAAGAGAGCGGCGACACATTTGCCCCCTCCTCGATGACGCTGATGGGCGGTCCGATCGACACAAGGATCAATCCGACCGGCGTCAACGAGCTGGCGCAGACCAAGCCGATAGATTGGTTCGAAGACAATGTCATCATGCAGGTGCCGTGGCCGTTGCCTGGCTTCACCCGCTCGGTCTACCCGGGCTTTCTGCAATTGTCCGGCTTCATGACCATGAACCTCGACCGCCACATGATCGCGCAGAAGGATTTCTACCTGCACCTGGTCAAGGATGACGGCGATTCGGCCGAGCGTCACCGCGATTTCTACGATGAATATCTGGCGGTCATGGACATGACGGCCGAATTCTACCTGCAGACGGTCGATACCGTGTTCATCAAGCATTCGCTGCCCAAGGGCGAGATGATGCATCGCGGCCGCAGGGTCGACACGACAGCAATCCGCAATGTGGCGCTGTTGACGGTCGAGGGCGAGAACGACGATATCTCCGGTCTCGGCCAGACCCAGGCGGCGCAAACCATCTGCCCCAACATCCCCGATGACATGCGCTACCACTACGTTCAGCCAAAGGTGGGCCACTACGGCGTCTTCAACGGTTCGCGTTTCCGCGCGGAGATCGCGCCTCGGATTCTCGATTTCATGCGCACCCATGCGCGCGGCAACCGCAACAAGAAAGTCGCCCCCAAGGTGATCAAGGGCGGCCGAACCGGCTGACGCGGATTTGTCTCGCAGTTTAACGGTCGAATATTGTTTCAACAAATCAAGGGAATAGCGGTTTCCCGCCGCCATTTTCTTGAATCGGTACGGTTCAAATACCACATCAAAATCACAAGGGAACGATCCCCGCTTCCCTCACGAGATGAGGTTTACACCGATGACACAGACCGCATTGATCCGCCCCGCCTGGACGCCGGCAACCATTGCCCTGATGGTTCTGGGTTTCATGGTCTTCTGGCCGCTGGGCCTGGCCATGCTCGCCTATATCCTCTGGGGCGACCGGCTCGATGCCTTCAAGGCCGACGTCAACCGCGCCACCGATGGATTGGCGTCGTCGTTCCGTAAAAACCGTGACGGCATGCGCACCAGCGGCAGCGGTAACGCGGCGTTTGACGCATGGCGCGACACCGAACTGTCGCGGCTCGATGAAGAGCGCAAGAAGCTTGACGAGATGCGCCGCGAATTCGACCAGCATATGCGCGACCTGCGCATGGCGCGCGACCGCACCGAGTTCGAGCAGTTCATGGCCGACCGCCAGAACAAGACCCGGAAATCCGGCTCGGTGCCTGAAATCGACGGCTGACAGCCAAAGCACGCGACACAAGGCGGCGTTCTGTTTCAGGACGCCGCTTTTTTGTGGCCCGAACGGATAGAAATTCAAGCTTGCGACGCGGGCGAATCGGATAAAACCCACTTCATGTTCGGATTTGGCCGCACCTCCTCAAGGAATTCCACGCCCCGCCCCGGGGCGGTGACCGTCAACGGCCGCGAGCTGCCGCTGACCATTCGCGAACACGCGCAGGCAACGCGGATGACGCTCAGGATCGAGCCGGGCGGTCAGGCGCTGAAACTGACCATTCCACGTGGGTTGGCGGGCCGCGATATCGACGCGTTTCTCACCCGCCATCACGGCTGGCTGATGACCCGGCTTGCCAGCGTGCCGGCTGCCGGCCCGCTGGTGCAGGACAAGATCATCTCGATCCGCGGCGTCGATCACCGGATCGTCATGACCGGCAAGCTCCGGGGGCTGGCCGAAGAGACCGAGATCGACGGCGTGCCCACCCTGCTGGTGTCGGGATCGCCCGAACATGTCGGCCGGCGTGTGGCCGACCATCTCAAGCGGGTGGCGCGGCGCGAACTCGACGCCCTGGTGCGTCACCATGCGGCCACACTTGGCAAGCCGTTCAAGGCCATCGCCTACAAGGACACCAGGAGCCGCTGGGGATCCTGCACGTCGGAGGGCAACCTGTCGTTTTCCTGGCGGATTGCCATGGCGCCGGATTTCGTCATCGACTATCTCGCCGCCCACGAGGTGGCGCATCTGAAGGAAATGAATCACGGTCCGGATTTCTGGTCCACCTGCACGCGGCTGTGTCCGCGGACGAAAGAAGCCAAGCGCTGGCTCAAGCAGAACGGGACGCGGTTGTTTGCGGTGACATTCTAGCCGGGCCTGGCCCCGCTTCGCTTTTCCAACTATCCGGATTGACGCCATCAAGGCATCCATATCTCGACTCACGCAGCAATTTGTGCGAGGTCAGCCGCCATGACAACGACCATCAAGATTTGCGGGCTGAGCACGCCTGAAGCAGTGGATCGCGCGGGCGATCTGAACGCGGACATGGCGGGATTCATCTTTTTTCCCAAGAGCCCTCGCCACGTCTCGGTCGAGTCCGCGAGCGGCCTTGCCGCGCGGGCGCGGGCGCGCGGTCTCAAGACGGTGGCGGTCACCGTCGACATGGACGATGCCGGGCTGGACGATGTGGTCTCGACCATGAAACCCGACTGGCTGCAACTCCATGGCGCGGAAAGCCCGGAACGGACTGCGGAGCTCAAGGCCCGGTTCGGGCTGCCGGTGATGAAGGCCCTCGCCATCCGCGAAGCGGCCGATCTTGAGCGCTTTGAGCCCTACATGGGCATTGCCGACCGGTTTCTGTTTGACGCCAAGCCGCCCAAGGGTTCAGACTTGCCTGGCGGCAACGGCGTGAGCTTCGACTGGCGGCTTCTTGCCGCGCTTGACGACCGCGTTAGTTACATGCTTTCCGGTGGGCTGACGAAAGACAATGTCGGCGAGGCGCTCCGCATCAGCGGTGCAAAAATGGTCGATGTCTCATCCGGCGTCGAAAGCGCGCCGGGCGTCAAGGATCTCGCGATGATGAACGGATTTGTCCGGGCGGTCCGCGACGCCGGTTTTGCGACCCCCAGGGGACGGTTTCAGGAGTAAGTGAATTGAACCAGACAACCAATCCGAATTCATTCCGCACCGGTCCCGATGAACAGGGCATGTTCGGTATTTTCGGCGGCCGTTTCGTTGCCGAAACGCTGATGCCGCTGATCCTCGAGCTGGAAGAGGAATGGACAAGGGCCAAGGCCGATCCAGCTTTCCGCGCCGAACTCGAGCATCTCAACACGCACTATACCGGGCGGCCCTCGCCGATGTATTTCGCCGAGCGGCTGACCGAGCACCTGGGCGGCGCCAAGGTCTATTTCAAGCGCGACGAGCTCAATCACACCGGTTCGCACAAGATCAACAATTGCGTTGGCCAGATCCTGCTCGCCAAGCGCATGGGCAAGACCCGGATCATCGCCGAAACCGGCGCCGGCCAGCATGGCGTCGCCTCGGCCACGGTCGCCGCCCGCTTCGGCTATCCGTGCGAGGTCTACATGGGCGCGACCGACGTGCAGCGCCAGGCGCCAAACGTGTTCCGCATGAAGCTGCTCGGCGCCAAGGTGCATCCGGTCACTTCCGGCCACGGCACGCTCAAGGACGCCATGAACGAGGCGCTTCGCGACTGGGTCACCAATGTCGACGACACCTATTACCTGATCGGCACCGCCGCGGGCCCGCATCCCTATCCGGAGATGGTGCGCACCTTCCAGTCGGTGATCGGCGAGGAAACCCGCGAACAGATGATGGCCGCGGAAGGCCGGCTGCCGGACATGCTGGTGGCTGCCGTCGGCGGCGGCTCCAACGCCATCGGCCTGTTCCACCCGTTCCTCGACGACAAGGACGTGCAGATCGTCGGCGTCGAGGCCGGCGGCAAGGGACTCGACGGCGAAGAGCACTGCGCCTCGCTCACCGCCGGATCACCCGGCGTGCTGCACGGCAACCGCACCTATCTGCTGCAGGACGGCGACGGGCAGATCAAGGAAGGCCATTCGATCTCGGCCGGCCTCGATTATCCCGGCATCGGGCCGGAGCATTCCTGGCTCAAGGATTCGGGCCGGGTCGAGTACGTGCCGATCATGGACACCGAGGCGCTCGAAGCCTTCCAGCTGCTGACCCGTCTCGAAGGCATCATTCCGGCGCTGGAACCGAGCCACGCGCTGGCCGAAGTGATTAAGCGCGCCCCGAAGATGGGCAAGGACCAGATCATCGTGATGAACCTGTGCGGCCGCGGCGACAAGGACATCTTCACCGTCGGCAAGATCCTCGGAGTGGAGCTCTGATCATGACCACACGCATCGACACACGGTTCGACAAACTCAAGACCGAGGGCCGGCCGGCGCTGGTGACCTATTTCATGGGCGGCGACCCGGACTACGACACGTCGCTGAAGATCATGCAGGCGCTGCCCGGGGCGGGCTCCGACGTGATCGAGCTCGGCATGCCGTTCTCCGATCCGATGGCCGATGGTCCGGCGATCCAGATGGCCGGCCAACGTGCCTTGAAGGGCGGGCAGACGCTGAAAAAGACGCTGGCGCTGGCGCAGGACTTCCGCAAGGGCGACAACGAGACGCCGATCGTGCTGATGGGCTATTACAACCCGATCTACATCTATGGCGTCGAGCGCTTTCTGGTGGACGCACGCGAAGCGGGCATTGACGGGCTGATCGTGGTCGACCTGCCGCCGGAGATGGACGAGGAACTGTGCCTGCCGGCGCTGAAGGCGGGGCTCAACTTCATCCGGCTGGCGACGCCGACGACTGACGACAAGCGGCTGCCGCGGGTGCTCTCCAACACATCGGGCTTTGTCTATTACGTGTCGATGACCGGGATCACCGGATCGGCCATTGCCGATACGTCGAAGGTCAATCTTGCCGTCGACCGGATCAAGAGCCATACCAGCCTGCCGGTCTGTGTCGGCTTCGGCGTCAAGACCGCCGAGCAGGCGCGCGCCATCGGCCAGTCCGCCGACGGCGTGGTGGTGGGCACCGCGATCGTCAACCAGATCGCCAATACCCTCGACGCCAAGGGTGCGGCGACCACCGACACCGTCGAGAGCGTCGCCACCATGGTGCGGGGGCTCGCCACCGGCGTTCGCGCGGCGCGGCTTGCGCCGGCCGAGTAACGCCCCCACATTAGACGGACAAACCGGAGAGACCGCCTTGAACTGGATTACCAACTACGTCAGGCCCAAGATCAATTCGATGCTCGGCCGCCGCGAGGTGCCGGAGAACCTGTGGATCAAGTGCCCCGAAACCGGGGAGATGGTGTTCCACAATGATCTCGAGGAAAACCATTTCGTGATCCCGGCTTCCGGCTATCACATGAAGATGTCGGCCGAGGCCCGTCTCAAGCACATCTTTGACGAGGGCAAATACGAGATGCTGCCGTCGCCGAAGGTGCCGCAGGATCCGCTCAAATTCCGCGATTCGAAGAAATACAGTGACCGGTTGCGCGAAAGCCGCACCAAGACCGGCCTTGAGGATTCCGTCGTTGCCGCCCATGGTTCGGTTCAGGGCGTGAAGATCATCGCCTGTGTGCATGACTTCGCCTTCATGGGCGGGTCACTTGGCATCGCTGCTGGCGAAGCCATCATCCAGGCCTTCGAGGCTGCCATCGCGCGGCATTGCCCGCTGGTGATGTTTCCAGCCTCAGGCGGCGCGCGCATGCAGGAAGGCATTCTTTCCCTGATGCAATTGCCGCGCACGACGGTTGCGGTGGAAATGCTTAAGGAAGCCGGCCTGCCCTATATCGTGGTGCTGACCAATCCAACAACCGGCGGCGTGTCGGCCTCTTACGCGATGCTTGGCGATGTCCATCTGGCCGAACCTGGGGCGGAAATCTGTTTTGCCGGCAAGCGCGTGATTGAACAGACAATCCGGGAGAAACTGCCGGAAGGCTTCCAGACATCGGAATATCTGCTTGATCACGGCATGATCGACATGGTGGTGCATCGCCACGACCTGCCCGAGACGATTTCCCGGCTGCTGAGGATCTTCCTGAAGATGGATGCGCCGGCGCCCAAGGCGCTTCCCGCACCTGTCGCAGAAACCGAGTCCGGAGCTGAGCCGGAGCTCGCCGAAGCTGCGCACTAGTGGTCTGACCGAAACAGATGGGAACCATCTGTCAGGATCGCACCCCTTGAGCATCCCAAAAGCCAAAAATGCCGGTGTCTTCGGCGAGAGGAGCGGTCGTGTCGGCTGCCGAGCAGGAAATCAACGCGCTGATGGCGCTGCATCCCAAGGGCTTCGACCTGTCGCTCGGCCGGATCACACGGCTGCTCGAACGGCTCGGCAATCCGCATGAGAAACTGCCGCCGGTGATCCACATCGCCGGCACCAACGGCAAAGGCTCGACCAGCGCATTCTGCCGCGCCATTCTTGAAGCACAGGGCCTCAAGGTCCACGTCCATACCTCGCCGCATCTGGTCAACTGGCATGAACGCTTCCGGATCGGCACGGCCGGCGGCGGCACACTCGTGGAGGACGAGATGCTCGCCGATGCGGTGCGGCGTGTCGCGGCCGCCAACCAGGGCGAGATGATCACCGTGTTCGAAATCCTGACAGCGGTGATGTTCGTTCTGTTCTCGGAGAACCCCGCGGACGCGGCGCTGATCGAGGTCGGACTTGGCGGCCGGTTCGATGCGACCAATGTCATGGCCCATCCGGCCGTCTCGGTGATCATGTCGATCTCGCTCGACCACCAGGCCTATCTGGGCGACCATGTCGAACTGATCGCGGCGGAGAAGGCCGGCATCATCAAGCGCGGAACGCCGGTTGTGATCGGCGCCCAGACGGAAGACGCGGCGCGCGACGTGCTCACTGGAAGCGCGGAACGTCTCGGGTGTCCGGTCAGTGTCTATGGCCAGGATTTCTTCGCTGTCGAGGAAAACGGGCGGATGGCCTATCAGGACGAGGACGAGCTGATTGACCTGCCCTTGCCAAGGCTTGCGGGCCGGCATCAGCAGGCCAATGCGGCGGCGGCGATCCGGGCGCTCAAGGCAGCCGGCTTCAAGCTTGAGGAAAAGGCGATCGCAGAAGGCCTGGTCAATGTGTCATGGCCGGGACGGCTCGAGCGTCTGACCCACGGGCGCCTGGTCGAGAATGCGATGGACGGCGTCGAGCTGTGGATCGACGGCGGCCACAATCCCGGCGCCGGGCGGGTGATTGCCGAAGCCATGGCCAATCTCAATGACCGCGAATCACGACCGCTGTTCCTGATCACCGGGATGATCAACACCAAGGATCCGGTCGGCTATTTCGAAGCCTTCGCCGGAATGGCGCGGCATGTCTTCACCGTGCCGGTGCCTGATTCCGAGGCCGGGCTGGACCCGGAATTCCTTGCCGATACGGCCGATGAAGCCGGATTGAGCGCCGAGTCGGCGAAAGATGTCGAATCGGCGATTGAAGCCATTTGCCGGAACTGGAACGGTCTCGAACGGCCGCCGCGCATCCTGATAGGTGGATCGCTCTATCTTCTCGGCGATGTTCTGAGAGTGAACGGCACACCGCCGGTCTGAGCGGACCGCATCGATGTGACTGCGTCCCGACACGCAAAACCCGCCCGGCAAGCCGGACGGGTTCAGGTACTGCAATCAGATCAGATATCAGGCTGCGCCGGCAATCCAGTTTGACAGGGCGGATTTGGGCGAAGCGCCGACCTTGATGTCGGCCACGGCGCCGCCCTTGAACATGGCGAGGGTCGGGATCGACCGGACGCCGAACTGTGATGCGAGTTCCGGGTTTTCATCGATATTGAGCTTGACGACTTTCACCTTGCCTTCCATCTCGTTGGAGATTTCCTCGAGGCTGGGGGCGATCATCTTGCACGGACCGCACCATTCCGCCCAGAAATCGACGACAACCGGCAGGGTGGATTCGAGCACTTCGCTCTTGAAATTGGCATTGTCTACTTTCACGGTTGCCATATCGGGCACTCCTTTGGTGGATGACTCAGTTGGTGACAATGTGATGCTTCGGCCCTGAGTATTCAAGGCTTTTCGAGCCCGCTCATCGAACCGTGATATTCAGGGCCCTCGGGCGCCGCAAGCCTGGTAAAGGCGTCATCGAGCGCAGCACCGGCAATTTCGACCAGATTCGGGCCGGAGAGATAGACCAGGGCAGCGTCAATCTGACGCCCGGGATAGAGCGGTGCGAGCAGCGCGCGATAGATTGCCAGCTGGGAGACATGGCCCGCCGGCGGCTGCTCTCCCGGCCCAGGCGCAAGGCCGGTCTTGTAGTCCACGATCAGCAGCCGGTCACCGTCCAGCGCGACGCGGTCGATTCGGCCCGAGACCGCCCGCTCCTCGCCGCCGATTCGCAAGGGGCCCATGACCGAGACTTCCGCCTCTCCGTCAGCCTCGAAGATCGGCGAAAACCGCGGATCCTCCAGGACAGCCAGGACCTGTGCCTCGATCCCGGCGGCTGCGACAGCCTGATCGGCGGGCAAGGCGCGGGCAAGATAGCGCGAGAGCATGGCACGGCGGTCTTCCGCAGGGACCGAAGGCAACGCCTGAAGCAGCCGGTGCATCATGGTACCGCGCTCCAGCGCTGCCGCCGAGCCGGCGCCCGTGTCGGCGAAGGGCGATCGCGACGCGATCCCACCGCTGTCCTCAAGCACCGCGCTGACCCCCGACGGCGCCAGAGGCCGTGGCAAGCGGCGGGGCTTTGGCAATGGGGCGGTAGCCACATCCAAGGCCACGTCAGCGGGGTTGGTATCCTGTTTTGGCTTTATCGTTTCGGTCGCGGATTGGTTTTCCGCACCGGAACGGCACAGGCGTCGTATCTCGAAGGGCTCGCCGCCAAAGTCGTGCACGGCATCGGTGACCGAATACCCCTGGTCAGCCGCGGCCGCGGCAATGCCGGCGGCGGCGAGCGAGTGCCAGGTCGGGGTCTTGACCTCCCTGAGGCCGCGATAGCCGCAGACGACCAGCCGGTCAGCGGCGCGGGTCAGGCCGACATAGAGCAGCCGGCGGTATTCCTCTTCAGCCTGGTCCCGCATTTTCTCGCGCATCGGGGCCGTGGCGCCGTTCTCGTAGGTCTTGTCGGGCAACCACACCGGAACGGTGGGCGCTTCGCTCGTCTCCGGCGATGGGGGCAGCAGCCAGAGCCGCGGCTGATGCGTGTGCTGGAACGCCTCACCGCCCGAATCCACCAGGAACACGATCGGCGCCTCGAGGCCTTTCGCCGCATGCACGGTCATGATTCGAACCGCGCCGGATTGGCCTTCCATCTCGCGCTTGATCTCGGGCGCATCGGTCTCCAGCATGGCGAGGAAGGATTGCAGGCCCGGAAGCCCCGCCTGTTCATGGTCGAGCGCCAGCCCCAGGAATTCGTCGAGCACGTCGCCGACTTCATGGCCGAGCCGCGCCAGATAGGCGCGACGACCGCCCTCGGGCCCGAGCAGCGCCGCAAAAAAATCATGCGGCGGCAGCGCCTCCGCCTGCGCCACCCAGCGGGTGAGCTTCTGCAGGACAGCGGCGAAGGGCGGATCCGATTCGGCCAGTTCGCCCAGCATCCGCCACACCGACATTCCCTCCGGCCGCAAAGCTGCGAGCCGGAACAGGTCATCCTCGTCAAGACCGAGAAGCGGGCTCTTGATCAGGGCTGCGAGGGACAGATCGTCCTCGGGCAGAACGGCGAACCGGCCGAGCGCCATCAGATCCTGCACTGCGATGTGATCGGTCAGGCGCAGCCGGTCGGCGCCGGCGACCGGAATATCCGTCGTGGCCTTGAGCGTGCGCAGGAGCGTCGGCACGAAGCCATCGCGCTTGCGCACCAGAATCAGAATGTCGCCCGGCGCTACGGGCCGCAATTTTCCGGATTTCTGATCCTCGATCGTTTCGCGGCCGACCCATTGCCTCAGAAGGCCGGTGATGCGGCGCGCCAGACGTGCGGCGGGTGCGGTTTCGGGCACTTCATCAAAGGCGGCGGTCCAGTCCTCGTCGCCATCGGTCTTCTCCTTGGCGATCATCGGCCAGATCTCGACCAGGCCCGGGGCCTGCATCCGCGCCGTTTCATGGATCACCGCTTCACCATCGGCGCCCATGCCGCGCCGTGCATCGGCATCGGCAAAGACATAGTCGACCAGCTTGAGAACCTCGATGGACGAGCGGAAGGAAACCCGCAGCGAGACCTGCTCGAACTGGACAACGGCATCGCGGGCGCGACGGGCGATGCGCTTGCGTTCCTCGGCAAAGCGCTCAGGCCGCGCGCCCTGGAACGAATAGATCGATTGCTTTTCATCGCCGACGGCGAAAATTGTCCGGAGTGCAGGGCGCGATCCTTCGCCGGCAAAGAATTCATCCGAGAGGGCGCCGATCACGCTCCATTGCAGCGGTGCGGTATCCTGCGCTTCATCGACCAGCACATGGTCGATGCCCTGGTCGAGCTTGTAATGCACCCAGGCGCTGGCGCCGCTTCTGGACAGCAGCGCTTCGGTCGCGGCGATCAGATCATCATAATCGAGCAGCGCCTGGCGGGTCTTGAGCGACTCGAACCCACCCAGATAGCGCCGCGCCAGGCGGAAGGCCGTCAGCGACGCCTCCAGGGCGGTCAGCCGCGCCAGCCGGTCGAGGACATAGAGGATTTGCGCCTGGGCCTGATCAACCCGTTCGGCAACATCAGGAAAACGCTCGGCCACGGTCTTGGATGCCACGCCGCCAAGTTTGGCGGGTTCGCCGGCCTTGGTGAGAAAAACCTGGCGTAGAAGATCGAGCCTGTGCGCGGGATCGGGCTCGGACCCGGCGGCGAGCACTCCATAGGCGAGATTTTGGGCGCGCGTTGCCGATTTTGCCGATTCGGCAAAGGAATGCAGCGTTCTGACATAATCGACCGGCAAGGCGTCGAGCGGCCAGGACCGGGCGATGGCCGATGCTTCGGTTTCATCTGCTTCCAATCCCAGGGCGGAGCGGATCATCGACTCGGCGCCGCCTGTTGCGCGCGCCCGGGCGTCAAAGGCGAGATAGTCGCGGCGGCGGGCATAGAGACCCGAGAGCAGCTTGTCGAAGCCGGCTTCACCGCCAAGGTCCAGCGCCGCGGTGACGGCGGCGGCCAGATCCGGGTCCTCTTCAAAGCTCTGCGCCGACATCAGTTGCCGGCGGGCTTCGGCCAGCAGTTCGGCGGCCTTCTGGTCGTCAAGAACGCTGAAATGGCCCGGGATATTCGCTTCAAGCGGAAACCGGTGCAGAACAGCCTCGCAGAAGGCGTGAATGGTCTGGATCTTGAGGCCGCCGGGTGTTTCCAGCGCCGTGGCGAACAGCCGCCGGGCGAGAATCAGCTGGTGCGGCTCAACGGCTGCGCCTTCGAGCTCGGTGATTTTCTGCGAGAGTGCCGCGTCATCCAGCCGGACCCACTCGCCCAGGGTCTTGAAGACGCGGTTGGACATCTCGGCGGAGGCGGCCTTGGTGTAGGTGAGGCACAGGATGGCCGAGGGACGCGCCCCGCGCAGCAGCAGCCGGATCACCCGCCTCGCCAGCACATGGGTCTTGCCAGAGCCTGCATTGGCAGACACCCAGGCCGAGAGCGTGGGCGTGGCGGCCAGATTCTGGCGGAGCGTTGTGTCGGAGACGCTGTTGATACCGCCCGCCTCAGTCATCGCCGTCCCCTTCCTGATCCACCGCGGTCTGCCATTCGGCGACGCGAGCCAGATGGTCGTAGTCCCCGCCCCAGGACCGGGCGCTTTCGGGAATGGCGCGCGACAGGAACCCGCGCTTGCCGGAGCTCAGCAGGCCGACCAGCCGGCCAAACTCCTCGACGGCCTTGACCGCCAGGTCCTCGGCGTTGAGCGGCTCGCCCTTGCCCGGCTTCAGCGGATCATCATCGATTCGGTCGGCGAAGGGTTCCTTCCCGGTAAGGCGCAGATAGAAGAGACCCGACACCGGCAGTTTGCCGATATCGGCAAAGCCGCCATGGATCAGCGCATAGGCTTCGAGCGCCAGTTGCGGGTCGAGCAGGATACGCGCCTCCTTGCGCGAGGGCGTGCTTCCTGTCTTGTAATCGATGATCCAGGCCGACCCGTCCTGGCGCAGGTCGATCCGGTCGGCCATACCGGTGAGCTTCAGGCCCGCGAGCGGCAGGTCAAGGCTGGCGCGGGCCTCCACCAGCGAGCGCTTCAATCCTGCGGCGGTCTCGCTCTCCCAGTCGACGATGGTCCTGGCGGCCTTGTCAAAGCGCATGCGCCAGACCAGCGCCGTGGCGTCGGGAAGCCGGGCTGCGGCAAAATGTTCACGGGCAATCGCGAGGAGAGTGTCGAGGTTTCGCCGGGCCGGTTCCGTATCGGAAACGAACTCCTCGAGGATCTGGTGATACAGCGTGCCACGTTCACGCGGGCCGGGATCGGCGAGAAATTCTTCCAGCGGATCAAGCCTGAGCACGCGCCTGGCATAGATCGCATAGGGATCGCGGCGGAGCCTGCCCACCTCCGAGAAGGAATAGCTCTTCGGCTGCAGCTCGGCGGGCGGGCGCGGTTCGGGACGCTGGGCTGGCGGGGAAGAAAGGCCTTGATCGAGGCTTCGCGCATGGGCGAGCAAGGCATCACCCCTTGCCCGCATTTCCATTGCCGGCCGTTCACCGGCAACCGCCAGCAGCCGTTGCAGCCAGCGGGATGCAACAGTTGGCGCCTTGCTGGCGCGCAAGGAGCGCGACAGCGCCACTTCCGGGGCGCCCATCGCCATCTGGAAATCATGGGCTGCCTGGCCGATGCGGCGTTCGGGCGGCTCCAGACCGATCGCCGCCTTCATTGAGCGGGACAGGAACGGATCTTCCTGGCCGGCTTGCGGCCAGACGCCCTCGTTCAATCCGCCCATCAGCAGCGTGTCGACATGCTGCAGACGGGCTTCGAGCGCGCCCCAGATGAAGGCCCTGGGATGGCCGCCGCCGCGCGGCTTGACCATTCTGCCCGCCATCAGCGCGTCCAATGCAGCGATCCATTCGTGACCGGTCATCGCAAGCATCGAGCCGCTGTAGCGGGTTTCGAGCAGCAGCCCGGCGAGGTCGCCTCCGGCTTCATCGCCCCAGAGCGCATCGAGAGCGCCGGTCTCGTCGGTGCCGATCCTTTCCAGCGCCTCGGCGGTCAGGCCTGCCAGGACGCCGATCGGGATCTGATTGGTCACACCGGGACCGGAGAGGGAAACAAGCGCTGACGTCAGCGGCGCCAGCGCATCGGCTGCGCGGCGGGCAAAATCGAGCGCCTGATCTGCCTGCTTGTCGCTGATTCGGCTGAGCCATTGGGCGGCGTATCGATCAAGCCGACGGGACTGGCGTGCCTCCACCATGGCCGGAAGTTCGTCGATGTCGGCCGCGCCGCTGCCGCCGCGCAAGGCGATCCGCTCGATCAGGCCTGCGCCAGTCTGCATCTCACTCCGGGTCAAACCAAAGCGCGCCAGAGGATGCTTGATCAGGGCCGCGATCGCCACCGCGTCGCCCGGCGCAAACGCCACCTGCACCGCCAGCCGCGCCAGCCCGCCCTGCGGGCTCGACGCCAGCGGAACGCCGCCCGAATCATTGGCCTCGATGCCGTAGCGGCGGAGCTCGATGACCACCCTGCGCGCCAGGTTCCGGTCCGGCGTCACCAGCGCCGCCGTCGGCTCCGGCACATCGGGGCGCGGCTCCAGCGCGCGGCGCATGGCGGCAGCCAGAGCGGAGGCTTCCTCGCGCTCATTGGCGGCCTCGATCAGGCTGACATGCTCCAGTCCGCCGCTGATCAGCGAAGCATCGGGCAGAAAGCCCGGCTCACCCCAGGCCTCGGTTGCGAGCGCCGGCAGCAATGCGGCTGAGACGATGGCCCGGCGGGACTGCAGGTCAGGCGCGCTATCGCCAATCTCCGGAATTTCATCGATCCGACCGGCGTTAAAGCCTGAAGTCTCAAGCAGCCGGAAAAGACCATATTGCGGGTGGCTGCGAATGGCCACATCCACCAGGCTGCGGCCATCCGCGGAGGTGAGTGGAGTTGCGGCCTTCGACAGGGCCTGCCAATGGGACGGCCGCATGGCGTGGTCGAGCCCCGGCAGGATCACCGCGCCCTGGTCCAGGCTTGCGACAGTGGCAATCAGCCGCGCGGTGGACGGCCTGGTACCCGTCGACCCCGCGACAATGACCGGGCGATGGGCTAC
Source organism: Hoeflea sp. (assembly GCA_019084245.1). Lineage (GTDB taxonomy): Bacteria > Pseudomonadota > Alphaproteobacteria > Rhizobiales > Rhizobiaceae > Hoeflea. The sequence continues at coordinate 664,493 of JAHRFE010000028.1, forward strand.
GGCTGAAGCAAGGCTCCGGGTGAACAGGTCGATCATCACATTGTGATGGGCGGCCGGGCTTGAGCGCGATATTTCACCCAGCAGCGCAGGCCAGAATTCCCGGGCGATCCTGAGGAATTCGGCGGTGAGCTGCCACCATTGCTGCAAGTCGGCCTCGATCACGCTGTCGAGGCCGGCAAAATCGCATTCTTCGGTTTCAACCGCCTGGATCAGATCGAACAGCGACCGGCCAAGCCAGATCGCATCAGCCGGATTGGCCGGCGCGACCAGTGGCATGCCGCCCAGATGATCCCGCACCGTTTGCGGCAGCGCCTGTTTCCAGGCCAGCACCAGATCGGCCAGGCGCAGGGTGGCGGCGATCTGCGGAATGGGGGGATTGAGCGCCAGGCTGTCGGGGTCGGCGACATCGAAGAAGCCGGCATCGTCGTCGGTTTCGCCCAGGGCGCGGATCGAGGGCAGAATCGCCGAGCCCTTGCCGATCAGATCGGTCAGGTCAGACCGCAGCGCCCTTGCGGCGCGGCGGGAGGGCACGAACACGGTGGCGCCGGCAAGCGACAGCGGATTGGCCGGGTCGTAGCAAAGCTCACGGACCAGACTGCCCGAGAGGATCCCTTCGGCAAGCGTCCGCAGGAAAGCCGCACCGGGCGGAATGGTCACGATCCTGGGTGTGGGCCGGGTCACCGGACCGGTTCGCCCGCGCCGGCTCTCCGGCTTTCAAGATAGGCCGACCGGGCGGCTTCCGCCTCGCCGATGGCTTCGGGCGTTCCGACGGTCAACCAATGCCCCTGCATCGGCACGCCAAAAAGGCGACCGGCGTTGGCTGCCCGGTCAAAGCAGCGATTGAGGGAGAACTTCCGGTCCATGATGCCGTCAAAGATCCGCGGATGCAGGATGATTGCGCCGGCATAGATCACGGGCACGCCCGCACCCGTGTAGCGGGTGAGGCGTCCATCGGCATCGAGGGTGAAATCACCGGCGCCGGTGTGGCCGGTGGCCTGATCCGGTCGCGCGGTCATCAAAAGGATGTCCATCGATTCGGCATCGAAACGGTCCGCCATCATGGCCAGATTGTCCTGGCCCGCATCGGGGTCTTCGACCCAGAACGTGTCAGCGTTGAGGATCAGGAACGGATCGGGTCCGAGCATCGGCAATGCCTTGACGACGCCGCCGCCCGAATCCAGGAGCTCGGCGGTCTCGTCGGATATCAGGACTTCGGAGCCGGGCCGGGCCGACAGCCACTCCACCAGCATCGGCGCCAGGTAATGCACATTGACGACCACACGACCGACGCCCAGCCGGTCGCAGGCTTCAAGCCCGTAGGCAATCAGCGGCTTGCCCGCCACCTCGACCAGCGGCTTGGGGATGGTGTCGGTAATCGGGCGCATGCGGGTGCCAAGCCCCGCGGCAAGGATCATGGCGGATGTGATGTGTATCGGCACGGCGGTTCCGGTCTATGATTCGGGTGCGCCAATACCAGCCTTTGCAAACCATAAGCGCAAGGGTTGCAGCACCGGATGCGCAAGAGAAGCGGCGATATAGGCTTCGATCCGCGGCAAATGGCGCAGATAGCCGGGTTTTCCATCGCGCTGTTTGAGGCGGACAAAGATGCCGAGGATTTTTGCGGCTCGTTGCGCCGCCATGATCGCATAGGCCTCGCGGAACTTCTGCTCATCAAAGTCCGGATTGCTGCTGCGCGCCTGCACATACCGGTCAAGCAGTTGGTCAGCGAGGGCTTGCGGGATGGTCACCCTTGCGTCCTGGCACAGCGAGGCCACGTCATAGGCCGACGGTCCGATCATCGCGTCCTGGAAATCGATGATGCCGAGCCGGTCGAAGCCCGACTTCTGGTCACGCCAGATCAGGTTGGGCGAGTGATAGTCGCGCAGCACAAGCGATGTCTCGGCGCTTTCAAGCCGCGCGAACAGGCTCCGCCACAGGTCGAGATAGGCAGCCCGCTCGTCATCGGAAACCGGGCTGCCGCGGCGCCAGGGCAGGTACCAGTCGGTCAGAAGCTCGACCTCGATCTGCATCGCCCGCGCATCGTAGCGGGGCACGACATGCTGACGGCCGTTCACCTGAAGGGACCCCGGGGCCTCTTTCGAATGCAACGCCGCAAGGCAATCGATCGCCAGGCCATAGCGCTCCGGATCGGGACGGCCCTCTTCATCCAGAATTCCGGCCGTTCCAAGGTTCTCGATCAGCAGGAAGCCCTGATCGAGATCGGCAGCCAGGATTTCCGGCGCGGCGAAGCCCTGGGCGCGAAGCCAGCCCGCAAGGGCGACAAAGGGAACAACGTCCTCGGCCAGATGCGCAATCTGCGAATAGGGCAACCCGTCGCGGATGGGCGGACCGTCAGGCTGGCGCGGCGCATTCATCAGGATGACCGGGTCCCGGCCGACCGGGCGGACAGTCTCATAGCTGCGCGACGACGCGTCCCCCTGCAGATGCCGACGGGCGGCCCGATCAAGACCGGTCTCGTCGAGAAACCGGCGGGCGGCGCGGGACCGCTCAAGCCGGGTGGCGAAGCCGGGCGGCGCGGAAATCGTCAGGGTGCGGCTGTCACCCAGCCCTTCAAAGCGCATCATGATGCTGTCTTCGGGCAAACGTTCCAGCGCCCTTTCCGGCCATTCGATCAGGGCCGCGCCTTCGCCAAGCGCATCGTCGAGGCCGAGTTCCTCAAGCTCGTCGGCCGATCCGATCCGGTAAAGATCCAGATGCGCCAGCGGCAAGCGAAGCTGATAGCTCTGCACCAGGGTAAAGGTCGGGCTTGGCGCCTCGAGGTCGGCATCATCGGCGATTGCGCGGATCAGGGCGCGGGCGAAGGTGGATTTTCCTGCACCCAGATCGCCCGACAGGCACAGACAGTCGCCCGGCTTCAGGGCCAGCGCCACGTCTTCCGCAAACAGCACTGTTGCGCCCGGATCAGCCAGTTCGACGCGCGTCGGTGCCGCTAGCATTGAGGGTTACTCGGCCGCGTTGCGGGCAAGTGGACGGGCAGTGGGGAACCGGCAGATAACTGTCGCCCCGCCCTCGGTCCCGCCTTCAATCGAAACGGTTCCGTTGTGCAGCCCGACAAAACTCTGGACGATCGACAAGCCCAGTCCGGCGCCTCGGCGCCGGCCGGTCTGGCCGTTGGTTTCAAAGCGGGCAAACACATCCTTGCGCGCGCCTTCGGGAATTCCGGGGCCTGAATCCGACACAGAGAAAACGACCGAATCGTCTTCCTGCGTGCAGCTAAGCCGGACAACCGACCCATCCGGGGCAAAATTCGCGGCATTCATCAACAGCTTGAACAGGATCTGCTTGAGCCGTTGATGATCTCCGATCATTTCTTCGGGTGCTTCGGCGATATCGATCTCGAGCGACAGGCCGCTTTCCTTCAGCCGATCGGAAATCTGGTCTCCGGCTTCGGAGAACAAGGCCGCGATGTTCACGGCATCCGGTTCGAGCCGCATGATCCCGGCGTCGACCGTGGCAAGGTCGAGAATGTCATTGACGATGGTCAGCAACACCGAGGACGAGGTGGAGATATGGTCGAGATATTCGGACTGGCGTTCGTTGAGTGCGCCGAAATCCGGTGTGCGCAGCAATTCGGTGAAGCCGATGATGTTGGTCAGCGGCGAGCGCAGCTCATAGGACACGTGCTGGACGAACTCGTTCTTGAGCGCATCGGCCTTGCGCAACGCCTCGTTTTTCTCGGTCAGCATCCGCTCGGCGCCGACGCTGTCGGTGACATTGACGAAGGCGATCATGGTCTGCCCGTTGGGCAGCGGAACGATGGCGTAATCCAGAATGAGGCCGGTGGTGAGTTCGATGCGGCCCTCACGGGTGCGGCGTTCATCCTCGAACCCGGTGATCGCTCCGGCAAACAGCTTCCAGCCGTCGGCCTCGCGATGGGACGGCTCGCAGGCTTCGGAAATGAGCCGGATATGCGTGCCCGGCTTGACCTGTTGCTCGTTCAGGCCCCAGAGCGCCCGGAAGGATGGATTTGACAGGCGGATCTTGCCATCCGGACCGAAAACCGCGACGCCCTCGGCCAGGTTGTCGATGGTTTCGCCCTGGACCTGCAGCAGGGTGTTGTAACGGGTTTCGAGATCGACCTTCTCGGTCAGGTTCTCGAAGACCCAGGTGACACCGCCTTGCGGGTGGGCGTTGGCGAAGACATTGAGGGTCTGGCCATCCGGCAGGTGCCAGAGTTGCGGCGTGGTCTCGACAGCTCGGTAGGCCGAGAGGATCTGCTCCTTCCACTCGCGCCAGGCATGCGGCTCGGGCAGCTTGCCTTCGGCGCGGAGGCGCTCGAGAAACTCAGCGTTGTCGGGCCGGCGCGCCAGAAACGGCGTATCCAGTTCCCACAGGCGCTGGAAGGCCTGATTGTGAAACTGAAGCCGCTGATCGCGGTCGAAAATTGCCACCGGCGTCGCCAGATGGTCGAGCGTTTCGGCATGGCTCTGGATCGTACGCCGAAGTTCCTCGCGCAGATCCTCTTCAATCGACACATCCAGCGCCAGGCCGGCATTGCCGGACGGCGTCTTGACGTCAGCGACCTCAAGAAAGCGCCTATGACCGTGGATGACGGTCGAAATCTTGTCGAGAAACGGCCGTTCCGGGGTCACGGCTGCGCGAACGCGTTCGCGCGCGGCGGTTCCCAGCAGCTCCAGGCCGCGGGTCAGCACGTCCTGACGATCCGCGCCCTCAACGGCACGGGTGTAGGCATTGTTGACCCAGATCAGCTTTGCGTCCGGCCCGCGCAGCCAGACCGGCATGTCGATGACATCGAGCAACGCCTGGAACGTATCAAGTGACACCAGCAACCGGTTCCGCTCGGTCTTGAGTTCAGCCAGTTCGGCGCGGACATTGGACAGGGTGACGAAGCGGACAAAGGCGCGGCCGCCCGAGACCCGGCCCTGGGCCTCGACGACGTGGCCGCGGATCGTTTCCACAATCAGGTCAAAGCGCTCGGCCTGGGCCCTGAGCCTGTCGATGGCCTCATCCAGGCCGGCTGCGGATCGTGGTTCCAGCCAACGGCCAAACGCCAGGAAGTCGCTGGGCCGTTGCGGTGCCCCGGTCTCCGGCGCGAGATTTCCGAGCACTTCCGCGGGTAGCCCTACGCCGTCCCACACCACGATCTGGCGATCCCGGTCAATGATCAGCGCCTGGTGTCTGGACAGCTTGGCATTGGCGTCGGCCAGGGAAGTCCGCAGCTCGGCATTTTCCAGGTCGATCTTGCCGCGCTCGCGGATAAGCCAGATGGCCGAGATCATGGCCGCAGAAATGGCGCCGATGACCATGGCGAAGTTCACGACTTCCATGGAGGAAACTGACAGACCGCCTGTTGTCTGGGCCAGGGCTGCTCCTGCGGGGGCGAGAAGGAAGCCGGTCACAAGGGCCGTTCCCGTCAGGAACCTGCGCCGGCATGCAACCAGACGGGACGCCACGGCCTGTTTCAAGCCGATGAAACTGCCGCGCCCCAAACTGTCGCGCCTGAGTGAATCTCTCTTCACCGGCATGTCCTGGTCCCCTCGCCGCCCGTCTGACTAGACATCGCCGATCCGCAAATTGCGCCGCCACAACGCAAAACGAATCAATGACCAAAAACATACCCGCTTCGCGAATCACGGAGAAGGGGAGGAAGCGCAAAAAGAAACCGCACCCTTGTTGTCAAGGATGCGGTTTCAATATGTTGTGGGTATCTGCCGGAAAATTAGTACCGGTAGTGTTCCGGCTTGAACGGGCCTTCCACGGTCACGCCGATATAGTCGGCCTGCTCGGTGTGAAGCTGGGTCAACTTCGCGCCGATCTTGTCGAGATGCAGACGGGCGACCTTTTCATCGAGGTGCTTGGGCAGCACATAGACCTGGTTCTGGTACTCGTCGCCCTTGGTCCAGAGCTCGATCTGCGCCAGCACCTGGTTGGTGAAGGACGCCGACATAACGAAGCTCGGGTGACCGGTGGCGTTGCCGAGATTGAGCAGACGGCCCTGGCTCAGAAGGATCATGCGATTGCCCGAGGGCATCTCGATCATGTCGACCTGGTCCTTGATGTTGGTCCATTTGTGGTTCTTGAGCGCGGCGACCTGGATCTCGTTGTCGAAGTGGCCGATGTTGCCGACAATGGCCATGTCCTTCATCTCGCGCATGTGCTCGAGCCGGATCACGTCCTTGTTGCCGGTGGTGGTGATGAAGATGTCGGCGCTCTTGACCACATCTTCGAGCAGGACCACTTCGAAGCCATCCATGGCGGCCTGCAAGGCGCAGATCGGATCGATTTCGGTGACCTTGACCCGGGCGCCGGCGCCACGCAGCGAAGCCGCAGAGCCCTTGCCCACGTCGCCATAGCCGCAGACCACGGCAACCTTGCCGGCCATCATGGTGTCGGTTGCGCGGCGGATGCCGTCAACGAGGCTTTCCTTGCAGCCGTACTTGTTGTCGAACTTCGACTTGGTGACGGAATCATTGACGTTGATCGCGGGGAAAGGCAGCAGGCCCTTCTTCTGCAGTTCATAAAGACGGTGGACGCCGGTCGTTGTCTCTTCGGAGACGCCGACAATCTGATCGCGCACCTTGGTGAACCAGCCCGGCGAGGCTTCCATGCGCTTCTTGATCTGCACCTTGATGACGGCTTCTTCGTCGGAAGCGGGAACCGGGATGATGTCCTCGCCGGCTTCGGCGCGGGCGCCAAGAAGCACGTAAAGCGTGGCGTCGCCGCCATCGTCAAGGATCAGGTTGGGTCCATCGGCGAACTGGAACGACTTGTCGAGATAGTCCCAGTGCTCCTCAAGGCTCTGGCCCTTGATGGCAAACACCGGAACGCCGCTCTTGGCGATGGCTGCAGCGGCGTGATCCTGGGTCGAGTAGATATTGCACGATGCCCAGCGCACATCGGCGCCCAGCGCTGTGAGAGTTTCGATGAGAACGGCGGTCTGAATGGTCATGTGCAGCGAGCCGACGATCCGCGCGCCCTTGAGCGGCTTTTGCGATCCGAATTCCTCGCGCAACGACATCAGGCCGGGCATTTCGGTTTCGGCGATATCAAGCTCCTTGCGGCCAAAATCGGCCAGCTCGATATTGGCAACGACGTAGTCTTGAGTGTCAGTCATATGATTTTCCCAAAGGTTTTGAGATCCAGACGGGACAGGCTGGATTGCATGGCGGTGCAATAGCAGGAAAGGGCCATGCTGGCAATATGATATAAAGATGTCTTTATGTGGGTTTGTTCAGGCGTCTTCGCCGAACTTGCCGGCAATCAGCACTGCAAGCGCATCCAGCACCTCGTCCGCCTGGTGGCCTTCGGCTTCAACGTGAATCGAACATCCGGTGCTGGCCGCCAGCATCATCAACCCCATGATCGAGGTTCCGCCGACAGTCGATCCTTCACGCGTCACCCGCACCCTGGCGTCATAGCCCTCGACGGTCTGCACAAACCGGGCGGAAGCGCGCGCATGCAGTCCGCGCTTGTTGACGATCTCGAAGGATCGGGACTTGACCGTGGCATCGACCATCATTTGCCGGACAGCAGGCGGCTTGCGACATTGATATATTTGCGTCCCGCATCCTGAGCGTCAGCGAGCGACTTCTGCATGTCATTGGAGCCGCGAACTCCGGCCAGCTTGATCAGCATCGGCAAGTTGACGCCGGCAATGACCTCGATACGGCCCGAATCCATAACCGATATCGACAAGTTGGACGGCGTGCCGCCAAACATGTCGGTCAGAATGATGACGCCATGGCCGGTTTCGACCCGCGACACGGCCCCGACAATATCGAGCCGACGCTGGTCCATGTCATCCTCGGGTCCGATACAGACTGTTTCAAGGGCGGTTTGGGATCCGACCACATGCTCTAGCGCATGCCGAAACTCCTCCGCGAGCTTGCCATGGGTGACAAGCACCAATCCGATCATTTTGCCTCCAGCAGCATCCCACCCAGCCCTTGTGTCACCAGGCCATGCCGATTGCTTCGCAGCTGCGAACAGTTTTTCCGATTTTCATCTTGGACAGAAGCAGGCGAAGTTCAAGCCAAAAACGTCACAATTGTAGCAATTCTAGTCGCCATGCCCTTTATCGCGCCAGAAACAGCTCCGGCCGGCTTGCGAGGATGCAGGAAAGCGGATCAGCTGCGCCATTGTGCCACAGACGCAGGAGTGGCACTGCAATTCCATTGCACGAAAAGGTTTCACTTTCTGGCGGAAGCCGGGTCGCGGCAGACGGCACCGCAGGCTCCACCACAAGATTGACGACCGCCCGGTTGAGCCTTGGCAATGTGACGATGCCTGTGCCGCGCAGTTCCAGAAGGCCGCGGATCGGTTCGGGGCAGGACGCGATGCAGCGGCCTCCCCTGACCACCAGGCAAGTCCGGTCATCGGCAATCAGCGCCGCATTCCAACCCCGCGCGCGCGCTGCGGTGAGACAGGCGAAGGCGATGCTGCTTTTTCCCGACCCGGAAGGTCCGACGAACAACAGACCGGCCGGCCCGACGACGATCGCGGTGGCATGAATGCTCTCGCCGTCCTCAACAATACCCTCCGTCATGGGTTTTCGGCGGGCAGTTCAATGATGAAGCGGGCGCCGGCCCATGCGCCATCTTCCTTGCCCGGAATGTTCTCTGCGGTCAGGCGACCGCCATGGGCTTGGATGATCTGGCGGCTGATGGACAGGCCAAGACCGGAGTTCTGTCCGAAATCCTCCCCATCCGGGCGGTCGGTGTAAAACCGCTCGAACACGCGTTCAATGACTTCGGCGCGAATTCCGGGGCCGTTGTCATCGATCATGACCTGCACCATCCCGCGACGGCGACTGAGCCGTATGGTGATGCGGCCTCCCGTCTCGGGCACGAAGGAACGGGCGTTTTCAATCAGATTGGTGACGACCTGACCCAGTCTGAGATCATGACCCAGAACGGTGAACGCGGTTTTCGAGCTATTGCGGCTGTCGACCTTCAACTCGATAGCCACACTCTTGCCGCCCGCGCGGATTTGACGAGCAATATCCACAAGGTCAGTGAGCAGCGTTCTCATGTCGACGGAAACGCCGTCCTGTCGCGCGAGCTCCGCGTCAAGCCGTGACGCATCGGAAATATCGCTGATCAGGCGGTCCATGCGGCGGACATCGTGCTGGATGACATCCATGAGCCGCTTGCGGGAATGCTCATTGCGGGCAAGCGGCAAGGTTTCCACCGCACTGCGCAAAGAGGTGAGCGGGTTCTTGAGCTCGTGGCTGACATCGGCGGCGAAACTCTCGATTGCGGCAATCCGGTCATAGAGCGCATTGGTCATGTCACGCAGCGCAACCGACAAATTCCCAATCTCATCCTGCCGGTCTGAAAAATCCGGAATCTCCTCGCGCGCCCTCACACCGCGGCGCACACGGACGGCTGCTGCCGACAAGCGTCTCAGAGGCGTGGCGATGGTGCTGGCAAGGAGCAGCGACAGGACAATCGTGACCATGGCGGCAACGCCAAACACCCTGAAGATGGCCATTCGCTCGGCATGGACGATCTTGTCGATATCGCCGGCCTGGGTCGACAGCAGCAGGACGCCCAGGACCGCGCGGAACCGCTGGACCGGGACCGCCACCGAGACAATCAGCTCGCCCTTCTCCGTCATCCGCACCACAGCGCCGCGTCCGCCAGTCAGCGCATTCATCACCTCGGGATAGATCGAACCATCAGCACCTGGCGGCTCCCTGTAGAGCGGCAGGTCGCGGCGTTGGAACAACCGGTTGAACCAGGCCGTCAGGGTCTCGGACAGGCTGATTGGCTCGGCTTCCGCCGGCGGCAGATCATAGCGGAGAACCTGGCCGCTGGTGTAGAGGTAGCGTGAATCCAGGATCAGGCTGGCATCGTCATCATAGATGCGCGCGCGCGTCCGGGTTGGCGAAATCAGCCGCCGCAACACCGGAGCCACGCGCTCCGGATTGATCGGGAAATCCAGATTCTCGTTGGAATTGGTGGGCGATATGCTCTGCCCGGCCTGAAGCTCAAGAAGCTTTTCAGGATCAATGGTGATCGAATTGGTGTCGACCGATGCCGATGCCGCCACCGCGCCGGCGATGATCTCGCCCTGGGTCAGAAGGCTTTCCACCCGGGCGTCGATCAGACCCTCGCGGAACTGGTTGAGATACAGGATCCCCGAGACCAGGACGATCAGCGCCGCCAGGTTGAGAAACAGGATGCGACGCGTCAGGCTGGAAAAGATCAGGTTGCCGAACATCCGGCGCACCAATGTCACCGGATGAATCCAGCCTTTCGACCGGCGCGGCTCTGACGCACTCTCGTCCTCGGCGCTGCCAATTTCCTCGGTTTCAGCCGTCATGTCGCTTTCGCCACATCAAGCACCGGGCAAGAGGAGACCTGCCGCTCATGCCGCTTCCCTGAACCGGTACCCGACCCCATAGAGGGTTTCGATCATGTCAAAATCATCATCGACCATTTTGAACTTCTTGCGCAGCCGCTTGATATGGCTGTCGATGGTTCGATCATCGACATAGACCTGCTCGTCGTAAGCGGCATCCATCAGCGCATCCCGGCTCTTGACCACGCCCGGCCGCTGCGCCAGCGACTGCAGGATCAGGAACTCGGTCACGGTCAGCGTCACGGGCTCGTTCTTCCAGGTGCAGGTATGGCGCTCCTGGTCCATGACCAGATTGCCGCGTTCGAGCGACTTTGTCGGCGCGCTGGTGGCGCGGCCGGGTGTGGCCGCCGCTGCTTCCCGGTTGGCGGCGCGGCGCAGCACCGCCTTGACCCGTTCGACCAGAAGCCGCTGGGAAAACGGTTTGGTGATGAAATCATCGGCGCCCATCTTGAGGCCGAACAATTCATCGATCTCTTCATCCTTGGAGGTGAGGAAGATCACCGGAATATCCGATTTCTGCCGCAAACGGCGCAGAAGCTCCATTCCGTCCATGCGCGGCATCTTGATATCGAAGATGGCCAGTTGCGGAGGACGCGCCAGCAAACCATCCAGAGCGGAGGCGCCATCGGTGTAGGTTTCAACACGATACCCTTCTGTTTCGAGCGCTATCGAAACCGAGGTAAGGATGTTGCGGTCGTCGTCGACGAGCGCGATTGTCTGCATGTCTGTCGTCTCCATCATGTTCAAGCACGCCTCTTAGGAAGTGCCCCCGCTAATCCGGGTCAGGCGCGTTATCGCGTCATTGCCGGGTCCCGCCGCCACGTCCATGAGGATAAAGTGAGAACAAAATGTGGCACAGATCACCGGCGGTGTCATTCCCTCATTACCAGAGCCATATCCGGCGGGTTTGTCTGCAAGTGTCGATTGAACCGATTTAAATGGATGCGTTCTTTTTTAAATCGATTAATACTTTGATTTCATTAAGTAAACACCCAATTGCTTGTTGTTTTTTGTTATTCCCGACCCTATGTTCCGGCCAAATTTGAACCTGGCCTGCGCCTGAGCGAAAGGGAATCGGTAATGAGTGAAGACTTGAGGGTGCGTAACCCGTCAGCCGAAATCGGTCTTTGCGGCCTGAACACCACTGGACTGGTGCGCTACAATACTGGTGAGGCGGAACTGGTCGAGTTCGCCGTGGCCCGGGGCGAAGCCGTCCTGACCGCTCATGGCGCGCTGCGGGCGCTGACCGGCCAGCACACCGGCCGTTCCGCCAAGGACAAGTTCGTCGTCCGCGATGCGTCCACCGATGGTCAGATCTGGTGGGACAACAACAAGCCGATGTCCCCGGGAGCCTTTGACCTGTTGCATGCCGACATGGCGGCCCATGCCAAGGATCATGATCTGTTCGTTCAGGATCTTATCGGCGGCGCGGAACAGGACCATGCTCTGAAGTCGAGAGTCATCACGGAATATGCGTGGCACGCCCTTTTCATCCGCAACCTGCTGATCCGTCCCGACCGGGCGGAACTTGCGGATTTCGTACCGCAATTGACCGTCATCAATCTGCCTTCCTTCCGCGCCGATCCGGACCGTCATGGCTGCCGTTCGGAAACGGTGATCGCCGTCAATCTGCAGAAGGGCCTGGTCCTGATTGGTGGCACGTCCTATGCCGGCGAAATGAAGAAGTCGGTGTTCACCGCGCTGAACTACATTCTGCCCGCCAAGGGCGTGATGCCGATGCACTGCTCGGCCAATGCCGGGCCCGATGGCGACACGGCGGTGTTCTTCGGTCTATCCGGAACCGGCAAGACAACACTTTCGGCCGACCCGAAACGTACCCTGATCGGCGACGATGAACATGGCTGGGGAGAAAACGGCGTGTTCAACTTTGAAGGCGGCTGTTATGCCAAGACCATCCGGCTGTCGCGCGAAGCGGAGCCGGAAATTTTCGGCACCACGGAACGTTTCGGCACGGTTCTGGAAAATGTCGTGCTTGACCAGGATCGCATTCCCGATTTCGATGACGCCTCACTGACCGAAAACACCCGCTGCGCCTACCCGCTGCATTTCATCCCCAATGCCAGCGAGAGCGGCCGGTCCGGCCATCCGCACAACATTATCATGCTGACCGCGGATGCTTTCGGCGTGATGCCTCCGATCGCAAAGCTGACGCCGGATCAGGCCATGTATCATTTCCTCTCCGGCTACACAGCCAAGGTGGCCGGAACGGAAAAGGGCGTCACCGAACCCGAAGCCACATTTTCCACCTGCTTTGGCGCACCCTTCATGCCACGCCACCCCTCAGTCTATGGCGGACTGCTGCGCAAGCTGATCCATGACCAGAAGGTCTGTTGCTGGCTGGTCAATACCGGCTGGACCGGCGGTGCCTATGGCACGGGCCAGCGCATGCCGATCAAGGCAACGCGTGCGCTGCTCGCTGCAGCTCTCGACGGATCGCTTGAGAACGCGGATTTCCGCCTTGACCCGCATTTCGGCTTTGCCGTGCCGATGGCGGTTGAAGGCGTCGACGGCGCCATTCTCGATCCCCGCTCGACCTGGGCCGACCCGGTTGCCTATGACGCCGCCGCCAGTCGTCTGGTGAGCATGTTTGTCGACAACTTCACCAAGTTCGAAGCCCATGTCGATGGCTCGGTCCTTGATGCGGCGCCCGGCTTCAAGGCCGCGGCAGAATAATCCCGCACTCTACACCGGACATTCTTGGACAGGCCCCGTTGACCCGGCGGGGCCTGTCGCGCATTTTCTGCCGGTCGAATTTTACGCCGGGAGATCAGCGTCATGGCCCAAGCCGCACAGACCGTTGCGCTTTCGCTGGCGCGAAAGACGGATGCCGAGATGCTGAGCGGCGCACGCCAGTTTTACGACCTGATGCAGTCACGCCGCACGGTGCGGGATTTTGCGCCCGATCCCGTTGATCCGGAGATCATCCGACTGGCAGTCCGGACGGCCGCAACCGCGCCGTCGGGCGCCAATCAACAGCCCTGGAGTTTTGTCGCGATCAGCGATCCCGGCGCCAAACGGGCCATCAGGCTTGCCGCCGAAGAGGAAGAACGCGCTTTTTACAATGGCAGGGCCGGAGAGGAGTGGCTAGGCGCACTGGCGCAGCTCGGAACCGACTGGGAAAAACCGTTTCTCGAAACCGCGCCATGGTTGATCGTCATTTTCGCCCAGCGCTGGGGCCTTGATGCCGACGGCCGCAAGATCAAGCACTATTATGTGCCCGAATCCGTTTCCATCGCCATCGGCCTCATGATCGCCAGCCTGCATTCAGCCGGCCTTGCAACGCTCACCCATACACCCTCGCCGATGGGGTTTCTCAACCAGATCTGCGGCAGGCCCGACAATGAAAAGCCGCTGGTGCTGCTCGTTGCCGGTCATCCGGCGAAAGGTGCGCGGGTCCCGGCGATCAACCGAAAAGACGAACAGGATGTCCTTTTCTGGAAGACAGCGCCATGAGCTCCATGGCCTTACATGCCGCGCGCGGGATCGTCATCGCCGCCTGGGAACTGAGCGAAAGCTTCATTCGCGCCTCGGGTCCCGGCGGCCAGAATGTCAACAAGGTCGCCACGGCGGTGCAGTTGAGGTTCGACATCCGCAGTTCGCCATCCCTGCCCGAACGGGTCAAGACCAACGCCATCCGGCTTGGCGGCAGCCGGGTGTCCAAGGACGGCGTCATCATCATCGAGGCCAACCGCTTCCGCACCCAGGAGCGCAACCGGGCGGATGCCCGCGCCCGGCTCGCGGAACTGATCGATCAGGCTTCCGAACCGCCGCCGCCGCCGCGGCGAAAGACCAGGCCGACACGCGGATCGGTGGAACGCCGGCTTGCGGCCAAGTCGGGCAGGTCGACGATCAAGAAAGCCCGCGGCAAAGTCACCGATGAGTAGGCCGAAGACAGCTTTTTGTTGGCGGCGGGGCTGCGTCGTGCTTAAGTCAGGCATAGTTCACTCAAGGAGATGACGAGACATGGGCATTTTCGATTTCATCAAGTCGGCAGGAAAGAAGCTCGGCATCGGCGGCGATGATGACGCGCCCGAAGCCGACGCGGTCAAGAAGGAACTGGATTCGTTCGACCTCGGCACAGACAAGGTTGATGTCAAGGTCGACGGCGACAAGGTCGTCCTGTCGGGCGTTGTCGAGGACCAATCGATCTTCGAGAAAGCGATCATCGCAGTGGGCAACACCCTGGGTATCTCCAAGGTGGAAGCCGACGAACTGAAGGTGGGGGGTCCTGAGTCCGAACTGACCAAGGCTTCCACACCGGCCAAAGCGCCGCGTTTTCATACCGTGAAGAAGGGCGATAATCTCTGGAAGATCGCCGAGGCTGCCTATGGCAAGGGCAAGGGTCCGAAACACACAGTGATCTTTGAAGCCAACACACCGATGCTGTCGCACCCCGACAAGATCTATCCTGGCCAGGTCTTGCGCATTCCGGATATCGAAACCGCCTGAGACGGCGGTCGAATCGGGAAAGCAGCAGATGCTCGTCCTGCCCAAGGGGATGCGCCACATCCCGGGTCATCTCGACCGGGCCGCGCAGGAGCTGCTGGTGGAAGACATCCGGGCGGTGGCGGTCCAGGCACCGCTCTACCGCCCGGAAATGCCGCGAACCGGCAAGCCGCTGAGCGTCAGGATGACCAATTGCGGCGAGCTCGGCTGGGTCGCCGACAAGGCGGGCTACCGGTACCAGGACCGCCACCCGGTCTCCGGCGCACCCTGGCCCCCCATTCCCGAAAGCCTGCTGAAGATCTGGATGGAGCTGAGCGGGGACACGCGGCCGCCGCAGGCCTGCCTGGTCAATTTCTACGATGAAAATGCTCGCATGGGCCTGCACCAGGACCGGGACGAGGCTGATTTTTCCGCGCCGGTGCTGTCCGTGTCGCTTGGCGACGCCTGTCTGTTCCGGATCGGCGGAACGGAACGCAGCGGGCCCACCCGGTCATTCCGGCTGGAGAGCGGCGACATCGTGGTTCTCGGCGGGGCAAGCCGGCTTGCTTTCCACGGGGTCGACCGGATTTACCCGACAACATCGACGCTCTTGAGAGATGGCGGCCGCATCAACCTGACGCTGCGCCGGGTCAGCGCCTGAGCTTCCGACGATTGCTCCGGGTCTCGCTCACAGCTTGCGCAATGCCACCTGCTCGATAAGGTGATTCGGACCCTTGCGCAGGATCAGGTCGGCACGCGGGCGCGTCGGCAGGATATTCTGCTTGAGATTCTTGAGGTTGATGTTCTCCCACAGACTCTCTGCGATGGCGCGGGCAGCGTCCTCGTTGATAGCGGCGTAGCGGTGAAAGAAGGATTCCGGATCGCGGAACGCGGTCTGCCTCAGGTTCATGAACCGGTCGACATACCATTTGTGAATATCGGCTTCCTCGGCGTCGATATAGATCGAGAAATCGAAGAAGTCGGACACGAAGGGAACGATCTTGCCGTCCTCGGGCAGGTCACGCACCTGCAGGACATTGATGCCCTCGAAGATCAGGATATCGGGTCGGTCGATAGTGGTGAATTCGCCCGGCAGCACATCATAGGTCAGGTGCGAATAGCGCGGCGCGCGGACATTGTGCTGGCCGGCCTTGATCTCCGAAAGAAACCGCAGGACAGCGCCGACATCATAGCTTTCCGGAAAGCCCTTGCGGTCCATCAGGTTCTCGCGCCGCAGCACCTCGTTGGGGTACAGGAATCCGTCCGTTGTCACCAGGTCCACCTTGGGGCTTGAGGGCCAGCGCGCCAGAAGCTCGGTGAGAACACGGGCCGTGGTCGACTTGCCCACCGCCACGGACCCGGCGATGCCGATGATGAAGGGCGTCTTGGTCACATTGGACAGGCTGAGGAAGCGCTTGCGCTGTTCAAACAGCAATTGCGAGGATTCGACATGGGCGGACAGCAGTCGCGACAGCGACAGATAGATCCGCCGTATCTCATCAAGATCCACCGGGTCGTTGAGCGACCGAAGCCGGCGAACCTCGTTTTCCGTCAGAGTCAGCGGCGTATCGGCGCGGAAGGCCGCCCACTGGTCCGCTGTGAAAAAACGGTAGGGGGAAAAGTCATCGCCTCTGAAATGATCGAGGGCTCGCGGCTGTTTTTCGGTCTGATCCATGATTACTCCGACTTGCGCCCCGCCTTCTCGTCAAGGCCCGATTGCGCGGTCCGGCCTTCCAACTCTTCCAGCACCTCGTGAAGCGGAACGCCGGCAATCTTGAGGACGACCATGAGGTGGTACAGAAGATCGGCGGCTTCGCCGACAAGTTCGCCCCGGGATTGGGAGGTCGCAGCGATCACGGTTTCGATGGCTTCCTCGCCGAGCTTCTTGGCGGCCTTCGGCATGCCGGCGGCGACAAGCTTCGCCGTCCAGGACTGGGACGGATCGGCCGACGCTCGGTCATCCACGATCCGCTCAAGGTCTGCGAGGGTGAAGCTGGTCATTGCGGGCGAGTCTCCCAAAGAATTCCTGTGACGGCCCGGTCAGACCATGCGCATGTCAAGCCCGGCATCGGCCATGTACTGTTTGGCTTCATGGATCGTATAGGTTCCAAAATGGAAAATCGAGGCCGCGAGCACGGCGGTGGCGTGACCGTCGCGGATCCCCTCAACCAGATGATCGAGATTGCCAACGCCGCCCGAAGCAATCACCGGCACCCGCACCGCATCGGCGACAGCCCGGGTGAGCGCGATGTCATAGCCGGATTTGGTGCCGTCCCGGTCCATCGATGTCAGCATGATCTCGCCGGCGCCCAAATCAACCATCCGGCTGGCAAAACCAATGGCTTCGATGCCGGTTGGCGTGCGGCCGCCATGGGTGAAGATCTCCCAGCGGTCTTCCTCACCGGGCGCGGAAACCTTCTTGGCATCCACCGAGACGACGATGCACTGGTTGCCGAACTTGTCGGCGGCTTCGGCGACGAAATCGGGATTGGTCACCGCCGCGGTGTTGATCGAGACCTTGTCGGCGCCGGCCAGGAGAAGCCTGCGGATGTCTGACACCGCCCGGACGCCGCCGCCAACGGTCAGGGGCATGAAACAGTGTTCGGCCGTTTGCGCCACGACGTCGAAAATGGTCTCGCGATTGTCCGACGATGCGGTGATGTCGAGAAAGCAAAGCTCGTCCGCACCCGCCGCGTCATAGGCCTTGGCGGCATCGACCGGATCGCCGGCATCGATCAGATCGACGAAATTGACACCCTTGACGACGCGGCCATCTTTAACATCCAGACACGGAATAACGCGGGATTTGAGGGTCATGAGCGGTCGGCTTCCTCGAATTTGGCGGCCTCGACCGTAAGCGTGCCGTTGAGGATCGCAAGCGCCTCGGCCGGATCGATGCGGCCATCATAGAGCGCCCTTCCGGAGATCGCGCCTTCGAGACGCGCGGCATCAGGCATTTTCATCCGGACGATGTCGGCAATCGAGGCGAGGCCGCCCGAAGCAATGACCGGGATCGACACGGCGTCGGCCAGCTCGATGGTCGACTCCCAGTTGATGCCGGCAAGGACGCCGTCGCGGTCGATGTCGGTGTAGATGATGGCGGCGACGCCTGCGCCCTCGAAACGCTTGGCCAGCTCAATGACGCCCAATTCGGACGCCGCGGCCCAGCCCTCGACCGCGACCTTGCCGCCCTTGGCGTCAATGCCGACGGCAACGCGGCCGGGGAACTGCTTGCAGGCTTGTTTCACGAGATCGGGATCGCGCACCGCGATGGTGCCGAGAATCACGCGGGCAAGGCCTTTGTCCAGCCAGGATTCTATATGGGCGAGCGTCCGGATGCCGCCACCGAGCTGAACCGGGTTTTTTGTCGCTTTGAGGATCGCTTCGACCGCAACGCCATTGACCGACTGGCCTTCGAACGCCCCGTTGAGATCGACCACATGCAGCCACTCAAAGCCCTGGTCCTCGAAGGCGCGCGCCTGAGCCGCCGGGTCTTCGTTGTAGACCGTGGCCGAAGCCATTTCGCCGAGCTTGAGCCGGACGCACTGGCCATCCTTCAAATCGATAGCGGGAAACAGGATCATGTCAGGGCTTCCATTTGAGGAAATTGGCGATCAGGGCCAGACCCAGCGTCTGGCTCTTCTCCGGGTGGAACTGGGTGCCCGCCCTGTTTTCATGCGCTACGGCGGCGGTCACCGGTCCCCCATACTCCGTTGTCGCAAGCACATCCGAGGGATTGTTCGCCGCCAAATGATAGGAGTGCACGAAATAGGCGTGCAGCCCGTCCGGTCCGGTGGGGATACCGTCGAACAACGGGTGCTGACGTGCGAGATCGAGCGTGTTCCAGCCGATCTGCGGAATTTTCAAAGCCGGATTCGATGGCTCGATTTCAACCACATCGCCGGAGATCCAGTCAAAGCCTTGCGTTACTGTTTTTTCGAGCCCCCTGGTCGACATCAGCTGCATGCCGACACAGATGCCGAGGAACGGACGCGCCCTGGTCTCGACCGCGTGGCGAAGCGCCGCGCTCATGCCGTCGATGGCGTCAAGTCCCGCGCGGCAATCGGCATAGGCGCCAACGCCTGGCAGGACGACGCGATCGGCTTTGGCGACATGTTCGGCATCGGCGCTCAATGTGATGGTGGCGGAGACGCCCGATTCGCGGGCGGCGCGCTCGAACGCCTTGAGCGCGGAGCGAAGATTGCCCGATCCGTAGTCAACGATGACGACCTGCATCGGGCTCAATTCCTTTCCACCGGCACCATCCCGATGGAGCCTGCTACGCCTGTGCCCGGACGGCCCGGCATCAAACGATGTCGGTTGGTCCGGGGGCTGGCAGGCATGGGTGATGCCTCATTTCTGACAGCACGGGCTGCATGGATTTCGAAGGCTGTATCGGACGAATCGGTTTCCACAACATCGACCAGCCGCCAGCCGCGGCGCTGCAGGGCGGCCACGCGCCAGTTGCGGCCTTCGAGCCCGGTGATCACCTGCAGCGCGAGGCCAATCGCAAGGCCCAAGACCGGCTGTCCAGCGGCGCCCGCCAGCATGCTCGCCGCAACGGTCACCAGCGCAGCCGCAAACGCTTCAAGCCAGAGCCGGTTGAACAGGAGCCAGATCACCGGCGCGATAAAGCCGAGAAATGCGAAACGGTCGGCAATCACCACAGAGCGCTCGTCCGGTTCCCGCGCCCCAGGGCTGGCCAAGACTAGATAGGAGGTCATGTCAAATATCTCCGTTCGGCCTGATGCCGGGCAGGGTCAGGCCAGTGATCCCTTGGTCGAGGGGATCCGGTCCCTCTGGCGCGGGTCGACTTCGCACGCCGTGCGCAAGACCCTCGCCACCGCCTTGAAGCATGTTTCGGCAATATGGTGGCTGTTGGCGCCATAGAGATTGGTCACATGCAGGGTAATGCCGCCATGCTGCGCCAGGGCCTGGAAGAATTCGCGGACCAGCTCGCTGTCAAAGGATCCGATCTTGGGCGAGGTGAACGCCACATCCCAGACCAGGAAGGGCCGTCCTGAAATGTCGATCGCCGCTCGTGTCAGGGTCTCATCCATCGCCAGATCCAGCGAGGCATAGCGCGTGATGCCTTTCCGGTCCCCGAGCGCCTTCGACAGCGCCTGGCCGATGGCAATGCCGGTATCCTCGACTGTGTGGTGATCATCGATATGCAGGTCGCCCTTGGCCTTGACGTCCAGATCGATCAGGGAATGGCGGCTGAGCTGCTCGAGCATGTGGTCAAAGAACCCGATGCCGGTTGAAATCGACCCCGTGCCGGTGCCATCAACCGACAGAGATACGGAAATATCGGTTTCATTGGTCTTGCGGGCGACAGCGGCGGCGCGCGCGGTTTGAGTCTGGGCCATCAGCGGTCTCCGAGCAAGGCTTTGGCGCGGTCAATACCAGTCCGCACGGTAAATATCCAGATGGCTTTGGTCGGACGCCGGCGTTAGAAAGCGGCGACCGTTTGCAATCATATTCCCTGCGCTTACATAGAGCGAAGATCAAGACAGTGCGGCCTGCCGCCGCTTCTCGGAAGGAGGCCCCATGGGCGAGCAAAATCCCTTTGGCGCGATGCATGCCACCACAATCATCACCGTCCGCAAGGGCAACCAGGTGGTCATGGCCGGAGACGGCCAGGTCAGCCTGGGCCAGACGGTGATGAAGGGCAATGCGCGCAAGGTCCGCCGTATCGGCAAGGACGATGCCGTTATCGCAGGCTTTGCAGGCGCCACCGCCGACGCCTTCACGCTGCTCGAACGGCTCGAAGCCAAGCTTGAGCAGTATCAGGGCCAATTGACCCGCGCCGCGGTCGAACTAGCCAAGGACTGGCGCACCGACCGCTATCTCAGGCGGCTCGAGGCGATGATGCTGGTAGCGGACAAGAGCGTGACGCTGGCGATCACCGGCAATGGCGATGTGCTTGAACCCGAACATGGCACCATGGCCATCGGCTCGGGCGGCAATTACGCCTATGCCGCCGCCCGCGCGCTGATGGACACGGACAAGACTGCCGAGGAAATCGCCCGACGGGCCATGGAAATTGCCGGCGACATCTGCGTCTACACCAACTCCAATATCGTGATCGAAACCCTTGAGCTCGATTGACACCACCCGGATCGAATTCCGGCCGGTCGGATCAGACGACTTGTCCCTGCTTGAGGGGTGGCTGAAGACGCCGCATTGGCAGGAATGGTGGGGCGAGAAGTGGGAAACGGAACTTGCCCATATCCGCGACATGGTCGAGGGCAGGGATTCGACCCGGCCGTTTCTGATCCTGCTCGACGGCCGGCCCGCAGGTTACATCCAGAACTGGATCATCGCTGACGCCCTGTGCGAGCCGTGGTTGACCGAAGCGCCCTGGCTGCGGCAAGTGCCGGCCCATGGCGTCGGCGTGGATCTGTCGATCGGCGACGCGGCCGATCTTTCGCAAGGCATCGGCAGCGCTGCGCTGAAGGCGTTTGTCGAGCGCTTGATCACCGAGGGCCATGACTGCATCATCATCGATCCGGATGCCGCCAATGGCCGGGCCGTCCGGGCCTATGAGAAGGTCGGGTTCCGGCCGCTTCTGGTTTCTCCCGAACCTGGCGGCGACGCTACACAGGCCACGCTTATCATGACATATGCGCCAGATGATGCAGCACCCAATGACAGGACATCCGCATGATTGATGAAGCGACGCTCGAGCGCGCAGTTCTCCAGGGCATTCTGAGGCCCGGGCAACGCGATGCGCTGCTGGTGCTGGCGGCCGAGACTGACGGATCCGGACGCATGTCCGATGCCACGACGTCGCTGTCGGTCGATGATCAAATGCGGCTGGTGGGTGGCGGCAATGATATTTTCGTCACCGTCGGCATCGTTCTGTTGTTTTCCGGCGCCTTTTTCGCGCTGCGTGCAATTTTTCCTGAAGGAAGCCTCACCATCGCGCCGGTGCTCGCGCTGGCAAGCTGGATTGTCGCGGAAATCGTCACACGGCAGAAGCGGATGCGGCTGTCGAGCACCTTGCTCGCCCTCGTGTTCAGCGCGGCGGCCTTGTCGTTGCTGGTCGACTTCATCCGCTCACGCTACGAACTGCCGGAGACGCTCAATGCCTTTTCCCTGCTCGCATTGCGCGCGGATGCCTGGCCAATCGGGCTGGTTCTCGGTGGCGGCATGATCACCGCGTCCATCATTTATTTTTTCCGGTTCAAAGTCCCCGTCCTGGCTGCCGTCACAGCCATTGCCGCAACCGGTCTGGCGTTTCTTGGCGCGGTCCTTGTCTATCATGACCGCATGACCAGCGGCGCCATCGCAGCACCAGCACCCGATCAGCTGGCGGAGGTTCTTTCCAATGCGCTGGCGGTGCCGCTGATTTGCGGCCTGATCATCTTTGCCGTTGCGGTCATGCTCGATCTGCGCGATCGCGAGCGGCAGACGGTGTGGTCGGACTGCGCCTTCTGGCTGCACGTGGTTTCGGCGCCGCTTCTGGTGCATCCACTGTTCATTCTGGCGACCGGCCAGGAGGTGCTGTCAGGCCGGATCGAGCCGGGGATGACCGCCGGCATTCTGCTTGCCCTGATGATGGCCATGTTCGTCCTGGTGGCTCTGGCCATCGACCGGCGGTCGCTGCTGGCGCCGACGCTCGCCTATTTCGGCTCCGTCGGGATCTACTACCTCGTCAACGGTGCCGCCAACACCACCGGAATACCGCCATTTGCGTTGATTCTGATCGCTGTCGGGGCCATCGTGATCCTGTTCGGCGCCGGCTGGCAGCGCATTCGGCGCTTGATTATCCGCCCGCTTCTTCCCACATCGCTGTTGAACAGGCTTCCCCCGATAAAGGCATGATCCCCACATGAGCAATTTCTCCCCCCGCGAAACGGTCACCGAGCTTGACCGGTTCATTATCGGCCAGAACGACGCCAAGCGCGCTGTCGCGATTGCGCTGAGGAACCGCTGGCGGCGACAGCAGCTGGAAGGCCTGCTGCGCGAAGAGGTGATGCCGAAGAACATCCTGATGATCGGGCCAACAGGCGTCGGCAAGACCGAGATCTCGCGCCGCCTGGCGCGGCTCGCCGGCGCGCCTTTCGTCAAGGTCGAGGCGACCAAGTTCACCGAGGTGGGCTATGTCGGCCGCGACGTCGAACAGATCATCCGCGACCTGGTCGAGGTCGGCATCACGCTTGTTCGCGACCGCAAGCGTGGCGAGGTCGAGGCCAAGGCCCGGCTCAACGCCGAGGAACGCGTGCTCGATGCCCTGGTGGGCAACACCGCTTCTCCCGGCACCCGCGATTCCTTCCGCAAGAAACTGCGCGACGGGCAGCTTGACGACAAGGACATCGAGATCGAGGTGGCGGATACGTCCTCGGGCATGCCGCAATTCGAACTGCCCGGAATGCCGGGCGCCAATGTCGGCGTGCTCAACATTGGCGATTTGTTCGGCAAGGCGATGGGCGGACGGACCCGCAAGATCAAGACCACCGTGCGCGAATCCTATGATTCGCTGATCAACGACGAGTCCGACAAGCTTCTGGATATGGAGCAGATCCATCAGGAAGCGCTCAAATCCGCCCAGGACGACGGCATTGTCTTCATCGACGAGATCGACAAGATCGCATCACGCGAAGGCGGCATGGGCGCAGGCGTCTCCCGCGAGGGTGTGCAGCGGGATCTGCTGCCGCTGGTCGAAGGCACGACGGTGGCGACCAAGTACGGCCCGGTCAAAACCGATCACATTTTGTTTATCGCGTCCGGCGCCTTTCATGTTTCCAAGCCATCCGACCTGCTGCCCGAGCTGCAGGGCCGCCTTCCGATCCGGGTTGAACTCAGGGCGCTGGGCAAGGATGATTTCCGCCGGATCCTGACGGAAACCGAAGCCAGCTTGATCAAGCAATACGTGGCCTTGATGGCCACAGAGAACCTGACGCTCGAATTTACCGAGGACGCCATTGATGCGCTTGCCGAGGTCGCCGTGCATCTCAATTCGAGCATCGAGAACATCGGCGCCCGCCGTTTGCAGACGGTGATGGAACGGGTTCTTGACGAGATTTCTTTCAACGCGCCAGATCAGCCGGGCTCGACAATCACAATTGATTCGGACTATGTCCGGGATCATGTTGGTGATCTTGCACAGAATACCGATCTTTCGCGTTTCATCCTTTAGTCCGCGATGACACGATAGGTTTAGCACTTGCAAGACGTGGTTTGCCGCCTGCGGGATTCGGGATCTGGCAACGCTGTTGGAGAGGATCCTCGAAGTGGCCAGTTGCAAGCTCAAATCCGTGATGGCGATTCTCATCGCGCTCACCATGAGCTTGACGTGGGCGCCTCAAGCCTTCTCGGCCGAACTGGTGCCTCCTGGCAACCGGAATGCCAAGCAACCTGACATTCCCGGCGCTTCCACGCGCCGGACCCAAGCGACCAAATCCACCTTTGACGCAAAGTATGAAAGAATCCGCGACCTGATCGCAGATGACGCAAAACTCCGCGGGAAAATCGTCAGCGTCTCGAAGCTGTACAAGATTGACCCGATTCACATTGTCGGGGCGCTTGTCGGCGAACATACCTACAACGTTGACGCCTACGACCGGCTACAGACCTATTATGTCAAGGCGATTTCCTATGCCGGCGAGCGGTTCCGGTTCGAACATGGCGGCGAAAGCGTGGTTGAATTCGTGGAGCGGCCGGAATTCGAGGTATGCAAGGAGTTTTCGGCTTCCGCCAAGTTATGGGGTTGCCGTGAGGAGGTGTGGGAGGCTGAATTCCGTGGCAAGAAGGTATCAGGAAAATCCTTTCCGGATGACCGTTTCGGGGCAGTGTTCTTCCAGCCGTTCTATGCCGGACAGACTTTCGGACTGGGCCAGCTCAACCCGTTGACTGCACTCACCCACACCGACCGGGTCAACAAGGTTTCGCGGCTGAGAAAACTCGACGCCGGCAACGCGTCGGAGGTCTACAAGGCGATTATGGATCCGGATTCGACCCTGGCCTACATGGCGGCGACAATTGTCGATTCCATTGAGAATTACCGCGACATCGCCGGGTTCGACATTTCAGGGAACCCTGGGCTAACCGCCACATTGTACAATATCGGCAGTCCCGCTCGCCGGGCGGAAGTGCTGGCGGCGGAAAACAAGAGCCGGAAAAGCCGTGGACAGAAGCTCAAGCTTCCCAGCGAAAACTACTATGGCTGGCTGGTCAACACACACGAAGATGAGTTGCGGGCCATCATCGAACGGTGATTGGCATCCCTTCTCCCCAGCCTGACGATTAAAGCGCCGCGCATCCGTCCGGATACGCAAAGGTCGCTGTGAGTCTTTGAATTGTGCATGTACGTTCTCGCTCAAATGAATCCATTTGAGCGTGAACGTACATGCACTAGGGTTTCCCGGACGGCTTTCGTTTGCCGCGGAGCACCTTTTCTTCAATCTTGTCAACTTCGGTTTGAGCGGCTGAGGCTTCGATCAAACTGCCTATTGCCGCGAGGGTTTCTCCATCGAGGCGGCTGATGGCGGAAGCCAGTTTATTGGCTATTTCCGTCGCCTTGGGGGTGAGACCGGATGTATCTATGGTCACCTTTGGCCGGGACAGACCGCCCAGCATCTGCAATTCCTCGGCTTCGTCCCAGATGATGTTGAAATAGCCGATCACGCGCTGGATGAACTCCCAGCTGGGCTCGGAGCGGTTGCCGTGCTCGAGCGCGGACAGATAGGCCGGTGAGACGCCAAGGGCGCTGGCCATCTGGCGCTGAGTCACGCCACGTTCGGCGCGCAAACGGCGCACGGCCGCCCCGAACGGCGTCATTTCGGGTTGCCCCTTTCCCTGCGCAGCCGGATGTAAAGGGCGCCTTCGCCACCATGACTGCGTGCGGCATCCTCATAGCCGGAAATCAGGAACCGGAACTCGGGCTTGCCCAGCCAATCCGGGACAATCCGCTTGAGCACGCCTTCACTGCCTCTCGAGCTGCCCTTGCCGGTAATGACGAGGACATGCCTGAGCCCGCGTTCATGGGCGCCGGCAAGAAAGCCGAACAGCAGATTGTGAGCTTCGCTCTGGGTCAGGCCATGCAGGTCGATGCGGCCGTCAATCGGCAATCTGCCGCGGGCCAGCTTGCGAATGACCGGCTTTTCTATCGGATGCGCCCTGGGCTTTGTTGGCGGGTTCACACTCAGAATCGAGGGGGGGTGCTTGGCCTTGTTTTCCGGTGCCGCCGCTGGTTCGGGAGGGATTTCGACAGCGAACCAATCTTCGACCTCGACCTCTTTGCCGGGAAAGGCTTCCACCGTGCGGGCGACACGCGCCCAGATGATCCGGTCCTCATGGCTGAGTTTGGACTTGTCATCGCTCATGACCGGCCCGCCTTGCCAAAGGAGACCCCGCCGGAGCCAGGATCACAAACCGGGCTGCGGCCTTGATCGACCCGGCCTTTTCACCGGCCGCGGGCCCCGAGCCGGCAAACAGATCGCCGCGCACCGGTCCGGTGATTGCTGTGCCCGTGTCCTGGGCGATCATCAGCCGGGCAAATGGCCGCTTCGCATCAAAATCCTCAAGCGTGGGCGCCGAAACAAAGATCGGCGTCCCGAAACTGTGGATGCGGCGGTCCACCGCAAGAGAACGCCCGGGTTCCAACGGAACCTTGGCGGCGGCGACCGGACCCAGCCGCTCGTCCTCGACATCGGCTTCCCTGAAGAAGATGTAGGAGCGGTTCTCGCGCATCAGGAGATCGGCGCGCTCCGCACCCGCGGCCAACCAGTCGCGGATCGCAGCCATGGATACCGCCTCGGGGCAGATCTCACCGCGATCGACCAGCAATCGTCCGATGCCGGTGAAGGGATGGCCGCTCTTGGCCGCATAGGTGATCCGCCTGACGCAGCCATCGGGAAAGCGCAGGCGGGCGCAGCCTTGCACATGGGCAAAGAACACATCAACTCTTGAAGCGGCCCAGGCAATCTCGAGACCCTGGCCATCGAACGCGCCGGTCTCGATCGCCTGGCGGTCAGGGCAAACCCGCGGCGCACCGCCGTCCTCGAGCATGAAGGCATAGCCTTGCGGGATCGGATCGGGCGGTTGCGCGGGATCGGGGACTTTTACGAGATTGGCCGGCTGTCGCAAAAACGGAAACCGATAGCCGGATTCACACCGCGTGCTGACATCGACATCCGGTTCGTAATAGCCGGTGACAAGCCCGTCGCGGGCGTCCGGACACAGGGCAACCGGCCGGAACCAGGTCTGAAAGAAGTTGCGGGCCAGGCCGTCCGATACATAGCCGGATTCTGCCAAAGCCGCAGTGTAGGCAGGCTCGAAGCCGGCGTGATCGAGACCGAGGGAGCCTGTCCGGTACGGCCCTGACTTCATGGCATGGCCGGCCGAGCGCCGAAACGCAGCGAAGGCCTGCGCCGGCGTATCATC
Source organism: Hoeflea sp. (assembly GCA_019084245.1). GTDB lineage: Bacteria > Pseudomonadota > Alphaproteobacteria > Rhizobiales > Rhizobiaceae > Hoeflea. The sequence continues at coordinate 691,676 of JAHRFE010000028.1, forward strand.
CGCCCAGCCGGGAAGCGTTGAAAACTCCTCCCGGCGGAGCGACAGTTCCATTACTGATCGGCTTCCGTCGCGATCAGGCGCCAGTTCGGATCGCGCGAGCGGGTATCGCGGGCAAACGTCCAGACATCATTGACGTCGGTGACCTCCACCAGATCGCCTTCGATGACCTCGCCGTCCTTGTCGAGGGTGGCGGAAATCAGCTGGCTGACGATCCGCAGCGTGATGTTGGCTTCCGCGCCCTTCATCTCGGCCTGGATGATGCTGGATTTTTCAATGCCAACGAAATTCGACCGGACAACCTCGCCGCGCTTCTCGCGCTCATCGATGGCCGCGACGAAACCGTCATAGACTTCCCGCGACAAAAGTCCCTTGAGGGTCTTGCGATCACCTTCCGCGAACGCCGACACGATCATCTCGTAGGCGGTGGTGGCTCCGGCGACAAACTCCTTCGGATCGAAGGTCGGATCGGCGGTCACCACTTCACGAAGACCCTTGTTGAGCTCGCTGCCCGGTTCCGCATAGGCATCGACCGCGGCAAACGCATCAGTGTCTGCTGCGTCTCGGCCTCGGCGCGGCAAGGTGACGACTTTCGGGTCATCCATGCCTTCGGCAGCCTGGTCACGGCGGGCCATCTGGTCGCGCGGCGGGCGCTCATGCCCGGTCCGCTTGCCAAGCACAGACCGCAGCTGGACGAATATGATCACCGCCGCCACAAAAAAGAAGAACGTCACAAAATCAAAGGAACCCATTCCCGCCTTCTTTCGGTTTCATCATTGCTCAGGATGCATATAATCCCCAAGAGCCGATCATTCAAATGGTCGATCATTCTATTTCACACTGCCTGTATACACGGGCCGGGCCGATTGCGGACACCAAAGCATGAGATTTTCCGTTATTCCGTTTTTTCTGCTCGTCGTGCCGATGGCCGAAATCGCGGCGTTTGTCGTCATTGGCGGGCAGATTGGTGTCTGGGCGACTCTCGGAATGGTGCTTCTCACCGCCATCATAGGGAGCTTTTTGCTCAGGTGGCAGGGAATTGGCCTGTTCAACCGGATCAATGCGGAAATGCGCGCCAACCGTATTCCGGGCCGTGATCTTGTTCATGGCGTCATGATCCTGATTGCCGGCGTGCTGCTGCTGACGCCGGGATTTGTCACTGATTCCCTCGGCTTCCTGCTGTTCGTGCCCGCCGTCAGGGATTCTGTCTGGCGTCTGGTCAAGGGTCGCGTTGTTGTTCAAACAATGTCGGCCGGCTTTGGTTCCGGAGCGCGCCCATCCGGCATGGATCCCAGAGGCGGGGTCAGGCCCGACGGTGTGGTGGATCTCGATGAGGATGAGTTCGAACGTCACAACGAGAGGGACTCGCCCTGGTCGGAAGACAGCGAGCGCTTGACAAAACCCGACAAAGGGCCTGACCGGCAAGGCGGAGGCAGTGCAAACGGGTTGTAAGCCGGGCGACGAAATGCTAGCCCATGCCGGACAATTTTCCGGACGACCGCACAGGCGGATGAAAAACAGGGAAGAGCCAAATGGCAAAGACGACGACCGACAAGAGCGCTGGCGCGGCAACTGATTCAAAGGGCAATGGCGAAGCCGCGACACTGAATGTCTTGGCGCAATACATCAAGGATTTGTCCTTTGAAAACCCCGGCGCGCCAAAATCTCTTGGTCCGCGCGAAAAAGCGCCCAACATCAACATCAACGTCAATGTGAATGCCAATCCGATCAGCGAGACGGAATTCGATGTTCTTCTGACGATGAGTGCTGAAGCAAAATCCGGCGACGCTGTCGTTTTCAATGTCGAGCTGGTCTATGGCGGTGTCTTCCGGGTAGCGAACTTCCCGCAGGAGCACATGCTGCCGCTGCTGTTCATCGAATGCCCGCGCATTCTGTTCCCGTTTGCCCGTCAGATCATTGCTGACGCAACCCGCAATGGCGGCTTTCCACCGCTGTTGATCGACCCGATCGATTTCGGTCAGATGTTCCAGCAGCGCATGGCCGAGGAAAAGACCAAGGCGCAGGTTGCGGCCAACCAGGTCAATTAAATCTCAAGGGGCCGACAAAGCCCCTGTCTGATCAAGTGCCGCCCCGAGGGAACTGCCTGGGGCGGCATTTTTTGTTCTGGCCCAGATTTGCCGGGGTTCGCAGGTCCGGAATTCCTGTCCGACCTTGGAAACTGGAAGAGCGGATCCGTACTCGGGGTATGGAATGCGATCTCAACCCAGCTCGGGTGTCCCGTTTCAGCCGGACTTGCGCCACAGGGCTTCCGCGCCGATACGGTCGACAAGGGCTGCATGCGCCTGAATGTCCGACGCGCTCACCCTTGGCGGCAGAGGAGTCGGCCGTTCGCCGATGACGACAACCTCGTCATCTGAACTGCGCTCCACTTCGACCGTGGTGCTTGCCGACAGGCCAAGGGCCGCCTGACGGCCGCCGAGCATCTCGATATATACATCCGTAAGCAGTTCGGCATCCAGAAGCGCGCCGTGTTTGGAGCGGTGGGAATTGTCGATGCCATAGCGGCGGCAAAGCGCGTCGAGGCTGTTGGGACCCATCGGGTGACGGCGGCGGGCAAGCGCCAGTGTGTCAATCACCAGATCAGCCGCGACCGGCGGCCGGCCAAGACGCCTGTATTCGGAATTGAGAAATCCCATGTCGAAAGTCGCGTTGTGGGCGACATAATGCGCCCCCTCAAAGAATGCCGCTATCTCTTCCGCCACATCGGCAAACACCGGCTTGTCGGCCAGGAAGGCATCGGTGATGCCATGCACGGCAAGCGCGTCGGGATGCACCTTGCGACCATCGGGATTGATGAACAGGTGCAGCGAACGGCCGGTCGGGAACTGGTTCTCGAGCTCGATGCAGCCTATTTCGATGATCCGATCCGTCTGGTTATCCAGCCCGGTGGTCTCGGTGTCGAAAACAATCTCACGCATCTTGTCGGCTCCGCTGCTTTGAGCCCTTCAGCTCTTCGACGATATCGGCAACCTGTTGTCTCGCCGCATCGATCCCATTGCCGGTGTCGATGACATAATCAGCGCGTTGACGCTTGTCAGCGTCGGGCGTCTGGCGGGACAGGATAGCGGCGAATTTCGCCTCCGTCATTCCAGCGCGCGCAAGTACCCGTTCGCGCTGGATCTCCGGCGCGCAGCTGACGACGACGATACGGTCAACCCGATCCGCTGCGCCGGTTTCGAACAGCAGCGGGATATCAAGCACCACCATGGGCTCGCCCCGAGAGCGCGCCCGGGCAATGAATTCCTGCTCGCGCGCCCGCACCAGCGGATGAATGATGGCTTCAAGCCGGGCAAAACCATCGGGCGCGGCCATCAATTGTTCCGACAAGAGCCTGCGATCAACCACGCCATCGGGCGCAGTGCCCGGAAATGCCTCTTCAATGAGGGGCGCTGCCTCGCCTTCGTAAAGCTGATGCACGACCGCGTCCGCGCTGTTGACCGGGATGCCCATGGCCTCGAACATTTCAGCCGTTGTCGATTTGCCCATGCCGATTGAGCCGGTCAGTCCGATGATGATCATGCCTTGGTCTCCATGTCCGAGATGATCAGTCGGCGCAATTCCGGGGTGACTTGCGGCCTGACCCCGAACCATCTTTCAAATCCCGGCACCGCCTGGTGCAGGAGCATGCCCAGCCCATCGACAGTGGCCAGGCCCTGCCGCTTGGCCATCGAAAGCAAGGGCGTTTCCAGCGGAACATAGACGATGTCGGTGACCAGCGCCTTGTCGGACATGACCGTGAAATCGATGTGTGGCGTTTCCGTTCCGCCCATTCCGAGCGACGTCGTGTTGACGAACAGGTCAGCTCCCCTGACCAGATCCTGCAGGCTGTCCAGTCCCCAGCCCTTCACCCGCGGACCGAACCGGTCGGCGAGGGCCCGGGCTCGGGCTTCGGTGCGGTTGGCAAGGGCGATCGAATCGAAGCCGCGGTTCAGCAATGCATGAATGACTGCTCGGCTGGCGCCGCCGGCACCGAGAATGACAGCCGCTTTTCCAGTGTCCCAACCTGGGGCGGCTTCATCGAGATTGGCGGCAAAGCCATGGGTATCGGTGTTTGTCGCCAGCAGCCGGCCATCTTCGAGCCACAGCGTGTTGGCCGCGCCGATGTCGCGGGCAGTGGGATCGGCCTCGTCGACCAGATCGAGGATCGCTTCCTTGTGCGGAATGGTGACGTTGCCGCCGCAGAAACCGGATGTTCCATCCTTTAGTGCAGCGACAAAGGTTGTGAGGTCTGATGCCGTGACTGCAACCGGATCATACCCGCCAGCAAGACCAGCGCTTTCAAGCCAGTATCGGTGGATCAGCGGAGACCGTGAATGGCTGATCGGATCACCGATGATAAAGGCCCGCCGGTCAAGCGTACTAGCCATCGATAGCCCCCAGGTCCCGCAATTGCGACAGCAGAGGCATCAGTGGCAATCCGATGATGGTAAAATAATCCCCTTCGAAACGATCGAACAGCTGAATGCCTTGGCCTTCGAACTGATAGGCGCCAACGGAAGAGAGAGCTCTATCCCCGACATGGGACAGATGGCGGCCGATGAAGCCGGGATCGAGTTGTCGCATGGTCATGCGCGCAATCGAGACATGGCGCCAGATGGTCTCGCCGTCCCGCGCCAGGACCACGGCGCTGTTGAGTTCGTGCGTGCGGCCCGAGAGATCCAGCAACCGACGGCGCGCCTGCTCCATGTCCTCGGGTTTGTGGAAGACATCGCCATCAAGCGACAGGGTCTGGTCCGATCCGATGACGAGTGCGCCGGGGTTCCGGCTTGAGACATCCTGGGCCTTTGCTTCTGCGAGAATCAGGGCCGTGTCTTCCGCATCCAGGCCTTGGAGCGTCTGCTCGATGGCGCGCTCATCCACGAGGGCGGGCTCAACGTCAAAAGACAGCCCTGCATTTGCCAGCAAAGCTTTTCTGTAGGGACTCGCCGAGGCGAGCACGAGGCGCGGCGCCATGAGTGTCTCCTGAATAATGTCTCTGACCGATGTCACCGGGTTAGCGCCACTTTGGCCGCAAGGCAAGGATTGCAGCGGCCGTCTCCTCAATCGAACGGCGGGTCACGTCGATGACAGGCCAGTTGTGCCGTTCGCACAGCGATCTCGCATATTTCAGTTCTTCACTGATCAGCGCACGATCAGTGTAATGATCGCCCTGATATCCAGCCGTTGCGCCCAACACCCGGTTTTGCCGAACCTGAGAAATCCGTTCGACCGATGCGATGAGGCCGACAACAAGCGGCTTCTTAGCCTCGATCAAGGCCTCGGGAAGCGGTACCCCGTAGACGATCGGAATATTGGCGGTCTTAATGCCGCGGTTTGCCAGATAGATGCTGGTCGGTGTTTTCGAGGTTCGGCTGATGCCGAGAATCACAAGATCGGCCTCGTCAAAATCGGCCGGCAACTGGCCGTCATCATGGTCCAGGGTGAAATTCAAAGCATCGATACGCTTGAAATACTCCTCGCCCATCGTGTGTTGCGCCCCGACGCGCCGGCGTGAGGGCGCGCCAAGATAGGTCTGGAACACGTTGATGACCGGTTCGAGCACCGAGACGCTGGGCAGACCCATGTCCCGGCATTTCAGTTCGATGATGGCAGACAGTTCCGCGTCGACGATGGTGTAAAGCACGATCCCCGGCGCGCCATCGATGGCGTCGAGCACGGCGAACAATTGCTTGCGGGTGCGGATCAGTGGGTAGACGTGCTCCAGTGCCTGGGCGCCCTGGAATTGTGCAGCGGCGGCGCGGCCGGCGGCCATCAGGGTCTCGCCGGTCGAATCGGAGATGAGGTGCAGGTGGAAATAGTTTTTTGTCTGCTCCACAGGATTCTCCGTGGCATGTTGATAAAGCGGGACAGAGGTGAGCTAAGGGGCAGCGGGGTCCGAATGCAAGGGATAACCCGGCAGGTTCTCCACATCGGCAGTCCTCATGACAGTTTTGGAGGGGTTATGACCTGGTTTGTGGAAAATTTCATGCAGCGCCATTCAGGTGAAATGCTCGGCCAGCCGAATTGCCTGAATCCAAAAGCTTTTTGGAGAGCTGACACTCATGGTGTCAAATCGGATTGTCCTTCCGGTTTGACACGGTTTATATGGGCAAGCTGTGGACGGGCTGTGGATAAATCGCAATCCCCGTAAAACACAGAGTCTAAGAATCAGAATCCTAAATCAATAAGGATTTGTTTTAAGGAAGTGGTGATGACCAAAGCTGGTGAACGCAAGGTGATGAAGGTCCTGGCTGGGGAGACCGTGTTTCCGCCACCTGTCTGGCTGATGCGACAGGCTGGGCGGTATTTGCCGGAGTACCGGGCAACGCGGGCGAAGGCGAAGGGCTTTCTCGATCTGTGTTACACGCCTGACCTGGCCGTCGAAGTCACGATGCAGCCGATCCGCCGGTTCGGCTTTGATGCGGCCATCCTGTTTTCCGATATCCTGGTCATTCCAGATGCTCTTGACCGGAATGTGCGGTTTGTCGAAGGCACCGGACCTCTGATGGATCCGATAACGCCTGAGGGTATTGCTGGGCTGAACGCAGCTGGCATGCATGCGCATCTTGCTCCGGTCTATGAGACGGTCCGGCGGTTGCGTGCCGAGCTGCCTGCGGAAACCACGTTGCTGGGCTTCTGTGGCGCCCCGTGGACAGTCGCCACCTACATGATCGCAGGCCACGGAACGCCGGACCAGGCGCCGGCGCGGCTGTTCGCGATGCAGCACCCCGAAGCGTTTGCGGCGCTGCTCGATCTGCTCTCGGAGATTTCAACGGACTATCTGATTGCCCAGATCGATGCCGGCGCGGATGCGGTGCAGATCTTTGATTCCTGGGCCGGGGTCTTGAGTGAACGCGATTTTGCGAAATTCTCCATCGGGCCGGTGAAGCGCATGGTGGATCGCATCCGCAAGGAACGGCCGGGTGTGCCGGTGATCGGGTTTGCCAAGGGCGCCGGCGCGTTGCTGGAGAATTACCGTACGGCAACCGGGGTCGATTGCGTCGGGCTGGATTGGACGGTTCCCGCCAGGCTTGGCCGGCAGATACAGGCCGGTGGCGCGGTCCAGGGTAATCTTGATCCGCTGCGCATGGTTGCGGGTGGCAAGGCGCTTGATGAAGGCGTTGATGAAGTGCTTGAGACCCTTGGTGACGGTCCGCTGATCTTCAATCTCGGGCACGGGATCACGCCGCAGGCGGATCCGGAAAACGTGACCCGTCTGATGCAGCGGATCAGAGGTGCTGAGAAACGCTGATGTCAGACAAGGCGACAAGTGCGAGTGAAGGCAGCAAGGCCCGGCTGAAAGCCTATGTGTCTGTTGGGGCGGTGGTGATCCTGGCGCTGCTTGCCTGGTGGTTCGATCCGGACTGGCTTTACGGCTGGCTCAAGGTGCTGCACGTGGTCGCGGTGATTTCCTGGATGGTCGGGCTGTTCTATCTGCCGCGGTTGTTTGTCTATCATGCCGATGCGCCAACCGGCAGCGAGCCTGCAACGACCTTCGTGGTGATGGAACAACGGCTTGTCAAAGTGATCATGACACCGGCCATGATGGTGTCATGGGTGGTTGGCCTCTGGCTCGCCTGGAGCGGCTTCGGCTTCCTGGGTCTGTGGTTGTGGATCAAGATCGCCGGGGTCGTCGGGCTCACGGTGTTTCACGTGTATCTCAGCCGGGCGGCGCGAAAATTTGCTGCCGGCCAGAACACCATGACCGCCCGGCAATGGCGCATGGCCAATGAAATCCCGACCGTGCTGATGATCGTCGTGATCATCATGGTGATCATCAAGCCCTTTGCCTGATCTGGCGGCAATGTCCCTATTCGGCTCGCTGTGGCTTCACTTTGCCGCATGACGGGGCTTGCAGCGTTTCACGTGAATCGCTATCTATCAACTCACGTCCTTATGGCGGGCGCCAGTGTCGCTCTGGCCGGCTTTCCCGAGCCGGATCGAAATGCCCGCTTTTCCCCTCGTCGATACAATCAAATTTTGGATTTTCCATGCAGGAAATGAAGCTTCAAGAGCTCAAGAACAAAACGCCTACCGATCTGTTGGCGTTCGCCGAATCAGTCGAGGTCGAGAACGCCGGTGTGATGCGCAAGCAGGAACTGATGTTTGCGATCCTGAAGCAACTGGCGGCTCAAGAAGTCGAGATTATCGGTGAGGGCGTCGTCGAAGTCCTGCAGGATGGCTTCGGCTTCATGCGCTCCGCAAATGCAAACTATCTTCCCGGCCCGGATGACATCTACATCTCACCTTCGCAGATCCGGCGCTTCTCGCTGAAAACCGGCGATACAGTTGAGGGCCCGATTCGGGGTCCGAAGGAAGGCGAGCGATATTTCGCGCTGCTCAAGGTCAACACGATCAATTTCGAGGATCCGGAAAAGATCAAGCACAAGGTGCATTTCGACAATCTGACGCCGCTCTATCCCGATGAGCGGTTCAAGATGGAGATCGACAATCCCACCACCAAGGATATTTCGGCGCGGGTGATCGACCTTATCGCACCGCTCGGCAAGGGTCAGCGCGGCTTGATCGTGGCGCCGCCACGCACCGGCAAGACCGTTCTGCTGCAAAATATTGCGCATTCGATCACGGCCAATCATCCCGACTGCTATCTGATCGTCCTGCTGATTGACGAACGGCCGGAGGAAGTCACCGACATGCAGCGCTCGGTCAAGGGGGAGGTTGTCGCCTCGACCTTTGACGAACCCGCGGTGCGCCACGTGCAGGTGGCTGAAATGGTCATCGAAAAGGCCAAGCGGCTGGTCGAGCATGGACGCGATGTGGTCATCCTGCTTGATTCGATCACGCGCCTGGGCCGCGCCTACAACACGGTTGTGCCTTCATCAGGCAAGGTGCTGACCGGCGGTGTCGACGCCAATGCGCTGCAGAGGCCGAAACGATTCTTCGGCGCGGCGCGCAATATCGAAGAAGGCGGCTCACTGACAATCATCGCCACGGCGTTGATCGACACGGGTTCGCGCATGGACGAAGTCATCTTCGAGGAGTTCAAGGGTACCGGCAACTCGGAAATCGTGCTTGACCGGAAGGTTGCAGACAAACGCATTTACCCGTCAATGGATATTCTCAAATCCGGAACCCGAAAAGAGGATCTACTTGTGCCGAAGCAGGATCTGCAGAAGATCTTTGTGCTGCGCCGCATCCTCGCGCCGATGGGAACCACCGACGCCATCGAGTTCTTGATCGACAAATTGAAGCAGACCAAGACCAACAGCGACTTCTTCGATTCGATGAATACCTGACGAATCCGACACCAACTCGATTCGATACCGGTACGGTTATGCGGGATACGATCTACGCGCTGTCATCTGGGCATCCACCGGCCGGCGTTGCGGTGATCCGGATCTCTGGCCCCGGTGTTCGATTCGGACTCGAAACAGTCGCTGGGTCGGTGCCGGCGCCGCGATCGGCAAAATTGTCGAATATGAGAGATAGTGCAGGCCAACTGCTTGATCAGGGCTTGGTAATCTATTTTCCGGAGCCGCATTCCTTTACCGGTGAAGATGTAGCTGAACTTCAGATCCATGGCAGCCGCGCCTCGATTTCAGCAGTTTTATCTGCGCTGTCAGAGATCTCCGGCTTTCGGCCGGCGGAGGCAGGAGAATTCACCCGACGCGCATTCGAGAACGGGCGGATGGACCTGACCGCGGTTGAGGGCCTATCAGACCTGATCCGCGCAGAGACTGAATCGCAACGCAAACAGGCGCTCGGGCAGGCCGGCGGTCACCTCAGGCTATTGTATGAAGGATGGGCCAAGCGTCTGACCTATGCACGAGCAATGATCGAGGCGGAAATCGATTTCTCGGATGAAGAGGACATCCCGGGATCAGTCGCCGATCGGGTGTGGCCGGACATGCAGACCCTTGCTGATGAGATCAAACAGCATCTGGCGGGTGCGCGTACCGGAGAAATCCTCCGTTCAGGGTTCCAGGTCGCGCTGGTCGGCGCGCCGAACGTCGGAAAATCGTCGCTTCTGAACGCCCTGGCGCAGCGGGATGTGGCGATTGTCTCGGACGTTCCCGGCACCACCAGGGACGTGATCCAAACCCGCTTGGATATTGGCGGGCATCTTGTCTTACTGATGGATACGGCGGGCATCCGGGCATCGGACAATCCTGTTGAGCTTGAGGGTATGCGGCGTACGCTGATGACAGCTGAGTCGGCGGATCTGGTTCTCGAACTGCGAAGCCTGATAGACAGAACAGAGACGACCCCGGTCGACACTCTGGCGTCAGAGAGGCTTGTTGTATGGACCAAGTCTGATCTCGTTGACAACGCGACGCTGGAGCTTCCGGGTACAGAACTCGCGGTTTCGAGCAAGACGGGGTATGGTCTTGATGCATTGCTTCAGTCGATTGCTGGTCGTCTTTCCAGCCTGGACCAAACCAGCGATGAAGCGCTGCCCACACGAGAGCGGCATATCACCCTCTTGAAAGATTGTCTGAAAGAGGTACAAGCCGCTGTTATTGGCGTTGACGCTCCAATTGAGATACGGTCTGAACTCTTACGCGTGGCGTCTGGCGCGCTCGGGAAGATTACCGGTTCGGTAGATGTCGAGCAGTTGCTTGGTGTGATCTTTTCTGAATTCTGCGTGGGGAAGTGATTCACGTGAAACACCGCTCGGTCAGCGACCACGCTCTTGACTCACGTGAAACATCATCGATCCAGATCTGACGCCCGTTGTCTGTTTCACGTGAAACGTTTTTCTGGGCACTGACGCTTATACACCCGAGACGGATGCCTCCGGAGATTTGATATGCATTATGATGTTATTGTGATCGGTGGCGGGCATGCGGGGAGTGAAGCAGCCGCTGCCTCTGCGCGGATGGGCGCCAGAACCGCTTTGATCACGCATAAACTAGACACCATTGGAACGATGTCCTGCAATCCGGCGATAGGCGGACTTGGCAAAGGCCATCTTGTCCGTGAGATCGATGCCATGGACGGGCTTATGGGACTGGCCGCGGACAAGTCCGGCATTCAGTTTCGGATGCTCAATCGTCGCAAGGGACCGGCAGTATGGGGCCCTCGCACCCAGGCCGATCGTAAGCTCTACCGCCGGGCAATCCAGTCCTTTCTGAACGCAATCCCAAACCTTGATATCATCGAGGCCGATGTTGATGACCTTCACACTGACGGCGGCGTCGTAAGTGGTGTGGTCCTGAAAGACGAAACTGTGGTTGGTGCGTCCGCGGTTGTCTTGACCACTGGCACCTTCCTCCGTGGCTTGATTCATATTGGAGACCGAAAAATCCCCGCGGGGCGACTCAACGAGAATCCGTCGCTGGGACTTTCGGCGACGCTTGAGCGCGCTGGTTTTGTGCTTGGACGGTTGAAGACCGGGACGCCCGCGCGCCTGGATGGCGACACCATTGATTGGAACAAGGTGGAATGGCAGGAAGCGGATGCGGCGCCGATTCCATTTTCCTTCATGAGCGACAAGATCGAGGTTCCGCAAATCCGCTGCGGAATTACCCGGACCACGGCGGAGACGCATAAGATCATTCAGGATAACATTCATCGATCTGCCATGTATTCCGGCCAGATCGAAGGCGTCGGACCACGGTATTGTCCCTCGATCGAAGACAAAATCGTTCGCTTTGGCGAGCGCGACGGACACCAGATCTTTCTCGAGCCCGAGGGGCTGGATGATTCGACCGTCTATCCGAACGGCATATCCACCTCCCTTCCGGAAGAGGTCCAGGACGAGTTCCTGAGAACCATTCCGGGTTTGGAGAATGTGCGGATCATCCAACCTGGTTACGCGATCGAATATGACCACGTTGATCCGCGGGAGCTGTCGCAATCGCTGGAGACAAGACGAATCTCTGGACTTTTCCTGGCAGGCCAGATCAATGGAACCACAGGCTACGAGGAAGCTGCGGCGCAGGGTCTGGTTGCCGGTCTGAACGCCGCGCTCAAGGTTCAGGACCGGCCGGCGTTTCTGTTCAGCCGGACTGATTCCTACATTGGGGTGATGATCGACGATCTGACGACAAAGGGCGTCAGCGAACCGTATCGCATGTTCACCTCCCGTGCCGAATACCGCCTGTCCCTTCGTGCTGACAATGCCGAGCTGCGGCTGACGCCCAAGGCCATCGAGTTGGGGTGCATTGCAGACGACCGAAAGACAAAGTTTCTGGGCTATCTCGATTCGCTAACGAAATGTTTGGCAGAATTGAAAGATCGCACTTTGACGCCGTCGGAGGCTGCCAGACATGGTCTGGCGCTGAACCAGGACGGCATTCGCAGATCGGCGTTCCAATTGCTGTCCTATCCGAATGTAACCGTCGATCAGTTGATTTCGATCTGGCCGGACCTCGCTTACCATGATGATAAGGTTTTGAAAGCCGCGGCAGTCGACGCAGCCTATGCGGTCTATCTGGACCGGCAGATGGAGGATATAAAGCAACGTCGCCGAGAGGAAGATCGACTCATCCCGGACGACTTCCGCTATGACAATCTGCCAGGCCTCTCGCAGGAACTGAAGTTGAAGCTCGATCGGGTGCGACCACCTTCAATAGGTCACGCAGAACGGATTGAGGGCATGACACCCGCAGCAGTGGCACTTTTGCTGGCCTATTTGCGCAAGGGTCCGGCAAGCCGCCGCACCGGGATCGCGGTCTGATATGGCGTTCGATTCAAAGGCTCATGGGTTTCTCCCGGATTCCGGGTTTGTTTCACGTGAAACATGGGACAGGCTTCGGGTTCACGCGGATCTTGTTCGAAAGTGGCAATCCTCGATCAACCTGATTTCTCCCAAGACGCTGCCGGATCTATGGGAGCGGCATGTTCTCGACAGTCTGCAGTTGTTCCGGCTCCGGCCGGATCCCCTGACCTGGATAGACATGGGTAGTGGCGCGGGGTTTCCGGGCCTGGTAACGGCGATATGTCTGACTGATCTCGATGCTGGCTGGGTTCATCTGGTGGAGAGCAACAACAAGAAGGCCGCATTTCTGCGCCAGGTCATCTCGAAAACCGGAGCACGGGCGAGCGTCCACCCGATGCGCATGGAAGCCATGCATGGAGAGCTTGGAGATGTGGAGGCGATATCCGCCCGTGCCCTGGCGTCCCTGCCCGAACTGCTGGAGTATGCGGCTCCCTTTGCCTCGAAAAACCCTGCGCTCGAATTGTGGTTTCACAAAGGTATGGATTATCCGGGAGAAGTGCGATCAGCGCGTGACCTTTGGGGTTTTGATCTGATAGAACATCAAAGTCTGGCGCGGGATGGATCGGCGATCCTGCAGATCAGCAATCTTTCCAAGCGCAACTAGCCCGCGGACCTTCTCGATGCACCTTTCGAAGAACCGGATCATCACCATCGCCAATCAAAAGGGTGGTGTTGGCAAGACAACCACCGCCATCAATCTGGCCACCGCTTTGGCGGCGATCGGAGAGGAAGTGCTGATCGTCGACATCGACCCGCAGGGCAATGCCAGCACGGGTCTTGGGATTGACCGCAAGGACCGCGGTATCTCGGCCTATGACCTGCTGACCCAGAACGCAACGGTCAGCGAAACAGTGATGCAGACCGCCGTGCCGCATTTGAGCATCATTCCGTCGACCATGGATCTGCTCGGTGTGGAGATGGAAATCGCCGGCACGCCGGACCGCGTGTTCCGACTGCGCAAAGCTCTGCAGGCGGCGGATGCGCAGCGATACAACTACGTTTTGATCGATTGCCCGCCATCGCTCAATCTCCTGACCATGAATGCCATGGCAGCGGCCCATTCCATACTGGTGCCGTTGCAGTGTGAATTTTTCGCGCTCGAAGGGCTCAGCCAGCTGCTGGAAACGGTCGAACAGGTGCGCGACTCGCTCAATCCGACGCTGGATATCCAGGGCATCGTCATGACGATGTATGACCCGCGCAACAATCTGGCGCTGCAGGTTGTCGAGGATGTCCGGTCGCATCTGGGGGAGAAGGTCTACCGCACACTGATTCCGCGCAATGTCAGGGTCTCCGAAGCGCCGTCCTATGGCAAGCCGGCTATCTTGTATGATCTGAAATGCGCGGGCAGTCAGGCCTATCTGCAACTGGCCTCGGAAGTGATCCAGCGCGAACGTAACCGAAAAGCTGCCTGACCCGGAAAGGGCTGTAGCAAGAGTGGATGTGACGATGTCAGAAGAAGTTTCGAAAAAGCGCCTCGGACGAGGCCTGGCAGCCCTGATCGGAGAAATTGACCAACCGGCCTCGGCCCAATCCAGGCCGACCATTTCGGCCGACCGCCTGGTGCCGATCGAACATGTCAGCCGCAATCCCCGCAATCCGCGGCGCTCATTTGATCCGGCTGATCTTGAGGATCTGTCCCGCTCGATCCGTCAGCATGGCATCGTCCAGCCCATCATGGTCCGCAGTGCAGGCACTGAGCGTTTTGAGATAATCGCCGGTGAACGCCGCTGGCGCGCCGCGCAAATGGCAGGCCTGGTCGAAATCCCGGTCATTGTCCGCGACGTGGACGACAAGACCGCGCTCGAAATCGCAATCGTCGAAAACGTGCAGCGTGCGGATCTTAACGCACTTGAAGAGGCGCAAGGCTATGAGCAGCTCATAGCGCAATATGGCTACACGCAGAATGATCTGGGCGAAGTCATCGGCAAAAGCCGCAGCCATGTCGCCAATTCGCTTCGACTGCTCAAATTGCCCGAAGAAGTCCGCACCATGCTGGCTGAAGGGGCTTTGTCGGCCGGTCATGCGCGAGCCATCGTCTCGACGTCAGACCCGGTGGCGCTGGCCAAGCAGATTGCCCAGGGCGGGTTGTCGGTGCGCGATGCCGAAAAGCTAGCACAGAAAGACGCCGACCAGGCCAACCGGCCGGCTGGTCTTGAAACAAAGTCAGCCGGAAACGCCGATGCAAAAGATGCCGACACCGTCGCGCTTGAGAGAAGTCTGACGGACTATCTTGGCCTCAAGGTTCAATTGGCGCACAAGGGCCAAGGCGGCCAGATGCGTATAGAGTATAAATCGCTTGAGCAGTTGGACGAACTTTGCCGGCTATTGGGTGATAAACGATAATAATATCAGAAAGTTAGCGGCTTAGCAGACAGGTGCGCAGCAGAGCCTGACGGGCGATGGCTGCTTCAAGCTGCGGCCGGCGGCGTGTTTCCAGAACCGCGTCGGCAAGCCGGCGCATTTCTCTGTTGATGGCTTCCAGCCGCCAGTGGCGAAGTGCGCGTTCAATGACCGGCTTGCGCTTGAAATGAATGCCGCGTCCCCTTTCTGTCATCACCTGGGCGGGTTGCCGATTGTGATTTTCGACCAGGGAGCGCATGGCGTCGAGTTGCTCGAACAGCACGATGCAGCCGCGCAAAACCAGAAACACCGATGTCTTGGAAGCAAGAATGCGCTCCAGTGCGGCTTCAAGCCCCGCGGCATCGCCCGAAAAGACGGCATCCACGGCGTCATCCACCGACAGGGCGGCGACGTCGCCCATTGCTTCAATCACATCGGTATCGGTCACCGTTCCGGTGCCATGGCAATAGAGCGCGAGTTTCCGGAGCTCGTTGCGGCTTGCAAGACGATCACCGCCGAGAAGCTGGGACAGGCGCTGGCGGGCATCGCCCTGGATGGCAAGACCGGCGCTTCCCAGTTCCTCATCGATCAGGGTCTGAATGCCGCGGGCATCATCGGAATAGCAGGGAACGGCCAAAGCCGAGCGGCTGGTTTCGATGGTCTTGCGCAGAGCGCTGCCCTTCTTGAGATCGCCTGCTTCAATGATGAGATGGGACGACCCGTGATCGGTGTCGGCAATCGCAGCCAGAGACTCGATCAGGCCGCGCTCGTTGCCGGCATTGCGAAGCCAGACAAGCCTGTCTCCGCCAAACAGGCTTATGGCGCCGAACTCATCGGCCAGGCGTCCCGGGTCACCCGAAAGATCGGAAGCCTCGAGCTTGTGAACGGCGAAATCATCCTTGAGATCGACACCGGTCTTTGCCGCGATCTGCGCCGCACGTTCCGAAACGAGGCCCCGATCAGGGCCATAGACCAGCACGATCCGGTAGGGCGTGCCTTCGCGGCGAAGGAAACCGGAAAATTCATGGGATTTTATCTCTGCCATGGGTCCCGCCGAACTGTCCCGTGTCCCGGAGCGTGCGTCACAGCTGTTCTCAGAGGGCGTATGAGCCCCTTGAAACCACGACACTTGTCCCCGACGGGCGATTGCGCCTGCCCACAGGACGATCTATCGCGCAAGGGCTGCGGCAACATCAGCCCGGACAAGAGCCGCGACTTCCCGGGCCGCGCGGTCCTCTGCCTCGCTTCGCGCCCGGATCTGGGCGAATTGCTGCGAGGGAAGGTCAAGCTGTGCATCGGCAAACCGCGATCCATCTTTCAATGTTTCGCCGGTGGACGCTGATTTGAGCACATAGGTCGCGGTCACCGTGACGCGCGCCGCTGAAAACTCATTGTCGACGCCACCTGGGAGGAGGCCGGACATGTTGGAAGAGACGGACAGATCGAGCTGGTAGGCTGCGTGGGTTTGCTCGCCGCCGAACCCGAGGACGAGTTCATTGCGGACCGTCTGTTCGACGCGCGAATCGGCCGTCGAGACCGAGACGGACTGCGTTTCACCCTGGATGGAACCATAAAGCGGCTGCGCCTGGCAGCCTGCCAACATAACCAGAGCCAGACCGGCCGAGAGAGCCCTTGCTTTCCAGCCCGATCCTGCAGCTTCAGATAACAACATTGACGATCCTCTGGGGTACGATAATGAGTTTGCGCGGCGGATTGCCTCCGGTCGCGGCCCGAACAAAATCAAGAGCCAGAACCGCCGCCTCGACGGCAGCTTGATCGGCATTGCGGTCAATTGTCAATTCGCCCCGCTTCTTGCCGTTGATCTGAACCGGCAGAACGACCTGTTCGTCAGTCACTAGGCTGGAATCATGGTCCGGCCAGGCCGTTGTCGCCACCATGCCGTCATTGCCCAGCAATTTCCAGCATTCTTCCGCCAGATGCGGCATCATCGGCGCGATCAGCAGCACGACCATGTCAGCTGCCTGCTTGCAGGCGGATGTGAGGTCGGGGTCCGCCTTGCCGGCAGCTACATCGGACAGCGGGGCGGCGAGGGTGTTGACGAGTTCATAGAGCCGCGCCACAGCCTTGTTGAAGGCGAGCTTTTCAATGTCCTCGCCGACAGCCTTGACGGTCTTGTGGGCGTGGCGCGATACGGCCAAGGCAAGCCCTTCGGTTCCGGTCTTCGCCTCGATCCCCTTCAAATTGGCGGAGGCTTCACCGAGCAGGCGCCAGATCCTCTGGACGAAGCGGTGCGCGCCTTCGACGCCGGCCTCGGTCCAGATCACGTCACGGTCCGGCGGCGAATCCGACAGCATGAAGAAGCGCGCGGTGTCGGCGCCGTAGCTGTCGATGATGTCGTCGGGATCAACCACGTTCTTCTTCGACTTCGACATCTTTTCGATCGAGCCGATGGTGAGCGACTCGCCGGTCCCGGCGCGCCGCGCGGTGCGAACGCCGTCGATCTCCTCGATTTCCACTTCTGCAGGCGGGACCCATTCTCCCTTGCCGCCATTCTCGGCACGATAGGTCTCGTGAACCACCATGCCTTGCGTGAACAGCCCGCGGAAGGGCTCCTTCAGATCAACATGCCCGGTCTGGCGCATGGCGCGGGTGAAGAAGCGTGAATAGAGCAGGTGCAGGATCGCATGCTCGATACCGCCGATATACTGATCCACCGGCAGCCAGGCGCTGGCAACCGCCGGATCTGTCGGGCTTGCGTGGTGCGGCGCGGTGAAACGGGCGAAATACCAGGACGAATCGACGAACGTGTCCATGGTGTCCGTTTCCCGGCGTGCGGGCTTTCCGCATGTCGGGCAATCGACATGTTTCCACGTTGGATGGTGGTCGAGCGGATTGCCCGGCTTGTCGAGCGTCACGTCGTCGGGTAGCCGCACCGGCAGATCCTCGGCCGGTACCGGAACCACGCCGCAATCATCGCAATGGATCACGGGGATGGGCGCACCCCAGTAGCGCTGGCGGGACAGGCCCCAGTCGCGCAGGCGGTAATTGGTCCGGCGCGCGGCTTGCGGCGCGTTGCCAAGCGTCTTGCCCTCGAGACGGCTTGCAACCGCGTCAAAAGCCTGGTCCGGTGACATGCCGTCAAGTTCACGCGAATTGATCATCACGCCATCGCCGACATAGGCCGTGTCGGTGATGACGAAGCTTGCAGCATCGGCTTCCGCCGGCATCACCACCGGGGTGACCGGAAGATTGTACTTGCGGGCAAAATCAAGGTCGCGCTGGTCACCCGACGGACAGCCGAAAATTGCGCCGGTTCCATAATCCATCAGCACGAAATTGGCGATGAAGACCGGGACGGTCCAGTCCGGGTCGAGCGGATGGGTGACATTGACGGCGGTCTTGAAACCAATCTTGTCTGCGGTTTCCAGCGCCGCCAGCGATGTGCCGGCGCGGCGGCATTGGTCGCAGAACTCGGCAATGGCCGGATCCTTGGCCGCAAGCTCCTTGGCGAGAGGATGATCGGCGGCAATCGCCATGAAGGATGCGCCATAGAGCGTGTCCGGCCTGGTGGTATAGACCTCGATGTCGGTCGCGCCGCCGGCCTCGGCTGGATTGATGATTTCCCAGCGGATGGTCAGGCCTTCGGATTTGCCGATCCAGTTCTTCTGCATCAGCCGGACTTTTTCCGGCCACTGGTCCAGTTCATCGAGCGACTGAAGCAGATCTTCGGCGAAATCGGTAATCCGGAAAAACCATTGCGTCAGTTCGCGCTGTTCGACCAGGGCGCCCGAGCGCCAGCCGCGTCCGTCGATGACCTGCTCATTGGCGAGCACGGTCATGTCGACCGGATCCCAGTTGACCTTGGAATTGCGCCTGTAGATCAGGCCGGCTTTCAGAAAATCCAGAAACAGCGCCTGCTGCTGCGCATAATACTCGACATCGCAAGTGGCGAATTCCCGGCTCCAGTCAAGCGACAGGCCCATGGATTTGAGCTGTTTGCGCATGGCGTCGATATTGGCGTAGGTCCAGTCGCGCGGATGCACCTTGTTCTGGATGGCCGCGTTTTCCGCCGGCATGCCGAAGGCATCCCAGCCCATCGGATGCAGCACGTTGAAGCCGCGGGCGCGCTTGTAGCGCGCCACCACGTCGCCCATGGCATAGTTGCGCACATGGCCCATGTGAATCCGCCCGGACGGATAGGGAAACATCTCGAGCACATAGTATTTCGGATCCGGACTGTCGTTGTCCGTCTCGAAGATGCGCGCCTCTTCCCAGACCTGCTGCCAGCGGGTTTCCGCCTGTTTGGGATTGTATCGTTCCATTGCCATGAAGGGTCACCAGAAAACCGTCAGATTTTGCCGCGACCTTCACCATGAAACCCGGCAAGCGTCAACCATTGAGCCGTCCGTGAGCCGAAGTTCCGGCGCAATGATGTGACCTGACCTGCCGATGGCGCGACAAAGCGGCCAGCCGCTGATAGATTGGCAAGGTCCTCCGGCTGCGGTAACACCGGGTGGTAAATCTGAAGGCAATGGAAGGAAGCAACGCTTGGACGTGCGGGATAATCTTGAAAAAGTGCGGGCGGCAATTGCCGCGGCGGCAGTTGAGGCCGATCGTAAGCCGGATTCGGTTCGGCTGGTGGCGGTCTCAAAGACGAAGCCCGCCGAGGACATCAGGCTGGTGATTGAAGCCGGACAACGGATCTTCGGTGAAAATCGCGTTCAGGAAGCCCAATCCAAATGGCCCGGGCTGAAGGCCGAAACGCCTGATCTGGAACTCCATCTCATCGGACCGCTGCAATCCAACAAGACCGCTGACGCCGTGGCGCTGTTCGATGTGATCCAGACCGTCGACCGGGAGAAGATCGCGCGGGAAATCGCCCGGGAAATCGAGAAGCAGGGCAAGAGCCCCCGTCTTTATGTTCAGGTCAACACCGGGTCGGAACCGCAAAAGGCCGGGATAGAACCGGATCAGGCGGATGCATTCCTTGCGTTGTGCCGCACCGAGCTGGGTCTCACCATCACCGGGCTGATGTGCATCCCGCCGGTGGATGAGAATCCCGGACCGCATTTTGCCCTGCTCTCCAAAATTGCCCGGGAAAATGGCATCGAGACCCTGTCGATGGGCATGTCGGATGATTTCGAGACGGCGATCGGCTTCGGCGCAACGGAGGTTCGGATCGGATCTGCAATTTTTGGCGCGCGCTCATCGACGTGATGGGATCTGGTGGTGTGACCGAAACAGATGCTAACATCTGTCAGGACAAATTGCCCCACTAGTCCAAGGTCTAGTTTCCCGAGCGGATGGAGGCCCCTAGGGTGCCGCACATTCGGGACATCGCAGGCCTGGACGTTGGATTGCCGGCGCCGCGATGCGGGGTTTTAGGGAGGACATGATCATGTCGAGCAGCTATGCCGAGGTCTACAAGAGCTGGCAGGAGGATCCGGAAGGATTCTGGATGACTCAGGCCGCGGCGCTTGATTGGTTTGAGCCCCCCAAGACAGCCTTTGATCCAAAGGCCGGCGCCTATGGCCGATGGTTCCCGGACGGGGTGACCAACACCTGCCACAACTGCCTGGACCGTCATGTGGCGTCGGGCCGCGGCGAACAGGCCGCGATCATCTATGACAGCCCGATCACCGGCGCCAAGCGCACCATAAGCTATGCCGCCATGCTGGCGGAGGTCGAGGCCTTTGCCTCGGCGCTTGCCGACAAGGGAATCGTCAAGGGTGACAGGGTTGTCCTTTATATGCCGATGGTGCCCGAAGCGATTGTCGCCATGCTCGCCTGCGCGCGGCTTGGCGCAATCCATTCGGTCGTTTTCGGCGGCTTCGCGGCCTCGGAACTGGCCACCCGCATCGACGACAGCCGGGCCAAGCTCGTGGTGACCGCGTCCTGCGGCATCGAACCAGGACGGATCGTCGCCTACAAGCCGCTGCTCGATGCAGCCATCGAGCATTGCCGCCACAAGCCTGACGCGACCATCGTTCTGCAACGCGAGCAGCATCGCTGCGAGCTGATCGACGGCCGGGATTTTGATTACGCGGAGCTGATCAAGGCCAATGCAGGGCGCAGGATCGCCTGCACGCCGGTTTCGGCGACTGATCCGCTTTATATCCTCTACACTTCCGGAACCACCGGCCAGCCCAAGGGCGTGGTGCGCGACAATGGCGGCCACATGGTAGCGCTCGAATGGTCCATGCATGCGATGTACGGGCTCAAGCCGGGCGAAGTGTTCTGGGCCGCCTCCGACATCGGCTGGGTGGTGGGCCATTCCTATATCGTTTACGCGCCGCTTTTGCATGGCAACACCACCATCGTGTTCGAGGGCAAGCCTGTGGGCACGCCCGATGCCGGTACGTTCTGGCGGGTGATCGCCGAGCATGATGTCGCGGTGCTGTTCACCGCGCCGACCGCGTTCCGCGCCATTCGCAAGGAAGACCCGCCAGGAAGCCTGATCGGCAATTACGATCTGTCAGGCTTCCGGGCGCTGTTCCTGGCCGGCGAGCGGGCCGATCCGGACACGATCCAGTGGGCCGAGCGGGTGCTTAAAGTTCCTGTCATCGACCACTGGTGGCAGACCGAAACCGGCTGGACCATCGCCGGCAACCCGATGGGCCTGGGCCTGTTGCCGGTCAAATATGGCTCTCCCGCGGTTCCGATGCCGGGCTACGATGTCCAGGTGATTGACGATGCGGGCCATCCGGTGCCTGCCGGAACGCTGGGCAATGTCGTGGTCAAGCTGCCGCTGCCGCCGGGCTGTCTGCCGACGCTCTGGAATGCCGAAGAACGCTTCCATGAGTCCTACCTCGCGGAGTTTCCGGGTTTCTACAAAACCGCCGATGCGGGTTTTGTCGATGAGGACGGCTATCTGTTCATCATGGCGCGGACCGACGACATCATCAATGTGGCGGGCCACCGCTTGTCGACAGGCGGCATGGAAGAAGCGGTTTCCGGCCATCCCGATGTCGCCGAATGCGCTGTCATCGGCATTGCCGACAGCATGAAGGGACAGATCCCGGCGGGCTTCATCGTGATCAACTCCGGCGTCGACAAGAGCGACGAGGAGATCGAGAAGGAAGTCGTGAAGCTGGTGCGCGACCAGATCGGTCCGGTGGCGGCGTTCAAGATGGTCATGGTGGTCAAACGCCTTCCCAAGACCCGGTCAGGCAAGATCCTGCGCGCAACCATGCAGAAGATCGCCGACGGCGAAGACTGGAAGATGCCGGCCACCATTGATGATCCTGGCATTCTGGATGAAATCAGCGAAGTGATGGCCAAGCACGGGATCGCCAGAAAGGGCGATTGACCTTGCCTTCCAGCCGGGTCACTGTCGCGCCCGCGCGACTGGTTACCGGCCTGAACATCGACTTGGGACCAGGATTATCGGGTGCACGATATCAATGAGTTAAAGCGTCTTCGTCTCTCCCAGGCGATGAATGGCGCTGCATGGAAGGAAAGACTATGAGACTGGACGGACGAACAGCCATCGTAACCGGCGGCGCCAAGGGTATCGGGCTGGCGATCGTGCGGCGCCTGGCCGCCGAGGGCGCCCGCGTGATGATCGCCGATATTGATGAAGCGGCCGGCGCCGCTGCGGTGGAAACGGCATCAAGCGACGGAGAGGTCCGGTTTACTGCAACCGACGTGTCCGAGAGGCTGGATGTCCACAATCTGGTGGCCAAGACGATTGATGCCTTCGGCTCCATCAATGCGCTGGTCAACAATGCCGGCATCGTCCACGCCGCGGATTTTCTCGACCTCAAGGAAGAAGATTTCGACCGGGTCATGGGGGTCAATCTCAAGAGCGTGCTCCTGTGCGGCCAGGCCGTGGCGCGGCACATGGTGGACCAGATCGGCAAGGGCGAGGAGCCCGGCTCGATCGTCAACATGTCCTCGATCAACGACACCTTCGCGATCGCCAACCAGGTTCCTTATTCCGTGTCAAAGGGTGGCGTGAGCCAGATGACCAAGGTGATGGCGCTGTCGCTTGCGCCCCACGGTATCCGGGTAAATTCTGTCGGGCCCGGCTCGATCATGACCGACATGCTGGCCTCCGTCGCTGACAATCCTGAAGCGAAAACCAGGATACTGTCGCGCACGCCGCTGGGCCGAATCGGCGAACCGTCCGAGATAGCCTCAGTGGTGGCTTTCCTGCTTTCCTCGGATGCAAGCTATGTCACCGGCCAGACAATTTATGCAGATGGCGGACGCATGCCGCTGAATTATACGGTTCCGGTCAAGGAATAGCAGACCCATAAGGCCCGCGAGGGCGGGGCCAAGCCGGGACAGGCAAAACAGAATCTTCGCCTCACGCCGAATCGGTGGGGCGAAGGTCTTCAGGGAACACGCTCACAACCTCACGTTTGCGCAGAATTAGTCGCAGCTTGGCTTTTCGCGCCTGCCGCCCTCATAAGGCGTCGCCAGTCCGCTTTCGAGCATGGCCGTGGCAACATCCTGGGTGCCTGCCTTGAGATCCGCGAGAACCCGGCCGTAGTACTTCCCGCCGGAGACATTGATCAGGTCGACTGTTGTAAAGCCCGATACAAGCCGCTCAAGCTCGCTGCGCGCCCGGTCGGCAGCCAGGCGCTCGGCCGAACACCGCGAACGGCGTTCCGGCGCATCGATTCCGCGCAGCCTCACCGAAACCCGCACTGCATGGCCCGGCCAGGGATGGGCATCCACCACAAGCGTATCACCATCAATGATCTTGATGATGCGCGCCGACACCGGCCCGGCGACGCTGCGCCACGGGTTCTCGGTTGCAAGAGCTACATTGATCAAAGCCAGGCCCAGACATAGAGCAATGGTGATGACAGATATTAAGGATCGGGCGATTCCCATGATAGAGGAATATATTCCTTTATCATTGCTGTATCAACAACCATGAACCCTAAAAATCGATGGCACGGCCATTGATTTCCCAGTCACCGAACCGTGCCGGGTCTGCGCCGCCGCGGCCGCCGATTTCCCTTTCGGCGCGGAGAGCCTCGTCCTTGTGCGCCTGGCGCCTGGCTTCCGCCTCGGCTAGGGCGCGCTGGGCTGCCGGGCTGAGCACACGCTCAGACGCACCGTGATTTGCCACTGCGTCTGAGGAATCGGCGCTAGCGTCTGGTGCATTCTCGGCGCTCGTGCCGGGCTCGGGATTCGTGGTCATGGGGCTTGCTCCGCCGGATTGGCCGTCACATTGAAGAATAGCTTGAAACACCCCATGTTTATCGCCACAAGCGACAAAAACCAAATCGCTGTCGACGGACAATTGGTCGCTGGAAAGGATGACAGGCATGAACCTTGTTCGCACTGCCATGTTGATTGCATTGATGACCGCCCTTTTCATGGGCGTGGGTTACCTGATCGGCGGCGCCGGGGGGATGATGATCGCGTTCTTTGTCGCCGCGGCGATGAACCTGTTTTCCTACTGGAATTCCGACAAGATGGTGCTGCGCATGCATCATGCCGTCGAGGTGGATCAACGCACCGCGCCCGAATTCTATCAGATCGTCGCCGATCTGGCGCAGAATGCCGGGCTTCCGATGCCGAAGGTCTTTGTCATCCGCAACGCGCAGCCCAATGCCTTTGCCACCGGTCGCAATCCGGAGAATGCCGCGGTCGCGGCCTCCACCGGGCTTCTGGAAGCCTTGACCGATGAAGAAGTGGCCGCCGTGATGGCGCATGAGTTGGCGCATGTGCAGAACCGCGATACGCTGATCATGACCATCACCGCGACGCTGGCCGGGGCAATTTCCATGCTGGGCAATTTCGCCTTCTTTTTCGGAGGCAACCGCAACAATAACAACCCGCTGGGCTTCATTGGCGTGCTGGTGGCGATGCTGGTTGCCCCGTTTGCCGCCATGCTGGTGCAGATGACCATCAGCCGGACCCGGGAATATGCCGCCGACCGGCGCGGCGCAGAGATCTGCGGCAATCCGCTGTGGCTGGCCTCGGCCTTGCGGAAGATTGCCATGGGGGCCGGCCGCATCGTCAACGAGGACGCCGAACGCAATCCGGCCACGGCGCACATGTTCATCATCAATCCTCTGAATGGCCAGCGCATGGACAGCCTTTTCTCCACCCATCCGGCCACGGAAAACCGCATCGCAGCGCTGGAGGCGATGGTGGAGGAGTTTGCGCCGGTGCGGCCGCAGCCATCCGGACCCGGTCCCTGGGGCCGTGATGGCAAGGTCTCCAAGGGACCGTGGTCTTGAGCGGCGCCCGGTCTGCCAGAGCGCGTTCGAGACCTGAAAACCATGAAAATCGCCGCGGGCCGACCGATTTGAAGCCTGGTCTCGCAGCCCGGCAGGCGGCTTCGCGGCTCCTGTCGGCGGTGACCGAAAGCCGCGCCTCGCTCGACGGGCTGCTCGATCCGGCAGGCGGAAATCCGGCCTTCACCAATCTTGGCGATCAGGACCGGTTGCTGGTGCGGGCAATTCTGCTGTCAGCGCTGCGGCATCTGAGGGTGATTGACGCCTTCATCGACAGGCTGGTCGACAATCCGCTGCCCGATGGCGCCCGGGCCCTGCGCCAGGTGCTGCGCGTCGCCGCCGCGCAGATCCTTTATCTTGACGTGCCCGACCGGGCCGCGGTGGACCTGGCCGTCACCCAGGCGGATTCCGATCCCCGCAACCGGCGCTTTGCCGGGCTGGTCAATGCCCTGTTGCGGCGTATGGCGCGGGAGAAGAATGTTCTGCTTCCGGTCGTCGCTGCCGAGACGCCCGACTTTCCGGACTGGTTCGAGGACCGGCTCAGGTCGAGCTATGGGGCCGACGCGGCTGCCATCCTGAAAATCCTGTCGGAACCGCCGGCGATCGACTTGACGGTCAAGTCCGATGCCGCGGGCTGGGCCGAACGGCTGGGCGGACTGGTGCTGCCGACGGGTTCCGTCCGCATCGGACGGCCGGAGGGTCCGGTGTCGGGCCTTGCAGGTTTTGCGGATGGCGAATGGTGGGTCCAGGATGCGGCCGCCAGCATTCCGGCTCAATTGTTTTCGAAACTTGATGGTCTCGAGATTGTCGACCTGTGTGCTGCGCCGGGTGGCAAGACCGCGCAATTGGCGCTTGCCGGGGCGAAAGTGACGGCCTGCGACCAGTCCGCCAACCGGCTCGAGCGCTTGCGCGGCAATCTGGAGAGGCTTGGTCTTGATGTGGAAACCCGGTTGAGCCGAGCCCAGGACCTGGCGGCGCCGGACGGATTTGACGGCGTGCTTCTCGATGCGCCGTGCTCGTCGACCGGTACGGTCCGTCGCCATCCCGACATTCCCTACACCAAGACGCCCGAAGACATCATGCGCCTGGCGCAGGTGCAGCGCGACCTGCTCGATCATGCCGCAAGCCTGGTGCGTCCCGAAGGCGAGCTGGTGTTTTCCAATTGCTCGCTCGACCCGCAGGAGGGCGAGGAAATGGTGGCCGGCTTCCTGGCCGATCATCCGTCCTGGAAAATCAAGCCTGTCGATCCGACGCGCTGGCCCGGGCTTGAGACGGCGATCACGCCTTTGGGCGAAGTCCGGACCCATCCGGCGATGCTCGGTCATGAAGATGCGCGGCTTGCCGGTCTGGACGGGTTTTATGCCGTCGTCTTGACACGCCGGTAAGGGTTTGGGCGATAAATCGGGCCAGCTGAACTGTCTGCTGGGCAAATTTGCCTTCTCCCGCCACATTAGCAGCAGTTGAACAATTAACCCACTGTGTTACGATTCCTGTCCGGTGGAGGGCCGGGACCCGTTTTCAGGATTTCCCGTTTGGCATTTTCGGTACTCGATTCGCAACGCTCGGCGTATTTTTACGGGGCGGAGATATGGCGGCGGTTTGCCCGTCGCATGGCGTTGGGACGGATCAACGCCATGCGGTTTGCTGGCGGGACGCCGGATCGGCTTGTCGTTGCGCCGATCGATCTCAGAATCGCCGATTCCCACATTGCCGAGGAGATCTATTCGGGACGCTTCGCCATGGGCGGCACAATGGTCGATACCGGCGGCGGCAGTCCCTTCCAGCTCGAAGCGCCAAGCCCGGCTTTTGCGCGCAGCCTGCACGGATTTGGCTGGCTCAGGCACATGCGTGCGGCCGACCATGATCTAGCATTCGCCAATGCGCGAGCGCTGGTCGATGACTGGATCACGGTCGAGGGACGCCATCTGGGCGGGTTGTCCTTCGAGCCCGACGTTCTTTCCAGCCGGCTTATTGCCTGGTTTTCCCATTCGCCGATCGTGCTGCGCGGCGCCGATCACGGGTTTTACCGGCGGTTTCTCAAAAGCATCGCCCTTCAGACCCGGTATCTCAGACATGTGGCTGCGGCTTTGCCCGCCGATGCGGTTCGCTTCCGGGTTCGGATTGCGCTGGCCATGGCGAGCCTTTGTCTTCCTGCCAGCGCAGGCACCATCCGGTCGGCCGCGCGGCATCTCGATGCCGAGTTCGATCTGCAGATCCTGCCTGATGGCGGGCATTCCTCGCGCAACCCGATGGTGTTGATCGATCTGCTGACCGATCTGCTGCCGCTCAGGCAAACCTATGTCAATCTCGGCCAGAAACCACCGGCCAGAATGGCGGCGGGGATGGACCGGATGTTCTCCGCCCTGCGGTTCTTCCGCCACGCCAATGGCGAGCTGGCCCTGTTCAATGGTGCCTCCGCGGTGTCCGCGGACCGGATGCTGGGTGTCTTGCGCTATGATGAAACCTCCGGGACGGCCTACCGGGAGATGCCGCACTCGCATTACCAAAGGCTGAGGGCCGGCAATGTGGTGCTGATCGCTGACACCGGTGCACCGCCGAAAGGCAGGATGTCGGCGAGAGCCCATGCCGGATGTCTTTCCTTCGAGCTCTCGTCAGGTTTCAACCGCTTTGTCGTCAATGCAGGCGCGCCGGCGTCCTACCACCCGCACCACGCCGAATTTGCCCGGCTGACGGCGGCGCACAGCACGGTAACGCTCAGTGACAGATCGTCCTTGAAGATTTCGCACTCATCGTTCCTGGGGCCGATCGTGACTGGCGGCGTGCGGCGGGTCGTTGTTGGTTCGCTCGATGAAGAGGCAAAGCAGCTCGGTTTTGTTGCGACCCATGACGGCTATGTCAGCAGTCTGAAGCTTCTCCACCGCCGCAAGGTACGATTGCTTGTCTCCGGGCACGAGGTGCAGGGGCGCGACGAGGTGCTCAGGCCGGATGAAACTGTGCCCGGGCCCGAGAACCGTACAATTGGCGTGGCGCGGTTTCATGTCCATCCAAAGATTTCGGTCTCGCAGGATGAGGACGGTACGGTTCACCTGACCGCCGGCGACGGCGAATCCTGGGCCTTTGTCGCCCGCGAACTCATGCCGCGTATCGAAGAGGATGTGCATTTTGCCGATCTTGCCGGGGCGCGGACCAGCAAACAGATCGTGCTCGAGTTCACTGCGGGTGAAACTCCGCAGATCGACTGGAAGCTGATCCGCACCACTTTGCCGCGGGCCGAAGGCTGATTGATCCCGGCGTTGCTGATGCCATGGCCTTTGTTCAGCCGGCGACGCTCCACAGATAAGCCCGATCCCCATGTTTTACAGCGCTTCGGGCTGTGCTAACCCAAGCGCGCGCCGCCAGGATGATGCGGCACTACCTCAGGGGATCTCCATGGCAGTTGTTTCCAAAAACCATCCTGTGCCGGATCTGGTGCGTATTCGCCGGGCCCTGCTCTCGGTTTCGGACAAGTCCGGATTGGTCGATTTCGCCCGCGGTCTTGCCGCTGCTGGCGTCGAACTGGTCTCGACCGGCGGAACAAGGACCGCGCTTGAAAAGGCCGGGCTTGCCGTGCGCGATGTCTCGGACCTGACTGCGTTTCCCGAAATCATGGATGGCCGGGTCAAGACCCTGCATCCGGGCGTGCATGGCGGCCTGCTCGCCATTCGCGACGATTCCGAGCACAGGGCGGCGATGGAAGAGCACGCGATCGCCGAAATCGACCTGGCTGTCGTCAATCTTTATCCGTTCGAAGAGACCGTTGCCGGTGGCGCTGATTCAGCGACCACCATCGAGAATATAGATATCGGCGGTCCCGCGATGATCCGCGCCTCGGCCAAGAACCATGCCTATGTCACCATCTTGACCGATCCGGAAGATTACGCCCGCGTGCTCGCTGCGCTTGAAACCCATGACGGCGCCATTCCCCTGGCCCTGCGTCGCGAACTGGCTGCGCTCGCCTTCGCCCGGACCGCCGCCTACGATGCTGCGGTCTCGGGATGGTTTGCCGGTGAACTCGGGCTGGAAGCGCCGCGTCACCGGGCCTTTGGAGGCCGGCTCATTGATGTGATGCGTTACGGCGAAAATCCGCATCAGGCGGCAGCGTTCTATGCGACCGGCGAAAACCGCCCCGGTGTGGCAACCGCCACGCTGCTGCAGGGCAAGCAATTGTCCTACAACAACATCAACGACACTGATGCGGCCTTCGAACTGGTGAGCGAATTCGACCCGTCGGTGGCGGCATGCGCCATCATCAAGCATGCCAATCCCTGTGGCGTGGCGGCTGGCGACAGTCTGGTGGATGCTTACCGGCGGGCGCTCGAATGTGACCAGACGTCGGCGTTCGGCGGCATCATCGCCCTCAACCGTCCGCTTGACGCGGAGACCGCCACCGAGATCGTCAAGATTTTTACCGAAGTGATCATCGCGCCGGACGCGAGCGACGAGGCGCGCGCCATCCTGTCGTCCAAGAAGAACCTGCGGCTGATGACCACCGGCGGCCTCGCCGATCCGCGCCAGCCCGGCATCACGGTGAAAACGGTTGCCGGCGGGCTGCTGGTCCAGGGCCGCGACAATGGCATCGTCCTGCCGGAAGATTTCAAGGTGGTGACGAAGCGGGCGCCGGATGCGCGCGAGCTTGCCGATCTGGCCTTTGCCTTCCGCGTCGCCAAGCACGTCAAGTCCAACGCCATCGTCTATGTTCTCAACGGCGCCACGGTGGGGATCGGCGCTGGCCAGATGAGCCGGGTCGATTCGGCCCGGATCGCGGCGCGCAAGGCTGTCGACGCTGCCGAGGCGCTCGGGCTTGATGCACCGCTGACAAGGGGCAGTGTTGTCGCCTCGGACGCGTTCTTCCCCTTTGCCGACGGGCTGCTGTCAGCCATCGAAGCGGGTGCGACCGCCGTCATCCAGCCGGGCGGATCGATGCGCGACCAGGATGTGATCGATGCAGCCGATGCGGCCGGCGTCGCCATGGTGTTTACCGGCATGCGGCATTTCCGCCACTGATCGGATCTCCTGTGTCCTGAATTCCCTGGTTATTCAGGAATTTCGGTCTCCATACTCTGGGTACAGAGATCCCCATACCTTGAGTATGTTAGCTTCAGGCTCCGACTTTTTGTCCTGATTGTCAGGTTGCGGCGGGTTTGCCTTTCGGCTGGTCTGCCGGGTAGGGTGTGGTCCACAGGATTGCCAGACCAGCTGCAAAAAAGACGATGATGGTGGCCATGCCAAGCCGGGGAGATCCCGAGAGCGCCGTGACGGTGGCGACCAGGAAGGGCGCGAGAAAACTCGTGGCGCGACCGGCCAGGGCATAAATGCCGAAATAGCGGCCTGCCTCGTCCTCGGTGACACTGCGCGCCATATAGGCGCGCGACGAGGCCTGGACCGGACCGAAGGCAATCCCGATCAGCAGCCCGAATGCGATATAGGCCTTTTCTGCAGCGGTCCCGAACAGCCCTCCCGAATCCGCGTCGCCCAGCACAAGGCCGCCAAAGAAGGTAAATCCGGGACCGGTCGACACGATGCCGATGGTGGCGATCAGCAGCAGGAAGATCGAGATCAGAACCACCGATTTGGAGCCGAGCTGGGTGTCAAGGCGGCTGGCATAGAGGCAGGAGAAGATTGCCACGACGTTGAGCATGATGCCGTAGACGCCGATCTCGGTGATTGACCAGGCGAACATGGCCGCGGCAAAACCGCCGCCCAGCGCCAGCAGCGCGTTGACACCGTCCTGATAGATCATCCGGGCTATCAGAAACCGGAAAATGCCGGCGCGCTGGCGAACCTCGCCGATCGTTGATTTCAATTCGCTCAGGCCGTCGCGAATGGCGACCCCCATGGCGCGGCGGCCGCCAGCGTCGGGCGTGAAGAAGAACATCGGCAGGATGAAGATGGCGTACCAGAGCGCCGAGATCGGACCCGAGGCGCGGGCGTCTTCGCCCTGCAGCGGATCCAGCCCGAACAGCGGTTCAATACCGATGATGGTTTTTCCGGTCTCGGGTGAGGCAGCAAGACAGGCGATGATGAAGATCAACACGATCATGCCGCCAAGATATCCAAGTCCCCAGGCGAGGTTGGACACGCGGCCGATCTGCGCCTTGGGCACCAGCCTGAGCAGCATCGAATCATTGAACACGATCGAGAATTCGGCTGCGACCGACGCAAGCGTGAACAGGGCTACGACAGCGACGAGATTGGAGCCAGGTGCGGCAAACCACAATCCGCACAGCGCAAGGATCTTGACGAGCGCAAAGGTGGCGATCCAGGGCTTGCGCGGCCCGGTCTGATCGGCGATCGAGCCGAGCACCGGCGACAGCACGGCGATGATGAAGCCGCCGGCGGCAATGCCGTAGCCCCAGGCCGCCTGGCCGGTGGCGGGATCGCTGGCCATCCGGCTGATGAAGTAGGGTCCGAAGATGAAGGTGGTGACGACGGTGAAGAACGGCTGCGCCGCCCAGTCGAACATCATCCAGCCAAAAACGCCCCGGCGGCGCACAGTCGTGACCGGCGGCAACCCGATTGCTTCAGACATTCACATCGTCCCCCGTCAGTCCTGACCGCCGCGATCCTGTCACGGGCGCAGGGATCGGGCAAGATCGCTCAGCATTCCCGCTGCCACCGTAAGTTTGGCGACCGACAATTCGCCAGTGTCGGTCAGCGTCAGGATCTGGCCACGGACATGGGCAATCCGGTCCTTGTTGGCCGCAAGCCAGTCGCCAGCCGGATCGGCGGCTTTCGGATTTCCATCCAGCGCCAGGGCGGCAATGATCCGCCGCGCTTCGAAGATCTCGTCCAGTCCGCGCGCCAGCGCCAGTCCCTCGAAATGATCCGACACCGGGATGCGGTCCACCGCGGCGACGATTCTGCCAACGCGGAACGCATCGGTGACGGCAAAGAAGGCCTCCGTCGCGCGGGCGAGGTCGGTCTTGGAGAACGCCGCCACATGGCAAATGTCGGGCGCCAGCGCCAATCCGCCAAATCCGGCGATCTGCTCAGCGAGATCGGCGGGAACCGATTCCGATACGAGATCTGATTGGATGGTCTCGGCTTCGTTGCGCATGAATTCGGGCATCGCCGCTTCCAGTGCGCCGCCAAGCTTGGCAACGCCTGCCTGCATCGACTTGATCGCCGTGCCAAGATCACCTTGCGCCGCGCCGGTCTTGAGCGCCCAGCTGGTGACGTCCTTCAGGGTGTTGCCGATCCGGGCGTAGAGGCGGTTCTGAACGGCGCCGGAAACCTTCGTGTCGAGTGCGTCGACCCGTGCGTACAGCTGATCCAGCGAAAGACCGTCACGGGCGAGAATGAACGCCTTGACGATATCGGCCGCGGTTGCGCCCGACTTGTCCCCGAGGCCAATGACAAAGGCCGGGCCGCCGCGATTGATCGCGTCATTGCCGAGAAGCGTGGAAATGATCTCGCGGCGCAGACGATGGCTGGCTATGTCGGAAGAATGCGGCTTCTGCATTTTCCTGGGAAAATAGGATCTGAGCGTCTGATCGAAATAGGGATCATCGGGCAGGGAGCTGGCGACGATTTCATCAAACAGCACCAGCTTTGCATAGGAGAGCAGAACGCCGATCTCCGGGCGGGTCAGCGCGTGACCGCTGGCGACGCGTTCGGCGATGGCCGGATCTTCCGGAAGGTCCTCGACCTTGCGATTGAGAAGGCCGCGGGCTTCAAGGTTCCCCATCACCCGGTTGAGCTCGCCCACCCCGGACACGCCATCGGCCTCGGCAATCGAGATGGCGAGCGTTTGCAGATAATTGTTGCGCAGCACCAGTTCGGCCACTTCGTCGGTCATAGACGCCAGCAATGTGTTGCGCTTGGGTCGGGTCAGGCGATCCTCGCGCATCGCGTTGGCCAGGGCGATCTTGATGTTGACCTCGACGTCTGAGGAATTGACCCCGGCGGAGTTGTCGATGGCGTCGGAATTGCAGCGGCCACCGCCCAGCGCATAGGCAATGCGGCCCTTCTGGGTGACGCCGAGATTGGCGCCTTCACCGATCACCTTGGCGCGCACCTGATGCGCGGTGACCCGGATCGCATCATTGGCGCGGTCGCCGACATCGGCGTCGTTCTCGATTGCATCCTTGATGTAAGTGCCGATGCCGCCAAACCACAACAGATCCGTTTCCATCGACAGGATCGCGGTCATGATGTCCTGCGGTGTCGCCCGGAGGTGACTGAGCCCGATCGCGGCCGCCGCCTCGGGTGTCAGGTCAACCGACTTGAGCGACCTGGGGATGATCATGCCGCCCTTTGACAGCTTCGCCTTGTCATAGTCCTGCCAGCTCGACCGGCCGAGATCAAACAGCCGGCTTCGTTCGGCAAAGCTCGAGGCGCAATCGGGATCGGGATCGATGAAGATGTCGCGGTGGTCGAACGCGGCAATCAGCCGGATTTTTTCCGACAGCAGCATGCCGTTTCCGAAGACGTCGCCCGACATGTCGCCGACGCCGGCGACGGTGAAGGGCTGTGTCTGGATATCGATGTCCATTTCGCGGAAATGCCGCTTGACGGCCTCCCAGGCGCCGCGCGCGGTGATGCCCATCTTCTTGTGGTCGTAGCCCGCGGATCCGCCGGAGGCGAAGGCGTCATCGAGCCAGAAATCCTGTTCCTGGCTCAGCCCATTGGCGGTGTCGGAGAAGGTCGCCGTGCCCTTGTCGGCGGCCACCACGAAATAGGGGTCATCGGAATCGTGGCGAACGGTGTTCGCCGGTGGCACGATGGCGTCGTCGACGATATTGTCGGTCACCGACAGCAAGGTGCGGATTAACAGCTTGTAGGCCTCGCGACCGGCCTCGAACACCGCATCGCGACCGGC
This sequence comes from Hoeflea sp., assembly GCA_019084245.1. Classification (GTDB taxonomy): domain Bacteria; phylum Pseudomonadota; class Alphaproteobacteria; order Rhizobiales; family Rhizobiaceae; genus Hoeflea. Next base: position 725,685 of record JAHRFE010000028.1, read on the forward strand.
GTCCGTGGGCAGCTTCTTGGGGTAGAAGCCGCCCTTGGCGCCAACCGGCACGATCACCGCATTCTTGACCTGCTGCGCCTTGACCAGTCCCAGCACCTCGGTGCGGTAATCCTGTGCCCGGTCTGACCAGCGCAAACCGCCGCGGGCAACCGGACCGAAGCGCAGGTGGACGCCTTCGACTTCGGATCCGTAGACAAAGATTTCGCGGAAGGGCTTTGGCTGGGGCAGTCCCTCAAGCGCCTTCGGATCCAGCTTGAACGCCATCGCCGGGCGCGGTGCTCCATCATCGCCGGTCTGGAAATAATTGGTCCTGAGCGAGGCGACGATGGCATTGACGTAGCGCCTGAGAATCTTGTCATCATCGATGCTCGGGACTTCAGCCAGTGCGGTTTCGATCTCCTCCATAAGCCTTGCGCTCAGATCCGTCCGCTTTTCGGCGTCGATGCCTGTATCAAACCGGACCCGGAACAATTCCAGCAATTTGCCGGCAATATCCGCATGACGATTGAGGCTGTGCGCAATATATTCTTGGGAATAGGGAATACCAGCCTGCCGCAGGTAACGCGCATAGGCACGCAGCACTGTTGCTTCGCGAACTGACAGTCCGGCATTGGTGACAAGCCGATTGTAGGCATCATTGTCGGTTTCCCCGCGCCAGACCGACAGGAAGGCTTCCTCGAGACGGGCTCCATCGATTGTCAGATCGATGATGCGCCCATCCTCATGGGCGATCTCCATGTCGTGAACGAATACCGTGCCCGAAGCGCCGGCTTGATCGTCGAGGAAAATCTCGTGGGTCTGTTCGCTGATCACCTTGAAGCCGAGATTTTCCAGAAGTGGAACGCGGCGCGACAGGGAAACAGGCTCGCCGGCATGAAAGATCTTCAACGCCAGATGGTCTTCGGGTGTATCCTCGTTGCGGTAAAGCGCAATCCGGATCGAGCCAGGCGCCTTGCAGGCGAGGATATTGCCAAGATCCGCCAGTGCCTCTTCCGGCCGAAAACGCTCTTTATAGGACGGGCTGACGCTCATCCGGGCAGCGCTGCTGCCACCCAGCGAGCGGAACTGATCCTCCCATCGGGTGACAATGGATCGGACGTCGCGTTCGAGCTGCTCCTGCGGGATTTGCGGTGTCCTGCCTTCGGACCGGCCGATGATGAAATGCACGCGCGCGACACCACCCTCCGGAAAAGCGGGATAGTAAGCCGACACACGACCGTTGTAGACAGTCTTGAGATAGGCGCCGATCCGCTCACGCGCGATCGAATCATACTGGTCGCGCGGTACATAGACGATCACCGATACAAACCGGTCGAACCGGTCGATCCGCGGCAACACCCTGACTCGCGGCCGATCGGCCAGTTCATTGATCTGGTTGCAGAAGCGCGCGAGCAAGTGGGCATCGATCTGAAACAGATCGTCGCGCGGATAGGCCTCGAGCGTGTTGAGCAGCAACTTGCCGGAGTGGCTTTGCGGATCGTAGCCGAACTCCGAGACAACTGCCTGCACCTTGGAGCGAAGCAACGGAATCCGGGTGACCGAGCTTGTGTAGGCGGTGGAGGTGAAAAGCCCCACCACGCGCAACTCGCCGATGACCTTGCCTTTGGAATTGAACCGCTTGATGCCGATATAATCCATATAGGCGCGACGATGGACCACCGAGCGGGCATTGGCCTTGGTGACAATCAGAAAATCCGGTCCCTGCAGAAAATCCAGGATCTCCGGCGTCGTCGTGACCTGATCCTTGCCGAGCCTGAGCACCAGCACATCCGGATCTGACAGAATACCGAGGCCTTCCGAGGAGGCCCTGCTCAGTTCCGCGGTCTCGCCATCGCCGGAATAGACATACTCGCGCATGCCGAGAAATGTGAAATTGTTGTCACGAAGCCAGGCGATGAAGGCTTGGGCCTCCTGCCGTGCCGGTTCGGCCTGCTTGTCGACATCGAGCGCCACCAGATCGGCGGCGCTGTGATCGATCATCGCCAGCATGGCCTTCCAGTCACTGACTGCCGCCCGGACCTGGTCAAGAACATAGCGGACGCGCATCGCGAGATGCTTAGCGGCTTCCTCGCCGAGCCGCGGCATGTGGATCTGGATGTGGCTGACCCGCTGGCTATGGTCGCTGCCATCGCCATGGGAGAACAGAACTGCCGGCGCCTTGCCGGACACGACCAGGATCGGGTGCAGCGCCATGAGAATGTCGCGCACCTCCGACGTCACCTCGCCCATCACCGAATCATAGAGGAACGGCTTGTTGAGCGTGGTGATGGCAAGAATGGAGACATCCTGGCCATCCTTGGTGGCCTGATCAACGTCGATCAGGCTCATCCGTGAGATCTTGCCGTCCCAGGCGCGGATCTCGGATTCCGCCAGAACTGCCGATTCGGCGAGGCTCGCGGCTGGGAAAAGCCCCAGATCATCCATGCTGACACGGGAAAAAAGAACATGTGGCTCGACATGCGGCTTCTTGTTCCTGGACGCGATCGTCGCAGCCTCCGCCAGCAGTGTTTCCGCGCCGCGGGTGTTCCTGACCCCCATTCCAATGCCTCCCAGACTTGATCTTTGGCCGAAACCTATCAGAAGTATCGTGCAAAGCGACCTGATTTCGTCATCGCAGCCACCAATGGGAGCAAAAATAATGGAAAAAGTATCAGAGACCGTCACGGCTTTGTCATGTGACGAGGAAACACCCTTGAGCGCAGCCATGAAGGCCTATTTCGCCAAATGTGACGAAAAACTCGGCATGGTGCCCAATGTGCTCAAGGCCTATGCATTCAACAATGAAAAGCTTGAAGCCTTCGTCGCATTCTACAATGATCTCATGCTCGGCGCCTCCAATCTGAGCAAGCTCGACCGCGAATTGATCGCCGTTGCAGTGTCTTCCATCAACAACTGCTATTATTGCCTGACCGCCCATGGCGCAGCGGTCAGGCAATTGTCCGGTAATCCGGCGCTTGGCGAACAGATGGTGATGAACCACCGTGTGGCCGATCTGAAGCCGGCTCAACGCGCGATGATCGATTTTGCGGTGCTGGTGACCGAAGATCCAGGCCGCATCGTCGAGGCAGACAGGCAGCGGTTGCGCGATGTCGGCTTCAGCGACCGCGATATCTGGGATATTTCCGCAGTTGCTGCGTTTTTCAACATGACCAACCGGATGGCATCGGCCACTGACATGCAGCCAAATCCCGAGTATCACAGCCTTGCGCGGTAATATCTGAACAGTGACTGCCGTTCCCGGGACCGGATTGCAGCATCGGCCTGATAGGTGCTGTCGCTCGATCATCGGGATGCTATGCTGCAACATATTCCATCAGGGCCGGGAGCCCAGCACATGAAAGACGACGAAACTGTACGCCAGGCTAAACGCGATCTCGACCGTCTCGGCGAGGAAGGCGGTTTGTCCTCGACGCCGATCATGAAATCCGCCGCCACCGGCGTTCGGGATCATTTTGCCGCCAAGGACGCCGACAAGTCCGACAGGGTCGAGGTGTGGGGCACGCGGATCGCTCGCGGGCTGGCGCTTGTCGCCTTCATCGGTCTGGTGTTCTGGCTGGTTGGGCAGATCTCGTGATGACAGTTGAGCACCAGCGCAATCCCGATATCCGCCCCTCGGTTATTGTGATTTCGAGCCACGTCGTGCGCGGCTCTGTCGGCAACCGGGCGGCGGTTTTTGCGCTGGAAACGCTGGGCTTTCCCGTCTGGGCGGTGCCGACGGTCATCCTGCCTTGGCATCCCGGTCATTCGCGGGCGACCCGGATCGTGCCGCCGCCCGAGGACTTCGCATCCTTGATGGATGATCTGTGCGGCGCGCCATGGCTTGGCGAAGTTGGCGCGGTGCTCAGCGGATATCTGGGGGACGCCCGCCAGGCGGATGATGTCGCGCGGTTGGTCAGTGCGGTGCGCAATGCAAATCCCCAGGCGATCTACATGTGTGATCCGGTGATCGGCGATACCGGCGGACTTTATGTGCCTGAATCGGTCGCATCGGCAATCGGGACCAAACTGATCCCGATTGCCGACATCGCCACGCCCAATGTGCACGAACTGGCGTGGCTCGCGGGTGCGCCGATGACGGATGCCGCGTCCATCATGGCGGCTGCGGAAACGCTGGGTCCGGCCCGGGTGCTGGTGACCTCTGCGCCGGCCATGATGAGCGGAAGCACCGGCAACCTGCTGGTCAGCGGCCGCCAGTCGCTGATGGCGGAACATCGGCTTATCCCCGATGCCCCGAATGGACTGGGGGATCTGATGGCGGCAACGCTGCTTGCCCGTCTGCTGGAAGGGGTGGCGGAGGAAAAGGCTTTGCAAATGGCCACCGGAGCGGTGTTTGAGATCCTCGCCAGGACAGCACGGCGCGGCGCTGATGAATTGACACTGGAAACCGATGCGCAAAGCCTGCGCACGCCGATGGCCATGGTCAATATGCGCCATGTCCGGTCGATGGCGGACCGCAAGAAGACGTGAGCCAGGCCGCGCCGCCCTTGAGCCGGGTGATTGCCGGGGTCGATGGCTGCCGGGCCGGATGGATTGCGCTGGCGCTTGTCCCCGGCGATCCCCGCCCTCGGCTCATGGTTCGGGCACGTTTTGCCGATCTGGTGGATGAGCTCGGTCCCGGCGCGATCGTGGCCGTCGACATGCCGATCGGGCTGCCCGACCGGATCAGCGGTCCGGGACGGGGTCCGGAACAGGCGATACGGCCCTGTCTCGGCGCACGGCAATCGAGCGTGTTTTCCATCCCGGCGCGCGCGGCGGTCGAGGCGACGACTTACCAAGAGGCGTGCGATCTGGCCCAGCAAACCTCCGATCCGCCGAAGAAGGTGTCCAAGCAGGCGTTCTTTCTGTTTGGCAGGATCCTTGAGATCGACCGGTTGCTGCAGGCGGATCCGGATTTGCGCGATCGCGTCTTCGAATGTCATCCCGAATTTGCCTTCTGCCGCCTCAATGGCATGGTGGCGATGGCGACCCCCAAGAAGGTCCGTGGAGCCGTTAATCCGGCAGGCGTTGCCGAACGAAAGCACTTGCTCGAGCGGCATGGCCTGGATCCGGACCTTTTTGCAGGGGGCCCGCCACGCGGGGCGGCAATGGACGATCTTCTCGACGCCGCGGTCAATCTGGTCATGGCCGGCCGTCATGCGCGCGGCCTGACTGAACCCTTTCCCGCGGAGCCCGCCCGCGACCGGCATGGGATCATGATAGCGATTCATGGATGAGCTGACGATTGCCGGCTTTTCTCTCGTTTTTAACGTTGGCAGCGTGCGAGACGCAAAAAGGTTGATTGATCTTGGCCGCTCACGCGATTATGAGCGAAGCCATGTCGAGTTTTCCTACCCGCCTTCTTGAAGGCTATCAGAGTTTCATGGACGGCCGCTACACGGCCGAGCGCCAGCGTTACCGGGACCTCGCCGAGAGTGGTCAGGAGCCGCACACGCTGGTGATTGCCTGTTGCGATTCCCGCGCCGCGCCCGAAACCATCTTTGATTGCGGTCCCGGCGAATTGTTCGTGGTTCGCAATGTGGCCAATCTGGTGCCGCCCTATGCGCCCGACACCAACTATCACGCCACCTCCGCCGCTCTGGAATTCGCCGTTCAGTCGCTGAAGATCCGGCAGATCGTGGTGATGGGCCATGGCCGTTGCGGCGGCATCAAGGCAGCGCTTGATCCGAATGCGTCTCCTCTCTCGCCGGGTGATTTCATCGGACAGTGGATGGGCTTGCTCAAACCGGCGGCGCAGCAGATCCAGGATAGCCAGTTGATGACCGGCGGCGAACGCCAGGTCGCGCTCGAACGGATCTCGATCCGCAATTCGCTTTCGAATTTGCGGACATTCCCCTGCGTCAAGATCCTTGAGGATCGCGGCAGGATGGCGTTGCACGGTGCATGGTTTGACATTTCGACCGGTGAATTGTGGGTCATGGACCCCAAAACCGGTGATTTTTTCAGGCCTGACCCCGGGCTTGCTTGACAGCCGGCCACGCTCTCCGCTTCCATGGACTCATCAACGCCTCGCGCTTCATTGAATGCGCCTTGTTTGGGAGCCCAAGATGAGTGCAATACGGCCCTTGATTGCAGCCCTGGCCCTTGCCGTGGCGCTGAGCGGTTCCACTGCTGTTGCGCAAACCCCTCTTCTCGAGCGGTGGTATACGGCGATGTTTGACGTCAATCGCGTGGCGATCGCCGATCTGCTCGCAGATGACGCGGTCGTCACGCTTGAGGATCTTGGCATATCCCAGACCAAGGCCGAGTACCTGGAAGCGCTCGACGAATGGGAAGACATCGTCAAGACGGCCAATTTCGCCTGGCAAGTCGAAGAAGACGCCACGGCTGATGACACCAGGGCCACCGTCCTGGTCTGCTATCAATTCCCGGACAACGAGTTGATGATCCGCGAGGCTTTCACGTTTCGCGACGGAAAAATCATCAGCAGTGTCCAGACCACAGTCAGCGACAGCTGCGAAGATTTCTGAATCCATCCCGGCACGTAGGATCAGCCGTCGATTTCGGCCCCGATCGCGGCGATGGCTTTTTGATAGACCCCCGCGGCATTCCACCCCTGGATCGCACGGAAATTGGCTTGGCCCGGCTGATATCCGCCGCCCCGGCTCCAGCCGTGTCCACGCAGAAAATTGGCTGTCGAAGCCAGCGCATCGGCGGTTGATGCCAGATTGACGCTGCCATTGCGGTCGCCGTCCACGCCAAACCGCACCACATTGGCGGGCAGGAACTGGGTCTGGCCGATTTCGCCATGGGCGGCGCCCTTGAAATCCGGGCTCAGCCAGCCTTTCTGGATCAGCTGAAGCAGAGCGTAGAGCTGTTCGGTAAAGAAGGCCGACCGTCGGCAATCATAGGCCAGTGTCGCGACCGCCGAGACGGTGTGCTGGTTTCCGGAGAAGGCGCCGAAGCCCGATTCCATGCCCCAGATCGCAATCAATGGCCCTGCCGGCACCCCGTAGGTTTTCTCAAGGGCGGCAAACAGCCCGGCATTTTGTTGCTTGAGTCGCTTGCCCTTTGAAATGATCGTGGATGCGCCGCGTTTTTGCATGAACTGTTCAAAGGACAGCTTGAAGCTTTTCTGATTGCGATCGGCTGAAATGGTCTTGGTGGCATACCGTGCGTTCTTGAAGGCACTATCAAGGGTGCGCTGCGAAATGCCTGCCCGTGCCGCTTCCTGCTTGAACTGCTGGACCCAGGCCTCAAACCCGCTCGCGGTGTTGCCGCACTGCGCGGCCTGCGCCGTCGTGCCCAGTCCGAAGGTCATGAGCGCTGCAACACCCAATGCTGCCAGTCTTTGACGATTGCCATTCATGCTGTTGAGCCCTTTGCCACGTAAAACCGGTCCTTTGCTGACTCTGCCAGCGATTCGGGAAAAAGTCACGGTCCCCCGCAGGACCAAAACCCTCGCCATTGGTGCCAATGGCGAGGGCTCGGAGATTGTTCCTGCCTGAATCAGGCCGCGAGGCGCGGCTTGATCAGGCGGCGGTTGAGCAGAAGCTCCGCGATCTGGATGGTGTTGAGGGCTGCACCCTTGCGCAGATTGTCGGACACCACCCAGATATTGAGGCCGTTTTCGACGGTGGCGTCTTCGCGAATGCGCGAAATGAAGGTCGCGTCTTCGCCGGCGCATTCATAGGGCGTGATGTAGCCGCCGTCCTCGTGCTTGTCGATCACCTGGCATCCGGGCGCGTCGCGCAGGATATCACGGGCTTCCTCGGCGCTGATCTCGTTTTCAAACTCGATATTGACGGATTCGGAATGGCCGATGAACACCGGCACGCGCACGGCGGTGCAGGTGACCCTGATCTTCGGATCGAGGATCTTCTTGGTTTCGGCCAGCACCTTCCATTCTTCCTTGGTGTAGCCATCCTCCATGAACTCATCGATATGCGGGATGACATTGAAAGCGATGCGCTTGGTGAACTTCTTGTTCGAGATCGGGTCGGCGACAAACACGGCCCGGGTCTGGTTGAACAGCTCATCCATCCCGTCCTTGCCGGCGCCGGAAACCGACTGATAGGTGGAGATCACCAGACGCTTGATCCTGGCATGGTCATGCAGCGGCTTGAGCGCCACCACCAGCTGGGCCGTAGAACAGTTCGGGTTGGCGATGATATTGCGCTTGGTGTAGCCGGAAATCGCGTCCGGGTTCACTTCCGGCACGATCAGCGGCACATCGGCGTCGTAGCGCCAGGCCGAGGAATTGTCGATGACGATGCAGCCTTGCGCGCCGATCTTGGGCGACCATTTCTTGGAGACCGCGCCGCCGGCTGACATCAGGCAGATGTCGGTGTCGGAAAAATCATAGGTTTCGAGGTTCTTGACCTTCAGGGTCTTGTCGCCGAAGGACACTTCGGTGCCGACCGAACGGCTTGAAGCGAGCGCCACGACTTCGCTGACAGGGAAGGCGCGCTCTGCAAGGATATTGAGCATTTCGCGGCCGACATTGCCTGTCGCCCCGGCGATTGCGATTTTGAAACCCATGGTTCCCGTGCTCCTCTCTCCCCTTGTTAGCGGTCAAGCGCCACTCTTCCCGCCCCGGGGAGAGTGAGGGGCGGAACGGGTCAGATCGTGGTTTTGGTCTTGATCGTGGTGCGCATGGTGGCGGTGTTTTGATGGAACTGCGCACAAATGTCAATTGGCCGCCAATCCGGACTTCAAGCGGAGGGAGATGATCCCGCCGAGCGCATCAAGGTCTTCTGGATGTCATGGTCTGCCGGATATATTTGACAGCCGAGCGATAGTGGCTGGGTCCTGCGGCTTCCGCCCAGCGGCCTGGCGTCCAGGCGTTATTGGCGCCCTTCATCGGGCCGCCATAGAGATCGGCATTGTCGTGGCTGCGGATGAATTCGAGCAATTGCGCATGATTGTCTGACAACAACTGTCTGACTTCACGCCAACTCAGTCCGGACTGGCTGCGGCGCAGTTCGGCATTATAGGCCTTCAGCTGGTTCCATTTGTAGCCCGGCGCCGGAAAGAAGACCGGTTTCCCGGCGATGCCGTCGGCATACCAGCCAAGAAACAGGCCGATCCAGTGGGCGCGATGCCCGATGACATCCTTGATCGAGGTGTCATCGAGGTCCTTTATGACAGCCTCGGCGTCGGACATATCGGCGATCAAGACATCAAGCTTGCCATATTCCTTTTGCGTTGCCGCCAAGAGTTCGTCTTTGGAATGTGCGGGCATATATCGCTCTCCTGAGCATACCATGTCTTCCTTGTGACGCCGCGGCCTTGATGGAGATCAACATCCCGGCATTGCCGGGTTGCATGCTCATCCTCCGTCATGCCGTTTTGGGTCGCAATGCGGCCCGGTTGCACGGAGAGTCACACCATCTTTCGCGTGGAGCCGGAGACCCGGATCGAGCTGCCCGGTTCATCGGTGAACTCCGCTTCGATGCGTGATTTGGCCCCCATATCCTCACCCTGGATGATCTCGATCCTGTTGCCGTGCCGCCATTTGAGATCGCGCAGGTATCCGGCAAAAGCCGCGGCGGCGGCCCCTGTCGCGGGATCTTCCAGCACCCCGCCCGAGGCAAAGGCGTTGCGCGCGTCAAACTCGGTGTCGCTTCTCACATGAACCAGCATGATGGTAACAAGGCCGTGGTCGCGCATCAGCGCGCGGCCTGCGTCAAGCTCATAGGTCATGGCGGCAAGATCACGGCGATGCTTGAGCGCCAACACCAGATGATCCGCGCCGGCATGGATTTCGGCCGGCGGAAGCGCCGGATCGAGTTGATCCGTGCCGTAGCCGAACAAGGCGAGAGTCTGATCAACAAGGTCCAACCGGGCAGCAGCGCTGCGCGTCGGCGGTGACTGGAGCGCGGCCCTGTATCCGGAAGCCGTGGCTTCCGCCTCGACGGTGATTTCGGCGGAATTGAGCCGCAATGCAAACCGTCCCTCTCCGGCATGAGCGGCAAGGGCCGCGCCGAGGGCAATGGTGGCATGGCCGCAGAAGGGTACTTCCGATTCCGGCGAGAAATAGCGAACCCGCCACCGGTCCGCCGCGCCATCGGGCATGGCGAAAGCCGTTTCGGAATAGCCGACCTCCATCGCGATCCGGCGCATCTCCGCCTCATCGGGAAAATGGTCGGCTATCACGATGCCGGCCGGATTGCCGCCCGCTCCGGCGTCTGAAAAGGCGGCAATGCGCTGAATGGTCATGTCGGTTCCCTTCCTCTCAAGTCCGGCCCTGAGAATAACGGACCTTTACCCCGCTGGCCTTGAAATATCTTAGGGAAGACGCATAATTCTGGTCGAAATTCGAACCCAGATGATGGCACGGGCTTGAAAATGAATATCGATGAGAAAGATCGCCTGATTCTCAAACTGTTGAGCGACAATGCCTGGATGCCGGTCACCGAGCTTGCCGGGAAGGTCGGTCTGTCGGGCCCGTCAACCAGCGAGCGGATACGGCGGCTGGAGAACAACGGGATCATATCGCGGTTCACCGTTGAACTGGATCTTGCGGCGCTGGGCTATCCGCTGCAAGCCATTGTCCGGATCAAGCCCAGGCCCGGCAACATGCACATTGTCGAGGACATGATCCTGAGCAATCCAGGATTTCTCGACTGCGACAAGGTGACCGGCGACGATTGCTTTGTCGCACGGCTGGCGCTGCGCTCGATCGCCGATCTCGATCCCATTCTGCTGCCTTTCCACGAGAAGGCGGAAACGAACACCGCAATCGTCAAGTCATCGCCGTTGCGGAGCCGGATTCCTGTTTGATTGGCACATGACAAAACCGGCCCGGAAGTTCCGGACCGGTTTGGTAGGCTCTTTGCCGACAGGCTGCCTCAGCCGGCGTAGGCGGCGAGGATTTCGTCACCCATTTCGGCCGTGGTGATCTGCTGGCAGCCATCGGACATGATGTCGGCGGTGCGCAGGCCCTTGTCCAGAACCGTGGCGATGGCCGCTTCGAGCCGGTCGGCTTCCGCCACCATGTTGAAGGAATAGCGCAGGCACATGGCAAAGGACGCGATCATGGCGATCGGGTTGGCGATGCCCTGACCGGCGATGTCGGGAGCCGAGCCGTGCACCGGCTCGTAGAGTGCCTTGCGCTTGCCGGTCTTCGGATCCGGCGCGCCGAGCGAGGCCGAAGGCAGCATGCCAAGCGAACCGGTGAGCATCGCGGCCACGTCCGAGAGCATGTCTCCGAACAGGTTGTCGGTGACGATGACGTCGAACTGCTTGGGCCAGCGCACCAGTTGCATGCCGCCGGCGTCGGCCAGCATGTGGCTCAGCTTGACGTCGGAGAAGCGTTCCTTGTGGGTGGCGGTCACCACCTCGTTCCACAAAACGCCGGATTTCATGACGTTGCGCTTTTCCATCGAGCAGACTTCGTTGCGGCGGGTGCGCGCCAGCTCAAAGGCAACCGCCGAGATGCGCTCGATCTCGTAGGTGTCGTAGACTTGGGTGTCGATGCCGCGCTTCTGGCCATTGCCGAGATCGATGATCTCCTTGGGTTCGCCGAAATAGACGCCGCCGGTGAGTTCGCGCACGATCAGGATGTCGAGGCCTTCGACCACGTCCTGCTTGAGCGAGGACGAGCCGGCCAGTGCCGGATAGCAGATCGCCGGCCGCAGATTGGCGAACAGCTCCATGTCTTTCCTCAGTCGCAGCAGGCCGGCTTCAGGACGGACCTCATAGGGTACATCGTCCCACTTGGGCCCGCCAACGGCGCCAAACAGCACAGCATCCGCCGCCATCGCCTTTTCCATGTCGGCGTCAGAGATCGCCTGACCATGGGCGTCATAGGCGGATCCGCCAACCAGTCCTTCATCAATGACGAAGCCTGCGGCTTCCTTTTCATTCATCAGGGCGATGATCTTGCGGACCTCAGTCATGGCTTCCGGGCCGATACCGTCGCCTGGGAGAAGGAAGAGAGTGCGTGTTGCCATTTTGAAGTCCCCGGAGCAAAATCGAAAAGATGAAGCGTCCTTAAACACCCTTCGGAGGGTTTTCAACTGTCTGGGCTGTTCACATGCATTTTGAACCTGATCAGCCGGTCGGTTCCGCTTGTGGTTCTGGTCGCGCTGCCTGTTTCGGCGGAGCCGCTGTTCGGTCTCCCGCTTGTCTGTCCGCTGGGCGCGGTCTGTCCGATCCAGCAATTTGTCGATCTCGATCCCGGTCCGGGCGCCCGGGACCCGTGGTGCGGAACCAAGACCTATGACGGTCACAAGGGCACGGATTTCCGGGTGCTGTCGATGCGCGATGTTGATCGCGGCGTCGAGGTTGTCGCCATGGCCGACGGGGTCGTCAAGGCCGGCCGCGACGGGATGGCCGACCGGCTGGTGGCCACCGATCAGGATCGGCAGGCGATCAGCTCGCGCGAATGCGGCAACGGCCTGGTGCTGGACCATGGCGGCGGGTTCGAGACCCAGTATTGTCATATGCGCCAGGGCTCGCTCAGGCTCGCGCCCGGCGCCCAGGTGCGCAAGGGCGACGTCCTCGGCTTCGTCGGGGCGTCCGGACTGGCTGCCTTTCCGCATGTTCACGTGTCGCTCCGCCGTGACGGCAAGGAGATTGATCCCTTTACCGGATTGAGTGCAGGGGAAGCCTGCACGAAGTATGATGCCAGTGGGACCGGGGCGGGCCTGCTCGATGCGGAAGCGATGGCCGCTCTCGGTGCGCCTGATTTTCCAACGGTATTGTCTGCCGGATTTGCGGATGGGCCGGTGAATGACAGGCAGTTCATGAGTACGGGGCTTCCAGGTTCGCCGGACCGGCGCTCACCGGCGCTGGTCGGTTACATCTGGGCGATAAACCTTGCGGAGGGAGACAGGTTCATGCTCCGGATCGAAAAGGACGGGCAGTTGTTCAGCGAGCAGATCACCGAGCCGCTGGACCGATCCAAGGCGGTCTATGTCGCCTTTGCCGGAAAGAAAGGCGCCCCGCAGCCCGGACAATACCGGCTGGAAGTCGCCATCGTGAGGCAGGGTGGAAAGATTGCCATCGAAATCAAAGACCTGAGGGTCGACTGACGCAGGGCGCCTTGGATCCAATCAGCGAAGGCTGTTGTCAGACCTTGCCCAATGCGATGACCGCATTGGTGCCGCCGAAGGCAAAGGCATTGGAGATGGCGATGCTGACACTTTTCTCCCGCGCCACGTTCGGCGTGACGTCGAGATCGCACAGCGGGTCGGGGGTCGTGTAATTGATGGTCGGCGGGATCACGCCTTCCCGGATCGCGTTGACGCAGGCAATCAGCTCGATCGCGCTTGAGGCGCCGAGGCAATGGCCATGCATGGATTTGGTGGAAGACACCGATACCGTATCGGCGGCCGATCCGAAGACCTGTCGGATCGCGCGGGTTTCGGTCTGGTCATTGGCCTGGGTGGCGGTGCCGTGGGCGTTGATATAATCCACCTGCACCGCCGAAATCCCCGCATCTTCGAGGCAGTTGCGCATGGCTGCTGACGGGCCTTCGACTGTCGGATTGACGATGTCTGAGGCATCAGCCGAAAGTCCGACGCCGATGATTTCGGCCAGGATGTTGGCGCCGCGCGCTCGTGCGTGGTCGTAGGATTCCAGTACCGCGATCGCCGCGCCGTCGCCCAGCACCAGCCCGTCGCGATCGGCCGAGAACGGACGGCACACCGAACGGGCCAGAACACGCAGCGATTCCCAGGCCTTGAGCGGGCCATAGACCAGCGCCAATTCAGCGCCGCCTGCGAGCATCACATCGGCGCGGCCAAGCCGGATCTGGTCGACCGCGGAGATGAAGGCATGGTTGCCCGAGGCGCAGGCCGAAGTGACGCCGAACACAGGGCCCTCAAGCCCCATGGCAATGGAGACATGACCGGAGGGTCCGCTCGGCATCACCCGCGGGACGGTGAAGATGTGGGTGCGCTTCTTGTGCTCGACAAAGACATCGACATAGCTCTGGTCGACGGCGTCGGTGCCGAAAATGCCGACACCCACCACAGCGCCGGATCGCTTCGGATCGAAACTCCCCTTTTCCAGGCCCGCCTGCTGCATGGCCTGGCGCGCGGCAATCACCGAGATGCGGCTGATGCCGCTCATCGTCAGACCCTGACGCTTGTCGATGCCGTCATCTTCCGGATAATCGACAATGCCGCAGCCGACGCCGATCTTGAGATCCCGGGTGATGATCGACAACGGCCTGCAGCCGTCGCGGCCTTCTTTCATGCTGCTCCAGATCGTGTCGGCATTACTGCCCAGCGCGCAAATTCCGCCGATGCCGGTGATGACGACGCGCCGATGGCCCATACTCAATGCTGCGCCGCGGCGAGTTTCTTGACCATGTCGACCATGTCACCAACAGTCTTGAGTGATTCCCAGGCCTCGGCGGTGTTGAGGTCGATCTCGATATCGTGCTGATCCTCGATCTCCATGACGATCTCGGTCAAGGCGAGCGAATCGATCTCGAGTTCCGCAAGCTCGGTGTCGCGCGTGATCTTGCCGGGTTCGATTTCGCCAGCTTTTGCAATCAGGGCGATCGTCGAGGTTTCGATATCGTTTGCCATTGATCTTCCTTCAACTCACATCCTGAGGCGTTGCGCCGCCAAATTGACCCTGGTGCAGCTTAACTGCGCTCCGATCTTAAAGCCAAGGCCTATTGTTCGCTGCCTTGGCTTCGTAATTATCGATGGCGCTTGCCTTTTCGAGAGTCAATCCAATGTCGTCGAGGCCATTGAGCATGCAGTGCTTTTTGAAGGGATCGATGTCGAAGGTGATCACGCCGCCATCTGGGCCGCGGATTTCCTGTTCTTCAAGGTCAATCGACACGGTGGCGTTGGCGCCGCGGCGGGCGTCGTCCATCAGCTTGTCGAGGTCTTCCTGGCTGACAACAATCGGCAGGATGCCGTTCTTGAAGCAGTTATTGTAGAAAATATCGGCAAAACTCGTGGAAATGACGCAGCGAATGCCAAAATCGAGAAGCGCCCAGGGGGCATGTTCGCGCGAGGAGCCGCAGCCGAAATTGTCGCCGGCCACCAGGATCGACGCATTGCGCCAGGCCGGCTGGTTGAGCACGAAGTCAGGATTTTCAGATCCATCCTCATTGTAGCGCGCTTCGGCGAACAGGCCCTTGCCAAGCCCGGTGCGCTTGATGGTCTTGAGATAATCCTTGGGGATGATCATGTCGGTGTCGATATTGACGACCGGGAGAGGTGCTGCAACGCCGGTGAGGCGGTTGAATTTTTCCATTGTCTGATGGTCCTGTCTGTCTGTGCCGGAGCATTTAACAAACATGGAGCGGAAAAAGAAGAGGGAGGGCTGCGTTTCGCTGCGGCTTGGCCGATTCAGGCGATATTGCGCGTCGATCCGGCCCTGATCTCGCCGCCACAGCCATGGCGGGAGACTTCTACATGTCGATGATGGTGCCGCGGCCGTCGTTCCAGACCCGGTAATGGCGGGGCGCGCCATCGGCGCCGCGGCCATCGGCCTTGGCGGTCCGGACCATCGCCGGCTGAAGCCGGCCGGTCATCCGCGCCACGGCCACGATGCTGGCGGTTAGGACACCCAGAACCACGGCCAGAGCCAAGCCGGCAAAGGCGGCGGCAACCAGGCCAAGACCCAAAAGGACTGCGACGAGTTTTCTCATGACGATTTGTTCCTTACTTCCTTGCCTGGTATTTGGGGATCATCAGGCTGCCGTTCAATAGGATGTGCCTGCAACAAAGGCGAGGAGGAGCGGGGCTCGGGTCACATCTGCGTGACCCGCCAAACTCCCTTTGATGGCGGCCCCTTGCAAGCCGGCGCCAGCGAAGGCAATAAGGCTGAATGGAACATTCCCTCCCCCCCAGGCCCGTTCGCCCGCGCCGCTCGGTGCTGTATCTGCCCGCGGGCAATGCGAGGGCGCTTGCCAAATTGCCGGATCTTGGCTGTGACAGCGTGATCTTCGATCTGGAGGATTCCGTTGCGCCCGAGGCCAAGGACGAGGCGCGCGAGAGCCTCAGAAGTTTCTTTGCCGATGGCCGAGCCAAGGCTTTGCCCACCGGAATGGAAAAGATCATCCGCATCAATTCCCTGTCATCGCCCTGGGGTGCGGAAGACCTCCTCGCGGCGCGCGGCTGCAGGCCCGATGCCATCCTGATCCCGAAGGTCGATGCGCCCGATGACATTGCCGCGGTCGAAGACGCGCTGGCGCAGACCGATGCGCCGGCGGTCTTGCGGCTCTGGGCGATGATCGAAACGCCGCGTGGGGTGATGAATGCGGCCCGGATCGCGAGTCTGGCGCGGACGGATGGCACGCGGCTAGATTGTTTTGTCACCGGGGCCAATGATCTGATCAAGGAAACCGGTGTTGCAGCAGTGCCGGGGCGGCCGTGGCTGTCATCCTGGCTCATGCAGATCATACTCGCCGCACGCGCCTATGGTCTTGATGTGCTGGATGGTGTCTACAATGATTTCAGGGACGAGGCGGGATTGATCGCGGAATGCCGCGATGGCCAGGCGATGGGATTTGACGGCAAGACGCTGATCCACCCGTCCCAGATCACGCTCGCCAACGAGGCTTTCGGCATCGATCCGGACCGCCTGGCGGAAGCCGAAGCCATCGCTGCGGCCTTTGCCAGGCCGGAAAACGCCGGACGCGGCGTCATCAGCCTTGACGGCCGCATGGTCGAGCGGCTGCATCTGGAGATGGCCCAAAGGCTGATGGACAAGGCCGCGCGCATCGCAGCGCGGGATCAGGGAGACCACACGCAATGAAACTCTATCGTTTTCTGACAGGCCCCGATGATTCCGCATTCTGCCACAAAGTCAGCCTGGCGCTGTCGAAGGGTTGGCAATTGCACGGCTCTCCCTCTTACGCCTTCAATACCTTCACGGGCATGATGCAATGCGGGCAGGCCGTCACCAAGGAGGTCGAGGGTGTCGACTATGATCCCGGCATGAAGCTTGGCGAGCAATGAGCATGGCGTTGCTCTGCTATGACGACGCCCGGACGCCCGAGCTGGTGGCGTTGAGGCGCGAGCTGCATCAGATGCCCGAAGTGTCCGGCGATGAGGTGGCCACGGCCTTGCGGGTCGCGGGCTTCCTGGCGGCGCTTGATCCCGACAGGCTGGTCACCGGGCTTGGCGGTCATGGCGTGGCGGCGGTGTTCGACAGCGGACTGCCGGGCCCGACCATCCTGTTCCGGTGTGAACTGGACGGCCTGCCGATCCGCGAGATTTCAACACTCGCATGGCGCTCCCGGATTGAAGGCAAGGGTCATTTATGCGGACACGACGGGCACACAGCCATTGTGGCAGGGCTTGCCACGGCGCTGGCCGTGCGCCGTCCGGCCCGCGGTCGCGCGATCGTGCTGTTCCAACCGGCCGAGGAAACCGGCGCGGGCGCCGCCGCGGTGATCGCGGATCCGGAGTTTGCGAGCCTGCGTCCGGATTTTTCCTTCGCGCTGCACAATCTTCCGGGCTTGCCGCTTGGAGCCGCGGGCATTCGCCCGGGCGCCTTCAATTTCGCCTCCGAGGGGCTTCGGATCAGGCTCGAGGGCAAGACCTCGCATGCCTCGCAGCCCGAAAACGGCAAGAGCCCGGCTGCGGCGCTGTGTGCGCTTGTGGCCGGCCTGCCGGAATTGCCTGCCCGGATGGGGCTCGATTCGGACCGGGCCCTGGTCACCCTGGTGCACGCGCGCCTGGGCGAGGCCGCATTCGGCATCGCGCCCGGGGAGGCCGATGTCTGGGCGACCCTGCGCAGTGTCGATGACGATCTGCAATCGGGCCTGATGCAGGCCGCGCGCGCGCTGGCCCTGGAGTCGGCGCGGGCGCACGGTCTTGCGGTCGACATAGGCACCGAGGACCGCTTTGCCGCCTGTCACAATGATCCGGACGCGACCGCTTGCGCCGAGCGCGCTTTCCAAGCGGAAGGCGTCTCCGTGGTGGCGGTCGACAAGCCGTTCCGCTGGTCGGAGGATTTCGGGCTGTTCGGCTCGGTGTCCAGATCGGCGCTGTTCGTGCTCGGCGCCGGCGTCGATGCGCCGAGCCTGCACAATCCCGATTATGATTTTCCCGATGACCTGATCCCGCTGGGCGTACGCTTGTTCGAACGGATCGCGCGGGAGATGTGCGGCTGAGGCCGGATGCGGCTGCGTCCGGCTGAATGAGGGATCGCCCCCTTAAGGTCAGGGAACGCTGGCTTCGATCCGCTCCATGTCATCATCGGACAGGCCGAAATGATGGCCGATCTCGTGGATCAGCACATGGGCGATGATATCGCCGAGCGTCTCGTCGTTCTCGGCCCAGTAGTCGAGGATCGGCCGCCGGTAGAGCAGGATCTTGTTGGAGAGCTCACCGGTTTCGATGGTGAAACGTTCGCTCAATCCCTTGCCTTCGAAAAGCCCCAGCAGATCAAACGGGGTTTCCAGGCCCATGTCCTCGAACACATCATCCTCGGGAAAATCGGCAATGACGATGCTTACATCGCCCGTGAGCGAATGGAATTTTACCGGCAGTTTGCCGTAGGCCTCTATCGCAAGCGATTCGAACTCACCCAGAGAAGGCGCGTGCCGGTCCCGCCAGTCGCCTGTCTGATCACTACGCGCCATGAAACATCCTTTGTCTGCATCGACCCGGCATGGTCATGATTTGCAATATAGGAGATGTTACCGGCAGTTTCGAGGGTTTTAGCCCGAGTTCGCAGGTCAAGCGTGTTGGCGGGGAACAAACGGTGCGACAGGTTGCGGATTGTCTCGATCAGCATCGCCACGTCTCTTGCGCGTCCATGATCCTGTTTGCATCGCAGAGGCTCCGGCTCACCGGAGATCTTCGAACCCAGCTCCATCATCAATGTCTATGAGGAAAACTGGAGCGGGCGAGGCGATTCGAACGCCCGACCCCAACCTTGGCAAGGTTGTGCTCTACCCCTGAGCTACGCCCGCTCATCATCAGGCCCGTGGGTGTCCGGACCGGAGATCCGTTCCCAATGGGCTCGGACCGGCGCTATATGGCTCAAGCTGAATTGAATTGCAACAGGGAAATTTTGCGAAGCTTGACCCGATGCCATGCATGCCGGGGTCTTGCAGGATAGAGCCGCGCCGCCCGTCTGCCAAACCCGGCCCGGTGCCGGTTTGCAGGCGGCAGGCATTGCACCGAGCGCCCGGGTTGCCTATCAAGAAGCCCAATCGGGCAGGAGCGGCGCCGTCGCGCCTCGTTCTGCTCTCGCATGCCAGAATGCAATTTGCCTGCCTGAACCGGATTTAGACCATGCCCAAGACCCGCGAAGAGCTGTTTGACTGTCTGGATGCGCTTGGCATCGCGCATTCCACGACGGAGCACCCGCCTGTCTTCACGGTTGCCGAATCGCAAAGCCTGCGCGACCTGATTCCCGGCGGTCACACCAAGAACCTGTTCCTCAAGGACAAGAAGGGCGCCTGTTTTCTGGTGACGCTGGAAGAAAACGCCGAGGTCGATCTCAAGTCGATCCACACGCTGATCGGCGCCAGCGGCCGGGTCTCATTCGGAAAGCCTGAAGCACTGATGGAGAAGCTCGGCGTTGCGCCGGGCTCGGTGACGATCCTTTCGGCGATCAACGATCGCGCGCACGACGTGACGATCGTCATTGACGCGCCGCTGCTGGACCATGACATTATCAACGCCCACCCCTTGAGCAATGATGCCACCACGTCGATCGGGCGCGAAGATCTGTTGCGTTTCTTGAGCCATACCGGCCACGAGCCTATGATCTTGAAAGTTTCGGCGTGAAATACGACTTCTGACACAGAATTTTCTTTTGACAGGCACGGGATCAGACCCATGAGCGACTATGACAACCCCTATGCGCCGGCCTCCGGCGGTCAGATGAGCGGCACGGTGACATTCGGCGACAAGCCGAAGGCGGCGGCCAAGCCGGGCGCGGGCGCCGGCGATATGATCATGGACACCACGACGGCGGGATTTACCGCCGACGTGATTCAGGCCTCGCGGCATGTCACCGTCCTGGTGGATTTCTGGGCGCCGTGGTGCGGACCCTGCAAGCAGCTCACGCCGGTGATCGAGAAGGTGGTCCGCGAATCGAATGGCCGGGTCAAGCTGGTCAAGCTCAACATCGACGACCACCCGGCCATTCCCGGACAGATGGGTATCCAGTCGATTCCCGCCGTCGTGGCGTTTTCGCAAGGCAAGCCGGTCGACGGCTTCATGGGCGCCCTGCCTGAAAGCCAGATCCGGGAGTTCATCGACAAGGTGGCGGGCCCCGCGACGGCGTCCGCCGATGAGCAGATTGCCGGAGTCCTGGCGCAGGCTCGGGAGGCCCTGGCGGCCGGCGAGCTTGAAAAGGCGATCCAGGGTTTTGCGGCCATTCTCCAGGTTGATGAGAGCCATCCTGGCGCTGCTGCGGGCATGGCGGCCTGCATGCTGGCGGCCGGCGAGCTTGATCGCGCCGAGCAGATGCTTTCGGCCATCGGCGATGACGATCGCAAGGATCCGGAGGTGGCTGCGGTCTTCAAACGGCTGGATATGGCGCGGGAGGTGGCCACGCTTGGCGATCCCGTCGAGCTTGAGGCCCGGCTCGCCTCCAATCCCGCCGATCATGAAGCCCGGCTCCGGTTTGCCAAGATCCTCAATGCGCAGGGCTACCGTGATGCCGCGGCCGATGAACTGTTCACGATCATGCGCAAGGACCGGGCCTGGGAAGACGAGGCGGCGCGCAAGGCCTTGCTCGAATTTTTCGAAGCCTGGGGGCCGATGGATCCGGCCACCTTGTCGGCGCGGCGTCAGCTTTCGTCGCTATTGTTCTCCTGACAGGGCTGTTTTCGGCCCGGGCTCTTGAGATTTTGCTGCTTCGCTCCAATTTTCATTGTAGAGTGAATACGGGGCGCGTTTGAGCATGCAGGTCGGTAATAAATCCTATCGGACACTAGCGGACATACCGGAACAGGTTCCGGTGTTTCCGCTGTCCGGCGCGCTTCTTCTTCCCGGCGCGCAATTGCCGCTCAACATCTTTGAGCCACGCTATCTCGCCATGTTCGACGATGCGCTGAGTTCCCACCGGATGATCGGCGTCATTCAGCCCGCGCTGGAGGATGCCGTCAACGGTCAGGGGCCGGTCAAGGACCTGTGCCGGGTCGGCTGCCTGGGACGGATCACCTCGTTTGCCGAAACCGGTGACGGCCGTTATGTGATCAGCCTTGGCGGAATCTGCCGGTTCAGGGTGATCAAGGAGACTGAAGCGGGCCGCAAGCCCTACCGGTCCTGCCATATTTCGCCCTTTCTCAGCGATCTCGAAGCAGCCGATGACGGGTCAGAGGTCGACAGGAAGGCGCTTCTGCTCAGTTTCAAGGCCTATCTCGAGGCCAATAATCTCGAAGCCGACTGGAATTCGGTCGAACGGGCGAGCACCGTGACGCTGGTCAATTCGCTGTCGATGATGTCGCCTTACGGCCCGGCGGAGAAACAGGCGCTGCTCGAAGCCGATGATCTGAAAACCCGCGCCGAAACGCTGATCGCCATTACCGAGATTGCCCTGGCGCGCGATTCGGACGAGTATGGGCGCATCCTCCAATAGGCGTGTTGCCCCAAAAGGCGTGTTCCGGCGAGAATGAAAAAGCAAACCGAAACGACCAAATCCATCCGCGCCGCAGGCGCGGTTGACGTCAAGATGCTTGAGTTGCTGGTCTGTCCGCTGAGCTACGGACCGCTGAAATATGACGCGGATGCGGACGAACTGGTATCGCCGCGTGCAAGACTGGCCTATCCCGTGCGCGACGGTATTCCGATCATGCTGGTCTCGGAAGCGCGGCATCTGCAGGACGATGAGTAACCCTTCTTGATGTGAACCCTGCCCTGTCCAAGGCGCGGCCTTGGCTCCGTCGTCCGGCTGGATTATGAGTCATTCAACCAATTCGAAGAAGGTGATGTCTCGTGTCCAGCAAGGGCGATCAAAGACGGGAAGCCATCGTGGCCGCCGCCGCCAGGCTGTTCTGGGAACGCGGATTTTCCGCCACCAGCATCGCCGATATCGCGCGGGACGCTGGTGTGCCCCAGGGCAACATGTTCTATTATTTTCGCACCAAGGCCGATCTCGCCCTGGCGGTCGCGGATGTGTTTGTCGACGAGACCCAGTCGCTGATCACCGAGGCCGAGGCGGCCTCGGTAGACCCGCGCGAGCGGATCCGGTTCCTGTTGCAGCGCCTGGCGCACTCCAACCGCAGCCGTGTGATCAATGGCTGCCCGATCAACGCTGCCGTGCGGGATTTCCGCCGCACCGCGCCCGAAGCGTCGGCCCGGGCCAGTCAGAGCTTTGAACTGCTCGTCAGCTTCATTGCCCGCGAGTTGCAGAAAACCGGACCTCGACCATCGATCGCCATGGCGCGGGCGCGGGCGGTGGTGATCGAATGGCAGGGCGGAATCG
Source organism: Hoeflea sp. (assembly GCA_019084245.1). Lineage (GTDB taxonomy): Bacteria > Pseudomonadota > Alphaproteobacteria > Rhizobiales > Rhizobiaceae > Hoeflea. Next base: position 747,993 of record JAHRFE010000028.1, read on the forward strand.
CGCTGGCGCACGCCTTCAACGACATGACGGTTCTGGCCGAAAGCCTGCGCCGGGCCGAGCAAAGCCTGCAGATCGGGCCGTGAATGGGCGACACCGATGCACATCCAACGGGATGCGCAAAGGGCTCAGATGGCCTCGCCGCGCAACAGCCGGGGACCAGAGGCATCGGGAATGCCGGCGGCCTGGTTGATGAAATAGCGCTTCATCGCAGGCATCCGGTCGACGAGGCCGAGACCGAAATCCCTGACCATCCGCAGCGGCGTGAAATCATTGGAGAACATCCGGGTCAGGATGTCGCTGGTCAACCCCATGCGCACCGTGTCGAACCGCCGCCAGATCTGGTAGCGCTCCAGCACCGAGATCGATCCGATGTCGAGGCCCAGCCGGTGGGCGTCGACGATGGTTTCCGCCAATGCCGCGACATCACGGAAGCCGAGGTTGAGGCCCTGGCCGGCGACCGGGTGAATGCCGTGGGCCGCGTCTCCCGCCAGCGCCACGCGCGGCTTGACGAAGTCGCGCGCCAGCGTCAGGCCCAGCGGAAAGGCCTTGCGCCCACCGTCGATGCGCAGCGCGCCGAGATGATGGCCGAAGCGGCGCTCGAGCTCGGCCTCGAAGACAAAATCATCCTCGGCCAGGAGCTTGTTGGCGGTTTCGGTGCGCTCGGTCCAGACCAGCGACGACCGGTTGCCCGTGAGCGGCAGGATGGCAAAGGGACCCGAGGGCATGAAATGCTCCTCGGCGCGGCCATGGTGTGGGCGTTCATGGGCCACGGTGGTCACAATTCCCGATTGTCCGTAGTCCCAGTGCTGGGTCTTGATGCCTGCCATGTCGCGAAGATGGGATTTGACGCCATCGGCTGCGACAACAAGTTTCGCCGCGAAGACCCGGCCATCGGCGGTCTCGACGCGGGCCTCCGTCTCGGACACTGTCAGGCCGGTCGCCACAGCCGATTGATGGATCGGCAGATTCAACTCGGCCGCCTTGGTGCGGAGGGCCTCGACGAGGGCGACATTCGGCACCATGTGGGCAAAGGGTCCGCCATCTTCGATCTCGCCGCCAAAGGTCAGGAACACCGGACGAACCGGGTCGGAGGTGCGCGAATCTGTGACCACCATCTCGCTGATGGCCTGCGCCTCGGGCTCGATCGTCGCCCAGATGTCCAGTGTGGTCAGCAGCCGCTTGGCGCCCGCCGCGATCGCCGAGGCGCGCTGATCCTTGCGCCAGACATCGGCAGGGGCGGCGTCGATGACGGCGACGTCGAGCGACGGGGCCGCGGCCTTGATCGCAAGGGCCGCCGACAATCCGACATAGCCGCCGCCGCAAACCAGGATATCAAGCTTGTCGATCTTCATCGCGTCATTCCTTCTCGATCTCGGTCCGCGCGGCCATCCCGTCGACCGACCGAATCCGGCGTCGGGCTTTGCAGCCGCGTCCCGACACCGTATACCGCAATCTGGTTCGTCAGCCCACCTTTGCGAGAGAAACAAAATGTCGCGCACTGCCCCCACAGCCATGCAACAATTGGTCTCCAGCCTTAATCTCGAAAAGCTCGAGCAGGATCTGTTTCGCGGCACGAGCCCTCAGGTTGGCTGGCAGCGGGTGTTTGGCGGCCAGGTCATCGGCCAGGCGCTGGTGGCGGCGCAGCGGACCGTGGCGCCGGACCGGCCGGTGCATTCGCTGCACGGCTATTTCATGCGGCCTGGCGACCCCGCCGCTCCAATCGTCTACGAGGTCGACCGGATCCGTGACGGGTTGAGCTTTGCCACCAGGTCGGTTGTGGCGATCCAGCACGGCAAGGCGATCTTCTCGCTTTCGGCGTCGTTCCAGAAGGAAGAGGATGGGCTCGAATATCAGTCCCAGATGCCGACCGTGACCCCGCCGGAAGAGCTTCCGGGCAAGGAGGAGATGCGGGAGGCGTTCCTGGCGGGCGCGCCCGACCATATTCGCGATTACTGGGAACGGGAGCGGCCGATCGAGGTGCGTCCGTTGTCGCTGGAGCACTATATCTCCGACCGCAAGCTCGAAGCCCAGCAGAATGTCTGGATCCGGGCTACGGGTCCGGTTCCCGATGACCGGATCATCCAGGCGGCGATTCTCGCCTATCTGTCCGACATGACGCTCCTGGACACGGCCCTGTTTGCCCATGGCCGCTCGGTGTTTGACAGGACCCTGCAGGTTGCCAGCCTTGACCATGCGATGTGGTTTCACCGCCCGACCAAGCTGGACGATTGGCTGCTGTACAGCATGGATTCGCCCAACACCAACGGCGCACGCGGCTTTACCCGGGGTTGCCTCTATCAGCGCGACGGCAAGCTGATCGCGTCGGTGGCGCAAGAGGGATTGATAAGAGATCGGGCAAATGCCTAAAATTTTCGCATAAATTAATAATTGCCTAATCAATAGTCTGTTGCGCTGCAGCATGGTCGGCGTACGATTCTCGCCGGGCATTAATATCCATATATTTCAACATATTAAACGGCCATTTCGAAACTGGCACGGCTTTTGATTCCTTTTTGGGCAGACGGGTGTTCGGCACGTGCCGGGCGCCAGTCATGAGAGGCGGCATGACCGCGGACAAAAAGGATGGGAAACCAGATGAAAATTGTGATGGCCATCATCAAGCCGTTCAAGCTGGACGAAGTGCGTGAAGCGCTGACGGCTATCGGCATTCAGGGCCTGACCGTAAGCGAAGTCAAAGGCTACGGCAGGCAGAAGGGACATACGGAGATCTATCGCGGGACCGAATATGCGGTGAGCTTTCTGCCCAAGTTGAAGATCGAAATCGCGGTGAACTCGGATGCGGTGGACAAGGCGGTCGAGGCGATCGCGTCGTCGGCCAAGACCGGTCAGATCGGCGACGGCAAGATCTTCGTTTACTCGATTGACCAGGCCATGCGTATCCGCACCGGCGAAACCGACGCCGATGCGTTGTAAGGCAACAGGAGACACACCCATGACACCTCAGATGTCGCATAAATCAACGCTGCGGCTTGGCCTGATGGCAGCCGGCGCACTGGCGGCCTTCGCCGTTCCGGCCTTCGCCCAGGAGGCCACCGAAGCCGCGACCGAAGCTGCCGCCGCACCCGAATTCGCGAGCGCCGCGGAAACGGCCTTCATCTTCAACACACTCCTGTTCCTGATGGGCGGCTTTCTCGTCATGTGGATGGCGGCTGGCTTCGCCATGCTGGAAGCCGGACTGGTTCGCTCCAAGAACGTCTCCATGCAGTGCCTCAAGAACATTGCGCTCTATTCCATCGCAGGCCTGATGTTCTGGGTCATCGGCTATTCGCTGATGTACACCAACGTCAATGGCGGCTATTTCGGCACGCCGCTGCCCTACAGCTGGCCTGACGCCGGCGCCGCCAATGAAGGCGACTATTCGGTGGCTTCCGACTGGTTCTTCCAGATGGTGTTCTGCGCAACCACCGCCTCGATCGTCTCGGGCACGCTGGCCGAGCGCATCAAGCTCTGGCCGTTCCTGATCTTCACGGCGATCCTGACCGGCATTCTCTATCCGATCACCGGTTCGTGGCAGTGGGGCGCCGGCTGGCTCAGCGAAAGGGGCTTCTCCGACTTCGCCGGCTCGACGCTGGTCCACTCGGTCGGTGGCTGGGCGGCGCTCGCCGGAGCGATCATCCTCGGCGCACGCAGGGGCAAGTACGGTGCTGACGGCAAGGTCCACCCGATTCCGGGTTCGTCGATGGCTCTGGCGACGCTGGGCACCTTCATCCTGTGGCTCGGCTGGTTCGGCTTCAACGGCGCCTCGCAGCTGGCGCTGGGATCGAACGGCGATGCGTCCGACATCTCCCGCATCTTCGCCAACACCAATCTCGCCGCCTGCGGCGGCGTGATCGCGGCGATGATCCTGACCCAGATCCTCTACAAGAAGGTCGATGTCACCATGGCCCTCAACGGCGCCCTCGCCGGCCTCGTCTCGATCACCGCCGAACCGCTGATGCCTTCGCCGTTCACGGCGATCATCATCGGCGCCATCGGCGGCGTCATCGTGGTCTTCGCGGTGCCGATGCTTGACAAGTTCAAGATCGACGATGTGGTTGGCGCGATTCCGGTTCACCTGCTGGCCGGCATCTGGGGCACCCTCATCGTGCCGTTCTCGAACCCGGGCACGTCCTACGGGACACAGATCCTCGGTATCGTCTCGATCGGTATCTTTACCTTCGTGCTGTCCGGCGTGATCTGGTTCATCCTCAAGTCGACCGTCGGCATCCGTGCCTCGGAAGAGCAGGAAATGATGGGTATGGACATGGCTGAGGTCGGTGTCGAAGCCTATCCGGAATTCACAAAAGCCTGAGGCTTTTAGAGAATCCCGTCGGGGTGGATCTCCATCCCTGCCTTGGGGCCCGGTCATGCCGGGCCCCATTTTCATGTCTGCCGCCTCCGTTCCCGAGGATAAGGTCAGGTGACCCCGCATCGGGCACAGATCGTTTCTGCTGAAATTATCAGCATTCAAGCCGGTCGAAATGCACAAATAATACTCTGTCTGCTCCTGGTTCAGGCTTGTTGCCCGCTGCATCGGCTGATTCCGTGCGGCAAAGCCGCTTGGCACGGCACTTGATAGGGACTGTGCGGGCTGGCGCCCGGCCTGGGTCGGACTGCCGGTCATGAGGGGCGGCATGGCCGCGGAACAAGGATCGGAAACCAGATGAAAATCGTGATGGCCATCATCAAGCCGTTCAAGCTGGACGAAGTGCGTGAGGCGCTCACGTCTCTCGGTGTCGAGGGTCTGACCGTGAGTGAAGTCAAGGGCTACGGCAGGCAGAAGGGACATACGGAGATCTATCGCGGCGCCGAATATGCCGTGAGCTTCCTGCCCAAGCTGAAGATCGAGATCGCGGTCGCAACCGGCGCCGTCGACAAGACAGTGGAAGCGATCGCGGCGGCGGCCAAGACCGGCCAGATCGGCGACGGCAAGATCTTCGTTTACTCGATTGACCAAGCCATGCGGATCCGCACCGGCGAAACCGACGCCGATGCGTTGTAAGGCAACAGGAGATACATCCATGACACTTCAGATGTCACACACTTCCCCGCTGCGGCTTGGCCTGATCGCCGCCGGCGCGCTCACCACCTTCACGCTTCCTGGCTTCGCCCAGGATGCAGCAGCCCCCGCTGTCGCAACCATCGACAAGGGCGACACCACCTTCATGCTGGTCTCGACCATCCTGGTGCTGCTGATGATCCTTCCGGGCCTGGCGCTGTTTTACGGCGGTCTGGTCCGCACCAAGAACATGCTTTCCGTTCTGATCCAGTGCACCCTGATCACGGCTCTCGTGATGGTGATCTGGGTGCTCTACGGCTATTCCTTCGCCTTTGGCGGTTCGGAAAGCGCCTTCTGGGGCGGAACCGCCAAGATGTTCCTGGCGGGTGTCACGCCTGCCAGCGAAGCCGCCACCTTCTCCGATGGCGTGATGATCCCGGAATATATCTTCATTGCCTTCCAGATGACCTTTGCCTGCATCACGCCGGCTCTGATCGTCGGCGCCTTTGCCGAGCGCGTCCGGTTCTCGGCGGTCATGCTGTTTGTGGCGCTGTGGGTAACCTTCGTCTATTTCCCGGTCGCCCACATGGTGTGGGACGCCAACGGACTGTTGTTCAAGATGGGCGCGCTCGACTTTGCCGGTGGCACCGTCGTTCACATCAATGCCGGCATTGCCGGTCTCATCGGGGCGATCATGATCGGCAAGCGCACCGGGTTCGGCCGCGACATGATGGCGCCGCACTCGATGACGCTGACCATGGTGGGCGCATGCCTTCTGTGGTTCGGCTGGTTCGGCTTCAATGCCGGATCGAATCTCGAGGCCAATGGCGGCGCGGCCCTTGCGATGATCAACACCTTTACCGCGACCGCAGGCGCCATCCTGGCCTGGACGGCGATCGAAACCCTGCACCGCGGCAAGGCCTCGCTGCTGGGCGCCGTGTCCGGCATGATCGCCGGCCTGGTTGCCGTCACCCCGGCCGCCGGCTTTGCCGGCCCGGTGGGCGCCATCGCCCTCGGCGCGGTTGCATCGGGCCTCTGCTACTATTTTGTCGCCGTCGTCAAAAACAAGTTCGGCTATGACGATACGGCCGATGTGTTCGGCATCCATGGCATCGGCGGCATTGTTGGCGCGCTTGGAACAGCGGTGGTCAACATGCCGGGACTGGGCGGCGCCGGCGGCGAGGACTACGCGGTCGGCTCCCAGCTGATGATCCAGGCTTCCGCCGTGGGCATCACCATCCTGTGGTGCGGTATCCTCTCGATTGTCCTTTACAAGATCGTCGACATGACCATCGGCCTGCGTGCCAGCGTCGAAGACGAACGCCAGGGTCTTGATCTGGCTTCGCACGGCGAAGCTGCCTATCACGGCTGATCCGCTCTCAGGATCCAGCAGAACAGACGCGGCCCGGCCTTTCGGGCCGCGTTTTCTGTTGGATCGCGCAGCAAAGGCTGCATGGTTAATGCCGTATTAACCCGGCACCGGTTAGGTTTCGTCGAGATGGGTTCGCCAGAGCCCGAAACCCGTTCGGATAAGTCGTCACCATGCAGTCAGGCTCTTCTACACTTTCCCAAGGCGTTTCCCCGCGCAACACCCTGCTTGGCGCATTGCTCAAGCGGCAGATCAGGTTTGTGATCGGTCTGGCGATGCTCGCGGGTCTGGCGCTGGCGATCGCGGCGCTGGCCACCTGGAACGTTGCTGATCCGAGCTTCTCCAACGCCAATGGCGCCGTTCCGCACAATGCGCTTGGGTTCAGCGGCGCGGCATTCGCGGATCTGGTGATGCAGTTCTTCGGGCTTGCGGGCATTATCGGTCTGCTGCCGGCGCTGTTCTGGGCGATCGGCCTGTTGCGCAATCACCCGGTCGACCGGATTTCCCGCAGGGGTGCCGCCTGGTTTGGCGGCGCCTGGCTGACGTCAGCCCTGTTCGGATTGATGCCCGCTTCGGAGAGCTGGCCCTTGCCCAACGGGCTTGGCGGCGTGCTCGGTGACATGGCGCTGAAGATCCCGTCCGTGTTCACCGGCGGCTTTCCCTCGGGTCTGGTCGCGGTGATAGTCGGGCTGCTGCTGGCGCCTCTCGCAGGCTGGTTGCTCGCCTATGGCGCAGGACTGGCGCGCCGCGCACCGGTTGCGGCCACTGGTGACGCAGACATTGTTGAGGGCGACGATGACGAGGAGGCGTCAAGCGGATCCCTGCTGCTCGGCGCGATCACTCACTCCTGGTACACTTTGCGTGGCCGGGTCCGCCGCTTGGCCGGTCTCGCCTCCTCTGCGAGACGGCGCGTCATGCCGGACGAACCGCTCGATCTCAACACCGAATATGATATCTCCGACGATCCCATGTTCGCCGCCCCGCGGCCCGGGACGTCTGAAAGGGTCGAGCCGGGCTTCGCGCCGGTTTCGAGGCAGAGGACCACGTCTCATGATGATGAGCCGCCTTTCGATCTCGACGACGAGGCTCTTCCCGATGGCGTACTCTCCGGCGATATCGATGATGATGATCCGGCGGCGGACTGGCGTCCACAACCGGCCCCGTCCAGGGCGGCGGCTTCCGACCGCCCGGTTGGTGCCTCTCCCCGCATCGCAGCACCGGCCGAACGGCCGAAGCCCGGTGCCCGGGTGCAGCGCGATGCGCAAGGCTCCATGCTTGAGGCGCACGGCTTCTCGCTGCCATCGGTGCATCTGCTCACTGAGCCCCGCAACATGGCCAAGGATGCCTCGCTGTCGCCTGAGGCGCTTGAGCAGAATGCCCGCATGCTCGAGGGTGTGCTCGAGGATTTCGGTGTCAAGGGCGAGATCATTCATGTCCGCCCCGGACCGGTGGTGACGATGTACGAGCTTGAACCGGCGCCCGGCATCAAGTCCTCGCGCGTCATCGGGCTTGCCGATGATATCGCCCGCTCGATGAGCGCCATTGCCGCCCGTGTGGCCGTCGTTCCCGGACGCAACGCCATCGGCATCGAGCTGCCCAACCAGAAACGCGAAACCGTCTATCTGCGCGAACTGATCGCCAGCCGCGACTTCGAGACCTCGAAGGCAAAACTTGGATTGGCTCTCGGCAAGACCATCGGCGGCGACCCGGTGATCGCCGATCTTGCCAAGATGCCGCATCTGCTGGTCGCCGGAACCACCGGTTCGGGCAAGTCGGTGGCCATCAACACCATGATCCTGTCGATCCTGTACAAGATGGATCCGTCGAAATGCCGGCTGATCATGATCGACCCGAAAATGCTGGAACTGTCGGTCTATGACGGCATCCCGCATCTGCTCACCCCCGTGGTCACCGATCCGAAGAAGGCGGTCGTGGCGCTCAAATGGACCGTCCGCGAGATGGAAGAGCGTTACAAGAAGATGTCGAAAATCGGCGTCCGCAACATCGACGGCTTCAATGCGCGGGTTGAACAGGCCGCCAGTTCGGGCGAGCCGATGACCCGCACCGTGCAGACCGGCTTTGACCGCCATACCGGCGAGGCAGTGTATGAGACCGAGGAATTCGATCTCACGCCGCTGCCCTACATCATCGTGCTGATTGACGAGATGGCCGATCTGATGATGGTGGCCGGCAAGGACATCGAGGGCGCGGTGCAGCGGCTGGCGCAGATGGCGCGCGCGGCGGGCATCCATGTCATCATGGCCACCCAGCGTCCCTCCGTCGACGTCATCACCGGCACGATCAAGGCCAACTTCCCGACCCGCATCTCCTTCCAGGTCACATCCAAGATCGATTCGCGCACGATCCTGGGCGAACAGGGCGGCGAGCAGCTTCTGGGCATGGGCGACATGCTGTTCATGGCCGGCGGCGGCCGCATCCAGCGCGTGCACGGGCCATTTGTGTCGGACAAGGAAGTCGAGGATATCGTCGCCCATCTCAAGACCCAGGGCGTGCCCGAATATCTCGAAGCGATCACCGAGGATGATGACGAGGGCGATGGCGGCGGAGGCGGACCTGCGGGCACCTCCAATCTCGCCGACTCCGAAGATCCCTACGACCAGGCGGTGGCCATCGTGCTGCGCGACGGCAAGGCGTCGACCTCCTATATCCAGCGGAGGCTCGGCATCGGCTACAATCGCGCCGCTTCGCTGATCGAGCGGATGGAAAACGAGGGCATCATCAGCGCCGCCAACCATGCCGGCAAGCGGGAAATCCTTGTGCCGACGGAAGACGATATCGATCCGCGGTAACAGCAACAGACCCGGGAGGGTGCACGTCACACTGGCGCCGCAGTCTTGAGCGACACGGAAGACTGAAACGAAATGGAGACAGAGATGTCGAAACACACCAGTTCCAGCGCGGTCAACAAGCATGATCCGGCTCGCAGGGCGCTCCTGGGCGCAGGTTTGGGCTTGGGCTTGTCGCTAATGGCAGTCGCCGCCGGACTCCTGGCCTTTCCGGGCGCCGCGCGCGCGCAGGATGCGGCGCAGAAGCTTGCCGACCACTTCTCCTCCGTCAAGACCATGACCGGCGAGTTCATTCAGTTTGGGCCCAATGGCGAACAGACCGGCGGCAAGTTCTTCATCGATCGCCCCGGCAAGCTGCGCTTCAACTACGAAGCGCCGTCGGCTGTCCGGGTCATCGCCGACGGCAAGGCCGTCGTCATTGGCAATCGCAAATTGAGAACCTGGGATCTTTATCCGCTCGACAAGACGCCGCTCAAGCTCTTGTTGTCAGAACGGATCGACCTGTCAGGCGACACGGTCAAGTCGGTGACGGAAGATCCCGATCTGACGACGATCGTTCTGGGCAACAAGTCGATATTCGGTGATTCCACCATCAGCCTGATGTTTGATCCGAAAAGCTTCGAGCTCAAGCAATGGACCATCCGCGATGCGCAGGGCAAGGACACTTCGGTGATGATCTACAACGTTCAGACCGGTGTCAGGTTCGCCGACAATGTCTTTGAGGTGCCTTACGCCGAGGTGCACAAGCAGCCGCGCAACGGCGGCTGACCGCCGATCTCAGCAAGCCGCGAACCCCTCTACCGGCTTCCGTGCACGGCCAATTGAATGTGCAAAGGCTGGTTTAGCGCTTTGAAATGATCCCTGCAGGTTATAGGTCAGATGCATTCACTTGACCGCGACCTGCATGAGGCGATCTGATTTGGCGTTTTCCGTTACCACCTGGAACATCAATTCCGTGCGGCTGAGACTGCCGCTGGCGCAGCACTTTCTCAAGACCGCCCAGCCTGACGTGCTGTGCCTGCAGGAAACAAAGTGCCCCAATGACGCATTCCCGAGTGCGGCGTTCCGCAAGCTTGGCTATGAGCATATCGCGATCCACGGGCAGAAGGGTTATCACGGCGTCGCCATCATCTCGCGGCTCAAGCTGTCGGATGATCGCCGCCAGACCTATTGCGAGGTCGACCACACCCGCAACATCTCGGCCATCGTTGACGTCCCAGGCGGCCGCCGGATCCGCATCCACAATTTCTATGTGCCGGCGGGCGGCGACGAGCCCGACCGGGCGATCAATCCGAAATTCGGCCACAAGCTCGATTTCATCGAGGAGATGAAATGCCTCCATGCCGAGGCCGAGCAGACCGATGGCATCTCCTCCATCCTGGTCGGCGATCTCAACATTGCACCGCTCGAGACCGATGTTTGGTCGCACAAGCAGCTTCTGAAAGTGGTCAGCCACACGCCGGTGGAAACCGAAAACCTGGTGGCGATGCAACAGGCCGGCGCCTGGGTCGATCTGATCCGCGCCCATATCCCGCCGGAAGAAAAGATCTTCACCTGGTGGAGCTACCGCGCGAAGGACTGGGATGCCGCCGATCGCGGACGGCGGCTCGACCATGTCTGGTCGTCGGCGGATCTGCTTCCCAGCCTGTCGCGAATTGATGTGTTGCGGGAAGCCCGTGGTTGGGATCGCCCGTCGGACCACGTTCCGGTCACCGCGCATTTCAATTTCTGATGCATACCGCGCAAAACTGTACGGCGGTTTGCGACAACGACATGCAAAACCAGGAAATATGAACCGATCAGCCGGCGAAGCGCCCGGCGACCTTGCCGAGGCCGGCATTGAGCGCCGCCAGATTGTCACTGATGCGCTGCCTGACGATGCCGGCAATGTCGGGATATTCCTCCAGCATGCGACGGAACAGCGGCCGGTTGATACGAATCACTTCGGCGTTGTCCGGCGCAATCGCCGTCATGGACCGGTCGACCGCGGTGACCATCGCCAGTTCACCCAGAAGCGCGCCGCGCTCGGCCATTCCGAGTACTGTCGTCTGGCCGTCGCGGTTCTTGCGGGTCAGCTCGAACCGGCCGTCGGCGACGACAAAGGCGCAGTCGGCCGGCGTGCCCTCACGAAACAGCACCTGGCCGGGCTGCATCTTGCGTCGTTCGGCGCCAAAGGCGATCAGCCGCAGCTTGTCTTCACCGATGTCCCGGAACAGGGAAACGGTGGAGAGCAGGGCTATGTCGTCATTCAGCGCCACGGGCGTATTCCTTGAAGGACAGGGGTGAAGGCCTACGGGATGATCTTGTAGCCGCCGCTTTCGGTGACCAGGATCTCGGCATTGGACGGATCGGCCTCGATCTTCTGGCGCAGACGGTAGACATGGGTTTCGAGCGTATGAGTGGTGACGCCCGAGTTGTAGCCCCAGACCTCTTCCAGCAGGACATCGCGGGTCACGACCTTCTGGTCGGCCCGGTAGAGATAGCGGATGATCGCGGCTTCCTTTTCGGTCAACCGGATCTTGCCGCCCTTGTCGTCGAGAAGAAGTTTCTGGCTCGGCTTGAAGGTGTAGGGACCGACAGTAAACGTGGCATCCTCGCTCTGTTCATGCTGGCGCAATTGCGCGCGGATGCGCGCGAGCAGCACGGCGAAGCGGAACGGCTTGGTGACGTAGTCATTGGCGCCTGCCTCCAGCCCCAGGATCGTGTCCGAATCGGTGTCGTGGCCGGTGAGCATGATGATCGGCGACTTGAAGCCGCCCTTGCGCAACAGCTTGACCGCCTCGCGCCCGTCCATGTCGGGAAGGCCCACATCCATGATCAGCAGGTCGATATGCTCGGCGCGTGCCGCCTGCACGCCCTTGGTCGCGGAGGATTGCTGCGATATCGCGAATTCCTCATACAGAGACAGCTGCTCGACGAGCGTTTCCCTCAAATCATCATCATCATCCACCAGCAGGATCGAACGAGCGGTCATTGCGGCACTTCCTCTTCATTCCGACGCGGGCGCCGGTTCAGGCCGACGCTCCGGATGTGTCAAATGACTATTATGTCCCTGTTTAGGCACTTTCGAGGCGGCGGCAAAGTGTTAAATAAATGAGTCGGGTCACGGCTGGAGCACTTGATCGTGAGGTTTTTGTTACAGAAGCGGCCGATTGCCGCCAGGTCGCCGCGGCCAGGGTCGGCGACACGCCCGATCATGGTGCGAAAAAAGCCGGGCGACGGGCTCAAGGCGCTGGTCCGTTGTGGGCCACTGGTCCTTCCCGCAGCCCTCGGCCGGGGCGGGATTTCGAGCTTCAAGCGCGAGGGCGACGGCTGCACGCCGCGCGGTTCGATGGCGGTGCGGGGCGGATTCCGCCGCGGCGGGATGCTGACCCCGGACCGCGCCGGCATTCCGCTGTTCCGGATCGGCGTCAGGGACGGCTGGTGTGACGCGCCCCGGCATGGCGCCTATAACCGGCCTGTCCGGCTGCCGTTTCCAGCCAGCCATGAAACGCTTGTCCGCGATGATGCGCTTTATGATTTCGGCTTCGTTCTCGACTGGAACATCGGCTCCCGGCGGCGCGGCGCGGGCAGCGCCATCTTCCTGCACGTGGCGCGGCCCGGCTATACGCCCACCGAGGGCTGCATCGCGCTCAAGCGGCGCGATCTGCTGCGATTGATGCCGTTCCTGCGGCGCGGAACAATCTTTCGGGTTGGCTAAACTCCGAAGTTCCGGTTTTTCTGCGGCAGCAAAGTCAAGCGCGATCTGACGAGGGATCAGCCGGTCACCCGCCACACCGACGTGCGCTTGATCTCGCTGTCTTCCAGCGCGCGGGTCACCGGCACCATGTAGGTGGCGAGAAGCTGCATGCCCTGCTTCGGGCAATAGGCCCGGCCGGGATCGCCCACAAGCACCGCCGCGCCGCGCCGCGCGAGCGTCGTGAGCCACGGCCAGACTTGATCGGCCATGGTGCGGTCATAGAAAACGTCGCCCGCCAGCACGACGTCCCATCCCTCGTCCGATCCGATCAGGTCGGTTTCACGAAAAGCGAACGCCACGCCGTTCTCCGCCGCATTGAGCCGAGCGGCGGTCGCAGCCCAGGGGTCGATGTCGGCGGCCGTGACCTGGGCTGCACCCGCGAGGCTGGCGGCGATCGCCACCAGTCCGGATCCTGAGGCAAAGTCGAGCACCGTCTTCCCCGCCACGAGATCCGGATTGTCGATCAGATGCCGCGCCAGCCCCTGGCCGCCAGCCCAGGCAAAGGCCCAGAAAGGCGGCGGCAGGCCGAGCGCGTCCAGATCTTCCTCGGTCTTGAGCCACAATTCATGTGCTTCGTCGGCGAGATGAAGCTGGATCTCCGGCACATGCGGCGGCGCGCTGAGCGCGGTGTTGGCGCGGATGAAGCTTTCCGGATCGGTTTTCATCCGTCAGCCCCTGTCGCCCTCGTCACTCCGGCGAGCGCGGCGGATTGTCGAGATCGCCCATCCGGCAGACCTCGAGGTATTCGGCTTCGGTCACCGGCTGCACCGAGAGCCGCATCGAGGTGACCAGGCTCATCTCGCTGAGCTTCGGATTGGCCTTGACGTCCTTGAGCGTCACCGGCTTGGGCATGTCGCAGACGGCGCGGATGTCGACGCATTCCCAGCGCGGGTCGTCGATGGTGGTGTCGGGATGGATGAGCCCGCAGACCTCGACGATGCCGACAACCTCAAGGCCCTCATTGGAATGGTAGAAGAAGCCCTTGTCGCCCAGTTTCATGGCGCGCATGTTGTTGCGGGCCTGGTAGTTGCGGATGCCGTCCCATTGTTCGCCAACGTCACCCTTGGCCTTCTGCATCTCCCAGGACCATTTGAACGGCTCGGACTTGAACAACCAATAGGCCATCTTACGCCTCCGGCTTTCCGAAGGTCCAGTTGAAGGCGCGAATCTCCGTCGTGGCGAACAAGCCGGCGAGCGCATAGGGATCGCCCGCCGCAACGGCCTCGGCTTCCGCCTTGTCGGCGGTTGAGACGACCAGCAGGCTGCCGATCGGCTTTTCATCATCGCCCAGCAGGGGGCCCGCCATCTTGAGCACGCCTTTGGCTTCGAGGCCTTTGAGATACTCGACATGAGGCGGCCGGGTGGCCATCCGCAGGTCGAGCGAGCCGGGCTTGTCCTTGCACATCAGGGCGTAAAACATGACATCTCCATCTTGAGGTTTGGTCCGGGCAATGCCCGGCGGAATGGGTGGACAAGTCTATGCCTTGCCGGCCAGCCGGTTTCAATCCTCGATTGGCTGATTGCTCAGGCCTTGGCGCCGCGCTTGCCATGGCCGATCAGGGCGGTTGCGGTCTGATCCAGCGGCCAGCGCGACCGCGGCGCCAGATCGAGCGCGTCAAACGGCATTCCGGCGGCCATCCGTTCGGCCCCGGCCCAGGCGATCATCGCGGCGTTGTCGGTGCACAGGTTGAGCGGCGGGGCGATGAACCGGAACCCGGCACTGGCGGCGCGATGTTCAAGCGTCGTCCGGATTGCGGTGTTGGCGGCCACGCCGCCGGCCACGACGAGCGCGGGCCGCGCCTCCGTCCCAAAGCGAGCCGAAAAGCGCTCAAGCGCCATGGAAATCCGGTCATCCAGGCTCGCGGTGACCGAGACCTGGAACGCCAGGCACAGATCGGCGATGGCCTGCTGTGACAAGGGGGCCTCGGCCTCCGCCATCTGCCTGACGGCGGTCTTCAGTCCCGAGAAGGAAAAATCAAGCCGCGGGTCCCTGCGCATCGGCACCGGCAGGCGAAACCGCCCGGGCGTGCCGGCAAGGGCGGCCTGCTCCACCATCGGGCCGCCGGGATAACCCAGCCCCAGCAGCTTGGCGGTCTTGTCGAAGGCCTCGCCCAGCGCGTCATCGATGGTCGTGCCCCAGCGCTCGTAGTCGCCCACGCCCTTGACCAGCACGATCTGGGTGTGGCCGCCCGACACCAGAAGCAGCAGATAGGGAAAGGCCACTTTGTCGGTCAGCCGCGCCGTCAGCGCGTGGCCCTCGAGATGATTGATGCCCATGAACGGCTTGGCCATGGCCATGGCGATGGCCTTGCCGGTCATCAGCCCCACCATCAGCCCGCCGATCAGTCCGGGTCCGGAGGTAACTGCGATGGCATCGATCTCATTGAGCGGCACATCGCTGTCTTCCAGCGCCTGAATGACGAGCCGGTCGAGCGTCGAGACATGGGAGCGGGCGGCGAGCTCCGGCACCACGCCGCCAAAGGCTGCATGCAGGTCGAGCTGGGTCAGCACCACATCGGACAGGATTGTCCCGACCCCATCCGGTGCGCGATGCACCACGGCTGCGGCGGTCTCGTCGCAGCTGGTCTCGATGCCCAGAATCCTCAATCCGCCGCTGTCCATGCCCACGCCCATGATTGTCTCTTGATGTCGCGCGGCCTGATGTTGCGCTTGGATGATGATCCCGGTACCTGTTTGTCGGTAACAACGGAACGGATGTCTTGCAAATGAAACCTTACCGCATCGGAACGCGAGGCAGTCCGCTGGCGCTCGCGCAGGCCCATGAAACACGGTCGCGGCTGATGGCGGCGCACGGACTGCCCGAGGACGCGTTCGAAATCGTGGTGCTGTCGAGCAAGGGCGACCGGATCACCGATCGACCACTGTCCGAAATCGGCGGCAAGGGGCTTTTCACCGAAGAACTCGAAGAACAGCTTTCCGACGGACGGCTCGACCTGGCGGTGCATTCGTCCAAGGACATGGCGACGAAGCTTCCCGAAGGCCTTGGGATCGTCGCCTATCTCGAGCGCGAGGATCCGCGCGACGCCTTCATCAGCCCTGCCGCGCCGCGGCTCGCCGATCTGCCGCAAAACGCAATTGTCGGCTCTTCCTCGCTCAGGCGCCAGGCGCTGATTCGGCGGCTCCGGCCGGACATTTCCGTGATCATGTTCCGTGGCCTGGTCGACACACGGCTGCGCAAGCTCGCCGACGGCGAAGCCCACGCCACGCTTCTCGCCTATGCCGGGCTGAAGCGCCTGGGCAAGACCGAGGTTGTGACGGAACTGCTGGATCCCGAGAGCTTCCCGCCCGCGCCCGGCCAGGGCGCCATCTGCATCGAGGCGCGGCTCGGCGACGAGCGGATCGCAGAGCTTCTGGCGCCGATCGATCATGCGCAAACCCATGCGGCGTTGCTGTGTGAGCGGGCGTTCCTTGGGTCGCTTGACGGCTCCTGCCGGACGCCCATTGCCGGGCATGCAACGCTGTCTGGCGACCAGATCTCGTTTTTCGGCATGATCCTGACCCCGGACGGAACGGTGTCGCACGAGGTGCGCATGACAGGTGCGGCAAGCGATGCCTCTGCGCTTGGGGCCGCAGCCGGCGCCGAGGCGCGGGGACAGGCGGGGCCGGGCTTCTTCGACAGCTGGACCTGACGCCAGATGCGCGTTCTGGTCACGCGGCCTGATCCCGGCGGCGCGCGGACCGCGGCGCGGCTCGCCCTGTCAGGGCATGATCCAGTCCTCATGCCGCTGTTTGAGGCCGAAGTGACCGCAACGCCGGAAGATCTGCCGCCGGTAAGTCGGATCAGCGGCCTGATCGCCACCAGCGCCCGCGCCTTCAGCCTGTTCAAGGCATCAAACCTGCTCGACAAGGCCATTCTGGATGTCCCGGTGCATGTGGTCGGCCCGGCCACGGCAGAGGCGGCGCAGCTTGCCGGGTTTTCCGACATCCGCGAGGGGGCAGGCGCCGCACGGGATCTGGCCAGGGTCCTGGTTGACTCCCAAGTACGACCGGTTTCTGACGCTGACAAGAACGTTCCCGAGCCTGAACGGCAGCACCTCGTCTATCTGGCTGGCGTGCCCCGCACCGCGGCGATCGAGGCTGCCCTGAGCGAGGCCGGGGCCGCATTTTCGGTGCTTGAATGCTACAGAATGGTTGAAATGAGTTATTCAACTGACATTCTGATTTCGGGCATTTTGTCGCCACCGCCTGATGTCGTGCTGCTCTATTCGGCCAATGCCGCGCGGCGCCTCGTCGCCCTGTTGGAAGCCAAAGGCCTTGGCAACACTCTTGATTTGGCTCGGTTTATCTGTCTCTCCGAGGCGATCATGACCGAACTGCCTGCCGGCTGGCGCGCCCGCGCCATCGCGGCCGATCATCCCGATGAGGACCGCCTGCTTGCATCCCTCGACGCATTGGGCTGATTTGGCGAAATGGCAACCAAGGCCCGCGATGTGCGTTACATCACTGGCATCCGCCCAAACCAGATCAAGCAGGAAACGCCATGAGCAAGGGCCCTACCCCGCGACACTCCAAACCGTCCAAACCGGTTACCATCGATCTCGACGCCACCGACGTGACGCCGAAGAATGAGGACCTGAAACCGAAGCCAGCGGCGAGCGGCCCGGCGACATCGGCTCCGGCGACGCCGAAAACCGGCGAAACAGCGTCCGGCCCTGCTAAAGCCGGGGGGGTGGCGTCCAGCCCGGCTGCCGCTAAACCCGCCGAAACGGCCGCCTTCGGCAGGTCTGCGGTACCGGGCGTAAAAGCTGATCCTGACAGAGATGATGGCACGAGGTCCGGGCCTGAAAGATCCATGTCGGAGAAAACCACGGCGGATTCGAAGACCACGCCGCCAACGGCTGACCTGAAGACCGATCCCTCGCCGGCTGATGCGAAAAAGCCTGAAACGTCCTCCAAGGAGTGCAAGTCAGCGGCTGCGAGCGGCCCGTCTGTGTCGTCTGCAAAGGGCGGCAGCGGGCTTGGCATGGTGGTGGCGGGACTGATTGGCGGCGTAATCGCGCTCGGCGCCGGCTACGCCTTGCAGATGGGCGGCGTGCTCCCGGCGCCGGGAAATTCGGGGGACCAGGTGCAGGCGTTGAGCACACGGCTCGACGCGGTCTCGACGTCCGTCGAAACGCTCTCAAGCCAGGTGGCCGAATCGGCCAATGGCGACGGCGCCGGTATGTCAGCGCAGCTGACGGCGCGTCTAGACCGTCTGGAGACTGGCCTTTCTGAAGTTGCAGCCGGTGGCGCAACAGAGGAACCGGCAGCCACGGCCGCGCTCGACGAGAGACTTGCCGCGCTTGAAGACAGGATCGCAGCCCTTGGTGAAGCTGACGGGACCGCCGCCCCGGATCCGGCCGTCGCCGCCGAGATCAGCGAAATGCGCGCCGCCCAATCCGGGCTGCAAGCCGCGCTGAACGAGCTGCAAACCCAATCATCGGCTCAGCTGTCGGAGATGTCGTCAAAGATCGCCGCCCTCGAACAGGGGCAGGCCGACATGGCGGAACAGCTTGGAGAACCGGGACGGCAGGTTGATCTGGCGCGCGCCATCGCCAGCGCCGGGCTCAAATCCGCCATTGACCGGGGCGGTTCGTTCATGGCTGAACTCGAGGCCTTCGCGTCCGTGGCTCCCGACGATCCGGCCGTGCCGGAACTCAGGGATCTGGCGGCCAGCGGCGTGCCGAGCCGCTCCCGGCTGATCGAAGCCTTCCCGGAGGCCGCCACCACGGCGATTGCCGCGGCTGATCCGGGCGATCCGGATGCCGGCCTGGTCGACCGGTTGATGTCGAGCGCCATGTCGGTGGTCAAGGTGCGCAGGGTCGGTGATGTCGAGGGCGACACCGCCGAAGCCATTGCCGCCCGCGCCGAGGCCCGGCTGATGGATGGCGATCTGGATGCGGCGCTGGCCGAATGGAACACTCTACCCGATGCTTCCCGCGCTGCCGCGTCGGAGTTTGGCGATGCGCTCGCCGCGCGCGCCCGCGCCGAAAAGCTGATCGCAGCTTCCCTGACGCCGGCTGCGCCTTCCTCATCCGAAGCCCCGGCCAATTAGGAGATCAATGATGATCCGCTTGTTAATCTTTGTGGTGCTGGTTCTGGCGCTCGGCTTCGGATTTGCCTGGCTTGCCGACCGGCCCGGTGATCTCTTCATTGTCTGGCAGGACCGTCGCATTGAAATGTCGCTGATGACTGCGGTCACGGTGATCGCATCGCTGATCGCGGCGATCATGATCAGCTGGTGGCTTGTGCGCACCATCATCTATTCGCCGCGCGCGGTCTCGCGCTACTTCCGCGCCAGCAAGCGCGACCGCGGCTATCAGGCTTTGTCCACCGGTCTGCTGGCAGCGGGCGCCGGCGACGCCGCCATGGCGCGCAAGATGAACAAACGCACCAAGGGTCTGCTCAATGCCGACCAGGAGCCGCTGATCCATCTGCTCGATGTGCAGGCAGCGCTCATCGAAGGACGGCACGAGGAAGCCCGCAAGCTGTTCGAGGCGATGGCCAAGGACCCGGAGACGCGGCTTCTCGGGTTGCGCGGGCTCTATCTCGAAGCGCAGCGGCAGGGGGCCGACGACGCGGCGCAGCATTATGCTGAAACCGCTGCGGAACAGGCGCCGCAATTGCCGTGGGCGGCCTCCGCCGCGCTGTCCTACCGGACGCGCGAAGGAAAATGGAACGAAGCCTTGAGCCTGCTCGACAAGCAGCGCCATGCCGGCACCGTGGAAGCAGCAGTTGCAGACCGCACCAAGGCTGTCCTGCTCACGGCGCGCGCCCGCGACCATTCCGACAGCGATCCCTCGATGGCGCGCGACGATGCGCTGGCGGCTCTGAAACTGGCGCCGGCGTTTTCGCCCGCCGTCATTGTTGCGACCAAGGCGCTGCTCCGGCAGGACAATCTGCGCAAGGCCGCAAAGATTCTCGAAACCGCCTGGAAGGCCAATCCGCATCCAGACATCGCCGAGGCCTATGTCCGGGCGCGCATCGGCGACACCGCCGCCGACCGGCTCAAGCGCGCCGAACGGCTGGAAAAACTCAAGCCGCTCAACCCGCATTCGCTTGAGGCCGTAGCCCGCGCGGCGCTGGACGCGCATCGCTTTGATCTGGCGCGCGAGAAGGCCGAGGCCGCGGCAAGGATGCAGCCTTGCGAGGGCATCTATCTGCTGCTGGCCGATATCGAGGAGGCCGAAACCGGGGATCAGGGCCGTGTCCGGCACTGGCTGAGCCAGGCCGTGCGGGCGCCGCGTGACCCGGCCTGGACGGCGGATGGCTATGTGTCGGAGACCTGGGAGCCGGTTTCGCCGGTGACCGGCAAGCTCGACGCCTTTGAATGGAAGGTTCCGGTCGAACAGCTCGCGGGCCCGAGCCTCGACAACCAGCCGCCCGAACAGGGCTTTGAACGGGCAATCGCAACCTTGCCGCCGGTTCGCATTCAGGAAAAGCCAGCACCAGCTCCTGCTCCCGTTGCGGTTGCTAGCGTCGCTCCGGCCCCTGCCGCTTCCGCGGCGGAAACCAAGGCTGCGGCGCCGAAGCCCGCTGCAGCGCCAGTGGCCAGGGTACAGGATGCGCCCGCCCCGCCGCCGGCTGCCGAACCGGACAAGGCGCCAGAAATGGAGCCGAAGCCGGATCAGAAGGCGCAAGCCGATTCGAGGCCTATCGCAGCAAAGCCCATGGAGGCAAAACCGGTAGAAGCAAAGCCTGTTGACTTAAAGCCCGTTGAGGCGAAGCCCGTGGAAGAGAAATCCGACGCAAAGAAGGATGATGCAGTCGTCCAGAGGGTGCTGATTGCGTCGAACACCATAAAGGCGCCCGAAGGCAGGAGCGGCACTGGCAAAGAGGACCAGACGGCCCAACAGGCCGTTGAAAGCCTGGACAAGGCGAAGACCATCAACGCCTCCGAGCCTGTCGATCCGGAAGCCGAAGCACGGGCCAGGGAGGAGGCGTTTCTGACCCACCGCCCCGACGATCCCGGGATCGATGTCAACGCCGAGCCGGAAAAACCGGGCCGGTTCCGGTTGTTCTGATCGGAGCCTGAAAGTGAGAAAGAATGCTTGATCAGATAAAGGCCTTCCTGGGCGGTTTGCGGGGCGACGATGCAACGACCCCCGACGCCAGCAATCCCGATGTTGCCGCCGTGGCTTTGTTTTTTCACGTCATCAGCGCGGACGGGGTGATTGACGATGTTGAGTCCGAAAAACTCAAATCGCTGATCGTTGAGGAATATGGCGTGAGTGGCGCCGAGTTGCGGCAGCTTGTCGAGGCCGGCGAACAGGCTGACCGTGAAGCCGTCGATCTCTACGCCTTCACCAGCGTCCTCAACCGGTCGCTGGAACCGGAGGCGAAGGTTCACTTCATCGGACTTCTCTGGACCCTGGCCTATGCCGATGGTCACCGGCACGAACTCGAGGATCATGTCGTCTGGCGCATCGCCGATCTGATGGGCGTGTCGAGCCGCGACCGTGTGCTGGCCCGCCAGCGCGCGCTTGCCGCCGCAGGCATCGACGACGCCGAGGCCGCGGGCGACGAGGACTGATCACAGCCGCCTCAGCCGCTTCCCGGACCGGGCTTTGCATCCATCCCGGCCTTGAGCGCCTGCCGGCTGTCCTCGGCGTCCTTGTCGAGCGACTGGATCTGCCTGAGCTGCGGAAAGCCGATGCTCCAGGCGACCGCCACGGCGAGCGTTCCCGCGCCGCCGATGACCACGGCCGCCACCGGGCCGATCAGCGAGGCCATGACGCCGGCACGGAATTCGCCGAGTTCGTTGGAGGCGCCGATGAACACCATGTTGACGGCGCTGACGCGGCCGCGCAGCTCATCCGGCGTCCACAGCTGCACGAGGCTCTGGCGGACATAGACCGAGATCATGTCGGATGCGCCCATCGTAACCAGCGCCGCCATGCTCAAGGGCAGGGATGTCGAGAGCCCGAAAATCACTGTTGCCGCCCCAAAAATTCCCACCGCGATGAACATGGCCCGGCCCGCGTGCCGCCGGACCGGCCGCGACGCCAGATAGATCGCCATGCCGATGGCGCCTATGCCGGGGCTGGCGCGCAACAGACCCAGGCCCCAGGGGCCGAGTTCCAGAACATCACGGGCAAAGACCGGCATCAGCGCGATCGCGCCGCCGAGCAGCACCGCAAACATGTCGAGCGAGATGGCGCCAAGCACGATCTTCTGGTTACGCACATAGCTGAAGCCCGCGACCAGGGTCTGCCAGCTCTGGGATTGCCCACGGTTGCGCTGCGCCGGCTGTGGCACCAGGGTAACGGCGATGATCGACGCCAGGAAAAAGAACAGCGCCGTCAGGTAGGGCGCCATCGCGCCAAGACCGTAAAGCAGGCCGCCGGCCACCGGACCGACAATGGTCGCTGTCTGCCAGGAGGTCGAATTCCAGGCAATGGCGTTCGGGAGATCGCGCGCCGGCACCAGGTTGGGGGCAAGCGATTGCGACGCGGGCGCGAAAAACGCCCGGGCGATGCCGATCACCAGCAGCACTGCAAATATTGGCAGCGGCGAAGTCAGGCCTTGCCAGGCAAAATAGACGAGAGCTGCGGCCGAGAAGCCGATGATGATTTCGCACACCAGCATGATGGTGCGGCGGCCGTAGCGGTCGGCCGCTGCCCCTGTGAACAGGATCAGCACCAGGGCCGGCAGGAACTGGATCAGGCCGACCAGGCCGAGGTCGAACGGATCACGGGTCAGGTCATAGATCTGCCAGCCCACCGCAACGCTGATAATCTGAAGACCGAATGCTGAAAGAAACCGGGAGATAAAATAATATGCGAATGCGCGGTGGCGAAAGGCAGCGTATTTGTCGTCCGCCTGGGCAGGAGCTTGCATGATGATGATCCGGTCTATGAATGATCCCAGCTATACACGAGCCACCGGGTGACGCCACAATCGCGTGACAGCTCCCAGCCGCCTTAACCCTGCGCGAACAAGCCGGGGCCTTGGCTGGCGGATGCCCTTGCCGCCCGGGGCTGGAATGTCTACATGTCTCAAACGCGAAGAACAGCCGGAGAATCTTATGATCGCAGTCTTTTCAACCATCGACATGGTGCTGGGCCTCTACACCTGGATCATCATCGCCAGCGCCATCTTCTCCTGGCTCTACGCCTTCAACGTCATCAATTCGAACAATCGTTTTGTCGGCATGGTTGGCGAGTTCCTTTACAAGGCCACCGAACCGGCGCTCAGGCCGATCCGCCGGATCATGCCGGATCTGGGCGGGCTCGACATCTCGCCGATCGTGCTGCTGATCGTGATCTACTTCCTGCGCATTTTCATCGCGACCTCGATCGCGCCGATGTTCTTCTGAGCAACTGGTTCAAGCTTCAGGATGGCGCCGTCGACATTGCCGTCCGGCTGACGCCTGGCGCGTCCGTTGATGCGTTCGACGGGCTGGTCGAGGATTCGGCCGGCGTCTTTCGACTCAAGGCGCGCGTGCGGGCTGTCGCTGAAAACAACAAGGCCAACCGCGCCATCGAGAAACTGATCGCCAAGCGCCTCAGGATCGGCAAGACCAGCGTCCGGGTGATCTCGGGCGACACAAGCCGGTCCAAGATCATCCGCATCGAAGGCGATCCGGATGATCTGACGACGGGCCTCAAGGACCTTGTCCGAACCGGCTGATCAGACCTTGGTCTTGGCCCGTTCAATGGCCTCGACAATAAGGCCGCGGGCGATCTCGGCATTGCGCCAGCCGCCGATCTTGACCCATTTGCCGGGCTCGAGATCCTTGTAGTGCTCGAAGAAATGTTCGATCTGCTGCAGGGTGATTTCCGGCAGGTCGTTGTAGTCATTGACCCCGGCATAGCGCTGGGTCAGATGCGCGGACGGCACGGCGATGATCTTCTCGTCCTGACCGGCATTGTCTTCCATGATCAGCACGCCGATCGGGCGGACATTGATCAGGCAGCCCGGGATCAGCGGGCGAGTGTTGCAGACGAGAACGTCAATCGGGTCGCCATCGTCGGACAGGGTGTGCGGCACAAAGCCGTAATTGCCGGGGTAGGTCATCGGCGTGTACAGGAACCGGTCGACCACCAGCATGCCGGCGTCCTTGTCCATCTCGTATTTGATCGGTTGTCCGCCAACCGGCACTTCGATGATCACGTTGACGTCGTGTGGCGGGTTTTCGCCGATGCTGATGGCGTCTATGCGCATGATCGCTCCTATCCGGATTTCTGTTGCATGCCGGGTCCAAGGGGAAGGCCTGAACCAGATGGTCATGCATGAATACAACGCCTGAAAGCAAGGTTCGCGCGTGAGTCAAACGCTTCCGGCGGCTCCGCAAATAAGGCCTAAGCCCGGTTTGCGCAACAGGACTTTCGATGCGCATCGGCGCATTGACGCGATCGGGCGGACTCAGGCCCAGACGAAGGCGAGTTTCTTCAGCGTCTTGCCGTCAAAAGTCTCGTGGCCTTCGGCCACGTCGCGGCCGCCCTGGAACCGGTAGAACTCGATCGAAGGGTGGTTATCCTCCAGGCACCAGACCACGACGCCCTTGCAGCCCAGCGACGCGAGCAGTTGCCGCGCCTCGCCGAACAGCCGCTTGCCGAGGCCGACGCCCTGGAACTCGGGCCTGAGATAGAGTTCGTAGATCTCGCCTTCCTGCGGCAGCGAACGGGCGCGGTTGAGGCCGAGCGTGGCATAGCCCGCCACGGTGCCACCGACATCGAGCACGAGGATCGAGGTGGAGCCGCGAATGGCGCGCCGCCACCAGTTGATATTGCGGCGTTCTAGCATCTGCCGCAAGGCCTTGTAGGGCAGGATTCCTGCATAGGCATGGCTCCAGGCGGTGCGATGGGTGCCGGCAATGGCCTCGGCATCCTCCGGCTCGGCGTGCCGTATGTCGATCGTTAACGTGCTCATGGCCTCACATTACCGCTCCCGGGACATGGGAAGGAAGCACAAGCGGCCATCCTCCGGGGTCTGCCCACAGCATTGTTCTGTGGACGGCGCGGTATGAGTTAACCGTCTGTTAACGAATTATGCAAGGGGAGTTGGGTTCGGACCCGCCGGTCAGGTGTCGCGCGAGAACCGGTCGAGGCAGATCTGCGCCGCTTCAAAGAACTGGCCGACCTGCAATCCGTCCACCAGCGCATGGTGGACCTGAACGGCGACAGCCGCGCTCCAGCGCCCATCGGCGCCTTGCACCAGCTTGCCCCAGGAAAACCGCGGGATGCAGTCGTCGGGGCCCGGAAGCGCGTTGTCGAGGGCGGTGAAATCGAGCCAGGGCAGGCAGGAGAGATAGGCGAGATCCAGCCGCTCGCCGGTGTTGGCGCCCAGATCTGCGCCGCTGGCAGCCTCCTCGATGGCTGCCTTGCAGCTTTCATCGAACCGGGCCCAGTCTTCGAACCAGGGAATATAGCAATAGCCGAAGGTGTCGCCGGGCCGGGGGACGGTGGCCGACAGCGCGATCGCGTCATATTCCATCACCCGTTTGCCCGAAAACCGCATCTTCAGCGCCGGCACCGCATGGATGCCTGCGCCAATCGCGTGGATAAACGCCCGGTAGGGCGAAACGCCCTTCGGCTTGCCCAGCGTCATCAGCGCCGTGACGTCGAGGCGCGCGGTGGTGGCGAAATGCGGCCGGTCATAGGTCTTGAACAGGTTGAACTGTCCGGCCCGTGACCAGCTCGCAAGATCGATGTCGCGCGAAGCCGCCATATCAGGCGGCGCTGGCGCCCGACTTTGCAAACCGCTTGCGGTCGGTGGCGTCGAGGTAACGCTTGCGCAGACGGATCGACTTCGGCGTCACTTCCATCAGCTCGTCGTCCTGGATCCAGGACAGCGCGCGGTCGAGCGTCATCCGGATCGGCGGCGTCAGCCTGACCGCTTCGTCCTTGCCGGCGGACCGGATGTTGGTCAGCTGCTTGCCCTTGAGCACGTTGACCTCGAGATCATTGTCGCGGGTATGGATGCCGATGATCATGCCCATATAGACCTTGTCGCCCGGCTCGATGATCATCGGGCCGCGGTCTTCCAGGTTGAACATGGCGTAGGCCACGGCCTCGCCCGCCATGTTGGACAGGAGCACGCCGCTGGTGCGGCCGCCGATCTCGCCCTTGTAGGGCTGGTAGTCATGGAACAGCCGGTTCATCACGGCTGTGCCGCGGGTGTCGGTCAGAAGTTCCGACTGGTAGCCGATCAGGCCGCGCGTCGGCGCATGGAACACCAGGCGCACGCGGTTACCGCCCGAGGGGCGCAGTTCGGTCATCTCGGCCTTGCGCTCGGACATCTTCTGCACGACGACGCCGGAATGTTCCTCGTCGACGTCGATGACGACCTCTTCGATCGGCTCGAGCAGCTTGCCGTTCTCGTCATTGTGCATGACGACGCGCGGACGCGAGACGGCGAGTTCAAAGCCTTCGCGGCGCATGGTCTCGATCAGCACGGCCAGCTGCAATTCGCCGCGGCCGGAGACGTAGAAGGAATCCTTGCCTTCCGATTCCTCGATCTTGAGCGCCACATTGCCTTCGGCTTCCTTGAGCAGGCGGTCGCGGATGACGCGGCTCGTCACCTTGTCGCCTTCGGTGCCCGCGAGCGGCGAATCATTGACCATGAAGGTCATGGTCACGGTCGGCGGGTCAATCGGCTGGGCATGCAGCGGTTCGGTGACCGATGTGTCACAGAAAGTGTCGGCGACGGTGCCCTTCGACAGGCCGGCAATAGCGACGATGTCGCCCGCATGAGCCTCATCGACAGGACGGCGCTCCAGTCCGCGGAAGGCGAGGATCTTGGAGATGCGGCCGGTCTCGATCTGCTTGCCTTCGGAGTTGAGAACCTTGACCTGCTGGTTCGACTTGACGGTGCCGGAATGAATCCGGCCGGTGATGATGCGACCGAGGAAAGGATTGGCTTCGAGAATCGTGCCGATCATCGTGAACGCGCCTTCGGCGACCGTGGGCTCCGGCACATGCTCGAGCACCAGGTCAAACAGCGGCGCCAGCGTGCCGCCATCTTCCGGACGGTCGGGGCCGGTCGACATCCAGCCATTGCGGCCCGAACCGTACAGGATCGGGAAGTCGAGCTGCTCGTCGGTGGCGTCGAGCGCCGCGAACAGATCGAACACCTCGTTTATCACTTCATCGACGCGGGCGTCGGGGCGGTCGATCTTGTTGATTGCGACAATCGGGCGCAGCCCGACCTTCAGCGCCTTGCCGACCACGAACTTGGTCTGTGGCATCGGGCCCTCGGCTGCATCAACCAGCACGATCGCGCCGTCCACCATCGAGAGAATGCGCTCCACCTCGCCGCCGAAATCGGCGTGGCCCGGCGTGTCGACGATGTTGATGCGGCTGCCCTTCCATTCCACCGAAGTGGCCTTGGCCAGAATGGTGATGCCACGCTCCTTCTCGATGTCGCCGGAATCCATCGCGCGTTCCTGAACGCGTTCGTTTTCGCGGTAGACACCGGATTGCTTCAGCAGTTCGTCAACAAGCGTGGTCTTGCCATGGTCAACGTGGGCGATAATCGCAATATTGCGGAGGGACATGGGTAAGGTCTCATTCTGGAGAATACAAAAGCGCCGGATGGGCATCCGGCGCGGCCGGCAAATGCCGGGATTTGCGCGGCTTATACAGGGTTTTTTGCGGTTGCGAAAGAGGCGAAGGCAACACAGTCTTAATGGTCGGTCAGAAGGGCCGGATTCGCCCGGTCCTGAGATATTGTACCGGTCACGAAACAAGCCTCCGGGGGTCTGGAATTCGCCGCCGGTCCGGTTTTTGCGGCAAAGCATGAATGGCTGCTTATATGGCGGCATCGTCACGGTTTGATGACGGCGCCCCGGGGCGCTGTTTTGCCCTCGCCCCCGGATTTGCTATGGTTCTGGAGACATGATCGGCCCGGGGAGGAAACAATGCGGAAATTGCAGGCACAGGGCATCCATCACATTACCCTGGTGGGTGCGGACCGGCAGACGTCGATCGATTTCTGGGAAGGTGTGCTCGGCATGCCGTTCATCTTCGAGCAGCCAAATCTCGATGACGAGAGCGAAAGCCACCTCTATTTCGATCCGGGCGATGGCCGGCTGATCACCATCTTCACCAGCGAGGACCGCAAGCCCGACCGCTCCCGCACCTCGATGGAGCCCGGCGCAGTGCACCATCTAGCCATCAACGTGTCGAAGGCGACGTTCTTCCAGGCCGTCGAGCGACTCGACGAGCGCGGCATCCGCCACAGCGGCGTCAAGGACCGGGGCTTCATGGATTCGATCTATTTCACCGATCCGCTGGGCTTCCTGATCGAGCTCGCCAGCTACCGCTTCGAGCCGCCGGCGGGATCGTCGCACGCCGAGGTGCTGTTCGAGGCGCACAAGCTGCGGGTGGCCGCGGGTGACCGCGCCATCGCCGACATCCATCTCTCCGACGCCATCGAAGGCATCACCCTGAAATCGCAGCCCTCGCTGTCGGACGACCGGGGGCCGAAAAAGGCTTACTGAGGCGTGATCCCGGCGACTGGCCCGAAGGCCGCCCGCCGGGGTGCCCGCGACAGGTCGCGTCAGGCCAGCCCGCGTTTTGCCAGCATCGCCGTGGCGTCGGGCATGCGGCCGCGGAAGGCCTGGTAGAGCTCCGCCGGATCCCGCGAGCCGCCGGCCGAATAGACATGCTCGCGCAGCTTCTCGGCCGTTTCGGCATGAAACACATCGCCGGTTTCCTCAAACGCCGCAAAGGCGTCGGCATCGAGCACTTCCGACCACATGTAGGAATAATAGCCGGCCGAATAGCCTTCGCCGGAAAACACATGCAGGAAATGCGGGCTGGCATGGCGCATGACGATCGCGTCGGGCAGCCCGAGCTTCTTCAGCGTTTCGGCTTCGAATGTCGCCGGGTCCGGCTTGTCGCCGCCGGTGTGCCAGGCCATGTCGACCAGCGCGGAGGCGGTGAACTCCACCGCGGCAAATCCGGCATTGAAGGTCTGTGCCGCCAGCACCTTGTCGAGCAGCGCCCGCGGGATCGGCTCGCCGGTGCGGTAGTGGCGGGCGTGTTTCTCCAGGATCTCCGGCACGGTCAGCCAGTGCTCGTAGAGTTGCGACGGGAGTTCGACGAAATCGCGGCTGACCGAGGTACCCGACAGCGACGGATAGGTCACGTCCGAGAGCATGCCGTGCAGGGCGTGGCCGAATTCGTGAAACAGCGTGCGCGCGTCATTGAGCGACAGCAGCGCCTCCTGGCCGGCGGCGGGCTTGGAAAAATTCATCACATTGGTGATGATCGGCTTCTCGCCCACCGAGCCATCGGGCATTGGGAGCTTGTGCTGGCTGCGCATCCCGCTCATCCAGGCGCCGGAGCGCTTCGAGGGTCGGGCAAAATAATCGGCGATGAAAATGGCGATCATCTCGCCGTCGCGGCCCCTGACCTCGAACACGCGCGCATCCTTGTGCGGACCGCGAATATCCTTGCGCTCGGTCATGGTGACGCCAAACAGGCGGTTCGCCACGTCGAAACAGGCCTCGATCATCCGGCTGAGCGGAAAATAGGGCTTGAGCTCGGCTTCGGAGAAATCGAAGCGGCGGGACTTCAGCTTCTCGGCATAATGCCGCCAGTCCCAGGCTGCCACCTCGTGGTTGCCGCCCTCTTCCGCGATCAGCGCGGCAAGCTCGGCGCGGTCGACGTCGGCGCTCTTGACCGCGCGGGCCCAGACATCGCCCAAGAGCGCTTCCACGGCCTCGGGGGTCTTGGCCATGGTGTCGTCCAGCTTGTAGGCGGCGTAGCTGTCATAGCCCAGCAGCGTGGCCTTCTCGGTGCGCAACGCGATGATCTCGGAGATCAGCGCCGCATTGTCGGTCGCGCCGCCCATGGCGCCGCGCGCCGTCCAGGCCCTGAACGCGGTCTCGCGCAGGTCGCGGCGTTCGCTGGAAGCCAGGAACGGCTCGATGATCGAGCGCGACAGGGTGACGGCATATTTGCCTTTGTGGCCAAGATCCTCGGCAACGGCAGCCATCGCCGCACGCAGATCCTCCGACAGCCCGGCCAGTTCCGCCTCGTCCTCGAGCAGCAGCAGGTAGTCCCGTTCGTCGGCGAGCACATTCTGGCCGAACCGGGCGCCCAGGCCCGCAAGCGTTTCGCCCACTTCCGCGAGCCGCTTTTGCCCGGCCTCGTCGAGGGCAGCGCCCGACTTGATGAAGGATTTCCAGACGCGCTCGAGCAGCCGGTCCTGTTCGGCGGTCAGGCCCAGATCGTTGCGCTTCCGGTAAAGACTATCGACCCGCTCGAACAGCGCCTTGTTCATGGCGATCTTCGAATAATGCCGCGACATGCGCGGCGCGATCTCGCGCTCCAGCGCCTGGATCACGTCATTGGTGTCGGTGCCGGCCCGGTTCCAGAACAGCGACGAGACTTTCGACAGCTTGTCCCCGGCGAGCTCGAGCGCGACAAGCGTGTTGTCGAAGTCGGGTGCCTCGGGATTGCCGGCAATCGCCTCGATCTCGGCGTCATGCGCGGCCAGGGCGATCTCGAACGCCGGCGCGAAATCGGCGTCGGTGATCTTGTCGAATTCCGGCAGGCCGAGCGGGCCGGTCCAGTCGAACACGGGGGAGGTGGATGCGGTCATGAGAGGCTCCTTGTCATGCCCCTCATGTAGGCCCGTCCGCGCCTCCGAACAAGCGGCGCGGCCGACGCAGTGGCCGGCCACGCAAACAAAACGGGCGGGATCCTGACCGGTCCCGCCCGCAAGTGCGCAGTGCTGTGCCGGACTTACGCCTTGCGGTCGCGCGCCGCCAACGTCCTCAAACGGAGCGCATTGAGCTTGATGAAGCCTGCCGCGTCCTTCTGGTCATAGGCGCCAAGGTCGTCCTCGAAGGTGACCAGCGCGTCGGAATAGAGCGACTTGTCGCTCTCGCGGCCGGTGACCATGACATTGCCCTTGTAGAGCTTGAGCGTGACTTCGCCTTCGACATGTTTCTGGCTCAGGTCGATCGCCGCCTGCAGCATCTCGCGCTCGGGCGAGAACCAGAAGCCGTAATAGATCAGTTCCGCATAGCGCGGCATCAACTCGTCTTTCAAATGGGCCGCGCCCCGGTCGAGCGTGATCGATTCCATCGCCCGGTGTGCGGTGAGCAAGATGGTGCCGCCCGGGGTCTCGTAGACGCCGCGCGACTTCATGCCGACGAAGCGGTTCTCGACGAGATCCAGCCGGCCGATGCCGTTGTCGCGGCCGTAATCGTTGAGCTTGGTGAGAATCGTCGCCGGGCTCATGCGTTCGCCGTTGATCGACACCGCGTCGCCCTGCTTGAAGCCGATCTTGATGACGGTCGCCTTGTCGGGAGCGGCTTCCGGCGAAATCGTGCGCATGTGGACGTATTCGGGCGCTTCGACAGCCGGATCCTCCAGCACCTTGCCTTCGGAGGAGGAGTGCAGCAGGTTGGCGTCGACCGAGAATGGGGCCTCGCCCATCTTGTCCTTGGAGACCGGGATCTGGTGCTCTTCGGCAAACTTGATCAGGTCGGTGCGGCTCTTGAACGACCAGTCGCGCCATGGCGCGATGATCTTGATGTCGGGGTTGAGCGCATAGGCGGAGAGTTCGAAGCGGACCTGGTCGTTGCCCTTGCCGGTCGCCCCATGGGCAATCGCGTCGGCGCCGGTCTCGCGGGCGATCTCGACCAGCCGCTTGGAGATCAGCGGCCGGGCGATCGAGGTGCCGAGCAGGTAGACGCCCTCATAGACCGCATTGGCGCGGAACATCGGGAAGACGAAGTCGCGGACGAATTCCTCGCGCACATCCTCGATATAGATGTTCTTGTCAGGAATGCCGAGCATCTCGGCCTTCTTGCGCGCTGGCGCCAGCTCTTCGCCCTGGCCGAGATCGGCGGTGAAGGTGACGACTTCGGCGCCGAGCTCGGTCTGCAGCCATTTGAGAATGATCGAGGTGTCGAGGCCGCCGGAATAGGCGAGAACGACCTTCTTGACGTCCTTGTGCGATGCCATGGATACTGTCTTCCTGTTTTGGTGCTCTGCCCCGGAGGCTCGTTGCCCTGGGGACCGTGAATTTTGCGGCACTTTTAGCCGGTTTGCGGCGTCTTGCAAGGGTCAGGGCGCAGGCTCGGGGTCCTGGTGACCGGAACCGGTGGCGTTGCATCGCGTTTGCCACAGTGTAGTTTCAGATTTCTTCGACAGTGCGTTCAAGCGAAAAGCGGGAGACGAGGATGGATCATTTTCAATCGGTGATGGACACGGCCAAGGTTGCGGTGGTGACCGGCGCCGCCTCCGGTATCGGGCTCGCCGCGGCCAAATCCTTTGCCGCGCGCGGCATGTGCGTCGTGCTGGTCGATGTCGACCGTGAACGGCTGGCGGACGCCGAAAAACAGGTTGGTGCGCTGTCGCAAAATCCCGCCACCGACGTGGCGTCGATCCAGACCGATGTCGGCGACCGCACGGACGTCGAAGCGCTGGAACGCACCGTTCGGGAGCGCTTCGGCCGGGTTCATCTCTTGATGAACAATGCCGGCATCCAGCCCGGAAGCAGCCTGTTCGGCCCGCAGGCCAATTGGGACAAGGTCCTGGGCGTCAATCTGATGGGCATTATCCACGGCACCCGCGCCTTCGGGCCGAACATGATCGCCCATGGCAAGCCGGCGATGATCATCAACACCGGCTCCAAGCAGGGCATCACCACCCCGCCCGGCGATCCGGCCTACAATGTCAGCAAGGCCGGGGTGAAGGCCTTCACCGAGGCGCTTGAGCACGAGTTGCGCAATACCGAGGGCTGCCAGGTCAGTGCTCATCTGCTGATCCCCGGATTCGTCTACACCCCGCTCACCTCACGCGGCCGCAGCGAAAAGCCCGATGCGGCCTGGACGGCGGAACAGACGGTCGATTTCATGATGGAGAGCTTAGCCCGTGGCGATTTCTACATCCTGTGCCCGGACAATGACGTCGACCGCGCCACCGACGAGAAGCGCATCGCCTGGGCCGCCGGCGACATCATCGAGAACCGCCCGCCGCTGTCGCGCTGGCACCCGGACTACAAGGCGACGTTCGAGGACTACCTGAAGGAATAATGCCAATTCACTTCTCCTGAAAATTGCATTAGACTGTCCTCATGTTTCAGGGGAGGATCTTTGATGTCCACGTTCTACGCATGGGTTGTTCCGGCCTATACCAGCGGGTCGCCGGTCGATCATACATGGGTGACCACCTACGACAGTCGCCGCAATCCCTATCCCGATGTCGCGGCGGTGATAAATGCCGGGGAAGCCAACTGGTATTGCTGGGGCTCGTTTCATCCGCATGGCGGGACGCCCGGAAATGCGGACGGATATATCGGCAGCAAGTCCGGGGTGCGCAAGATCGCTGATTGCCTGGTGCAGCCCAATGCCGATTGCAACGCCAGCGCGGCCGCGCGCGGCACCATCTTCAACTATGGAATCGATGGTGTCTGCCATCAACTGGCAAACCAGGTGCTCTACGCCACCGCAGCGGCCGCCTCGCCGCCCTTGACCGTCAAAGCCGCGCGTGGCTATTCCGTGAGCACCTTCCTGTATGGCACCTATGGATTGCAGCACGCCGCCTGGCAGAGCAAACTCCAGACCTGTGCCGGCGTGAAGCCGATGACCGTGATCCCGTCGGGCGCGGAGGAGAGAATGGACAAGATGCCTGACGATTTCGAGGATCATGCCAGGGAAGTGCTGGCCGACAAGCCCGAACTGCTCTCGCGGCTGTTGTCGCTCAGAACGGAGGTGCAGGCCTTCGCTACCCAGAAAATGCCCGGCTTCTATCCGCCGGATGCTGCCTTTCTCAACGCCCGCAACCAGCATCTGCTGGATCAGGCCGCGGCGCTGCTCGGCCCGGAAGACTTCCGCAATGTCTTCGGGATCGAGCCGGGCGAACGCATCGACCTGGTCGATCCGACGATCCAGCGGCCGCCGGAGGAATGACCGGATTGGCAGGACGGTGAAAGCAGCCTAAGAAAGCTGCTTGTTTTAGAGCAGCCGGATAGTCCATGACCTACATTCCCGCACTTCCCGTTCTCGCGGCCTTCAGCCTCGCGGTGCTCCTGCTGGCGATCACGCCGGGGCCCGACATGACCTTGTGGATGAGCCGGACGATTCGCGATGGCCGCACCATTGGCCTGATGACGCTGCTCGGCACCAATCTCGGCATTGCCATCCACACATTGCTGGTGGCCTTCGGCGTGTCGGCGCTGGTCGTTGCCTCGCCGATGGCGTTTCTGGTGCTCAAGACCGGCGGCGCCGCCTATCTGCTCTGGCTCGCCATCCAGGCCCTGCGCAACCGCTCGGTTCTGGCGGTTCACTCCTCCGGCAAGCGCCAGGCATCGGCAGGCAAGGCGTTTCTCAACGGTCTCTGGGTCAATCTTCTCAACCCGAAAGTGATCATCTTCTTCATGACCTTCCTGCCGCAATTTGTCAGCGTCAACGATCCGCAGGTGACCGGCAAGCTGATTTTTCTCGGCGTCTTGTCGATCCTGATCGCGCTGCCGGTCGCCATCGCCGTCGTGCTTGGCGCCAACAGCCTGGCGGAGTGGCTCAAGCGCAAGCCGCAGGTGATGCGGATCGTCGATTATGTCTTCGCGGCGGTGTTTTCGGTGTTTGCGGTCAGGATCCTGCTGACCCAGAGCCGCTGATCAGGCTTCGCCGTCAACGGCAGTCGCGGTTCTTGCGCGCTCGCTGGGCAGCCAGCGGCCGGCGTTGCGGCCGGTGACAAGCCAGTAGACCGATGCGCCGATGATGGCGCAGGCGGTATGGATGGCGATGATCTGCGCCGGCTCGGCGGTGGTGCCGCCTGCCAGATAGACGCCCGACGCGAGCGCCAGCACGGCGCCGGCCAGCGCGTAACTCAGCCAGTCGCGCCGCCTCAAAAATTCGAAGATTGCGATGATGGCGAAGGCCGGTATCAGCACGGCGCGGGCAAACAGGCTCGCGACGCCGACCACGCCGACAACCAGGGTCACCGTGAGTTCGAGATCGCTGAAGCGGCCAAAATCCTCGGGCACCACCAGCCGGGCCAGAAAGGCATAGGCGAGGCCCGCCGCCAGGCAGCCGGCGAAAAAGCCGAAGGCGATGGCAAACATCCTCATAAGAAGGCGGAGCATGTCGCTCATGGCGCGTCAGTCGGCGCCATGGCCGGCGATCATCATGGCTTCGAGCGCCAGCCGGTCGGTCTTGCGCATGCGCTCGGATTCGCTCTTGAGCTGGCCGCAGGCCGCCAGGATGTCGCGGCCGCGCGGCGTGCGGATCGGCGAAGCATAGCCATTGGCGTTGATGAAATCGGCGAATGTCTCGATCGTCTCCCAGTCCGAGCATTCATAGGCCGATCCCGGCCAGGGATTGAACGGAATGAGATTGATCTTGGCCGGGATGCCCTTGAGCAGCCGCACCAGTTCCTTGGCATCCGACAGGCTGTCATTGACGCCCTTGAGCATCACATACTCAAACGTGATGCGCCGGGCGTTGGAGACGCCGGGATAGGTGCGGCAGGCCTCGAGCAGCTCTTTCAGCGGATATTTCTTGTTGATCGGCACCAGTTCGTCGCGCAATTCGTCGCGCACGGCGTGCAGCGAGATCGCCAGCATCACGCCGATTTCCTCGCCGGTGCGGACGATGCCCGGCACCACGCCGGAGGTCGAGAGCGTGATGCGGCGGCGCGACAGCGCCAGCCCGTCGCCGTCTGAGGCGATCAGCAGCGCCTTCTTGACCTCTTCGAAATTGTAGAGCGGCTCGCCCATGCCCATCATCACGATATTGGTGACCTTGCGGCCCTCTGCCGGCACGATCGCGCCCTGCGGCGTGTCCTTGTGCGGAAAGTCGCCGAGCCGGTCGCGGGCGACCAGCAATTGCGAGAGGATTTCTTCGGCGGTCAGGTTGCGCACCAGCTTCTGGGTGCCGGTGTGGCAGAAGGTGCAGGTGAGCGTGCAGCCGACCTGGCTGGAAATGCACAGCGTGCCGCGGCCTTCCTCGGGAATGTAGACGGTCTCGACCTCGACCGGCCGGCCGGCGCCGCGCGGCGGAAACCGCATCAGCCACTTGCGGGTGCCGTCATTCGAGATCTGCTCCTCGACGATCTCCGGGCGGGCGATGGTATAGCGGGCGGCAAGGCTCTCGCGCAGCTCGCGCGAGATCGTGTGCATGTCGGCAAAATCGGAAACGCCGCGAATATAGAGCCAGTGCCAGATCTGGTTCACGCGCATCTTGCGCTGCTTTTCGGGCACGCCTGCATCGGCCATCGCCGC
Source organism: Hoeflea sp. (assembly GCA_019084245.1). Lineage (GTDB taxonomy): Bacteria > Pseudomonadota > Alphaproteobacteria > Rhizobiales > Rhizobiaceae > Hoeflea. Next base: position 784,097 of record JAHRFE010000028.1, read on the forward strand.
AACCATCTCCTCACGGCTCATGCCGATCAGGGTCGGCTTTCCGTCCTGCGCCTGGCTGGCGGTGGGGCGGGCCGGGCGTGCGGCAGGGTTTGTCAGATCGATCGTGGCTGGCATCGGTAAAGGGCGCTCTTGTTGGCGAAGCACCGGGCTGTATCAGGTTTTGCCGGGTTCGTCACCATCAGCGCCGGGCCGGCTGGCGGGATCCTCGCGAAACCTGCGGCAATCCGGATCCCGATATGCGAGAGCATGCGCCCGACACTGCGCTTGAGCGCCTGCATCCCCGGCTCGCGGTGCTGTCCTTCGATGTCACCGCCGTCGCCGCCCGGGTCGTCGGCCCAGGGTCCGAGCTTGTGCGCCATCATCGTTGCATGATCATAATAGCTCACGGCCTTGCCCTCGCTTTCTCATGCCTCGATAGCGGGACACTGCTGACAGACTGGTGTCAGGAGGGGGTGATAGAGTGTCAGCAGTGCCTTGAAGGAACCCAGCCGATGCGCCGCTCAAACCGCCTGTTCGAGATCATCCAGATCCTGCGCGCCGCCGGCCGGCCGATGACGGCGGATGCGCTCGCCCGAAAACTGGAAGTCTCGACCCGGACAATCTATCGCGATATTGCGGCGCTGCAGATGATGCGCACGCCGATCGAGGGGGAGCCAGGCATCGGCTATGTCATGCGCCGGGGCTATGACCTGCCGCCGCTGAATTTCGATCCCGAGGAAATCGAGGCGCTCCGGGTGGGTCTTGCCCTGCTGTCGCGCACCGGAGACAGCGCGCTGCAACGGGCGGCGCGGCGCATTCACGAGAAGGTCGAGGCGCTGCACGGTCCGGCGGACTGGCTTCTGGTGGCGCCATGGGGCGCTCCGCCGGATGATCCGGCCAAGGGCTGTGTTCAGGTCTCGACGCTTCGCGATGCGATCCGCGCCGAACGCAAGCTGCGCCTCACCTATCAGGACGAGCAGGGCTGCCAAACCGTGCGAACCGTGCGGCCGCTGGCGCTGGTCTATCATCTTGAATGCGTCATGCTCGCCTGCTGGTGCGAGCTTCGCGCCGGCTTCCGGCATTTCAGGACGGACCGGATCTATGGTTGCGACGTTCTGGCGGAGCGATTCGTCGGGCAGGGGGAGGCGCTGAGGGGCGTCTCGCCGGATCAGAACCGCTGGGATCCGGTTGCGCCCGATCTGGCGGAAACGGTCTGAACCGCCTGGCAGGCGGTCCTGGAGTGGCTGGCCCTATCGATCGGCGGCAGCGGCTGCCGGCGTCAGCATGGCGTCGACAAAGCCGGGGATATCGAGCCGCGGCAGGGCGGGTTCGCCCGCCAGCTGCTCGAGGCCGATCAGCGTCGCGGAGATGAAGGCGGCGCGCGAACGGGCTTCGGGACCAGCCAGGCCTGCGCCACGCAGCTGCAGGGTCAGGAAGGCCAGCCGCTCGGTATCGGCGTCGCGCACCCCCGCCTGCACCGCCGTGTCGCCGCCCGCCCATTGGCGCATCGCGGCCTCGGTCACCGAGCCGCCCTGGTCGCGTGCGGGCCGCGCGAGCGCATGCTCGAAAAGCCTTATGAACAAGTCGCGCGGCGACAGGTCCGGCGACGTCATCGCGGCCACCACATCCCCGGTGGCATCGCGCTGCCATTGCGCCGCCATCGCCGCCCGAAGCGCCGCCAGATCGGTGAAGTGCCAATAGAACGAGCCCTTGGTGACGCCGAGTTCGCGGCACAGATAGTCAACCCGGACCGCCTTCGGGCCGGATTGCTCCAAAAGCCGGAACGCCGCCTTGATCCAGTCTTGCCGTGTGAGTGTGCTCGCCATGCCGCACCATACCCGAAGTATTGTTGGGATCAAGGCAGGTTAGCGCTCCATACCTCAGGCATGGCTCGTCGATGTCTTGCGATTGAGTGTTTGAAACGGGTTCGCCCCGCCCACGCAAAAAGGCCGGTCTCCCGGCCTTTTTCAATGCTGATGTTTCAGGTCTGCTATTTGCAGCTGGCGATCTGGTTGAGCGCCGCGGTGATGCCCCGGAGCGAATAGCTGTAGGAGGTGTCGGTGCCGCGGCGTGACACGGCCTTGACTGTCATCGACGTGCCGGCCTTCATCGCCGCCACCAGTTGCGGTTCCTGGGCGGCGTTTTCCACCCATGCCGAGCTGCCGCGCGTGAAGAAGGTGAAGTCGCGCCCATCCACATTGACGGTCACCTTCGAGGACTCCTGCAAGGGGTATCCCATCATGGCATGCGGCTCGTAGCTGACATTCTGGCCCGGCCGTTGCGAGACCAGAAAAAAGATGTCGCCGTGATCGACATTGGTCGGCGCCGAACTGATCGGTATCGACAGGACGTAGCAGACCTTGCCGCCGTTTGAATCATATGAATATGCACCCCAGGAATCAAACTGCTGGATCCTGGTGGGCGATTGCGCCGCCGCGGCGGCGGTCAATGCGAAGAGCGCCGTCACTGCGGTTGCGATTGTCTTCCCAAACATGGCTTTCCTACCGGTTCGTGGTCCTGTGTCCCGGCCTGATGGCCGTGACGGTTCCCGCTCTATGCGAGGTGATTGGTTCATTTTGACTTAATCCTGGTTACCAAACCGTCAATGATTCCCTTAATGGGGCTTCAATTGGCGTTGGGTGCGGCGTGATGTCCCTTGCTCACCATTTGTAACATTGCGAATCCGGCAACAGTTTGACCTTTGATAAATCATGTGTACGTGTTGACATGGTAGCGGTGAGGTGGCGACGGGTCGCATCATGCATGCGGGGGTTCTGCGCAACTAATGTCGGATGACTTGAAAGAGCGGCTTGCCGGCCTTGCCGAGGCGGTTTCCCTCCGGCGGGATCAGGCGGCCTTTGCCGAACTTTTCGATTATTTTGCGCCGCGGCTCAAATCCTATCTGCAGCGGCTCGGCATGGAATCCTTCCAGGCCGAGGAGATGGTGCAGGAAGTGATGATCGTGCTGTGGCACAAGGCCGGGCTTTTCGATCCAACCAAATCCTCGCTCGCAACCTGGCTGTTCCGGGTTGCGCGAAATCGCCGCATCGATGCGCTCAGGCGCGACAAGAGCGCCCTGCTTGATCCGGACGACCCGGCGCTGCAACCCTCGCAGCCCGAAGCAGCGGACGACATCGTCGAGGCGGAGGAACGCGACGAACGGGTGCGCAAGGCGATGCTCGACCTGCCGGAAGAACAGGCGATCCTGGTGCGCCAGGCGTTTTTCCTGGGCAAATCCCACAGCCAGATCGCCGACGACACCGGATTGCCGCTCGGCACGGTCAAGTCACGGATCCGTCTCGCGTTTTCACGGCTGCGACGCAGTCTGGAAAATGATGATGGAGACATGACGATGCACTGAAGCCACGGCGGTCAGGTGGCGGTTCAGCGCATATCACGGTAAATGCCGCGCGCCGCCCGCTGCATCGACGGCTTTATGGTCTAAGCCTTCGTCTTCTTCGGCTTCGGATTCTTGTCCGCTGCGAAATCCGCGAGCGAGCGGCGTGCCGCGATCCGGTGGGCTTCGGTCAGGTTCGAGCGGATGGTGGCAAGCGCCAGCGTCAGCACGGCGATGTCATCGGAAAATCCGACAAAGGCAAGAACGTCCGGAATGGCGTCGAGCGGCATGATGAAATAGGCCAGCGCGCCCAGCAGCACGGCCTTGGACTTGCCTGGCGTCTCCGGGTCGAGCGCACAGTAATAGGCGGCGACCAGATCCTCGGCAAAGGGGATCTGCCCGGCCGCCTTGCGAAAGGTGCGCCAGAACCCTGCCCGCACCGATGCTTCGTCCGCGCCCTTGGCGGTGCCGCCGGAGGTGTGATCCGGCTCGAGAATTTCGCCTTCGAGAGTGCGCATGGGATGCCCTCCGGTTCCAGTTCCTCTCTATATGGTCATGGATGCCGCCCGCTTCAATATTGGCGCTTCGTCAGGTTTTTGCCGTACCGGCGATGCGGTCCATGGCGATGGCCAGATCAAAATCCAGGTCTGTCAGCCCGCCGGCGTCATGGGTGGTCAGGCGCACATCGACGTTGCGGTAGACATTTTTCCACTCGGGGTGATGATCGAGCTTCTCGGCGACCAGCGCCGCGCGCGCCATGAAGCCGAAGGCCTCGCTGAAGTCAGCGAAGCGGAAGTGTCTGGTCAAGGCGGTTTCGCCCGCATCGATCTCCCAGGAGGAAACCGCGGCGAGCTTTTCGGAAACGGCTGTGCTATCGAGTTTCTGGCGCGTCATGGCGTCCTCCGGGACGAACAGAGTGAGTTCAAGATGGAAACGAGCGTAACCGACAGCACGGGCAGGACGCAACTTTCGGTGCTGTTTGTCTGCATGGGCAATATCTGCCGCTCGCCCCTGGCCGAGGGCATTCTGCGCCAGGCGCTTGCCAATGCAGGGCTCGGCAGCCGCGTCTTCATCGATTCGGCCGGCACCGGCAACTGGCACCAGGGCGATACGCCCGATCCGCGCTCGATCGAAACCGCCTCAGGCCACGGGCTCGACATTTCAGCGCAGCGGGCGCGGCAGGTCGAGCCCGCCGATTTTGACCGCTTCGACCTGATTTTCGCCATGGACAGGTCGAACGAGGCCACGCTCAGGGCGCGGTCGCCCTCGGCCCGCCATGGCCGGATCAAGCTGTTTCTGGAGTATGCGCTCGGCACACACGCCGACGTGCCGGACCCCTATTATGGCGGCGAAGACGGCTTCGAGGATGTCTATCAGCTGTTGCGCGAGGGCTGCACCGCGCTGGTGGCGAGGCTTGGCAGGGAATTGCGCCAGCCGAGCGGATAGGCCTCCTCGACGACATAGGGGCCGCCGCCGACCGAATCACGCGACGACATCACCACGAACCGGCCAACCGTGAACGGCATCGAGCGGAAATTGCCGCGCGCGCCCAGATATTCGACCACGTCGCCAAGCCGGGGGTTGCGCAGCCGCGCCAGCGACACATGCGGCGAAAACCGGCGCGGATCGGGTCCGAAGCCGAGACGCTGGCAGATCCGCTCGATCTCGGCCTGCAGCGCTTTGAGTTCAGGAGATGGAGAGACGCCCGCCCAGATCGAATGCGGCTTCTTGGAGCCGAACGACCCCATGCCCGACAGCGACAGCGAGAAGGACGACCGGTCGATCCTGTCGAAGGCGCTGATCAGTTCATCGGCGGCCGGACCGTCGATATCGCCGATAAAGCGCAAGGTGATGTGGTAATTCTCGACATCGATCCAGCGGGCGCCGGGAAGTCCGCCACGCAGGAGGGAGAGCGACATGGCCGCATCCCGTGGGATTTCGAGAGCGGTAAAAAGCCTTGGCATCGCTGTTCCCCCGAATCGTCGGATAACCTGAACGAATCACGACATGGCCTCCCAGGCAAGCACCTAAAGCGTGTCGCATCTATTGTGCCTCATAGCCTGCAGCCTTGAAGAAGTTTCGGCATTCGGTGACAGAGAAGAGGTCCACGATTTCGCCGAGCGCCGTGCTGATGGCGTCGAAGCTGCGGGCAGCGTGCTTTCGCAGC
>JAHRFE010000024.1 GCA_019084245.1 Hoeflea sp.
TTCCTCTACAAACCCAACGACACGCGCACGCAACTCGACCGGATGCGGCTTGCCCATGGCGGTTCTCCTTCCATGGGCAAAGTGAATCACAAATCAATCAGTCAGGGAATCCCGAATCTCAAAAGCTGCGACGCGCTTTAGACTGCGCACCTACAGAGACGAAAAGTCGGAGCTTCCATACAGAAACCAGCCTAAGACTGCATATGAAGCAAGAAGCATTTCTCACTATGAATTAGCGATCGGTCTGTGCCATGGCATACCTGACAGGTATGTGATGGAAATGGAGCGGTGGCTCCAAGATAAACTTGTTTCCATTATCTCTGACTGGGATAGCTACCATGCAAGCGAGTACGCAAACTTTTCAAGTATGCCAGAATTCGTTTCTCCTCAACCGTTTGAGGTGTGTTTTTCGCTTTGCCTTTTATGTGAAATACCACGGTTTCGTACTCGATTTCGCGCAGAGTTGGATAAGCTGTTTCCGTTGGTTTTTCGTTTCATGCTGCCGAACGGAACTCTGTGGTTTCCAGAGCCTCGTCCGACAACAGCAAACAAAGAAAATATTCGAAAAGACCATGCGCCCGGTCCAAGCCTTTTGACGACCTGCCTACTAACAAATGCGCTTTTTGCTCTAGAAAGGGAGGACTGGATCGAGCAATACGCATTGCCAGCCTGCGAGTGGATTGCAGGTAGGCAAACGAAAGACGGTGGGTGGCAAGATGAAATGTTTATTTCGATGGACGAAGAAGGTGTTTTGGCAACCTATCTGTCCAGTGAAGCCCTACAAAGATCGGGTGAGGATAGATTTTCTCACAACATATCGAAAGGGAAGCAGAAACTACTAGAACTGCAAACAGATTCCGGCGCTTGGGAATCAAAATTTGTTGATGCGTCTCTGATTACTCGAAAAATAATTGACCATTTCGTAGATTCTGCTCCGAAGTGGGGCACCGGAACCATCCGCAAGCTGGATAGATCGGGAAGGGAATTCGTTCAGATTGCTCAGCAAATACTCGCACAGGGTGGTGAATCAAACACCAAAATGGCAGTAGTTGCGCTTTGTCATGGCTTGGAATTCCAATTATACGCTTTGCTTTCAGACCCGAGTATTGAGACGAATATTTTCAGAAAAGACGGTCAGCAAACCATAGGCGCACGAGAGGCGATGTCGAAACTCCGAGAGCATCTGGTCGCCAAAGGTGAGGTAAGTGACGTTTCAACGCTGAGATTCCAATCGCAGATCAGCCTGATGATCTCGACACGAGATGCCGTGGTGCACAAGAACGCCTCCGTTTCGAAGAGTGACGTTCTTCAATGGATTTCTGAGGTTGAAGCATTCACTCGTCATTATAGTCGAAGAAGTTAGGTCACTGCGAACGGCCGTTTTGAGCGCAGAGGCTCCGCCGTCCGCAAATTAAGCGAAGGTCTCCTCCCCGCCCGTTTCAGCCCTTAATCGATATTCGCCCTGGTCGCTCGGCCCTCGCTGCGGACCAATACGATTTGCGGACATGGTCCTGCTACAAGACGGGATCCTCAATCCCGCCTGTCCGCCTTCCTTACTGAAACGCCGTCTCGAAAAAGCTCCTGAGCTTGCGCGAATGCAGCCTCTCTGACGGCATGGCGGCGAGTTTCTGCATCGCCAGCAGGCCGATCTTGAGGTGCTGGTTGACCTGCGTCTTGTAGAAGGCCGAGGCCATGCCGGGGAGTTTCAGTTCGCCGTGCAGCGGCTTGTCGGAGACGCAGAGCAGGGTGCCGTAGGGCACCCGGAAGCGGAAGCCGTTGGCGGCGATGGTGGCCGATTCCATGTCGAGCGCGATGGCGCGCGATTGCGACAGGCGCTGCACCGGGCCGCGCTGGTCGCGCAGTTCCCAGTTGCGGTTGTCGATGGTCGCCACCGTGCCGGTGCGCATGATGCGCTTCAGGTCGTAGCCCTCGAGCCCTGTAACTTCGGCGACGGCTTCCTGGATCGCCACCTGCACCTCCGCCAGCGCCGGGATCGGCACCCAGGCTGGCAGGTCGTCGTCAAGCACATGGTCCTCGCGCACATAGGCGTGCGCCAGCACATAATCGCCCAGCGCCTGGCTGTTTCTCAAGCCGGCGCAATGACCCAGCATCAGCCAGGCGTGGGGCCTGAGCACGGCGATATGGTCGGTGATGGTCTTGGCGTTCGAAGGACCGACGCCGATATTGACCATGGTGATGCCGGAATGGTCCTTGCGCTTCAGATGATAGGCGGGCATCTGCGGCAACCGCGGCGGGGCGACGCCTTCGGTGGGGCTGCCATGGCCCGCCGGCGTGATCAGATTGCCGGGCTCGATGAAGCAGTCGTAATCATTGCCGCCTTCGCTCATCAGCGAGCGGGCGTGCTCGCAGAACTCGTCGATGTAGAACTGGTAGTTGGTAAACAGCACGAAGTTCTGGAAATGATCCGCTGCGGTCGCAGTATAGTGCGACAGGCGGGCCAGCGAATAGTCGATGCGTTGCGCCTTGAAGGGCGCCAGCGGCAGCAATTCGCCGGGCGCCGGCTCATAGAGCCCGTTGACGATCTCGTCGTCGGTGGTGGCGAGATCGGGGGTGTCGAACAGATCGCGCAGCGGCATGTCGAGTTTTTCCGCCACCGCCGCCTCGACATAGGCGCCTTCGCCGAAGGCGAAATGCAGCGGGATCGGCGTGTCGGATTCCGAGATCGTCAGCGGTGTGCCGTGATTGCGCAGCAACAGTTCGAACTGGGTGATCAGGTAGGTGCGAAACAGCCTGGGCCTGGTGATGGTCGCGGCGTAGCGGCCGGGCGAGACCACATGGCCAAAGGACAGCCGCGAATCGACCATGCCGAAGGAGGTCGTCTCCAGGCTCACCTGCGGATAGAAGGCGCGGTATCGGCCCCTCGGCTTGTCGGTGGCGAGACTTTCAAAGGCCTCGCACAGAAAGCGGGTGTTGCGGTCGTAGATGGCTTCGAGCGCCGACACCGCGGCCGCCGCATCGGAAAATTCCTGCGGTTCGACCGGATCGGGTGAAATGAAGCCGTTGTGGATGTGGGAAGAGATTCGCTGGTCCATGAAGCAGTATAGACGAGAAATCTTGACAAGGAAAAGACGCGGGCGACCGAAAGGTGTTTCAGGCTGAAGCGGGAGGGACGCCGTGCTCGGCCAGGTCCCGAAGGTTGTTGCGTATTGCGCAGGGCCGGCCTCAGCCGTTGCGCTGCAGGCTCATGTAGAGAACAAAGCCCGCACCGGTCATGCCCGGGCCCTTGTCGCCGGCATTGGCGAAGGCGAAGGCGCCGACCGGGCCCACAAAAAAGGCGGTGAAGGCGGCAATCCGCAGGAAAGTGGCAATGGAACGGCGGTGGGGGATGCTCATCGTGTCAATCCTTCTCAATCGGCATCAGCGCCGAACGCTGCAAGTCAGTTCGGGAAGGAACACGCAAGCGTCGATTGCGCCATTGTGCCAGCCGCGGCTCTGGTGACCGCCCTTGGCGACGGCGGCTGCCATCAGCAGCGCAAAGATCACGAAGATCAGGCAGATGATGATGAAGCGGCGTGCGAGCGTGGTCATGCGACTGGTTCCCGTTGTGTGAGGGAACAATCGCATGATGCGGCTGAACGCCGCCTGAGGGGGCCGTTCATCCGCCGTTCAAGTATCTTAACGGGAGGCGGTGCGCCGGGGGCGCGGATTCCTGGCCGGGCAGGCGGACCGCTCCGGCCATCAAAAAAACCGCGCCGGCGTGCCGGCGCGGGTCAGGTGATCTGTCAGAGTTTGCGAAAGCGAGCGTTTACAGCTTGGCCCAGTTTTCCGAGCGGCAGAGCACGCCCAGGACGCAGCCCTTCATCTTCAGGGTGTTTCCGGAGACGGAAGCCGAGCCTGAATAGGTCTTGTCCTTGGCCGGGTCGGTGATGGTGCCGGAGTATTTTCCGTTGCTGCCCGTCATCTTGCCGATGCGCTTGCCGGCATGCTTGCCGGTCTTGAGCTGGACGCAGTAGTCGCCGCCACAGGCGGAGATCGCGGCGGTCTCGCCGCTCTTGGTCTTCCAGTTGCCTTCGATCGGGTCTGCAAGCGCCGGAGCGCTCATGGCGGCGAAAAGCACGCCGGCTGCAATCATATTGCGGATCATGATGTTCCTCCCAGGAATGAGCGCTTCCTCAAGCGCATTTCTTACTTAACTTACGTCTACGTAAAGGTAAACCAGTTCGTATTGGCCAAAGCGGCTTTTTTTAAGGCGTTTTGCGGGCTCCCGCCAAGGGCCGGATGTCACGGTCCTTGCTCCTCTCCGGGCCAAATGAAAAACCCTCCCCTCAATCCTTGGTTAGCCGTTCGTAACTTTTCTCACCTCCGCAAAAGCGCCCGCTTCGGCCGCTTCCGCCGATTTGCAACGGGTGCGATGTTTAACGGAATCGCAAATTTACCAAGCCTTCGGACTTTGTTCGTTCCCAGTTAAGCATGCAATTTAACGCGCTTTTTAATCGAAAGCGGCACACTCCAGCTCAACAAGACAGCGCCGGAGAGAACCGGACGCAGGCAGGCATGAGCAGGCTCTTGAGAGCTGACAGGGACAACGAGACACACTTTTTACGGGGACTGGAAAAATGGCACGTTACGAAATTCACGATCACGATCAGGCCACCCTCGGCGGCGAAGCCAGGGCCGATGTGTTCTGCGAAATGGGTCTGATGTATGCGACCGGACGCGAATGCGAGGTCGATTACATCGCCGCCCACAAATGGCTCAACATTGCCGCCATCAAGGGCTCGGATCGCGCCGCCACGCTGCGCGCCGAACTGGCCGAAAGCATGAGCAAGGCCGAACTCGCCTCGGCGCTCCGCGCCGCGCGCGAATGGATGACCATGCATTGAGCCTGACCGGCTTGGTGCAGTTCATAAAGACTGACCCGGCGCCTTGGCGTCGGTCAGCTGAGATCACCTCGAGGGGAACGGGGCGAAGCTCAACTCCGGACACTACGGAGGGCTTCACACAAACGCCGCGATGGACCGAAAACGGTTGATCGCGGCTTTTTGCTGACGACTGCGCCGTGCGCTAACCAAATACACAAAGGGCGCAGTGGAGCTTAAAGCAGGCAGGGCGCCCGTCAACCAAGATCGGCCATGGTTTCGACCAGCGCCTGCTCGAAGATGTCGATCTCGACTTCGGGCCCGGTCGAAATCCGGATGCAGCGGTTGAGCGGGGCCACGCCCGGCATGCGGATGAACACGCCGCGGCCGACCAGGCCATCCATGATCGTCTTGGCGCGGTCGCCATCGCCACCACAATCGATGGTGACGAAATTGGTGGCCGAGGCGATCGGCTTGAGCCCATGACCGCGGACAATGTCGGTGATCTGATCGCGCGACGCCACCACCTGGGCAATGACATGGCCGAGCCAGGTCTGGTCCTCCAGCGCCGCAAGTGCAGCCGCCTGGCCCAGCCGGTTGACGCCGAAGTGGTTTCTGACCCGGTGAAACCGCGCCACGGTTTCCTCGACCCCGAAAACATAGCCGATCCGCTGTCCTGCCAGGCCATAGGCCTTGGAGAAGGTGCGGAACCTCAGAACATTGGGCATGCCGTCAAGCGCTGCGATCTCCGGGATCGCCGAGGTGGGCGCGGTCTCGCCATAGGCCTCGTCCAGCACCAGCATCGTGGTCTCGGGCAGGGCTTTGGCAAAGGCAATCACGCTTGCCGCCGGATGCCAGGTGCCCATCGGGTTGTCGGGGTTGGAGAGATAGACCAGGGGTGCGTCTTCGCGCCTGACGGCATCGAGCAGCGCGCCCAGATCCTCGTGATCGTCGCGGTAGGGCACCGTGACCAGCCGTCCGCCAAAACCCGCGACATGAAAATTGAAGGTCGGATAGGCGCCGAGCGAGGTCACCACCGGGGTTCCCGGCTCGACGATCAGCCGCACGATCAGCCCCAGCAGCCCGTCAATGCCTTCGCCCACCACCACCTGCTCCGGCCTCACGCCAAGATGGGCGGCAAGCCGGGTCCTGAGCTCATGATTTTCCGGGTCGGCATAACGCCAGCAGAGCCTTGCTTCCCGGCCAATAGCCTCGATCACCGACGGCGCCGGCCCGAAACCGCTCTCGTTGGCCCCCAACCTGGCAATGAACCGCGCGCCGCGCGCCCGCTCCTGGGTTTCCGGCCCGACAAAGGGCACGGTCGGCGGAAGCGATTCGGCAAGCGGGGTGAAGCGGGAAAAGGCGGGCATGGCGGACTCCACAGTCTGAATTGGCTCCACCAGCCCTAGCGCCAACTTCGGCCCGCATCAAGCGTGGGGGTGGAGTTTGGGGGGAGGGATGGAGTGTACAACTATGGATAATGGCCTTGCCGCGGCCCCTACCTCCCCCTTGAGGGGAGGTCGGCGACTGGCGTGCAAAGCACGACAGAGCCGGGTGGGGGTATCTGTGCGCTCGGTGTAGAGGCTCCCTGCGGATCGACATGCGCCGACCCCCACCCGGATCAGCTACGCCGTCCGCTGCGCGTCCGTCTTGCTTCTCCGACCTCCCCTCAAGGGGGAGGTTGAAGCCGCCACAAGCAGCCAAATTCCGGGGATAAATTTCTACCATCGATTCAGTTATTCCAACGATTTACCAAAAATTCGCCCCCGTTTCATCCCCGCTTCCGCGCGCCGTGCGACACTGATCCCGTCTTCCGCCAGATCGGATGCGCCGGGATAACGGACCCCGGCGCGGCGGGAGGCGGTGAGGTTTTGCGCGGGGCGCTTCCGTACCCCTGTGCAAGAAGGATGAGGTAACGGACATCCCGGCTTGTCGCCTGAGATCCCCGATGACGCGAAACCGCGTCGTCACCGGACAAGGGCGAACTCCCAGGCCGGCGCCGGAGATCCCGCGAGGCCTGCGCTCGCGGCCGGCGGACCGGAAGCTGGAGGGCAAACGCCCAAGTGGCTTCCGGCAAGGACGGGTTCGGCGGCGGCCGCCGAACAATGACGCCGTCCGACGCGTGTGTCGCGCGCCTGGTCCTGGACACAGCCCGCGCCCGGAAGGCGAGGGCCCGCTCACCGGCGGGGCGCGTCCCCACGCGCCAAAGCCAAAACCCTAATATCCATCACGGGCCGTGGGGTCTGTGAACGCGCGCCCCGCATTCCGGCTATGGCCGGGAGGACTGAATGCCCCATACCGACGGCGAGTTTTTCGCGCGCGGGATTTTGGCGTGGTTGGCCCGCTCGGACCCTCCGTCGTCATCCACGCACCGCCGTCACCCTCGGCCGTCGTGCCGAGGGTCTACAGGAGCCGGCCCCGAAACAGGGGTGCAGCGGACAACCCGAGGGGCCAGCAGATATTCGGGACAAGCCCGAGTATGAGGAAAACGAGGGGCCTGAGGAGGACGAAACGCGGGGCCTGAGGAAGACGAAACGCGGGGACTGCCTCCGTCGTCACCCATGCCCCACCCCCTCCGCCGTCACCCTCGGCCGTCGTGCCGAGGGTCTACAGACCCCGGCCCCGAAACAGGGGGTGCAGCGGACAACCCGAGGGGCCAGCAGATACTCGGGACAGGCCCGAGTATGACGAAACGAGGGTCCTGAGTATGACGAAACGAGAGGCCTGAGTATGACGAAACGAGGGGCCTGAGGAAGACGCAACGCGGGCCCTTGGAAGACGACACGGCGAGGCCCGGACCCCGCCGACCGACCACCCCGTGACTCGCGTCACGCCCACCCCCGCCGCACGCCACCCCCGCGCTTTGCGCCACGGCCTGGAGCGTCTATGACGAAGCTCCCGCCCTCAAGCCCCCTGAGTCCCGCCATGCCCGCCTTTGCCGAAACCATCCTTGTCGTGTTCACCCTGATCGCCATCGGCTATGGCGCGGCGGCGGTGCGGCTGCTCAGGCCCGAGACCGGGGACGGGTTGTCGGATTTCGTCTTCACCATCGCCGTACCGCTCCTGCTGTTTCGCACCATTGCCACCGCAACCTTCGATCACGGCGCGCCCTGGGCATTGTGGGCCACCTATTTCACCGCCGTGCTGGTGACCTGGACATCGGCGCACCTGATCATCCGCGCGGGCTTTGGCCGCGACGCGCGTTCGGGCGTGGTGGCGGGGGTGACGGCGGGGTTCTCCAATCTGGTGCTCGTGGGGATACCGTTCATGTCCGGACTTTACGGCGAGCCGGGGCTCGCGGTGCTGTCGCAACTCGTGTCGATCCACCTGCCGATCATGCTGGGCGCCTCGATCGTCCTGTTCGAATGGGCGGTCAAGCGCGATGGCGCGGGCACGGAGACCAGATCGGCTGCAGCCCTGGTCACGGGCTTCTTCAGGCAACTGATCACCAACCCGCTGATCATCGGCATTTTCGCAGGCCTCGTGGTCCGGCTTTCGGCAATCCCCATTCCTGGTGTCGTTGACCAGGTGATCGCCAGCCTCGCCGGTGTCGCAGGCCCGCTTGCGCTGTTTGCCATGGGAATTTCGCTCTGCGGCTATGGCATTCGCGGCCAGGTACGCCAGGCGCTGGCCATGGTGTCGCTCAAGCTCGTGCTGATGCCCGCGGTGGCGCTCGGCATGGGGCTGGCTCTCGGCCTGCCGGACTTCCAGCTCAAGGTGGCGGTGGCCGCGGCCTCGCTGCCCGCGGGCGTCAATTCCTGGCTGATTGCCAACCGGCTCGGCACCGGAGAGCGGCTCGCGTCAACCTCGATGACGCTTGGAACCGCGCTCGCCGCGGTCACCACCGGGGTCTGGTTGCTCATCGTCGAAGCGATCTTGTGATGCGAAATCCGAAGCAGGCGATTCTTTGTTTTGGTTTCGTTTGTTTTCTTTTGACATTCGCAATGGTTTCGAAATAGATCTTTTGGGGGAGATGCTGCGGGAGAGGTCAATGGCTGAGGACAGGCTCTATGACGTGTTCGTCATCGGCGGCGGCATCAACGGATGCGGCATCGCCCGTGACGCCATCGGTCGCGGCTATTCGGTCTGTCTGGCGGAGATGAACGATCTGGCGTCGGGCACATCCTCCTGGTCCTCCAAGCTCATTCACGGCGGTTTCCGCTATCTCGAATATTATGAGTTCCGGCTGGTGCGGGAATCGCTCACCGAGCGGGAAGTGCTGCTCGCCAATGCGGCGCACATCATCTGGCCGATGCGCTTCGTGCTGCCGCACCACAAGGACATGCGCCCGGCCTGGCTGTTGCGGCTCGGCCTGTTTCTTTATGATCACATCGGCAAGCGCAAGCTGCTGCCCGGCACGAAAACCGTGGACCTCACATCCTCGCCCGTCGGCAAGCCGCTGAAACCGCTGTTTTCAAAAGGCTTTGAGTATTCCGACTGCTGGGTCAACGACGCCCGCCTGGTGGTGCTCAACGCACTCGATGCGGCCGAGCGGGGCGCCGACATCCGCACCCGTACGCAGGTGGTCAAGGCCGAGCGCCGGGATGGCGTCTGGGAGATCACCATGCTCGACCGGTCCGGACCCGCCAGAACGGCCGGGCGTGAGCAAACGGTGCGGGCACGGCTGATCGTCAATGCCGGCGGACCCTGGGTCGACCGGGTGCTGTCGGGCGCCATCGGCCGCAATGACGCGCACAATGTGCGGCTGGTGCAGGGCAGCCACATCGTCGTGCCGAAACTGCACGATCATGACCGGGCCTATATCTTCCAGAACGGCGACGGGCGGATCATCTTCGCGCTGCCCTATGAGGAGGATTTTACCCTGATCGGCACCACCGACCAGGATTACGAGGGCGATCCGAAGGACGTGGCGATCACGGACACCGAAATCGACTATCTCTGTGCGGCCGCGAGCGAATATTTCGCAAAGCCGGTCGAGCGCGGCGAAATCGTCTGGACCTATTCCGGCGTCCGGCCGCTCTATGACGACGGCGCGTCGGCCGCCCAGGAAGCCACGC
This sequence comes from Hoeflea sp., assembly GCA_019084245.1. Lineage (GTDB taxonomy): Bacteria > Pseudomonadota > Alphaproteobacteria > Rhizobiales > Rhizobiaceae > Hoeflea. The sequence continues at coordinate 9,839 of JAHRFE010000024.1, forward strand.
GCGAATATGTGATCAAGCCCGATCCGGGCGAGGGCGCGCCGCTGCTCAATATTTTTGGCGGCAAGATCACCACCTACCGCAAGCTGTCTGAATCGATGCTGGAACTGATCGAGGCGCGGCTGGGGAAAAAATCCGCGCCCTGGACGCACCGGGCGGCGCTGCCGGGCGGCGATTTCCCAGCCGATGGTTTCGACGCCGAGGTAGCCCGGCTGCAGGCGCAATATCCGTTTCTGGCTCCTCATCAGGCGAGGCGCTATGTGCGCCATTACGGCACGCGGTCGCGGATCCTGCTCGGCAATGCGCGGTCGCTTGCGGATCTGGGGCAGGATTTCGGCCATGACCTTTTCGGCCGTGAGGTCGATTACCTGATGGCGCAGGAATGGGCGGTGGAGGCGGCGGACGTGATCTGGCGGCGCACCAAGCGCGGGCTGCGGTTGAGCCAGGACCAGGTGACGGCGCTTGAAACCTATATGGAGCAACGAGCGGCATAAGACATATGACCGCCGAAAGGCTGCGGGCTTTCCGCGCGCGACGAATCCGGATCTTATGGGGCCGGTCAGGGAGGACAGCATGAGCGGATATATTCTGGCGATCGACCAGGGCACCACATCGAGCCGCGCCATCGTGTTTGACGCCGAGATGCGCATCGCGGGCGTCGGCCAGAAGGAGTTCACGCAGATCTACCCGCAATCGGGCTGGGTGGAGCACGATCCGGAGGAGATCTGGAAAACCGTCGTCTCGACGGTCAGGCAGGCGCTGAAGAAGGCGGGCCTCGAGGCGTCCGACATTACGGCTATCGGCATCACCAACCAGCGCGAGACGGTGGTGGTCTGGGAGCGCGACAGCGGCAAGGCAATCCACAACGCCATCGTCTGGCAGGACCGCCGCACCGCCTCCTATTGCGAAAAACTCAAGCGCCTCGATCTCGAAAAGACCTTCACCCGCAAGACCGGGCTTCTGCTCGATCCCTATTTTTCCGGCACCAAACTGTCGTGGATGCTCGCCAATGTGAAGGGCGCCAGGGCGCGGGCGGCGCGCGGCGAACTCTGCTTCGGCACCATCGACACCTTCCTGATCTGGCGGCTGACCGGCGGAAAATCCTTCGTCACCGATGCCACCAACGCCTCGCGCACGCTGATGTTCAACATCTCGAGCCAGGAATGGGACGCGGAGCTCTTGAAGGTCCTGAGGATCCCGGCGGACATGCTTCCCGAAGTCAAGGACTGCGCAGCCGATTTCGGCGTGACCGACAAGGCGCTGTTCGGCGCCGAGATCCCGATCCTGGGCGTGGCCGGCGATCAGCAGGCGGCGACCATCGGCCAGGCCTGCTTTGAGCCCGGCATGCTGAAATCGACCTATGGAACGGGCTGTTTTGCGCTTCTGAACACCGGCGCGGACATGGTGCGCTCGAAGAACCGGCTGCTCACCACCATCGCCTACCGGCTCGACGGCAAGACCACCTATGCGCTCGAAGGCTCGATCTTCGTCGCAGGGGCTGCCGTGCAATGGCTGCGCGACGGCATCAAGGTGATCAAGAAGGCCGAGCACAGCGGGGATCTCGCGGCAGAGGCCGACCCGGCGCAGGATGTCTATCTTGTCCCTGCCTTCACCGGCCTCGGCGCACCGCACTGGGACCCTGAGGCCCGTGGCGCGATCTACGGCATGACGCGCAACACCGGCCCGGCCGAGTTCGCCCGCGCGGCGCTCGAGGCCGTCTGCTACCAGACCCGCGACCTGCTCGACGCCATGCACAAGGACTGGAAGAGTTCCGGCGCCGACACGGTGCTCCGCGTCGATGGCGGCATGGTGGCGTCGGACTGGACCATGCAGCGGCTTGCCGACATTCTCGACGCGCCGGTGGACCGCCCGACAATCCTCGAGACCACGGCGCTGGGTGCTGCCTGGCTCGCCGGTCAACGCGCCGGCGTCTGGCCCAAGCAAAAGGCCTTCGCCAGGGCCTGGGCGCGCGACACCCAGTTCAAGCCGAAAATGGACGACAAGACCCGCGCCACAAAGCTCAAGGGCTGGCGCGATGCGGTACGGCGGACGCTGAGCTAGTTGGGATAATGAGCACCGGAAGCGGGTAGCTCACATTCTTGGAGAAGAACATTGCTGAGCCGATTTATGACAGTTCTGTCGATAGCATTTTTCATGAGCGCGGGAGCTCCTCTGGCAGAGGATATCGATGACCCCGTCTATGACAATCTAAAAAACATGGTGACCTCAGAGGTTCAGCTTCAGTGCAAGCCCGGCTCAGATATCAGTCAGGAGGCGGGGACGTTCTCTATTGCGCCAAGTGGCTACGTGGTTGTTCGGTTTGCCGGCTTCAGTTGCAATTGGGAATACATCAATCATTATTTCTGCGGCGCTCGCGCATGTACGACGCGGGAGTATGATGTTTCTGGATCGGATATTCGCCTCGTAAAAGAGTATCTGGAATAAATATCTAAAGGGTAATCGCTCAAGCAGTAGGCGGCTGCCACGATATACGGGGCAACTCTAGCCGGCCCTGTTCGGCGAAGCTAACGCTGACGCCGGGTGCCACCAGAACCTTCATTTCCTCGGCTTCCCAATTGCGCTGCAATACGTCACCGAACCGCTTGCGCGGTCTCGTGACTTGGTGCCAGGGCCGTTCCAGAGTATCTTTGCCGCGATCCGCAGCAGACGGATTGCGGACACACCGGACAGAGGAGCGACGCCATGCAGCTCGGCGCATTTTCCATCAGTCTTGCGGTCAAGGATCTGACTGCCTCCAAGTCGTTTTATGAAAAGCTTGGGTTCAGGATCGCGGGCGGCGACGCCGACCAGAACTGGCTGATCATGAAGAACGCCGACTGCGTCATCGGCCTGTTTCAGGGCATGTTCGAGAAGAATATCCTGACCTTCAATCCGGGCTGGACAACGAGTTCAGAGCCGGTCGAGGACTTCACCGACGTTCGCGATCTGCAAAGGCGGCTCAAATCCTTGAGCGTCGCCTTTGAAAACGAGGCGGATGAGACGACCGCCGGGCCGGCCAGCTTCATCATCATGGATCCGGACGGCAATCCCATCCTGGTCGATCAGCATCGCTGATGCGTCCGGCGGCGGCCAGCCCTACTCCACGAAACTCACGCTCACGCCAGGCGCAACCATTCCCGCCAGTTCCTCGGCGTCCCAGTTGGTCAGGCGGACGCAGCCATTGCTTTCGGTCTTGCCGATCTTGGAAGGTTCCGGGGTGCCGTGGATGCCGTAAGTGGGCTTTGAGAGCGCGATCCAGATCGTGCCGACGGGGCCGTTCGGGCCTGGCGGGACCTCGAGGATCTTGTCGTTGTCGCCCTGCTTGAAATTGATCTTGGGATTGTAGGTGTAGCCGGGGTTGCGAGCGATGCGCTCGATGGTGACCTCGCCGGACGGTGACGGCGTGCTGGTCGAGCCGATGGTGGCGGGGTAGGCCACCACAAGCGTGCCGTTGGCGTCATAGCCGCGAACCTGCTTGCGGCCCTTGTCGGCAATGATGCGGGTGACATTCCCCGTGGTTTTCTGAGCCGTGTCGACGATCTTGATCTGGACGCCGGGGCGGGAGAAATCGACATCGGGATTGAGCGAGGCGAGATAGGCCTCATCCATGTGGAAGCGTTCGGCCAGCATCTCGAGCGTCGAGGTGAAGGCCAGGCGCTCAAGCCGCGCCTTCTCGGCGTAATCGGTCGGCACGGAGGCGATGAACGGGCCGGCTGCGTCCTCGGCGGTGATGGTGTAGGTCGTGAACGCCAGCCCGCCGCTGGCGGCCAGGCGGCTCATGATCAGGTCGGTATCGGCGGGGTTGATCCGCTCGCCCGTCTTCTCGAAATAGGCGTCGAGCGCCTTGTTGACGTTGGAGCCCATGCGGCCGTCGATGACGCCCGGCGAGACGCCGTTGCGGTCGAGGTAGACCTGCAGCGCCGCCACTTGCGCCCTGGACAGTTTTGGCCCCGTTGCCGGTTGCTCCGAACGCGGCATCGAGGGTTCGACAAACCGCGGCGCCTCGATGATTTCGGGCTCATTGGACAGGTCCGACTGGTCGGGCACGGTGCCGGTCATCGGATTGAGATCGCGGCGCTCGATGCTGGCACCAGGACCCGCATTGGCAAATCCGTCGCGCGAAAACCGCTCCCGCGGCGGCGGCGGCGCTTCTGGAAAGGCGGAGTCTAGTTCGGCTCCATAAACGGGCTCGTCCCTGAAGCCGCGCCGGTCCCCGTAACCACGGCGGTCCCCGTAGCCGGGCTGCGGATCGCCATACTGCTGGCGGTATTGCCAGGCGGGGATCTCGAATCCGATCACTTCGTTCCAGTTGTCGATCAACAGGCGGCGGCCCTGGGTATCGAGGACAACGCGCACCGAGCCTGCCTCCGGAATATGCTCCATCAGTTGCCCGTCGGTGGTGACGAGCACCATGCCATTGGGATCGGCCAGCGCCTGGGGCGCCGAAAGGGCCGTCAACGCCAGAAGGGCTGCGGTGAAACGAAAAGGGGCGGTCTTGATCATGCGGTCAACCTGGGGCTCATGGGACAATGTTGAAACCATCATTGCCGGATTAAGCTGAATGGAGGCTGAACAAACGTCGAAAACCCGGCTTCAGTAAGGCAGCCCGACATAGTTTTCCGCAAGTGACATTTTTGCCGATTCCGATTGCAGCGTATAGGCGAGTTCGGTTTCGAGAATGCGCGCCTCGAATGGCGCCTGTTCGGGAAACCGGTGCAGCATGGTGGTCATCCACCAGGAGAACCGAACAGCCTTCCACACCCGGTCGAGCGCGCGCGCCGAGTAGGCGTCAAGCAGGTGGTTGTCGCGCTCGAGGAAATGGCCGCGCAAGCCTTCGAACAGGTAATGCACGTCGGAGGCCGCTAGGTTGAGCCCCTTGGCGCCGGTGGGTGGGACGATGTGGGCGGCGTCGCCTACCAGGAACAGGTTGCCGAACCGCATCGGCTCGGCGACGAAGGATCTCAAGGGCGCGATGGATTTTTCAAACGACGGCCCGGTGATCATGGTCTCGGCGATCTCGGGCGGCAGACGGCGGCGCAGTTCGGTCCAGAACTGGGTGTCGGACCAGGCATCGATGCTGTCGCCGGCATTGCACTGGATGTAATAGCGGCTGCGGATTTTCGAGCGCATCGAGCATAGCGCGAACCCTCGCGAATGGCTGGCATAGATCAGCTCATGGCTGACCGGCGGGACATCGGCGAGGATGCCGAGCCAGCCGAAGGGATAGACCTTTTCGAAGGTGCGGATCGCATCTTCTGGCACCGAGCGGCGGCTCGCGCCGTGAAAGCCGTCGCAGCCGGCGATGAAACGGCAGTCGATCCGGACCTCCTCGCCTTCGATACGGCAGGTGACATAGGGCGTGTCGCTGTCGAACTCATGCAGTTCGACCGATTCCGCCTCGTAATGGGTGACGCCGCCGGTGTCGGCGCGGCGGTCGACCAGGTCCCTGGTGACTTCGGTCTGGCCATAGACCGTGACCCATTTGCCGCCGGTGAGATGGGCAAGGTCGATGCGGTGGATGTCGTCGTCGCCGGTGATGGCGAAGCCCTCATGCACGAGCCCCTCGGCATGCAGGCGGCCGCCAACGCCCGCGGAGGTCAGCAGCTTCACCGTACCCTGTTCGAGAACGCCGGCGCGCACCCGCGACAGCACATGATCGAGGCTGGCGCGTTCGAGAATGACGGTCCCGATGCCGATATCATGCAGCAACTGTCCCAGAAGCAGGCCCGCCGGACCGGCGCCGATGATGCAGACTTGCGTGGACACAACCTTCATCGCTCATCTCCCTTGCTTGCGCCGATGCGGTGAATCGATCCAACCAGGGCGGAGGCCGCCGTCAGGCTTGCGCCGGCGGTTTGGCACATCTGCGGCAGGATCATCCATTCGAGCATCCAGGCGGCGCCCGAGCGCTCCATCTCGTGGATCTGCGCCTGGTGCATGCCGCAGATCAAGGTGGCGTTGAATCGCGCCAAGGTCACCAGTCGCTCGGCGGTGACCGGGTTGTGCTTGTGCGGCATGGCAGAGGACGAGCCGCCGCCCGAGAGCCGGATATCGTCGTCGCCGCGCAGCGCCATCAGCGCAACGTCCTGGCCGATCTTGCCCAGAGCGCCGGTCAGTTCAGACAGGAAATTGGCGTGGGCGATCATCGGGCCGCGCGCCGAATGCCAGCTTTGACCCGGCCAGCGCAGATCGAGGTCGCGGGCGAGCGTTTCGGCGATGATCGCGGCATTGTCGCCGAGCGCCTGCAAGTCGCCGACCGCGCCGCCGAATTGCAGGATCCGGGTCTGTTCCCTGAGCTTTGTCATCCGGCCGCGCAGATCCTCGAGCGGCTGCTGCCAGGCGGCGAGGCGGTCGGAGGCTTCAAAGGCAAGGGCCGGCTGCATCCGGGTGATGGCCTGCAGCCGGTTGGTGCCGTCACGGGCGACGAGGTTCGCAAGCCGCGCGAGCACCTCATCGAGCCGCTTTGCCAGGATGACACTGGTCTTCCCCAAGGCCTCGATGGTGGCTGTGTCGACGAGATCCTGGCTGGTGGCGCCGTGGTGGACGAGGTCGCTGCCCGGACCGGTCACATGGGCGCGCAACTGCCGGACATAGTCGGGCGCCGGCACACCGTCCCGGATGGTGGCTTCGGCAATGGCTGCGTGATCGGGCCTGAAGGCGGCGATCTGGTCGATCAGCGCAGCGGCGTCCGCCGATCCGATCATTTTCGCCTGCGCAAGTCCCTTGATCAGCGCCTGCTCGAAGCGGGCGAAGCTGGCGAACAGGGCCGTGTCCGAAAACTGTTCAGTGATCTCGCGATCGCTGAACAGGGGGGACATCCAGCCCTGTGCGCCAGCTTCCATCTCAGACCCGTTCCAAAGCTATGGCAATGCCCTGGCCGACGCCGATGCACATGGTGGCGAGCGCCAGTTTCTCGTTGCGGATGGCCAGTTCCAATGCTGCCGTGCCGGTGATGCGGGCGCCGGACATGCCGAGCGGATGGCCGAGCGCGATGGCGCCGCCATTGGGGTTGATGTGGTGGGCGTCTTCATCAAGGCCGAGTTCGCGCAACACGGCGATGCCCTGGCTGGCAAAGGCCTCGTTGAGTTCGATCACGCCGAAATCGGAGGGCCGCAGCCCGATCCGGTCGCAAAGCTTGAGGGTGGCGGGCGCCGGACCGATTCCCATGATCCGCGGTTCGACACCGGCAGTTGCGCCGCCCAAGATCCGGGCAATGGGGGTGAGCCCGTGTTTCTTCGCAGCTGCTTCGCTGGCGATGATCAGCGCCGCGGCGCCGTCATTGACGCCGGACGCGTTGCCGGCCGTCACGCTGCCGCCTGAGCGGAACGGGGTCGGCAGCTTCGCCAGTTGTTCGGCCGTCGTCTCGGGGCGGGGATGTTCGTCACTGTCAACGACGACCGGGTCGCCCTTGCGGCGCGGGATTGTGACCGGGGTGATCTCCCGGGCGAGCCGGCCCGAGGCCCGGGCGGCGCCGGCGCGGGCCTGGCTGCGGAGCGCGAAGGCATCCTGGTCGGCGCGGGAAACGCCGAACTGCTCGGCGACGTTCTCGCCGGTTTCGGGCATCGAATCGATGCCGTACTGGGCCTTCATTACAGGGTTGACGAAGCGCCAGCCGATGGTGGTATCGTAAATCTCGGCGGTGCGGGAGAAGGCGCTGTCGGCCTTGGGCATGACGAAGGGCGCGCGCGACATGCTTTCCACACCGCCGGCAATCACCAGCTCCGCTTCGCCCGCGCGGATCATCCGGGATGCGGCCAGCACCGCGTCCATGCCCGAGCCGCAGAGGCGGTTCAATGTGGTGCCGGGTACGGAGACCGGCAGCCCCGCCAGCAGCGACGACATGCGGGCGACGTTGCGGTTGTCCTCGCCGGCCTGGTTGGCGCAGCCGTAATAGACCTCGTCGATCTGTGCCCAGTCGACAGCCGCGTTGCGGGCCATGAGTGCGCGCAGCGGAATGGCGCCGAGGTCATCGGCGCGGACGCTCGAAAGAGCGCCGCCGAAACGGCCGATCGGGGTGCGGATGTAATCACAGATGAATGCCTCAGTCATCAGGCGGCGTCTCCGGTGTGGGCGCCCGAATGGGCGGCTTTGGTGCGGGCGTTGAGATCGCGCAGGGTTGTGAGCTCAAGCTCGGTCGGGGGCGGGGTCTCGTCAACCTCGTCGGCGAAGCGGACGGTCCAGCCGCATTCGGCCTGCACCATCTCGCGGGTGACGCCGGGATGCAACAGCACCACGGTGAACTCATGTGTTACAGGATCGGTGCGCCAGACCGCAAGGTCGGTCACCATCAGCGTTGGGCCCTTGGTGGTGATTCCGAGCCGGGCACGGTGGTCGCCGCCCTCGCCGTGGCCGAAACTGGTGAAGAAATCTATCTTTTCCACCATGGCGCGCTTCGATTGCTTTAGCGTGATGAAGATCTCGCCGCAGGACGAGGCGATCTCGGGCGCGCCGCCGCCGCCGGGCAGGCGGGTCTTCGGATGGTCATACTCGCCGATCACGGTGGTGTTGATGTTGCCGAAGCGATCGATCTGGGCCGCACCCAGAAAGCCCACGGTGACGCGTCCGCCCTGCAGCCAGTAGCGGAACATCTCCGGCACCGAGACGGTGGTGACCGCGGTGTCGCAGAGTTCGCCATCGCCGATCGACAGCGGCAGCACGGATGGCGCCGTGCCGATGGTGCCGCTTTCGTAGATCAGCGTGACGTCGGGCGCGTGGGTCAGGCGGGCGATGTTGCAGGCGGCCGAGGGCGCACCGATGCCGACGAAGCAGACATCGGTGTTCTTGAGCGCCCGGGCGGCGGCGATGGTCATCATTTCCGTGGGGGTGAAATCGGTCTCAATCATGACCTGCTCCTCAAATGGCTTACCCGGTCGTCAAAAACCTCTGGCGTGGCGTCGAGCACATTCTCCTTCATCCAGGCGAGGAACGTGTCGCGGTCGGCCGCGATCCTGTCCCAGGCGATGTAGCTCGCATTGTCGCGCGGATAGTAGCCGTGCGCGTAGGACGGATGGGCGCCGCCCGGGACCTCGCAGATGACGGTTACCGTCCAGCCGGGCAGGACGCAGGCATTGGGGTGGGCTGAAAGATCATCGACGATCTCCTCGACGGTCACCACCGAGCGCTTGGCCGCCAGCACCGCTTCCTTCTGCACGCCGACAATGCCCTCGACCAGCACATTGCCCTTGCGGTCGGCCTTCTGGGCATGGATGAAGGTGACGTCCGGGCGGATCGCCGGAACGGCGGCCAGTTCCTCGCCGGTGAAGGGGCAGGTGACCGACTTGATGTTGGGATTGACCCTGGCCAGTTCCGCGCCCTTGTAGCCGCGCAGCATGGCAAACGGCAGGCCGGCGGCACCCGCCTCATAGGCGTTTGCCATGGCGGCATGGGAATGCTCCTCGATCTCGATCTTGTGCGGCCAGCCGTTCTCGACCGAATCGCGCAGGCGCCTGAGGAGACCGACGCCGGGATTGCCGGCATAGGAGAAGATCAGCTTGCGCACGGCGCCCATGCCGATCATCTGGTCATAGATGAGATCCGGCGTCATCCGAACCAGCGTCAGATCCTTGATGCCCTGGCGCAGCGCCTCATGGGCGCTTGCATGCGGGATCAGGTGGGTGAACCCTTCGAAGGCGGCGGTGTCGCCGGAGTTGAGGTTTTGCGCCACCGCTTCCGGCAGCGTCATGAAGTGAGCCATTTCCTGTCCTCAGATATCGAAGAATATTGTTTCCTGCGGACCCTGCAGGTGGATGTCGTGGCTGAACCGGCCAGCCCCGCCCTTGGCGATCAAGGTCGTCACCCGGTCGCGGTGCTCGATGCGGGAGAGTACCGGATCGGCGGCATTGGCGTCGGCCTCGTCGGCGAAATAGATCCGGGTGTTGAGCCCCAGATTGATGCCGCGGGCGACGATCCAGAGATTGATGTGCGGCGCCTGCAGCTTGCCATCGGGGAAGGGCACGCGCCCGGGCTTGATGGTGTCAAAGCGGAACACGCCGGTTTCGGCGTCGGCCGGGCAACGTCCCCAGCCGGAGAAGTCCGGGCTGGCCTTGGCGTGGTAGATCCCGTCCGAATCGGCCTGCCAGATTTCCACAAGCGCGTCCTTCAGCAGGTTGCCGCCGCCATCGAAGACCCGGCCTTCCAGCGTGATGCGCTCGCCTTGGGTCTTGTCGCTCACCATGGTGGTGCCGAGGTCGCTGTCATAGACGCCTTCGATGCCGCAGAAATTGGGCGTGAGCCCGATATGGACGTAGGGGCCCGCGGTCTGCGACGGCGATTCCTTGTAAGGATAGAGAGGGCTGTCTGTCGGTCCGGTCATGTCAGTTACCCTCCAGTCTGTTCTCGAACAGCGTCGAGCGGCTGCCGCGCAGGATGATGTCGAAGCGGTAGGCCAGCGCATCCATCGGCGCGCTGGCGCTCATGTCGAGCCGGGCGGTCAACTGGTCGATCGCCTTGGGATCGTTGATGGTGCGCACGATCGGGCAGCGCGCAATCAGCGGATCGCCCTCGAAATACATCTGGGTGATCAGCCGCTGGGCGAAGCCATGGCCGAAGACGGAGAAATGGATGTGGGCCGGGCGCCAGTCGTTCGGGCCGTTCGGCCAAGGATAGGGGCCGGGGCGGATGGTGCGGAAGGCATAGGAACCGTCCTCGCCGGAGATGGTGCGGCCGCAGCCGCCGAAATTCGGATCCAGCGGCGCCAGGTAGCCGTCCTTCTTGTGGCGGTAACGGCCGCCGGCATTGGCCTGCCAGAACTCGATCAGCACGCCCGGGACCGGCTGGCCGCGTTCATCCAGCACACGGCCCTCGACGATGATGCGTTCGCCGATGGCGCTCATGCCGGATTGAGCGAAATTCAGCACCAGATCATTGTCGAGGGGCCCGAGCATGTCATGGCCGAAGGCCGGGCCGGTGGTTTCCGACAGCGAGTTGCCGAAGGCTATCAGCGGGCGGGTGGGCGAGCGCAGCACCGAGGTCTTGTAGTCGGGCGTCAAGGCCTTGGGATGCCAGGAGCGGTCGCGCGGGAAGAAGTTGGCGATCTGTTTCTGGTTGGATGTCATGACTGGGCCTCTGGCTTCGCGGCCTTCATTTCCGAGAGCGTCTGCTTGGCGATGCGGATGGCGGTGTTGGCGGCGGGGACGCCGGCATAGACCGCCACATGCAGCAGCGCCTCGCGAATATCGGATTCACTGGCGCCGGTGTTGGCGGTGGCGCGGATGTGCATGGCGAGTTCCTCCTCATGACCGAGCGCCGCAAGCAGCGCGATCGTCACCATCGAGCGTTCGCGGTGGCTCCAGTCGGGACGCGACCAGACCCGTTCCCAGGCGCTGGCCGTGATCAGGTCCTGGAACGGCGCGTCGAATTCGGTGGTCCGGGCGATCGCCGCATCGACATGCGCATCTCCCAGAATGGCGCGGCGCGTGCGCTCGCCTTCGGATCTCGTGCCGGTCATCTGATCCTCCCGAAATTCAAATTCCTCGAACTCACTTTACATAGTGGAATGGAAATGAATAATGATTTTTTGACGCTTTAATCATCCCGGTTTCGCTATGGATATATCCCGACGCATCAAGATCCGGCACCTGGAAGCCTTCGTCGAAGTGGCGCGGCAGAAGAGCGTTGGCCGTGCGGCGATCACCCTGTCGCTGACCCAACCGGCGGTGACGCGGACCATCCGCGAGCTCGAGCAGATCGTCGGCGCTGCGCTGATCGAGCGCGACGGCCGCGGCATCAGGCTGTCGCACCAGGGCGAGGTGTTCCTGTCCCATGCCGGCTCCGGACTGGCCGCGGTGCGCGACGGGATCGCGGCGCTGACCAATGTCGCCACCACCGCCGGGCCGCCGGTGCGCATCGGCGCCCTGCCGACGGTGTCGGCCACCATCATGCCGGGGGCGGTGGCGGAATTCCTGGCCTCGGGCCTCAGGAGTCCGCTGCGGGTGACGACCGGTGAAAACCGGGTGCTGCTCGATCAGCTGCGCAAGGGCGATCTCGACCTGGTGATGGGGCGGATGCCGGCGCCGGAAAATATGGCGAGCCTCAGGTTCGAGCCGCTTTACCGCGACCGGGTGGTGTTCGTTGTCGCCAAGAGCCATCCGCTGGCAGGCCAGCGCCAGGTGACGGCGGACATCCTGGCGCGCCATCCGGTGCTCACCCCGCCCGAAGGCTCGATCATTCATCCGTTCGTGGAACGGCTGATGCTGGAGCAGGGCATGGCGCGGCCGGGCAAGGCTATCGAGACGGTGTCGGACAGTTTCGGGCGGGCGTTTCTGCGCGCAAGCGACGGGATCTGGATCATCTCGCGCGGCGTGGTGGCAGCCGAGATCGCCTCGGGCGAATTCGTCGAACTGCCGATCGACACCAGTTCGACCATGGGTGCTGTCGGCCTGATTACCCGCGACGCCGACCGGCCGCATGACGCGGCGGTGTTCTTTGCAGATATCCTGAGGCGGCGCACGGCGGGAGGCTGAGTATTTCCGGGATCATGCCCGGAACAGCGCCTCGGCCACTGGTGCAGGCCGCACAATCTCTTTACATCGGTGTCGACAAGAGAAGTGGATACTGGCAAATCGATGCAGGACATTCTGGCGCTCGCGACCGCGAACCTTCTTTCCCCGGCCGTACTTTTCTTCGCTCTCGGCTTCCTGGGCACGATGGCAGGATCGCAGTTGACGCTGCCCGAGGCGGTGGCCAAGACACTGTCGATCTATCTGATGCTGGCGATCGGCTTCAAGGGCGGGGTCGCGGTGGCCGAGCACGGGCTCGGGATCGACATTGCCCTTGCGCTGATCGCCGGCGTGGTTCTTTCCGCGTCCATTCCGCTGGTCGCCTTCGGGCTCCTGACCGTCATGGCCCGGCTCGACCGCGTCGACCGGGCCGCTGTCGCCGCGCATTACGGTTCGATTTCCATCGTCACCTTCGTCGCCGCCAGCGAGGCCTTGCGGCTGGCTGGCCTGAGTTTCGAGGGGTATCTGGTGGCGGTGGCGGCGGTGATGGAGACCCCCGCAATCCTCGTCGCGCTCTACCTCGCCCATTCAGGCGGCACACCGTCAGGGTCGCCCGGCAAGGCCGGATCGGGGGGCGAAAGCCTGATGTCGGAGGTCATGCTCAATTCCTCGGTCGTGGTCCTCGTCGGTTCCTTCGTGATCGGCTACCTCTCCGGCCCCAAGGGGCTCGCCGATATCGGGCCGTTCATTGTCGATCCGTTCAAGGGCGTGCTGTGCCTGTTCCTGCTCGACATGGGCGCGGTGGCGGGCCGCGGCATCCGGTCCGGCTGGAAGCACATGAGTCCGGGGCTGGTGGCGTTCGGCCTTATCATGCCCTATGTCGGCGCCGCGCTGGCGCTACTCGCAGGCCTCGCCATCGGGCTCTCCACCGGTGGGGTGGCGCTCTTGATGGTGCTCGGCGCCTCGGCCTCCTACATTGCGGTTCCGGCGGCGCTCAGGCTTGCGCTGCCGCAGGCCCGGCCGTCGATCTACCTGACCCTGTCGCTCGGCATCACATTCCCCATGAACCTGACCATCGGCATCCCGGCCTATATCGCGATTGCACAGATGACGGCCTAAAATCGGAGCATGTCCATGCACACTTTTGCCAAGAAACAGATCCAGATCATCTGCGAGCGGCCGATCCTCAAGCGCGTCCAACGGCATCTCGCGGGAAACGGCGTCAAGGGTTTCACCGTGCTGCCAGCGCTGTCGGGCCTGGGCTCGGAAGGCGAGTGGGACCGCGAGGGCATGGTCGGCGACGTCGGCCAGATGGTGATGGTGCTGGTGGTGCTGGACGCGGCCGACCTTGATCGTGTGCTCACTGATATCTTCGAGGTGGTCAGTCCGCAGATGGGCGTGATCACCATCTCCGATGTCGCCGTCGTCCGGCCCGACCGGTTCTGACAGGTCCGGCGCCGGACGAACAGCTTGCGATTTTCGCTTCTTTCGCTTTAGACTGTCGGAGTTCCATCCAAGGCCAGGCTTTTCCCGTCCATGTTCCTCGCCCCGCGCCATTCCGAAATCATCGAGCTCGCCAAGTCCGAGGGCCGTGTGCTGGTCGATGATCTGGCGGCGCGGTTTGACGTGACGCCGCAGACCATCCGCAAGGATCTCAATGATCTGTGCGACCGGCAATTGCTGATGCGCATTCACGGCGGGGCCATCGTTCCCTCCAGCACCCGGAACATGGAATACGCACAGCGCGGCAAGATCGCGGCGGAAGAAAAGAGCGCCATCGGCGAGGCGGCCGCAGCACTCATCCCCGACAATGCCTCGCTGTTCATCAATATCGGCACCACGACAGAGGCGGTGAGCCAGGCCCTGCTCAGGCACGGGCGGCTGATGATCATCACCAACAACATCAATGTCGCCAACCGGATGCGGCCCTTCGCCCAGTTCGAGGTGGTGATTGCCGGTGGCGTGGTGCGGGCCTCCGACGGAGGCATTGTCGGCGAGGCGGCGGTGGATTTCATCCGCCAGTTCAAGGTCGATTACGCGGTGATCGGCGCCTCGGCGATCGATCATGACGGTGCGCTGCTCGACTATGACTTTCGCGAGGTCAAGGTGGCCCAGGCGATCATCGCCAATGCCCGCCAGGTGATCCTGGTGGCCGATTCGACCAAGTTCGAGCGCACCGCCCCGGTCCGGATCGGCCATCTCGACCAGGTCGACACCTTCGTCACCGATCAATGCCCCGATGACAGGATCCGCAAGATCTGCCGCGACTGCGATGTCGAGCTGATCGAGACCATGCGGTCGGGCTGAGGCGGGCTAGCGGATATTCCGAGCCTTTTCGACCGCGGCATCGAGCCCTTCGGCAATTGCACCGGAGATTGACGAGTTGCGCATCGCCGCAAGCCCCGCCGCCGTCGTGCCGGCGTAATCGATCATCTGTTGCACATGGTCGGCGGGCGAGGCTTCGCTATGGGCGAGCATGGCGCCGGCCGAGAAGAACAATTGCCGGATGGCCCGGTCGGCGATGGCTGGTGGAATGCCTGCCTTGACCGCGTAGTCTATCATGCAGTCTGCGTAGAAGGCGACAAAGCCCGGGACCGGGCCGGTCATCGCCGTGAAGTGATCGAGGTGGTTTTCGTCAGCGATCTTGTCGGTCGCGCCGCAGGCTGAGAAGATGTTCGTGACCCGGTCCCGATCGGTGGCGTCAATGGCCGGAGAGGCGACCCAAGGGCTGTAGGCAAGGCCGAGTTGGGCGGCGGGACTGCTCATGGCCCGGACCACGCGGTCCGAACCGGTCAGGGCCTGAAGCTCCTTGATTGTCATGCCGGCCATGACAGAAATCACCAGCTTTCCGGGGGCGTGGATGCCGATGCCCGGCGCCAGGGCCGGCGGGACCGAGAGGATCAGAACCTCGCAGGCGGCGCATAGTTGGGCATTGTCCGTGGTCACATGGACGTCGGGAAACTGCTCGAATCCTGCTTTGCTTCCGCTTCGGTTGGAGATCCAGAGATCGGAGGCCGGCAGCACCATTCGATCCAGCAGCGCGTGCGCGATGGCCCGGCCGAGCATCCCTGAACCGCCGATGATGCCAGTTTTGGGCGCGTTCGACATATATGCTCCTCCGGTTGGTTACTCAGCCCGGTCTCCGGATCGGGATCCTATCAAAACGCGCTGGATAGGGAACCTGTCCGGCCAACAGGCATGGTCATGCATTTTGCATCCGGGATGCAAGGGCATCGGGAAGGCCGAAGCATTGATTTCAATCGGTGGGTTGCCCTGGGAAAGGGCTTTGTTTCAATGGTTTGAGACGGGGGTTGTGGCGCGAATCCCGAAGAATTTAGGGGTACAGATACAGAATACTGTATCTGTTGCCGGGAAACCACCCAAACCGGCGAACGAGGGGTCTCCGGGAAAAAATCTGAAGCTTGTTCTTTTTAGACCTTCGTCGTGTGACTATATAGCCCAACATGCGAAACCCTGATCGCAGTCGGGCGCGCGCTTCCGAGCCTTGCCGCCTTGTCGGATCTCTGCGCGGATAATTTGAGAGCAGGTTTTTCATGGCAATGCCAAGATTTCACACCATTGCCGCCTTTGTCGTGCTGGCTGTTTCGGCCGCATGGGTGGCGACGGGCGAGTTTTCATCCATCGGCAGCGCGGCGCAGGATCCTGCCGAGGACGCGCCGGCGATCGAACAAACCGCCGCGGAGCCACAAAAGACCTTGCGCACGGTCGCGGTGACGGAGCCCGATTTCATCGAGCACAACCGCATCATCCGCATTTCCGGCGTGACGGCGCCCGACAAGCGCACGACGCTCGCCACCCGCAGTGCCGGTATTCTGGGCGAACTCAAGGTCAAGAAGGGCGACACAGTTCAGGTGGGCGAGGTGGTTCTGGTGCTCGATGGCGCCGAAAAACAGTCGATGGTGGACACCGCCCGGGCGCTTCTGGATCAGCGCCAGAAGGAAGCCGAGAATGTCGACCGGCTGGTCAAGGAAGGCATCACGCCGACCACGCAGATCGACAGCGCCCGCTCGGCGCTGGCCTCTGCCCGCTCGCAGCTTGAGGCAGCCCAGGCGGAAGTTGACCGGCTCACCGTCGTGGCCCCGTTTGCGGGCGTGATCGATCAGGTCATGGTCGAGGAGGGCAGCTGGCTGCCTTCCGGCGAGGCGGTCGCGGTGCTTTTGCAGCTTGATCCGGTGGTGGCGCGGGGCGAGGTCAGCGAGCGCGAGATAGTGCATGTGAAGATCGGCAGCGAGGCCGATATCCGGCTGATCAGCGGCGACATCGTCTCTGGCACCGTCCGCCATGTCAGTCTTGAGGCAACCGCGGGCACGAGGACTTTTCCGATCGAGGTGGCGATCCCCAATCCCGACAATCAGGTTCCCGCCGGCATGACCGCGGAGATCATGATCAAGTCCGACCCCGTCACCGCCGTGAGGCTGCCGCGCTCGGTGGTCACGCTGGATGCCGCGGGCAATCTGGGTCTCCGCATCCTCAAGGCCGATTCCACCGTCGGCTTCGTGCCGATCGACCTGATCGACGATTCGCCGGAGGGCCTGGTCCTGAGCGGCGTTCCGCGTGACGCGAAGATCATCGTCGCCGGTCAGGACCTGGTGAGCGAGGGCGACACCGTCAATGCGGTGCCGGCCGACGCCACGCTGATCACCGGCGCGACCGCCAAGGCGGCGGAGCAATCGCAATGAATTTCGTCGACGTCGCCATCCGCAATGCGCGGCTGACGCTCGCGGTCCTGCTGTTCCTGATCGTTGCCGGGTCGATGGCATATGTCTCGATCCCCAAGGAAGCCGAGCCGGACGTCAAGATCCCGATCATCTATGTCAGTCTCTCCTATTCCGGAATATCGCCCGAGGATTCCGAGCGGCTGCTGCTCAGGCCGGTGGAAACAAGGCTGAAGAACGTCACCGGCGTCAAGGAAATGCGTTCGACCGCCTACCAGGGCGGCGGCAATGTGGTGATCGAGTTCATGGCCGGCGCCAACCTCGCCAAGGCGCTCGACGATGTGCGCAACAAGGTCTCCGACGCCAAGCCGGATCTGCCGCAGGGTGCCGACGAGCCGACCGTCAACGAGGTCAATATTTCCGAGTTCCCGGTTCTCGTCGTCACGCTGTCGGGTGACGTGCCCGAGCGCGCGCTGACCCGCGCCGCGCGCGAATTGCGCGACCGGATCGAGGAAGTGGGCGGCGTCCTCGAGGCCTCGTTGCAGGGCGCGCGCGACGATCTGGTCGAGGTGATCATCGATCCGGTGAAATTGTCGTCCTACGGCATGCAGCTTGACCAGCTGATCGCCGGCGTCAACGCGTCGAACTCCGTCGTGGCGGCCGGCGCGATCGAGGGCGTCGAAGGCCGCTATGCAGTCAAGGTGCCGCTGCTCATCGAAACGGTCGAGGATGTCGCCAATCTGCCGATCATCGCCGGCTCCAACGCCGTGGTGCGGGCCCGCGACCTTGCCACCATCCGCTCGACCTTCAAGGACGCCGAGACCATCACACGGCTCAATGGCGAACCGGCGATCGCCATCGAGGTTTCCAAGCGCACCGGCGCGAACCTGATCGAGACCGTGGATGCGGTCAAGGTCGTGGCCAACGAGTTCAAGGCGCTGCTGCCCGAAGGCGCGTCGATCGGCTTCAGCCAGGACAAGTCGACCTCGATCCGGCAATTGCTGGGCGATTTGCAGAACTCGGTGCTGACCGCGGTCATCCTGGTGTTCATCGTCATCCTCTACGCGCTGTCGGGCAGGGCGTCGCTGCTCATCGGTTTTGCCATTCCCGCCTCGTTCCTGATGGGGATCCTGGCGCTATCGCTGGCGGGACTGACGGTCAACATCGTGGTGCTGTTCAGCCTGATCCTGGCGGTGGGCATGCTGGTCGACGACGCCATCATCGTCACCGAATTCGCCGAGCGGCGGATGACCGAGGGCATGGACCGCAAGGCGGCATTCTCGCTTGCCGCCAAACGCATGGCCGGCCCGGTGACGGCTGCGACGCTGACGCGCGTGGCGGCGTTCTCGCCGCTGCTGTTCTGGCCGGGCGTGGTCGGCGAGTTCATGAAATACATGCCGATCACGCTGATCGCGACGCTGTCGGCATCGCTGCTCTACGCGCTGGTGTTCACGCCGACGCTCGGCGCCATGTTTGCCAAGCCGATGGTCGAGGAAGGGCCCAAGCGCGACGGGCTCTACATGAAGTTTGTCAGCCGCGCGGTGCGGCATCCCTTCATCGTGGTGTTCTTCACGCTGGCCGCATTGATCGTGGTGCCGGTCGTCTACAGCCAGTACGGCAAGGGCGTGGAATTCTTCCCCAATGTCGAACCCGATTACGGACTTCTCTATGTGCATGCCCGCGGCAACCTCTCGCTTGAGGAAAAGGATGCGGCGGTCAGCGCGGTCGAGCAGCGGATCCTCGGCTGGCCGGGCCTGACCAGCGTCTATACCCGCGTCGGCAAGGTTGGCGGCGGCGGGGCGGATATTGCCGAGGATGTGGTGGGAGTTATCCAGTATGAATTTGTCGACTGGCGGGAGCGCAAACCGGCGGGCGAGATCCTTGATGATTTCCGACGTGAACTGACCGGCTTCCCGGGCGTCGACATCGAGGTGCAGGTGCCGGAAGGCGGGCCGCCGACCGGCAAGGCGATCCAGATCCAGCTCTCGGCCATCGATCCGGCCGGATTGCCCGAGGTGGCGCGCAGGGTGGCGGCGCAGCTTGAGACCACGCCCGGGGTGATCGATATTTCCGACGGCCTGCCGCCGCCCGGCATCGACTGGGAAATCAAGGTCGACCGCTCGGTCGCGGCCCGCTACGGCATCGGCCCGTCCGCAGTCGGAACGGTGGTGCAACTGGTCACGACCGGGTTGAAGCTGACCGACTACCGGCCCGCCGGCGCCGACGACGCCGTCGATATCCGGCTCAGGCTGCCGGAAGACCGGCGGACGCTGTCGACGCTCGATGATCTGAGGATCGAGACCAACCAGGGCTCGGTGCCGATCTCCAATTTCGTCACCCGGGAACCGGCGGCCAGTGTCGGCACGCTCACCCGGATCGACGGGGTGCGGACCATCACCGTGCAGGCAGGGATCAGCGAAGGCATCCAGGCCGATCCGCTGCGGCAGGCCATTGTCGCTGAACTGGAGAAGGCGGATCTCAATTCACTTGGCATCCGCTGGAAAATGGCGGGCGAGGACGAGGAGCAGGCGGCGGCGGGCGCGTTCCTCACCAAGGCCTTCGGCGCCGCGCTTTTCCTGATCTTTGTCGTGCTGCTGGCGCAGTTCAACAAGTTCCTGTCGGTGGCGCTGGTGCTGTCGGCGGTGGTGATGTCGACCATCGGGGTGTTCCTGGGTCTGCTGATCATGGGACAGCCGTTCGGCATCGTCATGAGCGGCATCGGCGTCATCGCGCTGGCGGGCGTGGTGGTGAACAACAACATCGTGCTGATCGACACCTACGACCATTTGCGCCGGGAGGGGCTGGACAAGCTCGACGCTATTCTTGAAACCTGCCGCGAGCGCGCGCGTCCGGTGGTGCTGACCGCCGTCACCGCGATCCTCGGCGTGTTGCCGATCGCGTTTGGCTTCAACCTCGAGATCATGGCGCATGAGACCACCTATGGCGCGCCGTCGACGCAATGGTGGGTGTCGCTGTCGAGCGCCATCGTGTTCGGCCTGGCGTTCTCGACCATCCTCACGCTGGTGGTGACGCCGTCGCTTCTGATGATCGTCACCCGCTCCAAGAACAGCCGGATCACCGCCTGGTGGGAGCGGATGAAGGCGCGCGTCGGGCTTGGCCGCAAGCCGGACGCGGTTCGTGCAAGCTCGCAGGCCGCCGAGTAGCCGCCGGCGCCCTGCCTGCTCCGGCTATTCCGGCTGGCAGATCTGTTTGGCCCGGATGGCCTGCGCGGTGCGCACCACCAGCGTTGCCACCGCAAAGGCGAGCACCGCTGTGAGCGTAAAGCCGATGATCCTGTGGGCTTGCGATCCGGTCTCGTGCGCGAAGACGAAGGAGGCGACCGACAGCGCCGCCACCGGGAAGGTGAGCGCCCACCAGGACAGGGCGAAGGGCAGCCGGAAGAAGCGCGGCGCCTGGGTCAGCACTATCAGGGCGAAGACATAGGCAATGTTGATCAGGATGCGGGCAAAGGCATCGACGCCGCCGGTCAGCTGGATCCAGGCGACAAAGGCCACCGCCGGCGGCGCGATGAGGATCACCAGCGTCGGCATCAGCCGCGAGGGCAGCGGTTCGTGGAAGATCAGCCGGTTCATCACCAGGGTCAGAAGCACGATCCAGAACAGCAGTCCGGCCGAGAAGAACAGCCAGGAGAGCTCGACCGCGCCGAACTGGACGCCCGCCAGCGGCACCACCACATTGCCCACCGCCGGGATGAACCAGGCCGGCGAGAGATGGATCGGCTGGAAGGCGCGGTGGCCGATCCAGTTGGCGACAACGCTGAGCGCCAGGATGGCCTGGGCGGCGACGCCGACGCTCCAGATCCCATAGGCGAGATCCGGCATCCGCTGCGCGAGCGCCGTGCCGAGCAGCAGGAGCGAGATCGAGATGGTCGGGAAGAAGGCGATGCGGACCGGGTGATTCCACTCGGCCTTGACCGCCGCGGGATGGCGGACAAGCTTGAGGCCGTAGAAGAAGACGAGCACGGCGAAGACGGCGACCGCGGCACCCAGAATGAACTGCGAGGCGGCGCCCGAGGCGCCCGCCGCCTTCTCCGCCGCCGTCATCGACAGCACGAGGCCGAGCAAGCCCATCATCACGGCAAAGAAGGTGACGGGGAAATTCTCAAGCCGGTCTGGCTCGGTGGCGGACATGGCAACCATGGTGAAAAGCATCCTTGAATTCAGCTGCATGAATGACGTGGCAGATGAAACATAAACGATCTTTGATATAAATCAAACCAGAGGTGGGGATTTCCGCAATGAGCTGTTCCGAAACCGGGAGTCCGGTTTCGGGCAATGCAGGCGAAGAGCCGTGGCCGGCGACGGGATGTCATTATTCGTGTTGCGGATCAGTGCCTGCCGGGCTATTGCGGCGGCTCACGCCGGGTGCTCAACTTGACATTCCAGCCTAACTGCTGAACGATCATTCAATATCCATCTGCCTGAAAAATGGTGAAAATTGCATAGTCTCAAGGCCTTGCAGCGCCGGTGATCGTTTGACGCGGTTGGTCCTGATAAAGTGCAGAGTATTCAAGGAGCGCCTTTGAACACCTCGACACCATCCTCCACGCAAGAGCCCTCGTCAACGCAAGCTCCCTGCGCGGTCTCGGCCCGCTCGCTGAGCAAGGTGTTTGGCTCAGGCTCCAACGCCTTCAAGGCACTGGACAATGTGTCGGTGGACATTCGGGAGAATGAGTTCTTCACCCTGCTCGGACCGTCAGGCTGCGGCAAGACCACCCTGTTGCGGCTGATCGCGGGCTTTGAGCAGCCCACTTCAGGCGAGGTCCTGCTTGACGGCGAAGATCTGTCCGCCAAGCCGCCCTATCAGCGCCCGGTCAACACGGTGTTCCAGAACTACGCGCTGTTTCCGCACATGACGGTGGCCGAGAACATCTCGTTCGGGCTCGAGATGCTCGGCCGTCCGAAAGACCAGATCAAGTCGGTGACGGCGAACATGCTGCGGCTGGTTCAGCTTGAAGCCATGGCCGACCGGCGGATCACCCAGATTTCCGGTGGTCAGCAGCAGCGCGTGGCGCTGGCGCGCGCGCTTGCGCCGCAGCCCAAGGTTCTGTTGCTCGACGAGCCGCTGTCGGCGCTCGATCTGCAATTGCGCAAGGAAATGCAGCTGGAACTCAAGCGGCTGCAGACCGACACCGGCATCACCTTCGTGTTCGTGACCCATGACCAGGACGAGGCGCTGACCATGTCCGACCGGATCGCGGTGATGAATGGCGGAAAGATCCTGCAGATTGGAACGCCGCGCGAGATCTACGACAAGCCGCAGCACCGCTTCGTCGCGGGCTTCATCGGAGAGATCAATCTGGTGCCGGTCGAGGCAATGGGGGCCCATGACTACGCCATCGCCGGCGTAGGAAGCCTGCGCTCCGATGAGGCGTCGGTGGTGCCGAAGGGCGATCATGCGGTGCTGGCGATCCGGCCGGAACGCATCGCCCTTTCGGCGCCGGGGCCAGGCAAGCTGCCCGGGGTCGTCACCAATGTGGTGTATCACGGCACCGACACGATCTTTCACATCAGGCTGGCCGACGGGCTGGAACTCAGGGCCCGTTCCCAGAACAACACCGCCCGGATCCAGTCCTTCGCCAAGGGCGACCAGATCGGCTGGACTGTCGATGCCGCCTCGGTCTCCGTCCTGGCCGACGACCCGTCATGACAAGGGCCGGTAAGAACATCCTGTTTCGCGCGCTGCTGATCGGGCCTGCGCTGCTGGCGATCACGGTCTTCATGATCATTCCGCTGGGCCTGATGGCCTATATCTCGTTCCGGGGCAGGGACTATTCGGGCGGGGTGCTATGGGATCAGTTCACCGCGGAGGCCTATGTACGGCTGTTCTTCGAAAGTGAGCTCGACGGCACGCTGGCGCTGAACTTCAACTATATGTACATCATCCTGCGCTCGGTGTGGCTGAGTTTTCTCACCATGGTGATTTCGCTCGCCGTCGGCCTGCCGGTGGCGATGTTCATGGCGACACGGGACGCCAAGTGGAAAGCGGTGCTGGTGTTCATGGTGACGCTGCCGTTCTGGACCAATCTCCTGGTCCGGAACTACGCCTGGATCCTGCTCCTGCGCGATCACGGCATCATCAATTCGGCGCTGCTGTGGCTCGGGATCATCTCCGAGCCGCTGCCGCTGTTGCACAATTCCTTCGCCGTCGCCGTCGGGCTCACTTATTCCTTCCTGCCGTTCATGGTGCTGCCGATCTATGCAAGCCTCGAGAAGATCGATCTGAGGCTGGTCGAGGCCTCGTTCGATCTCTATGCCAACCGCTGGCAGACCATCAAGCGGGTCATCCTGCCGCTGGCCTTTCCGGGCATTGTCGCCGGCTGCGTGCTGGTCTTCGTGCCCGCGCTTGGCGCCTATATCACGCCGGAACTGCTCGGCGGCGGCAAGACGCTGATGATCGGCAACCTGATCGGGTTCCAGTTTGGCGCCGCGCGCAACTGGCCGTTCGGCGCGGCTTTGGGGATGTTCCTGCTGGCGCTGGTGCTGACCTCGCTGTGGCTTTACGCCCGGCGCTACCGTGGTGACCTGGAGCGATTGCAATGAAGATCAATCCGTTCCGCAACCGCGCCTTTCCCGGCGACGCCCGGCACTGGCCGGGGCTGTTCACCGCAACGGCGGCGTTCTTCGCCTATGTCTATCTGCCGATCCTGATCCTGATCGCGCTGTCCTTCAACGAGAACCGGACGGTGACGATCTGGACCGGATTCTCGCTCGACTGGTACCGGATGGCATTTTCCAACCGCGACATTGTCAGCGCCGCGACCAATTCGCTGATCATCGCCTCGGTCGCCTCGGTGAGTGCGACGACGCTGGCGACGCTGGCCGCGCTGAGGATGGCGAGCAACGACCGGTTTCTGGGCAAGACCGGGATCAATGCGGTGTTCGCGCTGCCGATCACGGTGCCCGAGATCGTGCCGGCGGTGGCGACCCTGATGTTCTTTGCGAGCCTCGGCTTCACCTTCGGGCTCGGCACGGTGATCATCGGCCATATCGTGTTCTGCATTCCGTTTGCCTATCTGCCGATCCGGGCGCGGCTTGAAGGCATGGACCCGAAGATCGGCGAGGCGGCGGCGGATCTCTACGCCAATCCGGTGCAGGCCTTCTGGCGGGTGACGTTGCCGCAGCTTGTTCCGGGGATTCTCTCGGGCCTGGTGCTGGCCTTCATCATCTCGCTCGATGATTTCGTCACCACATTCTTCCTCGGCGGTGCGGGTTCGACCACATTGCCGATCTATATCTTCGGTCTGGTGAGAACCGGCGTCACCCCGGAGGTCAACGCGATCTCCTCGCTGATGCTGCTCTTGTCGCTCTCTTTAGTCTCCCTGTCGCTGTTTCTGGGACGGGATCAAAATCGGAAAACCGGGCCCGATTGAGACGTCAAAGCCCGCACACAATTGGAGAACATCATGAACACCACCAACAGGGTAGGAAAGCATACAGCCAAACTGCTGATGGCTTCGGCCATGGCTCTGACCGCACTGAGCGGCAGCGCATGGGCCGCAGGCGAACTCAATCTTTACAACTGGTCGAACTATTTCGCGCCGGAACTGCTTGAACGCTACGAGAAGGAAACCGGCACCAAGGTCAACATCGACAGCTTTGCCTCGGAAGAGGACCTTCTGGCCAAGCTGCAGGCCGGCGGCGGCGGCTATGACGTGATCTTTCCCGGCACCACCACGCTCGGCGTGATGGTGGAAAAGGGCATGCTGGCCAAGATCGACGTCAACAAGATGGAGAACTTCAAGAATCTGCTGCCGGCCTTCACCACCATCGCCGGCGATGAGGATCGTACCTATTCCGCGCCCTACATGTGGGGCACGACCGGCTTCACCTACGATCCGGAAATGGTAGAGGGCGGCCCGCTCGAGGACAGCTGGAAGGAAATCTTCGAGCCCAGGGACGGCCTCAAAGGCAATATCGCCATGCTCAACGAGATGTCGGATGTCTGGAATGCTGCGGCCTATTACACCGGCGTCAGCAAGTGCACCGAGGACCCGGCCGAGGCCCAGAAGATCCTCGACGTGCTGATGGCGCAGAAGCCGCATGTGAAGCTCTATTCCAACGACGGCACCATCGACCGGATGATCGCCGGCGAAGTGGCGGTTCACATGCAGTGGAATGGCGCGGCGCACCGGGTCAAGGAAAAGAAGCCCGATGCTGTCTACGTCTATCCCAGGGAAGGCACCACCTTCTGGACCGATGTCATCGCGGTGCCGAAGGACGCGCCGAACCTCGAGGAGGCGAAGAAATTCGTCAACTGGATGATGTCGCCGGAAGTCGCGGCGATCGCATCGAACTACACCGGCTATTCCAACGCGGTGTCGGGTTCGGGCGAGTTCCTGAAGGAGGATCTGAGGGCCGATCCGGCCGTCAACACGCCCGAGGAATACAATGACCGGCTGCGGGCGTTCGAGAACTGCTCGCCGGCGTCCAAGGACCTGCGCGAGAAGGTCTGGACCAAGCTCAAGTCGTAATGTGAAGACGTTATAGACAGGGCCGGGGCGTTTGCGCGCTCCGGCCTTTTTTGTTGCCTATTCGTCTGGCGACCGGCGCGACCGGGCGACGGCGTCGGGGTCCTCGGAATCGAGGTTGCAGCAGATGCGGTAGGCTTCGAGCAGGTCGGCGTCCAGCTTGCCGGATCGGTAGAAATACATCGCCGCGCCGTAGCGGGCCATGCCCGAGCCGGGCGCGCCCAGCGGCAGGCGGAGCAGGGCAAGCTGCTCCCGGTCTTCCGGTGTTTCGGCCTCGATAGGCTGCATAGTCCTCTCCCCTGGCCGGACGGCCCGGTCCCTCAGTAGTCGCCCGGCGGTGTGGCCGTGCGGCGCGGGTGCACGAAGAAGGGCTTGTCGACCAGCTGGCAGCGCGCCATGCGCCGTTGCCAGCGGATTTCCTTCTGAAGATAGATCTCGACCCACAGATCGCCGGTGACCGACTGGCCATAGGGCGCATCGAGCCAAGCGTAGGCGATGTTGCGCTTGCAGGTGGGCGACCACAATGCGGAGGTGACCATGCCGACTTGGCGGGTCTTCTTGTGATAGACCAGCGCGTTGTGGGCCGGCTTGTCGCGCTCGATCTCGATCGCCACCAATTTTCGGCGCGGGGTCTTTTTGGAAAGGTCCAGCAGCGCGCGGCGGCCATTGAAATGCGGCTTGTCGAGCGCCACCAGCCAGTCGAGGCCAAGCTCATAGGGCGTGCTGGCGCGGTCGGTCCGGAGTACGGTCTGGGCCGAGAGGAAATCGACCTTCGGCAGCAGGAAGCCCGCCTCGATGCGGGCCATCTCCAGCGCCTCGTAGCCGATGATGCGCAGGCCGCGGAGCTTGCCCGCCGCCATCAGCGCGTCCCAGACGGTGAGCGCGTCGGCAGGCTTGATCCACAGCTCGTAGCCGAGATCGCCGGTGAAGCCGGTGCGGGAGATGCTGACCGTGGCGCCGGCGATGATAAATTCGGCGATGCCGAAGGGTTTGAGCGTTTCGATGCCGGTGAGTCCCAGGTCCTTGAGCAGGGCGCAGGAGGTCGGGCCCTGCAGCGCCAGACCCGCGACTTCGCGGGTGACGTCGCGGATTTGGACGTCGAAGCCCCAGGCGATGTCTTCGAGCCAGGAGAGCTGCGGCTCCTGGCAGCAGAGGCGGAACTCGGTTTCGGAATAGCGGAACACGGTGCCGTCATCAACGACCTGGCCGTCCTCGTCGCACCAGATGCAATAGGCGACGCGGCCGAGCCCGAGCTTGCGGATGTCGCGGGTGACCAGCCGGTTGACCACCCTTTCCGCGTCCGGGCCGGTGATGGCGTATTTGCACATCGGCGAGATGTCGAACAGGGTCGACTGGTTACGGATGGCGAAATACTCGAACTCGACCGTGTCGAGCACGGAGGGCGAGGCGTAGCCCATCCAGTTGACCCAGGATTGCTGGCGGTTGTGCGCGACAAGGCGCTCGTGAAACGGGCCGGGTTCGAGGCCCAGATGCACCTGTGCGACAGGGTTTGCTGTGGCTGCCATCTCAGTGTCCCCCGTCGCGAAGGGCGGCGCGGGCCGCGTTGAAACCGGCGGCGCCGGAAATGTCGCCGCCGGGATGGGCGCCCGCGCCACAGAGATAAAGGCCCGCCACCGGCATCCGGTACTGCGCGGCGCCGTCGAACGGCCGCAGCATCAGCAGCTGGTCGACGCGCAATTCGCCGTGATGCCAGTGCCCGCCGTAAGCGCCGTAGCCCACTTCGATGTCGACGGGCGACATCACGCGGGTTCCGTGGACCGTGGGAGCGATGCCGGGCAGGGCGTCGTCCAGTACCGTGAGGACGGAGGTCGAGAGCCTTGCCTTGGCGTCGTCGGTCCAGCCGCCGGTGAGATCATGCGGCGCGAACTGGGCGCTGACCGAGAGCCGCCTGGCTGCGCCGTCATAGGTGGCTTCGAGCACCGGACGGTTGGGCAGATTGCCATATTTGGCGGCGTTGAAGGCGGTTTCGATCGCCTGCATGGTGGGCGCCACCACGAGGCGCTGGCCGGAAGTGAGCGCGCCGCCGCCGCGCAGCTTTGGCGGTTCCACGATGTCGAAATCGAGGCGCGCGACCATGCCCTTCGAGGCCGAGGTGCGGCAGCGGCGGACGAACTCGCCGTCGAGATGGGCGACGCCCAGCAGCGTGAGCAGCGTCACCTTCGGCGAGGCGTTGGAGAGCACCAGCGGGGCCGCAATCTCTTCGCCGGATGCCAGCCGCACGCCGGCGGCCCGATCGCCATCGACCAGGATCTTTTCCACCGGCGCACCGGTGCGGATCCCGCCGCCGGCGGCGGTGACGCAGTCGGCGAGCGCCTTGACCAGCGCGTCGGGACCGCCTTCGGGCATCACCCGCAGGCCATGGCCATGGGACGACTGCGAGGCCATGCGGTAGAGCAGGGTCAGCACGGTGCCGGGCGAACGCGGGCCCATGGCGCCGCCAAGGGTTGCGTCCATGGCGAGCGCGCCTGCCAGCGGGCCGTCGCCGATTTCGTCATTCAGCAGGTCCCAGACATTGGACAGCACGATGCGCAGCAGGTCGCGCATCTCCGTCTTGCCGAGCAAGCGCAGCTTGAGCGCCATGCGGGCCAGCGCCGTCGCTTCACCGAGGCTCGCCTTGCCGAGCCCGGGCGGGGTCTCGAGAATCATCGCGCCGAGCACTTTTGCCTGCCGCCCGAGCCGGGCATAAAGCGCGCCGTAGTCATGTTCCGTGATGGCGTCGGTGCCGGTCACATGTCCGCCGGTGATGCGGAGCGGCTGGCCGTCGGCGCCGAAGGTCAGGGTCTCGAGCGGCCTGGTGCCGTGCAGCAGTTTCTGGTCGAGTTGCAGCGCCTTGATGATTTCCGGGCGCAGCGCGTAGGGCAGGGGCGCCACGCGAAACTCCGCGTCGCCGAGCATGCCGCCGAGATGATCGCGGGCTTCGAGCACCAGCACCTTCCTGCCCTTGCGGGCAAGCGTTGCGGCGGCGACCAGGCCGTTGTGGCCGGCGCCGATGATGATGGCGTCGTAGCGCGGGCTCATGCGGAGAACCCCATATCGATCTTGTGACCGAGGTCGCTCAGCACTTCGCGCGCGGCATTGGCGCCGGGGGCGCCCATGACGCCGCCGCCGGGATGGGTGGAGGATCCGCACATGTAGAGCCCCTTGATCGGCGAGCGGTACTGGGCGTAGCCCGGCACCGGGCGGTTGAACAGCAGCTGGTCGAAGGTCAGTTCGCCCTGGAAGATGTTGCCCTCGGTGAGGCCCACCTGATCCTCGATGTCCTTTGGCGTGCGGATCTCCTTGTGGACGATCAGCTTGCGGAAATCCGGGCTGTGGCGCGCGATCTTGGAAATCACGGTCTCGGCGAAGGCCTCGCGGTTGGCGTCGTCCCACTGGCCGTTCGCCAGCTCATAGGGCGCGTACTGCACGAAGATCGTGGCATAGTGCTTGCCGGGCGGCGCCATGGTCGGGTCGATCTGGGTCGGGATGAGGAAATCGACATAGGGGCTTGCCGACCAGCGGCCGTCCTTCCAATCGTCATAGGCGCGTTCGATCTCTTCCATGTCGTCGAGAAAATGCAGATCGCCACGCAGGAACGAAGCGTCCTTCGGCGCGCCGGTGAAGGTGGGCATGCCGTCGAGCGCGATGTTGAGTTTTCCGGACGAGCCGCGAAACCGGTAGCGCTTGACGCCCTTGACGAAATCCTGCGGCAGATCCTTCTCGTCGGTGTGGTCGACGAAAGTGCGGCGCACATCCATGCCGGAGACGACCGTTTCCGCATGCAGTTCGTCGCCATTGTCGAGCGCCACGCCGCGGACCTTGCCGTCGCGGATGATGAAGCGGTCGAGGCCGGAGCCCATGCGGATTTCGCCGCCCGAGGCCTCGAACGAGCGCGCCATGGCCTGGGTGATCGAGCCCATGCCGCCGCGGGCAAAGCCCCAGGCGCCGATCGCGCCGTCGACCTCGCCCATGTAGTGGTGCAACAGCACATAGGCCGTGCCGGGCGAATAGGGTCCGAGGCCGGTGCCGATGATGCCGGAGCCGGCGATATAGGCCTTGATCATCGGGGTTTCGAAATACTGGTCGAGATATTCGGCGATCGACATGGTCCAGAACCGAACCGTCTCGGCCATTTCGCGGGCGCCGAGGCCGTGGAACCGCTTGAGGATGTAGAGCAGCTCGGAAATGTCGCGCGGTTTCAGCGAGGCCGGGTCAGGGGCGGTGCGCAGTAGCAGCGGCTTGATGAACTTGCACTGGCGCATCACCGCGCGGGAATAGCGTTCATAGCCGTCGGCGTCGCGCGGCGAATGGCGGACCAGTTCGCGGCGCAGCGCGTCATGGTCGGACATGTAGGCGAAATAGTCGCCCTTGGAATCAAACACCGCGCCGCCCTCGTAGGGGATCACCTGCAACCCGTACCTGGGCAGTTCCAGCGCGCGGATGATTTCGGGGCGGAGCAGCGAGCAGACATAGGAGCAGTTGGAATAGGTCCAGCCGGGCGTCAGCGACAGGCTGACCGCAGCGCCGCCGACATGGTTCTCCTTCTCGACGATCAGGGTCTTCAGACCGGCGCGGGCCATGAAGCAGGCGGCGGTGAGGCCGTTGTGGCCTGCTCCTACGATGATCGCGTCATATGTCATGGCCGGTCCCGGATTGGTAAAATCCAAGGCTAGAATAAACTGAGCGTTCAGTCAAAAAATTTGTTCCGCAAAGTTTTCGCGGCCTGCGCCCGGGCGCCTGCGCTCGATGGAATACCCGGCGCTCCGGTGCGCTCACCTGCTGCATAATTTGATTGCGGGAACCGATTCCGCTTTGCGCAAATATGCAGTAGACAGGGGGCATGTCACACCCGGCCGATGTCCAGAAGATCTCTCCCACCAGCCTGCGCACCCAGGCCCGGATGATCGAGGCCGTGGTCGATGTGGTGGCCCAGCATGGCATCTCCGGCACCACCTTCGCCAATGTCTCGGCGGCGGCGGGTGTGTCCCAGGGCGCGCTGGTGTTTCACTTCAAGACCAAGGAAGGCCTGCTGACGGAAACCCTGTCGCGGCTGCTGCAGGAATACGAGCAGGCGTGGAGCGCGGCGTTCGCATCGCCTGATCCGCTGGACCGGATCCTCGGTCTCATTCGCGCCGATTTCAAGCCGTCGATCTGCAGCCGCAAGAAGCTGGCGTTGTGGTTTTCGTTCTGGGGCGAGGCCGGGGTGCAGCCGCTTTACAACAGGATCTGCGTCGCCGCCGAGGATGTCCGTCACCAGGCGATGCTGGGCAGTTGCAGTGAACTGGTGGAGACCACAGGCGGCCCCGACCCGGTCCTGCTGACCAATTCGATCGACGCCTTCACCGACGGGTTGTGGCTTCAGATGCACATCCAGAGCCAGCCGATCACCCGGGCCGAAGCGCTCGACTCGGCGCTGGCGCATCTGCGGCTGCTGCTGCCGCATCACGCCGGCCGGATCTGAACCGGCAGCGGCCGGGGGTGCTTCAAGTGAGAAACCTGCCCCTCCGATCGGCTGCCGGTCTCTCGGAAAACGCCTGCGATATTGCGGCCCCGATGGCGGGCGCCTGACGCCGGAAACCGCGCGGTCGAGGGGGCGTCAAACTTCCGCTATTGAATGAACGTTCAACAAACTTGTTGCAATCCGGGTTCATTCCGCCAATACTTCGTCAAACGCAATTGAGCGAGGACCACGATCCATCATGCGAGATGGCATTCCCGATCCGACATCAAAGGCGCCTGCTGTTTCCTCGCCCGTCGAGGCTGCGCCGGAATATGACGACACCGCGATCCGCTTTCTGGAAGCGCTGTGGGGGGAGGGCTTCCTGTCGCCGGGCGGACCGGACGAGGTCCGCAGGGTTGTCGCGGATCTGGATTTTGCCGGCAGCCACGTGCTGGACATCGGCTGCGGTTCGGGCGGCATCACCCTGTTCCTGGCCAGGGAATACGGGCCTGCCGAGATCGTCGGCTATGATGTCGAGCAGCCGGTCGTGGATCTCGCCACGAAGCGCGCCGGCGAGCAGGGCCTTGACGATATCGCCCGTTTCGTGCGCGGCGACCCCGGGCCGCTGCCGTTTCCCGTCGAGAGCTTCGACATCGTCTTCTCCAAGGACGCGCTCATTAACGTGGCCGACAAGGAGGCGCTGTTCGCCGACATCTTCCGGCTGCTCAAGCCCGGCGGCGAGTTTGCGGCGAGCGACTGGCTGACCTCGCATGACGGCGATCCGTCCGACGCGATGCGGACCTATCTCGCAGCCGAGGGGCTGAGTTTCGGCATGGCGTCGGCCGCCCGCTACGAGGCGGCGATGAAGCGCGCCGGTTTTGTCGATGTGCAGACCGTCAACCGGAATGAATGGTACAGGGACGTGGCGCGGGGCGAACTCGAGCGCCTCAAGGGTCCGCTCCATGCGCCGGTCGCCGCGGTCGTCGGATCGGACTATGTCGACAAGAACATCAAGACCTGGAGCGCCATGCAGACGGTGCTCGACAGCGGCGAGCATTGCCCGACCCATCTGTCGGAATTAGGCCGGTTTGACACGCACCCCTGATCAAGAGGAACATTGCCTTGAGCGAAGGACATGAACATGAGAATTCCGCGCCGGCGACGGAGGCTGCCCGCCGCCGCGAGCCCAAGGCGCTGCGCCGCGAACAACTGATCAACGCCACGATCGATTCACTGGCCAAGCGCGGCTATGCCGCCACCACGCTCGCCGATGTGGCCGATGGCGCGGGATTGTCGCGCGGGATCGTGAATTTCCATTTCGCCAGCAAGGAAAACCTGCTGGCCGAAACCATCCGGTTCCTGCAAGACGAGTACACCGCCAACTGGCAGGCGACGGTGAAGAAGGCCGCCCCCGACACGGCGTCGCAACTGCTAGCCATGGTGACGGCGGATCTCGACAAGAAGATCTGCACCCACCGCAAGCTGGCCGCCTGGTTCGCGCTGATCGCCGAGGCACGCTCCAAGCCCGCCTATCATGAAATGGCTTGGGAACGGGACGCCAAGTACCGCTCGACGCTGACCTCGATCTGCAAGCTTGCCAAGGAAGAAGGCGATTATGCGTTTGACCCGCAGAGCACGGCGGATGCGATCTACGCCATGCAGGAAGGGTTGTGGCTCAGGATGATGCTGTTTGGCCGCGGCTACAAGCGCGAGGCGGCGCTCGGCGTCGTGCTCGATACGCTGTGCACGATTTTTCCCATGCACTTCGCGATTGATAAATGAACGGAATGCGCGTTAAAAAGACAGTATCGACAACGGATTCTATGATTTCCACGTCGCTTAATTTCGCACTAATTTCCATTATGCAATGGTGGAGCTAAATACTGAAATGAGAAAACTGTTTCACGGGTTGAATGACTCGAATGGCATTTTTATCTATAATCTACTGATTCCAGTTGAAATTCATTCAGATGCCCAGGATCTATTTCATATTGACGAAACGCGCATATGGAAGAATAAAACTGAAAAAATTGAAACGTCACCGATACAATTGAAAATCATAAAGCCATTTTTCGTTGAAAAATTGGTGAGCAGTCATGTGCATGAATATTTCTTTAGAAAAATATTTTCTGAATATATTGAGAAAATCGATAATTTGAATATAAAAGTTTGTACAGATGGTTGTGGTATTGTTTATATAGATATTTCTGCAAGGCTGGTTGGAAAAGAAATTTTGGATATAAGAAAAATTCAATATAAAATTCTCTCGGGGGAAAATCATACGGAAGGATTTTGTTTTAATAAGTCAATATTTGAGAACGATCTCGATGAGTTGATACTTGAAGTTTTCGGTTTTGTTGTAAATGGTAATTATTCGTTTTTACCAAGTTATTTTGAAAATGTAATATTATACGAGTCTGAAATAGAAAATCATATAGTTAGTGCAATGAATTTTATGTCGCTTGACGGAGATATTTATTTTGATTCAAATATTAGAAATGAAAATGGAAATAGCTATGTTTGTGGCAATTATAATATTACAATATTTATAACAGATTCAGATATATTTTTGTACCAACGGTTTAGTGATATTATTCGACATTTATATTTGGGATGGATATATATAAGGCATCTTAGGTCGCAAATTCAAAAGAGTTATTTGGATATTGTTGTAGCTGGAGGAAATAAAAGAGTTAGTGCGGCGGATTATAATAATTTAGTATCGAAAATAAATTTAATAAATTCATTTTTATACTTGTCTGATGGAGAGGTTGTATGTGAATGGGGCGATGAATATCAGATTTACAGTGTTTTGTGGCGGGCTTGGGGAGGTGATAAATTTATTGAAAGCACTCAATCTCTAATTGATAAAGTAAAGACAGCTTTTGAATTTAAATCAAAACAAGAAAATATGAAATACGAAGGTATTGTTCAGCAAATATTAGGGGTTCTAACCGTTTTCTCAATTTTAGGCGTCGGAGCTCAGATGATAGAATTTATTTCTTCGAATGAAGATCCATCTAGTGAATACAGATATATAGCATCAATTGTTTTGCTTTCTATTTCTCTTATATTTACAGCTATTATTATTTATATTGGTCGCAGACGAGGGTAGGGTTCTGGCTTAGTGTCTCGTACTGGTCGTGGGTGACCATGATGAAGGTGATGCCGATCCGGTTGGCGTTATCGCGTTCTATATCATCGATTTCCTTTTCACGGGCGAAGCTCCATCTTGCGTTCGGCGCGGCGGCGGAACAGTTCGGCGGCGGTGAGCAGGACGAGGGAGGCGGCGATCAGGATCGAACCGAGCGCCAGCACGTTCGGCAGCTTGGCGGCAAACCGCAACTGGCCCCAGATATAGACCGGCAGGGTCGGCTCCGTGCCGCTGAGGAAAAAGGCGAGAATGAACTCGTCAAGCGAGATGGTGAAGGTGACCAAGAGGCTCGAGACGATCGAGGGGGCAAGCATCGGCAGCGTCACCCGGCGAAGCGTGCCGAAGGCGGTTTCGCCCAGATCGCGCGAGGCCTCCTCCATGCTCGGATCGAAGCCTTCGAAACCCGAGACCAGGACGGTGACCGAATAGGGCACGCAGATGAGCAGATGGCCGAGGATCACGGTGATCAGCGACAGCTCGAGCCCGAGCCCGAGCAGGACCACCAGCAGCGAGATGGCGATGATGATCTCAGGCAGGATCAAGGGCGCCATGATAAGCCCGCTGGCGGCGCCCAGGCCGCGAAAGCGGTGGCGGGTGATGGCGCGGGCGGCGCAGATGCCGAGCACCGTGCTCAGGAAGGCGGCGCTGACGCCGACGATCAGCGAGTTCCACGCAGCCCCCAGCATTGCGGCATTGCCCGACAGGCCCTCGTACCATTTCAGCGTGAAGCCCGCGAGCGGCAGCATCGGCGTGGCGGAATCGTTGACGGAAAAGATCGGCAGCAGCAGCACCGGGAAATACAGGATCGCCACATAGAAGATCACATAGGTCGACAGCAC
The DNA here is from genome assembly GCA_019084245.1 of Hoeflea sp. GTDB lineage: Bacteria > Pseudomonadota > Alphaproteobacteria > Rhizobiales > Rhizobiaceae > Hoeflea. Next base: position 44,873 of record JAHRFE010000024.1, read on the forward strand.
GCGTCGGGGCGAGGGAAGAAGCTTCATTTGAAGAGCCTCTTGAGGCCCAGCAGCATGAGAACGATGGCGCCTGCGACCAGGGAGACGATCACCATGGTGGTAACGGCCAGTGCTGCGCCCAGAGGCCAGTTCGACGCCTTGCCGAACTGCGCCTGGATGGCGTTGGCGATCATCACGCCGTCCTTGCCGCCGACCAGCCTTGGCGTGACGTAATCGCCCACGGTTGGGATCATGACGATCAGAAGCGCGGCGATGATGCCGGGCATGGTCAGCGGCAGGGTGACGCGCAGGAACCGCCGCACTGGCCCGTCGCCCAGGTCGGCCGCCGCCTCGAGCAGCGAGCGGTCGAGCTTTTCGAGCGAGACGAACAGCGGCAGGATGGCGAAGGCGGCCCAGCTGTGGGCAAGGGTGATGATGACGGCGTTGACATTGTAGATCAGCCAGTTGAGCGGCTCGGCGATGACGCCGAGATAGAGCAGGCCCGAATTGAGTACGCCCTTGTAGCCCAGGATCACCTTCCACGACAGGATCCGGAGCAGGTAGCCGGACCAGAAGGGGACGGTGATGATGAACAGCCACAGGCCCTTGTAGCGCCCGCCATGAAACGACACGAACCAGGCGACCGGATAGGCGAGGATGACGGTGACGAAGGCGACTGTCACCGAGACGAACAGGGAGCGCATCAGCAGGTCGCGGTAGATCGGCTCGGTCAGCGCCGCCTTGTAATTGTCGAGCGTGAAGGTGCGATCGATGGTCAGATAATCCTGCGTCCAGAAGCTGTGGGTGATGATGACGATGATCGGCCCGATCAGCAGAAGCACGGCGTAGATCAGCGGCGGCGAGATGGTCAGCCAGCCCTTGCCGGTCTCGGTCTGCAGGAAGCGCGGGCCGCCTGTCCGGCGGGCCGAGCGCTCGACTGGCAGTGTGGGGGCAGATGGCTGCAAATGCGCTTCCTCGCCGTGACCGGGCTTGCCGGCGGTTCCCATGCCGGCTTGCGTTTGCCTGTTCTTCTGGGGCAGGCCCGTAACAGATCGTCCTGATTGGAGGCCAAAAGAGAGTTGAATGCAAGCCGTTTTTCTGCCAAATTGACTGAACAGCCATTCAATAAGCTCTGCCAATGGCGCCCTCGAACCCGTTGAAATCCGGCGCCATCCCTTCGTTTCAGGAATCCCATGTCATGCCCGATACCCAAGCCCTTCTGCACATGAAAGCCACCCAGGATGCGAAGGATCACCTGATCCAGCCCTGGCCGTCGGCGGGCTCGATCGGCGCGGAAGCCCGCGGCATGCTCGGCTCGGGCGAGGGGATCTATGTGCATGACGACAAGGGTCGCAAGCTGATCGACGGACCGGCCGGGATGTGGTGCACCAATGTCGGCCACCGCAACCAGGCGCTCGCCGATGCCATGAAGGACCAGGCGCTGGAGCTGTCCTACAATTCGCCCTGGTACACGTCGAACGAGCCGTCGGCGGAACTGGCGCGGCGGATCGCCGACCATGCGCCCGGCGACCTCAACCATGTGTTCTTCACCACCGGCGGATCAACGGCGGTGGAAAGCGCGCTCCGGTTTGCGCAGTTCTACAACAATGTCCGCGGGCTCGAGGGCAAGAAGAAGATCATCTGCCGCGATGGCGGCTATCATGGCAGCACCTATCTGTCGGCGAGCCTCAATGGCAGCCAGCGCTCGCGCAACTGGATGGATTTTGCCGACGAGATGATGATCCGGCTCTCGTGCCCGGATCCGTTCCGCCGCCCCAAGGGGATGAGCCTTGAGGCGTTCCGGGATCAGCTGGTCACGGAGTTCGCCGATGCCGTCACTGAGCATGGCGCGGAAAACATCGCGGCCTTCGTCGGCGAGCCGATCATGGCCTCGGGCGGGGTGATCGTGCCGCCGGAAGGCTACTTCAAGGCGATCCGCGAGATCTGCACCGAGAACGATATCCTGTTCATCGTCGACGAGGTGGTCACCGCTTTCGGTCGGCTCGGGCATGTGTTTGCCTCGGAGGCCTGTTTCGACGTGGTGCCCGACATCATCACCTTCGCCAAGGGCGTGACCTCGGGCTATTTTCCTTTGGGCGGCATGGTGGTGTCGGACCGGCTGCTCTCCAGCCTGCGGGCGTCGAACCATCCCGAGGCGATGTATGCCCACGGGCTCACCTATTCCAGCCACCCGATCGGCTGTGCGGTGGCGCTCAAGAACTTCGATATCCTCGAGGGCGGTCTTCTGGATTACACGCGCGAGATCACGCCCTATTTTCACGAGAAGCTGAAGGCGCTCGAGGAGCTTGAACTGGTCGGCGAGGTGCGCGGCATGGGGCTGATGGCCTGCATCGAATGCGTCGCCGACCGCGACAGCCACAACCCGATCCGGCTCGACACCGAAGTCGGCGTGCGCATCGACCGCCATTGCCAGGAACTCGGGCTGCTGCTGCGGCCGCTGGTGCATATGTGCGTGATGTCGCCGCCCCTGGTGATCACCCGCGCGCAGATCGACACCATGGCCGGCATTCTGCATGAGGGGATTTCGCGCACCATGCGCGACCTGCGCCAGGAGGGCGTCTGGAACGGGTGAGCCACACAGTTCAGTATGTGAGGTCAAACGAAAAACACCCGCCCGGGTCTCCGGAGCGGGTGTTTTCATATCAATCGGTCGTATTGGATCAGCCTTCTGCCGCCATCTCCGCGTTCAGCCGGGCGACATCGTCTTCGTGAGGACGCTGGTCCAGCGTGGCAACCGGCAGCACCGCACGCAGATGATCGTGGTGGCTGCGCACGCCATATTCGAGATCGGAAAGATAGAAGCCCTTGAAGGCGCTCGAATTCATCGCCTCGTTCGACCATTCGGTCAGGCGCACGTCCTCGCCCATGGTCTCGGAATCGATGCGCACGGCGAGCTTGCGGGCAACCGTCTGCTGCCTTGTCTCGTCGCGGTAGCGGTAGATCGCGCCGCGCAGCAGGGTCTCGCCGGTCGACAGCGGGAATTCCTGGTAGAACTGCACCAGCTCCGGCGTCACCGCGATCACGGCATTGGGGAACAGCCCGTAATAGACCCAGGCGCGCTTGAGGTAATCCGGCATGCCGGGGCGCGGCTGCATGGCCTTGAGGTAGTTGCGCACGCTCCAGCGCCGGCCCTTGTCGTTGCACTCGGCATAGGACCGCGACATGCCGTTCACGAACGGCTCGTCGAAATAGGAGCGGCCATAGAGATCCTGCAACGCCGGGTGGGCGAGCGCCACATGATAGCCCTCATTGTCGACGTCGCGGACCGACTTCCAGTTGACCTTGGAGACCATGGTCCAGATCTCGCCCGCGGGCACCATGTCAGCCATGGCGAAATGGCCGATCTCCTCGGCAAAGGGCCTGAAAAGGTCAGCCACGGATGCCTGCGGTCCCTTTTCGAAGCGGACAAAGACAAAGCCGTTCCAGATCTCGGCTTCGAGCGGCTGCAATCCGAATTCGACCTTGTCGAGGTCCGGGAAGGACTTGGGCCTTGCTGCGCCACGCAGGGTGCCGTCGAGATTGTAGACCCAGCCGTGGAACGGGCAGACCAGCGCGCCCTTGCAGGATCCCCTCTCGTCGGCCACGACGCGGGCGCCCCGATGCCGGCACATGTTGTGGAAGGCGCGCACCTCGCCATCCGTGCCGCGCACCAGAAGCGCACGCTCGCCGCACATGTCGAAGGCGAGGTAATCACCCGATTCCGGAATATCCGAAATATGGCAGGCGATCTGCCAGTGCTTGCGGAACAGCTCCTGCTTCTCAAGCTCCAGAAAGGCATTGCTGTGATAGGTCCAGCCCGGCAGCCCGCACCGGTCCCAGGTCTCGGGGATCGATATATCGCGATGGGACATGGGGCTGTTCATGGGGCACCTGTTTTTTGAGTAATTGCTCAGAAAAATAGGCCGATCCCGGCGCGGCGTCAAGTCTGGAGGGCTTGAACTCGACAGATCCTTCGGACCGGTTTTTCAGCAGTTGCAGGAGCGCGCGGCGATGCTCGGCCCAGCCGCAGCGTCGCGCGGAGATGTCATCGGCAGCATCGCGAAGCAATCCGCGACGATCAGGTCGTTCTCCACATTCGTCCCTGGCCCGTTCGACATTGCGCAGTCTCAAGTGCTGTATGGGCATGAAGTCTGTTTGCCGTCAGTGACTTCCGGCAGCCTGTTGGCTGGTGTCGCTGACCTTATGTACCGCCGCCGCGCTGTCCTGGCGATCGGTCGCCGCGTCGAGGGGCGCTCGAAGAGAGACGCGGACCATTCGGAGACACGTTCTGGGTCAAGTGCCGAGACTCCGAAGAGCGGATGGCCCTGCCAGCGCCCTTTGAAACACAAAGAAAAGGCCCCGATTGGGGCCCATGGTCGGATTCGGTGTTTGAGTGTGGCGGAGAGGATGGGATTCGAACCCACGATACCCTTTTGAGGTATACTCCCTTAGCAGGGGAGCGCCTTCGACCACTCGGCCACCTCTCCGTTGCCCGTCTGTTACCTTAGCATGACAGCGTAATCAACCTGAATTCCGGCGGGAATTGATCCTTGGCGACGAACGGAGCCGCGGGGACGCCGGCGCCGCCGCATCACCTCCGGGACGGTCGGGAATTCAGCATCCATGCCGCGCTCCCGCGGGACGTCTTTCGGGTTGGCTTTCTAGGCGCAATCTGGCCTGGCCGCGAACTGGGCGGATTGATGGATGTCCTGGTTTGCCTTGCTTATGATACGCTGGCGGCAGAGGGGCTGTGTTGCACTGTGCGTCCCCTCTGATCCGCGATTCTCCTGATCTGGAAAACACGGACGACGACGGCCCGAGCCCGGAAGGCCTGTCTTCGAACCCGGTGCGTGGTTTCATCAAGCCACTATCAAAGTGCGTTCCATCGGCCAGCGCGGGGATCCCCGCAATCCCCGCGGTGGTCGGAGACAGGCCAGCGCGCGCAAGGCCATCCCGGTGATTCCGGATGGCTGCATCGGACAGATCCGAGGTTGGAACTGATTCCCGGTCATGCGCCATGATTTAGAGGCGATTCCCCCATAAGGGCCGGAATCCCTTGCGTCACGCTCGGGATTTCCGGGCGGCCCGGCCTCCAATTCCTAACAAGGGGTAAACAAATCGCGGGCTTGGCGCGGATTTCGTGTCATTTGTGCAACAGGATGAGGGGAAGGCATGGCGCGGACCCGCTGAGCGGAGTGATCGGCGTTGCGCGGCCCGCGCTGGTGAGTATGTTCACTCTCGAAGCCAAGACGAAGTTCGTCTGTCTTCTTCCATTGTGGGGATGGGACAGGAAGCACTGTCCTTCAGCGACAACCCAGACCATCTAAACTTTTGACTGGAGGTCAGAACATGAACATTAAGAGCCTTCTCATCGGCTCCGCAGCGGCCCTCGTCGCTGTATCCGGCGCCCGCGCCGCAGACGCCATCATCGCAGCCGAGCCTGAGCCCGTTGAATACGTTCGCGTTTGCGACGCTTTCGGCGTTGGCTACTTCTACATCCCGGGCACCGAAACCTGCCTGCGCATCAGCGGCTATGTCCGCGTTGACAACAACTTCGCCGACCACGACGTCACCGGCGCGTTCAATGCGACTGCAACCGGCCTGGCACGTGCAGGCGGCCCCTATGCTGCTATCGTTCGTGGACCTTCTTCCAGCAGAATGTGGCAGACCACTCGTGCTCGCGTCAACTTCTCCGCGAAGTCGGACACGGAATATGGCACGCTCGAAGGCTACATCGGCATGCAGGGCAACGACGGCGCCATGGGCGTTGACGAAGTCTTTCTTGAACTCGGCGGCCTGAGAATGGGTATGTTCTATCACTGGCTCGACAGCGGTCTCGCCGGTGAAACCGACAGCATCGCCGGTCTGAACACCAGGTTCAACTCGATCAGGTACCAGATGAGCGGCGGCGCATTCACCTACGGTGTTTCGCTCGACCAGCTGGGTGCCTCATGGGCAACCAATTCGGCCGTTGCTGTCGCTGGGACTGAAGGCGTTGGTGTTTCCGGTAATCTTGGCGGCACCTTCGGCGCCGTTACAGCAAGCCTGACCGGCTTCTACGACACCGAAGTCAATGAAGGCGGCGTTCGCTTCCTGGCTTCGGCCCAGGTTGGTCCTGGCACGCTGGGCGTGATGGCGCTCTACAACACCGGCCCGAATGCTTACGTCTCGGCAACTGGCTTCGGCGTTTCGGCTACTGCCTTCATGTACACCGAATGGTATGCTGGTGCGGACTACACGTTCCAGGCAACTGACAAGCTGAAGCTTGGCGTTGCCGGCCAGTACACTGCTTTCAAGACCAACGAGATCGTCAGCCGCGATGCTGGCGACGCCTGGAAGGTTGGAGCAACTGCCGACTACGCAATCACCACCGGCCTGGCTCTCAAGGCTGACGTGCATTACGAAAGCTACGACGCCAGTGCCTATGTTGGCACCGTCGAGCGTGACAGCTGGACCGGCAAGATCCGCCTGCAGCGCTCGTTCTAATCAAACTTCGGTTTGACCAGACAACCCGGCAGCTCACGCTGCCGGGTTTTTTCGTTTGAATTCGGGCTTCGGCGCCACTGCATAATTCCATAAATCTGAATCGATTTAAGGCAAAAGTTATGCGGCGGTTTTAAGTGCTACAGCGGGCTTTGTGCGTTTGATTAAACGCACGGCGCAGGTGGCTTGCGCGGTCGCGCGGATTGCCCATCCCGCCCCCGAGGAGCGAGCTTTGAAAGACGGTGTGCTGCCGGGCGTTCAATCGGATGATCCAGGTCTCAGCGCGCCGGACGACGTCCATGATCCGCTTCCCCCTCTTTTGGCTTGGCCTGTTTCAATCAGGGGTGCTAGGTTTGCGTCCATCGAGTGTTTGGCGGAGACCTCATGGGCAATTGGAAATACTGGATATGGCCGGGTCTGGCGGCGGTGGGGTGCCTTACGGCGCTTGCGATCTGGTTTGAGGCTTCTGTTGTCCAAGCGGATCTGCAAATGCGTGCGTCAACGGCGCTCCGGCAGGACCATGCCTGGGCGAAGGTGTCGCTTGACGGGCGCGATCTGACTCTGACCGGGATTGCGCCGGATGAAGACAGCCAGGTAGAGGCTCTCGCGATTGCCCGTGACGTATACGGGGTGAGAGTGGCGAGCGACGTTTCCACCTTGCTGCCGGAGGAAAAACCCTATCGCCTGACGATCGAAAAGACCGCGGGCGGGGTCAGCCTCAGCGGCTTTGTGCCGAATGAATCGGCGCGGGTGAACCTCATTGCCATGCTCACAAGGATGCTTCCCGGCATTGCGCTCACCGATCAAATGAGACTGGCGCGTGGCGCGCCCGAGGGCCTGGTCTCGCTGGCGGGTTACGGCCTGGCGGCATTCCCGCGATTTTCCACCGGTACGGTGGAGATTACCGATCGTTCCCTCGCCATCCGCGGCCAGGCGCTTGATCCGGAGGATCATGAGGTTGCTCTGGCGGCGGTGGCCTCGATTCCTGAGGCGGCGGGCATGGTGAGTTCGGTCGATATCACCCCCGCTGTCGTGACGGGCAATTACACATGGACAGCCTCGATCGGCCCTGACGGGCTGAGGCTTGAGGGATATGCGCCGGATGCCACGACCCGCGCGGCCATTCTTGCCGGCGCCAAGGCGATCGCGCCGGATATGAGCGTCGAGGACCGGATGCGGTTCGCATCCGGCGTTCCTGACGGCATGGACTGGAAGGCCGCAGCCGAGGATGCGCTGTCGATCGTTTCGGACCTCAGCGAGGGAACGGCGGTTGTCCGCAACAGGGTTCTTGATCTCAGCGGCCAGGCTGTTGACGCGGAGGCTTTCCGAAGGGTTCAGTCGGTGCTGTCCGCACCTTTCTCCAGCGGCCTGGTTCTCGGGACCGCGGATATCGGGGTGGCGAATGTTGCGTCCTCTGAATGGACGGCGACGCGCCGTGGCGAGGATCTTGTGCTCGCAGGATCGCTGCCGAGCGAAGCGGCGAGGGCCAGATTGCTGGAGATTGCTGGTCTGAAGTTCGGCCAGATGAAGATCGATGACACTCAGGACATCGCCACCGGCGTGCCGGAGGGATTCGAGGCGGCTGTGCTGGTTGTGTTGCAGGCCTTGAGCAGGCTCGATGACGCAGAGGCGCGGATCGTCGGAGCTACGGTTCTTGTCCGGGGGCTTGCCTTGAATGAGGCTGCGTCCCGGGATGTGGCGCGGCTTCTGAGCGAAGCATTGCCGGAAGGCTTCACAGCCGAGCCCGCGATCGAGACAGCGACGGCGCCTGACAATGTCCTGCCCGCGCCTGCCTGTCAGGAGGAGTTGAACCGGCTGACAGCTCGCAATACCGTGCTGTTTGAGACTGGCGAAGCGGCAATTCGGGATCATTCCTATGGATTTCTGGACCGGATTGCCTTTGCCGCACGGCAATGCGGCGATGTGCGGCTGGAAATTTCCGGTCACACCGATTCCGATGGTTCGGAGGCGGACAATCTGGCCTTGTCTGAGCGGCGCGCAGAAGCAGTGCTCGATTTCATGATTGCCGCCGGTGTGCCGGCGGAGCGGATGGACGCCACCGGGTATGGCGAAAGCCGTCCGTTGGAAAGCAATGAAACCGACGCCGGCAAGGCTGCCAATCGCCGGATCGAGTTTCGCGTTCTTGATTAACGGGCATCAATATGGGGATATTTCCATGTGGTATATGATGACACATCTCTGGCTCTGGATTCTATGCGCATTCCTGGTCGGAGCGTTGGTGGGGTGGAAGACATGCGGGCGCAAGCGGACCTGATGTTCAGCTTGACCGGAGGGGAGAAATGACGATGTTCTTTTTACAGACGCTGTTCTTTGTCGCGGTGGCCTTCGGGCTGGGATGTCTGTGCGGATGCTGGCTCAAGGGCAGGTTCGGGAGGCCGCATCCACACTCGGGCGCTGCCGGTGCGATCACCCACGAGGGCGCCGCCCGGACAGCGACGGCCGGCGAGCTCGCCTCTTCATGGCCGCATTACGAGCCGGCGACGTCGCTGCAGCCGATCGCCGCGTTGACGCCCAAGCCCGCAGCGGAAGCCAAGCCTGAACCGGACGCCAAGTCTTCCGTGTCGATCGCCACCGCGCCAGCTGCGGCGACGGAGGCTCCGGCCAGCAAGGCGGCCAAGCCAAAGGCGGGCAAGCCCGCAGCCAAGCCCGCAGCCAAGCCCGCTTCGGACAAACCTTCTGCAAGAAAATCCGCTGCGGCGGCAAAACCGGCAAGTTCAAAAGCCGCGAAGCCCAAAGCAGCCAAGGCCAAGTCTGAAGCCGCGGCCGTTGCCGACAACCTCAAGCAGATCAAGGGCGTGGGACCGCAGATCGAGGCCAAGCTGAATGCGGCGGGGATCAACAGCTTTGCCCAGATCGCGGCCTGGACCAAGAAGGAACAGGCGGATTTTGGCGAACAACTGTCCTTTGCGGGGCGCATCGAGCGGGAGGACTGGGTGGCCCAGGCCAGGATTCTCGCCAAGGGCGGCTCCACCGACTTCGCCAAGCGCGTCGCCAAGGGCGAGGTTGCAAGTTCGGCGGGCGGCAAATCGAAACCCGGCAAGAAGTAAGGCCGCCAGTCGGCTGCTTGGTTTAAAGGCCAGCCATTGTTGGCCGGGTTCAGTGACGCCGCTGCTTGTCGACCGAGGCAAAAAAATCGCGCAGGATCTGCGGGATGCCGGACAGGTGCAGGATCGGCGCGTGGCCGTGACCGGGGATGGTGACGGTCTGCAAGGACGGCACGCGCGCTTTCATGTCTGTCAGCGTTTTTTCCGAGAGCAGCGTCGAATGCTCGCCCCTGAGCGCCATCAGCGGCATGCCTCCGAGACCCTCGAATTGCGGCCACAGGGTCGGCAGTGGCGTGTTCAAATCGACGCCCTTGAGGCCGTCGAGCAGAGCCGGGTCGTAATCGGGGACCAGCTTGCCTGCCTTTTCCACATAGATGGCGCGGGCGAAATCAGCCCAATCGGCTTCAGTCAGCGCTGAAAAGCTCTTCGAATGCGCCTCGGCGAGGATCTGAGCCGCGTCGTCCCAGGTTTTGGGCCTCGGTGTGCGCGACAGGTAGGCCTTGATCTGCGCCAGCCCCGCGCCTTCAATCACCGGGCCGATGTCATTGAGCACGCCGGCCGCCATGATGCCGGGCCGCGTCGCCGCCAGCACATGCATGATCAGGCCGCCGCGCGAAGTGCCGATGAAGATCGCGTGTTCAAGCCCGAGCGCTGCCATGCCGCTGAGCAAATCCTCGGCCTCGACAACAATGGTATAGCGCGACGGATCCTTGTCCCAGCCGGACCGGCCGCGGCCGCGGTAGTCAAAGCTGACCACGCGGCGGGGCGCTTTCTCATCGCGGGACAGGATCAGCGCCAGATCGTGAAAATCGCGGGTGTTGCGGGTCAGCCCGGGCAGGCAGACCACGGGCAGGCGGCCGCGGGTGGCTGGGTCGTGGCGGCCGTAGTCGGCCGCGTGCAGCTTGAGGCCGTCGCTCGCGGAGAAATACACATCTTCATGCCTGGAGGCCGCTGGCATCGCCGCCGCACCGGGTTTGTTGTCCGCCATACTCAGATCCTGTTCTGTGTCACACAGACCATGCCTATAACGCGTTTTTGGCGCAGTGCGACAGACCTCATCGGCGACCGAAGCGGAGATCCTGCTCGATGCTGGCCGGCTGGCCGAGCCGCGCCTTGTAGACCTGGTAGTTCTCCATGACGCGCTGCACGTAGTGGCGGGTTTCGGTAAACGGGATCATCTCGATCCAGTCGACCACTTCGTCGAGCGGTCGGCCGCGCGGATCGCCAAAGCGCTCGATCCATTGCGGCACCCGGCGCGGGCCTGCATTGTAGGCGATGAAGGTGAGGATGTAGGAGCCGCCGAAATCGCTGATCTGCTCGCCCAGGAAATGCGCGCCCAGGGTCGCGTTGTATCCGGCGTCGGTGGTCAGGCGGTCCTGGGAATAGGGCAGGCCGTGGCGGGCGGCGACGCCCCTGGCGGTTCCGGGCAGGATCTGCAACAGGCCCCGGGCATTGGCCGGCGAGACAGCCGCCTTGTCAAAGGCGCTTTCCTGCCGGGCGATGGAGTAGGCCAGCGCCTTGCCGGATCCTGAGATATTGGCGCTGGCGGGCACTGCGCCCAGCGGATAGGCGAGTGCTGCCACGTCGAGCCCGCGGCCCCAGGCAATCCTGCCGACCTGAAGCGACACGCGGTGATCGCCGCGTCTTTCGGCCATGGCGGCAAGGATCGCCAGCTCGCCGGGACTGTCGAGTTCGGCGGCAAGGCCGCGATAGAGCATGTCGGCGCGCGCTTCAAAGCCCGCGTCTTCCAGCTTGCGGATGGCCTGCACCGCCTCGCGGCCGGCAAACCGGACGCGGTCCGCCTGGGATGGAGAGGGATAGGCGATGTTGAGGGACTTCCGCTCGAGCCGGGCGCTGGCGAGTTGGCCGTAGAATGTCGAGGGAAACTGCGCGGCGAGCGCGTAATAATCCGCCGATTTGCCTCCGCCTCCGGCTTCCGCGGCGCGGCCCAGCCAGTAGTTGGCGCGGGCCTTGGAGATCTGGCCATCGGCGACGCTGAGAATGGCGGAAAAGTGCTTCTGCGCGGTCCTGGCGTCCTTGAGCCCCCGCAGCGCATACCAGCCGGCATGGAACTCCGCTTCCGCGAAATCCGTCGGGCTCTTTGCCAGATGGGCGGCGGCGAGCCGGTAGGCGGCCTTGGCGTCGCCCTTTTCGTAAAGACCGCGGCTGATGACGCGCGCCTCGTTCCACCATTTGTCCGGATCGACAAGAAGGTCGGGATCACGCGGCATCCTGGCAAGCAGGTCCGCCGCCTCCTTGTTGCGCTCAAGTTCGCGATAGTGGCGGATCCGCAAGAAGAGATAGGATGGCTGATCATGCCAGGACGCGTGCACCGCGGCTATCGCGTCTCCGGCCTTGGCGGGGCTGCGGATGATGGCTGACCAGGCGCGGTAGAGCGACTGCGCTTCGGCCTTGTCCGCCAGGATCTTGGCGTCATTGACGTGATCGCGGTAGAGCAGCATTTCCATACGGCGGAAATGGTCTTTCTTGTCGAGAAGCTTGTCGAATTCGCTCAAGAAGATCCGCGCGTCCCTGTCATCCATGGTCACGCTGCGCCAGAAGCTCGAGGCAAGCGAGCGGGCGCGTTTGGTGTCGCCGGTCGCCACCAGGGCCCGGATCAGGATGATGGCGCCCCGGGCGGTCTCGGGTCTTGTGTCGCCAAAGGCTGCGAGCACCTGCGCGGACGGGGGATTTTCGAAAAACATTGCGCGTTCGGACAATTGCCGCAGGGATTTCAGCCCCGGCCAGCCCTCAAGTTCGGTGGCAGCCCGTGCGATTTCAGCCGACGGCACGCCCTCCAGCCCTGAAATGGCGATTGCCCAGGTCAGGATATGATGGTCGAGCGTGTTACGGCCCATGCTGTCTCGAATAGTCCTGGCGCCGGACGCATTGCCTTTCCCGAGCGCTTCAAGGCCTGCCTTCAGCTCGCGGCTCGCCGGGACCGACGTGGTGGATACCTGGCTCGGACGGGGAACTGCCGCGGTCGTTTCGCCGCTGACCTCCGGCCGCGGCGCGGGCAGGGGGATCGCGCCGCTGGGCAGTGGCGCGGCTGCAGTCATGGACGCGAGCACGGTTGAAACGGCAAACAGCGTGGCCAGAGCGGTCTTTGACATCTTCATCTTCCGTTCGAAATAATTGCACCATGGGGCTGGCGGGCGGATCACGTTACGTAAAACTATCAACCGCTGGTGAAGCAGATCTTAACAAATGCTTATTGGCATCATTCAAATGCGATACTCTGGCCCAAATGCGGGGAATGTGCGGCGCAGCGACCTGTGCGCCGGGTCCAAGCCGCGATTTGCCGCAAAAGCGCCTGCAGAAGCCTTGCAAGGCTTTTCCACACCACCGATTTCCTGTATCGGCTGCATGACAGATGAATGACTGCGCCTTTGCCGCGCAGAGTTAGTGTTTTTGGAGATCAGCATGTTCAAGGGTTCCATTCCTGCGCTCATTACCCCTTTCACCGAAAATGGCGCGGTGGACGAGGATGGCTTTGCAAGCCATGTCGAGCGGATGATCAAGGCCGGCAGCCACGGCGTTGTGCCCGTCGGCACGACCGGGGAATCCCCGACGCTCACCCATGCCGAGCACAAGCGGGTGGTGGAACTGTGCGTCGAGGTTGCCGCCGGCCGGGTGCCGGTGATCGCCGGCGCCGGATCCAACAACACGGCTGAATCGATCGAGCTTGCCGTTCACGCAGAGAAGGCGGGCGCCGACGCCTTGCTGGTGGTCACGCCCTATTACAACAAGCCGACGCAGAAGGGCCTGTACCAGCATTTCAAGGCAGTCGCCGAGGCGAGCAAGCTGCCGATCATCATCTACAACATCCCGCCGCGGTCGGTCGTCGACATGTCGGTGGAGACGATGGCGGCGCTCGCCCGCGATTTCTCCAACATCATCGGCGTCAAGGACGCGACCGGCAATCTGGCCCGGGTGCCCGAACAGCGCATGGCCTGCGGCAAGGATTTCGTGCAGTTGTCGGGTGAGGACCCCACGGCGCTCGGCTTCAATGCCCATGGCGGCGTCGGCTGCATCTCGGTCAGCGCCAATGTGGCGCCACGCGAATGCGCCGAGTTCCAGGAAGCAACGCTCAGGGGCGATTACGCCACGGCGCTGACGATGCTGGACCGGCTGATGCCGCTGCACAAGGCGATCTTCACCGAACCCGGAGTTGCGGGCGTCAAATATTGCCTGGGCAAGATGGGCCTGATCAACAATGTCGTCCGCTCGCCGCTGACCACGGTTGAACCCGGCACCGCCGCCTTGCTTGACAAGGCGATGGCGCATGCAGGCGTGATCGGCTGATATGGCTCCCAAGAAGGAAGACAAGTCGCAGTATGGCAAGGTCGTCGCGGAAAACCGCAAGGCGCGGTTCAACTACGAGATTGTCGATACGTTCGAGACAGGTCTGGTTCTGACCGGCACCGAAGTGAAATCGCTTCGTGAAGGCAAGGCCAACATCGCCGACTCCTACGCCAATGAAGAGGGCGGCGAGATGTGGCTGATCAACTCCTATGTTCCCGAATACCTGCAGGCCAACCAGTTCAACCACGAGCCCCGGCGACGTCGCAAGATCCTGGTCAAGCTCAAGGAGATCGCGCGGCTCGGGCAGGCGGTTCAGCGTGACGGCATGACCCTGGTGCCGCTCAAGATCTATTTCAACGACAAGGGCACGGCCAAGCTGCAACTGGCTTTGGCAAAGGGCAAGAAGCTGCACGACAAGCGCGAAACCCAGAAGGAACGCGACTGGAACCGGGACAAAGCCCGGGTGCTGCGTGATCGCGGCTAGGCTGCGCCCTTATCAGCGGCGCGCCATTCGGCCGGATGTGATCAATCCTCGAATTCGTCCCCTTCGTATTCACCGGCCGGGACGGGGCGCAGGGGACGCTCGGAGGGATCGCGGCCGATTTCAGCCTTGAGGCTGTTCAGGTCTATGAAATAATCGGCCTTTCGGCGCAGATCGTCGGCGATCATTGGCGGCTGGGAGGTCAGCGAGGAGACCACGGTCACCTTGCGGCCCTTGCGCTGCAGCGCCTCGACCAGTGTGGTGAAATCGCCATCGCCGGAAAAAATGACCAGATGATCGACCACGTCGGATTGTTCCATGGCGTCGATGGCCAGTTCGATGTCCATGTTGCCTTTTACTTTGCGGCGCCCCATCGAATCGGTGAATTCCTTGGCGGGCTTGGTCACCACCTTGTAGCCGTTGTAATCCAGCCAATCGATCAGCGGCCGGATCGAAGAATATTCCTGATCCTCGATCAGCGCGGTGTAATAATAGGCGCGCAGCAGATAGCCGCGGGACTGAAAGGCTTTCAGCAATTTCCGGTAGTCAATATCGAAATTCAGGCTTCTTGAAGCGGCATATAGGTTCGCCCCATCAATGAACAGCGCGATTTTTTCTCTTGGATCAAACACTTATGGCATTCCTTTCAAAACTCGTTTTCAACGTATTTGGGCTTAATGTGGCAATGGGATGACAGAAAATAGCTCGACTTCGAACTTGTTGATTATCATACAGTTACCATTCAGCGGGCCTTTGGCGACTCAAATTGTCGTGAATTTTACCAAATGCTGCGATCAGCGACATTTTTCAAGTACCACTGTCTGTTTTGCATGCAATTATGCTAATTAAGTTGTCCCGTGCCTTCCGGCGCTGGGTTTGGCCAGCATCACGATGCCGCTCCGTCAATTGACTGTGGAATAACGGCTTTTGAACCAAAAGACTTGAAATGGCCACACAATGTGTTTAACGCATGGGCAACTCCCCCATAGCAGTTTGCAAAGGACAGGCAATGGCCCGCGTCACAGTCGAAGATTGCATCGACAAAGTTGATAACCGTTTTGAACTGGTGCTACTCGCCAGTCACCGCGCCCGCCAGATTTCGCAGGGCGGTCAGATCACCATCCCGCGCGACAATGACAAGAACCCGGTCGTTGCCCTGAGAGAAATTGCTGACGAGACCCTCTCGCCGGGCGATCTCAAGGAAGACCTGATTCACTCGCTTCAGAAACATGTTGAAGTCGATGAGCCCGAGCCTGATCCGGGCCGGTTCATCCCCGCCGGTGAAACCGTCGAGGAAGCTGCCGCCGAGGACGATCAGCCGGAAGCGGTTTCGTTCGGCTCGATGTCCGAAGAAGATCTGCTTGCCGGCATTGAAGGGCTTGTCCCGCCGGAAAAAAGCGACGATTATTGAGAAACAGGATGAAGCCCGCTGATTTGCATTGAATTGGCGGTGCTTGTTTCGAAAGCCGAAAAACAGCTGATGCAATGCAATGCGCCGGTCGTTCGATTCGGCGCATTTTCTTGTCGTGGAGAGCACTTGCGATGATGCGTCAGTACGAGCTCGTGGAGCGCGTGCAGAAATACAAGCCGGACGTCAACGAGGCCCTGCTCAACAAGGCCTATGTTTACGCCATGCAGAAGCATGGCAAGCAGATGCGCGCCAGCGGCGATCCCTATATTTCCCATCCGCTGGAAGTGGCCGCGATCCTGACCGAAATGCGGCTTGATGAATCGACCATCGCCGTCGCCCTGCTGCATGACACCATTGAAGACACCACCGCCACGCGGGCCGAGATCGACGAGCTGTTCGGCGAGGATATCGGGCGGCTGGTCGAGGGGCTGACCAAGATCAAGAAGCTCGATCTTGTCACCAAGCGGGCCAAGCAGGCGGAAAACCTGCGCAAGCTGCTGCTGGCGATCTCCGACGATGTGCGCGTGCTCTTGGTCAAGCTCGCCGACCGGCTGCACAACATGCGCACGCTGGAACATGTGCCGCCGGAAAAACGCGCCCGCATCGCCGAGGAGACCATGGATATCTACGCGCCGCTGGCCGGGCGCATGGGCATGCAGGAGATGCGCGAGGAGCTCGAACAGCTCGCCTTCAAGAACCTTAACCTGGAAGCCTATGAGACGGTGACCGGCAAGCTCGCCGAGCTGTCCGAACGTAACCGGGATCTGATCCACACCATCGAGGACGAACTGTCGGCGCTGTTCAGCCACGAGGGCCTCAAAGCCACGGTCAAGGGCCGGCAGAAGAAGGCCTATTCGGTGTTTCGCAAGATGCAGTCCAAGTCGCTGTCGTTCGAGCAGCTCTCGGACGTGTTCGGCTTCCGGATCATCGTCGACACCGAGGCCGACTGCTACCGGGCGCTCGGCATCGTGCACATGCGCTGGTCGGTGGTTCCGGGCCGGTTCAAGGACTATATCTCGACGCCGAAGCAGAATGACTACCGCTCGATCCACACCACCATTGTCGGCCCTTCGCGGCAGCGCGTGGAACTGCAGATCCGTACCGGACGGATGCAGGACATCGCCGAACGCGGCGTGGCGGCGCATGCGCTCTACAAGGATGGGATAACCGGCGGCGATCAGCTGTTGTCAAAGGATTCGCGGGCCTATTCGTGGCTGCGCCAGACCATCGAAGCCCTGTCGGTCGGTGACAATCCGGAGGATTTTCTCGAACACACCAAGCTTGAACTGTTCCAGGACCAGGTGTTCTGTTTCACGCCGAAGGGCCAGCTGATTGCGCTGCCGCGCGGCGCGACGCCGATCGATTTCGCCTATGCGGTGCATACCGATATCGGCGACACCTGCGTCGGCGCCAAGATCAATGGCCGGATCATGCCGCTGGTGACGCGTCTGGCCAATGGCGACGAGGTCGAGATCCTGCGCTCGGGCGTGCAGGTACCGCCGCCGGCCTGGGAAGAGATCGTCGTGACCGGCAAGGCTCGCGCCGCCATCCGCCGGGCGACCAAGGCTGCTGTGCGCAAGCAGTATTCGGGGCTGGGCATGCGGATCCTCGAGCGCACCTTCAACCGCGCCGGCAAGCCGTTGTCGCGCGAAGGGCTCAAGCCGGTGCTGCATCGCCTGGGCCAGAAGGATGTCGAGGACATGCTGGCCGCCGTCGGCCGCGGCGAGATCGTGTCAGAGGACGTGTTCAAGGCGGTCTATCCCAATCATCAGGAAACGCGAGTGTCGCCGCGCAAGCCCGCCGACGAGGGCTGGTTCAACCTGCGCAGCGCCGCGGGCCTGATCTTCAAGCTGCCCGGGCTCAACAAATCGCAGAAATCGGCCACGACCACGCGCAAGATCGGGCCCGACCCGGACATGGCGGCCATGCCCATTCGCGGCATGGACGACAATGCGGTGGTGCGCTTCGGTCCCGGCGGCGCAGTGCCCGGGGACCGGATCGTCGGCATTCTCGAGCCGGGCGCGGGGATCACCATCTATCCGATCCAGTCGCCGGGCCTGACCAAGTTCGACGACGAGCCCAACCGCTGGATCGATATCCGCTGGGACATCGACGAGAACAACAAGAACCGGTTTCCGGCCCGGATCCTGGTGACCGCCATCAATGCGCCTGGAACGCTGGCCGAAGTCGCCCAGACGATCGCCGCGAGCGAGACCAATATCCAGACCCTGTCGATGGTGCGCGTCGCCGCCGATTTCACCGAGATGCTGGTTGATCTTCAGGTCTGGGACCTTAAACATCTCAATAATCTGATCACCCAGCTCAAGGAACTGGGGTCGGTGTCCACGGTCGAACGGATCTACGAATAGACTCTGGCGCAATCTTGATGGAATGTTGCAGTCAAGGTGGCCGAACTGCGCGACGTTGCCGATCATCCGGGGGATCGGGTCTTTACCAGTTCTTCGGTGTTTCCGGGCTATACTCGTGACCGAAAACCGGCGGCGTTGCCGGCTAAATGCCAAAATTGCCGGTTTGACTTAGGGCTGACACAAAGAGAGCGGTATACGGGGATCATGCTGTTTCGTCGCCGAAAACCAGAGGGATTCTTCAACCGGATGCGCACCGCGCTCTGGCCGCGGAGATCGTTCGGACGGTCGTTTCAGTATTTCATCAAGCGGGTGCTGAGACTGACCGCGACACCGCATGCGATTGCCGCAGGCGTGGCGGCGGGCGTGTTTGCCTCGTGGACGCCCTTGCTCGGTTTCCATTTCATCCTGGCCTTTGCGCTTGCCTATGTCCTGGCCGGCAACATGGTTGCCGCGGCGCTCGGAACCGCCTTCGGCAACCCGCTGTCGTTTCCCTTCATCTGGGCCTCGACGCTAAAGCTCGGAAACATGCTGATCGGCGTCGAGGTTGGCGCGCATCAGCGCCATGTTGATCTTGAGGCCTTGCTCCGGCGGCTCGATGTCAGCCAGCTGTGGGACCCGGTGATCAAGCCGATGCTCATCGGCGCCATTCCGCCAGGGATCGTCTGTGCCGTCGGATTTTATGTCCTGACCTATTGGGGCGTCGGCTTGTTTCAGAGACGCCGGAAATTGAGGCTCGCCGCGCGGGCCAAGAGCCGGATCCAGGAAATCGCTGCGGCGCGCAGCGAAAGAGCCGCAAACAGGGCGAAGCGGGCGTGATCATAGGTATCGGCAGCGACCTGATGGATATCAGGCGTATAGAAAAAACGCTCGAGCGGCACGGCGAGCGGTTCACGCACCGCTGTTTCACCGAGGTGGAACGCGTGAAGTCGGATCGCCGTGCGGCCAGGGCGGCGTCCTATGCCAAGCGGTTTGCCGCCAAGGAAGCGTGCTCCAAGGCGCTCGGCACGGGGCTATCGCAGGGCGTGTTCTGGCGCGACATGGGTGTGGTCAACATGCCCGGCGGCAAGCCGACGCTGCAGCTGACCGGCGGCGCTGCCATCCGGTTGGAAAAAATAACGCCTGCCGGCATGACCGCGGCCATTCATTTGACAATAACCGATGATTATCCGTTGGCGCAGGCTTTCGTGATCATCGAAGCGCTCCCCCGGACGTGATCGCGAAAAGGCTGCGCGGGGCAGGCCTCCGGGCTGTTTCAATCGGACAACCGGTTCATGTGTGCGAGACTGCTGCGCGCGGTGTTGCCGCGAACGATGCAAACGGCTAGAGAAAGCCCTTCCGCGCCATACCTGAGGAATTCAACGCGTGTCAGATACTTCAAAAAGCCAGTCAAGCGGTCTGTGGGAAAACGTCAAGGTGCTTGCCCAGGCGCTGCTGCTCGCAGTGTTCATCCGCACCCTGTTGTTTCAGCCGTTCAGCATTCCCTCGGGATCGATGATGGAAACGCTGCTGGTCGGCGATTATCTGTTCGTGTCGAAATATTCCTATGGCTACAGCAAATACTCGATCCCGTTCTCCCCGGACCTGTTTTCCGGACGGATCTGGGGTGACGAGCCCGAGCGTGGCGATGTGGCGGTGTTCCGCTTGCCGAGCAACCCCAAGATTGACTACATCAAGCGGGTGATCGGGCTTCCGGGCGACCGCATCCAAGTCACCGATGGCGTGGTGTCGATCAATGGCGAACCGATTCAACGCGAACTGCAGGGCGAGTACGAGCCGGAGGGGCGTTACAATCAGGGCACGCCCGTTCCGGTGTACCGGGAAACGCTGCCAAACGGCGTGAGCTACACGACGCTCGATATCAATCCCAATTCGCCCGGCGACAACACGCGTGAATTCGTGGTGCCGGAAGGCCATTATTTCATGATGGGCGACAACCGCGACAACTCGCTCGACAGCCGTTTCGACGTCGGCTACGTGCCGCTCGAAAACTTTGTCGGCAGGGCGACGAACATCTTCTTCTCGATTGCCGAGGATTCCTCGCCGCTCGAAATCTGGAAATGGCCGACCGACCTCAGGTTCGACCGGTTCTTCAAATCCGCGCAGCGATGAAGCGCGCCGCCAAGAAACAGACGGAAGTCACTGCCCGCGTGCAGGAGCGGATCGGCCATCACTTCGCCAATCCCGAGCGGCTGGAGCGGGCGCTGACCCATGCCAGCCTCCGCAATCCGGCGGGCGGCAACTACGAACGGCTGGAGTTCCTGGGCGACCGGGTGCTGGGCCTGTGCGTGGCGGAGTTGTTGTTTTCGCATTTCCGCGAGGCGAGCGAGGGCGAGTTGTCAGTGCGCCTCAACCAGATGGTGAGCGCCCAGACCTGCGGCGAAGTCGCCGACGAGCTGGGATTGCACGAATTCATCCGCACCGGATCGGACGTCAAGAAGATGACCGACAGCCGCATGGCCAATGTCCGCGCCGACGTCGTGGAATCGCTGATCGCGGCGATCTATCTTGACGCCGGGCTGGAAGCTGCGCGCAGCTTCATCCACACCCACTGGAAAAAGCGCGCGCTCGCGGATGACGGCGCGCGGCGTGACGCCAAGACCGAATTGCAGGAATGGGCGCATGCGCGCTTCGGGGTGACGCCGGTCTACCGGGTGACCGAGCGCACGGGGCCCGACCACGATCCTGTGTTCAAGGTGATTGTCGAAATTTCCGGGACGAAATCCGAAAGCGGCGAAAGCCGCTCCAAGCGCGCGGCCGAACAGGTGGCCGCCACCGCTCTCCTCGAACGCGAAGGCGTCTGGCAGGCCAGCGCAGGAAAAGATGATGACTGATACACCCGACTCCGATGCTGTCCCCACAGAACCGCAAGGTCCGACCCGCTCCGGCTTCGTCGCATTGATCGGCGCGCCGAATGCCGGAAAATCGACGCTGATGAACCAGCTGGTCGGCGCCAAGGTGTCGATCGTGTCGCACAAGGTACAGACCACGCGGGCGATCGTGCGCGGCATCGCCATTCACGACCGCACCCAGATCGTCTTCATCGATACGCCCGGCATCTTCACGCCCAAGCGCCGACTCGACCGGGCCATGGTGACATCGGCCTGGGGTGGAGCCAAGGATGGCGATCTGGTGCTGGTGATGATCGACGCCGAGCGCGGCATTAAGGGCGACGCCGAAGCGCTGCTCGACTCGCTCGCTGATGTGCATCACCCCAAGGTGCTGGTGCTCAACAAGATCGACCAGGTCAAGCGCGACACGCTGCTGGCGCTGACGGCCGCCTGCCACGAGAAGGCGAAGTTCTCCGAGACCTTCATGATCTCGGCGCTCAATGGATCGGGCTGCAAGGATTTGCTGGATTATCTGGCGAAAACCCTGCCGGAGGGGCCGTGGTACTATCCCGAGGACCAGATCTCGGACCTGCCGATGCGGCAACTGGCCGCCGAGATCACCCGCGAAAAGCTCTATCTCAGGCTGCACCAGGAACTGCCCTACGCGTCGCATGTCGAGACCGAGCGCTGGGAAGAGAAGAAGGACGGCTCGGTCAGGATCGAGCAGGTGATCTATGTCGAGCGCGACAGCCAGAAGAAGATCGTGCTCGGCCACAAGGGCGAGACCATCAAGGCCATCGGCCAGGCCTCGCGCAAGGAGATCGCCGAGATTCTCGAGCAGAAAGTGCACCTGTTCCTGTTCGTCAAGGTGCGCAGCAACTGGGGCAACGATCCCGAGCGCTACCGCGAGATCGGGCTTGAATTTCCGCACTGACGGGCCGAAAGTCCGCCGATGGAATGGCGCGACGAGGGAATCATCCTGGGCCTGAGGAAGCATGGCGAGACCTCGGTCATCGCCGAGGTGATGACCCATGCCCATGGGCGGCACATGGGCATCGTGCGCGGCGGCCGCTCCAAGCGGCTGCAACCGGTGCTGCAGCCGGGCAATTCGGTGGACCTGGTCTGGCGCGCCCGGCTCGACGAGCATCTGGGGCAGTACCAGGTCGAACTTATCAACGGGCGGGCAGGGCACCTGATGCAGAGCGCCATCGGCCTGCACGGCGTCCAGGCCATGGCGGCGCTCTTGAGGCTTCTGCCCGAGCGCGATTCCCACCCGCGGCTGCATGACGCCTTCGCCATCATTCTCGACAGTCTCGACCAGCCGGCTGAGGCCGGCGCGCTCTATGTCCGGTTCGAGCTTGCGGTGCTCGAGGATCTGGGCTTCGGACTGGATCTGAGCACCTGTGCCGCCACCGGCGTGCGCACGGGTCTCGTCTATGTCTCGCCCAAGACCGGCCGCGCCGTCTCCGCCGATGCCGGTGCGCCCTGGGCAGAGCGTCTGTTGGCGCTGCCGGAGTTTCTGACAGACCGGGACGTGGCCTGCACGGACGCCGAGACGCTCGGCCAGGCGTTCCGGCTGACCGGCTATTTCCTGAACCGGCATGTGTTCGAGGCCCGCGGCATCGAGGCGCCGGTGAGCCGCGAGAGTTTCTGCACCGCGGCGCTCAGGGCCATGCCGGAGCCCGCGCCGATTGCCGTGCGCGACGAGGAACCGATTGCATGAGCGAAGCGCCCGAAAACCCGGCCGGCCAGCGGTTCACCGGCGTGGTTCCGCTCGACCTGGTGGCGCGAGAGGGCGGGCTTTCGGTGATGCAAGGCATGCTCGATGGCCGCCTGCCGGGTGCTGCGATGGCGAAAACGCTCAATTTCCGGCTGACACGGGTGGAGGAGGGGCTGATCGTGTTTTCGGGCATTCCCACCACCGATCATCTCAATCCGCTCGGCACCATTCATGGCGGCTGGGCCGCGACGATCATGGATTCAGCGCTCGCCTGCGCGGTGATGACGACCTTGGTGCCGGGCGAGGGCTACACCACGGTGGAATTCAAGCTCAACCTGACCCGGCCGATTCTGCCGGGCATGGAGGAACTCTACTGCGAGGGCCGCGTCGTGCATCGCGGCCGGACGATCGCCACGTCGGAGGCGTTTCTGCGCGACGCGTCCGGCAAGCTGCTGGCGCACGGCACCGAGACCTGCGCGATCTTCCCGATCGAGAAGCTGATGCGGTGAGGCTCAGTGCAAATCCCGGGATTCGTGCCTGTCCTTTTGGTCGTATTCCATGCTGGTGTCGCCGCACGGTCATGGAAATGTAAACCTGGTGTCACACCGCCTCGCTATGAGTTTGGAACCATTCCAAACAGGGGAGTATTTCCATGGAAAACGTCAACATCAATGAACTGTCAGCCGACGAGTGGGACGAACTGAAGTTCCCGCGCCCGGCCGAGCAGGACTTCGACCGGGTTGTCGAGCGCGCCATCTCCCGCCGCGGCTTCCTGGGCGGCCTCCTCGTCATGGGTTCGGCCGCTGCCGTGTTCGGCGCTGCCGGCCTCAAATCCTCGACGGCGCTCGCCAGCCAGCAGACCCGGTTCGCGTTCACGCCGATTGCGGCGCAGACCGACAGCACCGTGCATGTGCCCGAAGGCTACAGCTGGAAAACGCTGGTATCTTGGGGCGACCCGCTGTTTTCCGATGCGCCTGAATTCGATCCGGCCACGGGCGTTCCGACCGCCGGCTCCGATCGCGTCTTTGGCGAGAACACCGATGGCATGGAACTGTTCCTGATCGGTGACAGACAGGTGCTGGTCGTCAACAGCGAATACACCAACAACAAGCTCAACCTCGCCGGCAATGAAGAAGGCGTGCCGGCCTCGGCTGACGAAGTGCTGCGCCTGCAGCAGTTCCAGGGCGTCAACGTCCTCGAAATCACTGAGGACGCCGATGGCTGGAAGGTCGTGGTCGACAGCCCGTACAACCGCCGCATTCACCACAACACGCCGATGCAGATTTCAGGCCCGGCCGCCGGCCATGACCTGTTGAAGACCGAGGCCGATCCGACCGGCACGACCTCGCTCGGCACGTTCAACAATTGCGGTTCCGGCAAGACCCCGTGGGGCACCTACCTGACCTGCGAGGAAAATTTCAACGGCTATTTCGGCGCCACCGCCGAAGTGTCGGCCGACGAGGCAGTTGTGGCCGGCTACAAGCGCTACGGCGTCAACACCAAGGTGGAGCCGGGCCGCTACAACTATCATGGCTTTGACGCGCGTTTCGACGTGTCGAAGACCCCGAACGAGCCGCACCGCGCCGGCTACATCGTGGAAATCGATCCGGCCAATGCTGACTCCACCCCGGTCAAGCGCACCGCACTCGGCCGCTTCAAGCACGAAAATGCGGCCTGTGTCGTGGCTGCCGACGGCCGCGTGGTCGTCTATCTCGGCGACGACGAGCGCGGCGAGTTCCTCTACAAGTGGGTCTCGCGCGACATCTACGTGCCGGGCGGCGACACCTCGACTCTGCTGGATGACGGCGTTCTCCACGTCGCCAAGTTCAACGACGACCAGACCGGCAGCTGGATTGCGCTCAGCGAAGACAACACCGGCATGTCGGCGGCGGAAATCGCCATCTTCACCCGCACGGCGGCGTCGAAGGTCGGCGCCACCACCATGGATCGTCCGGAATGGGTGGCGGTCAATCCGGTGTCGATCGAGGCCTATTGCTGCCTCACCAACAACTCGCGCCGCGGCGTCAAGAACGAGGACGGCTCGATCCGCACCAATGCTGGTGGCGACGCCATGACCGTCAATGCCGTCAACCCGCGCGAAGAGAATGGCTACGGCCAGATCGTGCGCTGGCGCCCGGCGCGCAGCGACCACGCCGCCAACGTGTTCGAATGGGACCTCTATGTCATGGCCGGCAATCCGACCGTCCATGCAGAAGGCCCGATGGCGGGGTCGGCCAACATCAATGCCGGCAACCTGTTCAACTCGCCCGATGGCATGGTGATCGATTCCACCGGCCTGATCTGGATCCAGACCGATGGCGACGATAGCAATGAGGGCGACTTCGCAGGCCACGGCAACAACCAGATGCTGGCGGGCGACCCGGTGACCGGCGAGATCCATCGCTTCCTGACCGGCCCCAACGGATCGGAAGTCACCGGCCTGTGCTGGTCGGCCGACCGGCGCACGATGTTCGTGGGCATTCAGCACCCGGGCAAAGGTTTCCCCGATGCCGACGGCCTGCCGCGCTCGTCGATCGTCGCCGTCAAGCGCGACGACAACGCCTACGTCGGCTGAATTCAGCCACATAACCAAGATTACGAAGGCCGGGAGTGATCCCGGCCTTTTCTATGGAGAGAGGGTCTTCACTCCGCCGGCGTCAGCGCCGGCCGGTCCACCGCGCGTTCCTGGATCGGCCAGTGGACGATGGCGGCAAAGATGCCGAGCGCCACGCCCAGCCACCAGACCGGATCGTAGCTGCCGAAGATATCGTAGAGATAGCCGCCGAGCCAGACGCCGAGGAACGAGCCGACCTGGTGGGAGAAGAACACGATGCCGCCGAGCATGCCGAGATAGCGGGTGCCGAACATGATTGCCACCAGCGCATTGGTGGGCGGCACGGTCGACAGCCAGAGCAGGCCCATGACGATGGCGAAGATGACCACCGTGGTTCCGGTCTGCGGCACCAGCAGAAACACCGTCACGGCGACGGAGCGGCCGAGATAGATCCAGACCAGCGACATGGTCTTGGAATAGAACTGGCCGAGATAGCCCGAGGTGAGCGAGCCGATGATGTTGAAGAAGCCGATCAGCGCCAGGGACAGCACGGCGTAGGAGCTGTCGATGCCGATGTCGCCGAGATAGGCCGGGAAATGGGCGGTGATGAAGGCCACCTGGAAGCCGCAGACGAAGAAGCCCGAGACCAGCAGCACATAGCTCCTGTGGCCGAGCGCCTCGCGCAGGGCGTCACCGATCGACTGCTTGTACTGCAGCGAGGATTGCGTGCCGGAGCTCGAATTGCCGCGCAGCGGGATCGCCAGGAACGGGATGATGAACATCATCGCCGCCATCCAGACGAGCGCCTCCTGCCAGCCATAGGCGTCGATCAGGCCCTGGCTCAGCGGCGCGAAGACGAACATGCCGGCCGAGCCCGCCGCCGTGCCGATGCCGAAGGCCATCGAGCGGCGCTCGGGCGCGACATTGCGGGCAAACGCCGCCAGCACGATGCCGAAGGAGGCCGACGCGATGCCCAGCCCCACCAGCACGCCGCCGCCGATGTAGAACCAGCCCGGGCTCGGCGCCACCGACATCATGAACAACCCGCCGGAATAGAGCAGCGAGGACAGCGCCAGAACCTTCCAGGTGCCGAACTTGTCGGCGATGGCGCCGAAGATCGGTTGTCCAAGGCCCCAGAACAGGTTCTGGATCGCCATGGCGAGGCCGAAGGTGGTGCGGTCCCAGCCGGTGTCGGCCAGCATCGGAAGCTGGAAAAACCCCATGGCCGAACGGGGACCAAAGGACAGAAGCGCGATCAGGCCGCCGGCGATGATGATCAGCCAGGGCAGGGGCGGAAGGGCTGCGGCGGAACGGGTGTCGGACATGGGGGGCTCCTGAAACGTGTTGCGACTTTATCCATTGCGATCAGAGGGACAAGTGCCTTTGCTTGAACACAATGATCACGGGAATTGATGATTGCTTAGCGAAACACCTGTTTTTCGCATGGTCTTGCGGAACTGTTGACAGCCACTGATGCAGCGGGAATGCTGCGTTTTGGGAGGATTTGGCGATGGCATATGGTCTGTTTCGGATTGTTGCTTCGGTCGTGTTGATTCTGGGGCTGGCGGCAGGCGCTCAGTCGCAGGATCTTGATCCCGAGCGGGCTTCATTCGATCCCGAAATCCAGTTCGTGATCACGCCCTTTGGCGCGATCCTGGGCGACCCGGCGCAACTGACCGAACTCGGCTCCGGGCGGACCGGCTATACCTATTGTTCGACCGCCCCCGACAAGGACCGCGGATTGTTGCTGATGGCTTCCATCATCATTCCCGCCCAGGATGGCGCCGATGGCGGCGGACATGCGATGATGATGACGGTGGAGCAGGCGCGAAACTTCCTGGCCTTGCTGCGCAAGGCTCCGGACTGGGCCAGGGTCGCGGCGGAGAACAAGGTCGGGTTGTTCTCCAAGCCGATCGGCGACGTGATCGGCGCGGAAGGCGAGGCCGAGCATCTGTCGATCAGGTTCGTCTCCGACGATCTAAGCAGGGGCTCGGTCCGGATCGAGCATGTACTTGGCGGCGTTCCAAGGGCCTTCGGGTTTGGCCTCAACGCGGCGCAGAAATTTGCCGCGCAGGCCGAGCATGCGCTCGACAAGGGGCTGGCCGAGACGCCCGCGGCGCCGCCTGACGAGGACGCCGAGAAGAGCAAGCTGTTCGAGTGAAGCGCAGCCGGCGAAGGAAAAGGCGGCACCCGCCTCGCTTGCAATCGGGCCGGCAAAGGCCTATGTGGGAAGTGCCCCGGCAGTGCCGGGCTCTTTTTGAACCTAATTATGCTCAAATTGAGCATAACAAAGATTGACGGGAGGGTTGCCATGACCCGGTTGGAGACAACGACGAGCGCACGGGCTTTGAGGACCATGCCTAGCGCGGCCGAGCGCTTTGGCGTCATCGAGCGTCCGGAACTCAAATACACCCCGGCCGTGGCGCGCGAGACCGCCCATCTGTATGACCGCGTGCGCCGGCACATCCCGGAAATCGAGTGGCCGGTCTACGCGCCCTATATACACGCGATCAACCGGATCAAGAAGCAGCGCGGCGCCTCCATTCTCGCGCATAATTACCAGACGCCGGACATCTTCCACTGTGTGGCCGACATCGTCGGCGATTCGCTGCAGCTGGCGCGCGAAGCCTCGCTGGTCGATGGCGAGATCATCATCCAGTGCGGCGTGCATTTCATGGCCGAGACCTCAAAACTGCTCAACCCGGACAAGACCGTGCTGATTCCGGACATGAAGGCCGGGTGCTCGCTGTCGGAATCGATCACAGGTGCCGATGTGCGTCTCTTGAAGCAGCGCTATCCCGGCGTGCCGGTGGTAACCTATGTCAACACGTCTGCCGATGTGAAGGCAGAGACCGACATCTGCTGCACCTCGTCCAATGCGGTCGCCGTCTGCGAAAGCTTCGAATCCGACACGATCCTGTGCATTCCGGACGAATACTTGGCGATGAATGTCGCCAAGCAGACCAAGAAGAAGATCCTGACCTGGAAGGGCCATTGCGAGGTGCACGAGCGCTTCACGGCGGAAGAGCTGCTCGCCTACAAGGAAGCCGATCCGACCATCGAGATCATCGGCCATCCCGAATGCCACCCCGACGTGATCGCGGTCTGCGACTATTCGGGCTCTACTGCGGGCATGATCAACTACGTCAAAGACACGCGGCCGTCGCGCGTGCTGTTGGTGACCGAATGCTCGATGGCGTCCAACATCGAGAGTGAAGTTCCGGACGTCGAGTTCATCAAGCCGTGCAATCTGTGCCCGCACATGAAGCGCATCACGCTCCCCAAGATCCTCGACAGCCTGCTCACCATGACCGAGGAAGTGCTGGTCGACCCGGCGATTGCTGGCCGCGCCCGGCTGGCCGTCGAGCGGATGATCAATCTCAAGAACTGACGGTCCGGCCGGGCGGCGCAGCGTCGCAGCCAGAAGGAGCATGCCATGGTTTCGACCGCGATCGCTATCCATCAGCCGCAGCCGGTCAAGCGATCGGACGAGGTCGTCATCATCGGCGGCGGGCTGGCGGGCCTGTTCTGCGCGCTGAAACTCGCACCCAAGGCGGTCACCGTGCTGGCGGCAGCGCCCATTGGTCGTGGCGCGTCCTCAGCCTGGGCGCAAGCCGGCATTGCCGCGGCCGTGGGGCCGGGGGACACCATCGAAAGCCATGTGAACGACACCATCGTCGCCGGCGACGGCATTGTCGATGAAGCCGTGATCCGGATGATGGCGTCGGAGGCGTCGGACCGGATCCATGACCTGCTGGGTTACGGCGTGCCGTTCGACCGGGATCTCGAAGGCCATCTGGCGGTGAGCCGGGAAGCTGCGCATTCGCAAAGCCGGATCGTGCGGGTAAAGGGTGACATGGCAGGCCGCGCCATCATGGAGGCGCTGGTGGCCTCGGTGCGCAAGACGCCGTCGATCCGGGTGCTGGAAGGCTATGTGGTCGAGGACCTGATTGTCGAGGATGGCCGCGTCACCGGCGTCGTCGCCCGCGACAAGGCCGGCGCCGGCGAGGAGCTGCACCGCATTACCGGCTCCAACGTGGTGATGGCCACAGGCGGCGTCGGCCATCTCTACGAGGTCACCACCAACCCGACCGAAGCGCGCGGCGGCGGCATCGGCATGGCGGCGCGCGCCGGCGCCCGGATGGCGGACATGGAATTCGTGCAGTTTCACCCGACCGCGATCGATGTTGGCAAGGACCCTGCGCCGCTCGCCACCGAGGCGCTGCGCGGCCATGGCGCGACGCTGCACAATCGCGCCGGCGACCGCTTCATGGTTCCCCTGCACAAGGACGCCGAACTGGCGCCGCGCGACGTCGTGGCCCGCGGCATCTTCGCCGAGGTCAAGGCCGGGCGGGGCGCCTATCTCGATTGCCGCACGGCGGTGCCCGATTTCGCCGCGGAGTTCCCGACCGTCTTCGGCTATTGCCAGGAGGCGGGCATCGATCCGGCGCGCGAGATGATCCCGGTCATACCGGCGGCGCATTACTTCATGGGTGGGATCTGGACCGACATCGACGGCCGCTCCTCGCTGCCAGGCTTCTGGGCCTGCGGCGAATGCACCGCGACCGGTGCGCACGGCGCCAACCGGCTGGCGTCGAACTCGCTGCTGGAGGCGGTGGTGTTTTCCGCCCGCATCGCCGATGCGCTGAAAGCCGAGATCAAGCCTGATGCGCCGAAGGACTGGCAGGATGGATCGGTTTCCACCGATGAGCACATCACCGAGAACGACCACCCCAACATGGTAGCCTTGCGCAAGACCATGAGCGCCAAACTCGGCGTGCTGCGCGATGGCGAGGGCATGCGCGGGGCCCTTGCCACGATCCTGCAACTGGCCCGGGACAGCCATTCGGTCCGCTTCGACAATGTCATCACCACGGCCAAGCTGATTGCGGTCTGCGCCTTGAACCGCACCGAAAGCCGCGGCGGGCATTTCCGCATCGATTTTCCCGAGGAACAGGCGGAGTGGAAGCGGCGTACGATTGTGACGCTCGCCCAGGCCCACGCCATCATCCCCGACCTGCTGGAGGGCTGAGCCATGACAAACGCCTTTCTTCCCGAATTGCCGGCGCTTATGATCGAGGACCAGGTGCGCGCAGCACTCATCGAGGATCTCGGCCGCGCTGGCGACATCACCTCCAACGCCACCATCGGCGCAGACAGGCTGGCGAAGGCTGAGATGAACAGCCGCGAAGCGGGTATCATCGCTGGTCTGCCGCTGGCAGAAGCCGCGTTCCGGCTGATCAATCCGACGGTCCGCTTCGAGGCGCTGGTTTCTGACGGCGCGCGGGTCGAGCCGGGCACCACCATCGCCCGGATTTCCGGCCCGGCGCGCGGGATCCTGTCGGCCGAACGGGCGGCGCTCAATTATCTCATGCACCTGTCGGGAATCGCCACGTACACCGCGCGCTTTGCCGATGTGATCGCCCACACCAGGGCCAAAGTCACCTGCACCCGCAAGACCATTCCCGGGCTCAGGTCAGTGGAGAAATACGCCGTGCGCTGCGGCGGCGGCTCGTCGCACCGCTACGGGCTCGATGACGCCATCCTGATCAAGGACAACCACATCGCGGTTGCCGGTGGCATCGCTGAAGCGCTTCAGGCCGCCAAGGCCTTCGCCGGGCATCTCGTCAAGATCGAGATCGAGGTGGATACGCTCGACCAGTTCGCCCAGGTTCTGGAGGAGGGCGCCGATGTCTGCCTGCTCGACAATATGAGACCCGACATGCTCAGGCAGGCTGTGGCGATGAACCAGGCAGCGGTGCGGAGGTCGATCACGCTCGAGGCGTCTGGCAATGTCAATCTCGACACCATCCGCGCCATCGCCGAAACCGGCGTCGACTTCATCTCGACCTCGAAGATCACCATGGCGGCGCCGACGCTCGACATCGGGCTCGATATCGCGATTGGGTGAGGGATAGCCCGGCGGGCTCGCGCCGAGGCGGGGGTAGGAGACGCGGACGGCTGCGCCGCCGCACGGGTCCGCAACCGCCTTCTTCCGCAGTCACCGCCCTCTCCGACGCCATCCACGGACCTCTCCGTCGTCATCCTCGGCCGTCGTGCCGAGGATCTACAGAAGTCCGCCCGAAAACAACTGGAGATGGAAATTACCGATGGGCCGGTAGATCCTCGGGACAAGCCCGAGGATGACGATCCGGGGGGGCGGGACCCGTGCTGTGCGGGGGAAGACCCATGGCTTAGCGACATCCGCCGCCCTCTGATCCTGTCCAATCCGATCCCCCCTCACATGGCCTGTAGCCCCTTATCGCATGGACTCCGCCGCCCTTCTTCCGCAGTCGCCGCCCTCTCCACCGTCATCCACGGACACCTCCGCCGTCATCCTCGGCCGTCGTGCCGAGGATCTACAGACGTCCGCCCGAAAACAACTGGAGATGGAAATTACCGATGGGCCAGTAGATCCTCGGGACAGGCCCGAGTACGATCCGAGGGCCCGAGGATGACGGCGGAGGGGCTCGCGCATGACGAGCCGACGGCGGTCGCAACCCAGTTTGCGGTCGGGGTGACGATCGCAAACCGGACGAAACGGGACTATCCGATGCACAAGCCATCAAGGGCGGACACATTGTCCGCAAAAAGCTGATTAAACATTTCCACGTTGATGGATCCATTTGATCCAACATGCATTAAGGCAGGCGACTGACCTCCAAAGGCTGTTTTCATGAACTCTCCCCAATTTCTGATATTTGCCATTCTCGCCGCCACGATGGGGCTGTTCCTGTGGGGGCGGTTTCGCCATGACATTGTGGCGCTGGCCGCGCTGATGGCCTGCGTGGTCGCGGGGCTGGTTCCGGCGGGAGAGGCTTTTGCGGGCTTTGGCCATCCGGCGGTCATCACCGTGGCGGCTGTGCTGATCCTGAGCCAGGGCTTGCAGAACACCGGCGCGGTCGACTGGCTGGCGCGCAGCTTACTGCCGCGGGATGCCGGGCGGCTGACCAGCATGCTGGCGCTGTTGGGACTGGGGGCTGCGCTGTCGGGCTTCATGAACAATGTCGGCGCGATGGCGCTGTTGATGCCGATCGCCGTGCAGCTGTCGGGGCGGATAGACCTGACGCCGGGGCAGGTGCTGATGCCGCTGGCCTTCGGCACGATCCTGGGGGGCATGACCACGCTGATCGGCACGCCGCCCAATTTGATCGTCTCCGGATTCAGGGCGGAGGCCGGTCTGGGACATTTCGCAATGTTCGATTTCGCGCCTGTGGGCGTTGGGGTGGCGGTGCTGGGCGTGATCTTCATTACCGTCTTCGCCTCCCGGCTTGTGCCTGCACGCAAGTCGGTCAACACCAAGGGGTTTGAAACCGGCGCCTACATGACCGAGTTGCGCGTTCCGGAAAAAAGCAAGGCTGTGGGGCTGACGCTGAACCTGTTTGAACGCGAGATCGAGGAATCCGGCGCGCAGATCGTGGCGCTGGTGCGCGACGAGGCCCGCATCAATGCGCCCCATCGCGGGCACCGCATTCGCGCGGGCGACATCCTCGTGCTCGAGGCCGATGTCGAGGCGCTGGCCGAGGCGGTGTCGGTCTTCGACATCCATCTGGAGGAAAAGGGCTCGTCGGTTGTCAAGGACAAGGAGGAGGAAGCGGCTAAAGACAAGGAGGCGAAAACCAGCCGGAAGGCCGAGGCCGAAACCAGCCGGAAGGCCGAAGCCGAAACCGAAGATGGCGACACGGCCCACGACCACGAGAACGAACTGGTTCTGCGCGAACTGGTGGTCCTGCCCGGCTCATCCATTGTCGGCCGGCCGGCCCGGGATTTGCGGTTGCGCACGCGTTACGGAATCAATCTGCTTGCCGTCTCACGCGATGGACATTCGCCCAGAGCCCGGCTGCGCACGCTCAAGCTCAAATCCGGCGATCTGCTGCTGATGCAGGGCCCGGCGGTGATCATCACCGAATTCGTCAACGAAACCGGCTGCGTGCCGCTGGGCGAGCGCGAATTGCGCATCCCCGACAAGCGCATGGCGCTGATCGCGGGCGCCATCATGCTGGGCGCGGTTCTCATCGTCACCCTGGGCCTGCTGCCGGCAGCGCCCGCCTTTGCGCTGGGCGTGCTTGCCACCATGCTGTTCCGCACCGTGCCGCTGCAGCAGGTCTATACCGCCATCGACTGGCCGGTGATCGTGCTGCTGGCGGCGTTGATTCCGGTTGCTGGCGCCATGCAGAGCTCGGGCGCCGCCGACCTTCTGGCGCGCTTTCTGGTGGATACAATTGCGCAGGGAAATCCCATCGCCGCGCTGGCGGTGGTCCTGATCACCACCATGTTCCTGTCTGACGTCATGAACAATGCAGCCACCGCCGCTGTGCTCTGCCCGATCGCGATCGGCATTGCCTCTACCTTGGGCGTCAACCCCGACAGCTTCCTGATGGCGGTGGCGATCGGGGCATCCTGTGCATTCCTCACCCCGATCGGTCATCAGAACAACACGCTCATTCTCGGCCCCGGCGGCTTCCGCTTTGGCGATTACTGGAAGCTCGGTCTGCCGCTGGAGGCGCTGGTGGTCGCTGTCAGCCTGCCGCTGTTGCTGTGGGTGTGGCCGTTGTAGTTTTCAGGAACACATAAGGCCGGCGGGAAGCGATCAGGAGCATCCCCAAAGTTACTCCTACACAGCTTCCGCCACCGCCGCCTCGAGCGCGGCGATGTCGATCTTGCGCATGGTCATCATCGCCGCGAAGGCACGCTTGGCCTCGGAAGGGTCGGCGCTCGTGGTCAGGTCGAGCAGGATGCGGGGCGTGATCTGCCAGGAGAAGCCCCAGCGATCCTTGCACCAGCCGCAGGCGCTTTCCGCGCCGCCATTGCCGGTGATCGCATCCCAGTAGCGGTCGGTTTCTTCCTGGGTGTCGGTGATGACCATGAAGCTTACCGCTTCATTCGGCTTGAAATTCGGACCGCCGTTGAGGCCGACGAATTTTCGACCCAGCACGGTGAATTCGACGGTCAGTTCGCTGCCTTCCTGCCCGCCGGGGAAATCGCCGGGCGCGGTGTTCACGCGAATGACACGGCTGTCGGGAAATGTCGCGGCATAGAAGTCTGCGGCTTGGCGGGCTTGTCCGTGGTCGAACCACACGCAGGTTATGAGTTCGGTCATGTCAGGTCTCCTTCTCTCTGTGGTTTGAAAATCTTTGACGCCTGATGGGCCACGCTTCAGTCGGCCGGTGGCTTGCCGGCATTGACCAGCAATTGCGCGGCAAAAGCGCGTTGGTAGGCCGGGCGTGCTTCGCCACGGGCGAGATAGGCCTTGAGGTTCGGAAACTCTTCCAGCAGGGCCAGTGATTTCAGCCGGAGCAGCACCGACACCATCATCAGGTCGCCCGCGCTGAAGGCACCATCGAGCCATTCGGAGTGGCCGAGATGCGCCGACAGCTGACGCAGCCGATGGCGGACCCGGTCATCGAGCAAGGGTAGGAGCTCCGCGCACCAGGGCTTGTCGCCCACCACATACGGCGTCTGCTCGCGATCGAGGATCGGCGGCTCTACCGTGTTGAGGGCTGCAAACATCCATGTGATGGCGCGCGCCCGCGCATTGGGATCTTTCGGCAGCAGGCCGGGATGGCGCTCGGCGATATGGAGCACGATCGCGCCGGTTTCAAACAGGGCGAGATCGCCGTCCTCAAAGGTCGGGATCTGGCCGAACGGATGCAGCGCAAGATGCGCGGGCTGCTTCATGGCCTTGAAGGAGACGCGGCGCACCGCGTAGGGCTGGCCCACTTCCTCAATCGCCCAGCGCACGCGGGTGTCACGCGCGAGCCCCCTGCCGCCATCCGGCGATCGTTCAAAGGCGGTGATGGTGGGGTTCATGGCAAGGCTCCTCCATATCCGCCTACTGGTTGATCTCGGGCTCCACGAGCCTTGCGAGCTTGTCGAGCGACTGCTGCCATCCGAGGTAACAGGCTTCCGGCGGGATCACGTCCGGCACGCCTTCTTGCTGGACGGTGAGTTCGGTTCCCATCGAGACGGCCTTCAGATTGACGGTGACGCGCATCTCGCCCGGCAGGTTCGGGTCTTCGAAGACGTCGGTGTAGACAAGGCGTTCTTCGGGCACGAGATCGAGATATCTGCCGCCAAAGGCGTGACTGTCGCCTGTTGTGAAATTGCGGAAGGACATTCTGTGGCTGCCCCCCACTTTGGCATCAAGGTGATGCACTGTGCAGAGGTACCCGTAAGGCGGGATCCAGCTCGCCACGGCATCGGCCTCCAGAAAGGCGCGATAGATCTTTTCCGGCCTGGCGGCGATGACACGGTGAAGGCGGATCGTGCTGGGCATGGTGTTGTCCTCCTGGCCTGATTGCCTCATCTCTTCCTTGGAGCTATCCATACCGACCAGTTGGTATGATGTCAATTCACAGCTTGTGTCACCGTTGCTTTTTCGAGTGACGGTCATCCGGCTCCATCCGCCCGGTTCCGGCCGGGGCGCGGTCCTCCAGGGTTGCCTCCGCACACGGTTGGCTCATCGGTTAGGGGGCGTTCCGTTGCCATTTTCTGACGCACCACTTCGTTATCTTGCTCGTCATCAACAGCAGGGAGCGTGACATGAAACTGAAACTCACCGGCGTGACCGCGATGATGGTTCTCGCCGGTCTTTCCACCGCCCAGGCGCAAACGGAGACCAGCCCCATGGAAACGGCAGCAATTCTGGCCACGATCGAAACCATGACCGACGCGTTTGCGGCCGGCGATGTCGACACTATCCTGTCCACCTACGAGACAGGGGCGACGGTCGTCGCCGAGCCCGGCATGCCGGTCAGCGGTGCCGCCGCTCTGCGGGAAATGTTTGCGCAGTTCATTGCCCAGGGCGTCAGCTTCACCTACGGCGCGCACGATGTCGTCATGGCGGGCGATCTCGCCCTGCACCTGATGAAGTGGACTGCGCCAACGCCCGAAGGCGACGTCACCGCGCTTTCGGTTGCCGTCCTGCGCAAGCAAGCCGACGGCAGCTGGAAAATGGTGATCGATCAGCCGTTTGGGGATGCAGTCATGCACGACGATTCAGTCAGGTAACAACCGGCAGGTGAATCCGGACGGCGGTTGCACCAGAATGAACAGGGCCGCCCTCGCGGGCGGCCCGTGTCGTGTCAGCGAGGTTCGCTGTGCAGTCCCTTGAGGATGGCGAAACAGGCGAGCAACAAGACGATGGTGAACGGGAAGCCCGTCGACACCGCCATGGCCTGAAGCGCCGCCAATCCTCCGCCCAAGAGCAGCGCGATGGCGACAAGGCCCTCGAAGCAGGCCCAGAACACGCGTTGCGGCACCGGTGCGTCGATCTTGCCGCCGGCGGTGATCGTGTCGATCACCAGCGAGCCGGAGTCGGACGAGGTAACGAAGAACACGATTACCAGCACGATGGCGATGAAGGAGGTGATCTGCTGCAGCGGCAGCGCCTCGAGCATGGCGAACAGCTTGAGCTCCAGCGGTGCATCGACCACGATCTGGTAGCCGTCATTGACGAGCTGGCTGATCGCGGTGCCGCCGAAGACCGTCATCCAGAACACCGAGACGAGCGACGGGATGATCAGCACGCAGGTGAGAAACTCGCGCACCGTGCGGCCGCGGCTGACCCGGGCGATGAACATGCCGACAAACGGCGACCAGGAAATCCACCAGGCCCAGTAGAATGCCGTCCAGCCCTGGCGGAAATTGTCATCCTCACGCCCGAACGGATTGGAAAGTTCAGGCAGGTAACGCGCATATTCGTAGAGATTGTGGAAGAAGCCGGTGAAGATCGCCAGTGTCGGCCCGACAATCAGCACGAACATCAGCAGCAGGGCGGCCAGCACCATGTTGATCTCCGACAGGCGCTTGACGCCCGCGTCGAGTCCGGCAACGACCGACAGCAGCGCAATGCCGGTGATCCCGACGATCAGCGCGACCTTGGAAAAGTCGTTGACCGGAATGCCGAAGAGGTGGTTGAGGCCGGCCATCGCCTGCTCCGCGCCGAAGCCGAGCGACGTGGCAAGGCCAAACAGTGTGGCGAAGACTGCCAGGATGTCGATGATGTGGCCGGTCCAGCCCCAGACGCGCTCTCCGAAGATCGGGTAGAACACCGACCGCATGGTCAGCGGCAGGCCCTTGTTGTAGGAAAACAACGCCAGCGCCAGCGCGACGATGGCGTAGATCGCCCAGGGGTGCAGGCCCCAGTGGAAGATGGTGGCGGCCATGCCGAGGTCGCGTGCCTCGGCCGTGTTGCCCGCTGCCCCGCCGAGCGGCGCCCAGCTGTCGGGCGAACCCGCATCTTCCGCCACGGCGGCGGAGAAATGCGAAATCGGCTCCGAGACGCCATAAAACATCAGTCCGATTCCCATGCCGGCGGCAAACAGCATCGCAAACCAGCCGGTGTAGGAATAGTCGGGCGTGGCGTCCTTGCCGCCGATACGGACCTTGCCGTAGGGCGAGACGATCAGGAACAGGCAGAGCAGCACGAAGATGTTGGCTGCAGTGAGGAAGAACCAGTCGAATGTGCCGGTCAACCAGTCGCGCAGATCGCCGAATACCGCGCCTGCACTTTCCTGGAACGCCAGGGTGAAGAAAACAAAGGCAACGATGGTCAGTCCGGAGATGGCAAAGACCGGATTGTGGATGTCGAGGCCGAATGGGCCGACCGACATCGAAACATTGTCCTGACCGACCTCGTATTCGGTGTCGATCAGCGTGGTTGCGCCTTCCGGCGCCGGTATACCCTGTCCGCTGGGGTCGCTCATGGTAAATCCCTCTTCTTATGTTTGATTGAGATTGTCTGTTGCTGAAAGTGAAGGCTTGGGTCTCGTGGCCTGTCAGCAACGGATGGACCCCATCCGTCTTGAAATGTCAGCCTGCAAGCTCTTGTTCGTGCGGCGCGATACTAGCCGCGAACGAGGAAAATGGATGCGTCCGTCAGGCGGGCCATGCGGCCGCCATTCGAAGGCCAGAAATGATCGGCGACGTTGGGAATATGGGTTGCCATGACGATCAGATCGCTGCCGATGTCGTGTCCTGCCTTGACCAGCGCGTCATCAAGATCCACTGCCGGATCATGGCTGACCACGGTCTTGCCCGACGCTTCGATGCCATGGGCTTCGGCCTGCGCGGCGACGAAGGCAACAAGTTTCTTGTCATACTCCACCGGGTTGTGGCCGATCACCCCCGGCGTCGATGCGGTCACGCCGACGTAGGTGACAGGAGCGTGATAAAGCTTCGACAGTTTCGCGGCCGTGTCCAATGCAAGTGCGAGCTTGTCGGCATGTGCAAGATCCACGGGCACCATTATATTCTGATACATTGGTTTTTCCCGTCTTGTGTTCGAACGGCTTTTAATTTGCCGATACTTATTCTTAAGTCAGGCTGCCGGGAATGGCGGGCCAATTCTGGTTCGCAAACGGAGAATTGTGTTCCGATTGCGGCAACAGGCTAACGCAGTGAGGCCGCAGTTGCAAACCGATGGCACGAAACGGGCAGGGCCCGCGGTTTTGCGTCCCGGTGCCAGACTACGTGGAAAAAGCCTTTACAAAACTAGAAATGTAGTTATGTTTGTCGCATGACAATTTCCACACCCCATGCCCGCGCGCTCGCGGCCCTTGGCCATGATGCCCGCCTGTCGATCTTTCGCCTGCTCGTGAGGGCCGGGGATGACGGGCTGAGGGTGGGCGATATAGGGGAGCATCTGGAGCTTGCGCCGTCGACCCTGGCGCATCACCTCTCAAGCCTGGTGGATGCGGGGCTGGTCGTGCAGGAAAAGCAGGGACGCGAAGTGTTCAACCGGGTCGACTTTCCGGCAATGCATGCGGTGCTGGCTTTTCTGACGTCCGAATGCTGTTCGCGCGTGCGCGTGCAACCGACGGAGGATGCCGCTTGATGCGTGGCGCTCTTTTTTTGACCAAAATAAAACTATAAACCCGGAGATATAGAAATGACCGTTGCAAGCCTTTCCACCAACGGCCTGTGGGCCGGTCTGCGGCATCTTTGGCGTGATCAGCGCGTCTGGCTTGCCTCGGCATTGCTCCTCGTCGTGCTTCTGGTCTTCGATCCGCCCCAGGCAGCAGACAGCGCGCTGTTTGCAGGTGATGCGCTTCTGAGCACCGCGCCGTTCCTGATCCTGTCGATCGGCATTGCCGCCTGGGCG
This sequence comes from Hoeflea sp., assembly GCA_019084245.1. Taxonomy (GTDB): domain Bacteria; phylum Pseudomonadota; class Alphaproteobacteria; order Rhizobiales; family Rhizobiaceae; genus Hoeflea. The sequence goes on from JAHRFE010000024.1 coordinate 84,172, forward strand.
GGCGCCACCGGCGCGGACAATCTGATCGCCAAAGCTTTCACCGGTGCGCCGCTGATGATGATCGCTCTCGGCGCGCTGGCCGGCGGGATTTCGCCTTTTTGCTCCTGCGGCGTAATTCCTCTGATTGCAGCTCTGCTTGCCATGGGCGTTCCCTTGTCCGCCGTCATGGCCTTCTGGCTGGCGTCGCCGATCATGGATCCGTCGATGTTCGTGCTCACGGCCGGCGTGCTGGATATCGAATTCGCGGTCGCCAAGACGCTGGCCGCCATTGGTCTGGGCCTGTTCGGCGGACTGGTGGTCCACCTGCTTTCGCGCGGCGGAGCGCTCTCCGATCCTCTGCGCGAGGGCATCGGCAATGGCGGCTGCGGCGGATCGAAGATCCGTGTGCCCAAGCCCGTCGTCTGGCGGTTCTGGGATGAGCCGGAGCGGCGGGCGAAATTTGGCAAGACGGCGCTCACGACAACGCTGTTCCTGGCAAAATGGCTGCTGCTGGCCTTCCTGCTCGAGAGCCTTATGCTGGCCTGGATCCCGGCAGAGACGGTGACGGCGGCGCTCGGCGGCACCGGCCTGATGCCGATCGTGATGGCGACGCTGGTGGGTGTGCCGGCCTATCTCAACGGCTACGCAGCACTGCCGCTGGTGAGCGGGCTGATCGACCAGGGCATGGCGCCGGGTGCGGGCCTCGCCTTCCTCGTGGCCGGAGGGGTCACCTCGATCCCGGCCGCGATGGCCGTCTGGGCGCTGGCCCGGCCGCAGGTCTTCGCCCTTTACATCGGATTGTCGCTCACCGGCGCCTTCGCCTCGGGCCTGCTGTTCCAGCTCTGGGTCATGGCCTGAGCTGAACCGCTTGCGCGCCCTCTATCCGCGCCCGCCGAGCCGCAAGCCCGGCGCCGGGCGTTCCTCGAGAATCTTGGCGCGGAAGCGGTAGAGGGCGGCGGGGCGGCCGCCGGTGGTCGAGCTTGAGGCGCCGGTGGGCTCGACCAGTTCGGCGCCCTCGACCAGACGGCGGAAGTTCTGCTTGTGCAGGTGACGGCCCGAGATCGCCTCCACCGTGGTCTGCAGTTCGGTCAGGGTGAAGTCCGGCGGCATCAGTTCGAAGATCACCGGGCGGTACTTGATCTTGGCGCGCAGCCGCTGCACCGCGGTGGCGGCGATGCGGCGGTGGTCGAACCGCATGGCCCGGCCCAGTGGCGTGGAAAGGTCGGTGGTTGCGACGCGGCCGTCGGCCACGCTCTCCTCGACCAGACCGGCCTCGTAGAGCAGCTGGTAGCGATCGAGCACGCGCTCGTCATCGAAGGGAAAGTCATCAAGGCCGAAGGACAGGCGCACGCGCGACTGCCGCCGTAGCGCCGCATTGTCGGTTCCGGCGGTGGAAGCCCAGGTTTTCAGACGCGGCAGGATGACAGTGTCGAGCACTGCAGGCCTGCCGTCGCGCCAGTCCTCCCAGGGAAACAGAGTGTACCAGTCGCGCCAGCGCGATCCGGTCCGGGCCAGCGCCTCGCCGGGTTCCGCATCGGTGCGGGTGAGCGCCAGGTAACCGACGGAGACGGCGTGGACATTCTCGTCGCCGGGCCGTCGATGCCGATCGCGGTCGCCGAATGTGTAAAGCTGTTCGACATAGCCCAGATGCAGTGCTGTCTGGGTTTCGACCGAGTGGCGGAGCGCCGTTTCGAAGGTGCGGTGGCGGATCGGATTGAACAGGTCGTAGGGCAGGCCATCGGCCCCGCCGATGCCGGGCTCGGACGGCACGCACAGGATCTTCGGCGACCGCCCGCTTACCGCCACGATGGCGGCGTTGAGGCCGATGCGCAGCGGAGGGATGCCGTCGGGTTCCATGGCGCGGTCAGCCCTCGACCTGACGCCGTTCCGGCGTGGCGGCAGGAACCTGGTCGCCAGGCCTGAGTGGCAGGCAGAACCGGTTTCCTTCAAACGCATCGGCGCCGCGGCCGATGGCCTTGATGGCGCGCTTGAGGCGGCCGCCGCGGCCGAGCATGGCGTCGCCGATCTCGATCAGCCGCGCATTCGGCGTGACGAAGGGCGAGGCCTGGCGCAGGCGTTCGGCCAGCGCCATCTCGTCCTGGTCGGGCTCCAGCGCCAGCGCGGTGATCGCCGCGGCGGCGGGCGAACGGGAAATCCCCAGCCAGCAATGCACGATGAGCGGCGCGCGCCGGTCCCAGCCTCTCACAAACCTGATCAGCTGCTCGACATGGGCTTCGCCCGGTGCGATCAGTCCGGGCCGGACCTCGGCGATGTCGTTAAGGCCCAGCTTGAGATGCCGGGTCTGGTCAATGACGCCGGGGCGGTGAAACTCCTGGTTTTCAGCCAACAGGCTGACCATCTCGCGGGCGCCATGCAGCACGGCAGTTTCGGCGACCTGGTTGAGACGGCAGACAACAATGTAGGACATTTATCCGCCTCGCTTTGCCCGGCGCTGCGCCTCGATCGCCTCGAACCGGGCAAGGAACATCGTCTGCACCTCGGTCGCCGGGCGCGGCGAGACTTCGATCATGTCGCGGCTGATGCCGCGCGGCGGCCCGAAGAAGGCGCGGGCTTCCGCGTCATCGAAGCCTGCGAGTTCCGTTGCCTCGAAATAGGCCGAGATCCGGTCGGCGCGCTTGATCAGCGCCTTGAGTGGCGCAGGCAGCGCGGGAGGAAGCCCGAAGCGGATATGGATCGCTGCCTCGAGCCTCGCTTCCACCGCCTTGTATCCGCCGCCGACCACCGATTTGAATGGCGAGATCATGTCGCCGATGACATATTCGGGCGCATCATGCAGAAGCGCGATCAGCCGGATCTCTGGCGACGCGTCCGTGAGCCTGCCGACGATCTCCTCGACCATCAGCGAATGCTGGGCCACGGAAAAGGCATGGCCGCCGCTTGTCTGCCCGTTCCAGCGCGCCACCCGTGCCAGCCCCTGGGCGATGTCGGAAATCTCCACATCCAGCGGCGAGGGATCGAGCAGGTCGAGCCGCCGGCCCGAGAGCATGCGCTGCCAGGCGCGGGGCGCCTTTTTTACCGAAGCCACGGCTCAGGCTTCCGGAGCGGCAGCGCCGCCGGCGTCGAACGACAGGCCCGACCAGGCAGGCAGGGCGAGGGTGACGGGGATGCCGCCGGCGGTCAGCGCGATACCCTGTGACAGCGCATCGGCCACCCGGTCGGTGCGCACCATCGCCAGGCCGATTGTATCCTGGATGGTGCCGAGGCTGCCGATAGGTTTTTCACCCGCCAGTATCGCGGTGCCGGCGCCATCCGGCCCGGGCGCGGGCAGGGCGGTCTCGGCGGTGACGGTCACCACCCGGCGGCGGCCGGTGCCGCGATGCTGCATGCGCGAAACCACTTCCTGGCCGACATAGCAGCCCTTGCGGAAATCCACGCCGCCGTTCTTGTCCATCAGCACATCGTGCGGAAACACGTCCGACAAAGCGAAATCGGCGCCGGATTCGGCCACGCCATGGGCGATGCGCTGGGCGTTCCACCGGGCCATGTCCGAATCGAGGTCCGCGCCCGCTCCGTAGAGCCGCCAGACCCTGGCTTCGTCGGGAAAGCGCTTGTCGCCGAGCGCGCCCATCGGGGCGGCACTTTGCCAGCCGGCAATCACCGGCACATCGTCGCGTTTGTCGAAGCTCACCGCGGCGCGGAGCTTGTAGAGCGTCAGCCTGCGGATGAAATCATCGACGCAGTCTGCCCTTATGTCGCAATCATAGCCGGTGTCCCCGGATTTCGAGACCAGGAAATCGAACAGGATCTTGCCCTGCGGAGTGAGCAGCGCCGCGGGCCGGGCCTCGCCTTCCAGCACCGAATCGAGATTGGCGGTGATCAGGTTCTGCAGGAAATGCCTGGCTTCGGCGCCATCAACATGCACGATCTTCCGGTCGGAAAGGACTAGGGCTGGCACTGTGCGGCACTCCGGATTGGTCGCTGGGGGATGGCACCCGATAGGTAGGCTCTCGCGCGGCGCGGGGCAAGGGCGGGTTCCTGCGTGGGATGGCTGGCGGACTGGCTGGCGGCGACACGTGGCGGGATGATCAGTGGCCGGCCAGAAAAAAGATCCACTCGCCCTCCGGCGAAATGCCGATCCGGTAGAAATTATAGGCGCCATAGGCCTTCATGTCCTCGACATCGCCGGCCGTGACCAGGCGCAGGAGCTCCACCTTCTGCGGCGGCGTCAGGGCGTCAAGCGGCACCGCCGCGAAATAGGGCCAGACGAAAATCTCGTCGGGCTCGTCAGCGTCGATGCGGACAAAGCCTGCGCTGAGCAGATCGATGAGGATGGCCAGGATTTCCTGCCCCTCGCCATCGCCGGAAACCGAGCGCAGATACTCCACCGGATCGGTATCGATCTGGCCAAAGGCCAGTTGCGTGGCGGTCGGTCCTGAGCCGAGCAGGGCGCGAAGATTGTCAATAATGCCTGTGGAAGCGGCCTCGATGATCAGCTGTCGCATGCGTTGGACAGGTTCGGGCAACAGGGCGGGGTCGGTAAGGATATCGACCGGGGGCAGTTCCCTGGATATCGCCGGGGCGGCATCCATGTCCTCGTCCTGGGTTTGCGGGACAGCGCGAATGACAGGTTCCGGAGAGGGCAATCCGACATCGGGGCTGCTCTGCGGCTCATCAATGGGCGGGGGGGCTTCCTGTCCGGTCTCTGCAGACGGGGGCTCAACCTCTTGAAGTTCGCTCAGCGCCAGTGCCTGTCCCGCGGGCAGGATCGTCAGCATCGCCCAGACCATGGCGGATGCAATCATCCTGTCGCCGGCTTGCCATTTGCGCTTGTCGACCACGTCTCTCCCCGCAGGTAATCCTACTGAAGCAAACCTATTGAAGCGTGCGCTCGGGTGAAAATTCACCGGCCAGAATGCGGTCCCTCAGCGATGCCACCAGCGCTTCCGCCTGTTCCTCGCCGAGCGCCCGGACCGTTTCCCGGATGGCGGTGATCATCGCCGCATCGGCAATGATTTCCGGCTCGATGCCGTCGGCCGTGCTTTCAGCCCAGGCATCGTGCTGCAATTCGAGCGCGACCTGAAGCTTCTCCTGAATGATCAGATCGTCAAGCTCTTCGGTCGTATGGGGAGTGGGATGTGTCATGCAATCCAACTTTTTCTTACCAGGTCATTAACAAGCCTAGCACGGCTTGCACCGTTCCGGCACGGGGCTGCGTCGAAATCGGTTAACAAAACCTTAGTTTCCATAGCGGGAAACAATTTCGGCCACAAGTGTTGCACCTTCGTGACGGTATCGCTCCTCCGCCACCACGGCGGCTTCGGTGCAGGTCGTGTAGACGGCGGCAAAGGCGCGGAAGCCGCGATTGTATCCGGCGGTGAACTGCTCCCGGCGATGGGCTTCGCCCGCGGTTTCGCTGTTGAGCAGCGCCTGCATGCTGTCGCGCCAGCCGGTTTCCTCCTCGGAACTGCACAAACTGCGCAAATACTGCACCGATCCGAGGATTTCCGCCAGCCTGAGCAGCCTCGCCTCATAGGGCGGCGGCGGCAGATCCGGCACGACCACGGTCGCTGCTTCTTCCTCTGCCGGCTCCTGCGCCACGGCGATGTGTGTGCCGCAGAGGAGCGCTGCGGACATTATAACACTCAGGATCAGGGCAGGGAGGCGGACCATGGTTGCTCCTTACACCAAGATATGGCCCGATGAAATCCCGCCAAGCGGGGATCACTATTTGAGAATTGTGGTCTCAGGGAGAAAGGCGCGGACAACAAATGCAAATGTCAGTTCATGCGCATGGTTCTCGCCATTGCGGGTCACCGCAACGCTTCCAATCTCGCGACCGCTTTCGATATCGCCCGTGTCAAGCACCGAGCGGACGCCCGGAACCCATTCGATTGCGATGCCGTCGCTCTCGAACCTGCCTTCGCGCCGCAACTTGTCGAGGGAAATAGCCAGGGGTTGGGGCAGATCGCGGACCAGTACCACATAGGACAGCGGCGCTATGCCCTCCGGCATGGGGCCGCGATAGAGAAATGGCACAGCGGAACTGTCATAACCGGCGTAGGGATTGCGGCCGTAATCGCGCATGCCCGGATTGTTGGGCACCAGCACCTCGCCGTCGGGATGCGCGTCCCGAAAGCTTTGCCAGGATTGCAGCCGCGAGGGAATGACTTCCAGCCGGGCGCCGGTTCTCGACCCTGTGATCGCTTCACCGGTGAATTGCTGCCACCAGCTCTCGGTCTCGCGGTCATACATGACCAGATCCGAGTTGCGCAGCTTGCCGGTGGTGCCGAACGTGGTTTCCTGCCCATCGACGGTGCGATCAAAAACAATGGCTGCGTTGCAGAGCGGGCAGTAGGTCACCGAGATCGGCCGGCCGGCAAGGGTGTCGTTGACGATTTCATGCCAGATCATGATGCGCAGCGGATAGGCGCGTACCTCGCCGCCAATCTCGACCGACATCACCGGTTCCTTTGCGTCAAGCCCCGCGGCGTCGGAGACCGGCAAGAAGGCCGGATCATCGATCGGCGGAATGCCATCCCTGGGAGGGCCGCCGGACATGATGCTCGCGAAATCGATGTTGGATCTGGAAAAATCGGTGGTCCAGCCCTCGGCCCGCCAGCGGTCGGGCTCTGCAGCGGCACTGATCGCCGATAGCGCGAGACACAGGGCCGCCAACAGCGTGATGACGACGGTGCCTGAGCGTTCTGCAAGTCCGGCGGATGCCGGTTCGGGAAAGTTGAAGCCTGCCATGGATCGATGATCCGGCAAGACCGGGCCAGACGCCAATCAAGCCCGCTCACATTTGCTTGAGCTACGCCTTCAGATCTGAGGCGTGCAACAACTGAACTCAAGTGCCCGCGACATCCACCTTCGCGACCCATTGCTGCTGCGGCGGCAACGGGTTGCGGAGCAGGGACCGGTTCCTCTGTCCTCGGGGCTCACGTGCCATCCCGCTGGTCTTCGCCGCGTGCCAGCATCTCCATGCAGGTCACCATGCTTTCGGGCACGGGCAGGGACCGCACCTGGGCGGGCGTGAACCAGCCGACTTCCCTGGCGTCGTCCTGCGCCACCGGGTTTCCTCCGGGATCGTCGACCCGGAACACGGTCAGGAAGAAATGCGAGGCGCCGCCGGGGTCGTCTGCGCCCAGATCGAAGGTGGCAAAGGGCCGCGGATTGGTGGCCCTGAGGCCCGTTTCCTCATGGAGCTCGCGCAGGGCGGCGTCCTCCAGCGCCTCGTCCGGATCGACGCGCCCGCCCGGAAACGCATACATGTGCTGGGCCGGCGGGTTGCCGCGCAGCACCAGCAGGAACCTGCCTTCGCGCTCGATCGCCACCGAGACGGCAAGCGCCGGGCCTGTGGTGCCTGATCCTGTCTTGATGTTCATTGCTTGGCTCTCCGGGAATCCTGCGCCGTGGATCGGCAATGTGTGGCCGTTTTTCGCTGACTGCAACGCCTGATGAGGGACAGACAGTATCGAGAAAACCGAGCCCGGCTTTCCTGGTCGCGGACAGCAATGCCAGGAGTTCGCATTGCGAAAACATTCCAATCAAACTATGTATTGGGCTTGTTCCCACCCCGGGACGCGAGAATCGGAATTCGTGATGACTGTTCCACCTGACGCTGACTTGCCACTTCATGTTGTCGGGCAAGAGTTCGGCAGGCAGCAAGTGACCCGGCGGCGTTTGCGGTTTCACAAGCGCTACCTTCTGGTGTTTCTGATCCCTGTCTTCATGTTCTCGGGCGGGGTCATTGGAATGTACTACCAGCCTGTCGCCTTGCAGAAGTTCTACGCCCTGACCGGATTGCAACCTGGCGGCGGTGCGACGAAGCCGATCGCCTTGCCGCCGGATATGGAACTGCCGAAAGAGATGGCGGCGACCATGCAGGCAACCGATGTTGTCGGTTTGGCGCGGCTGACGCCGCGTGGCGATGTGTCGATCGTGGCGCCGCCCTACGGCGCTGGCGACGCGCGCATCGCCGAGGTGCTGGTGAGCATCGGCGACCGCGTTGAAAAGGGCGCGGTGGTGGCGCGGCTCGACAATCGCGGCCAGCTGGAAGGCGCGGTGCTGCAAGCTCAGGCGAATGTTGCCGTGCGTGAAGCGGCCTTGGTCCAGACCACGGAGTCGGTCAAAAACTCGCAAGCTGAAGCTCTCGCCGCGCTGGAGCAGGCGCGCAGTACCAGCATGGAAGCGGCGGCCGAACTTGAGCGCTCCAAGGCCCTGTTCGACCGCGGCGTGATCACCCAGGCCTCGCTCGATTCGCTCGTCGCGGCCGAACGTCAGGCGGGTCTCGCGGTGCAGAAAGCCGAGGCGACGCTGTCGCGCTTTGCAAGCCAGGAAGCCGAGTTGCAGCCTGACGTCATCGTCGCCGCGCGCAATCTCGACGCAGCGAAGGCGGATCTCGCCCGCGCCGAGCAGGATCTGATCCGGTCCGCGGTTCTGGCGCCGATCAGCGGCGTGGTGCTCGATTCGATGGCCAATCCGGGAGAGCGCCCTCCCAGCAACGGCATCATGCAGATCGGCGACACCGATCAGATGATGGCCGAGGTGGAGGTCTATCAGGACCGGATCGCAAATGTCGCCGTTGGGCAACCGGTGGAGCTTGCCGCTGTCGCCATCGGCCAGACGCTGCAGGGCCGGGTCAAATCCATCGGCCTGACCGTCGGACGCCAGGGCCTGCTGTCGGATGACACCGCTGCCAATACCGATGCGCGGGTGATCAAGGTGATGGTTGAACTGGACGCGGCTTCCTCCAGGGTCGCGGCGCGTTACACCAATCTCGAAGTCATCGCCCGCATCGACACCCGCACCCTGGCGCCCGCTGCCAAGAGCAATCCATGAACCGCTTGCTGCAATGGCTGTTCGGGCGGCTGCCGATCGGCTGGCTGCAACTGACCCACAGCCGCACCCGCTTCGCCGCTGCCATCGCCGGGGTCGCCTTCGCCAATGTCCTGGTGTTCGTCCAGCTCGGCATCATGAACTCGATGGCGACGGCAACATTGAAGCCCTACGAGTTCTTCACAGCCGACATCATGATCTCCGCTTCCGACGCCAATTCCCTGACGGAGGGCGGCAATGTCGCGCGGCAATGGCTGTTCCAGGCGCAGGCCGATCCGGAGGTGACGCTCGGCACCGGCATTTTTGTCGGCAACACCAGCTGGCCGCGCCCGACCAAGACGCTGGGGCTCACCAGTTTCGGCATCGATCCGACGCTGCCGGATTTTCTGAGCCCCGTGCTCAAACCAAAACTCGCGACGCTTCAACTGAGCGATTCGGGCATTCTGGACATGGCCACCCGCGGACTGCCACCTGAAGAGGCGGCCGCGATCCGCCCACAGACCCCGGCTTCCTTCGAGGTGACCGGCAAGACACTGACGCTCTACGACACGTTCCAGGGTGGCGGCGGATTTGGCGGCGACGGGTATCTGATCATGTCGGATCAGACATTCCTGTCGCTGTATCCGGCGCGCCGGTCGGCAGCGCCCGATCACATTCTGCTCAAGGTGGCGCCCGGAGCGGACCCGGAAACGGTGTCGGCCCGGCTTCGGGAACTGATCTCGGACAAGTCCCTGCGGATCCGATCCTACGCCCAGGCCAAGGCGGACGACCTGAAATACCAGCAAACCAAACGGCCGACCGGGATCATATTCGGCTTCGGCGTGATCATCGGTGTGCTGGTCGGCATCGTCATCGTCTATCAGGTGCTCTCGACCGACGTGGCCGATCATCTGTCCGAATATGCGACCTTCAAGGCGATGGGCTATCCGCAGAAGTTCTTCCTCGGCATAGTCTTCGAAGAGGCGCTGATCCTGGCCGTGTTCGGATTTGTTCCCGGCGTGATCGTCGGCACCGGACTGCTGGCCGGCATGAAAAAAGCCACCAATCTGCCCTTGGCGATGACGTGGGACATGGCCGTGATCGTGCTGATCGGAACGCTGGTCGCCTGTTCGCTGTCTGGCGCCATCGCCACCCGCAGGCTGGCGGCGGCCGATCCGGCTGACTTGTTTTGAGGGGTGGGCGATGAGCGATGACGCGCCGATCAATGTCGTTGGCCTGAACCATTGGTTCGGCGCCGGCGAAGCCCGCAAGCAGGCGCTGTTTGACATCGATCTCAAGGTGGCGCGGGGAAGCCTGACCGTGCTGATGGGGCCGTCGGGCTCGGGCAAGACAACGGTGCTGACGCTGATGGGCTGCCTGCGCGACCTGCAGGACGGCTCGATCAACCTGCTCGGGCATGAGCTGATGGGGGCGGGCACTGCGCTCAACGAGGCGCTAAGGCGCCGGCTCGGCTTCATCTTTCAGGCGCACAATCTGCACGGCAGCCTGACCGCGATGCAGAACGTGCAGATGGGGCTGCAGGTCCATCGCCTCGATGATCCGAAGGCCGAACAGGAGGCCGCGCGCCATGCCCTGTCGCTGCTCGGGCTTTCGGACCGGCTGGATTATCTGCCTGCCAATCTGTCGGGCGGGCAGAAGCAGCGGGTGGCGGTGGCCCGGGCGCTGGTTGGCAATCCCGACATCGTTTTCGCCGATGAGCCGACAGCGGCGCTGGACAAGGAGAGCGGCTTGAATGTGGTGGCGATGCTCAGGAAACTGGGACAAAAGCGCGGCACCACGACAGTGATGGTGACCCACGACAACCGCATCCTGGAACTGGCCGACCGTATCGTCACGCTGGAAGACGGACGGATCGTGTCCGACAGAATGGTCAACCCGTCCGTTTAGCTCGCCCGCTGTTGGCGTGTCGGACGCTTGCGCCGAGCCGCTCGCTTCTTGACCCTCCGGAAATCCTCAGCCATGGATTGGCAATGTGTGGCCGTTTCTCGCTGACTGCAACGCCCCATGAGGTGCAGGAGATGTTCGGGCTCGAGGAGATCGAGGATTTCCCGGCGCGCTACAACATTGCGCCGACCCAGCCGATCCTGATCGTGGCCGGCGACCGCCGCCGCGCGGAGGGCGACAACCGCACCGACCGCCGGGCGCTTCTGGCGCGCTGGGGGTTTTTGCCGGGCTGGGTCAAGGACCCGTCGGAGTTTCCGCTTCTGATCAATGCGCGCTCGGAGACGGCCGCCGAGAAGGCCTCGTTCCGCGCCGCCATGCGCCACCGCCGGGTGCTGGTCGCGGCCTCGGGGTTCTATGAATGGCGCCGGCCGCCCAAGGGCTCCAAGCAGAAATCCACGCCCTACTGGATCAGGCCCCGGGCTGGCGGCATCGTCGCCTTCGCCGGGCTGATGGAAACCTATATGAGCGCCGACGGGGCGGAAATCGACACGGCTGCGATCCTGACGGTGGGTCCCAACCGCGAGGTGGCGCCGATTCACGACCGGATGCCGGTGGTGATCGATCCGCAGGATTTCTCGCGCTGGCTCGACTGCCTCAATCAGGAGCCACGGCATGTCGCCGATCTCATGGCGCCGGCGCCGGACGGTTATTTCGAGGCGATCCGCGTCTCCGACCTTGTCAACAAGGTCGCCAATGCCGGCCCGGAGGTGCAGGCGCCGGCGACGGAGGCCGCGCCTGTGGAAGAACCTTCAAAGCCCGCCAAACGCGCGCCAAAACCCAAAGCGGCGGATGGTCCGCCCGACCAGATGAAACTGTTCTAGATCCCATGTCCCCCTTACTCGCCCCCGCCATCGCCGGGCTCCTGCTCGGCGGCTCGCTGATCATCGCCATCGGCGCGCAGAATGCCTTCATCCTCAGACAGGGGCTGCTCAGGCAGCATGTGTTCATCCTGTGCCTGATCTGCGCCCTGTCGGACGCGGCGCTGATCGGGCTCGGCGTCGCCGGCCTTGGCGCGATCATTTCCTCATCCCAGGTGCTGATCGCCGTTGTCACGCTCGGCGGCGCGGCGTTCCTGGCGGTCTATGCGGTGATGGCGCTGAGGCGGGCGCTCCGGCCGTCGGGGCTCGAGGCGGCAAGGACCGGGCCGGGCTCGCTCAAGGCCGCTGTGCTGATGTGCCTGGCCTTCACCTTTCTCAACCCGCATGTCTATCTCGACACCGTGCTGCTCGTGGGCGGCTTGAGCGCGCGCTACGAGGGGACAGCGCGGCTGGCCTTTGCCATCGGCGCGATGTCGGCTTCGTTCCTGTGGTTCTTCGGCCTCGGCTATGGCGCGCGCGTGCTCGAGCCCCTGTTCAAGCGGCCCTCGGCCTGGCGGGTGCTCGACGGGCTGATCGCGGCCGTGATGGCGCTTTTGTCAGCGTCGCTGATGTACCGGTTTTTTACCGGCTGAGCCCGCCGCCCCCCATCTTGACCGGACCCGCGCAATCGGGGATAAGACCAGCATGAAAACGGCACAGGGCGTCCGCGCCACCTGCATCTGCGGCATCATTATTCGCTAGCTCACCGCTGGCTCGGCCGTTTTCGTCTTCTTTCACAAACAGGACAAACGACCCGGGCCCGGGGGCCGGCATCGGGGAGTTGACATGAGCGAGCTCAAGTTCTGGAACACGCTGACGCGGGTCAAGGAAGAGTTTCGGCCTATCGATGAGAAGAATGTCCGCATGTATGTCTGCGGCCCGACGGTCTATGATTTCGCCCATATCGGCAATGCAAGGCCGGTGATCGTGTTCGACGTGCTCTACCGGCTGTTGCGCCATGTCTATGGCGAGAGCCACGTCACCTATGTGCGCAACATCACCGACGTCGACGACAAGATCAACGCCCGGGCGCTTCGCGATTATCCCGACCTGCCGCTCAACGAGGCGATCGCCAAGGTCACGGAAAAAACCGCCGACCGCTTCCACAAGGATGCGGCCGCACTCGGCTGCCTGCCGCCCACCCACGAGCCGCGTGCCACCGCCCATATCGATGGGATGGTGAAAATGATCCAGGCGCTGATCGACAAGGGCAACGCCTATGTCACCTCCGGCCGCGAGGGCCGCGAGGTGCTGTTTGCGGTGGGCTCGATGCCCGATTATGGCAAGCTGTCGAACCGCAAGCTCGAGGACCAGCAGGCCGGCGCCCGCATCGCGGTGGAGGCGCACAAGCGCAACCCGGCCGATTTCGTGCTGTGGAAGGAGAGCATGTCCTCCGAGCCTGGTTGGGATGGTGAATTCACGCCTGCTCCATCCGAAGGTTGGGAAGCTGAATTTGTTATTTCAGAACATGAAAGAAGGGCTATTGGCGCGAACAGCCGAATCATCACCATCCACGGCCGCCCAGGCTGGCACATCGAATGCTCGGTGATGAGCGAGCATCATCTGGGTGAGACCTTCGACATCCACGGCGGCGGGCTGGACCTGATCTTCCCCCACCACGAAAACGAGATCGCCCAGTCCTGCTGCGCCCATGGCACCGAGCGGATGGCGAACCTGTGGATGCACAACGGCTTCCTGCAGGTCGAGGGCCGGAAGATGTCCAAGTCGGAGGGCAATTTCGTCACGATTGCGGAATTGCTGGAGACGGAGAAGTTCGGCGGACGGAAGTGGCCGGGCGAGGTGCTGCGGCTGGCGATGCTGATGACGCATTATCGGGAGCCGATTGATTTCAGCGTAAAGCGGCTGGAGGAGGCGGAGGCAACGATCGAAAAGTATAGGAAAGCCTTGGATATCCTCTTGGCTGCAGACGCAGTTGCTGCGAATTCCGCAGCCCGGAGTTATCGAATTGTGGCTCCGTGGGCTGATCCTGAAGAGGAAAAACTATCGGCTGGACCAAGCATCGGCCTGTCATTGATGGACGACGTCGGCCTTCCATTGATGGACGATTTGAATACGCCGAATCTGAAGAGATTCTTGGATCACTCGTCTCGCGCTATAAGAGAGGGAGACTTCAACCTCACTGATGGAGCAACGCGGGTCGAGGTTTATACATTCATTGCTCTCTTGAACCTCGCAGGCATCTTCTTTTCGGATGATACTGATGTGGATACAGATGCATTGACCGAAAAAATCAACCAACGCCTCGCCTTCATCGCCGCCAAGAACTGGGCCGAGGCCGACAGGCTCCGCGACGAGTTGCTGGAGCAGGGCATTCAGCTCAAGGACGGCAAGGATCCTCAGACCGGCGAGCGGGTGACCACCTGGGAGGTGCGGCGGTGAGCGGCGGGCTTTACCCCCCTCTGTCGGCTACGCCGACATCTCCCCCGCAAGGGGGGAGATTGAGGGTCGCGCGTTCAACCGCTTCCTCAGGCTTACATTCGCTTTCAGTCTGCATTTCCGTTGCAAATGCAGTTTGGTTGGCGGGGCGGGATCTTGCCGCTCGCCGCTCTCCCCCCTTGCGGGGGAGATGTCACGCAGTGACAGAGGGGGGTGTGTTGCCGCACCGGGAAGTGCGGCTGCTTGACCGGATCCAAGCCAGGAACTGGCCCCAAACCGACTCTGTTCGGAGTAGCCTGGGAGGACCGGCGGTGAGCGGCGGGCTTTACCCCCCTCTGTCGGCTACGCCGACATCTCCCCCGCAAGGGGGGAGATTGGAGGCCGCGCGCTCAACCGGTTCCTCAGGCATGCATTCCCTTTCAGGTTGCATTCAGGTTGCAAATGCAGTGTTGTTGGCCGGGCGCGGTGTTTTGGCCCGCCGATCTCCCCCCTTGCGGGGGAGATGTCACGCAGTGACAGAGGGGGGTGTGTTGCCGCACCGGAAAGTCCCGCCGCATCTGAGACAAAACGCGCGCCGCATGCGCAGCGCCATGACCGAGGCGGAACTGAAGCTCTGGAATGAGCTGCGGGCGCACCGCTTGATGGGCCTGAGCTTCCGGCGGCAGATGCCGATTGGCGGCTACATCGTCGATTTCGCCTGTCCTGAATACAAGCTGGTTGTTGAAATCGATGGCAGCCAGCACGCCGAAAACCAGGCTCATGACCAGGCGCGAACGGACTATCTCGAACAGCAGGGATGGCAGGTCGTCCGGTTCTGGAACGACGATGTGCTTCACGACATTGAAAATGTATGCACCCACATCCTGCGGCTCATCGGGAGGGCTTGAACATGACTGAAAATCTCTCCGGCGGCTGCCAGTGCGGCGCCGTGCGGTTCCGGCTTTCAGGCCGGCCCGGTACCTCATCCGTGTGTTACTGCCGCATGTGCCAGAAGGCGTCGGCGAGCCAGGCGCTGGCGCTGGTCTCGGTGGGCGAGGCGGAGTTCGAATGGACGCGCGGGCAGCCCTCCTGGTTCCAGAGTTCGAACGCCGCGCGGCGCGGGTTTTGCGGGTCCTGCGGCACGCCGCTCGCCTATGACGCGCCCGACGGGCTGGCGCTGTCGGTGCTGGCGTTTGACGATCCGGACCAGGTGCCGCCTGTGATCGCCTATGGCGTCGAGGCCAAGCGGGTGTGGTGTGACGGGCTTCCCGCGCTACCCGAGCGCGACACCATGGAGGACGCCGAGGCGGTGGCGTTTCTTCAAACCCTGGTCAACAACCAGCATCCCGATCACGACACAGATACCTGGCCGCCGGAGGACCGGACATGAGCGCGCGCAAGCCGGGAACCGAAATGCCGAAATGGCTGCTTTACGGGCTGATCGGCAAGGGCGTGCTGGTGGTTGTGGTGACCGCCGCGGTCGTTATCTGGGTCAATTGGGGATGAGACGATGAATAATTTGCGCACACTCTACCCCGAGATCGAGCCGTTCGAGACCGGATTTCTCGACGCCGGCGACGGCCATTCCATCTATTGGGAGCGGGTCGGAACCCGCGGTGCCAAGCCTGCGGTGTTCCTGCATGGCGGGCCCGGCGGCGGCATCAACCCGAACCAGCGCCGCCTGTTCGATCCCAAGCTCTATGATGTGATCCTGTTCGACCAGCGCGGCTGCGGCCGCTCGACGCCATTCGCCTCGCTGGACAACAACACCACCTGGGACCTGGTCAATGACATCGAGCGGCTGAGAGAAATGGCCGGGTTCGAGAAATGGCTGGTGTTCGGCGGCTCCTGGGGCTCGACGCTGGCGCTGGCTTACGCCGAGACCCATCCGGGCCGCGTGAGCGAGCTGGTGCTGCGCGGCATCTACACGCTGACCAGGGCCGAACTTGACTGGTATTATCAGTTCGGCGTCTCGGAGATGTTTCCCGACAAATGGGAGCGGTTCCTGGCCCCGATTCCTGAAACCGAGCGGGGCGACCTGATGGGCGCCTACCGCAGGCGTCTGGTGGGCGAGGACAAGGCCGCGCAACTGGCCGCTGCCAAGGCCTGGAGCGGCTGGGAGGGCGAGACCATCACGCTCTTGCCCGAGCCCTCGACCAGCGACGTGTTCCACGAGGACCGCTTCGCGCTGGCCTTTGCGCGGATCGAGAACCATTTCTTCGTCCACGCCGGATGGCTCGACGAGGGGCAGCTGCTGCGCGACGCGGGACGGCTCTCGGGCATCGACGGCGTCATCGTGCATGGCCGCTACGACATGCCGTGCCCGGCGCGGATCGCCTGGGAATTGCACAAGGCCTGGCCGCGGGCCGCGTTCCACCTGATCGAGGGCGCGGGGCATGCCTATTCGGAGCCGGGAATTCTCGACCGGCTGATCCGCGCGACGGACAGGTTTGCGGGGAAGGCAGACACATGATGACCAAAGACCGCATCTACCTCTTCGACACCACGCTCAGGGACGGCCAGCAGACGCCGGGGATCGATTTTTCCGTCGACGACAAGATCGCCATCGCGCGGATACTCGACGAGTTCGGCATCGATTATGTCGAGGGCGGCTATCCGGGCGCGAACCCCACCGACACGGCATTTTTTGCCAAGAAGCGCACGGCCAGGGCCTCGTTCGTGGCCTTCGGCATGACCAAGCGGGCGGGCGTCTCGGCGTCCAACGATCCCGGCCTTGCCGGGCTGATCCAGGCGGCGGGCGATGCGGTGTGCCTGGTCGCCAAGAGCTGGGATTATCATGTCGAGGTGGCGCTCGGCTGCACCAATGAGGAAAACCTCGAGTCGATCTCCGAATCCGTGCGCGCCGTGATCGGGGCAGGCAAGGAGGCGTTGGTCGATTGCGAGCATTTCTTCGACGGCTACAAGGCCAATCCCGCCTATGCGGTCGCTTGCGCCAGGGCCGCCTTCGATGCGGGCGCGCGCTGGATCGTGCTGTGCGACACCAATGGCGGCACACAGCCCTCGGAAATCAGCGCGATCGTCACCGACCTGATCGCCGAGGGCATTCCGGGCGACCGGCTCGGCATTCATGCGCACAATGACACCGGCCAGGCGGTGGCGAATTCCTTGGCCGCGGTGGAAGCCGGGGTACGCCAGATCCAGGGCACGCTCAACGGCATCGGCGAGCGCTGCGGCAACGCCAATCTGATCACGCTGATCGCCACGCTGGCGCTCAAGCCCGTCTATGCGGAGCGCTTCGAGACAGGCATCACCGCGGACAAGCTCAATGGCCTGACGCCACTCAGCCATGGGTTCGACGAATTGCTCAACCGCTCGCCCGCCACGCAATCGCCCTATGTCGGCGCCTCGGCATTCGCCACCAAGGCGGGCATCCACGCCTCGGCGCTGATGAAGGATCCGCGCACCTACGAGCATGTGCCGCCCGAAAGTGTGGGCAATTTCCGCAAGGTGATGGTCTCGGACCAGGGCGGGAAATCGAACTTCATCAATGCGCTCAGGCAGCGCGGCATCACGGTCCAGAAGGATGACCCGAAGCTCGATCATCTGATCGGCCTGGTGAAAGACCGCGAGGCCACCGGCTACGCCTATGAGGGGGCGGATGCGAGCTTCGAGCTGCTCGCGCACCGGACGCTCGGCCTTGTGCCGGAGTTTTTCGCAGTCACCAGTTTCCGGGTGATGGTGGAGCGCCGGTTTGACGCGATGGGGCGGATCCGGACGGTCTCGGAAGCGGTCGTCAAGCTTGTCGTCGATGGCGTCGAGATGATGTCGGTGGCCGAGGGCCAGGGCCCGGTCAACGCGCTCGACATCGCGCTGAGGAAAGACCTCGGCGTCTACCAGTCCGAAATCGCCGATCTGGAGCTGACGGACTACAAGGTGCGTATCCTCAATGGCGGCACCGAGGCGATCACAAGGGTGCTGATCGAATCCACCGACGGCACCGGCGCGCGCTGGTGGACCGTCGGTGTGTCCGACAACATCATCGACGCCTCGTTCCAGGCGCTGATGGATTCGATCGTCTACAAGCTGATGAAGAACCGCGATCTGGCGGGACGGGTGGCGGCGGAGTAGGCGGACTAACGCGCCGTTCCGGGCGGATCGAAAGACAGGCCCCAAGCATCCTGCGCATACCATTCCTCCGGTTGCGGAGGGGTTCTCCAGCGCAGGCTTCTGACCGACCAGGCGCCGCCGCCCCGGCGCATCGCCTGGCGCAGTCGTGCATGGCTGTCGTCGTCCGCCTGCGGGATGGCCTCGTTCCAGACGAAGGAGACGGCCTGAAGAAAGCGGGCGGCATACCCGTCCGGCGTGTTGGTGACCAGCAGGTAGCCGGCCCTTGCGGAATAGGAAGGTCCGCCCACGCGCATCGGTTCTTCCGGCACGCCGAGCGGAAACAGCAGCCGGCCCCCGGGTTTGAGCCTCTCGATCCAAGGGTCGGCTGGCCGGTCGACGGCGAAATTGACGTAGAGGATGTCCGCCGGTTCCCGCGGCCAGTCGGCGCCGTTGCCTTCGACCGGTTCGACATTCGGCCAGGGCTTGAGGCAGTGCTTCGCCCGTGCAGCCATTTCGGGGTCAAATTCCACTGCTGCCACACGGCCTTGCGGTCCGACGGTCTCTGCAAGGATGGCGCTGTAATAGCCTGTGCCGGCGCCGATATGGACGACGGTCTCCCCCGGACGCGCGGCAAGCGCGTGCAGGCCGGCTGCATGCAGCGACGGGCTGCCATTGTTCAGGCCCTTGCCGGCATCGAGGCTAACCAGTACGTCGCGGTAAATGTCGTGTGGATCGCTTGTCTCCTGCGGGCGGCCCTGGCCGAGGCCGTGCACGTGCCAGGGCGGATCCCCGAGGAAGTCCTCGCGCGGCACCGCTGCCATCGCCCTTTCGAGCGCCGGATCGGTGACGCCGGCCTCGGCCAGCATGGCGCGGGCATAGGCCTGGCGGATGGCCTGGGTGGATCGCGATGGCATGCCGGTCTCCCTTGCCTGCATTCATCCGGGCCGCGCCGGGTGCGCGACTTTGGCGTTGGCGCTTGCAGACACTTCAGCGGAATGAATTTGCCCATTCACATTGTATAAGTTAGGGATCGCGTCTCCAAAAAGAAGGCAGAACCCGATAAATGGCGCAGGAAAACGTCGAGCCGGCCCTGATTGCCCCGGTAGCCTATGACGAAGACACGGGCCGCGGCTTCGCCTTCGCGCTCACAGCCTATCTGTTGTGGGGGTTCCTGCCGTTCTACATGAAGGCGGTAGCGCATATTCCGGCGGTCGAGGTGGTGGCCCACCGGGTGGTGTGGTCGGTGCCGATCGCGGCCGTGGTGCTGATCCTGCTTGGCCGGACCGGAGATATCCGCGCGGCCTTCAAGTCGCCGCGCACGATGTCGATGGCCCTGATCACGGCAGGCCTGATCACGATCAACTGGGGCATTTACGTCTGGTCGATCGGGGCGGGCAGGGCGGTCGAAACGGCGCTTGGTTACTACATCAATCCGCTGTTTTCGATCTTCCTGGGCGCGGTGCTGCTCAAGGAAAGGCTCGACGGCCGGCAGAAGGCCGCGATCGCGCTGGCGGTTGCCGCGGTCGGGCTGCTGGCGCTGGAAACGGGCGGCTTGCCCTGGGTCTCGCTCAGTCTGGCCGGAACCTGGGGGTTCTATGCCTATTTCAAGAAATCGCTGCCGGTGGGTCCGAATCAGGGCTTCTTTCTCGAAGTGCTGATCCTGACCGTGCCGGCCATTGGTTACATCGCCTATGTCGAAGCCAATGGCACAGGTCATTTCGGCAGCACCGGCATGACCGATGTCTGGCTGCTGCTCGGCTGCGGGGTGGTCACGGCGGTGCCGCTGATGATCTATGCCAATGGCGCCAAGCTGCTCAGGCTGTCGACCATCGGCATCATGCAGTACATCGCGCCGACGATGATCTTCATCATCGCGGTGTTTGTGTTCAAGGAGCCGTTCGGCCCCTACAAGCTCGCGGCCTTCGTGCTGATCTGGATCGCGCTCGGCATCTACACGTCGTCGCTTCTGCGCTCGCGCAAGGCGCGGCGCGCTGCGGCCGCGGCAGCGCTCACATCCGGCTGATCAGTTCCGGTTCGCCCTCATCGGTGCCGCCTGCCGCTTGGGCCAGGATGGCGGGGACGATGGCTTCGGCCTGGTCGATCACCATCGGCCGGACCAGATGCGCGGTGTGGATGAAGCCTTCGCCGGTCATGTGGCCGAGAAGCGCATTGAGCGGATCCCAGAAGCCGTTGATATTGGCGAAGACCATCGGCTTGGTGTGCCGCCCGAGCTGGGCCCAGGTCATGATCTCGATGATCTCCTCCAGCGTGCCGATGCCGCCGGGCAGGGTGACGAAGGCGTCCGAGCGTTCGAACATCATGTGCTTGCGCTCATGCATGTCCCTGGTGACATGCAATTCGCTCAACTGCCCGAGAGAATGACGCGAGGCTTCCTTGTCCATCAGGAATTCAGGAATGATGCCGATGGCCCTGCCGCCTGAGGACAGGACCGCGTCGGCCACCGCCCCCATGATGCCCTTGGTGCCTCCGCCATAGACGAGGTCAATGCCGCTTTCGGCCATGGCGCGGCCGAGGATCTGGGCCGCAGCGCGATAGGCCGGATTCCGGCCCGGCTGGGATCCGCAATAGACGCAGATCGATTTGATGGCGGTCGAAGATGTGTTCATCCGGCGACTGAACATGCGCCCGGCAAGATGGTCAAGCCTGATGCTGCGCTGCAGCTTGCTTTTTCTTGTGCCGGAGATTCAAACCAGATAGGTTTTAAAGCCATAGCGGCGGTTTCCGCCGGGAATGCGGAGCAGACTATGATCAATTTTGGTGCCGGTTTGGCAAAGATCGCCGGTATTTTGAAAATCGGTGCGGGCCTGCCTGCGATCGCAGGCGTGATTGTTGCCGCTGCTGTCGGCACCTATTTCGTCGCGCCTCAGGTTTTCAAAGCGACCGAGGAGACGGTGTCCGAGCCGGCACAGGTCTCCGGTCTGGCGGATGGCGCGGTGACCGAGCCGCAAGCCGCGCCGGAAGAGGCTGCAGGCACCGAAGTCGCCAGAGCGGAGCCGGGCGAACCCGCGGACGCCGGAAGCTGGGTCACGCCGAGCTTCGATGTGCTCCGGGTCGAGCCCGACGGTTCCACGGTGATCGCCGGAAGGGCCGAGCCCGGCACCACGCTCAACATCATGAATGGCGAGACCGTCATTGCCTCAACCCGGGTCGGACCAAGCGGTGATTTTGCCGCGGTTCTCGACGAGCCGCTGGCGCCGGGCGATTATCAGCTGACCCTTGAAACCGTTGGTCAGGGCGGCGAGACCCGCCGGTCCGAAGAGGTCGCCACCGTCTCGATTCCAAAGGAAGCCGGCGGAGACCTGCTGGCCATGGTGAGCAAGCCGGGCCAGGCGAGCCGGATCATCGTGCAGCCGGAAGCGCCTGCGATCGAGAAGCCCGTGGAAATGGCGTCCACCGGATCCGGTGAAGCCGACAGTGTGCCGGCGGTGACGCCCGCTGCGCCGGAAATCGCGGCGCCAGAGATAGTCGCGCCGGAAGCTGCGACGCCCGAAACAGCGACGGTCCCGGAAAGCGAGGTCACGGACAGCGCCGCCGCTCCGGCGAGCGTCGAAACGCCCCCGCTTCCGGACGCCTCGTCGCTGTTGACAACCACTGCGCCAGAGATGGCGGCCGAGGACAAGGCGGAAGCCGAAACGGCGACTGCTTCCGGCGCCGATGCAGTGACCGGGGCCGAACCCTCCGCAACTCCAGAAGCCGATGTCACGGCGGAACCGGCCGCGCAGCCTGCCACGGAAGTGGCGATGGCAACACCCGAGGCAGCCGCGGAGCAGGCCGCAACGGATCTTCCAGCGGGCGCCACTGTCCGCGTTGACGCCGTCGAGATCGAGGGCGAGCGGGTCTTCGTGGCCGGCTCGGCAACGCCGGGATATCCGGTCCGGGTTTCTGCCGACGGCGTGGTGATCGGTATGGAAAAGGCCGACGAAACCGGACGGTTCATCATCGAGGCAATCAGCGAGCTTTCGGTGGGAGAGCACATCATCAATGCCGATCTGATGGACCGCGACGGGCAGGAGGTTCTGTTGCGCGCCACCGTGCCGTTCAGCCGGCCTGAAGGTGAATCGCTTGCCGCCGTGGCGCCGTCCAGCGCCGTGACGGCCGAGCCTGCTGCGCCGGACGCCCTGATCCTGCCTGACATCGCGAGCCTTTCGAAAATGCGCGAAGAGTCGTTCGAGGCGTTGTCGATGCTGCAAAGGATGGTTTCCGCGCCAGAGACGCCCGATGCAAGTGCTGTGTCGGCTGCCTATGATGAGGCAGTCGCCAAGCTCAAGGGCGCGTCGATCGCGGACCTTCCCGAGGGCAGCAGCGCCGAGGCGATGGCCATGGCACAGTCCATGCGGGCGCAGGCGGAAGCAGCCCTGACAGCGATCATGCCGACGGCATCAATTGGCGCCGGTCAGCCGCTGGCAGCAGGCGGAGCCGACAGCGCCACGCATCTCGGCAAGCTGAGCGAGAGTGTCAAACGGGCCGAAACCGCACTGTCCGAACCGGCTGAGATCGCCGTTGCCGCCGCCAATTCGTCCGATCCAGCGGGTGTCGCCGGCGGGCAGGGCGAACCCAGAACCATCGTGCAGGCGCCCCTTGCGTCGACGCCAGGGGCAGTGATCATCCGGCGCGGCGACACGCTGTGGCAGATATCCCGCCGCACCTATGGCCAGGGGGTTCGCTACACCACGATCTATGTCGCGAACCGGTCGCAGATCCAGAATCCGGACCGCATCAAGCCCGGCCAGGTGTTCTCGGTGCCCGAAAGCCCGCTGGAGAATGCCGAGGAGCTGCACAAACAGCTTCTCAGTCCCGCAAAAAAGCCCTGAGGCGGTTGACTGTCTATATTTCATCGTATATCGCCGATGAACGATGAACATCGCTCAGACAAGCACCTCTCCGAAGGATGAAGCCGTGGCGCGCAAGCTCGCGGCGCTGGCGCATCCCGCGCGACTCGGGATCCTGAGGCAATTGGGATCGGCCGACAGCTGCTGCGTCAAGGATCTGGTGCAAAGGGCGGGGCTTGCGCAATCGACCGTGTCGCAGCACCTCAAGATCCTGGTCGAGGCCGAGCTGGTGAGCTTCAGGGCGGAGCGGCAATGTTCCCGCTACGCCATTAACGCACCCGCGCTTCGCGCGCTGGCGGGCGTCATCAGTCAGACACTCGATCATTGCTGCGCCGGCTGCTGCCCGCAGGCAACCCATGACGCGCCTTCAGACCCCCTGCGGCAGCCGGCCGCCGGACACAAGGACATTTGATTTGGCATCGAAAACTGTTTCCGCCGACCAGGGCAATCCGCTCGGCACGCTGAAAAACCTGTGGCCCTATATGTGGCCGGCCGACCGCCCGGATCTCAAGATGCGGGTGCTGTGGGCGACGCTGTTCCTGCTGCTGTCGAAAATCGTGCTGATCTCGGTGCCCTATTTCTTCAAATGGGCAACCGACGCGCTCAATGGCGAAAGCTCGGTGGCGGCATGGATGCCGGCGCTGATCGCCACGCCGGTGATGCTGGTGGTTGCCTACAATGTGGTGCGCATCGTGCAATGGGGCTTCAACCAGCTGCGCGACGCGCTGTTTGCCCGGGTCGGACAGCATGCTGTGCGGCAACTTGCATTCAAGACCTTTGTCCACATGCATGAATTGTCGCTCAGGTTTCACCTCGAACGCCGGACCGGTGGCCTGTCGCGGGTGATCGAGCGGGGCACCAAGGGCATCGAGACCATTGTCCGCTTCACCATTCTCAACACCGCGCCGACGCTGATCGAATTCGCGCTGACCGCCCTCATCTTCGGCCTGGCCTATGGCTGGGCCTATGTCGCCGTCACCGCCGTCACCGTCTGGTTCTACATCTGGTTCACGGTGCGGGCCTCGGACTGGCGCATCGGCATCCGACGGGCGATGAACTCGTCAGACACCGACGCCAACACCAAGTCGGTCGATTCGCTTTTGAACTACGAGACTGTGAAATATTTCGGCAATGAGGAGATGGAGGCGCGGCGCTTCGATCACTCCATGGAATCCTATGAGAGATCGGCGACCCAGGTCTGGACCTCGTTGGGCTGGCTCAACATGGGCCAGGGCGTGATCTTCGGGATCGGCATGACCGTGATGATGGTGATGTCGGCGCTTGCCGTGCAGGCCGGCACCCAGACCATCGGCGATTTCGTCTTCATCAACGCGATGCTGATGCAGCTCTCGGTTCCGCTCAATTTCATCGGCTTCGTCTACCGCGAAATCCGCCAGGGCCTGACCGATATCGAGCAGATGTTCGAGCTTCTCGATGTCGAGCCCGAAGTGACCGACAAGCCCGATGCCAAGTCGCTGGCCGTCGACCAGGGCGCAATCCGGTTTGACAATGTGCATTTCAGCTATGACCCGGCGCGGCCGATCCTCAAGGGCATTTCCTTCGAGGTGCCGGCAGGCAAGACCATCGCCATTGTCGGGCCCTCGGGCGCCGGCAAGTCGACGATCTCGCGGCTCCTGTACCGGTTCTACGACATCCAGTCGGGGTCCATTACCGTCGACGGGCAGAATGTGCGCGACGTGACGCAGAAAAGCCTGCGGTCGGCCATCGGCATGGTGCCGCAGGACACGGTGCTGTTCAACGACACCATTGCCTACAACATCCGCTATGGCCGCATAGACGCCACCGACGGGGAAATCGATCAGGCGGCGGATCTGGCCCAGATCGGCGGCTTCATCCGCTCTCTGCCCGATGGCTTCAAGGCAATGGTGGGCGAACGCGGGCTGAAACTGTCGGGCGGCGAGAAGCAGCGCGTGGCGATCGCCCGCACGATCCTGAAGGCGCCGCCGATCCTGATCCTCGACGAGGCGACATCGGCGCTCGACACCGCCACCGAGCAGGAGATCCAGACGGCGCTCGATTTCGTCTCGAAGGGACGCACCACGCTGGTCATCGCCCACCGGCTGTCAACGGTGGTCAGCGCCGACGAGATCATCGTGCTCAAGGACGGGGTGATCGCAGAGCGCGGCACCCATACGGAGCTTCTCGCCCAGAAAGGTCTGTTTGCGGCGATGTGGGATCGCCAGCGCGAGGCGACGGCGGCGGAGGAACAGCTCAAGCGGATGCGCGAGGACGACGAGATGGGCATCGTCACCCGCCGCCGCACGCCGGAGATCGGCGAGGCCTGATGCAGGGTGCCGGCCATGCGCCGGCACACGGTGGGGCGCGACGCGTCGTGTTGTCGCCCCGGGCCGAAGATCGCCCGATTTCGGCCAGGGCGGAACCCGCGAGAGCCTAAAGTGGTTTCCCCTTTGGGCCGAATTGCTGTAGTCACGGCCAAACGGACATTTCAGGAAAGACATCATGAGTATCATCGACAGCGTTCGCAACGCCCTGGTTCCCGTTCACCGGGAGGGCTACAAGTTCGTTGCCATCTTCTTCGGCGCTTCGGTGCTTCTGGGCTTCATCGCCGATCCGCTGTTCTGGATCGGTCTGGTGCTGACCGCATGGTGCGCCTATTTCTTCCGCGACCCCGAGCGCGTGACGCCGCTTGACGACGATCTGGTGATCAGCCCGGCCGACGGCAGGGTGTCGTCGGTGGTGCGGATGATGCCGCCGCCCGAACTCGGTCTCGGCGCAGACGAGATGCTGCGCATCTCGGTGTTCATGAATGTGTTCGACTGTCACGTGAACCGTGCCCCGGTCAAGGGCCAGGTGGTGCGCAAGGTCTATTCCCAGGGCGCGTTCCTCAATGCCGAACTCGACAAGGCCAGCACCGAGAACGAGCGCAGCGGGCTGGTGTTAGAGACCACCCGCCATGGCGAGATCGGCGTCGTCCAGATCGCTGGCCTGGTGGCGCGCCGCATCCTGTGCTGGACCGAAGAGAACGACCGGCTGGACGCAGGCGAGCGCTTCGGCCTGATCCGCTTCGGCTCACGCCTCGACGTGTTCCTGCCGGCTTCGGCGCGCGCGCTGGTCAGCGTCGGGCAGACGGCGATTGCGGGCGAAACAATGCTTGCCGAATTTGGCTCGACCAAGGGACCCGTGGTCAGCCGCCGGGATTAGGGCATGCAGTACGGCGTATCCGGCGAACGTATCCGGGCGTCGAGCGTTGATCTTGTGATCTTGAATGCCGTCAACGCAAAACCGCTGCACTTTTTCGCGACATGCATCAGGCAGGGCAAGCCTGGAACCAAGGGAGACATTCATGCAGACGCCGTTTCCGCCCTTTGAACCGCACGGCCCGGAAGAAGAACTCGACGGGGGCCGCGGCCCGCGGCTGCGTGAAATCCCGTTCCGGATGATCATTCCCAACCTGATCACGGTTCTGGCGATCTGCGCCGGCATGACCGGGATCCGGCTTGCCTTCGAGAACAATATCCAGATGGCCGTGGCGATGGTGCTGATCGCGGCCTTTCTCGATGGCATTGACGGCCGTGTCGCGCGGCTCTTGAAGGCCCAGTCGAAATTCGGCGCGCAGATGGATTCGCTGGCCGACATCATCAATTTCGGCGTGGCGCCGGCGCTGGTGCTCTATGTCTTCATTCTCGATCAGGCGCGCTCCTTCGGCTGGATCGCAGCCATCGTGTTCGCCGTCGCCGCCGGGCTGCGGCTGGCGCGATTCAATGTGATCTCGGAAAATCCCGTGCGCACCGCCTGGCAGAGCTACTACTTCGTTGGAGTGCCGGCGCCAGCAGGCGCGCTGCTGGTGCTGCTGCCGGTCTATCTCGGGATCATGGGGATGCCTATCGACCGGGTGACCGGCTTCGCCGCGGCCGCCTACACCATCTTCATCGGCTTCCTGCTGATCAGCCGGGTGCCGGTCTATTCGGGCAAGGGCATCAGCGGCGGCGTGCGCCGCGACCTGGTGTTGCCGTTCATCCTTGTCGCCGTCGTCTATGTGTCGCTGCTGATGAGCTTCACCTGGGAAACGCTGACCTTGACGGCGCTCACCTATCTGGCGACGCTGCCCTTCGGCGCACGGGCCTGGACGCGCAAATACGGAAAGGCATCCAGGGCAAGGGAAACTCATGAAGCGGGAGCCAAGGGTCGAGCTGGCACCGGCGACCGCGACAAGGCGTGACCGGAGATGGCAGGCCGGGTGACGGTTATCCGCCGCCCTCCTGCTTGACCTTCCCGGTCTTGCGGTGGGTCTGGATCCACTCATCGGCGATCTTCTGGGCGGTGACGTAGTCGGTCTTGCCCGAGCCCAGCACCGGGATCTGGGCGACATTGACGATTTCGCCCGGCACCATCAGGTCGGTGGCGCCGAAGCGGCGGGAATACTCCCGCAACTCCTCGCGCAGCGCCGGCAATTTGGTCGTCACCAGCACGATGCGCTCGCCCTTGCGGCTGTCCTGAACGGCGACGGCGGCGTGGAAATCCTCGGGCCAGAGCTTCTGCACCAGCATCTCGATGGCGCCGAGCGAGATCATCTCGCCGGCAATCTTGGCAAAGCGCTTGGCGCGTCCGCGAATGGCGATGTAGCC
Organism: Hoeflea sp.; assembly: GCA_019084245.1. Taxonomy (GTDB): domain Bacteria; phylum Pseudomonadota; class Alphaproteobacteria; order Rhizobiales; family Rhizobiaceae; genus Hoeflea. Next base: position 111,652 of record JAHRFE010000024.1, read on the forward strand.
GTCCTCGTCGACCGCAACGATGTCGCCCGAATCATGCCAGCCGCCCTCGAGCGGCTGGAGCGTGCCGGGATTGTTGGCCAGCATGTAGCCGAGCATCACATTCGGGCCGGACACGAACAGGCGGCCGCCATCATTGATGCCCTCCACCGGCTCGAGCCTCAGCGCCATTCCCGGCAGCAGGCGCCCGACAGTGCCGTCCTTGCCGTGGCTGCCGGAATTGACCGCGGCCACCGGCGCGGTCTCGGTCATGCCGAAGCCCTCGATGATGGTGGCGCCGAAGCGCTCGCGGTAGGTCTTGCGGGTCTGCTCGCGCACAGCTTCCGCGCCTGCCACGATCAGACGCAGGCTTGCGAAATCGGTGTCGCCTGCGGTGCGGGCATAGGCCGCCAGAAACGTGTCGGTGCCGAACATGATCGAGGGTTTGACCTCGCGCGCCACGGCGGGAATGATCCGGTAATGCAGCGGCGAGGGGTAGAGGAACAGCCGGACTCCATAGAGCAGCGGCAGGATGGCGCCGCCGGTCAGCCCGAAGGAATGAAACACCGGCAGCACGTTGAACAGCTTGTCGCGCACCGAGATGTCGATGCGGGCGTCGACCTGGGCGGTGTTCGCCAGCAGATTGGCATGCGACAGCACCACGCCCTTGGGCGTGCCTTCGGATCCGGAGGTGAACAGGATCACCGCCGGATCCGACGCCTTGACCGGCCGGATCGGCCTGCGCCAGTTCAGGAACGCCTTGGCCTTCTCCAGGCCCGTGATGCTCTCGCGCAGATCCTCGAGCCAGACGATTTTCACCCCGGCCTTCTCGATCGCTGCGACCTGGTCCTCGAGCCCGGCCTTGTCGACGAAGGCGCGGCTTGCAAGCACCGTGCTGATCCGGGCCGTCGACAGCGCCGAGACCAGGGCTGCCGATCCCGCGGTATAGTTGAGCATGGCCGCGACCCGCCCGGCCGACTGCAGCGCCAGAAAGGTGACGATCACCGCGTTGGCGTTGGGCAACAGGATACCAAGCGCCTCGCCTGGCCGGCTCATGGCCTCGAAGCGGACGCCGAGCGCCCGGGCGCCGATCATCAGCTTCCGGTAGGTGAGCCTGCCGCCGAGTGCGTCCTCGAGCACGGGACCGGCCTTGCCGTAGCGGTCGGCGGCGTCGCGGAACGCCAGGAACAGGCCGCGGCCAAGGTCGTTTGAGGCAAATCGGGCTTCTGCCAGAAGATCATGCACCCGGTCTTCGTCGCGCGGCGCGCTGGCGCCATTGGCGACCGCCCCGACGCCGTCAAGATCGAGGTCTTGGGAACGGGCGAGCGTGATCTGGGGCAGCAGGCGGCGTGGCGCTTCGCCGGCTGGCAGCGCGGACCAGAGCGAGAATCTTGATCCGGCGACATGCAGGGCGCAGAGCCGCGCCTTGTGCCTGCGGGCAAGGGTTGCCAGCGCGCCGTATCGGGCAAGCGTTTCCGGCGATGGTTCGACCGGTTGGGGGAGCGCGATCGTGATCGACGCGCCCGAGGCGAGCGCTGCCTCGATTGCTGCGGTGTCGCCTGAACCCGCGGTACGGCCGAACAGGCGCAGGCCCAGCAGGACGAGCGAGCGCCGGTCGTCCTCGTTGAGCACATGCAGGCAGTTGCGGCCGAGCGCAGACCAGAGCACCACCGCGTCGAGGCCGGATTGGCGGGCATAGACATGGATCACCGGACTACCGGTCTGGCGCGGCCCGGACTGAAGCTCCTCAGGCAGGCGCAGCCTGAACAGGAGCTTCAACTTGACCAGCGCGATGGCCTGGGCCGGCGTGACGGCGCGCCGCTGAGCAATCAGCAGGCTTGAGGCCAGCACCGCAGCCAGCAAGACAATGATCAGCATCGCCGCCAAACCCGCCATGAGCGGTCTCCTCCACCTTCGGCCGATCCAGGCTCGCATGGATCGGCCATTGTCCCGGAAGAAAGCCTAGAGCCGATTTGGCGGGAAGGGAAGCGGTCAGATGGTTGGGCGAGGGCCTGCCTGCCTATTCGGGAAAGCGGTAGTCGAAGAAGCGGTCTTCGGCAACGCGGAACAGCTTGCCGGAGACGGTGCAAGCCGGCTCGCAAAGCGGCACCAGCTTGGCCGCGACCTCGGAGGGGTGCGGCAGGGTGTCGGGGTTCTCGCCCGGCATCGCCTGGGCCCGCATCGCGGTGCGGACAGCGCCCGGGTCGATGGAGTTGATCTTGAGCCGGGTCTTGTCGGTCTCCGCCGCCCAGACCCGGGCCAGGGTTTCCACCGCGGCCTTGGAGGCGGCGTAGGGACCCCAGAAGGCGCGGGCGGAATGGGCCACGCCCGAGGACAGGATCAGCGCCCGGCCGGCGTCGGATTTGAACAGCAGCGGCTCGACCGAGCGGATCACCCGCCAGGTGGCGGTGACGTTGACGGTCATGACCTTCTCGAACACCTTGGCCTCGACGTGGCCGATGGGGGAGATCGTGCCCAGCACACCGGCATTGGCGACCAGAATGTCGAGCTTGCCCCAGCGTTCGTTGATGGCGCCGCCGAGCCGGTCGATGGCGGGCATGTCGGTCAGATCCATCGGCACCAGCGTGGCGCTGCCGCCTGTCGCCCGGATGGCGTCGTCGAGTTCTTCCAGTCCGCCCGAGGTGCGGGCCACCGCGATCACATGCGCGCCCTCTTTGGCCAGTGCCAGCGCGGTGAAATAGCCGATGCCGCGGGAAGCCCCTGTCACCAGCGCGATACGTCCTTGAAGAGTTGCCATCAGTCCAGATTATCCGTTGTTTGCCAGCAGCGAGAGGCTGCGCACATTGCCCTGATCGCCCTGATCGGTGAGCGTCGTGGGGTAGTCGCCGGTAAAGCAGGCATCGCAGAACTGCGGGCATTCCGCATTGCGGCCGGGCTCGCGCACGGCGCGGTAGAGCCCGTCGATGGAGACGAAGCCGAGGCTGTCGACCCGGATGAAATCGGCCATGGCGCTGACCGACATGCGCGAGGCGAGAAGCTGGGACTTCTCCGGCGTATCGACGCCGTAGAAGCACGACGACATGGTCGGCGGCGAGGCCACCCGCATGTGCACTTCGCGCGCGCCGGCCTCGCGCACCAACTGCACGATCTTCTGGCTGGTGGTGCCGCGGACGATGGAATCATCGACCAGCACCACGCGCTTGCCTTCGATCATGTTCTTGTTCGGGTTGAGCTTGAGCTTGACGCCCATGTGGCGGATCGAGGAAGAGGGGGCGATGAAGGTGCGGCCGACATAATGGTTGCGGATGATGCCGAGCTCGAAGGGCAGGCCCGCCTGCTGGGCGAAGCCGATGGCCGCAGGCGTGCCTGAATCGGGCACCGGAATGATCACATCGGCATCGACCGGGCATTCCTTGGCCAGTTCCTCGCCGATCTTCTTGCGCGCCTCGTAGACGTTGCGGTTCTCGATGTTGGAATCGGGGCGGGCGAAATAGACATATTCGAAGATGCACAGCCGCGGCGGCTGCTTCTCGAAGGGGAAATGGCTCTCGATGCCCTTGCCGGTGATCACCACCACTTCGCCGGGCTGAACGTCGCGGACGAAGCGGGCGCCGATGATGTCGAGCGCGCAGGTTTCCGAGGCCAGGATATAGGCGCCGTCGAGATCGCCGATGCACAGTGGCCGGATGCCCAGAGGATCGCGCGCGCCGATCAGCTTCTTTTCCGACAGGCCGACCAGCGAATAGGCGCCTTCGAGCTTGGTGATGGCGTCGATGAACTTGGGTACGATCCGGGTCTTCTCGCTCACGGCGATCAGATGCAGGATGGTCTCGGTGTCCGAGGTCGAGGAGAAGATCGCGCCGCGCTTCTGCAGCTCGCGCTGCACGGTCAGCGCATTGGTGATGTTGCCATTGTGGGCGATGGCAAAGCCGCCGCCGGCGAATTCGGCAAAGAACGGCTGCACATTGCGCAGGCCTTCGCCGCCGGTGGTGGAGTAGCGGGTGTGGCCGATGGCGCGGTCGCCGGGCAACCGGTCCATCACCGAGCGCTTGGTGAAGGTGTCGCCGATCAAGCCGACATGGCGTTCGACCGAGAACTGCTGGCCGTCGAAGGCGACGATGCCGGCGGCTTCCTGGCCGCGATGCTGCAGCGCGTGGAGCCCAAGGGTGACGACGGCGGCGGCTTCGGGCTTGCCGAAGATTCCGAACACGCCACATTCGTCATGGAAGCAGTCGGCTTCGTTGTCGACCGGTGTCATGCCAGTGTCAGTCATCGGTGTTGAACCTTTATGTCACCATCCGGATTGATCGCCGGACGGAATCGGTCAGCCGCTTGTGGCGGGGGCGTCCTCGGCCAGAGGCTCGTCAGTGTCCTGGCCGCGCAGACGCTCCAGGATCGTTGCATCCGCATCATCGGGCAACATGTTGATCAGTCGTGTGCCGAGCGAATCAAGCATCGGCTTGGACTTGGCCGTAACAACCCATTCCGGCTGTTTCGGGGCGGCCACAAGCCAGTTGAAAAACAGCATGGCGACCACCACCAGCAGAACGCCGCGGGCCGCGCCGAAGACAAAGCCCAGCGTCCGGTCGAGCGCGCCGACCCGGCTGTCGATGATGAAATCGGCGATGCGCATGGTGATGTAGGACACCAGGATCAGCGCGACCAGGAAGATGAGCGCCGCCGAGCCGATCATGGCGATCTTGTCGGACGAGGTGTAGTTCATCGCGAAGGGGGTGAGGACCGGGTAGAGGAAATAGGCTGCCGCAGCGGCCGCGATCCAGGAGGCCACGGCCAGAACCTCGCGCGAAAATCCGCGAACCATGGCGAGCACCGCCGAAAACAGCGTGATGCCGAGCAGGATGCCGTCAAGAAGGGTAATGGGCATTGGGTCGCGTTCCGTTCAGGCTCTGCCCTCCATCGCCGCTTCGGCGCCGGAGGGGCTGAATTCAGTTTTCTTCCGCGTCGCCTTCGGTCACGAGCGCACCCTTGGATCCGGCAATGCGCGCCACCAGATCCGCCAGTGTTTCCATCTGCGCCAGACCCGCCCCCGATTTGGCTGGCAGGTCGGCTGATCCCGATGGCAACACTGCGTTGGCGAACCCCAGTTTTTCGGCTTCCTTCAGCCGCAAAGCCGTTTGCGCCACTGGCCTGATGGCCCCCGACAGACTGACTTCGCCGAAATAGACGCAATCGGAGGGAAGGGCAAGCCCGGCGAGCGAGGAAACAAGGGCCGCCGCCACCGCGAGATCCGCCGCCGGTTCGGTGATCCGGTAGCCGCCGGCTATGTTGAGGTAGACATCGTGGCTGCCAAGGCGCACGCCGCAATGGGCTTCGAGCACCGCCAGGATCATCGCCAGCCGCGAGGAATCCCAGCCGATAACGGCACGGCGCGGGGTGCCCAGGCTTGAGGGCGCGACCAGCGCCTGGACTTCCACCAGTACCGGGCGCGTGCCTTCGATGCCTGCAAACACTGCAGCGCCGGGCGATTTGGCGTTGCGTTCGCCCAGGAACAACTCCGACGGATTGGCGACCTCGCGCAGGCCCTTGTCGGACATCTCGAAGACGCCGATCTCGTCGGTGGCGCCAAAGCGATTCTTGACCGTGCGCAGGATGCGGTAGTGATGGCCGCGGTCGCCCTCGAAATACAAGACCGCGTCGACCATGTGCTCGACCACGCGGGGGCCGGCGATCTGCCCGTCCTTGGTGACATGGCCGACCAGCACCATGGCGGCACCCGTCTGCTTGGCATAGCGCACCATGGCGTGCACCCCGGTGCGCACCTGGGTCACGGTGCCGGGCGCCGATCCGGCAAGATCGCTCCACAGCGTCTGGATCGAATCGATGATGACGAAATCCGGCCGCTTGCCCTCGGCGAGTGTCGCCAGGATGTCCTCGACATTGGTTTCGGCGGCGAGCAGCACGCCCGAATCGGCAGCCCCCAGCCGCTGTGCGCGAAGCCGCACCTGGGCCACCGCTTCCTCGCCGGAAACATAGATCACCCGGTTGCCCTGACGCGCGAGCGCGGCGGCCGCCTGCATCAGCAGCGTCGACTTGCCGATGCCCGGATCGCCGCCGACCAACACCGCCGAGCCGCGCACGAAACCGCCACCGGTGACCCGGTCGAGTTCGCCCACAAGGGTCGAGATGCGTGGCGCTTCCTCGATTTCGCCCGAAAGGCTCGCCAGCGCCACCGGCCTTCCTTTGCGCGCGGCCGCGCCCGGTCCGCCGCCGATGCCCGCGGTCGGGTCGTCTTCGACAATGGTGTTCCACTCGCCGCAACCATCGCACTTGCCGGCCCAGCGCGAATGAATGGTGCCGCAGGACTGGCAGACGAATTGAACGCGGGTCTTGGCCAAGAGGAGGATCCCTTTGCTGTTGTCGACGGTGTGTCAGGAAGATGAGCGTTTGTCCACTGTTTGTTCTTGTCTTCAAATGAAATTGAAAACTTCAGTGTCCCAATCTCAGCCCCTATAGTGCCGCTCATAGCGCCGTCCGAGCGAGGTCAGCATCTCGTAGCTGATGGTTCCGGCGGCGGTTGCTGCCTCTTCGACATCGATGGTCGGGCCCATCAGTTCGATCCAGTCGCCGGCCTGAACTGAGCCCTCGGGCAGGTCGGTGACGTCAAACATGGTCAGGTCCATGGTGATCTTGCCAAGCACCGGAACGCGCACGCCGTTGATTGCGCCCATTGCGCCTTCCGCCACGCTCGCGCGCAGCGGAACGCCGGCGCCCGATCCCGAACGGTGAAACCCGTCGGCGTAGCCCACGCCGCAGACCGCGATGCGGCTGTCGCGCGTCAACCGGTGCGCTGCGCCGTAGCTCACCGACTGGCCGGCCTGCGCGTGGCGGAGCACCAGCACCCGGGCTTCGGCGGTGACGACCGGCAGCATGCGGTTGGCCACGCCGTTCACCGCCTCGCCGCCATAAAGCGCGATGCCGGGCCGGGTCAGTTGATGATGCGCGCGCGCGCCGAGATGGATCCCGCCGGAATTGGCGAGACTCGCCTCGATATCCGGAAAGCAGTCGGCCAGGCCTTGGAAAGTCTTGATCTGCCCCGCGTTCAAGGGATGGTCCGGATCGTCGGCGCAGGCAAAATGGCTCATCACCAGGCAGGGCTGCGGGGCGTCACTTTGTGAATGCGCCACGGCCTGTTCGGGCGTCAGCCCCAGCCGGTTCATGCCGGTGTCGACCTGCAGCGCGTAGGGGCGGGATGCGGCGTGTGCGAGCCAGAAGGCCGCCTGTTCGGTCGAGTTGATCACCGGGATCATGTCATGGCTGAGCGTCTGAGCGAACGAGCCTTCAAAGACGCCGTTGAGCACATAAATCCGTGCCCCGGGCAGGGCCGGCCGCAGCCGCGCGCCTTCAGTGGCATCCGCCACAAAAAAGTCGCGGCAGCCTTCGCGCAAAAGCCGTGGCGCCGCCTGATCTGCGCCCGTGCCATACCCGTCCGCCTTGACCGCGGCGCCACAGCGGGCGCTGCCCGAAAGATCGCGCATGGTACGCCAGTTGTCCGCTAGCGCCCCGAGATCGACGGTCAGGCGCACAGTCGAGGCGGAATCGGGGTGAGGCGAGGGGGACGTCACTGCGCGGGGCCTATTCGTCGTGAATGAACTGGTTGTAGGAATTGTCGGCAAGATCGGCAAACCGGGTGAATTCCGCCTGGAAGCCCAGCTGCACGGTGCCGGTGGGGCCATGGCGCTGCTTGGCGATGATGACATCGGCGGTGCCCTTCACCTTCAGCATCTTTTCCTCCCAGGCGAGATATTCCGGCGTCTTGATGTCGGCCACGACTTCGTCGGCGGCGCGGCGCGGCTCGCTGTTCTTGACGTAGTATTCCTCGCGGAACACGAACAGCACCACGTCGGCGTCCTGCTCGATCGAGCCCGATTCGCGAAGGTCGGAGAGCTGCGGTCGCTTGTCCTCGCGGCTTTCCACCTGGCGCGAGAGCTGCGAGAGCGCGATGATGGGAACATTGAGTTCCTTGCCGAGCGCCTTGAGCCCCGTGGTGATCTGGGTGATTTCCTGCACGCGGTTGTCGCTCGACTTGCCCGAGCCGGTCATCAGCTGGATATAGTCGATCACCAGCACGTCGAGCCCGCGCTGGCGCTTCAATCGCCGGGCGCGCGCCGAGAGCTGGGCAATCGAGATGCCGCCGGTCTGGTCGATATAGAGCGGGATCTTCTGCATCATCTGCGAGCAGCCGACGAGCTTTTCGAAATCGGCCTCGGTGATTTCTCCGCGGCGGATCTTCGACGACGAGATCTCGGTCTGCTCGGAGATGATGCGGGTGGCCAGCTGCTCGGCCGACATTTCCAGCGAGTAGAAGCCGACCACGCCGCCGTTCCTGGCCTTCATCGAGCCGTCGGCCTGGACCTCGCCCTCATAGGCCTGGGCGATGTTGAAGGCGATATTGGTGGCGAGCGATGTCTTGCCCATGCCCGGACGGCCGGCAAGCACGATCAGGTCGGACGGCTGCAGGCCGCCCATGCGGGCGTCGAGCGCGCCGATGCCGGTGGAAATGCCCGACAGGCCGCCATCGCGCTGGTAGGCGGCGCCGGCCATGTCGATGGCCAGCGACACCGCATCATTGAACGACTGGAAGCCGCCGTCGTAGCGGCCGGTTTCGGCAAGTTCGAACAGCCGTCGCTCGGCGTCCTCGATCTGGCTGCCGGGCGGCATGTCGAGCGGCGCGTCAAACGCGATGTTGACCATGTCCTCGCCGATCGAGATCAGCGAGCGGCGCTGGGCGAGATCGTAGATCGCGCGGCCGTAATCCTCGGCATTGATGATGGTGACGGCCTCTGAGGCGAGGCGGGCGAGATACTGCGCCACCGTCATGTCGCCGACTTTCGAATCGGCCGGCAGGAAGGTCTTGATCGTCACCGGGTTGGCGGTCTTGCCCATGCGGATGATGTCGCCGCCAACCTCGTAGATCTTGCGGTGCAGCGGCTCCATGAAATGCGTGGGCTTGAGGAAATCCGAGACCCGGTAGAACGCGTCATTGTTGACCAGGATCGCGCCCAGCAGCGCCTGTTCCGCCTCGATATTGGACGGCGCCTCGCGAAACAGCGGGCTTTTGTCCGTGCGGGCCGGAATCGGTTCGAATTTGCGGGCGGCGTCATTCATATGCTGGTGTCCCGTGCGCTTTGTCTTGTCGTCACCTGCCTAGTCCAACTCGACAAAGGAGTCAGCGCCGCAGGATGATATTTCGCGACTTGATTGCCGGAGCGCCGCCGGCCTGGGAATGCCGGTCCAAGTGATTCACGCAATTAACAGGCTGTGGATAAGTCTGCTGCCTTGCGGCTGGATATTCGCTTGACGGCCTGGCGCGGCGAATCGAATCGTGAGGGCATTCTACACCCTGGAAGGCGGAATTTTCAGCAGGCCGATCCGATGTTCGGGAGACGGGACTCTAATGACCTGGTGCGAGACGGGAAGTGTCAGCCGCGACCAGCGCTTCCTTTGACAGCAAGAACTCGTTTTCAAAGGCGATATGCCGGCGCATGGCTTCGAAGAAACCGCGCAGCATGTAGCCGGTCGCCTCGATATTGACGTCGTCTGATCCATCCGCCAGGGCGTGCAGTGCTTCAGTCAGTTCCTCGGAGAAACACTCGTCCTCGCAATGCTCGAACCGCAGGCGGTTGAGTGTTGCCTGAATCTTCCCGTCGCCTTCAAGCCGCGTCGCAATCATCGGGAAGACCACATCCTCCTCGAACCGGTGGACACTGCGGATCATCGGTCCCAGGGCGCGGGCCGCATAGAGGCATTTCTGCCGATTGACACTGTCGGGGAGCGAATCGGCGATTTCTTCCAGCCGGTCACACAAGAGCAGTTGCTCATTATGCGCCTTGCGTAGGGCCGCGATCGGATTCTCTCCGTGCGCCTGCCTGATTATGGCGTCGTCCGTCATCTAGAGCTAATCCCAGCAAGAAAGCGTTTTTGTTCGGTCTTATTTCCCTCAGGCAACTAAACTATGGTTGGGGAGAGGTGGCGTCCTTGACCTGGATCAAGGTAAAATGCTGCTGTGTCTGCGATTTGTTTGGCAGCCTGGCCAAGCTGGCGGCTTGTCTAAAGGGGACAAGTGCGCAGACTTTCTGTCCAGGTTTGTTTTGATACCCCTGGGGGACACCAACCATGAAATACGCATTCGAAACCATCGCCGTGGGCTTGTTCGCCTTTCTGGCGTTGCTCGGCGTGGCTTTCGCCAAGGACGATCTGTTCCAGGCCCATATGTGGGTCTTGTTCGTCGTGCTTCTGGTGAGCACCGTGCTGATGCTGCGGCGCGTTCAGTTCGCGCAAGTTGCCGGCGAAACCGCCGACGACAAATCCGGTTATTTTGACGAGGTGGTGCGCTACGGCATTATCGCCACCACCTTTTGGGGTATCGTCGGCTTTCTTGTCGGCGTCATTGTCGCCTTGCAGATGGCTTATCCCGATCTCAACATCGAACCCTACTTCAGTTTCGGCCGGATGCGCCCGCTGCACACCTCGGCGGTGATTTTTGCCTTTGGCGGCAACGCGCTGATTGCCACGTCGCTCTATGTTGTGCAGCGCACGTCGCGCGCGCGCCTGTTCGGCGGCAATCTGGGCTGGTTCGTGTTCTGGGGCTACCAGCTGTTCATCGTCATGGCGGCGACCGGCTATCTTCTGGGCATCACCCAGGGCCGGGAATACGCCGAACCCGAATGGTATGTCGATCTCTGGCTGACGGTTGTCTGGGTGGCCTATCTGATCGTCTTCCTGGGCACGCTGTTCAAGCGCAAGGAGCCGCATATCTATGTGGCGAACTGGTTCTACCTGGCGTTCATCGTCACCATCGCGATGCTGCACATCGTCAACAACCTGGCGATGCCGGTGTCGTTCCTCGGCGTGAAGAGCTACTCGGCCTTCGCCGGCGTCCAGGATGCGCTGACGCAATGGTGGTACGGCCACAACGCCGTGGGCTTCTTCCTCACCGCCGGCTTCCTGGGCATGATGTACTACTTCATCCCCAAGCAGGCCAACCGTCCGGTCTATTCGTACCGGCTGTCGATCATCCACTTCTGGGCACTGATCTTCCTCTACATCTGGGCCGGTCCGCACCATCTGCACTACACGGCGCTGCCCGACTGGGCGCAGACGCTGGGCATGGTGTTCTCCATCATGCTGTGGATGCCCTCCTGGGGCGGCATGATCAACGGCCTGATGACGCTGTCGGGCGCCTGGGACAAGATCCGCACCGATCCGATCATCCGGATGATGGTGATTGCGGTGGCCTTCTACGGCATGTCGACCTTCGAAGGTCCGATGATGTCGATCAAGGCGGTCAACTCGCTCAGCCACTACACCGAATGGACCATCGGTCACGTTCACTCCGGCGCTCTGGGCTGGGTCGGCATGATCTCGTTCGGCGCTATCTACTACCTGGTGCCGAAACTGTGGAACCGCGAACGGCTCTACTCGCTGCGCCTGGTCAACTGGCACTTCTGGCTGGCTACACTCGGCATCGTCATCTACGCGGCGGTTCTGTGGGTCGCAGGCATCCAGCAGGGCCTGATGTGGCGCGAATACAATGAGCAGGGCTTCCTGGTGTACTCCTTCGCCGAATCCGTGGCGGCGATGTTCCCCTACTACCTGCTCCGCGCCATCGGCGGCACGCTGTATCTCGCAGGCGGCATCATCATGGGATGGAACGTGCTGATGACCATCCTCGGCCATCAGCGGGACGAGGCCCCGATCCCGGGCAGCGAACCCGTCATGCAGCCGGCACAGTAAGGAGACAAGACCATGTCACTGATTGAAAAACACGGCATCATCGAGCGCAATGCGACGCTCCTCCTGGTCGGCTCCCTTGTGGTCGTCAGCATCGGCGGGATCGTCGAGATCGCACCGCTCTTCTATCTCGAGAACACCATCGAGAAAGTCGAGGGGATGCGGCCCTACTCGCCGCTGGAACTGGCCGGTCGCAACATCTACATCCGCGAAGGCTGCTATGTCTGCCACAGCCAGATGATCCGTCCCTTCCGGGACGAGGTCGAACGCTATGGCCATTACAGCCTTGCGGCGGAGTCGATGTACGACCATCCGTTCCAGTGGGGATCGAAGCGGACGGGGCCAGACCTCGCCCGCGTCGGCGACCGCTACTCCAACGAATGGCATGTCGCGCATCTGATCGAGCCCCGCTCGGTCGTGCCCGAATCGATCATGCCGAGCTACTCGTTCCTGGCGACAACCCCGCTCAAGGTGGCCAATATCACGGCCGACCTGAAGGCGAGCGCGTTCGTCGGGGTGCCCTACACCGAGGACATGATCGCCAACGCGGCGGCCGACCTCGCGGCGCAAGCCGATCCGGAGGCGGATACCTCGGGCATCGAGGAGCGCTATCCCAAGGCCAAGCTCGGCGATTTTGACGGCAACCCGGCTCTGCTCACCGAGATGGATGCGCTTGTGGCCTATCTGCAGATGCTCGGCACGTTGGTCGATTTCTCGACCTACGACGAAGCCTCTGGCTACCGGTAAGGAGAACGTGTGATGGAAACCTACACTGCAATGCGCCAATTTGCCGACAGCTGGGGGCTCGTCTTCCTGTTTGTCGTGTTCGTCGGCGCGGTCCTCTTCACGTTCCGGCCCGGCGGCAAGGCTGCCGCCGAGCGGGCCGCGCAAATCCCGCTCAAGGAGGACTGAGACATGTCCGAGAAACACATTGACGACGTGTCCGGCGTCGAGACCACCGGTCATGAATGGGATGGCATCCGCGAGTTGAACAATCCTCTGCCGCGCTGGTGGCTGTGGACCTTCTACGCCACCATCATCTGGGCCGTCGGCTACATGTTCATGTACCCGGCGATCCCGCTGATCAACGGCGCCACCAAGGGCTATCTCGGCTATTCCAGCCGGGCCAACGTGGTGGCCGACCTGGCCGACGCCAAGGCGGCCCAGGGCGTGATGCTCGAGAAGATCGCCGCCACTCCGGTGGAGGAGATCGCGGGTGACCAGGAACTGCTGCAGTTTGCCATTGCCGGCGGGTCCTCCGCCTTCAAGGTCAACTGCGCCCAGTGCCATGGCTCGGGTGCGGCGGGCTCGGTGGGCTATCCCAACCTCAATGATGACGACTGGCTTTGGGGCGGAACGATCGACCAGATCTACCTCACCATCGCCCACGGCATCCGCTACGACGGCGATGACGATACCCGCCTGTCCGAAATGCCCGCCTTTGGCGACATTCTCGAGCCCGCGCAGGTCAGCGAAGTCGTCTCCTATGTGGTGAGCCTCAGCAGCACCCCGTCAGACCCTGCGCTCGTTGACGCAGGCCAGGTGGTGTTTGAGGAAAACTGCGCGGTCTGCCACGGCGAGAATGCCGAAGGCATCCCCGAACTCGGCGCGCCGCGTCTGTCGGACGGCATCTGGCTCAGGGGATCGTCCGAAGCCCAGATCGCCTCGCAGATCCGCAACCCCAAGCACGGCGTCATGCCCGCCTGGCTGGACCGGCTGGGCGAACCGACGATCAAGCAACTGGCGGTCTACGTCCACACGCTTGGCGGCGGCCAGTAAGATTGGCTAGGTTCTGCGCCGCAGGGCCAGGCCGAATGCAACGAAACCCCGTCGGACGTAGGTCCGGCGGGTTTTTTATTGGGAGCGGGTAGAGGTGCCAGGTGGAGGCGACAGCCCGCAGATCGTGCTGGAACGATCGCGCCTGCAATTGTCTTTGCTCTACGGCATAAGACCACAAGGGACTTGTCAGCTTCCGAAAGCTGACGTTCGCGCTCCGCGCAGCACTTGAGCGCTCCCAGCTATTAACTGCCGTTCGTGCCTGCGCAGCAAGAACTGAAGGGCCTCTGCGTTCAGCGTCTCGGAGTCTGTACGTCTAGCGGTCTCTCTTTGACCAGCGCATGTAAAACATAAGGAAGGGGTCTGTGAGGTAAAGGAAGTCTTCTGACCACTCCAAGACCGGCTCTCCCTTTATCTCATCTTTAGCGATGCCTGACATGTGACCCAAGGCAGACGAGATTTCGTGCTTCTGGGGCATGTCACTCTCAATCAGGATCAGCCGCAGCGCTTCGCGAATTTCGGTGTAGTTGAGCTTTTCCTTTGGCCCAGTGTTAGCAATGGCTCGGAGCACCGACTGATAGATGTCAAGCGTGCCACTGCCATCAACCGTCTTACGCCCCATCCGCTGCGAGCGGGACTGCGGACCTTTGGAGAGCTTCTCGAAAGTGGGAAACCCTGCCTGTTCGGCTACCTTTTCGAAGATCTCCGCCTTCGCGGAATCGCTGGGGTTGAAGTGTTTAGTGACTGGCAGCGTCTTTGTGACTTCATAGTGTGAACACAGCCGTGCGCAGAAGCGCTGCATCAAGAGCGGGCTACCGTGAGCTTCCGAAGCAAACTGATTGCAACACTCGGAGGCGACTTCCATCTTGAGCTCGGGAAAGCCCTTGTCAGAGATCACCCGGAGCTCATCGACGTTCCAAGCCGGTATCTGAATGTTTGCGAAACGCCCTTCCATCTCGCGCTCGACGCCGATCGCATCGAACGCGCGGTGCGGAACGGCGATAAGGATCGCAACGAGACCCTCAAAAACCTCAGATTTCAGCGCGCGCACTATTTCGCGCTGAACGTCGGAGGGCATGTAGTGGAAATCATCAACGACCAGCGCTACATCGTTTTCGCGCATAAAGCCAAGGATCGAGCGCTTGTTCTTATTGTTAAAACTCTGTGTGGCGCCGTCACTGGCCTTCGCCTGTGCCGCCAAGAGATACTTAAAGCCTACTGTGGTCTCATCGTTGGCCGCTACGCTTTCGACCTCCGGCAAGTCTAAGTCTTGAAGGAGAAGGGTCCAGAACTCTTCGCTGCTCTCCACTTGCCCGCCGTTGACGAGAGCACTTCCGTCTCTTCCCAGCACATGGCGTGTCAGGACAGTTTTCCCCGATTTGGTCGGCCCCGTCACGCAGATGACTTTGTAGCCCTCCGAGATTTCTTGTTTTAGTATCCACGCATTGGAGCAAACCCCCCGTCTTCAGACGGGTTCGCTTCAGCATGAACGCAAGAAGAATGATCATCCTCTCCAGAAAAATGAACCGCCCGGATGGGCTTCAGGTTCATTTTTCTGGAGAGGATGATCATGCACTATGATACTGGCAAGCATTGCATTTTCTATCACCGTTATCACGTCGTCTGGTCAACAAAATACCGCTTCAAGGTTCTTCGAGGCGATGTACAAACACGTATCCGTGAAATCATCCGCCGTGTTTGTCGTGAAAATGGTGTCGACATAATCAGCGGCGTTGTGTCTGCCGACCACGTCCATATGTTTGTCTCAATTCCGCCCAAGCTCTCCATCAGCGACTTCATGCGCAAGGTCAAAGGCCGCTCTTCATTTCTGATACAGCGAGAGTTCCCGGTGCTGAAGAAACGCTATTGGGGCCAACGGTTTTGGGGCAGGGGGTACTTTTCGACAACAAACGGGGCCATCACCGAAGACGTCGTACTTCAGTACCTGGAAAAACACACCGCCGATCCTACCGGCGCAAGCCGGTAGTCGTTCAGTTTTTCTTCGAGGCTCAGAGCCGCTCGATCAACATAGGTGATGGACGGCATACCACCCGCAACAAATACTTTGTTCGCTTGAACCATGAACGACACCTTCCGCTTCGAACCTATAATTCTAATACTTGCTTGAGGGAGCGCGGAGTTCCAGCCGGGATGCACCTACTGGATACATAGGGTACCGTCGCAGTCGCTGGAGTTCAATGAACAAAGCGCACCGCGCACCGTCTGATTTCCGCGCATCGCTGCTGTTCATGCTGACTGCGGCGAACGGCAGCTTCCCGCCCATAGTTACCCAGACACCTTCTATTCCACCCCGAAGGTCAGCGATGCCCAATAGCTCTCCCAATCCGCATTGCGGTCGGCGGGCGCTTCGATCATGTGCACGGCGGAGGCCAGGTAGGCACCGTTGCCGGGCAGGGTGAAGCTGACCTTGCCCTCCTCATCCGTCCGGGTGACGATCCGGGTGGCGTCGTCGCCGTCCTCGCCGCGCCGGAACAGGGCCACTTGCGTGTCCTTGAGCGGTGCGCCCTCCCACAGCAGCGTGAAACTCATGTTCGCGCCGGGCGAAAGCGCTTGCGGGGTCCTGCCGGCGACAAGTTCGAGCCGCATCCCCGTGGCGCGGTCCCGATCGCCCGATGCATCGCCAACCGTCACAAGCGCCTTGGCGCAGCGCGTGTAGAGTTCGCGGATCTCGTCGCGCGGCAGCCCGCGCGCGTCATGGCGGGCGGGGATCGTCGCCAGGCCCTCGTAGTCGAGATACTCGGTGAATTTTTCCCAGTCCTGAAACCGGATCCTTTCGGCCACCGAGACATAAGTGATGAGGGTGAGCCCCTCCGCGCGCGGCGAAAGCTCCAGCGCAGGCAGGTCTCCGGTGGCGCCGTCCACATTGCTCGCGCCCTCGCGGTCATGACGCTGGAAGGCGGCAAAGCGGGAGGGAATGTAGGGAAACGCGTCGCCCTTGAAGTCCTGGCCGATGCGGATGTCGGCGCTGATCTCCTTTTCCATGGCAACCGTGAAATCCTGCGGGTCGATCCAGAATTCGTGCCCTGATACTGGACTTACAGTCATGCCAAGTCCAAGTATCGTGAAACCCATTAGGCGGCTTGCCGGTCGTGACATCATGTTTCTCCCATGAGGCTTTCAGGATGCATCTGTTCTCCCGCCCGATAAATCAAGTGCTTGCATGCGTGATTATGGCGCTTCTCCTCGTTGCGACCAGCGCGGCCAGCATCCGCGCCCATGAAATCCGACCGGCGATCGTCGATCTGACGTTTCCCGGGGACGGCACGGTCCGGCTCGACATGTCGCTGATCCTGGAAGCCGCGCTCTCAGAAATCGGCGTCGAACATGCCGACACCGACGACAGTCCCAACGCGCAGCGCTATGACGAATTGCGGCTTCTGGACGAGGCCGGGCTGGCGGCCGAGTTTGACCGGTTCGAGGTCCGGTTTCTCGAAGGCGTGCGGCTGGTGGCGGGGCAGGAAAGCATCCCGCTTGCGGTCGTTGAGGCCGGGTTCGAGCCGGTCGGCGATACGGATTTCGCCCGGCTGAGCCGAATCACGCTCGTCGGACCGCTGCCGCCAGGCGCGACCGAAGTCTCCTATTCCTTCGATCCCGCCTTCGGGCCAAGCGTCGTCCGGGTGCCGGATACAGAGGGCGCCTACAGCTATTCGGTCTATCTCGATGATGGCAGTCCGAGCGCGCCCATCCCGGTGGAGGGTGGGCTCACGCTGAGCGCAGGGCAGGTGTTTATCGACTATATCGGCATCGGCTTCACCCACATCGTGCCCAAGGGGCTCGATCACATCCTGTTCGTGGTCGGGCTGTTCCTGCTGTCGCCGCGACTCAAGCCGCTGCTGATCCAGATCACCGCCTTTACCGTCGCCCATTCGGTGACGCTGGCCCTCGCCATGCTCGGGGTGATTTCCCTGCCCGCCAGCATTGTCGAACCGATGATCGCCTTGTCGATCGTCTATATCGCCATCGAGAACCTGGCGACCAACCGCTTGAGTCCGTGGCGGCCCTTCGTGGTGTTCGGCTTCGGGCTGCTGCATGGGCTCGGCTTTGCCGGGGTCCTGACCGAGTTCGGGCTGACGCCCACGCATTTTGTGAGCGGCCTGATCGGCTTCAATGTCGGGGTCGAGGCCGGGCAACTGGCGGTGGTGGCCGCCTGCTATGCGCTGTTTGGCGCCTGGTTTTCCGACAAAAGCTGGTATCGTGCGCGCATCACCATGCCGATGTCGCTGGCCATCGGCTGCTTGGCTCTATGGTGGGTTGTGGAGCGCACCGGCTTGGCAGCCTGACGCGCGACGATTCGCCTGGAAGCTGTCAGCGGGAATTCCCGGGCAAGCGACCGCGACTTAATGCTGCACCGGCGATGTGGCTTTGGCCGCTTGATCTTGATCAAGGCGTGTGCACGGTGGCGGGAGCATGGTGCGCTCCAAACCAATGGTGCCCGATATGAATTCACACACGCCTTCCGAAGTTTCAGACGAGATTGAGCAGATTGAACGGCTTGACGCAGAGGCGGTCAATGCCGCCTGGCAACGCAAGCCGCTTTATGAGGCGCGCAAGAAGATCTTCCCGAAGCGGGCGGAAGGGACCTACCGGCGGTTCAAGTGGCTGGTCATGCTGGTGACGCTCGGCATTTACTACATCACGCCCTGGCTGCGCTGGGACCGCGGAGAATTTGCGCCCGATCAGGCGGTGCTGCTCGACGTCGCCAACCGGCGGTTCTATTTCTTCTTCATCGACATCTGGCCGCAGGAGTTCTTCTTCGTCGCGGGCCTTCTGGTGATGGCGGGGTTCGGATTGTTCCTGATCACCTCGGCGGTGGGCCGGGCGTGGTGCGGCTACACCTGTCCGCAGACGGTCTGGGTCGATCTGTTCCTGGTGGTCGAGCGCGCGATCGAGGGCGACCGCAACCAGCGCATGAAGCTCGAGGACGCGCCCTGGAGCGCCTCGAAACTCGCCAAGCGGGTGTCCAAGCACGCGATCTGGATCCTGATCGGTGTCGCCACCGGCGGCGCCTGGATCTTCTATTTCGCCGATGCGCCGACGCTGCTGATGAATTTCATCTACGGCGACGCGCCGCCGGTGGCCTATATCACGGTGGCGATCCTGACGGCCACGACCTACGTGTTCGGCGGGCTGATGCGCGAGCAGGTGTGCATCTACATGTGCCCCTGGCCGCGCATCCAGGCAGCGATGCTCGACGAGAATTCGCTGGTCGTCACCTACAATGACTGGCGCGGCGAGCCGCGCGGCCGCCATGTCAAGAAGGCTGCGACCCAGGGGCTGATCCAGGGGGATTGCGTCGATTGCAACGCCTGCGTCGCCGTCTGCCCGATGGGCATCGACATTCGCGACGGCCAGCAGCTCGAATGCATCACCTGCGCGCTCTGCATCGATGCCTGCGACGCCATCATGGACAAGCTCGACCGCCCGCGCGGGCTGATCTCCTATGCGACATTGTCCGATTATGCCGACAACATGGCGCTCGCCACCGATCCGGCGACCGGCACGCTCGACCCGCGGCGGGTGCGCACGCCCGACCACGGCTTTGTCGACAAGATCAAGCATTTCAACTGGCGCATCGTCTTCCGCCCGCGCTCGCTGCTCTACATGGGCGTGTGGACGGCGGTGGGCATCGGCCTCGTGTTCGGGCTGTTGTCGCGCGACCGGCTCGAGGTCAATGTGCTGCATGACCGCAACCCGCAATTCGTGCTCGAATCCAACGGCGACATCCGCAACGGCTATTCCGTCAAGATCCTCAACATGATCGCCGAACCGCGGGTGATCCGCCTGTCGATCGAGGGGCTTCCGGGCGCGACGATGCGGATCGCGGGCATCGACGAGCCGGGCGCCGTGTCGTTCGAGATCCCGGTCGAACCCGACCGGCTGCGCGAACTCAGGGTCAATATCCATCAGCCGAAAGATCTCGTCACGCCCAGGACCGCAACCTTCGAAATCATCGTCGAAGACACGGCCGGTTCGGAACGGGACAGCTACACCGCCAACTTCCATGCCCCGGAGAAAATGTGATGCAGATGATCCGTTCCATATTCAATCCCAAGGAATTCACCGGCAAGCACATGCTGTTTGCGATGCTGGCCTTCTTCGGGGTGATCATCACGGTCAATCTGGTGATGGCGCGCTTCGCGGTCACCACCTGGAGCGGGCTTGTCGTGCCCAACACCTATGTGGCGAGCCAGCAATTCAACGACAAGGCGGCGGAATCGCGGGCCATCGAAGCGCTCGGCTATCAGGTCAAGCTCACGCCGAACGCCGAAGGCCTGGAGATCGACTTCATCGATTCCGCCGGTCAACCGGCGCTCGCCGACAGCATGATTGCCGAGCTGCGCCGCCCGGTCGCCGAGCATCAGGACCGCGACATCGTGCTGGTGCGCGACAGTGACGGGATCTACCGCGGCAAGGGCCAGGTGCTCGAAGGCGAGTGGATCGCCACCGTGACTGCCATCAAGGACGGCGAGACGCTCTACAAGCGCGGCTGGCGGTTCCACGTCAACGCGGACGGGAGCATGACGCAGTGAGCTGTTGCGCGGCGGGCACAGAAAGCGCTGCGGAACTTGAGGCGCTGAAATCGGAAGGGCCGTCAGCCGAGGAAATGTGGCTGTCGAGCCGGCCGCTCGGCGATGGCCTGCGTCAGGTCGACCTGATCGTTCCCGGCGTCCATTGCGGCGCCTGCATCGCGCTCTTGGAGAAGGAGCTTCCGCGGACCCAGGGCGTCGACCATGCCCGCGTCAATCTCTCCACCCGCAGGGTGTCGGTGGTGTTTCGCGAGGCGGACGGCCTCGGCAATGCCGGCGGGCAGGAATCGAAACGCCCGGAAGCTGTGCTGACCGCGCTCGGTGAAAAATTCAAGGCTTTGGGCTATCCCGCACACCTGCCCGGCGGCGCCGACGAGGCCGCAGACCCGGCTTTGCGCGAATTGCTCAAGGCGCTGGCAGTGGCCGGGTTTGCCTCGATGAATGTGATGCTGTTGTCGGTGTCGGTCTGGTCGGGGGCGGAGGCTGCGACGCGGGACCTGTTTCACTGGATCTCGGCGCTGATTGCCGCTCCGGCGCTCATCTATTCCGGCCGGGTGTTCTTCGTTTCAGCCTGGAGCGCGCTTCGGCATGGCCACGCCAACATGGATGTGCCGATCTCTCTGGGCGTCGGGCTCGCCTATGCGATCTCGCTGCATGAGACCATCACCCATGGCGAACACGCCTATTTCGACGCCTCGGTGACGCTTCTGTTCTTCCTGCTCGCGGGCCGGACGCTCGATCACATGATGCGCGAAAAGGCCCGTTCCGCGGTGCGCAATCTGGTGCGGCTGTCGCCCCGGGGCGCGATGGTGATCCGCGAGGACGGCGCGCGCGAGTATCTGGCGCTTGACGAGATCGAGCCCGGCATGCGGCTGGCGATCGCGCCGGGCGACCGCATTCCGGTCGACGGCCGGATCGTCTCGGGCCGGTCGGACATGGATTTCGCCGTGGTCAATGGCGAGAGCGCGCCGCAGCTGGTCGAGGCCGGGTCACTGACGCCCGCGGGCACGCTCAACCTCACCGGCGCGCTGGTGCTCGAAGCCACGCGCAGCGCCAGGAATTCGTTCCTCGCTGAAATGGTCTCGATGATGGAAGCGGCCGAAAGCGGCAGGGCCGGCTACCGGCGGATTGCCGACCGGGCCTCTTCGATCTATGCGCCGGCAGTGCACATCCTCGCGCTCGGCACCTTCATCGGCTGGATGATGGTCTCGGGCGACTGGCGCATGGCCATGCTGACCGCGGTCGCGGTGCTGATCATCACCTGTCCCTGCGCGCTGGGGCTCGCGGTGCCGGTGGTGCAGGTGATTGCGGCGGGGCGGCTGTTCGAGAACGGCATCATGGTCAAGGACGGCTCGGCCATGGAGCGGCTGGCGCAGACCGATCACGTCGTGTTCGACAAGACCGGAACGCTGACGCGGGGCAAACCGCGGCTGATCAATTCCGCCGCCGTGGCGCCGGATCATCTTGCCATCGCGGCGCGGATCGCGCGGGCCTCGCGCCATCCCCTGAGCCAGGCGCTGGCCGATTTCGATACGGGCGATGCGGGGCCGGAGTTCGACATCACCGAAACGCCCGGCGACGGGGTCGAGGCGATTTCGCCGGAAGGCGATATCTACCGGCTCGGGCGCGCCGCCTTTGCGCTCGATAACCGCGACGAGGGGATCGAGCGCTGCGCCGATGCGAGCCAGGTGATCCTGTCGAAGAACGGTAGTTTCCTCGATATCTTCCTGTTCTCCGATCAGTTGCGGCGCGGCGCTGCGCAGGCCGTGGCGCGGCTTTCGGGCTTGGGTATTGACGCCGAGATCCTGTCGGGCGACCGCGAGGGGCCGGTGAGGGCGCTCGCAGGCGAACTGGGGGTCAGCACTTACGTCGCGGGCGTGCGGCCACGCGGCAAGGTCGACCGCGTCAAGGTGCTGGCGTCGGAGGGCCACAAGCCGCTGATGGTCGGCGACGGGCTGAACGACGCGCCGGCGCTCTCGGCGGCGCATGTTTCCATGGCGCCGGCCAGTGCCGCCGATGTCGGGCGCATGGCCGCGGATTTCGTGTTCCTGCATGATTCGCTCGAGGCCGTGCCGATGGCGATTGAAGTCTCGCGCAAGGCGAGCAGCCTTATCCGGCAGAATTTCGCGCTGGCCATTGGCTACAATGTCATCGCCGTGCCGATCGCGGTGATGGGCTACGCCACGCCGCTGATCGCGGCGCTGGCAATGTCGTCCTCATCGGTCATCGTGGTCCTGAACTCACTGCGATTGCGCCGCAAGACCCGCGTCGAGCAGTTCGCCGCGCCGGAGCGGGTGCCGCAGCCCGCGCCAAATCCCGGCCTCGGGGCCCAGGCATGAGCAATCTGATCTACCTCATCCCGATCGCCCTGTTTCTGGGCGCGCTGGGTCTGGGGGCATTCCTGTGGTCGATGAAAACCGGCCAATATGACGATCTCGACGGCGCCGCCTGGCGCGTGCTCGATGATGACGACGACAAGCCGAAACAGGACTGAACCCACGCCGGTCTTCCGCCAGCGTCCTCACTCTTCCACACCTGAACGACAAGCCCGGCAGGATGCAACCGCCTGAGGCTTGCCGCCTCCGCCCGCATGGGTCACAAGGTCATCCGGGAAACGTGCTGAAGGGGTGACTCGCATGGCTGAAGCGGAAATCGGCGTTATCGGACTGGGCGTCATGGGCGCCAATCTGGCGCTCAACATTGCCGACAATGGCTATCATGTCGCCGTCTACAACCGGACTGTTTCGCGAACCGACGAGTTCGCGGCTGGTGCCGGGGACCTGTCGGCGAAGATCACGGCCTGCGCCACGCTCGAGGATTTCGTCTCGGCCATCAGGCCGCCGCGGCCGGTGATCATCATGATCCAGGCCGGCGATGCGGTGGACCAGCAGATCGAAGCACTCAGGCCGCTGATGGCGGAGGGCGACATCATCATCGACGCCGGCAACGCCAATTTCCGCGACACGATGCGCCGCTTTGAAGGCCTTGAAGGCTCGGGCCTCACCTTCATCGGCATGGGCGTTTCGGGTGGCGAGGAAGGCGCGCGGCACGGGCCGTCGATCATGGTGGGCGGCACGGAGACCGCCTGGAAACGTGTCGAGCCGGTGCTGACCG
Source organism: Hoeflea sp. (assembly GCA_019084245.1). Classification (GTDB taxonomy): domain Bacteria; phylum Pseudomonadota; class Alphaproteobacteria; order Rhizobiales; family Rhizobiaceae; genus Hoeflea. The sequence goes on from JAHRFE010000024.1 coordinate 134,778, forward strand.
CGATTTCGGCGAAATACCAGGGTGAGCCGTGCGCCGCCTGGCTCGGCGAAAACGGCGCCGGCCACTTCGTCAAGACCATCCACAACGGCATCGAATATGCCGACATGCAGATGATCGCCGAGGTCTATGGCGTCATGCGCGATCATCTGATGATGGACGCACCGACGATCGCGGCGGTGTTTTCGGCCTGGTCGACCGGGCCGCTCGATTCCTACCTGATCGACATCACCGCCGAAGTCCTCAAGGTCAACGACGCAGCCACCGGCCGTCCGATCGTCGATATCATCGTCGACGCCGCCGGCCAGAAAGGCACCGGCCGCTGGTCGGCGATCGAAAGCCAGATGATGGGCGTGCCGGCGACCGCGATCGAGGCGGCGGTGGCCGCGCGCTCGCTTTCGGCGATGCGCGAGCAGCGCGCACGCGCCGAGGCGCGGTTCGGGCTGCCCGGACAGCAGGACCGGCGCAGCGGGCAGGAGGTTGTCACGGACCTCGAAAAGGCGCTGCTTGCGGGCAAGATCGCAGCTTACGCGCAGGGCTTTGCCGTCATGACCGCTGCATCGGACGAATTCTCCTGGAACCTGCCGATGGCGACAATCGCCGAGATCTGGCGTGCCGGCTGCATCATCCGCTCCCGCTTCCTGGGCGAGATCGCCGCTGCCTTCACGGACACACCGGACGCCCCCAACCTGGCGCTGACGCCGGCCTTCTCGACCATGATCGAGGAGACCGACGCAAGCCTGAGGCGCATCGTCGCCGAAGCCGCGCTCAACGGCCTGCCGATGCCTGCGCTGTCGAGCGCGCTTGCCTATTTCGACACCTACCGGCGGGCGCGGGGCACCGCGAACCTCATCCAGGCGCAACGCGATTTCTTCGGCGCCCACGGCTTTGCGCGGCTTGACGCGGAGGGCGAACACCATGGACCATGGGGCGGGCAGGGGTGACGGGGCTGCGATGATGCCCGGTCGGGAAGCCGGGCAGATGGGATTTGCAGGTTCGTGCGGAGGTGCGCGACATGATGATCACCGACATCGAGGATTTTTTCACCAGGGGCTGCGGACGGTGCGCCCGCTTTGACACGCCCGACTGTTCGGTGCGGCAATGGACCGCGGGGCTCGACGACCTGCGCCGGATCTGCCGCGAACTGCAGCTTGAGGAAACCGTCAAGTGGGCGCATCCGTGCTACATGCATGCGGGACGCAACATCGCCATCATCGGCGCCCTGCGCGGCGATTTCCGCCTGAGCTTCTTCAACGCGGGCCTGATGAGAGACCCCGAAGGCGTGCTCGAACGCCAGGGCGAAAACACAAGGCATCCCGACATGATCCGGTTCACGCGCAGTGACCAGGTGAGCGAGATGGAGGGGATCATCCGCGCCTATCTGCAGGAGGCGATGGCCTATGCCGAGAAAGGCCTCAAGCAGCCGAAGGAGGAGGGCGGGTTCGATCTGCCGGAAGAGCTGGTCGAGGCGCACGACGCCGACCCCGAACTGGCCGAAGCTTTTCACGCACTCACACCGGGCCGCCAGAGAAGCTATGTCATCGCGTTGAGCTCGGCCAAGACATCGCAGACCCGCATCAACCGGATTGCCAAATATCGCGACAAGATCATTGCCGGGAAGGGGGCGATGGAGCGGTAGTGTTCGGGGTCCAACATACGCTCGGTATTGCCTGCTTAAGTGACCGGCTGCTACGGAAGGGCGCATGAAAACCAACCCTGACTTCCAGAAATGGCATCATGTCGCCGACGCGAGCGAGACATCCATCGTGTTCCCCGATGGTTGCCGCGACGTGCTGGTGATAAGCGAGAATGGCAGGCCAGATCGCGTCGTTTTGACGGAGTTTGATTTTCACCCGCGATCCGTCACGCTTCGGCCCGGCACGCAAATCAGCGGCTATCGGCTTCGCCCCGGTGCTATGGTTGATCAACGCGCGCTTTCCGCCAACACCAATTCCGCGGACGGAACCGAAGACATGATCGGGAATGCGCTGGTCGCTCCAGATGAGTTGGATTACGCAATCCTCTCCCTGACATTTCCCGGATCGACGGTGCTGTCCGTTTCCAGAAGCCTGGGCGTTTCCGCCCGCACTCTGCAACGGCGTTTCCGCGACCAGGACCTGCCGCCTCCGGATTTCTGGCGGCTGCTTGGGCGCGCACGTTTGGCCGCCGCGCAGCTTGCCTCAGCCGCGCCATTGGCGGAGGTGGCATGCGATGGTGGCTACAGCGATCAGGCCCACATGACGCGCGAGTTCCTCCGCTGGTTCCACATGACCCCGACACAGATCAGACGAAATGCCGGCCTGCTCGAACAGTTGGGTCAGCCTGCGCTCGGCAACTGGACAGGGGAACAGATCTCGATCAGATAGCCGTTCGGATCACTGACATAGGATGTGGTCTGGCCCCACGGTTCATCCCGGACATCCTGAATCAGAACGGCCCCGGCTTCGACGGCGCGGTCGAGAGCTTTACGAACATCTCCGGTTTCAAACGCCAGTTCGAAGACGGGAGCATTGGGATCAGGCCTTCCCGGTGTCTTGCCGAGTTGGCGCATCAGCGCAGTGGACGAAAAAGCCAGCTTTGTGGTTCCCGTCGACAGCTCGCCATAATCGCCTGATTCATGCAGAAAGGCTTTTTCCAGCGCAAAAGCGCGTTCATAGAAATCAATCGAAGCTGCGACATCATCGACATAGAGGATCGAGTATCTGAAGATCATTGGGTTCTCCTAATCAGGAAGGGTACAGCCGACATGTGGATCGGGATTCACGAAATGTCTTGAAGAAACGCGACAGATGCCCGGAGCACTTGCCGATTTCCAACTGCCTTAACCTGGATCAATGCGCATCCCGTATCCGGACCCCATGCTGCAGGATACCAGGCAAGTTGGAGGCCACATGTTCGAGGCAGGAAAGATTGTCACTGCAGGTGATGCTGCGCTGTTCGTATCTCAAGCCGGCAGGGCGGATGGACCGGCGATTGTCCTGTTGCACGGTGGCATGGGAAGCCGGATGGATTTTGTGCCGCTGGCAAACCACCTTGCCAACGATTACCGGTTGATTGCGATTGACAGCCGGGGTCATGGCCGGTCCACCCTTGGTCACGCCAACATGAGTTATCGGCAACTCACCGAAGACACTGCCGCTGTTCTCGACCAACTGGGCCTGAGCGAGGCCGGGATCATCGGCCATAGCGATGGCGGCATTGTCGCGCTCCGGCTTGCCGCATCGGGCCTTGTGCGGCCTCGTTTCGTGGTTGCCGTGGCTGTGCATTGGCAGTTGCCGGATGACGACCCGACCCGTGAGATATATCAGGGCGTCAGTGTGGAAGAGTGGCGCGAAATGTTCGGGCAGCAAGTCGAGCGCTATGAGGCCGAGAACCCCGAGCCGGATCTTCCAAGACTGTTTGCGGCGACCAAAGCTATGTGGCTGGGCAGGGGCGCCGATGCCTATCCCGGGGAAACCGTTGGCGCCATTTCCTCCCCGCTTCTGGTCATTCACGGTGACGAGGATTTCCTTGTCTCGCGCAAGCAGGCCTTTGAGCTTGTCGAACGTATCGAGGGCGCGCGGCTGCTCAACCTTCCCTTCGCATCGCATACCGTGCTGGAAGATAGTCCGGCGGACGTATTGCCTTTCGTCGCCAGCTTCATCGCCGGGGTGCAGGAGGAGGTGCCGGCAACCGGCTTATGACGCCTCATCGGCACCCTGCAAATCCTGCGGGCGTGAGCGCCGAGGCCATGCCCGTTCGGAGGCTCTTCAACCTCCTTTGGACACCCAGTCGAAGGTGCTGTGCTTTTGCGATTATGGTTTGGGGAACTTGATCTCAATGGCACGGATCCCCGCTTCGAGCTCATTTGTCGCCGTCCCGCCCAGCGCGGCCTTGAGCCGGGCTTCGTAGCTGCGGGCGAGCTGGACCAGTTCCATGTAATTCTGCCGGCCGTCGCGGGTGAGTTCTATGTGCTCGATGCGGCGGTCGGTTTCATCGGCCCGGCGGGTGATCCAGCCGCGCTCCTCGAGCGCCCGGATCGCGCGGCTCACCTTGGTTTTGTGCATGGAGGAATGCTGGCCGATTGCGGTCGCGGTGATGGTGTTGAACTGGCCGATGGTGGCGAGCGTGCGCCATTCGGGCCGGGTCATGCCGTTACGCTCGCGGTAGATCTGGGCGAACTCGCGGCTCACATGTTCGGCGGCGCGGGCCAGCCGGTAGGGCAGGAATCCTTCCAGCGCCAGCGGCTCCGGACCGTCTTCAGGCGGCTTGCGGCTTGAACTCATGGACGCAGATCACTTCCTGTTCGTTGCTTTTGTAACAGTTACGTCCTGTGCGCATAGACCGAAAGCGGGGGCGGCGCAATTGCATTGCGCCAGCCAAGGTTCTAGGTCTTGGATAAAATCGATTTGAAAACGGCCAGACGGAGGAGGACGCAATGGAACGCAGCCAGATCAACGAGATCCTCGAGGAGAGCGACCGGTTCATTGGATCCTTCGGGTATATCCTGCCGCCGTTCGCCTATTGGAGCCCCGAGGAGATGCGCGCCCGCACCGGATCGGACGCGGGCGATATCCGCGCCAACCGGCTGGGCTGGGACATCACCGATTATGGCCAGGGACGTTTCGAGGATCTCGGGCTGTTCCTGTTCACCGTGCGCAACGGATCGGCCGCCGATCTGGCCGCGGGCAGGGGCATGCTCTACGCCGAGAAGATCATGATCTCGCGCGAGAACCAGGTCTCACCGATGCACAGGCACACTATCAAGGCCGAGGACATCATCAACCGCGGCGGCGGCAAGCTGGTGCTGGAGCTGTTTGCGTCAGCCGAGGACGGGTCCGTCGATCCTTCAGCCGAAATCATGGTTCACACCGATGGGGTCTTGCGCAAACTGAAGGCCGGTTCATTGCTCAAGCTCGATCCGGGCGAGAGCGTCACCCTGATGCCCGGGCTCTGGCATGCATTCTGGGGGGAGGGCGGAGATGTGCTGATCGGCGAGGTCTCGACCGTCAATGACGATCTCACCGACAATGTCTTCCGCGAGCCGATCGGCCGGTTCTCGACGATCATCGAAGACGAGAAGCCCAGGCATCTGCTGGTTTCGGATTACGACACCTGGCTGTAAGGCGCAGCACGCAGGTTGCCCGGCGGGGGGCAATCAAAGAATTTGGCAAAGAATTTGGCAAAGAATTTGGACGTCAACCATCGCCCCGCATGGCGCCGGCTGACGTCCTGGAAAAACCGCGCCTCGGACCCGGTCCCGCCCCTGGCAGGTGGGCAGCGGTTTCTCGTTCGGATCAGGCCTTGTCGATGCCCAGATATCCAAGCCTGACAGCCTTGGCCAGGCCAGCCATGCGGTTGGGGACGCGCAGCTTCAGCATGACGACGGAGAGCACGGAGGCGACTTCGGCGGCCGTCAGTTCGAGTTCCGCGCCAATCTCGGCGTCGGTGCGGCCTTCGGCGCATTTGCGCAGGCAGCTCATTTCGGTTCGCGTCAATGGAAGAGAGCCCCGCTCGTTTCCAAGATCCATCATGTCGTCCTTTCAGGGTGACACGCCCGCCGCAAAGCGGACGGACCGGGCATCGCGGCGTGGTCATGGACCCGCCGCTGTGCGTCACCAAATCGTGTTTGATAGTGAGGAGCGCTTATGCCCTGTCCGGCAAAAATGCGCCTTCACGCCACGCGCCAAATATGGTGGACGTTTGAGGCCGCGAAACAGGGGTGCAAGGGCATGTGTGGTGCAGGGTCAGGTCGTCTCGCGGTGCTTCTGTCGGAATTCGCTCGGGGTCATGCCGAACCACCGGATCGCGGATCGGGTGAAGGCCGCGGGGGCGGAAAACCCGAGCTTGTAGCCTATGCTCGACAGCGTGAGATCGGTCTCGAGCAAGAACCGGCCGGCCATCTCCTTGCGGCATTCGTCGACGATCGCCTGCAGGCTGGTTCCGGCGTCTGTCAGCCGTCGCTGCAGTGTGCGCGAACTCATGCCAAGCCGTCCGGCTTCGCTTGCCAGGGTGACGGTATTGTTTGAAAGATTCTCGGCGACATGAAGACGAACGGCGGCCACGGGATCCTGGGCATCGGTGTTTCTTTGCGGCAAGGCCTCCATTTGCATCGACATGATGGAAAACAGCTGCGGGTCGGCGCGGGGATTGCTGCGGCCGAGAATTTCAACCGGCAATATGAGCGCGTTGACCTGGGCACCAAAGCTGACATGGGGAGTTAGTAACTGTTTGTGTAAATTTGTATTTATCGGTTTCTTCCGCTCCAGCTCCACCCGTATCAGTCTCACGTCATCACCGAGAAATGCCCGCAGGTGCGCAAAGGTCTGCGCCACGCCGAGGTCGACAAACTGGGCGCGGTGCAGGATCAGCGGGGAGTAGGTCCATTCGAAATACGCCGCACGCGGACCGATCTCCAGCGTGCAGATGCTGGTCTCACTGATCTTGTTGAGATTGCGGCCCATGAACACCAGGCAATCGCGCACCGTAGCCGCGTTCATCATGGCGTAGCCGAAAGGGCCCGACGCGCCTTTCCGGAATTCGGCCGCCGATTTGAGCCCGAACTGATCGTCGCCGGAGATCAGCGCCAGCGCCTCCATGTAGCGGCACACACGGTCCAGGCTGACCCGCTCGCCGATGACATTGAACCGGTCCGGATCCAGCCCGCAGGCCTGGGCAATCGGGCCTGCATCAATACCGATGCTGGCTGCGTAGCGGCTGATCCCCGAAGCCAGACCTGCGGCAACTTCGAATTGATCGGCCAGGGTCGCTTTCATACAATTGGCGTCCAGGGTTAAGAGTTCGGCGCGACAAGTAAACGCTGAAGCGGCACCGCTGTCGAGTTGAAAGATATGATGGCTTTTAAACCTACGCGTATAGAGTGATTGTCCCTTGGATTTAACTGGTTCTCCGCCCAATTTTGAACTGCCTGACCATGCGCCTCCGCGCATTCGCCAATTTCATGATCTGTGGATGAAGAAGGCCGCGGGCAGTTTGCCCGATGCCGCGCATTTCGACCTGAAATCGCTGAGCGCCGATTACCCGCTGCTTGCGCGCATCGGTGCCGAGGGGCCGGATCAGAAGCTGCACTGGCGCGAGTTTACCGAGGCGCCGCACTGGCCCTTCGGCCCGCCGGTCAAGGACGCGCCGGTGGCGGAGTCAATTCCGCCGCTCAGCGTCAAGCGCGTGGTCAACGCCTTCAAGGAAACGCTCGAAAGCGGGATCCCGGACTATTTCGAGACCACGTCCTGGCTGCAGGGCGGGCGCACCGTGTCGCTGGCGCGGCTTGTGGCGCCAATTGCCGCGGGCGCGGGGCGCGAACTGATCGCGCTGTGGGAAATCATGGAGCCTCCGGCGGCGCCATGAGCGGTGGATGCGACATCAGCGACGGGCGAAAAATATTTCAAGCCCATAGTATCCCGGAAAATCCATGTTAAAGAAGTGGCAGAGGCTGTATTGTGCCCCGGCGGTCTGACCGAAACAGATGTGGCTCTGATTCGAAAAGGCTGCCCACGGTTTTTTTGATCTGGTGGGGCGATTTTTCCTGACAGATGGGGTCCATCTTTCAGGATCGCACGACCAGATCAGGGGTGAAACACCCCTTTCTGGATCAAGCTGGAGTATCATGATGTCCGTTTCCCCCGCCGTTTCGATCAAGTCCGCGAAGTCCCCGTTCCAGTGGGAAGATCCGTTCCTGATCGCCGATCAGCTGACCGACGAGGAGCGGATGATCGCTGATTCGGCCGCAGCGTTCGCGGCCGACAAGCTCGCGCCGCGGGTCACCGAGGCCTATCTCAACGAGACCACCGACCGCGCCATCTTCTCGGAAATGGGGGCGGCGGGCCTGCTCGGCATCACGGTGCCGGAAATCTACGGCGGCGCGGAAGCGGGTTATGTGTCCTACGGGCTGGTTGCGCGCGAGGTCGAGCGGGTCGATTCGGGCTATCGCTCGATGATGAGCGTGCAGTCGTCGCTGGTCATGTACCCGATCCAGGCTTACGGCAGCGAAGAGCAGCGGGTGAAATACCTGCCGAAACTCGCCAGCGGCGAATGGGTCGGCTGTTTCGGCCTGACCGAACCGGATGCCGGCTCCGATCCCGGCGGCATGAAGACCCGCGCCAAGAAGACCGATGGCGGCTATGTGCTCAACGGCTCGAAAATGTGGATCTCGAATTCACCGATCGCCGATGTCTTCGTCGTCTGGGCCAAGTCGGAATCCCACGGCAACGAGATCCGCGGCTTTGTGCTGGAAAAGGGCATGAAGGGACTGTCAGCGCCCAAGATCGGCGGCAAGCTGTCGCTTCGCGCCTCGATCACCGGCGAGATCGTCATGGACAATGTCGAGGTCGGCGAAGAAGCGCTGTTGCCGAATGTGTCGGGTCTCAAGGGACCGTTCGGCTGCCTCAACCGGGCGCGCTACGGCATTTCCTGGGGCGTGATGGGGGCGGCGGAAGACTGCTGGCACCGGGCGCGGCAATATGGGCTTGACCGGCACCAGTTCGGCAAGCCCTTGGCGGGCACCCAGCTCTACCAGAAGAAGCTCGCCGACATGCAGACCGAGATCGCGCTGGGGCTGCAGGGCTCGCTTCGCGTCGGCCGGCTGATGGACGAGGGCCGGTTTGCGCCGGAGATGATCTCGCTGATGAAGCGCAACAATTGCGGCAAGGCGCTCGACATCGCCCGGATGGCGCGCGACATGCACGGCGGCAACGGTATCCAGGCCGAATACCACGTCATGCGCCACGCCCAGAACCTCGAGACAGTCAACACCTACGAGGGCACCCACGACGTCCATGCGCTGATCCTCGGCCGGGCGCAGACCGGCATCCAGGCGTTTTTCTGAGGAGTATGATGCCCGCCTTCGGGGCCATTTGGGGCTCACAGGCACGGCAACAGAGGCGCTGAAGCTATCGTTTCCGGGGCTATGGTTGGCTGCAAGCCACCCGGTTCAGACCTCTCGTTTCGTCAATGCTCGGGCTTGTCCCGAGGATCTGCTGGCCCCTCGGCATTCCCCCTGAACCGGCTGTTTTGGGGCGTCTCCTGTAGATCCTCGGCACGACGGCCGAGGATGACGGCGGAGAGGCTGGTAGGCCACGGAGAGAGTGGTCATGACGGCGAAAGGATCGGCAACAATGGCCGCCCGCATCCTTCGTTTCGTCCTCCTCGGGCCCCTCCTTTCGTCATCCTCGGGCTTGTCCCGAGGATCTGCTGGCCCCTCGGCATTCCCCCTGAACCGGCTGTTTTGGGGCGTCTCCTGCAGATCTTCGGCACGACGGCCGAGGATGACGGCGGAGAGAATTGCCCGCCGATTTTATTCGCCGGAGGCGTCCGCGGAGACGATCTGATCCTCGGGGATGCTGATTGTGAACTGGGTCCCCTGGGTTTCGACGGTGTCGACCGAAATGCTCCAGCCGAGATGGCCCAGCGCCTTGACCACGATCGCCAGACCCATTCCGGTGCCATCCACGCTTGCGTTTGAATGAAGCCGCATGAATGGCTGGAAAATGCGATCCTTGAGCGTCGGATCAAACCCCATGCCGTTGTCCTTGATGATGTAGTCGACGCCCTGATCCGTTCGGGCGGTGGTGATGGCGATTTCCGGGACACGGTCCGCGGGAGTGTATTTGATCGCGTTGCCGATAATGTTCTGAAGCACCTGGGCCACCAGCGACGGGTCGGCGCGGACCATGATGTCGGGGATGTCGGTGTCAATCCTGCCCTGGCGGTCGTTGATCGCCAGCTCGAGGTTTTCAAGCGTCGCCTCGGTCTCGGCTCTGAGAGACAGATCCTGGATGTCGACGGTGTGCTGGTCGATCTCCGCATGGTGGAGAATGTTGCGCACCAGGGTGCGGGCCCGGCGCGCGGACTCGTTGATTTTTTCCAGATAAAGTCTCTGTTCGGCGTCGCCGGTGGTGTCCTGCTCGATGGCGAGTTCCGAGAACGAGACGATCTTGCGAAGCGGCTCCTGCAGATCATGGGATGCGAAATGCGCGTAATCCGACAGGCTCGCATTCATCCTTTCCAGCGCTTCGGCCTTGCTCTGCAGTTCCCGGGTCCGTTCCTGGATCCGGATTTCCAGTTCCGCCTTGATGGTTTCCAGTTCAGCATTGGCGCGGCGCTGTTCGGCAATCGACAGGCCCAGGGCATCATTCTTGAGCCTGAGCGTCTGGGCGCTGGGGAGCTTCAGCGCAGCGGGCATCAGCATCCAGCTGGCAACGGCTGTGAGGCCGGACACGACCGCGGTTCCGGCCTTCACCACGCCTTCGAAGCCATAGACCGGATTCCACAGGGTGATCAGGCCGACTAGATGGGTCAGCCCGCAGGCGAGGATGAACGCCGAGAACAGCAGAATGATCCGGCTCTGAACCAGGTCGCTTCTCTTGTAGTACAAATAGAGAAGAGCGGTGGGGATGATGAAATAGGAAAGAAAGATGACGAAATCTGAAAGCGCATGCAGCGCAATCAGATCCGTTCGCCATGTCATGCAGTAGCCGTGTGCCAGAAACGAGTTTGTCTCGAAATAAAACCGTATGTCTTCCAGCATGGGGCGCCTGTCTATTCGATTTCGCGGATTCCGAGGAATTGTCTTTGCATTGTCTGCATGGCCGCCATGGATTCGGGCTTCACATAGGAACCGGTGGCTCCGAGCGATATGGCCTTGGTGTGGGTGTGCTTGTCGATGGTGGTGCTGACAATATAGATCGGCAGGGACGTGAGGTGATCCATCTCCCTGAGGCGCCTGAGCAGTTCGATGCCGTCAAGGCCCGGCATGTTGATGTCCATGCAGACACAGTCCGGCAGGCTGCCGGGCGCGCCGGCCGAGCCAGCAAAGAAATTCAGGGCGTCTTCCGCGTCGGTAAAGGTGCTTATGGTGAGGGTCATGGCCGAGGCCGCCTCGAGCCGCCTCAGGGAAGCCGACATCAAGAAGATGTCATCCAGGTCATCATCGACGATGCAAATGTGCTTGTTGGACATAAGTCTTTTTCTCACATGTTTTAGCTCGTCCTAAATCTGAGCATAGAGATTCGGGGCCGGAAATCAAATTTCGGCGAGGGATTTTGCGAAAGGCGGGGCGGGGCGGGGTGATGACCGGCTCCCAACCGCTCGGTGCGGGCCCCTCGTTTTTTCGCTGGCCGGCTGTTGCGGGGCGGGGGCCAGGAGACCCTCGGCACGACGGCCGAGGGTGACGGCGGTGGGGGCGATTGGGTGGCCGCAAGATGCCCGGTGCGGGTCGCGGTCTTCCCTGGGGCCCGCCTCAGGAAGTGCGGGAGGGAATGCCTGTCACAGCCCGCCTTCGACCGTGGTCAGGCCGAGGATCTTCCAGGCCTGCATGCCGCCGCGATAATAGAAGATGCGGTCGGCGGGATAGTTTTCGCGCAGCATGGCGCGGATGGCGGTGGGGGATTGGCCGCACCACAACCCGTTGCAATAGAGCGCAACCCGGGCGGCGCCCGCGCAGTCCCACGCCCCGGCGTTGCTCACGCAGCCGAGTTCATCCAGGCGTCCGGCGATTTCGGTGTAGGGGATGTTGACGGATCCCGGAATGGTTTCCTCCGCATGCCAGTCCACCGTGCGGGCGTCGATGACGCGGGCCTCGCTGTCGGCCAGCATGTCGAGCAGTTCGAGCTCGCCGATGGTGGCGACGCCGTCGGCGGCCTCAGCCGGCTGGATGCAGAAGGGCGGGCAGGCGCGCGAGGTCTGGGCGAAATAGCCGGTGATCTCGTGTTCAGGGTCTTCGATGCGTTCGATGGTGACCGGGCCATCGGCGGTCTCGACCACGACGCTCGGAACATCGGGGCGGATGTTGACCTGCTTTTCCGCGTCGGCGGCAAATGCCGTGTGGGCTCCAAGCAAAAGGCCGATCGCGGCCGCCAGGGTGATAATCCGGTTCATGAGTTTCCTCCTCGCTGGCCCGGCCTGCGCGTGCGGACCGGGAAATATTCAGAAATTTATATGTAATACACCGGCTGCCTCCGGGTCAATGATGCCTGCAGGCGCACCAAAACGCCCGCGCGCAACTCGTGTTGCCGTCGGTAGGAGGCATTCGGAGTTTCCGGCTTGAGCCGGAATGCGGGGCGCGCACGGACCCACGGCCCGTGGTGGATAATGGAGTGCTGGCTTTGGCGCGTGGGAGCGCGCCCCGCCGGTCAGTGGCGCCAACGCCTTCCGGGCGCAGGCGGTCTCCAGGACCAGGCGCGCGACACATGCGTCGGACGATTGTCATGGTTCGGCGGCCCGCCGCCGAACCCGTCCTTCCCGATGGCCACTTGCGGTCGTGCGACCGCTCCAGCCTCCGGGCCCGCCGGCCGCAAGGTCGGGCCTCGCGGGTTCTCCGGCGCCGGCCTGGGAGTTCGCCCGTGTCCGGTGATGATGCGGTTTCGCGTCATCGGGGACCTCAGGCGACAGGCCGAAATGTCCGATACCTTGTCCTTTTCACGCAGGGATACGGAAGCCCCTCGTGAAAACTCACCGCCTCCCGCCGCCCCGGGGTTCCGTTGCCCCGGCGCATCCGATTTGACGGAAGGTAGGATCAGTGTGGCACAGGGCGTGGAGGCGGGGATGAAATGGGGTGGAATTTTGGATAAGGTGTTGGAATTGTTGAGGTGGGGTCGGGAGTTTGTCCACGGAATTGGGCCGAATGGCGCGGAGCCAATCTCCCCCCTTGCGGGGGAGATGTCTGCGCAGCAGACAGAGGGGGGTATGGTCGCGTCTAGGCCGTGAACCCGGCGGGTGGTGCGGCATTACCCCCCTCTGTCACTTCGTGACATCTCCCCCGCAAGGGGGGAGATTGGGCGCCGGGCACCTGTCCTGCATCTCGACAAAAAGCTTGTGATTTTTCAGGGCTTTGTCAAAGATGGCATGATCCAACTGGTGGTGGCTCTGGATCAGGTTCATGGTAGCGGCAATTTTCCCCCCGCCGCAAACAATCCCCTTGTCCGTCGCGTCCCGTCCTTGACAGCCATCCCCTTGCGGCCTTCCTATGGCGCGGGTTTTGAGCATGGGCGCGGCGCATGAGATATTCGGCATTTTCGATTTTTCGGCAGGGGCTTTCGGGCAACACGGGCTGGCGGCCTGCGTGGCGGGAGCCGGAGCCGAAGGGGCATTATGACGTGATCATTGTCGGCGGTGGCGGGCACGGGCTGGCGGCGGCTTATTATCTGGCCAAGAACCACGGCATCACCAATGTGGCGGTGCTGGAGAAGGGCTATCTCGGCTCCGGCAATGTCGGGCGCAACACCACCATCGTGCGGGCGAATTACCTGCTTGAGGGCAACGAGCCGTTCTATTCGCATTCGCTGAAATTGTGGGAAGGACTCGAGCAGGAGCTGAATTTCAACGCGATGATGTCGCAGAGGGGCGTGATCAACCTCTATCATTCCGACGGGCAGCGCGATGCCTATGCGCGGCGCGGCAATGCGATGCGGCTCGCCGGCGAGGATGCGGAACTGCTTAGCCGCGCCGAGGTGCGCGACCTCGTGCCGTTTCTCGATTTCGACAATGCGCGGTTTCCGGTGCATGGCGGGCTGATGCAGCGGCGCGGCGGCACCGCGCGGCATGATGGCGTCGCCTGGGGCTATGCGCGTGGCGCCGACATGCGCGGCGTCGAACTCATTCAGAATTGCGAGGTGACCGGCATCCGCCGCGAGGGCGGACGGGTGGTTGGCGTCGAGACCTCGCGCGGCTTCATCGGCTGCAAGAAACTGGGGCTGGCGGCCGCGGGCAATTCGGGCCGGGTGGCGGAGATGGCGGGGATGCGGCTGCCGGTCGAGAGCCAGGTGCTGCAGGCCTTCGTGTCGGAGGGGCTGAAGCCCTTCATCGACCAGGTGGTGACCTTTGGCGCGGCGCTGTTCTACATGTCGCAGTCCGACAAGGGCGGGCTGGTGTTCGGCGGCAGTCTCGACATGTACAATTCCTACGCCCAGCGCGGCAATCTGGCGACGGTGGAAAGCGTGATGGAGGCGGCCTGCGCCATGGTGCCTTCGGTCTCCCGCGTGAAAGTGCTGCGGGCCTGGGGCGGGGTGATGGACATGTCGATGGATGGCTCGCCGATCATCGACAGGACGCCGGTCGACAACCTCTATCTCAATTGCGGCTGGTGCTATGGCGGCTTCAAGGCGACGCCGGCCTCGGGATGGTGTTTTGCGCATCTCTTGGCGACCGGCGAGACCCACGATCTGGCCAAGGCCTTCCGGCTCGACCGCTTTTCGCGGGGCTACCAGATCGACGAGACCGGGCATGGCGCCCAGGCAAATTTGCATTAGGGGGCGGAACCGATGGCCAGTCTGATCACCTGTCCCCATTGCGGCGTGCGCCCGAAGGAAGAGTTTTCCATTCGCGGCGATGCCTCGCCGGTGCGGCCCGCGCCCGGGGCGGAATTCGAGGCCTGGGACGGTTACGTGCATTTGCGCGACAATGTGCGCGGCGTGATGCATGAGCACTGGCAGCACACCGGCGGCTGCCGGCGCTGGCTGGTGGTGGAGCGCGATACATTCACCCATGACGTCCATTCCGTGGTGGATGCGGCGGATTATTCCCGCTCGCAGGCAGCGAAGCCGGCCGGGGCGACGACGGCAGGCAAGACGGTGAAATCCGCCAGACCGGCAAAAGCGGCGACAGCCGCCAAGCCGGCCAAAGCGGCGACCGCTGTTAAGCCGGGCACGGGGAGGGCCAAGCCATGAGCTTTTCCCGGTTTGACGATGGCGGGCTGATCGACCGCTCCAGAACCATTCGCTTCAGCTTCGACGGGAGGTCACTGGAGGGCTTTGCCGGCGATACGCTGGCGTCGGCGCTGCTCGCCAACGGCGTGAGCCTGATGGGGCGGTCGTTCAAGTATCACCGGCCGCGGGGGCTTCTGAGCGGCGGGGCGTCGGAGCCCAATGCGCTGGTGACCATCGGTGACGGGGCATTTCGCGAGCCCAATCTGCGCGCCTCGATGGTTGTCCTTCGGGACGGGCTTGTGGCGGAAAGCCAGAACCGCTGGCCGTCGCTGGGGTTTGATGTCGGTGCGGTCAATCAGGCGCTGTCGCCGTTCCTGGGGGCAGGATTCTACTACAAGACCTTCATGTGGCCGGCGGGCCTGTGGGAAACGCTCTACGAGCCGCTGATCCGCAAGGCTGCAGGGCTTGGGCGGGCGAGCCATGCGGCCGATCCCCAGGACTATGAGAAGCGCTGGGCCCATTGCGACGTGCTGGTGATCGGGTCGGGGCCGGCGGGGCTGATGGCGGCGCTCACGGCTGCGCGGGCCGGGGCCCGGGTGGTACTCTGCGACGAAAATGCCGGCTTTGGCGGGCGGTTGATCAAGGACAAGGTCGAGATCGGCGAGGGTGACGGGCCGGGCTTTGCTGCGTCGGTGATCGCGGAACTCGCAGCGAACCCGAATGTGCGGCTGCTGAGCAGCACGACCGTATTCGGATCCTACGACAGCGGCATGTTCGGTGCGGTGGAGCGGCGCGACGGCGCAGTGTCCGGCCCGGCGCAGCGGGTGTGGCGGATCGCGGCCAAGCGCGCCGTGCTGGCGGCGGGCGCGGAAGAGCGGCCGCTGGTGTTTGGCGGCAATGACCGCCCCGGCACAATGATGGCGTCCGCGATGCGCGGGCTTGCCAATGCCGAGGCGATCCGGCCGGGCGATCATGTGGCGGTGTTCACGACCGGGCCTTCGGGACATGAGACGGCGCGGGACCTGCTTGAGCGCGGGCTTGAGGTGACGCTGGTCGATGCGCGGAGCGAGATTCCAGCGGCGGAACTGGCAGCGTCGGAGGGCGCGCGGGTGCTATTGGGCCACGTGGTGGCGGATACGACGGGCGGCAAGGCGGTTGCCGGCGTCGAGGCGGTCAATCGGGCGACAGGCGAACGCCTGCGGATCAAGGTGGATGCGCTGGCGATGGCCGGTGGCTGGAACCCGGTGGTGGGCCTCGCCTGCCACCGCGGCGACAAGCCGGTGTGGGACGCGGGGAGCGGCATGTTCCTGCCGCCCGCGCCGCGTGACGGGCTGGTGGCGGCGGGGAGTGCTGCGGGCATTCTCGATCTCGCCGGGTGTCTCAAGAGCGGGGCGGAGGCCGGAGCACAGGCTGCGGGCGATCTTGGCTTCAAGCCGCGAAAAGTCGACGCGGCGGCCGTGCGCGAAGCGTGTGGCGGGTCGAGCGGGTTTCAGACGCTCTGGCATGTCGCGGAAGCGCGCGGCAAGGCGTTTCTGGATTTCCAGAATGATGTGACGGTCAAGGATCTGGGGCTTGCGGTGCGCGAGGGCTATGGCCATGTCGAACTGGCCAAACGCTACACCACCACCGGCATGGCCACCGACCAGGGCAAGCTCTCCAATGTCAACGCCATCGGCATCCTGGCCGAGAACCGCGGCGTGACGCCCGACCAGGTGGGGACGACGACATTTCGGCCGTTCTACACGCCGGTGAGCATCGGGGCGCTGGCGGGCGAGCACAGGGGCGCGCATTACCGGCCGGTGCGGCGGTCACCGCTGCATCATTGGGCCGAAAAGCATGGTGCGGTGTTCATCGAGGCCGGCGCCTGGCTCAGGGCTTCGCATTTTCCGCGGGATGGCGAGCCGGGCTGGAAGGAGGCCTGCGACCGCGAGACCTTGGCCGTGCGCGCAAGTGTGGGCATCTCCGACGCCTCGACGCTCGGCAAGATCGATCTCAGCGGCAAGGATGCGGGCCAGTTCCTCGATCTGGTCTACACCTCGAAGATGTCGACGCTGGCCGTCGGCAAGGCGCGTTACGGGCTGATGCTGCGCGAGGATGGGATGGTGATGGACGACGGCACGGTGAGCCGGCTGGGGGAGAGCCACTACCTCATCACCACCACGACGGCGGCTGCCGGCGAAGCCATGGCGCATATGGAGTTCTGTGCCCAGGCGCTGTGGCCCGAGCTCCATGTGCGGCTGGCGTCGGTCACCGACCAGTGGGCGCAGATCACTGTCGCCGGCCCCGCCTCGCGCGACGTGCTTTCGCGGGTCGTCGACGCGGATCTCAGCGACGAGGCAATGCCGTTCACGGCTGCGCGGGAAGTGCGGCTTCATTCGGGCCTCGCGGCCCGGCTGTTCCGGATTTCGTTTTCGGGCGAACTGGCGTTCGAACTGGCGGTTCCCGCGCGCCGGGGGGAGGCGGTGGCCGACGCCATTCTTGAGGCTGGCGAGCCCTTCGGAATCGTGCCCTACGGGCTCGAGGCGCTCAATGTGCTCCGGATCGAGAAGGGCTTCATCACCCATGCCGAGATCGACGGGCGCACGACGCCGGGCGATCTGGGGCTGGGCAAGATGGTGAGCACGAAGAAGGATGATTTCATCGGCAAGGCGATGCTGGCGCGCGAGGGCCTGCAGCGCGACGACCGGGAACAGCTGGTGGGGCTGAGGCCGGTCAATCCGGCGCACCGGATCCTGGCCGGCGGGCATCTGCTCGAGCCGGACGCCGCGCCGACCATGGCCAATGACCAGGGCCATGTGACCTCGGCCTGCTGGTCGCCGCATCTCAACTCCACCATCGCGCTCGCCATGCTGAAGGGCGGGCGGGGCCGCCATGGCGAGGTGCTGATCGTGTGGGATCCGCTGCGCGGCGTCGAGACGCGGGCGATCGTCGGCGATCCGGTGCTGCTCAGCGCCAGCGATGGCGGCAAGGCGCCGGCCACGCGCGCGCATCCGCCGGTGGTTGCCGAGGAGCCTCGCGCCCTGGATCTGCTCAAAGGGCTGACGATCAGCGCGCCGGACAGGGCGGACCTTGCGCTGCTGCCTGAGGCGCCGGTGTGCCTGATCCTGGGACCAGCCGGAATGGACGCGGCGGTCCGCAAGGCTGCCAAGGCCGGCGACGGCGTGCTGCGCGCCGTGCAGCCCGGCCAGGCGCTGGCGGTGGGCGCGGCGGGGGAGAGCGTCGCGGCGCTCACGCAGCGGCTCGGTGGGCCTGGCGGGGGCAGCCTGTGCGATCTCACCGATGCGCGGGTGCGGTTCTTCCTCTCCGGGCCTGAGGCGGGCGACATCATAGCCACCCAATCCGGCATCGACCTGCAGGGGGCGATGCTCGCGCCGGGCGCGAGTGCGCCGACGCTGTTCGGCCATGTGCCGGTGCAACTCACCCGGCTCGGTCCGGACGCGTTCGAGATCATGGCGTTCTCGACCTATGCGCGGGATCTGGCCCAGAGCCTGGCGCGGTCGATCCGGCTTCTGGGCTGAGGCGCGCTGCATCCGCTTGTGGGCGACTTGAGGCGCCAGGTGGACATGACAGCGCGCGGGGGATGCTGTAGAGTTTGACCTCTGTTCATCGCCGCCGGAGGCTTGCCATGGCAGAGGTCTTGTTGTTCCACCCATGCGCAGGGGCTGACTGCGGGTGTGCGCGCCTTTGCAGACGGTTTGCGGGCCGACGGCCACATCGTCCACACCCCGGATCTGTTTGACGGACGGACGTTCCAGAGCCTTGATGAGGGGATCGCCCATATCGAGGAGAGCGGGTTTGACGCCCTGCGCGAGCGCGGGCACAGCGCGGCCGACGGCCTGCCGGAGGCTCTTGTCTATGCCGGATTCTCGTTCGGGGTGATGCCGGCGCAGAAGCTTGCGCAGACACGGCCCGGCGCCCGCGGTGCGCTTCTCGTCGGTTCCTGCCTGCCGATCAGCGGCGAGTGGTCCTTCGGGCCGTGGCCGGACGGCGTGCCGGTGCAGATCCACGGCATGGACAATGACCCGTTTTTCGCGGGCGAGGGCGACATCGACGCCGCGCGGGAGATCGTGGCGACGGTCAGGGATGCCGAGTTGTTTCTCTACCCGGGAGACCGCCACCTGTTCGCGGACAGCTCGCTCAAATCTTATGATGCGGATGCAACCACGCGGCTCAAATCACGGGTGCTTGAGTTCCTGGGTCGCGTCTGACACCATGACAAGATGCGACAGGCCACCCCCTGTCCGGGCTCGCTCCGAACACGGTCTGTAACTTTAGTCACATGCTGTGCCTTGATTTTGTTGCATTGCACAATTATATCCGAGTCAGGAGAATTCGGGGGGAAAATGACCTTTGGAGGTCGACCATGCTCTCTCGGTTTCTGTTTAAACCGCGCCAACCACAGTTAGTCATCGGCACCGATGTGATGCTCAGATATCTGGGCCCGTCGGATGCGAAGGACTTCTGCGCTCATCTTCATGAGCTTCATTACGAGGATTTCAGGGACCGGTTCAACGGCCTGGTCTCCGATCCGTGGCTTGACAAATATATCGCCCGCTCGCTCAACGAGGCCATCGTCATCGGCGCCTATGTCGGCGATCACCTGGTTGCGGTAGCCGAGTTGCACACCGGCGGTCAGATCCCCGAGCACGATGCCGAATCGGCGTTCTCGGTGGCATCGGACTGGCGCCGCAAGGGGCTCGGCACCATCCTGCTCAAGGCTCTGCTGCGGGCAGCGTCCGAAAACGACATCTCCACCATCATCGTCGAGACCGGATCGCAGAACCACGCGATGAAGGCCTTGGCGCGCAAGTTCGGCGCAAAAATGCAGTTCGCGTCGGATCAGTCGGTGGGCCGGATCAATGTCGCCGACGGCTTGCGGCTGGCGGCGCGCGATCGGGCGCACAGAAGCTTTCCCGCCGTGCCGCTGCCCAAGCCCGAGATGGCTGCGCTGGCGGCGCCGGTGAATTGACACACTGAATCAAGCGGCTTGGACAGTGAGTCCGGCGTTCGGTCCAAGCCACTGGAATGCATGCGAAAAAGGATGGCCCGGTGATGCGGCTGAGCGACAGGACAGAGAGCTTTCCCGCCCGATCCGGGCTTGTGGCCCGGATGGCCGGGTGCGGCGTCAGCAACGGGTCGGGCCCCAGGCACGCCTGCGCCTGCGGCTCGTTGCGCAGTGGCGGCTGCGAGCGCAAGCGCTTTCCCGGCCACCTCAGCGGCGCGCTTGAGGCGCTTGGCGTTGACCGGATCGTGTTCGAGACGCTCGACAGCCTGGACCCGCACGGCATCCGCCGCTGAGGCGGCGATAGCGGTTTGACGGACGCGGCTGGCGGATATGCGCTTTATAATGTGGGACGCGAAAAACAGTGCATCGCAGCAAAGATCCGCACCGCCTTCGCGGAGCAGAACAGCGGCCTTGAGGCGGTCTCCGCGGTCCGCTCCGTTTCCCCAAAACACAGTGCTTCCTCCCCACGGGGTTGAAATTAGGGTTGGGTCCGACGACGTTAGGGCTGTATAGTTCACCCCGGCGGGCCATCCGCCGCAACCTGGAGGAAGACCATGACCGACAAGAAATCCACCGACGATCTGGTTTCCATGTTCATGAATTTCGGCAAGGACATGAACCTGCCGCAGCCTGATCTCGACGTGATCGTGGCGCGCCACAAGAAGAACCTGCAGGCGCTTGACGAGGCGGCGAAGAAGGCAGGGTCCGGCGCAACCTCGATCCTGACGCGCCAGCGCGAAATGGTGCAGGAAGCGCTCGATGAGATTTCCGCCATGGCCGACACCATGAAATCCGGCGGCGATCCGAAGACGATGATGATGACCCAGGCGGATTTCGCCAGGCGGTCGTTCGAAATGGCGATCAAGAACACCTCGGAGATCGCCGGCATGGCGCAGCAATCGGGCACGGAAGCCTTCAAGGTGCTGCAGCAGAACATGCAGGAGACACTGGAAGATCTGCGCAAGGCGATGACCGGCCAGAAGAAATAGGCCCGTTTCCGCCCCCGGACGAAAGACGCGATCAACAGGACCCCATCATGCGCATTGTTACCGGAGATGACATAAGCTCGGTCTGTTCCTGGCCGTTCGCCGTGGAGGCGTTGCGCGCCGGGCACCTGCTGCCGCCGGCCGACTTGCGGGATTCGCTCGTCGAGAATTCGGGCCGCAAGATGCTGGTTCGCACCGCCTGGATCCCGGGCCTTGCCTCGGGCGTCAAGGCGGTGACGATCTATCCGGACAATCCTTCAGCCCAGCCGCCCAGGCCCTCCGTGCAGGGCCAGGTGCTGCTGTTTGACGAGGCGCAGGGCCATGTGGTGGCGGTGCTCGAGGGCGTGGATCTCACCGCCTGGAAGACGGCGGGCGATTCCGCGCTCGGCTCCTCCTGCCTGTCGCGGATGGATATCCGCACCATGCTGATGCTGGGCGCGGGTTCGATGGCGCGGCCGCTGATCGATGCGCACCGCACAGTGCGCCCCTCGCTCGACCATGTGATGATCTGGAACCGAAGTGCTGCCCGCGCCGAGGAACTGGCGGCGGCGCTTGAAGCCGACGGCGTCAGCGCCGAAGTGGTCGCCGATCTCGACGCGGCCGTCTCCCGCGCCGACCTGATCTCTTCGGCCACCATGTCGACCGAGCCGCTGATCAGGGGGGCGGCGCTGAAACCCGGCACCCATGTCGACCTTGTCGGCGCCTACACGCCCACCATGCGCGAGGCTGATGACGCCACGCTTCAACGCGGCCGCCTGTTCGTCGACAGCTTCGCCACCACGATCGGCCATATCGGCGAGGTGATGATCCCGATGGCGTCGGGCGCGATCGCGCAAGCCGACATTAAGGGCGACCTGCACGACCTGGTGCAGGGCCGGGCGGGACGCAAATCGGCCGAGGAGATCACCGTGTTCAAGAACGGCGGCGGGGCGCATCTCGATGTAATGATCGCGCACGCGGTGTATCTGGCGCTCGAGGGACGGTAAGCGGGGCATCGCATCCGCGCTGGTCCTGCAGGACCAGCCAACGCCAAATGGCATGTTTGTGCGGCGGCTGCAGTATCCCGTTAACCATTCAAGGCCATAGTTTCGCGAGCGAAACCAGAGCTCGTTTTCGACATGCCGATGTTCAGATACTACGCGACCAAGCCGGCAGGCCAGGTGCCTGCTGCTGCAAAGGCGGTGCACACCAATTTTCTCAGGACCGGGCGGATCGCCCGCGCGGAGGACTGGCACGCGGAAGAGCGGCGCTTCCTGACCCATCAGGAGGTGGCGGCGCGGACCGGCATGCGGCTTGAAAATGCCGGCAGGAAGACGCACCAGCGGCTCAACACTTTCCACCAGAAAATCAGGTTTCCGGAAGTCATCTTCCACAAGACCCTGGCCCAGGCGCCACACCTTGGCTATGTCCATGTGACGGCCTCGAAGACCGACTTCGCCGAGTACAAGGACATCACCTGGGGCTTCTACATCGCCAATTTCTCGGCCGAAATCACCGCCGACGAGCAGTTCTTCAAACGCATCAGTCCCGGCTATTCCCGGATGTATTTCGCCGTGGCGATGAAGGCCGGCGAAGACGGCGCGACGCGCCGGCCGGTGCTCAACCGCGAGGTCCGCGACAACGGCGTGCTGTTCCGAACCGCCGACCCCATGACGGCGCTCAGGAACGTGCTGATGCTGGGCGCCAGGAATGCCGAGTTGCGGAAGATTGTCGAGGCGATCGGCTGAGGGGGGCGTGTAGTGGCTTTCCTAACATTAGGTGCGCGGAATGCTGGGCGGGCAACGGAACAAAAGTATTAATCAAATCGCTTGTTACGATTCAGCCAACAATAATACCGTAGACGGTGCTCGCTACTTTGTAGAAAAGCCAAGTTGCTAACCCACCTAACGCAATTCGATGACGAAGCGCTCGATCTTTGTTCTCCTCTAGAACATTTACCGGAAATGCCCATTTTGTATAAGCTGTTAGAGCTCTGTAAAATAACAATGAAATACCAATAAAGTAAATAAAAAGTGGCCATCTAAATAATTCAAAACTGTTGCCTGTAGGTATTAAGTTATTCATGTAATATGCGGATAGATAAAGAGATAAGGGTAGATATAAAAGCCACATTCCAAAATCGTACGAAAAATTACTGTGTATTGCTCCATACCATGTTTTGTGCGCAGTTAATTTTTTTTCAACAGATTTTTGGATTGCATTAAAGAATGTTATGTCCTGTGCGGTGACTTTAACATTGCTAAAATTCGGTGTGGCCGCCGATAGTACAGGATTTGGGTCAAAGAGTTCGGGTTTGCTAAAATCTATAAATACTTCAACACTATTAATTGGTTTGTCTCCATTTGCGTTTCGTCAAAAAGAATTATTGTTAGTAAAAAATATAGATTCAATTGGTTTTGGTAACTCAATATCATCAAATATTTCTAAAGATTCACCGTATAATTTCTGATCTCTGATGCCATTTATTGTAATAGTTAGACAGAATGCATCGTCAAGAAGTGTTGATTTGTGTGAGTTCCATTCTTCATCGCTCATTGCATCGTTGCGCGGCAATCCAGAGATAACCTGCTCTCCAAATTTCCTATTGATTGCAGATAGGTCGCGATAGAAATCCTTTATATTTCCCATAGATAATTTACATCCGCGAACGGGTATAACTTCTTCATACCACGCGACCGGTCTGCGCTTGGATGTTTTCAACGAGTCATTCGTCATGGGACCCTCAGAGTTTGATTCTCAATTCTAAATAGTGGTTATCGAGGATTATTGCTATGTCGCAGTATCGAACAGTGGCCAACTATGCGGGTCGGTGCGCTGGCCTTTCGTTCAGGTCGTCTCAGCGTGGTGGTGGGGCGCTTGGACTTCAGTTTGAGGTAAATGCGGCAGGGAAGGTGAGTAGATGGTTGACCGTGGTCTGGGAGGACTGTGCCAGGTAGCAGCATACCCGACCATCCTCCCGCGGCAGGTCGCGCCCCGTGACCGGAGCCGCGCGACCGGCAAAGGCTGCCATTTCAGCCCCCGGCGGAACGTTCCTGTGTTACAATGGTTGTTGCAGGGAAATCACAGGAGAGATTGACCATGTCAGACAGGAAAAGCGTTCCCCACACCACCACCGATTCAGGCATAAGGGTGCAGAGCGACGAGCATTCGCTTACCATCGGGCCGGATGGACCGATTGTCCTTCACGACCATTATCTTCTCGAACAGATGGCGAATTTCAACCGGGAGCGGATCCCGGAGCGTCAGCCGCATGCGAAGGGCGGCGGCGCCTTCGGCCGGTTCGAGACCACGCAGGACGTGTCGCGCTACACCAAGGCGAAGATCTTCCAGCCCGGCGCCAAATGCGAGGTGGTGACGCGCTTCTCGACGGTCGCGGGCGAGCGCGGCAGCCCCGACACCTGGCGCGATCCGCGCGGCTTCTCGGTCAAGATGTACACCGAGGACGGCAATTTCGACATGGTCGGCAACAACACGCCGATCTTCTTCGTTCGCGATCCGATGAAGTTCCAGCATTTCATCCGCAGCCAGAAGCGGCGTGCCGACAATGATTTGCGCGACCATGACATGCAGTGGGATTTCTGGACGCTGTCGCCCGAAAGCGCGCACCAGGTGACCTATCTCATGGGCGACCGTGGCATCCCCAGAACCTGGCGCGAGATGAACGGCTATTCGAGCCACACCTACTCGCTGGTCAATGCCGAAGGCCAGATGTTCTGGGTCAAGTTCCACTTCCACACCGACCAGGGCGACGGCAACGCCTATCTGAGCCAGGACGAGGCCGACAAGCTCGCCGGCAGCGACGGGGATTTTCACCGGCGCGACCTGTTCAACGCGATCCGCGACGGGGATCATCCGAGCTGGACGCTGAAATGGCAGATCATGCCCTACGAGGACGCCAAGACCTACCGGATCAATCCCTTCGACCTGACCAAGGTCTGGCCGCATGCGGACTACCCGCTGATGGAGGTCGGCAAGCTGACGCTTGACCGCAACCCCACCGATTTCCACACGCAGATCGAACAGGCGGCGTTCGAGCCCAACAACATGGTGCCGGGCGTCGGCCTGTCGCCGGACAAGATGCTGCTGGCGCGCGGCTTCTCCTATGCGGATGCGCACCGGGCGCGGCTTGGGGTCAACTACAAGCAGATCCCGGTCAATTCCGCCCAGAGCCCGGTTCACAGCTATTCCAAGGACGGCGCGGCCCGGACCGAAAATGTCGCGGATCCGGTCTATGCGCCCAATTCCTATGGCGGGCCGGCGGCCCAGCCCGACATGCGCGAGGCCGGGCTTTGGCATGCGGATGGCGACATGGTCCGCCAGGCCTACACCCTGCGCGAGGGCGATGACGACTGGAGCCAGGCCGGCAAGCTGGTGCGCGAGGTGATGGACGATGCAATGCGTGAGCGCCTGGTGATGAATGTCGTCGGGCATCTGTGCGACGGGGTCAGCGAAAAGGTGCTTCAGCGGGCCTTCGAATACTGGCGCAACATCGACGCAGAGACCGGCGGCAGGATCGAGGCGGGCGTGCGCGACAAGTTGGGCGGCGCGTCCAAGGCGCCGGGGCTTGCGTCGGCCGAAAGCATCGGCGGCGCGTAACGGGCTGGAGACAGTCCGAACTGGGGGGCGGGTCTTGCGGGCCCGCCCTGACGGCGCAGGGCGGCGCATTGGGGCCGTCGGGGGTCAGGCTGCCGCGGCATCGGCCGTGCTGATCTCGCAGAGTGCGCGGCAAACTATCCCCGAACTGCTACTGTGCGTCGAAATCCAGCACCAGCTTGTCTGTCGTCGGCCGGGACTGGCAGGCGAGTGTGAAGCCGGCCTTGATTTCCCAGGGCTCGAGCGAGAAGTTCTCGTCCATGGTGGCGGCGCCCTCCACGATCCTGCAGCGGCAGGTGCAGCACATGCCGCCGGCGCAGGACCAGGGGATGTCGATGCCCTGACGGCTGGCGGCGGTGAGCACGGTGTCGGCGCGCGCGTCGACGGTGATGGTGCGGCGGGCGCCGTCGAGGATGATCTCGACCGAGGAGCCGGGCTCGGCGGCCCGTGCGGCGCCGTTGGTGCTGGCCGGTGCGGGCCTGGGGGTTGCATCGGCTGCGGGGGTGAAGAGCTCGAACTTGAGCCGGTCCTCGGGCACGCCGATTGCCAGCATGGCGCTGGAGGCGGCGCGGATCATCGGTTCGGGGCCGCAGATATAGATGGCGTCGGCGGCTTTCGGGTGGATCAGGCCGTGATGGGCGAGGGTTTCGAGCTTGGCCGCGTCGAGGCGGCCGTTCATGATCTCGACGTCCTGGGCCTCCTCGTCCATCACATGCAGAAGCGTGAAGCGGGTGGTGTAGCGGTCTTTCAGGTCATTGAGCGCGTCTCGGAACATGACGCTCGACGAATTGCGGTTGGCGTAGAGCAGGGTGACGGTGGAAGCGGGCTCGCCGGACAGCACCGAGGTGGCGATCGACAGGCACGGCGTGATGCCGGAGCCGGCGGCGAGCAGCAGGTAGTTGTGCGCGCCGCCGATCTCGGCCGTGAAGCGGCCCTGCGGCGGCATCACCTTTATGCGGTCGCCGGGTTTCAATGTCTGGGCGAAGCCCGAGAAGCGGCCATCGGCGATGCGCTTGACGCCCACGGTGCGGCGTCTGGCCTCGCCAAGCGGCGAGCAGATCGAATAGGAGCGGCGCATGTCCTCTCCGCCCACCTCGGCCCGCAGCGTCAGGTACTGGCCGGGGGTGAAGGCGAAGGTCTCACTCAACTCCTCGGGGATGGCGAAGGTGATGGCCACCGCATCCGGCGTCTCGCTGCGGACGGCGGCGATCTCGAGGTCGTGAAAGCGCGGTGCGGCCATGGCGGGGCTCCTCAGATGCACTTGAAATAGTCGAACGGTTCGGCGCAGGCGTCGCAGCGGTAATGCGCCTTGCAGGCGGTGGAGCCGAACTCGGAGATCTTGCTGGTGCGCGACGAGCCGCAGCGCGGGCAGGCGATCGTGTCTTCGGCAAAGAAGGCGCGGCGGCCGCCGGAAGACCCCACCGGCGGGGCGATGCCATAGGCGCGCAGCTTCTCGCGGCCTTCCACGCTGATCCAGTCGGTGGTCCAGGCGGGCGTGATGACGCGCTCGACGCGGGCTGCGACACCGGCTTCCAGAAGCGCCGTCTCGACCGCCATCTCGATGGCGATGACCGCCGGGCAGCCGGAATAGGTGGGCGTCAGGCGGACGACGATGGCGCCGGTCTCGTCGCGGGCGACGCCGCGCAGGATGCCGAGATCGGCGACGGTGACGCAGGGCACCTCGGGGTCGGGGACGTTGCTTGCGGCTTCAAGCGCGCGGGCAAGCTCGAGGTTGGCCACAGTCGTGGCTTGGACGGTCGCGTCAGCTGGCCGGGTCTGGCTTGGGGCGGACATGTCGTTCAACTGGCCGCTCACCAGGTCTGGCCGGGATAGGCGCGCTGCATGAATTGCAGTTCCGCCAGCAGATGGCCCATGTCCTCGCCATGCAGGCCCTCGCGGCCGCCGGTCTGGGGCACGCGGACATCGGGCACGGTAAGGTCGGCCGCGGAGAACACCATGGCGATGGTCTGGTCCCAGGCGGCGCGCACGGTTTCGGGATCGGGCAGCAGGCCCGCTGCGATGGCCTCAAGCCGCGCGGGCGAGGCCAGGAACATCTCGCCGGTGTAGCGGTGCAGTTCATCGATGGCGGCCTGCATGCGGGCGGCACTTTCGTCGGTGCCGTCGCCCAATCGGATTACCCATTCGCCGGAATGGCGCAGATGATAGGCCATCTCCTTTTCCGCCTTGGCGGCGATGCCGGCGAGCGTCTCGTCGCTGGAATGGGCGGCAATTTCGTGCCAGTAGGGCTCCATGAAGGCCGAGAAATAGAGCTGGCGGGCCATGGTGACGGCGAAATCGCCGTTCGGGCGCGCCACCAGCAGGCAGTTGCAGTAGTCGCGCTCGCGGCGCAGGAAGGCGAGATCGTCCTCGGACCTGCCCTTGCCCTCGATTGCGCCGGCATGGGCATAGAGCGCGCGGGCCTGGCCCAACAGGTCGAGCCCCATATTGGCGAGCGCCAGGTCTTCCTCAAGCGTCGGCGCATGGCCGCACCATTCAGACAGGCGGTGGCCGAGGATCAGGCCGTCATCGGCCAATTCGAGAATGGCGCGGAAGCCCGCAGCCTCCATGGATGTCGCGGCCGAGCGCATCACATGTGCCCCACTTCGTCGGGGATGTCGTAGAAGGTCGGGTGGCGGTAGATCTTGTCGTCGGCGGGCTCGAACATCGGTTCGGCGAAGGACGGATCGGAGGCCGCGATGTCGGCCGAGCGGACGACCCAGATTGAGTTGCCCTCGCCGCGGCGGGTGTAGACGTCGCGCGCGGCCTGCAGGGCCATCGCCGAATCGGCCGCATGCAGCGAGCCGACATGGCGGTGGTGCAGGCCGTTGCGCGGCCGGATGAAGACTTCCCAGAGGGGGGTGAGGGCTTCTGTGGTCATTCGGCGGCCTCCCGGGCGATTGCGTTTCTGTCGGCGCGTTTGGCGGCGTGGGCGAGGGCTGCCTCGCGCACCCAGGCGCCGGCGTCGTGGGCTTTGTTGCGGTCGCGGATGCGGTCGCGGTTCATCCGACCGTTGCCTGCCACCACCGCCTTGAACTCGGCCCAGTCGATGTCGCTGTGCTCGTAGAGTTTTGTCTCGTCGTTCCACCTGAGGTTCGGATCGGGCACGGTCAAGCCGATGAATTCGGCCTGGGGCACGGTGGCGGTGATGAATTTCTGCCTGAGCTCGTCATTGGAGAAGCGCTTGATCTTCCAGGCCATGGACTGGTCGCTGTGGGTGCTTTCGCTGTCATGGGGGCCGAACATCATCAGCGACGGCCACCACCAGCGATTCAGCGCGTCCTGGGCCAGCTCCTTCAGTTCGTCGGAGCCGCGGGCGAGGGCCATCATGATCTCGTAGCCCTGGCGCTGGTGGAAGCTTTCTTCCTTGCAGACGCGGATCATGGCCCGCGCATAGGGGCCGTAGGAGCAGCGGCAGAGCGGGATCTGGTTCATGATCGCCGCGCCATCGACCAGCCAGCCAATGGCGCCGATATCGGCCCAGGTCAGCGTCGGATAGTTGAAGATCGAGGAATACTTGGCCTTGCCGTTGAGCAGCTCCTCCGTCATCTGCTCGCGGGAGACGCCCAGCGTCTCGGCGGCCGAATAGAGATAGAGACCGTGGCCGCCCTCGTCCTGCACCTTTGCTAGAAGCGCGATCTTGCGCCTGAGCGAGGGCGCGCGGGTGATCCAGTTGCCCTCGGGCAGCATGCCGACGATTTCCGAATGGGCATGCTGGCCGATCTGGCGCACCAGCGTTCGGCGGTAGCCTTCGGGCATCGGGTCGTTGGGTTCGATCTTCTCCTCGCGGTCGATCCGCGCCTGGAAAAGGGCGAGAAATTCCGCCGATTCGGTCGTGCTCGAATCCGCGCCGATCAGGCCCTGACTGTACATATTGGCTCCTCCACTCTTGGAACCTTTATATGTTACAAGCTTGAAGAATGTCAAGGATAGTCTGTAACATATCCGCGCGCGATCGCCGGAGCGGTCAGGCGCGGCCGAAGCGGGCGCCGAGCCGCGCATCGGGCGGCGGCAGCGGGCCTGTGGGCATGGAAGCGTTGGCGTCGAGCCAGGCTTCGGAGGGGGGCAGCAGCCGGGCGTAGATGGCGGCGACCAGCGCCCTTGTTTCGGGCTCGGGGTCGTCGGGCTGGACGAGGTCGGCGGGGATCGGCAGCAGTCTGAGCGCCAGCCGTCGCCATTCATGGATCATCAGGCAGCGCAGCGCCATGGCATCGAGCGCGCCGGGCAAGGGGCCGGCCTCGAGGGCTGCGGCGACAGGCCGGTAGGCCGCCAGCAGCCGCGCCATCTCCACGGCATGGCGGGCGCGGGCCATTTCTGCGCGCATTGCGGCACCCGGATGAAGACGTGGCATATCCGCAAGGGTTGGGCCTGACTGGCGCAGGGCTGCGGGGAGGGCGTCGGCCGCGGCAAAGCAGAGCCATGCCTCGGAAGCGAGCTGCAGGGCGCCGAGTGCCGCGAGCGCGTCGAGCACGGCTTCAAGCTGCGGCGCGGGCGCAATCACCAGGCAGCGCGGCGTGGCAGCGGGCAGCAGCGAGCTTGGGGCATAGATCCGGCGCTCGGCCAGGAGCACGGTTTCGGTGACGCCGGCCGAGAGCCGGTAGAAGGAGTTGCGGCCCTCGCGCGAGCGCTCGATCCAACCGTCGGCGGCAAGCCGCGACAGCGCCGTGCGGACCGCGCCATGGCCGATGCCGAGCCGCGCCATCAGCGCCTGCAGCGCCCCCGAGGGGGCCACCCCGCCGCGCGGGGCCATGGCGTCGCCCATGAAGCTCACGATCAGCGACCACGCCGACAACCGCCCGTCCGCCTGCAGGGCCGCAAGGCGGGATTGGATGGCGGCAGGGATCGGGTCGGACTGGCGCATGGAAAGAGGCAATAGACGGTTTGGCGGGGAGCGGGAAGGGGGAGGGGGAGCGGCATTCATAGAGGCGTCGTCCAGCGCGAGATTGCCGAACGAGGTTGCTTCTCCTATAGTGTGGTCCCATGTGGTTACAATAAAGGATTATTTCCATGTCGCGTGTCGGGGTGAAAGACGCCAAGGCAGGGCTGTCCGGCCTGGTGGACGAGGCCGCTGCGGGGGCGTTCGTGACCATCACGCGGCACGGCAAACCGGCGGCGGTGCTGGTGAGCCTTGAAGCGGCGGAAGCGGCGAAGCGGGAACTCGGCAAGGCTCGCCCGAGCCTCGTTGCCCATCTCAAGCGGTTCCCGTTGGATGTCGATCTCGATGACGCAGCGTTTGCCCGCAACCGGACGGCCTCGCGCGAGATCGATCTGTGAACGGCTATCTGTTCGACACCGATGTGATCTCGTTGCTGGCGCCGGGCCGGACGAGTGTGCCCGAGGGTTTTGCGGCATGGGCCGAGGCGCTGGACAGCGAGGGACGGGTCTTTCTGTCGGCCGTGTCCGTTCATGAGCTTGAAAAGGGCGTCCGGCTTCTCGAGGCCAGGGGCGCTCAACAGAAGGCGCGGGCTCTCGACAGCTGGCTCCGGCCGCTGGTCGCGCGCCATGCGGGGGTCATCCTGCCGGTGGACGCGGAGGTGGCGCGGGTGTCGGGCGAGCTTGAGGCAAGGGCGATCGCCGCCGGCTTCAATTCCGGCGCGTCGGACGCCATGATCGCCGGCACGGCGCATCATCACGAGCTGATCCTGCTCACGCGCAACGTCAAGCATTTCGAGCCATTCGGGATTGACGTGGTGGCGGCAAGCGCCGCCACGGGGCTTCCGAGCTAGTTGGCGCCGAAGCGCTCGATCACTTCGGCCAGATCGACATGACCGCGGCAACTGCCGTTGCCGATCGCCTGTTCGCCGTTTTCCAGTGCAATCGCGAAGACAACCGCCGGATCGGCTTCGAGCCTGTCCCACAAGGCCGAGAGTTTTGGCCAGCGCGCCCGATCAGCCACCGCATGGAGGTCGAGCCAGCGGGCGACGCCGATGAACAGCCCGTCGGCCAGGCTCGACCTGTCACCTAGGATGAAGGCCGTGTCCGGCTCGACCACCTGTTCGAGCTTGTCATGGCATTCGATCACGCTCGACCGGCCGAACGCGGTGAGGGCAGCCTGGGCGGAGGGAGTGAAACCTTCCGCCTCCCCGCCATACACCCCAAACCTGACGGTGCCGGCGTCGCGCATTCCCTATTCGCCCATCAGCCCGGAACCCAGCAGCCCTTCTGCTTCACTCCGTCCGACCGGCGACAATCTGAAACTGCCCACCCGGTAGCGTGATGGATCGACCAGCGATCCCGGGGCGGCGCTCTCGGCGGGGCCTCCCGGCGGTTCCCGGGTGGCGCGCAGCACAGTCCCGAAACGCGCTGCTTCGGGCGTCACCACGGCATAGCGGCAGATGAAGCGTCTCGCCACTCTCAACTCGTAGCGCCCTCTGTGACCGACGTCGGCGCGGTCGGGAAGGCACTGTGCGGCATCGATGCGGCTGACCTGGGCCGCGGCGAGCGGGATCACCACCCCGTCCGCTCCCAGTGCATGCACCTGGCCGTCAGCGCGCAACAGCTTGTACAGGAAGGCCCTGGCATCCGTCTCGGAAGGCTCGAAAACGATCCTGACCAGAAAGAACCCGACGATGGCGACCAGCGCGATCGAGCCAAACCACAGGATCTGCCTCTTGTCCAAAGCCATCCATGTTCTCCCCAGGCAAACAAGTTAACTCATGCGAAGGGCTCCGGGCAATGCCCGGGTTTCATGGCTTCATCCAGCGGGGCATCTGACGAAAAGTCCATTTCGCCCGGTGCAGAACTGCCGCGACCTGAACACGGGCCACACCGATCCCGCCCCACTTTCAACACTGTCGCAAAAGGTTCACCGGGCCGCGCTAAGCGGTGCGGATGATGACAGCTGACACCCTCTTTTCGCATCCTGCGCCTGCGATCGACTGCGCGGGGCTCACGCGGCGGTTCGACACGGCGACCGCGCTCGACCGGGTCGACGTGACGCTCGCGGCCGGGCAGTTTTCCGTGCTGCTCGGGCCCTCGGGCTGCGGCAAGTCCACGCTTTTGCGGCTGATCGCCGGGCTCGACTGGCCGACGGAGGGCCGGGTGGAGATTGGCGGGCGCGATGTGTCGGGGCTGCCGCCGGTGGACCGCGATCTGTCGATGGTGTTCCAGTCCTATGCGCTGTTTCCGCATCTCGATGTGGCCCAAAACATCCTGTTCGGCCTGTCGGTGCGCCGCGTGGCCAAGGCCGACCAAGTGGCGCGGCTCGACCGGGTGGCGCGGATGATGGGGCTTGAGAGCCTGCTCAAGCGCAAGCCCAATGAATTGTCGGGCGGCCAGCAGCAGCGCGTGGCGCTGGCCCGCGCGGTGATTTCCGAGCGGCCGATCTGCCTGATGGACGAGCCCTTGTCCAATCTCGACGCCAAGCTGCGCGCCGAGATGCGGGTGGAG
Organism: Hoeflea sp.; assembly: GCA_019084245.1. GTDB lineage: Bacteria > Pseudomonadota > Alphaproteobacteria > Rhizobiales > Rhizobiaceae > Hoeflea. The sequence continues at coordinate 167,381 of JAHRFE010000024.1, forward strand.
TTGCGCGAGATCCAGCAGCGGCTGGGGCTGACCGTGGTCTATGTCACGCACGACCAGGTCGAGGCGATGACCATGGCCGACCGCATCGTGGTGATGAATGCCGGCCGCATCGAGCAGGTGGGCACGCCGCGCGAGATCTATGCGACGCCGGCCTCGGCGTTTGTGGCGCGCTTCATCGGCACGCCGCCGATGAACCTGGTTCCGCTCTCCGATTTCAGTGGCGCGGGTGCGCTGCCTGGTCTTGAACCCGGCGTTGCGGCTGGGCTGGGGTCTGATGTCCTGGCCGGGCTGCACCCGGAGGACATGCGTGTCGGCCCGGACGGGCTGCCGGTGCGCTTCGTCGCGGAGGAATATCTGGGCGCCGACCGCCTGGTGACGGTGCGCGCCGGGGCGTCGACGCTGATCCTCAGGCTCGCGGCCGCGGCCGAGCCCTTGCCTGAAAGCTTCCATCTCACCTGGCCGGCCGCGGCGCTGCATCTGTTCGATGCCGCCTCGGGCCGCAGGCAGTCCGGTTCCACCCCCGAGCCCGTTCCGGGCAAGGGGTCTCTCGTCGCAACCTCCTGAAAGGACATGACATGACTTTGCGCTCTGCCTTGTTTGCCTCGATCGCGCTGGTGGCTTTTGCCGCCCCGGCGCAGGCCGTCGACCTTGAATTCTATTTCCCCGTCGCCGTTGGCGGCAAGCCGGCCGAAACCGTGCAGGCCCTGACCGACGCCTACATGGCGGCCAATCCGGACGTGAAGATCAATGCGATCTACACCGGCTCCTATGCCGACACGACCACCAAGGCGATCACCGCGGCGCGTGGCGGCAACCCGCCGCAGCTGGTGATCTCGCTGTCGACCGACATGTACAAGTTCATCGACGAGGAGCTGGTCGAATCCTTTGACCGGTTCGTCACCGACGCCGAGAAGGCCGAGTGGATCGGCGGCTTCTATCCCTCGTTCATGCTCAACAGCCAGTATGAGGGCGAGACCTGGGGTATTCCGTTCCAGCGCTCGACCCCGGTGCTCTACTGGAACAAGGCCGCGTTTGAAGAAGCCGGTCTTGATCCTGAAAAGGGTCCCGCCAACTGGGCCGAAATGGTCGAGATGGGCAAGACGCTGACCAAGAAGGACGCCAACGGCAATGTCACCCAGTGGGGCGTGCATATCCCGTCCTCGGGCTTCCCGTCCTGGCTCTGGTCGGGCATTGTTGCCGGCAATGGCGGCAAGCTGCAGAACGACAGTGGCACCGAAGTCTATTTCAATTCGCCCGAAGCCATCGGCGCGCTCGAAGCGCTGGTCGCGCTGTCTGAAACCGACGGCGTGCAGGCGCCCGGCATTCTCGACTGGGGCGGCACGCCGAAAGCCTTCTTCGAAGGCCAGGCGGCGATGATCTGGACCACGACCGGCAACCTGACCAATGTGCGCGCCAATGCGCCGTTCGCCTTCGGCGTGGGCATGCTGCCTGGCTTGAAGCAGCCGGGCGCCCCCACCGGCGGCGGCAATTTCTACCTGATGAAGGGCTCGTCGGACGAGGAACTCAAGGCCGCGGTCGACTTCGTCAAATGGGCGACCGCGCCCGAGCAGGCCGCCGACTGGACAATTGCCACGGGCTACGTCGCGCCGCGCGCCGATGTCTGGGAATCCGACAAGATGAAGGCCTAGACGGCCGACTTCCCGCAGGCGCTGGTGGCGCGCGACCAGCTGGAGCACGCAGTGGCGGAACTGTCGACGTTCGAGGGACCGCGGGTGACGCAGCTTTTGAACTCCGCACTGGAGTCAGCGATCACGCTGCAGAAGTCGCCGAAGGAAGCGCTCGACGCCGCCCAGGCCGAAGCTGACGCGATCCTCGCCGCCTACCGCTAGGCACAGACCATGACGGGCCGGGGCAACCCCGGCCCGTACCCATTTCCCTGAAGGACCGATCCCATGCCCCGCCGTCACTGGATCCACGCCTGGCTGCTTCTGCTGCCCGCGTTCGTGTTCCTGATCGCCTTCACCCATTATCCGGCGGTGCAGACGCTGATCGACAGTTTCTGGTCGACGCCCAAGGGACGGCGGCCTTCGGTGTTTGTCGGGGCCGAGAACTACACGCGCATGATGGCCGACCCGGTCTTCGCCAAGGCGATGTGGAATTCGGCCCTCTACGCGGCGCTGACCATCCCGACCTCGATCGTGCTGTCGCTCGCCATGGCACTGTTCGTGCACACCCGCTTTGCAGGCGTGTCGCTGATGCGCATGGCCTTCTTTACGCCCACCGTGCTGCCCTTGATCGCGGTCGCCAATATCTGGCTGTTCTTCTATGCCCCGGGCTTCGGCCTGATCGACCAGGTGCGGATGTTCCTTGGCTTCGGCTCGGCCAATTATGTCGGCCAGCCGGCCACGGCACTCTATGCCGTGGCGGCGGTGACGGTGTGGAAGGAGGCCGGGTTCTTCATGATTTTCTGCCTGGCGGCATTGCAGACCATTCCGCAGTCACTCAGGGAAGCCGCCGCCATCGAGGGCTGCCCGCGGCTCACTTTCTTTCGCCGGGTGACGCTGCCGCTGATCATGCCGACGACGCTGTTCGTGTCGGTCAACGCCACCATCAACGCCTTCCGGCTGGTCGATCATGTCTTCGTCATGACCCGCGGCGGGCCCGACAATGCCTCGATGCTGCTGCTCTACTATGTTTTCGAGAACGGTTTCCGCTACTGGGACACGGCCTATGCGGCAGCACTGACCATGGTTCTGGTGGCGATCCTGACGCTTGTCGGCATCGGCCAGTTCTTCGCCGCCGACCGCCGGGTGCACTACCGATGATCACGGAGACCCCGCTTGACAAGATCCTGATGCGCACCGCCGGCTGGATGCTCGCGGCGCTGTGGATCGTGCCGCTCGCCTACGCGTTGTGGTCGGCGTTCCACCCGGCTGCGTTCGAGGCGCGGTTCGATCTCACCGCGCCGCTGACGCTCGAGAATTTCGTCACCGCCTGGGGCAAGGCGCCGTTCGCGCGCTATTTCCTCAACACCATTCTTCTGGTGACGATGGTGCTCACGGTGCAGCTGGTGCTGTGCACGCTGGCGGCGTTTGCCTTCGCGCGGCTCGAGTTTCCGGGCAAGTCTCTGCTGTTCGGCCTGGTGCTGGTGCAGCTGCTGATCATGCCCGACATCCTGCTGGTCGAGAACTACCGCACCATGTTCCGGCTCGGGCTGGTCGACACGATCCTGGCGATCGGGCTGCCCTATTTCGCCTCCGGTTTCGCCATCTTCCTGCTGCGCCAGACCTTTCGCACCATCCCTAGGGAACTCGACGAGGCAGCAAGGGTGGAGGGCTGTTCGCTGCTCGGCCTGCTCTGGCGCGTCTATGTGCCGCTCGGCAAGCCGGCGATGCTGGCCTTCGGGCTCGTCTCGGTGAGCCACCACTGGAACAATTTTCTCTGGCCGCTGGTCATCACCAATTCGGTGGAGACGCGGCCCCTGACCGTCGGCCTGTCGATATTCGCCACCACCGACAGCGGTATCGAATGGGCGGTGATCAATGCGGCGACGCTGATGACATCGGCGCCGCTGCTGCTCGGCTTTCTGCTTTTCCAACGCCAGTTCGTGCAGAGTTTCATGCGCGCGGGCATCAAATGAGAGGACCTGTCATGACCCTTCCGCTGCTCGGCGCCGCCGTGACGCTGCCCACCTTCACCCAGATCCAGGACTGGATCTGCGGCCCCGGCCGCGCCATCGAGATCCAGGATTTCTGTGGGATCGGCGTGCTCGAGCGCGACCATTCCGACCTGATCGCCGCTTGGCAGGCGGTGCTGCCCGCGCACACCGGCGAGCGCGGCATTCACGGTCCCTTCTTCGGGCTCGACATCTCGACGCCCGACAGGGAAGTCCGCGCGATCGTGCAGAAGCGGATGATGCAGGCACTGGAGGTGGCCGAGGCGCTCGAGGCCACGCATATGGTGATCCACAGCCCGTTCACCCACTGGCATCAGCTCAACCGCGCCAATTATCCCGCCGTCTATCCAAGCCTGATGGACTGCGCCGCAGACTGCCTCGCGCCGGTGCTCGACCGGGCGGCGGGGATCGGCTGCACGCTGATGCTGGAGAACTGCGACGACACTGATCCGGCCGCCCGCGTCGACATGGTGCGCCAGATCGGCCACGCGAACCTCAAGGTGTCGCTCGATACCGGTCACGCCGACATCGTCCATGGCCGCTACGACGCGCCGCATGTGGTGGATTTCATCGCGGCCGCCAGCGGCCATCTCGGCCATGTGCATCTGCAGGACGTCGACGGCTACGCCGACCGCCACTGGCACCCCGGCGACGGCCGCATTGCCTGGCGTCCGGTGTTCGAGGCGCTGGCCGCACTCAAGGAAAGCCCGCGGCTGATGCTGGAAGTGCGCACCGACCTGCCGCGGCTGCCCGCCACCGTGGCGCGGCTCGAGGCGATGGGGCTTGCCTGCTGAGGCGAGCCCGCCGGGGCCGGGCAGCTCAAAGGCAGCCCGGCCACACAGGCCAACGGAGCATTCTGACCAGGTTGATGCTTTCCATGGACGGCCTCTCGGTGCCCCGTCACTCCACGGGCGGAACCGCCAGGACATCGCAGTGCGCTTTTCTCAACACCGATTGCGCAACGCTGCCCAGCATCACTTTTCGAAGTCCGGTCAGGCCGTGCGTGCCGACCACGACAAGATCGGCGTCCAGATCGCCGGCAACTTTCAGAATGATCTCCGCTGGATCGGCTTCATCGAACACCAGCCGGTAATTCCGATCACTGATCATCGTGTCGGACAGGAACTCGTAGAGTTTCTCGGCCGTCATGTTGAAATGTTCACCTGATAGCTGCGCGACCTGAACCGGGTCGATGCCGGCGTAACTCATCTGCACTTTCGCCAGATCAGTATAGGCATGGACCACGGTGAGCTGGGCCGCGGAGACAAGCCCCATGGCACAGGCGGTGTCGATCGCGTGTTTGGAGGAGGGATCGGAAGCCACGCCGAACACAACCGCATCATAGTTCTCCTCCACGGGTCGCACCGCCATCAGAACCGGGGTGGAGCCGGTGTGCAGCACCCGTTCAATGGTCGTGCCGCGAAACACGTCCAGCAGGATGTTCCTGCGGTGCGCGCCCATGACGATCAGCCGGCTCCGCATTTCCTGCGCGGTCTTGTTGATCGCGTCGTGGATGTCGCCGATGCGGATCAGGACCTCAGGCCTTGGCGCCCCTTCCGGCAACAGGGTGGTGATCTGATGCTCCAGATATCGGCTGACGCTGCCCTGCTTGTCCCGGATGATCTCATCAGGCTGCTCGTCGTCGACGACATAGAGAAGCGTGCAGGGCGCCGCCCAGGCCTTTGCCAGCGAAAGTCCTCGCCGGAGCGCGAGTTCCGAGCGCGCGGAGAGATCAGTTGCAATCAGAATATGTCCGGTCATGACGAAACTCCCGAGTTCAGCGTCTCTTGTCTTTCTGCACCGAGGCTGCCGGTCATGACATCTGCCGCTCTTCGGCTTCGATCCTGGGAATATCCGTCCGTTCCTCCTCCCTGCCGCCGCACAGGATGTCGACGGCGCGGTCGGCGGCATCCTGGAACGGTTCGAGGACGATGTCGGCGCCCGATGCGAACAGCTCCTCGGTGTCGCGCGCGTGGTGGGAGGCCACCGCGATCCTTCCGCGGAAGCCCGAACTTCGCGTGAGCTGTATGAGCGTGGTGCGGGTGTCCTCGTGGGTGAGGCCGGTGACGTGGATCGGCACCGTCGAGACGATCCATTCCGCACGCGGCAGTGGCAATTCGGCGATGAACTCGGGATCGCTCGCGTCACCGAACTGGGTCTCCAGCCCCAGTTCGCGCCAGCGCCGGATGGCCTGGGGATTGAAATCCACACCCAGAACCCTGACGCCCCGCTTGTTGAGCCGCATCCCGATGGCCGTGCCGAAGCGACCCAGCCCGAAGACGATGACCTTGTAGCCCTCACCGCCATGGGCGCCGGCTTCGGAGACTTCGCGCGGGGTGCCCTTGCGCTCGAACGGGCCGAGCAGCGGCTCGCAGAGGGCATAGAGCTGGTGCGAATAGGTGATCATGTAGGTGGAGGCGGCGATGGTGACGAGGCCGACCATGGTGACGAGGCCGAGCGCATCCTCCTGCACATGGCCGAGCGAGACGCCCATGGCCACGAAGATCAGCGAGAATTCGCTGATCTGCGCCACGGTGAGGCCGGCCAGGAAGCCGGTGCGCTTGCGGTAGCCCATCGCCCCCATGATGGCGAGCACGATCAGCGGATTGCCGATCAGCACGAAGAGCGAGAAGATGATGGCGCCGGTCACATGCGCGCCCAGGAGCGACAGATCGAGCGCCGAGCCGAGCGCGATGAAGAAGAACAGCAGCAGGAAATCGCGCAAAGGCGCGAGCCTTGCGGCGATGGTTTCGCGGTAGGGCGTGGAGGCCAGCGCCACGCCCGCCAGCAGTCCGCCCACTTCCTTGCCGAGGCCTGCGAAGTCCCCGATCGCGGCGAACATGGCCGCCATCGCGATGGCGAAGATCACCAGCAGTTCCGGTGCGCGCGCCAGCCGCTCGCTCAGCGGGTTGGCGACATAGCGGACAAACACCACCACCAGTGCCACCATGGCGAGGCCGGATGCGAGCACCATCGGCACCGAACCGCCGCCGCCATGCCCGCCTTCGGCCGCGGCACCGATGCCGATGGCCGACAGGACGATCATCGCCAGCACCACGACGAGATCCTGGACGATCAGGAATCCAAGCGCGATCTGCCCGTGCAGGCTGTCGATCTCGCGCTTGTCGGAGAGCAGCTTGACGATGATGATGGTCGAGGAAAAGGTGAGCGCCACGGCGACATAGAGGCTGGTGACATGGCCCAGGCCCAGCGCCAGCCCGATCAGATAGCCGAAGAAGGAGGTGAAGGCGACCTGGCCGAGGCCGGTCAGCAGCGACACCGCGCCCAAAGAGCGGATCAGCTTCACGTCGAGCTTGATGCCGACCAGGAACAAGAGCACGGCAATGCCAAGCTCAGACAGCAGGCTGATCTGTTCGTCCGAGTGCACCAGGTCGAGCGCCGAGGGACCCGCGATCAGGCCGACGGCGATGAAACTGACGATCAGCGGCTGCCTGAGCAGGATCCCGATAAATCCGATCACCGCGGCCAGAACCAGAAGGGCTGCGACTTCCCCGAAAGGAGACTGAACGATCATTTCCATCAGTTGGATCCGTCCCGGTCGCGCGATGCCGGATCCGCATCCTGCGTCGCGCCTCGGCCTTCAGGGCGTTGCCCGGTTGCATGGGCCTTCAGGAAGGCTGCAAGATCGCTGTCGGCGATCCGCCAGCCCTTGCCGATGTCGATGGCCCTCAACTCGCCGTGACGGATCCAGCCGCGCACGGTGGCTTCGTTGACCTTCAGCCGGTCGGCTACTTCCTTCACTGTTTGATATTGATCGCGTACCATGGATATGCCTGTTTGACACTGTTTGGTGGAGAATAGCGTATTTTTGCGCAGCCCGGATGATCTGGATCAAAATTGGCGCCGTCGTCTTGTGGTTCAGTGAAAGAATCTTGAATGCAGGGAGAAGCACATGAAGAAGATCATGGTGGCCACGGATTTCTCCGAGCGCTCCGACCGGGCGCTGCGACGCGCCACGCTGCTGGCGCGGCAGCATGGCGCCTCCATGACCCTGTTTCATGTGGTCAATGACGACCAGCCGCGGCGGACCGTGGAGGCCGATCGCGAGCAGGCGGAAACACTGCTGCGCCAGATGGGCGCCACCCTGCGCGATGTCGATGGCGTGGACTGCGAAACGCTGCTCACCGTGGCGGTGCCGCTCGTCGGCATCCCCCAGGCGGTGGAGGAGGCCGCGCCCGACCTGCTGGTGATCGGACCGCATCGGCGGCAGATGCTCAAGGACATCTTTGTCGGCACCACGGCAGAGTGGACGATCCGCTCGGCGCGCTGCCCGGTGCTGATGGTCAATGCCCTTCCGACGGGAGACTACCGGCATGTGATGCAGACGACCGATCTGTCCGATGCGTCGCGTGCGGCGCTGGAACGGTTCGCAACCCTCGGTCTGTCGGGCAGCCACCGCACCTCGCTGCTCTATGTCTTCGATGCGCCGGCGCTGCGGCTGGCCTTCAGCCATTCGATGCCCAAGAACGAGCGGGCGCAGTACCTTGCCGATGAACAGGCGGAAGCCACGCGCAAGCTCGCGGCGTTCCTGCAAACGGCACGGTTTGGCGGCGTGGCGCCCATGGTCCGCCACGAGGCGACCACGGCGCCGCACGAGATCCTGGACGCGGCGGACCAGGAAAAGGCCGACCTCATCGTGATGTCGACCCAGGGCCAGAGCGGACTGGCCAAACTGTTCATCGGCAGCGTGACCGAACAGGTGCTGCGGATGTCGCCCGTCGATGTGCTGGCGATCCCGCCGCTGCGCACGGGCTGATTTCCGCATGCCTTTAAATCCGTCATGCCGGGCATGACCCGGCATCCAGCCAGCCCAAGTCTTTGGGCTGAAAGGAGTCTTTGACCCGGCAGACGCCGGGTCGCTGGATCCCGGCTCAAGGCCGGGAAGACGGAAGCAGGAGGGACGTCGCGTCACAAGGCCTGCCCCTCCCGACATCTCTGCATCCTTTCCCGCCCCGTTCGATTGGTGGTTTGCGCCCGCATGGGCTAGGCTTGACGGCGTTGCGTGATTCAAGCAGGGAAAGGACTGCCAGTCATGAGAGTTGTCGTCATGGGAGCGGGCGTGATCGGCGTCACCACGGCCTATTATCTGGCCAAGGGCGGGGCCGAGGTTGTGGTGCTCGACAGGCAGTCCGGGCCGGGGCTCGAAACCAGCTACGCCAATGCGGGCGAATTGAGCTACGGCATGACTTCGCCATGGGCCGCGCCCGGCGTGCCGGTGAAGGCGCTCAAATGGCTGTTCATGAAGCGCCGGCCGCTGTTCATCTGGCCGCTGATCAGCCCGACCATGTGGAAATGGGGCATCCAGATGCTCCAAAACTGCAATGACGAGGCCTACCGGATCAACAAGGGCCGGATGGTGCGGATCTCGAATTATTCCCGCGATGTGCTGCCGGAGCTGATCGCCGAGACCGGCATCGCCTATGACGGGCGCGAACAGGGCACGCTGCAATTGTTCCGCACCGCCAAGCAGATGAAGGGGTCCAAGGCCGACCAGGAGATCCTGGCGGAATATGATTCTCCTTACGAGGTGCTGGGCCGCGACGCCTGTATCGCGGTCGAACCGGCATTGGCCGAGGTCCGCAACAAGTTCGTCGGCGGGCTAAGGCTCACCGCCGACCGCACCGGCGATTGCCGCATGTTCACCATGGCGCTGGCGGACAAATGCGCCGAGATGGGGGTGGAGTTCCAGTACGGCCAGACGATCAAGGGAATTGCGGTCGAGAACGGCCGCATCGCCGGTGTCGACACCGAGATCGCCGGGCGGATCGTGGGCGACAGATATGTCTGCGCGCTCGGCAGCTATGCCCCGAAGGTGCTCAAGCCCATCGGGGTCAACCTGCCGGTCTATCCGGTGAAGGGCTATTCGGTGACGCTGCCGGTCACCGACGACGCGTTTGCGCCGCAATCGACCATCATGGACGAGACCCACAAGGTGGCGATCACGCGACTCGGCGACCGCATCCGCGTGGCCGGCACCGCCGAGATCGCCGGCTATTCCAACCGTCTCGGCCCGCACGCGACCAACACGGTGAAACACGTGATCAGCGACCTGTTTCCCAAGGGCGGCGACATCTCCAGGGCCGAGGGCTGGACCGGCCTCAGGCCGATGACGCCCGACGGCACGCCGGTGCTGGGGCCCTCGCGCTACGACAATCTATATCTGAACACCGGCCACGGCACGCTTGGCTGGACCATGGCCTGCGGCTCGGGCCGCGCCGTGGCGGACCTGGTGCTGGACAAGACGCCGGAGATCGATTTCGAGGGGCTGACGGCGGCGAGGTATGGGTGAGGGGGGCGGCGGAGGAAAAATTTTTACCGGAATTGACGATCATAATGCCTGATTCAGCATTTTTATGTTGATTATCGAAATATGCGGGCCATATATCCGCGGCAGTTGGAGAGTGGCGGATGTTGTACAGAATCGAGATTGATAACTTTTTTTCGATTGGCGAAACCCAGATTGTGGATCTGCGCGCTCGCAAATCAGTTGAAGATTCCTTGGGGCGCCTTTCTCCAATCTACACTGGTTCTGAAGAGCGAGCTCCTAACGTTGTAGCTTTGTTTGGGCCGAACGCAGCGGGTAAATCAAACATTCTTCGAGCGATCTCGTTTGTAGTCTGGTTTGTGACCAGGAGTTTCGAAAACAAACCAAACCAAAATCTTCCGTACGAAAAGTTTGGGAGCAAAGAAAAGATAGGCAAGCCAACCCGACTGTCATTCACTTTTTCAGGACCAGCGAACTTCTCCGGCACGTTTGGAGAAGGCCCACAGTGTCCTTATACCTACGAACTCGTCCTTTCCCCTAGAGGGTCCCGAACCGACAGTGTTGATCTCGAAAGACTGAGTTACAGACCAAAGGGCGTCGGGAAGGCAACAACAATCATCGAACGGAGCAACGGAACTTCTGTCAAATCTGCTAAGGGCTTTATGACTGCGAGCACCGAAAATGCCCTCAACGAAGTCTTGCGACCTCAGGCCAGCGTAATTTCGACACTGGCGCAGCTAAATCATAAGGTAGCGGGGGAGTTTGTATCCTCCGTCATGGCGATAGTGTCCAACTTATTTATCGACCGAATTGACAACGATGAACGCGATATGACGCATTGGTATGCGGCAAATCCGGCCGCACTTCAGAGACTTCAAGAAATAGCGAATCGTATTGATCTTGGCATCGAGAAGATCGACATCGACAATACGATGACCGAGCCTCGATTACTGTTCCAGCACTCGGGACTTGACCAGATCATTTCGTTGCACAGGGAGAGTCACGGAACACGACAGTTCATTAAAGTGTTTCCTTACATTTTCATGGTCTTGGAGCGTGGCGGCATCGCAATCATTGATGAGCTTGATACGGCAATACATCCGCTGCTTCTGCCCGAAATCCTGAGATGGTTCGGCGACCGAACCCTTAATCCGCATAGTGCTCAGATTTGGACAACTTGTCACTCTGTCAGTCTTCTTTCTGAGCTTACAAAGGAGGAAGTTATTTTCTGCGAGAAAGACTCTCGCGGTTATACTGAAGTCTACAATCTGGCTGACATTGATAAGGTCCGGCGTAAAGAAAACTTTTTCGGCAATTATATGGGTGGAGAGTATGGCGCAGTACCGGTTGTGGGCTGATGTCTAGAACGTTGAAAGTCGCCCGCCGGAGGCGCTATTTCATCGGCTGTGAAGGGGAGAGCGAGCAGGGCTATGTTGCGTTATTGCAAAGGTTCGCTAACGAAGCCGGCCTAGCTGTGCACTTGGACACGAAAGTAATCACTAGGGTCTGTTGACGTTCAGGATTCCCATTTGATGTAGTTTCTGATTCAAGGTTGCAAACGAAGGAGAGCAACCTTGACCAGACGTGTCCTAACCGATGCCCATTGGGAAATCATCGAGCCCTTCTGCCTTGGCAA
>JAHRFE010000036.1 GCA_019084245.1 Hoeflea sp.
ATTTGCCAAGGCAGAAGGGCTCGATGATTTCCCAATGGGCATCGGTTAGGACACGTCTGGTCAAGGTTGCTCTCCTTCGTTTGCAACCTTGAATCAGAAACTACATCAAATGGGAATCCTGAACGTCAACAGACCCTAGTTCGTCCGGCCTTCTTTTTTGGAGTCAGTCGCAGTGGCGATAGCCGCCTTTGCGGGTCCTGAGGTCGAAGTGGAAATGATCCTTGTGGTGCACGTCGCTGCCGGGGCCGAGCACGGTGGTAAAATATTTGCAGCTGTCGGCCCGGATGTTGTTGAGCAGGCTCTTCTCCCGCAATGCGAACAGCCCCGGCTGCCTTACCAGAATGGCCCGCCCATTGTTCAGCGTGATCTTGCCGACATCAATGGCGTTGCCCTTGGCATGCTCTGACATCGCAGCACCGGGTCTGGAATTCATGGTGCGGCAGGAATAGGACGAAAGCTGGTTGATCGAGCGCACACCAGACAGGTAGCGCTTCCGCGCGGCCGGGGCGAGTTCATTCTTGACCCATTGGGCAAAGGCCTCGGTAACCTGACAGTTGAGCTTGGCGGCGGGCTTGATTTCGATCCCGCCCGAGAGCTTGGTCAGTTCCACCGGATAAGGAATGGAGCAGCCCTTGCCGCTGCTGATCGCCGGAAGGTCACGGAACGTGACGCCGAGACGTTTCAGACGCTGGCGGCAGGCCTTCTCCGCTTGAGGCATTCCGCCCGCCCATTGCGGCGTGCTCGCCGGGTTGGTGAAACGGGGCATCAGACCGGCAAGGCGGACGGGTTTCTCCTCGACTTCGACGGGCCGGTCCTCAAGATCAACGGTCCGGGGATCCTGGGCAGATGCGAGAGATGCAGAAGCAAGGCTCGGATTGTCGGTGCCGATACCGGTGACGACGGGCTGGGCCACATTGCCCTCCGGCAGGGCGGAGGTCATCTGGTAGGTGTCCACGCCATCGCCGACCGGATAGGCCAGCACGTTCTGCAAGGGTGCATCCGATCCGCCGGGGATAGGGGAAGACGTGGACTGGCTGAACATCGCAGGCCCCGAGGGCGCAAGCGCCATCATCGGCGCGGCAGGCTCGTTGCGAATGATCGGCGCGGAGGGTTCGATTGCCAGCAGGTCTCCGGGAGGCGACATGTCGCCCGAGCAGCCGGCAATCACGAGCGACGCCCCCAGCGCCAATCCGGGGAGAAAAGCTCTGATGCGACCGTATCCAGCTACACAAAACAACATGGACTGCTCCGATCAAACGCAAAATCAACGTTCAATATCGCATCCAAGGGTAAAGGAAGACTGAGTTTGCGCGTTAACGCCTGGGGCAATAGTGGGGCAGACCCGGAGCATATGGGCCGGCTTCACACCGGGCTCCTGTTTCTTCCGCTATCTGATCGTTCCGGGCTTCAAAACACACCGTCACCCCGTTACACCTATCCGCCAACGAGGAGCAGATCATGGTCAAGCCAACCGGTGAATTGACATTGCGCACGCTGGCGATGCCGGCCGACGCCAACGCGGCGGGCGACATTTTCGGCGGCTGGGTGATGGCCCAGATGGATCTCGCCTGCGGCATCCGCGCCGCCGAACGGGCACGGGGGCGCGTCGTCACCGCCGCGGTCAACGAGATGTCCTTCGCCATGCCGGTGAAGATCGGTGACACGCTGTGCATCTATACCGATATCGTCAAGGTCGGCCGCACCTCGATGACGCTCCTGGTCGAAGCCTGGGCGCAGCGCTATCTGTCGCCACAGATGGACAAGGTCACGAACGCGCTGTTCGTCATGGTGGCGCTCGACGCCAACAGCAAGCCCACGCCGCTGCCGGCCGAATAAGGTCAGGCAGTCTTGCCCTTCATCTCATAAAGAAACAGCCGTGTCTTGCGCCGGTCCGGCAGTTCCCAGATCTCGTCGGCCTCGACATCAGGGACCGCAAAACTGTTGGACACCAGCAGGCTGCCCGCCTTCATCTCGCGCCGCGCCTTGTCGTACAGCGCGGGCATCGGCTCGGGCGACAAGAAGACGTAGACAATTTCCTCGCCTGAAACGTCCGCAACCCAGATGTCCTGCCGCAGGATCCGGCCGCGACGCGTAAGCTTCGACAGAAGCACCGACACCAGCCAGACCATCGGCGCCGATTCGACGCCGCGGGCGAACCGGCCATCGCCATCGAGCCGCCGCACCACCCCGCCAAGGCCGGAGCCGAGATCGACAAAGCGTGTCGCGCCGCGTTGCTGCATCAGAGACAACAGCGCCTCGGTGGTCCGGCTGTTGCTGAGATAGAGCGGCACCCGCTCGCGCGCGGTGTTGGAGAAGACAAGATAGAGCACCAGAAAGGCGATACCGAACGGCCAGGCGGGCAACTTGCCGGCTTGAAGCGCCAGGGCCATCGCCGCCGGGAAAAAGAGGCTGATCCACACCCACCAGACCGGCAGCCCCAACAGCCTGGTCACCAGCGCCGCCCCCGCGCACTGCACCCCAAGCGAGGTCCAGAACAGCACTCTGGAATCGAGTACGCCAATCAGCGCGAGCCGCATGCAGATCACGATCACGCCGGCCACGAGCTGGGCAAGGACCGCGCCGAGGATCGGATAGGCCCGAACTGCGCGCAGGGCGCGTGCAGGCAAGTGGGTGTCCGGTTTCGTCACGGGATCACGCGGCCACGGTCAGATCGGAAAAATCAATCTCGGCGAAGGCCGCCGCGATCACCTCGGGTCCCGCCCCCGGACGCACCGCATCGGTCGACAGGATCTGCCTGAACCGGCGCGCGCCGCGAACCCCCTGGAACAGCCCGACCATGTGCCGTGTGACATGACCAAGCCGTCCACCCGAGGCCATGTGGTTCGCGGCGTAGTCCATCATCGTGTCACGGACCGCCTCCCAATCCACGTCGGGCACATCCATGCCGTATAGTGTCCGGTCAACCTCGCTCAGCAGCGCCGCATTGTGATAGGCAGCGCGGCCCAGCATCACGCCATCGACATGACTCAAATGCTCAAGCGCTTGATTCAGATCGGTAATACCGCCATTTATCCCGATGAAAACAGTGGGAAATTCGCGCTTCAGGCGATACACGAGATCATAGTCGAGCGGCGGGATATCGCGGTTTTCCTTGGGCGACAGGCCTTCGAGCCAGGCCTTGCGGGCATGCACCCACACCGCGTCGGCGCCTGCCGCGACGACAGCATGGGCCAGATCGCGCAGCGCGATTTCGGGGTCCTGGTCATCGACGCCGATGCGGCACTTGACCGTGACCGGGACATCCGAGACCACCTTCATCGCCGCCACGCAGGCGCCGACCAGGTCAGGCTCGCGCATCAGGCAGGCGCCGAACGCGCCCGATTGCACCCGGTCGGACGGACAGCCGACATTGAGATTGATCTCATCATAGCCGAAGGATGCCGCGAGCCGCACGGCCTCCGCGAGCTTTGCAGGCTCCGATCCGCCCAATTGCAGCGCCACCGGATGCTCGGCCTGATCAAAGCCAAGCAGCCGGTCGCGATCGCCATGAATGATCCCGTCCGCCACCACCATCTCGGTGTAGAGCAGCGCACGCCGCGACAATTGCCGATGAAAGAACCGGCAATGCCTGTCCGTCCAGTCGATCATGGGGGCAACGGCGAATGTCTTGTTCTGTGTGTTCAACATGGCCTTCCGCATTTGGGTCCGCCCACTCTTGAAGGCGCAAGACCTCAATCGGGCGGGACTGCGCGGCTGTCTACCTTATTTCCTGCAATCTTGCACCGCTTTTCACGATTGAGCCTAGGGACCGACATTCCCCCAGACCGGCCGTCGGCCTCGACCGTCAGCACGTCCCGCGCGACCGGGAGCGCAGGCAGGTGGTCGACTGCCGGACCCAAATCACCGCCCAATCGCAGCAAACACCTTGACATCGTTGCGATTGCAACTAATTCTGGCGCGGCCGGACCGCAGCGTTGCGGCAGCCCAGAGGAGACCTTGCCATGACCAGCCCTGCCCTGCCGAAAGGATTGATCCGCGCCGTGGACACCACGGGAACGATGCCGGGTTACATGCCCGGGTTCGGCAATGATTTCGAGACCGAGGCGCTGCCCGGCGCCCTGCCGCAGGGCCGAAATTCGCCCCAGAAATGCAATTACGGGCTTTATGGCGAACAGCTCTCCGGCACCGCCTTTACCGCGCCGAGCCACCAGAACGAGCGGACCTGGTGCTACCGCATCCGCCCTTCGGTGAAGCATTCCGGCCGCTACGAGAAGATCGACCTGCCCTACTGGAGGTCGGCGCCGAATGTCGATCCGGACGTCATTTCCCTCGGCCAGTACCGCTGGGATCCGGTCCCCCATTCCGACGCGCCGCTCACCTGGCTTACGGGCATGCGCACCATGACGACTGCGGGCGACGTCAACACCCAGGTCGGCATGGCGAGCCATATCTACCTTGTCACCCAATCCATGGTGGACGCCTATTTCTATTCCGCCGACAGCGAACTGCTGATCGTTCCCCAGGAAGGCCGCCTGCGCTTTTGCACCGAATTGGGCGTGATCGATCTCGAGCCCAGCGAGATCGCCATCATTCCGCGCGGCCTGGTCTACCGGGTCGAACTCCTCGACGGTCCGGCGCGCGGCTTTGTCTGCGAGAATTACGGCCAGAAGTTCGAGCTGCCCGGCCGCGGTCCGATCGGCGCCAACTGCATGGCCAACCGCCGCGATTTCAAGACGCCGGTGGCTGCCTTCGAGGATCGCGAGGTTGCTTCCGTGCTGACCATCAAGTGGTGCGGCCAGTTCCATGAGACCCGCATCGGCCATTCGCCGCTCGACGTCGTCGCCTGGCACGGCAATTACGCGCCGGTGAAATACGACATGCGCAACTACTGCCCGATCGGCGCGATCCTGTTCGACCATCCCGATCCGTCGATCTTCACCGTGCTGACCGCACCCTCGGGCGTGCCGGGGACGGCGAACATCGACTTCGTGCTGTTTCGCGAGCGCTGGATGACCATGGAGGACACCTTCCGCCCGCCCTGGTACCACAAGAACATCATGTCCGAACTGATGGGCAATATCTATGGCGAGTATGACGCCAAGCCCAACGGCTTCGCCCCGGGCGGCATCAGCCTGCACAACATGATGCTGCCGCACGGGCCTGACAACGAGGCCTTCGAGAAGGCCACCCACACCGAGCTCATGCCCAACAAGCTCGACAACACCATGTCGTTCATGTTCGAAACCCGGTTCCCGCAGCATCTGACGACGTTTGCGGCCAAGGAAGCGCCCTTGCAGGACGACTATATCGACTGCTGGGACAGCCTGGAAAAGCATTTCGACGGAACCATCGAAGGCAACTGGGACAAATAGGCTGGCGGCGCGGCGAGCCCAGAGCCTGCGCGGTTCAGCGCAAACTACAATTCGTAATTCAGCGACCGCAGCGGCACGATCCGGACTGCGGTCGAACTGCCCGAACGGGCGCAACAACATTGAGGAAATAACATGGCCAAGGCATTCGCATCGCAAGGCGACATGGAAGACAAGAAGATCAGCTTCACGAAGATCGGCGAAGGCCTTTACGCCTTCACCGCCGAAGGCGATCCCAACACCGGCGTGATCATCGGCGACGACAGCGTCATGATCGTCGAGGCGCAAGCCACACCGCGGCTCGCGCGCAAGGTGATCGACTGCGTCCGCTCGGTCACCGACAAGCCGATCAGCCATGTGGTGCTGACCCATTACCACGCCGTCCGCGTGCTCGGCGCCTCCGCCTATGGCGCGCGCGAGATCATCATGTCCGACACGGCAGCCGCCATGGTCGAGGAGCGCGGACAGGAGGACTGGGACAGCGAGTTCGGCCGCTTCCCCCGCCTGTTCCAGGGCCATGAGGAAATCCCCGGCCTGACCCGGCCGACCACCACCTTCTCGGAACAGATGACGGTCTATCTCGGCAAGCGCCGCGTCGACATCATGAAGCTCGGCCGCGCCCATACCGCCGGCGACGCGGTCATCTGGGTGCCCGATGAGGAGGTGATGTTCACCGGCGACATCGTCGAATATCATTCCGCCTGCTATTGCGGCGACGGGCATTTCTCCGACTGGGCCGAAACGCTGGCCAACATCGCGGCTTTCGAGCCCAAGAGCATTGCGCCCGGCCGCGGCGACGCGCTGGTGGGCGAGGAGATGGTCGCCAAGGCGCTCGCCGCCACCGCCGATTTCGTCGAGAGCACCTACAAGCCGGTGGTGCGCATCGTGGCGCGTGGCGGCACTCTCAAGGAAGCCTGGGACGCGGTGCGCGCCGCCTGCGACCCGAAATTCTCCGACTATGCGATCTACGAGCACTGCCTGCCGTTCAACGTCGCCCGCGCCTATGACGAGGCCCGCGGCATCGACACGCCGCGGATCTGGACGGCTGAACGCGACAAGGCCATGTGGGAAGCGCTTCAGGGCTGACACATTCTCTGGGAGGAGGACACCCATGCTGCAGGATCGCTACTCGCTGGCCTTCAGGCTGTATCCCTATCAGCGCTCCGCCGATCAGGACGCACCCACCCCTGTCCGCCATCCCGTGGTGGTCGGCGGCGGCGGGCCGATCGGTCTGGCCATGGCGCTGGATCTCGGACGCCAGGGCATTCCTGTCGTCGTGCTCGACGATCACGAAGGCATAGGCCAGGGCAGCCGGGCCATCTGCTTCTCCAAGCGGTCCCTGGAGATTGCCGACCGCTATGGCTGCGGCGATGCCATGCTCGAGAAAGGCGTGGTCTGGAATGTCGGCAAGGTCTTCCATGACGACCGGCAGGTGTTCGAGTTCAACCTGCTGCCCGAGCAGGGCCACAAGTACCCGGCCTTCATCAATCTGCAGCAGCCCTATTTCGAGCGCTTCCTGTTCGAGCAGATCGAGGCCGAGCGCGCCAGGGGCGCGCCGATCGAGATCCGCGGCCGGAACCGCATCGATGCGGTCGAGGACAAGGGAAACGGGGTGGAATTGACCGTCATGACGCCGGACGGCCCCTACACGCTTCAAGCCGACTGGCTGATTGCCTGCGACGGAGCCAATTCCCCGATCCGCGGCATGCTCGGCCTCGATTTCGAGGGAAGGGTGTTTCAGGACAGCTTTCTCATTGCCGACATCACCATGAAATCGGCGAGTTTTCCAACCGAGCGCTGGTTCTGGTTCGAGCCCTGGTTCAAATCAGGCGCCTCGACGCTGCTGCACAAGCAGCCCGACGACGTGTGGCGGGTGGACTTCCAGATCGGCTGGGACATCGACCGCAAGGAAGAGATGAAGCCCGAGAACATCCGCAGGCGGCTCGACGCCATGCTCGGTGCCGACGTCGAGTACGACATTGTCTGGTCGTCGATCTACACGTTCCAGTGCCGGCGGATGCGCAAATTCCACCACGACCGCGTGATCTTCGCGGGCGATTCGGCCCATCAGGTCTCACCCTTCGGCGCGCGCGGCGCCAATTCCGGCATGCAGGATGTCGACAATCTCGGCTGGAAGCTGGGCCTGGTGATCAAGGGCCAAGCCCCCGGAACGCTGATCGACAGCTACAACGAGGAGCGCATCCACGGCGCCGACGAGAACATCTTGAACTCGACCCGGGCGACCGATTTCATCACGCCGAAGTCGAAGACCAGCCACGTCTTCCGCAATGCCGTGCTGGATCTGGCCGAAGATCTGCCTTTCGCCCGCAGCCTGGTAAATTCCGGCCGCCTCTCGGTGCCCTGCACCTATGACGGGCTTTCGCTCAACGGCCCTGACCAGCTCAAAGGCGGGCCGGCGCGCACCAGACCCGGCAGCGCCTGTCCCGACGTTCCGCTGGAGGACGGCTATCTCCTCAATCGTCTCGGCGACGGCTTTGTTTTCCTCACAATCGACGCGGATGCACCCGAGAGTATCGAGGACGACGGGATGACCGCCCGACATGTTGCGCTCACAACAATGGACGACCCGAGCGGCGCCCTCGCCGAGCGCTATCTCGGCACGGCCAAATCCGCCGTCTACCTCATCCGTCCCGACCAGCATGTCGCAGCACGTTGGGATCACTTTGATGACGCCGCCCTGCGCAAGGCCCTGCGCAAAGCCCGCGGAAAGGACTGACCATGGCAAAGCTCGTCACATCATTGAACATTGTCGCCCCTGACGACTTCTACGAAAGACTGATCCGCACCCATGAGGGCCTGTCGGACGATGAAAGCGCCGCGCTCAACGCGAGGCTGATCCTGATCCTTGCCAATCATGTCGGCGACGCCGAGGTGTTGAACGAGGCCCTGGAGACCGCCCGCAAGGCAGCGCGCTGACGGCGCACCCAGGCGGATCCACGCGTGAGCATCGCTGCTGACATGATGCTTTCGCGCGGCTATGCTGCCGCATCACCGTCGGGACCGAGGCACGCTGCACCATGAAACATCCTCGCATCGGATTAGCGCTGGGCAGCGGTGCTGCGCGCGGATGGTCGCATATCGGCGTCATCGACGCCCTTGCCGAAGCCGGGATCGAGCCCGAGATCGTCTGCGGAACATCGATCGGCTCGCTGGTCGGGGCAGCCTATGTCGCAGGGCGATTGCCCGCGCTGCGGGAGTGGGCCATGGCGGCGACCTGGCGCGAGATTGTCGCACTGGTCGATGTCCGCCTGTCGGGCGGCGGGGTGGTGGACGGCAAGCAGATCGTCGCTTTTCTCAAGAGGCTCGGCATCGATGCCCCGATCGAAAACTACGATAAGAAATACGCGGCCGTCGCCACGGATCTGGTCACCGGCCGCGAGATCTGGCTGCAGTCGGGACCTGTATATGAGGCCGTGCGCGCCTCGATCGCCCTGCCCGGCATCCTCAGTCCGGCCCGGATAGATGGCCAATGGCTGGTGGACGGCGGCCTCACCAATCCGGTCCCGGTCTCGGTCTGTCGCGCGCTGGGGGCGGATGTGATCATCGCCGTCAACCTCAATGGAGACCTTGTCGGGCGGCGTTTCGAGAGCGGGCCGGCGCCTTCGGCCAATGCCGTTCAGACGCCTGTTCCAAACGAATCCCTTGATCGCATGCTGAACCACTTGCCGGAACCGTTGCGCGCGCAAGCAAGGCAGATGATGCCAAACCTGCTTCCGAAAGGGGCTTCAGTGCCGGGTTACTTCGATGTGATTTCCAACTCCATCAACATCATGCAAGACCAGATCACCCGCACCCGTCTCGCGGGCGAGCCGCCGCATGTGATGCTGATCCCGAGGCTGGGCGATCTGGGCCTGATGGAGTTCAACCGTGCCGCGGAGGCGATTGCCGAAGGCCGGGCCTGCGTCGAAAACGCGCTGCCGATGCTGCGGCGCTACCTGTAGGTCCGGGTTTCCGACTTCAGACCTCCTGTTGGAGTAAGATCGGCCCGCATCTTCCTGCTCAAACCATCATTGCCAGGGAACAAATTACGCCCTCTCCGCGTTAAACCCGGAGAGCAATGGAGAAAGCTATGCCTTTGATGAAAAAAGGTTCCATGATTGATCCAGTCGATGCCCATGTTGGTGGAGACGCCGATATCGGCGGCATCGCCCAGACCATTACATCGGATGATATCGACGCGATCGTGATGTCACCGGCACCCGCGAATGAGCGGCTCGACGCACTGCACGGGATGCGCAGCGAACTGGAAGCCAGGTCGCACGCCGACTTCGGCAATGAAATCGAGCCGCTGATCAACCAGATTGAAGCGGGCATCGCCCTGCTCTCGATGCGAGCTTGAATCAAGATTTTTCTATTGCATCACGAACGAGGAGGACACGGCATGGCCAGCAGTAACCAGAGAGCGTCCATCAAGGACAACGACACCTACGAAGCCCTGCGCGATGATGGCGCATCAAAACAGAAGGCGGCGCGCATCGCCAATGCGCAGGCCAATGACAGCCAGCATCCGTCCGTCAAGGGCGGCAAGGCGCCGGCCTATGAGCAATGGTCGAAGGACGCGCTTTACCAGCGCGCCCAGGAGCTCGACATCGAAGGCCGGTCCGAGATGGCCAAGGATGAACTGATTGACGTCTTGCGTCACTCCTGAAGCAAGCGCGGCGTTGAACGGTCTGTTCGAGCAAAGCTCGAGCCTGATGACCAGCCGCCAGTTCATTTCGCACAATTGAGGAACTCAAGTGCGTTGCCCGCGTTGGTGACCGGTAAGTTCAAACGAACAAGGAGCCAATCCATGCCCGCTATGGAGAACGCAAAAATTCTGATCATGTCGACCCACGGCTTTGAGCAGTCCGAACTCGAATTTCCGCTCGAACACCTCAAGAAGGCTGGCGCCACGGTTCATGTGGCCACTCTTGACGGCAAGCCGATCAAGGGCTGGGACGAGAAGGACTGGGGCGCGTCGGTCGACGCTGACCTCAAGATCTCCGACGTCAAGGTCGACGACTACATCGCCCTGGTGCTGCCCGGCGGCCAGATCAACCCCGATCTGCTGCGCGTCGAGAAGGACGCCGTCAAGCTGGTGCGCGATTTCGTCACCGGCGGCAAGATCGTCGCCGCCATCTGCCATGCCCCGTGGCTGCTGATCGAAGCCGGCGTCATCAAGGGGCGCGAAGCGACGTCCTATCACTCGATCCGCACCGACCTGGAAAATGCCGGCGCCAAATGGATCGACGCCGAGATCGCCATCGACAACGGCATCATCACCAGCCGCTCGCCCAAGGATCTGGAGGCCTTTGTCGCCAAGATCATCGAGGAAGTGCGCGAAGGCGAACACCACCGCAGCTCTGCCAACGCCGCCTGATCTGAAGCCTCACGGGGCAATTGCTGATGCAGTTGCCCCGTGTCGGCCATGATCGGCTGCCAATTTCAAGAAATTCCTTCACCACAAAATGCAAGCCGGAGACCGCATGTCACACAAACCAGTTCCGCACAAAACACTCATCGTCGTGGGCACCGGAGAAGGCGCCAAATTCTACCGCAACTCCGCCAAGAGCGGCGAACTCAAGCTGCAGCATGAGCGGGACCTTGAGCCGGGCGATCTCGCCGATCAGGGTCCTGCCGGCAAGCAGCCAGCCGACACTTCGCCCAAGGAGTCGATGGAAGCGACTTTCTCGAAGATATTGGCCAATCACCTTTATGACCTTGCGCAGGCCCACAAGTTCGACGACCTCATTCTGGTTCTTGATCCCGAGACGTTGGGCGAAACCCGGCCAAGCCTGCATGTGAGCGTCACCGACAAGATCCGGCTGGAATTGCCGAAGACCCTGACCAACAGCAAGATCGAAGATATCGAGAAATCCATTCTCGCAGCGTTCTGAGATCATGACGACGGAGGCCGGGTCCCGTACCCGGCCTCTTTCCGTCAGCTCGCAGGATTGTGCCAGCGGTTGCCTGATCAAGCCACCCATGCGAAATGTCCTTCGGAGGTAATCAATTCCTGGGGGGATCCATGGCCGTCAGCTTCACCACCACGCGCATGCTGCATTTCGGAGACTGCGATATCTCCGGCACCGCTTACTATCCGTCCTACCTCAACCTGCTCAACGGCGTGAACGAAGAGTTCTGGTCGGTAATCGGCTTTCCCTGGCACGAGATCATCTGGAAGGAGCGCTGGGGCACGCCGACGGTGCACCTGACCTGCGATTTCTCCAAGCCGTCCTTCTTCGGCGATACGCTGACGTTTGAGCTGACCGTCACCAAGGTTGGCCGGTCATCGATGACGGTCGAGCACACCGTGCTGTGCGACGGCGAGAAGCGCTGGACCAGCAAGCAGGTTCTGGCCGCGAGCCAGCTCGACGAGCACACATCCATCCCCTGGCCCGACGCGGTGCGCGCCAAGCTGGTGTCTTTCCTGCCCCAGGAGCCCGCCGAACCGACACCCGCGGAGTGACCCCGCGCGGGACCTACGTCAGTCCGATCTGATTTTCGGCGATTTCTCCGGCATCAGGCCGGAGCGGAACTTCTGCAGCACGAATTGCAGCAGCAAACCGACCAGCAGCATGCGGATATAGGACGACCGCGTGATCCATTCCGGCGGCAGGCGGCTGGTGAGAATCTCGGTCGCCGACCAGATGAACCAAATCGCCAGCGCCCCGAGGATGGCGCCGCGGTTGTTGCCCGAGCCGCCGGCCATCAGCATGACCCAGACCAGGAACGTCACCAGCAGCGGCTCGGTCGCGGACGGCGACAGGAACTTGAAATAATGTGCCGACAGACCGCCGGCGAGCCCCATGATGGCGCAGCCGATGACAAAGGTCTGCACCCGGAACCAGTCGACATCCTTGCCCGCCGCACGCGCCGAATCCTCATTGTCGCGGATCGCCCTGAGCGTCCGTCCCCATGGGCTCACATAGAGCCGCTGGCAGAGGATATAGACGCAGAGCACGCAGAACCAGACAACCGCGAGATAGACGAGATCGGCGGACCTGCCCTGCACCAGATCGCCAAACGGGCGCGGCACGCCGGAGATGCCGAGGCTGCCATTGGTCAGCCAGGATTCATTGACGATCACCAGCCGCAGGATTTCGGCGATGCCGACCGAAGCCATGGCCAGGTAATCGCTCTTGAGCCGCACGCAGATCTTGGCAACGATCCAGCCGGTCGCCCCGGCCACGATCATCGCCGCAACCAGCCCCAGCGGAATGGGAAGACCGAAGCCGCCGAGATGCTTGTCCGACGCAGCCGTGGTGACGATCGCCGAGGCATAGGCGCCGACAGCGAAGAACCCGGCGATGCCTGCATTGAACAGGCCGCCCATGCCCCATTGCACATTCAGCGCAAGACAGAGCACCGCATAGATTCCGCCCGCGATCAGCACGCTGACGAGATAGAAGAACAGGCCGGTCATCTCCATTACAGAAGCCTCCCCTTGAACAGGCCCTGCGGCCGGAACAGCAGCAGCGCCACCATGATGAAGAAGGCCACGGCGGATTTGTAGGACGGCGAGATCAGCGCTTCATCGCTGAGCCAGGTGTAGGTCACCGTTTCCTCGGCGATACCGATGATGAAGCCGCCGGCAATGGCGCCCATCGGCTTGCCGATGCCGCCGAGCACGGCGGCTGCGAACATCGCAAGCAGCAGGTTCCAGCCCAGATTGGGATGCATGGAGGTGTCCATGCCGGCAAACACACCTGCGGTGGCGGCGAGCGACGCGCCGATCACCCAGGTCCAGCGCACCACCCGTTCGGTGTCGAGCCCGGCGACGGCCGCCAGATCCGGCTCGTCGGAGACCGCGCGCATGGCCCGGCCCAGCTTCGAGCGGGTCAGGAAGTAGTGAAGGGCTACGGCAATGATGACCGTCAGACTGATCACCTGCATGTGCAGCTCAGAGATCCGGAAGGTGTCGAACAGCACCACCGGCATGCGCACGCCCGAGATGAACACCTGATTGCCAGAACTCCAGAACAATTGCGCGAGCGACCGGAAGATCAGCGCCACGCCGAAGGAGGCGATCACCGTGTAGATGGTCGGCAACTGCCGGAGCGGCTTGTAGAAAAACCGGTCCACCGCGAGCGCCGAGACGATTGCCAGGGCAATCCCGAACGGCAGGAGCAGCAATGGATGCGCCGGGATGAACCAGACGGCGGTGAGCACGCCATAGCCGCCAATGGTCATCAGGTCGCCATGGGCGAAATGCGCGAACCGCAAGATCCCGAAGATCATCGAGATCCCCACCGCGCCCAGCGCATAGACACTGCCGATCGCAAGTCCGGGAACCAGATACAGGTTGATAAAGTCGATCATGCCGAAGCACCCCCGAGGAAGGACCGGCGCACCGCATCGTCGCTGAGCAGCGCCTCGCCCGTTCCTGATACAAAGTTCCTGCCGCCGACCAGCACGTGGCCATTGTCAGCGATGCGCAGCGCCTGCTTGGCGTTCTGCTCGACCATCAGGATGGTCACGCCGCGCTTGCGGATGTCGAGCAGCAGGTCGAAGATGATCTCGAGATAGGCCGGCGATAGGCCGGCGGTCGGCTCGTCGAGCAGCAAGAGTTTCGGCTCGCTCATCAGCGCCCGGCCCATCGCCACCATCTGCCGCTGCCCGCCCGACAGTTCGCCCGCCGCCTGTCCGAGTTTGTCCCTCAGGTCGGGAAACAGCGCCAGCACGCTTTCCCGCACCGCGGCCTTGTCCTTAGGCGGCGCGGCATAGGTGCCGACATCGAGGTTCTCGTCCACCGACAAGGTCGGAAACACATTGCGGCTCTGCGGCACCATGGAGATGCCGAGCGGCACCAGTTGCGCGGTCTTCAGCCCGGTGATGTCCTTGCCTGAAAACGCGATGCCGCCGTCGGAGCGCGCCGTCAGCGCGAAGATGGTCTTGAGCAGCGTCGACTTGCCGGCGCCGTTCGGGCCGATGATAACCGCGATCTCGTGCTCGGCGACATCGAGATTGATCTCCTCGATGATCGGCACGCCGCCATATCCGGCGGTCAGTCCCTTGACGGAAAGCAGCGCGCTCATGGCCGGGCCTCGTATTTTCCACCGCCGAAATAGGCTTCGATGACGCGCGCATCCTGGCGCACGGCGTCCACCGTTCCCTCCATCAGAAGCGTGCCCTGGGCCATCACGATGACCTCGTCGCAGAGCTTGGAGACATAATCGAGATCATGTTCGATCAGGCAGAAGGTCAATCCCTGCTCCTTGTTGAGATGCAGGATCTTGTCGGAGATCTTGGCGAGCAATGTGCGGTTGATGCCGGCGCCGATCTCGTCGAGCAGGATGATCTTGGGCTTCTGCATCAGCGCCCTGCCGAGTTCCAGAAGCTTCTTCTGCCCGCCCGACAGGTTGCCGGCCTTCTCGTCCTTGACCTGCTCGATCTCAAGGAATGTCACCATGTCGCGCGCGGCACGGTAGGTTTTCTCCTCTTCCTCGGCGAAGCGTCCGCGCCGGAAGATGACGTTGAACACGTTTTCGCCGATCGGGGTGGCGGCCGCCGCCATGAAATTCTCAATCACGGTGAGCTGCGAAAACTCGTGCGGGATCTGGAAGGTGCGCGCCAGTCCGCGCGCGGCGCGCTGGTGCGGCTGCAGCCCGGTGATGTCCTTGCGCTCGAGCAGGATCCGGCCGCCGGCGAGCGCGACATGACCGGCAATGGCA
This sequence comes from Hoeflea sp., assembly GCA_019084245.1. Classification (GTDB taxonomy): domain Bacteria; phylum Pseudomonadota; class Alphaproteobacteria; order Rhizobiales; family Rhizobiaceae; genus Hoeflea. Next base: position 15,005 of record JAHRFE010000036.1, read on the forward strand.
TTGAACATCGTGGTCTTGCCCGCGCCGTTCGGCCCGATCAGCCCGGTGATCCGCCCCGCCGGAATATCGAAACTGACGTCATCGACGACATTGGGGCCGCCATAACTCACCTTCACATGTTCGACTGAAATCATCTGCGCCCCTGTCGCGACCCTGTTTGGCCGCAGGCGATGCCTTTCGTGACCGATCACGGTCCGATGGCTCGCGCTTTGTAAAAGTCCCTCCCCGGATGCCAGGGAGGGACCGATTTAACGTGGTTCAGGCAGGATTACTCAACGATGGCGATCTGCTTGTAGACCGCACCATCCACGACAAACTTGCCGATGAAACCGGCGACATCGCCGTTCTCATCGAAGTCATAGGAGCCGCCGGCGCCGTCATAATCGATGTCCTTGCCTTCCGCAATCAGTGCCTTGGCCTTGGCCCATTCGCCGGGACCGACCTTTTCACCCGGAGCCGATGCGACGGCGCGCAAGGCTTCCGCCATCTTGGTCCGGTCCGCCGACCCTGCCTTCTCGACAGCCAGCAGCGCCAGGAAGGTGGCGTCATAGGTCTGGTCGACGAACGGCTTGTCGGCAGGCTCGTTGTAGGCCGCGGTGTAGAGTTCATGCAGCTTGGCCTGGTTCGGGTTGTCGGCAGGCGAGGTCGGCGCCGAGAAGAACGAGGTCGCCAGCGCTTCCGCGCCGATATCGGCGATCAACGCTTCGTCGCGCAGACCGTCGGTGCCGACGAACTTGGTGAACAGACCGCCCTCGATCGCCTGCTTGACGATCTTGCTGCCGGAATCCCCGGCATAGGCGATGACAACAAGCGCGTCGCCGCCGGCCTTGGACAGCGTTGCCAGTTCAGAGCGGTAGGAGTTCTTCTTCTCCTCGTGCTTGACTTCGGCCACGACTTCGCCGCCGAGCGCCTTGTAGGCCTCGATGAACGTGCCGCCGATGCCAACGCCATAGTCATTGTTGACGAAGGTTACGGCGACCTTGGACAGGCCTTCATCCATCACCATCTTGGCCAGAACTTCACCCTGGAAGTTGTCCGAGGGCACGATCCGGTAGAGCAGGTCATTGTCCTGGATATCGGTCATTGCCGGCGAGGTTGCGGTGGGCGAGATCTGCACGACGCCAGCCGGGATTGCGGCGGCCTCGGCCGAGGCAATCGTCGTGCCCGACATCAGCGCGCCCATGATGATCGGCACGTTCTCGATGTTGATCAGCTTGCCCGCGGCGTCGACCGCGCCCTGCGAAGAGCCGGTGGTGTCGCCATAGACCGCGACAGCCTGGCCGTCGAGCAAGCCGCCCTGTTCATTGACCTGGCTGAAGGCCAGATTGGCGGCGTTCTGCAGCGGCGGAATGAAGCTTGCGATCGGACCGGTGATGTCCATCAGGATGCCGACCTTGGTGTCTGCGGCTAGCGTTGACGCGCTCGACGCGAGCAATGCCGCGACAGCCAATGCATATGTTGTTGTTTTCATTTTACTGCTCCCATTGTTTTACAAAGGCCCTATGTCACGTGAGCGCCCCCGCGGGCTGCCTTGATGAAGCGCTCAGATCGTCTCCACGACCTCGGTTTCAAACGAACCGGGAAGGGTTACCTCCAGCAACTGGAGATCTTCGGTCGGCTCACTGTAGCGCGTCGCCATCCGCGGCGGAATGACGAAGGCGTCACCTTTTTCAAGACGGTAGGGCGCCTTGCCCTCGCCTTCCAGAACCATGCTGCCCGACATCACGAAGTTGAACAGGATGTCGCAATCATGCCGCGTCCATACCGGGGCGACTTTCCCCACCGGCCGCGCCACCATGACCGATGCCACGCCTTGGGTGTTGGCGTTGATCGTCGTGTCGCGCGCCTCGAAGCCAGGCACCCGGAAGGGCTTGAAGACGCCTTCCGCCCCAACACTATGGACAAAGCGTTGTCCGTCCCATTCCCGATCAGGGCGGTTGTCCGGCGTCGGCAGCTCCATCATATGATCGATTTCGGTCACATGTTCGGCCGGCACGCCGATCTCGATGACCTCGATCCCGTCGGCGGCGTGCAACACCTTGTGGCGGATCTGCGGCGGCTGGATGAAGCAATCGCCCGCATGCAGGCGCCGCGGCCCGCCCTGGTCCTCATAGAGCACATCGACCCAGCCATGGATGCAGAAGATGAGCTGGAACCCGACCTTGTGGAAATGCACCATGTCGGGCACCGGACCGTCCGGAACGCGGATATGCGAGGCGATCATCGCACCGCCAAGCCGCGAGGGCACCAGGTCGCGATACTCCATGCCGGCGCGCCCGATGACCCACGGCGCCTGGTCGGCCAGCCGGCGAACCACGAAGGCGTGCTCGGTCTGGGGCATGACCAATGGCGGATTCAATTCGTCAATCTCGATGCGCGTGCCGTTGGGCGCGATCAGCTCGCGCTGCCCATCAGCAAAGCCATCGGGATCCTCGGTCAGGATACGCAGGGTGCCCGGCGCTTCTAGGGCCCCCTTCTGGATGCGAATGCGCAATCCGTGGCCCGACAGGACTGCCACTTCCGGATCATCGGCGGGATAGATCATGTCGAGACGCATTTTCAGCGTCTTGGTATAGAACGGCAGATCGTCCCGCAATTCGCTCGTCGGCAACCTGATTTCCGCGCGTGTGTCCAACCTGCTCTCCCAAACATCGGCTCGCCGTCGTCTTTACGAGTTCAGCCACCGGACATGCGAACCCATGGGTTTTGACGGTCATTCAAGACTATCCGACCGGATAGATATTTCAAGGCTAAAATATAATCCGGCAACCAAGCTGCCGGCTAAAGTTCGGTGCGCACCCGCCACAATTCCGGAAACAGCTCCACGTCCAGCATGCGCCTCAGGTAGCTGGTGCCGCCGGTACCGCCGGTGCCGCGCTTGAGCCCGATCACCCGCTCCACCGTGGTGACATGATTGAACCGCCAGCGCCGGAAATAGTCTTCGAGATCAACCAGCTTTTCGGCCACTTCATAGAGCGCCCAATGCTTCTCCGGGGCTTCGTAGACAATTTTCCAGCCGGCAATCACCCCGTCATCGACCTGGTGCGTGACGCTGACATCGCGCGCGAGCACCGCGTCGGGCATGGCGATCCCGCGCCGCGCTGCCAGCCGCAGCACTTCGTCATACAGGCTCGGCACGGCAATTTCCGCCTCGAGTTTTGCGAGGACGTCCGGCACATGCGCATGCGGGCGCATCATCGCGTGGTTGCGATTTCCCAGCGCATATTCGATCAAGCGGTACTGGAACGACTGGAACCCTGAGGACTGCCCGAGCTTGGCTCGAAAATGGGTGTAGTCCGAAGGCGTCATGGTCCTCAGAACATCCCAGGCGGAATTGAGCTGTTCGAAGATCCGCGACACCCGCGCCAGCGTCTTCATCGCCGGCTGCAACTGGTCCTCACGGATCGCGGCGCGCGCGGCGGTGATTTCGTGGATCGCCAGTTTCATCCACAATTCCGAGGTCTGATGCTGGATGATGAACAGCATCTCGTCATGGGCGTCGGTCCGGGTCTTCTGGGCGCCGAGCACACCATCCAGGCACAGGTAATCCCCATAGGACATGCGCCCGTCGAAATTCATCGTCGCGCCTTCCTTGGACGGATCGTAGTCGGCGCCCTCGTTCATGTGACGGCCTTCCGGGTCCTGAATTCCGGCCGGTCCCATTCGCCGGTGGCGATGATGTCGATGAGCGCTGAAGCGGCGAAGCTCACTTCGTCTTCGGTGTTGTAGAGCGGGCAGAAGCCGAAGCGCATGATGTCGGGCGCGCGGAAATCGCCGATGATGTCGCGGGCGATCAAGGCCTGCATGGCGGCATAGCCTTCGTGGAAGCGGAACGAGACCTGGCTGCCGCGCTGATGCGGATCGCGCGGGCTCGCGAGCGTCACGTCCTTGCAGCCGGCCTCGACCTCGGCGATGAACTGCTCGGAGAGTTCGATCGAGCGCGCGCGAAGCTCAGCCATGTCGACGCCGTCGAAGGCGTCGAGGGCGGCGTCGAGCACCGCCATCTGGATCACCGGCGGGGTGCCAACGCGCATCCGGCTGATCCCCTCGCCGGGGCGGTAATCGAGATCGAAGGCAAACGGCGCCGCATGGCCAAGCCAGCCCGAGAGCGCGGGCCGCACCTGGTCGATCAGGTCGGGACGGATATGGATGAACGCCGGCGCGCCTGGGCCGCCATTGAGGTATTTGTAGGTGCAGCCGACGGCGAAGTCGGCATTGCAGGCCGTCAGATCGACCGGCAGCGCGCCGGCGGAATGCGCCAGGTCCCAGATCACCAGCGCGCCGTTTGCATGGGCCTTTTCGGTGATCGCCTTCATGTCGTGCAGCCGGCCGGTGCGGTAGTCGACCTGGGTCAGCATCACCGCCGCGACTTCGTCGGTGATGTGGTCGGCGACCGTTTCCGGATCAACGATCTTCAGCTGATGCCCCTGCCCCAGGCTCTTGAGCAAGCCGTCCGCCATGTAGAGATCGGATGGGAAATTGCCGTTGTCCGACAGCACGATCTTGCGCCCAGGGCGCAGCTCGACCGCCGAGGCCACGGCCTGAAAGACCTTGATCGACAGCGTGTCGCCGACAACCGTGCTGCCCTCGGGCGCGCCGATCAGCCGGCCGATCCGGTCGCCAAGCCGGCCCGGCAGATCCATCCAGTGGGCCTTGTTCCAGCCGGTGATCAGCATCGGCCCCCACTCATCCGCAATGGTCGCCCGCGCCCGCTCGGCTGCAGCCCTTGGCAGCGGCCCGAGCGAATTGCCGTCGAGATAGGTCACCCCTTCCGGCAGGTCGAACAGCTCCCGTCGTGTCGTGAAACTGGTCATGGCCTAGCCATCCTTCTGCGATTTGCCGATTTCCGCCGTCGCCTCGATCTCGACCATCGCCGCGTCCTCGATCAGGGCGGCGACGACGACCACTGACATCGATGGGAAATGCCGGCCCATCACCTTGCGGTAGGCGGCGCCGATTTCCTTCTGGTTCGCCATATAGGCCTTCTTGTCGGTGATGAACCAGGTCAGCCGGACGATGTCGGTGACCTCGCCGCCCGCCGCGCGGACGATGGCCGCGATGTTGGCAAGCGTCTGCTCCAGCTGGCCGACGAAATCCTGGTGTTCGAACACCTGGTCCTTGTTCCAGCCGATCTGGCCGCCGGTGTAAAGCCGCTGGCCATCGACCAGCATTCCGTTGGCATAGCCCTTGGGCTTTTCCCAATCCGGCGGATTGACTGCTTCAATCATGATCATCTGTCCTTGCAATAAATTTCAGTGTGAGTCCGGCACCAGTCCGCTCATGCGGCATCGTCGGGACGCAGCCGGAATCGCTGGATCTTGCCGGTCTGGGTCTTGGGTAGCTTTTCGGTGAAGACGATCGAACGGGGGTACTTGTAGGGCGCGATCACCTGCTTGACATGGTCCTGCAAGAGCTTGGTCATCAGGGCGTCCCCCACAGAGCCGGGCTTGAGTACCACATGCGCCTGCACGATCTGTCCGCGTGCCTCGTCGGGAACGCCGATGACGGCGCATTCGGCGACATCGTCATGGGCGAGCAACGCCGCCTCGACCTCGGGACCTGCGATGTTGTAGCCGGCCGAAATGATCATGTCGTCGCTGCGCGCGGCGAAATGGAAATAGCCATCCTCGCCTTGCGTGAAGGAATCGCCGGTCAGGTTCCAGCCGCCCCGGACATATTTCTGCTGCTGCTCCGGATCGGCGAGATAGCGGCAGCCGGTCGGACCGCGCACCGCCAGCCGTCCGATCTGGCCGCGCGGCAGTTCGTTCATGTCTTCATCCACGATCCGCGCTTCATAGCCGCTGACCGGCAGGCCGGTGCAGGCGGCGCGCGAGGTGCCGAAGCGGTTGGAAATGAAGATGTGCAGCATCTCGGTGGCGCCGATGCCGTCGAGCATCGGCTTGCCGGTCTTTTCCATCCATTGTTCATAGACCGGCCCCGGCAAGGTCTCGCCGGCGGAAACCGCTGCACGCAGCGAAGACAGGTCCGCCCCCTCCTCCATCGCCGCCAGCATGGCGCGGTAGGCGGTCGGCGCGGTGAAACACACCGTCGCCTTGTGGGCCTGGATGATCTCGACCATGTTGGCGGGCGTCGCCTGTTCCAGAAGGGCCGCGGCCGCGCCGAAGCGGAGCGGGAACACCGCCAGCCCGCCGAGCCCGAAGGTGAAAGCGAGCGGCGGTGAGCCGATGAACACATCCTCGGGCGTCACGTTCAGCACCTCTTTCGCGTAGCCGTCGGCGATGATCAGCATGTCGCGGTGGAAATGCATCGTCGCCTTCGGCATGCCCGTGGTGCCCGAGGTGAAGCCCAGCAGCGCCACGTCGTCGCGTCCGGTTTTCACCGTCTCGAACTTGACCGATTTCGACAGCGCCAACCGGTCGAGTTCGGCGTCGTGGTTGGCGGTGCCGTCAAAGCCGATCACGGTGTCGAGGAAATCGTTGCCCTTGGCGCAGGTCACCATCTCGTCCATCAGCCGCGTGTCGCAGAGCGCGAGCCTGATTTCCGCCTTGTCGACGATCTTGGAAAGCTCACTGGCGCGCAGCATCGGCATGGTGTTGACCACCACGGCGCCCGCCTTCGTCGCCGCCAGCCAGACTGCGACCATGGCCGGGTTGTTGGCCGAGCGGACCAGGATCCGGTTGCCGGGCTTGACGCCATAATCCTCGACCAGCACATGGGCGATGCGGTTGGTCCAGTCGGTAAGTTCCTTGTAGGTCCGGATCCGGCCGTTGCCGATCAGCGCGGTATGGTCGCCAAAGCCCCGCGCGACCATCGCATCGGTGAGTTCATAGCCGCAATTGAGCCATTCCGGATACTCGAATCCGTCAAGAAGAAGATCCGGCCACTGCTCCGCTGGCGGCAAATTGTCCCGTGTGAATGTGTCGATATGGCCCGATGGTCCCAGCACGTCAGCCTCCTGTCGAGTTTGCCAATGTCTGCCGCGCGATGACGACCTTCTGAACGTCGGACGCGCCCTCGTAGATCCTGAGCGCCCGGATCTCGCGATAGAGGCTCTCGACGATATGGCCCTTGCGCACGCCGTCGCCGCCATGCAGCTGCACCGCCTTGTCGATCACGTCTTGCGCATGGTCGGTGGCATAGAGCTTGGCCATCGCCGCCTCGCGGCTGACGCGCGGCGCGCCCTGATCCTTGAGCCATGCGGCCCGGTAGACGAGCAGCGCCGAGGCGTCGACATCGAGCGCCATGTCGGCGATGTGGCCCTGCACCATCTGCAGCTCGCTCATCGGCGCGCCGAACAGCTCGCGCTCGCGAACGCGGCTGAGGCTCTCGTCGAGCGCCCGGCGGGCGAAGCCGAGTGCTGCCGCGGCCACCGTCGAGCGGAACACGTCGAGCACCGACATGGCGATGCGAAACCCCTCGCCCGGCTTGCCGATCATTGCGGAAGCGGGAACCCGGCAGCCCGAAAACTTGAGCCGGGCCAGCGGATGCGGCGCCACCACTTCCAGCCTTTCGGCGATCTCGAGGCCGGGCGTGTCCGCCGGTACGATGAACGCGGAAAGCCCCTTGGCGCCTGGGGCTTCGCCGGTGCGGGCAAAGACCGTGTAGACATCGGCGATGCCGCCATTGGAAATCCACGTCTTCTCGCCATCGAGCACGTAGGCCTGGCCGTCGCGTGTCGCCGTCATCGCCATGTTGGCGACGTCCGAGCCCGAGGCCGGTTCCGACAGCGCAAACGCCGACAGCGCCTTGCCCGCGCGGGTGAGCGTCAGCCAGCGGGTTTTCTGCTCCTGCGTGCCAAACAGCGAGATCGCACCGGTGCCGAGCCCCTGCATGGCGAAGGCGAAATCGGCAAGCCCATCATGGCGCGCCAGTGTCTCGCGCAGGATGCACAGACTCCTCACGTCGATGCGGGACTGGGGGTCGGCGGGATCGACCGCAGTCAGCCGCAGCCAGCCCGCCTCGCCCAGCGCCGCGACCAGCGCCTTGCAGGTCTCGTCGACATTGGAATGATCGACATCGGCGAGTTCGGTCGCCGCCCAGCGATCGGCGCGATCGGCGAGCGCGCGGTGCGCGTCGTCGAAGAACGGCCAGTCCAGAAAACTGCGGTCAGCCATCAGTTGCCCTCGAACACAGGTTTCTGCTTGGCGGCGAAGGCCTCGTAGGCGCGACGGAAATCTTGCGTCTGCATGCAGATCGCCTGGGCCTGGGCCTCGGCCTCGATCGCCTGCTCGATGCCCATATTCCATTCCTGCGCCAGCATGGTCTTGGTCATCATGTTGGCAAATGTCGGCCCCTCGGCGATGCGCCGCGCCAGCTTGCGCGCCTCGTCCTCGATCTCGGAGGCCGCGATCACGCGGTTGTAAAAGCCCCAGCGTTCGCCTTCCTCCGCACTCATCGAGCGGCCGGTATAAAGCAGGTCCGCGGCCCGCCCCTGGCCGATGATCCTGGGCAGGATGGCGCAAGCGCCCATGTCGCAGCCGGCAAGGCCGACGCGATTGAACAGGAACGCGGTCTTGGCCTCGGGCGTGGCGAGACGCAGATCGGAGCACATGGCGATGATCGCGCCGGCCCCGGCGCAGACGCCGTCGACGGCCGCAATCACCGGCTTGCCGCAGCCGATGATCGCCTTGACCAGGTCGCCGGTCATCCGGGTGAACTGCAAGAGCCCCTTCATGTCCTTGTCGATGAGCGGTCCGATGATCTCGAACACGTCGCCGCCCGAGCAGAAGTTTCCGCCATTGGAGCCGAAGATCACCACCTTGACATCGTCGCGGTAGACAAGCCCGCGGAACCAGTCGCGCAGCTCGGCATAGCTTTCAAACGTCAGCGGGTTCTTCTTTTCAGGCCGGTCAAGCGAGACTTCGGCCACGCCGTCGGTGAGGGTCAGACGAAAATTCCTGGGCGCGTCGGTCGGCATGGTCATGCCCCCTTCTTGGTGTTCTTGCGGGCGATGCGTTCGAGTTGGTCCGTCATCTGCTGGGCTTCATTCGCGTCGACGCCCTCAAGCAGATTGTCGATCCAGGCTTCGTGCTTGGCCGCCATCTGGGCGAATTGCTCGCGTCCGGCCTTGGTCAGCCGCACGGTGGTGGCGCGGCGGTCATTGTCCACCGGGATCCGCACCAGAATTCCGTCGATCACCAGCCGGTCGACAATGCCGGTGACATTGCCGTTGGAGACCCGGAGCACGCTCGACAGCTCACTCATCTTGAGACCGGGCTCGGCCCGGTAGAGTGCGGCCATCACGTCAAAACGCGGCAGCGTCGTATCGAATGTCACGCGAAGATTTTCACGCAATTCGCCCTCGACGTGCTTGGTGGCCTTCAACAGTTTCAGCCACAGCCGCAACCGTGCCTTGGATGCCGCCGTATCCCTGGCTTCAGTTTCAGCCTCGACCCGATGCCCTGCCCCGATCTCACTCATGTTTCCCCTCCCGACAACGATATCGCCTGTCCGGTTATCGAAGCGGCTGCATCGCCGCACAGCCAGATCACGGTTTCCGCGATTTCGTCTGGCTGAATGAACCGCCCCTGCGGATTGACATCCCTGAGCGAGGCTTCCGCCTCGGCCCGGGACCGCCCCGTCTTGTCGACGATTTTGTCGATGGAACGGTGCAGCATCGGCGTGTCCGTGAAGCCTGGACATATAGCATTGACCGTCACCCCTGTCTTGGCGAGCTCCTGAGCCAGGCTGCGCACGAGGCCGATCACCCCGTGCTTGGCCGCACAATAGGCGCTGACATAGCCGTAGCCCTTGAGACCTGCGGTGGAGGCAATTGCGATCAGCCGCCCCGGCTGCTTCTGATTCATCCGGGAAAGCGTCGCCTGGAACGTGTTGAAAACGCCGGTCAAATTGACATCCAGCGTCGAGCGGAACATCTCCGCGTCGGTGCGCAGGAACGGCGCGCTCTCAGCCGAGCCGGCATTGGCTATGACAAGCGTCGGCGCGCCGTTTTTCTCGACGGCCTGCGCGATGGCCGCGTCGAGTTCGGCGCGATCGGTCACATCTGCTGAGACGGCAAGGATACGGTCGTCACGTGCGGCAAGTGCCTGCAAGGGTTCAAGACGGCGGCCGAGCGCGGTGACCCGGGCGCCCCTTGCCGCGAGCGCCAGCGCAATCGCCTCGCCTGCGCCGGAGCCGGCGCCGGTGACGATCGCGTGATGGCCCATCAGCTCGCTCATGATCACACCTTGCCCAGCATGGTGTCGGCGCGCTCCGCCAGGCGCCACATCTGGTCGCGGCCGGGCAGATAGGGATCGGGCCATGTCTCGTCATGATCGCCAAGCGAAGCTGCCGCATGCAGCGTCCAGTAGGGATTGGCGAGATGCGGACGGCCGAGACAGACCAGATCGGCGCGACCCGCCATCAGGATCGAGTTGACGTGATCGGGTTCGTAGATGTTGCCCACCGCCATCGTCGCCATGTCCGCCTCGTTGCGGATCCGGTCGGCAAACGGCGTCTGGAACATGCGGCCATAGACCGGCTTGGCGAGCTTCGATGTCTGCCCCGCCGAGACGTCGCAGATGTCGACGCCGGCCGCCTTGAGCATCCGGGCGATCTCCACCGCATCCTGTGGCGTCACCCCGTCGCCCTCGACCCAGTCGCTTGCCGAGATGCGCACCGAGACGGGCTTGTGCGCCGGCCAGGCCTCGCGCACGGCATGATAGACCTCAAGCGGGAAACGCATGCGGTTTTCGAGACTTCCGCCATATTCGTCGTCGCGCCGGTTGGTCAGCGGCGTGATGAAGGAGGACAGAAGATAGCCATGCGCCATGTGCAGCTCGATCATGTCGAAGCCGGCGCGATCGGCCATTTCGGCCGCGGCGACAAACTGGTCGCGCACCTTGTCCATCTCGGCGCGGTCCATCGCCTTGGGCGTCTGGTTGTCTTTCGACCAAGCCACATCGGAGGCCGACACCAGCGGCCAGTTGTCTTCCTTCAGCGGCGCGTCCATGATTTCCCAGCCGAGCTGGGTCGAACCCTTGGCGCCGGAATGGCCGATCTGCATGCAGAGCTTGGCGCCGCTCTCGGCATGGACGAAATCGGCGATCCGCTTCCACGCCGCCTCATGCTCGGGCGCGTAGAGACCCGGGCAGCCGGGCGTGATCCGGCCGTCGGGCGACACGCAGGTCATCTCGGTGTAGACGAGACCGGCGCCGCCCTTGGCGCGCTCGGCGTAATGAACCAGATGCCAATCGGTCGGGCAGCCATCAACGGCCTTGTACTGCGCCATCGGCGAAACGACGATGCGGTTCTTCAGCGCCATGTCGCGCAATTTGTAGGGTGCGAACATCGGCCGCCGCACCGGCGCGCCTTCTGGGACGCCGGCCTGGGTCTGAAACCAGCGCTCGGCGCCCTCCAGCCATTCCGGATCGCGCAGCCTCAGATTCTCGTGGCTGATGCGCTGCGAGCGGGTGAGCAGCGAATAGTTGAACTGCACCGGATCGAGATCGAGATAGCGCTCGACCTCCTCGAACCATTCCAGGCTGTTGCGCGCCGCCGACTGCAGCCTCAGCACCTCGACCCGGCGCTCGTCCTGGTAGCGCTCGAAGGCGCGCTCGAGCGTTGGTTCGGAATGCAAATAGTCTGCCAGCGCAATGGCGCTGTCGAAGGCCAGACGCGAGCCCGAGCCGATGGAGAAATGCCCGGTCGCCGCCGAGTCGCCCATCAGCACGACGTTCTCGTGATACCATTTCTCGCAGATCACCCGCGGGAACTGCATCCAGACCGCCGAGCCCCTGAGATGCGCGGCGTTGGACATGAGCTCATGGCCGCCCAGATGGGCCTCGAAGATCTTGCGGCAAGTCTCGACGGTCTGTTCCTTCGACATGTCCGCGAAGCCCCAGCGGTCCCAGGTCTCAGGCAGGCATTCGACGATGAATGTCGCGGTGTTGTCGTCGAACTGGTAGACATGCGCCCAGACCCAGCCGTGCTCGGTCTTCTCGAAAATGAAGGTGAAGGCATCGTCGAAGCGCTGGTGCGTGCCGAGCCAGACGAATTTGCACTTGCGGATGTCGATGTCGGGCTTGAACACGTCCTCGTATTCGCTGCGCACCAGCGAATTGATGCCGTCGGCGGCGACGACCAGGTCGAATTCCTTGCGGTATTCCTCGGCCGTCTTGAACACGGTCTCGAACCGCATCTCCACGCCCAGTTCGCGGGCGCGCTGCTGCAGAAGGATCAGCATCTGCTTGCGGCCGATGCCGGCAAAGCCGTGCCCGCCCGAGACGGTGCGGCAGCCCTTGTGCACCACGGCGATGTCGTCCCAATAGGCGAAATGGCTGCGGATCGCCTCGGTGCTCTTGGGGTCGTTCTGCTGCATCCGTCCCAGCGCGTCGTCGGACAGCACCACGCCCCATCCGAAGGTGTCGTTGGCCTTGTTCCGCTCGATCACCACGACTTCGTGCGAAGGATCGCGCAGCTTCATCGAGATGGCAAAATAGAGGCCCGCCGGACCGCCCCCAAGACAAGCTACCTTCATATTCCGCGCCTCCAGACCGATTGTCGTTGAGACTGATCATATGCCTGACAGGAGATAGTTCAAGCCTAAAATGTTTATGCCACAATAAATAGCCGGGCCCGGCGCGCGTCCGCCGGCGGGAGCGCCAGTGCAGGGTCCGGATCAGCTCACGCACCGCCCCGGCCGGCGGCGACCAGCGCATCCGTCAACCGCTCGACGCCGGCGGCTGTCGTCATGAACCCCGGTGAACAGCGCAGCAGCGACCCCCGCGCGTCAGCAAACACCGAGCGCCCACGCAGATCGGCGAGAACCGCCTGGGGATCGATGCCCTCCGGCAGCCGCATCATCACGCTGCCGCCCCGTTCCGCGGGATCGCGCGGCGAGGCCAGTTCGAATCCGGCCTCGTCGGCGGCCGCGATGATTACCTCGCAAAGCGCGCGGTTCCTGGCGAGTTGCGCGCTCCAGTCCTGTTGCGCATGCCATTCCAGCGCCAGCACCGAGGCCGCACAGGCCATCACCGACGGCGTTCCATTGTCGAAGCGGCGGATGTCGGGCGCATAGGAAAACGCGTTGATGTCCCAGGAGAAGATGTTGTCCTGGCTGAACCAGCCACGAAGGCTCGGCTGGCAGCGGGCGATCACGTCGGGCATCACCTGCAGGATGCCGCCGCCGGGCGAGCCGCACATCCATTTGAGGCTGGTCGACACCGCGAAATCCGCGCCCACGCCAAGGCAGTCATAGTCCATCAGCCCGGCCGCCTGGGTGATGTCGACGCCGATCACCGAGCCTTGGCTGCGCCCATGCGCCATCAGGCGAGCAAGATCGCAGCGGTGCGACGATGTGGAACTCACCCAGGTCAGCAGCGCGAGGCCAACTTCGGGCCCCCATGCCGCAATCACATCCTCGTCCTCGACCCAGCTCGCGCCCTCACGCAGGGGCACTGTGCGGAGCTTGAAGCCGTAGCGCTCTTCCATGCCGGTCAGCAGGAAATGCAGGCTCGGGAAACAATCCCCCGCCACCAGCACCACCCTGCCCTCAAGCTCGTCCCTTGGCAGCGCCATGATCATCGCCGCGAGCGCTGTTGTCACGTTTTCCGTTGTCGTGAGCGACGCCGACGGCGCCTTGAGCAACTGGCTCCACAGATCGATGAAGCGCTGCCGCTGACCCAGCGCATAGCCCCATTGCTCGTCATTGGGCGCGCCCCAGCACTCGGCAAACGCGCTAAGTGCCCTAGCCATATCGCCGGACTTGCCGGGATATTGCCCGATCGAATGATAGAGCATGTAACCGGAACCATCATTGTCCGGGTGGGCTGGTGTATCGGCCATATCAGTCTCCCCTGGCGGCACCTTTATGAGGCTGTCCGCCAAATCCAGTTGTTCATCCTGTCACCAGTTTGCCTGCCGCGGATCGGGCAGCGGTATGGCGTCGAGCAGTTCGCGTGTGTAGGCAGCCTTTGGCGCGTCGAACAACTGATCCGCATCGGCATATTCGACGATGTTTCCGCGCTGCAGGACCATCACCTTGTTGCACAGTCTGCGGATCACCGACAGGTCATGGCTGATGAAGGCGAGCGTCAGACCAAGCTCCTTGACCAGGCCCGCCAGCACATTGAGCACCTGCGCCTGCGAGGAGACGTCGAGACCGGAGACAATCTCGTCGGCCAGGATGAATTCGGGCTTGAGCGCAATCGCCCGGGCAATACCGACGCGCTGGCGCTGGCCGCCGGAGAGTTCGTGCGGATAACGGCTCTTGAACCCCCGCGGCAGGCCGACATGGTCGAGCGCGTCATCGATGCGTCCGTCAACGCCGTCGAAGCCATGCATCTGCATCGGATCGGCAATGATCGCGCCCACCCGCCGGCGCGGATTGAGCGAGGACATGGGATCCTGGAAGATCATCTGCATGCGCCGACGGATCGGCCGCAGCGCGTTCTCGTCGAGGTGGGTGATGTCCCGTCCCTCGAAAAGGATGGTTCCGGCCGTGGGCTCGATCAGCCGCAGCAGCGCCCGTCCGAGCGTCGATTTGCCCGACCCGGATCCGCCGACGATGCCAAGCACCGAGCCGCGGGTGATGTCGAGATCGATGCCATTGAGGATCGGGATCAGCGGCGCGCGGCCGAAGACGGGTTTCGCCGCCATGTCCGGCAACGCCACTTCGAGGCCTTTTGCGGAGAACAGGATGTCGTTATCCGCCATGACGCCACTCCCGGTCTGCCGCCAGCACTTCAGCGGCGGCGGCTTCGATCACCGCCTCGTCGACCGGCAGGAGCGACGCCTCCGGGTCGGTGTATTTCGGCGTCGCCGCCAGCAGCGCCCGCGAATAGGCGTGTTTCGGACCATCGAAAAACTCGGCGACGGAGGAATTCTCGACGATCTTGCCGCCATACAGCACCGACAGCCGCTGGCAGACTTTCGAGACAACGCCCAGATCGTGGGTCACGAACACCATCGCGGTCGAATGGCGCGCCTGCAATTCGCGGATCAGCCTGAGGATCTGCTTCTGCACGGTCACATCGAGCGCCGTTGTCGGCTCATCGGCGACCACAAGCTTGGGATTGGCCGCAAAGGCCGAGGCGATCAGCACGCGCTGCCGCATGCCGCCCGACAATTCATGCGGATAGCTCGCCATCACCCGCTCGGGATTGTCGATGTGGACCTCGTTGAGCAGTTCGAGCGCGCGGACCCGGGCATTGGCCTTGGTCCAGCCGAGAATGTCGACCAGCCGGTTGGTGATCTGCGGCTCGATCCGGCGCGACGGATTGAGCGCAGTCAGCGGGTCCTGCGGGATCAAGGCCGCCGTGGCCCCGATCAGCCGGCGCCGGTCGGCAGGCTTCATCTTCTCGAGATCCTGTCCGTCGAGCAGGATCTCGCCCTCGACGATATCGATGGCCGAGGGAAGGATCCCGAGGATCGCCTTGCCGATCATGCTCTTGCCGGCGCCGCTTTCGCCCACCAGGCCGAGCACCTCGCCGGTATCGATGGAAAATGACACCGAGCGCAGCACTCGCTGGTCATAGCCGTGCAGGGATGCCGAGAGGTTGTTGACGGTCAGGAACGCGCTCATCGCAGCACCGGATCGAAACGGTCCTTGAGCCCTTCGCCGATCTGGCTGAAGGACAGGACGGTGAGGAACAACACGATCAGCGGAAACGCCAGCACCCACCAGGCCTGATGGATCGAGGTCCGGCCCTCCGCGATCATGCCGCCCCAGGTCGGCGCGTCGGACGAGATCGACAGATTGACGAAGGACAGGATCGCCTCGACGATGATGGCGATGCCCATCTCAAGTGTCAGCAGCGCCACGATGGTGGGCAGCACATTGGGCAGGATTTCCCGCCACAGGATATCGCGCCGCGGCCGGCCGGCGACAACGGCGCTTGCGACATAGTCCATCGCCGACTGGTTCATCGCCTCGGCGCGCACCACCCTGCAGAACCGGGTCCAGTCGATCACCACGATGGCGATGATGATCGACGTCAGCCCGGTGCCCAGCACCGCGATCAGCAGGATGGCGAACAGAACCGGTGGAAACGCCATCCAGATCTCTACCAGCCGCGAAATCACCACGTCGACCCAGCCGCGCATGTAGCCTGCAAGCAATCCCAGCAATGAGCCGACGAAGGCGGTAGCAAGCCCCGCGATCAGCGCCACGGAAAAGGCGATCCGCGCCCCATGCAGAATACGCGTCAGCACGTCGCGGCCCAGGCTGTCGGTTCCGAGCAGGTAGGCGGGATCCGCGCCGGCCACCCAGAAAGGCGGCAGCCGGCCGGCGAACAGGTCTTGGGCCAAAGGATCATGCGGGCTGACCCAAGGCGCCAGCAGCGCCAGCAGCGCCATGAGGCCGAGCCAGGTTCCCGACAGCCACAACCGCGCGCCGAGTTTCCGTTTCACACTTCCGCGGCCATCAAGCATGACGCAGCCTCGGGTTCAGCAGCGCGTACATCATGTCGACGACCAGATTGATGATAGTGAACAGAAGCGCGAAGACGATCACGATGCCCTGGATCAGCGGCAGGTCGCGGTTGATCACCGCATCGATCGCCATGTTGCCAAGCCCTTCATAGGAAAACAGCCTTTCGATGATCACCGTGCCGCCGATCAGGAAGGTGAACTGCACGCCGATCAGCGTCAGCGTCGGCAGCACCGCGTTGGGGAGCGCTTCCGACAGGATCACATGGTTCTCGCCATAGCCCTTGGTGCGCGCCAGCGTCACATAATCGAGATGCATGGTTTCCTTGAGAGACTGCTTGAGCAGCTGGCTGATGATGGCGGCCAGCGGAATGGCAAGCGCGAGCGCCGGCATGAACATGTGCTTGAGCAGGTCCCACCAGAGATCGAACCTCAGCCGCGCAATGCTTTCGAAGACGTAGAACTGGGTGACAAAGGGAAGATCGAGCGACGGCGAGATCCGCCCGGAGATGTGAAACACCGGCATCAGCACGCCAAACAGCACGATCAGGATCAGCGCCCAGAGGAAATCCGGGATCGACAGGCCGACGCCGTTGGCAACGTCGACGGCTGTCTCGGTGCCGGTCTCGCGGTGCCTCACCCCGGTCAGCGCCAGCGCGCCGCCGATGACCACGGCAATCACCAGGGCGAAGATGGCGAGCTCCAGCGTTGCCGGCAGGCGGCCGAGCACCAGCGGCATCACCGGCTGGCGCAACGAGATCGAGGTGCCGAAATCGCCCTGCACGACGCCGGTCAGCCAGATCCAGAATTGCTCGATGATCGATTTGTCGAGCCCGTAGAGCGCGGTCAGCCGCGCAATGTCTTCTTCTGTCGCCCCCGGCGGCAGCATCATGGCAATGGGATTTCCCGGCACCACGCGGATGACAAAGAACACCACCACCGCCGCCCCGATCAGGGTGACGGACATGGTCATCAGGCGAACAAGGATCGCGCGCAACAGTTTCAAGGGATCATTTCCTGCAAAAAGGGGCCGCCGCCCGAAGGCAGCGGCCCGTCCAGTCGCGTGGAGCTTACGAAGCCCGCTTCATCAGATGCGGCAGCACCGCGCCCGAGGCATGCGGCGTCACTACCACGCCGGAGGCATGCAGGATCGGCTGCACATATTGCAGCAGCGGGATCACCAGCGCGTTGTCGGCGATGTGCTTGTCCACGGCCTTCCAGCCGGCAATCCGCTTGTCCTCGTCCGCCTCGCCCCAGAGCGGGCCGATCATGTCGATGAGTTCCTGACCGTCCCAGACCGAATGCGGCGACGGGCCGAACATGGCGAAGCCGGTCGATGTCGTCGGATCGGCAACCGAGTTGCCCCAGTTGTAGAAGGCCGCCGGGGCCAGCTGGTCGGCGGCGCGCAACTCGTAATGCTTGGCGATCTCGTAGACCTCGATCTCCGCCTCGATGCCGACATTGCGCCACAGGCCGACAATGGCCTGGACCATCTCGTAGTCCTTTGGCTTGAAGCCGCGGGTGGTCTGGATCTTGAACTTGACCGGATTCTCTGGCGAGAAACCCGATGCTGCGAGCAGTTCTTTGGCCTTTTCCGGATCATAAGGCACCGTGATCGAGGCATCATAGGCCGTGTATTCCGGCGTCTGCAGCGTATCGATCGGAACACCGTAGCCCGACAACAGACGGTCGATGATCAGCTTCTTGTCGATCGCCATGGCCGCGGCCATGCGCACGTTCGGATCGAGCATCACGTCGATGTCGTTCAAGAAGATCATGCCGATGTCGGAGATCGGTGCGTCCGTGCCCATGATCCCGCTGCCGCCCTTGAGCCGGTCATATTCTTCATAGGGCATTTCAAGCGTGACATGCGAATTGCCGGATTCGATTTCGGCGACGCGGCTTGCGGCATCGGTCACGAACTTGATGGTGACAGTCTCGAAATCCGGCTTGCCGCCCCAGTAGTTGGGATTGGCCTTGAGACGGACGAAGGCGTTGCGCTCGAACCTATCGACCATGTAGGGGCCGGTGCCGATCGGAGCGGCCTCGAAACCGTCCGCGCCGACCTTCTCGTAATAGGCCTTGGGCAGCACGTAGCCGGTGAGGAAGTACATCCACTTGAAGATGGTCGGCTCGAAGCGGGCGACATCGGCGGTCACCACATTGCCTTCGGCCTTGATGTTGGCAAGCGTCGACCAGATGAACTGGATCGGGTTGCCGGTTGCTTCATCGGCCGCGCGGGTCAGCGACCAGGCGACGTCCTCGGCGGTGAACGGCGAGCCGTCATGCCAGGTCACGCCCTCGCGCACGGTCATCGTCACCTTGGTCTTGTCCTCGTTCCAGCCCCACTCTGTGAGCAGGCCCGGTGCCGGCGACAGGTCGGGCTGCTGCAGGATGAACTGGTCGAACACCGACTGATAGATCCCCTGGATCGTCGGGTTGACGGCCGATGGCCCCACGGTCGGGTCCCATGAGGGCAAATTGACATTGTAGGCGATGACGAGTTCGTCAATAGCCTGGGCAAAGGACGGCCCGGCAAAGGCGGCAATCGCCAGAGCCGCCGTCGTGCCCTTGAGCACTGTGCGACGCGAAATATGTGTCATGCTGTTCTCCCTGTTCTTTGGTTCATTTTCCGCCCAGTTTCCGGGCGAGCATATATCCTGCACCCGCTCCGGTTCCCGCCCCCGGCCAGACGCTGGCGCCGGTGATGTGCAGGCCCTCGACGGGGGTCTTGCCGGTCGCATGGCCCAGGGCCGGACGGAACAGGAAATTCTGTGAAAGGTGATGGCTTCCGGCCACCTGGTCGCCGCCGACGAGGTTCGGATTGTCGGTTTCAAGATCGAGCGGCGAGACCACCGCGCGGCCGATGATCTTCGACTTGAGCCCTGGCGCATGACGTTCGATCATATCGATCGCACGGTCGGCATAGGTCTCCTTGACCGTCGCCCAATCGGTGCCGGTGATCTGGCCCGCCGCATCGCCCAGAATCTCGCCGGGAACCATGCGCACCTGCACCCAGAGCACATGCTTGCCCTCGGGTGCGCGGCTCGGGTCGATCGCCGTCGGCTGGCCCACAACCAGCACCGGCTCATCGGGCAGCAGGCCTGCTACCGCCTGCTGATAGGTGCGCGCCATCTGGTCGAGCGACGGCGCGATATGCACATAGGCAAAGGACTTGAGTTCCTCGCCGGCGCTCCAGTCCGGCAGGCCGTCCAGCGCCAGATGGATCATCATCGTGCCCGGCGCGTGGGAGAACTTCGTCATCTTGGCGTCGAACGCCGCGTCGCCGGAGGTGCCATCGAGCAGCTTCATCAGCCCGCCCGGCGCGACATTGGCGATCACCGCGCGGCGCGCCGTGATCTTCGTGCCGTCGGCCAACTCGATGCCCGTCGCCTTGCCACCCGTGTGGATGACCCGGGCCACGCGCTGGCCGCAATGGACCTCGCCGCCCGAAGCCTTGATCTTCGACAGCAGCGCGGTCACCGCGGTGTCAGCGCCGCCCTTGCCGATGACCATGCCGAAATGCTGGCTGGCCATGGATTCCAGATAGGGAAACACCGCGCCGCCGGCCATGTCGGGCGCGAAATCGAGATGCATGCCCCAGGCAGCGAGTGTGGCGCGCACATGATCGGACTCGAAGGTTTCCGTGAGCCATGTGCGCGGCGAGGACAGCAGCAGGCGCGCCAGATCCGCGGTCCATGCAAAGCCCTTGCGCCACAGCGCCTTGGCCAGAAGCCTGCCTTGTATATGCATTTGCATGGGATTTCCGAGCAGGGCGAAGACAAACTCGGCAGTGCCAGGGAAGTCCGCACAGAGCCTGTCCCAGGCCTTTGCGTCATTCTCGGAGAACCCGGCGATGCGGGCGCGGGTCTCGCCCGGCCCGGTGCTGACGCCGAGCCATCGACCATTCTCGAACACGCTGGCAAAGCAATGTGACGCCGGTGCAAACTCAAGGCCGCGACGGGTCAGATCTTCGCCATAAGCTTTGAAAAACCCCGAGCCAGCAAGGAGACTGAGGTTCATCGCCGCCCAGTCATGACGAAAGCCGGGCTCGGTCAGTTCAAGGGTCTTGACCGCACCGCCGGGCGTTTCCGCCTGCTCGAACACGCCGACACGCCATCCTTTCGCGCCCAGATGGACCGCGCAAGCCAGGCTGTTGATCCCAGCGCCGACAATGATCGCGTCATACCCGTCCTGCACCGCGCATAGCCCCCCGTTCGAGATTTATAATTGCAAATGCATATTATTCTGTCTAGCATCTATTTATCGCATTCACACAACCCGTCATCCGGGGCGCAACCGAAACCACGAACACGCCTGTCAGAGGAGGATCGCTCATGAACGCCGCAGAAACTCTTGGTCATCTCGCTTCAATGCTGCTTGAGGGAAAAGTCGAAGTTGTTGACCTCTCCGGGTCGCTCGGACCGGACACGCCGCTTCTCAAGCTGCCACCTGACTTCGCCAAGGACACGCCCAAGATCGAAGTTCACAAGATCTCCGAATATGACAAGGACGGTCCGTTCTGGGCCTGGAACTGGCTCAAGATCGGCGAGCATTCCGGCACCCATTTCGACGCGCCGCACCACTGGATCACCGGAAAGGATTACTCCGACGGCTACACGGATTCGATCCCGCCGCAGAATTTCGTGGCTCCGGTCAATGTCATCGACTGTTCGGCCGAAGTCGCCAAGAACCCCGATTTCCTGCTCGACGCCGCCGGCGTCAAGGCCTGGGAAGCCAAGCACGGCGAAATCAAGCCGGGCGAATGGGTGGTGATGCGCACCGATTGGGACGCGCGTGCCACCGATGAAGACGCCTATCTCAACGCTGACGAAACCGGCCCGCACTCGCCCGGACCGACTGTAGACTGCATCCAGTACATTCTCTCCAAGGGCGCCATCGGCTGGGGCACCCAGTGCATCGGCACCGACGCCGGCCAGGCCGGCGGCATGGAGCCCCCGTTCCCGGCGCACAATCTCTTGCACGCCGCCAACAAATACGGCCTCGCCTCGCTTGCCAATCTGAGCAAGCTGCCGCCCAAGGGCGCGGTGCTGATCGCCGCCCCGTTGAAGCTGGTCAAGGGCACCGGCAGCCCGATCCGCGCCATGGCCCTGGTCGCCAAGGCCTAAGGCGGCGTCACACCGGGGACCGGACCAATGGCGGATTTTGACCACATCATTGTGGGCAGCGGCATCAATGCGCTCGTTGCGGCGGCCATGCTTTCAAAGAAGGGGAAGCGTGTGCTGGTGCTTGAGCGCGAGGACCGGTTCGGCGGCTGCATGCGCACCGACGAAATCACGCTTCCCGGCTTTCATCACGACGTGATGGCGGCGACCTTCGTCCTGTTCCTGACCTCCCCCTCCCATGCCGCGCTGGGCGCCGATCTGGCGCGGCATGGGCTGGAATTCTGCCACACACCGCATCCGACCGCGGTGCTGCGGCCCGACGGCACCTCGCTGGTGCTGTGCACCGACCGGGCCGCCAATATCGAGACCTTCAACGCGCTCGCGGGGGGCGACGGCGACCGCCACGGCGCCGATGTGGGCGCAATCGAGGCCGATGCGCCGTTCCTGTTCGCGCTGCTGGGCGGCGAACTCTGGAGCTGGCCGACCGCCAAATTGCTTGCTGGCCAGGCCTGGAAGCGCGGGCCCCGCGGACTGGCCGCCTGGATGGGCGAAGCCCTGCGCCCCACCCGCGCCTGGCTAGAGAGCAGCTATTCCTCCGAACTCGTTCAGGCGCTCTGGGCGCCCTGGGCACTGCACACCGGACTGACAACCGAATCCGCCTATGGCGCGCAGATGGGCAAGGTCATCGCCTTTGCACTTGAAGCCGCCGGCGCTCCGGTGATCAAGGGCGGCGCCGGCCGGGCGGCGGATACCTTCAAGGCGCTGATCGAGGAAAACGGCGGCGAGTTGCGCGCGGGCGCCGATGTCGATCAGATCCGCACACACAATGGCAAGGCATCGGGCGTCCGGCTTGCCGACGGCACCGAGATTTCAGCATCCCATGTCATCTGTTCGGTTGCACCGGGACAACTGTATGGCCGGCTGCTGCGCGATACGGCAAAGGGGGTTTCGGACGAAAAGGCCAAGGATCTTCAACATTTCCGCCACGGCCGCGGCAATTTCCAGCTGCATTACGCCATCGACGGCCCGGTTCGCTGGAAGACCGCAGGGCTGGAAGACGTGGCTCTGATCCATCTCGCCGACAGCATCGATTCGGTATCCAAATCCTCCAACGAGGCCGAGCGCGGCATGCTGCCCGCAACCCCCACCATCTGCGTGGGCCAGCCGCACCGGCTCGACCCGACCCGATGCCCGGAGGGCAAGTCGATCCTCTGGCTGCAGATCCCCGATGCGCCACGCACGCTCAAGGGCGATGCGAGCGGCCTGATCGCCACCGATGGCTCATGGACCGAGGCGGTGCGCGAAGCCTTCGCCAACCGCATCGAAGCCACCCTCGCCAACCACATCGAGGGCTTCTCCGAGACCGTCCTGGCGCGAAAGGCCTACTCGCCGGCGGATCTCGAATCCATGAACATCAATCTGGTCGGCGGCGATCCCTATGGCGGATCCTGCGCGCTCGACCAGTTCTTCATCTGGCGTCCCTTCGCTGGCAGCAAGAACCATACGACCGCGATCAACAACCTGCACCATATCGGCGCCTCGACACATCCCGGCCCCGGGCTCGGCGGCGGTTCCGGTTTTCTGCTGGCCAAGAGGCTGGGCACATGAACGACATCAAGCCTCTCACTACAGAGAAGGCCGAGCCGTTCGAGCGGCTGGGTGAGATCGGCCTGTCGAATTTTGCGCCCTATCTGATGAACCGGCTGATGGGGCGCTACAACGCCGATCTCAGGAAGGAGATGGCCGACCTGGGCCTGACCACGCCAAAGATGCGGGCGCTGGCGGTATTGTCGGTGATCGACGCCCTGACAATCTCGGAACTTGCGGTCTATGCGGTCGTGGAACAATCAACATTGAGCCGCTCGCTCGAACGGCTCACCTCCGAAGGCCTGGTGAGGCGCGAGCCTGACGCCAATGACAGCCGCGTCACCCGCATTGCCATCACCGATGCCGGGCGCGCCGCCTTTGATCAGCTGTGGCCATCCATGGCGCGGATCTATTCACAGATGTTCAAGGGCATTCCGGACGACGAGCGCGCGGCTTTCGTCGGCACGCTGCAGAAAATGCTCAACAACATTCGCAAGCACGACTTTTAATGACGGGAAACGCGAGCCATGGCTGAACGCTCATTCGCCAAGGAAGTCCAGAAGCTCAAGCTCGGCGAGGGTGACACCTTCACCGGCGAGGGCATTCTGGCGTTGACGAAGGCGCTTCTGGAAGCCGGCGTCGGCTATGTCGGTGGCTATCAGGGCGCGCCGATCAGCCATCTGATGGATGTGCTCGCCGATGCCGAGGAGATCCTCACCGATCTTGGCGTTCGCTACGAGGCAAATGCGTCGGAGGCCGCCGCGGCTGCGATGCTGGCAGCCTCGGTGCATTACCCGATCCGCGGCGCGGTCACCTTCAAGGGGCCGGTGGGCGTCAACGTGGCCTCCGATGCGCTCGCCAACCTGTCGTCTTCCGGCGTCACCGGCGGTGCGCTGGTGATCATCGGCGAGGATTACGGCGAAGGCTCATCGATCATGCAGGAGCGCAGCCATGCCTTCGCGATGAAGTCGCAGATGTGGCTGCTCGACCCGCGCCCCAACCTGCCCTCCATCGTCAAGTCCGTGCATCAGGGCTTCGAGCTGTCGGAGGCCAGCAACACGCCGGTGATGCTGATGGTCCGCATCCGCTCCTGCCATGTCACCGGCAGCTTCGAAACCAGGGACAACATGCGCCCGCCGTTCACGGTCAAGGACGCGCTCGCCAATCCGCGTAGCGACTATGCCCGCGTCGTGCTGCCGCCGATGTCCTATCTGCAGGAGCACGACAAGATCAACAACCGCTGGCCGGCGGCGCTCACCTACATCCGCGAGCACAAGCTCAACGAAGTCTTCGGCCCCAAGGAAGCCCCCGTCGGCATCGTTCTGCAGGGCGGCATGTACAATGGCGTGATCCGGGCGCTGCAACGATTGGGCCTCGCCGACATCCACGGCGACACCGAGATCCCGCTCTACGTGCTCAACGTCACCTACCCGCTGGTACCTGACGAATTCTTCGAGTTCTGCGAGGGCAAATCGTCAATCCTGGTGGTCGAGGAAGGCCAGCCCGAATTCATCGAGCAGTCCCTCGGGTTGGCGCTCTACAAGGCCGGAAGCTCGATTGCGCTTCACGGCAAGGACATGCTGCCGATGGCCGGCGAATACACCGGCCAGGTGATGCTTGACGGCCTCGAGGCGTTCCTCAAGAAGGCGGCGCCCGAACTGCTGCCCGCCCGGCTGCGTGCCCCCAATTCCGATCACAAGCCGGCGTTGCCGGATCTCTCCAAGACCGTGCCGATGCGCCCGCCGGGTTTCTGCACCGGCTGTCCGGAGCGGCCGATCTTCGCCGCCATCAAATTGACCGAGATGGAACGCGGCAAGCACCAGATCGCGGGCGACATCGGCTGCCATCTGTTTGCCACGCTTCCCCCCTTCGAAATCGGCGGCTCGACCATGGGTTATGGCCTGGGTCCCGCTTCCAACGCCGCCTTCGACGGTGGCGGCGACAAGCGCTCGATCTCGATCCTGGGCGATGGCGGCTTCTGGCACAATGGCCTGTCGTCCTCCATCGGCAACGCGGTCTACAACAAGTCCGACGGCGTCATCGTCATCGTCGACAATTTCTACTCTGCCGCCACCGGCGGACAGGACATCCTGTCCTCGCGCGCCGACAACGCCTCCAAGGCCACCGGCCACCCGATTGCCGACGCGGTCAAGGGCGTCGGCGTCAAATGGGTGCGCCAGCTCGACCGCACCTATGACGTGCCGAAGATGCGTGAGATCTTGAACGAGGCGCTGACAACCGACCATGTCGGCCCGAAGGTCATCATCGCCTCGTCGGAATGCATGCTCAACAAGCAGCGCCGTGAAAAGCCGCTGATGAACGCCGCGATCAAGGAAGGCAGGCGGGTCGAAAAGCCCCGCTTCGGCGTCGACGAAGATATCTGCACCGGCGACCACGCCTGCATCCGCCTGTCAGGTTGTCCGTCATTGTCGCTCAAGAAGCTCGATGACCCCTTGCGCGACGATCCGGTCGCCAGCATCGACCAGAGCTGCGTCGGCTGCGGCAATTGCGGCGAGGTGGCGGACGCCGCCGTGCTCTGCCCGTCCTTCTACCGCGCCGATGTGGTGCACAACCCCGGCTGGACGGAACGGAAATTCGGCGCCTTCAGGACCCGCATCATCACCTGGCTGCAAAACCGCCGGTCGCGCGGCCGCATTGAATTTGTCCGGACCTGAGCAATGGTAAGCATGACCCACTCCGCATTCACACCCAAACCGCAGGGACCCGCACTTGATCAGATCATCAAGCTCGCCATCATGGCAGTCGGCGGCCAGGGCGGCGGCGTGCTGACCAACTGGGTCGAGGACTGCGCCCGGAGCAATGGCTACGCCGTTCAGGCTACTTCGGTGGCGGGGGTCGCCCAGCGCACGGGGGCCACGATCTACTACATGGAAATGGCGCCCATGCAGGATCGTGCGCCGGTGTTCTCGCTGCTGCCCGCGGCAGGCGACGTCGACATCCTGGTGGCCGCCGAAATGATGGAGGCCGGGCGCGCCATCATGCGCGGCTTCGTCACCCCCGATCGCACCACGCTGATCGCCTCCTCGCACAGGGCGCTGGCGGTGTCCGAAAAGATGGTGCCTGGCGACGGGATCGCCGATTCCCAGGAAGTCATCGCGGCGGCAGAAATCGCCGCCCGGCGCTTCATTGCCTTCGACATGGAGAAGATGGCGGTCGATGCAGGCTCGATGATTTCCGCCAGCCTGTTCGGCGCGCTGGCGGGTTCCGGCGCGCTGCCGTTTGAACGATCGAGTTTCGAAGCCGCGATCAAGGCGTCGGGACGCGGCGTCGAGGCAAGTCTCAGGGCCTTTGGCGCCGGCTTCGAGGCTGCAGCCGTTGGCACCGTCGAAACGCCACGATCGGTACGCATCAAGACCTCCCCCGGCGCACCTTCAGGACCGAAGAACCTTGTCGATCAGTGGAACGCACTCGAAGCGCGCGCAACATCCCTGCCCGCCCCGGTGCGCGACATGGCGCGCAGCGGTTTGCGCGCCGTGGTCGACTTCCAGGACCTCGCTTATGGGCGCGACTATCTCGAACGCATCGACACCGTGCTGGCCGAGGATGATCCGGCCAAGGGGTATGAACTGACTCTCGAGGCCGCCAAATATATCGCCAAGGCGATGGCCTATGACGATGTCTTCCGGGTCGCCGACTTGAAGACGCGCGGCAGCCGCTTTGCCCGCGTGCGCAGCGAGATCGCCCCGGCCAAGGGCGCGCAGATGAAGCTCACCGAATTCATGCACCCGCGCGCCGAGGAGATTGTCGGCATGATGCCCTCACGCCTTGGCCGCAGGCTTTCGGCAAGCGAGCGCGCCATGCGGGTGATCGACCGGCTGGTCAACAAGGGACGCCGCTTGCGCACCGACCGGCTGCTGCCCTTCGCCCAGCTTTACGTGCTGGGCGGGCTTCGCAAGTACCGGCGCGGCACGCTGCGCCATGCGATCGAAACGGAGCATCTTGAAAACTGGCTCGCCCAGGCGCTGTCCTATCGCCGGATCGACTACGCGCTGGGCGTCGAAACCCTGCGCAACCGCCGCCTGGTCAAGGGCTATTCCGACACCCATGCGCGCGGGCTTTCCAAGTTCGACAGGGTGATGGATGGCGTGGCGCTTCTGGCGGGCCGTGACGACGCCGCCCACTGGTGCCGGCTGTTGCGCGAGGCAGCCCTTGCCGACGAGAAGGGCGAGCAGCTTGAAGGCGCGCTGAAGACCGTGCGGTCCTTTGCGAGCCAGGCCGAGACAACCCTTCCGAACTGAAACTCCGTCCTGAAATGGTCGTGATCGGAACACGGGCGCCCGGGCATTCATGGTAGGGAACATCCCTTCGGCGGTATGCCGTCTGTGACATCATGACCTTTGGAAGAGATCCTGCATGAGCCGCAAATTGCCGCCCCTCAATTGGCTCCGCGCCTTCGAAGCATCGGCAAGGAGTCTGAGCTTTACCCAGGCCGCTTCCGAGCTCAACCTGACCCAGGCTGCCATTTCCAAGCAGGTCAAGCTGCTGGAACATTATCTCAGCGAGCAGTTGTTCATCCGAAACCCGCGCAGCCTCGAACTGACAAAGACCGGCGAAGCCTATCTGCCGAAAGTTCGCGACTGCTTTGACCGGCTTGCAGCGGGCACAAACGAAGTGTTCGGCCGCCGCCGCAGCGAGATGCTGACGATCCGCTGCATGGTCGGGTTTTCGATCAACTGGCTGGCGCCCCGCCTGCCCCGCTTCATGGCGCGCCATCCCGGAGTGACCATCCGGATCATCTCCAGCGTCTGGGGCGATGAGTTCGACAGCGAGCGTTTCGATTTCGACATCCGCTACGGGATGGGCAAGTGGCCGGGGCTCAACGCGCAGCGCCTGACCTGGGAGACAATCACGCCGGTCTGCAGCCCCGCCCTGCTGCGAGGCGACAATGCCATCGGCAAGCCCGAGGATCTGGCGCATCACGCGCTGTTGCATGTGCTCGGCTATGAGGAGGGCTGGGGCCTGTGGCTACGCGCCGCCGGGTTGAGCGCCGACATCGACCGGGGCCGCGGCCTGCATTTCGATACCTCGCTGATTGCCTTCGAGGTTGCCGCCAAGGGCGGCGGCATAGCGCTCGGCCGGCCTTCCATGACCGGCGAGGACTTCGCGTCGGGCCGCCTCGTGGCGCCGTTCGACCTGGCCGTGCCGATCGATGAAGCCTTCCACCTGATCACGCCGCCCGAAGACATCGCCCATCCCGATGCCGATCTGTTCCGCGACTGGCTGATCGAGGAAGCAGAGCTTGCATTCGGGCCGCTCGATCGTCCATAAGGGCAAAGCGAGGACGACCTCCCCATCAGGGACGAACAGCCGGGACGGCCCGGCCATAAGCTGGGGACCTCCATGCGGGACACCAAAGACAGAATCCGCCACGCCTTGAGTTTTGAAATCATCGCGCTCATGCTGGTCACGCCGCTCGGCGCCTGGGCCTTCGACCTGCCTTTCAACCATATCGGCATTGTCGCTCTGGTCAGCGCCACGATCGCAACCGGCTGGAACTATCTCTACAATCTGATGTTCGACCACGCCATGCTCAGGATCGCCGGGCATGTCCGCAAAACCATCGCCTTAAGGATCCTCCATGCCTTGCTCTTCGAAGGCGGATTGCTCCTGATCCTGCTGCCGTTCATTGCCTGGTATCTGAGTGTGAGCCTGATCGAGGCTTTCCTGATGGATGTGGCGTTCGCGGCCTTTTACCTGGTCTACGCCTTCGTCTACAACTGGCTCTACGATCTGGTCTTTCCGGTGCCGGAAACCCAACTTTCCGAAATCCCTGACGCGGCGGTCGAACGATAACGGCTGAAGCAACAAAAAGGCCGCGGATCGCTCCGCGGCCAAATATCGTCGAGCAGTGCCTGGGATCAGGCGAACCACCAGCGCTCGGGCACCTTGTTGCCGTCGCTCTGCCAGTTGGCCGCAACCTGTTCATCGTGTACCAGCGTCTTGGTGTGCGCATGGATGAAGTTGGCCCACATGCCGACAACGGCGCCGCCGTCGTCCTGCAGCAGCCTCTGGGCTTCCCAGTACTGGTCCTTGCGCTTGGCTTCATCGGTTTCGGACCGGGCCATGACAACCAGTTCGTTGAACTTGTCGGCGGCCTCGCCCTCTTTCCAGGCGGTGTCGTTCCATTCGGTGTCGTTGGTGTAGGCCGACGAGTACATCCAGTCCTGGGTCGGACGTCCGCCCCAGTAGCAGGCCGACCAGGCCTTCTTGTTCCACACGTTGGACCAGTAGCCGTCGCTGGGCTCGCGCACGATCTCGATGTCGATCCCGGCTTCCTTGGCGGAGGCCGCGATCAGCTGGGCTGCGTCCATGGCGCCGGCGAAGGCGGCATCGGAAGCCGAAAGCTGGATGGTGCCCGAATGACCCGACTTCTTGTAGTGCTCGGCAGCCTTTTCGGGATCGAATTCATGCACCGGCAGTTCCGTGTTGAAGAATGGCATCGATTCATTGACCGGAACATCGTTGCCGGCCTTGCCGTGGCCGAGCAGGATCTTGTCGACCAGTTCCTGGCGCTTGATGGCATATTTGAGCGCCATGCGCAGGTCGTAATTGTCGAACGGCGCCATGTTGACCCGCATCGGGAAGGTGAAATGCTGCGTTCCGGTGGTCTCGAAGATCTGCAGCGTCGGCACCCGGCCGAGCAGCGCCACGGTCTTGGGATCGACATTGTCAATGAAGTCGACATCGCCGTTCATCACCGCGTTCTGACGCGCGGTGGTGTCGAGCAGCGTGATGAACTCGCATTCGTCGAAATGCGCGCGGCCTTCCTTGAAGAAGTTCGGGTTGCGCTTGGACGTGGTGCGAACCCCCGGTTCGAACGTGTCGATTATGTAGGCGCCGGTGCCGACCGGGCTGTTCGGATCCTCGATCTTGCCGTCGGTCGAGGGCATGATCATGATGTGATAATCGGACACGATGAACGGGAAGTCGGCATTGCCGCCGCTGAGTTCGAAGATCACGCGGTTCTCACCGTCCTTCTTGATATCAGTGATCCCGCCCAGCAGGCCCTTGGCCGCGGACTTGGAATTCTCGTCGCGGTGATAATTGAATGTCGCGACGACATCGTCGGCGGTCATGGTCTTGCCGTTGTGGAACTCCACGCCCTTGCGCAGGTCGAAGATCCAGGTCTTGGCGCCGTTTGCGGATTCGAAGCTTTCGGACAGTTCCGGAACAAGAACGCCCTCATTGCTGATTTCGGTGAGCTGGTTGCCGCGCGCGTAGTTGATGGCCTGCGTCATGCCGTGTTCGGCGGTACCTGCGTCGAGCGTGTCCGTGGTCGATCCGTAGGATGAACCGAGCCGCAGCTTGCCGCCCTTTTTCGGCGTCGCCGCCAGCACACTTGTGGCAAGCGTCAGCGCCGACGGCACAGCCAGGCCGGCCGCGATGGCGGCCCGGATGAACTGCCGCCGGTCGATCTGGCCTTCGCTCAGCCAGCGCGCCTGCTTCTTCAGATACTCGTCTCTCATATTAGCCTCCGTTGAGTTCCCAGTTTATGGTTTTTTGGCATTGCGCACATCGCAACATTCCCGCCTATCCTGTCGTCTTGACGCCAGTTGTCAACTGCTTGCCCGGATTGGATGATACTGCGAGCTTTGCCTTCTCAAGACCAACTAATATGGGGGCATTGCATGGCTGACGGTTATGCCAAACCGCCATTGTGACGGATTTCAGCCACCCTGGATTGAAACGGGCGACATCGACCTGTGCAACGCCTTGTTCCGTGCCACCAATTTCCAAGCCCCCGGTTTACAAATGCCGCTCGAGCGGCCAACAATGGAAGCTTGCGGAAGGGCCGGCATGAGCCGGGCGGAAGCAATCTGAAAAGATGGCGACAAGATCATCTGATCATGAGGGGAATGCGCGGTTGAACGCTGTGCTGGCGACAATACTGAAACGCCTGGGGCTTGGCTTTGCCACGCTCGTGGTTGTTTCGGCCATCATTTTCAGTTCCATATCCATGCTGCCGGGTGACTTCGGGCAGGCAGTGCTCGGCCAGTCCGCGACTGAGGAAACCGTGGCCGCCTTCCGCAAGGAACTCGGCTTGGACAAGCCAGCAGTAGTCAGGTACTTCGAATGGGCCGGCTCCGTGCTGCAAGGCGATCTCGGCACCTCGTTCTCCGGCCGCAACGCATCGGGCCAGGACCGCTCCCGCCAGGTCAGCGACCTGGTCATGCCGCGGCTCTGGAACACGTTGTTTCTGGCCGGGGTCACCGCGCTCATCGCCGTGCCTCTGGCGCTGTTTCTGGGCCTGACCACGGCGCTCTACCGCAATTCCGCCTATGACCGGACCGTCAATGCAGCGACTCTGACGACCATCTCGACTCCCGAATTCTTCGTCGCCTACATCCTGATCCTGTTCTTTGCGTCATTGTGGCCGGTGTTTCCTTCGCTCGCCAATGTCAACGCCACGACCGACCTTGGCGAGAGGCTCTACCGTGTCGCCCTGCCGGCGCTCACCCTTACCCTGGTGATCGTGGCGCACATGATGCGCATGACCCGCGCCGCCATCATCAACCTGCTCGCGAGCCCTTACATCGAGATGGCGCGGCTCAAGGGCGCGTCGCGCTCCGAAATCATCCTCAAGCACGCATTGCCCAACGCCTGGGCGCCGATCGCCACCGTGATCGCCTTCAACCTCGCCTATCTCGTGGTCGGCGTCGTCGTGGTCGAGGTGGTGTTCGTCTATCCCGGCATAGGACAACTGATGGTCGATGCCGTGACAAGCCGTGATATCCCGGTGGTCCAGGCCTGTGCGCTGATATTCGCCGCGACATATATTCTCTTGAACCTGACGGCCGACATCATCGGCATCGTCACCAACCCGCGATTGCTGCACCCCAGATGAGCGAGCAACCCGAGACCTATGCAGCCGCCGCAGAGGTGGGAGCAGTCCGCAAGCGGCGAACCCGCCTCGAGCGTGCCGGCCTGCTGCTCAAATCGGCGCCGCCCAGCGCCTGGTTCGGCATGATCGTCGTTGGGTTCTATATTCTTGTGGCGGTCTTCGCCGACGTGATCGCGCCCTATGGCGAGGCGCAGATACATCCCATTCCTTTCGCCCCATGGGGCGGCGAGTTCATGTTCGGCACCGACCAGATCGGACGCGACGTGCTCACAAGGCTGATCTACGGCGCGCGCAACACCATGGGCATCGCCCTGGCCACAACGCTGCTCTCGTTCCTCATCGGCGGCGGGCTTGGCCTGATGGCGGCCATCAACCGCAGCTGGCTTGATCAGTTGTTGAGTCGCTTCGTCGACGTGCTGATGGCGATCCCGAGCCTGATCTTCGCGCTGATGCTGCTGTCGATCTTCGGATCGACCGTCACCAGCCTGATCGTGATCATCGCGGTGCTCGATTCCACCCGCGTCTTCCGCCTCACCCGCGCCGTCGCCGTCAATGTCGCAGTGATGGACTATGTCGAGGCGGCAAAACTGCGCGGCGAAGGCCTCGGCTGGATCATGCACCGCGAGATCCTGCCCAACATCATGCCGCCGCTCGTGGCGGAGTTCGGGCTGCGATTCTGCTTCGTGTTCCTGACCATCGCAGCGCTGTCGTTCCTGGGCGTCGGCATCCAGCCGCCCACCGCCGACTGGGGTTCGATGGTGCGAGAAAACGCCTCGCTGATCCAGTTCGCCAAATACGACCTGACGGCAGCGATCACCCCGCTGCTGCCCGCCGCGGCGATCGCGCTTCTGACCGTGGCGGTCAACTTCATCGTCGACTGGTTCCTGCACAAGACGAGCGGACTTCGCGATGACCACTGAGATGAACCCGAAAGACGGCATCCTCCTTGAAATGCGCGATATCCGCATCGACGGATATTCCGACGAGCGCTGGCACCCGATCATCAAGGGTGTTGATCTGACGCTCCGGCGCGGCGAGATCATGGGGTTGATCGGCGAATCGGGCGCGGGCAAGTCCACCCTCGGCAAGGCGGCAATGGGCTACACCCAGCCCGGCTGCAAGCTGACCGGCGGCTCGATCATGTTCGACGGGATCGATCTGGCAAAGGCCAGCGATCGCGAAAAGCGCAACCTCTGGGGAACCCGCATCGCCTATGTGGCCCAATCGGCCGCGGCCTCCTTCAACCCGGCGCACCGGCTGATCGACCAGACCGTGGAAGCCGCCACCCGGCGCAAGATCCGTCCGGACGCCGAATCCCGGACGGACGCGGTGGAACTGTTCAGGGCCCTGCAATTGCCCAACCCCGAAACAATCGGCAGCCGCTACCCGCACCAGGTGTCGGGCGGGCAGTTGCAGCGGGTGATGACTGCCATGGCGATGTCGCCCCGCCCCGACCTGATCATCTTTGACGAACCGACCACCGCGCTTGATGTTACCACACAGGTCGAAGTGCTCTCGGCGATGCGCAACATTGTCGAAGATTTCAACACTGCGGCAATCTACATCACCCATGACCTGGCCGTGGTTGCCCAGATGGCGGATTTCATCAAGGTGCTGCGCTTTGGCGAGGAAGTCGAGGAGGCGCCGACCCGCGAGATGCTGACCAAGCCCGAGCAGCCCTACACAAAATCGCTCTGGTCGGTTCGGTCGCTGGAAAAGCCCGAAGTCAAGGGCGAGGATATTGTGCTGTCGATCGATCATGTCGACGCGTCCTATGGCCCGCTCAAGGTGCTGCACGATGTGAACATCTCGATCCCGCGCGGCCGCACCGTGGCGGTGGTGGGCGAATCCGGGTCCGGCAAGTCAACCACGGCCCGGGTCATCACCGGGCTGCTGCCGCCGACGGCAGGCACCGTCAGCTTCAATGGCAAACCCTTGCCGGCCGCCTTGAAGGACCGCAGCAAGGACCAGCTGCAGCGCATCCAGATGATCTACCAGATGGCGGACACCGCGATGAATCCGCGTCAGACCGTGTATGAAATCATCGCCCGCCCGCTCGAATTCTACCTCGGCCTGACCGGCAAGGCCAAGGAAGCCCGGGTCATGGACCTGCTGAAAATGATCGAGCTCGACGAGAGCTTCATCGACCGTCTGCCGTCGGAACTTTCAGGCGGACAGAAACAGCGAATCTGCATTGCACGCGCGCTGGCCGCCAATCCTGACGTCATCATCTGTGACGAAGTGACCTCGGCGCTCGACCAGATCGTGCAGGAGGGCATTCTCAAACTGCTTCTGCGACTGCAGAAGGAGTTCAACATCACCTATCTGTTCATCACCCATGACATCGCTACGGTGAAGGCGATTTCCGACGGGATCGTGGTGATGTACCGGGGCAAGGTGGTCGAGCAGGGATTGAAGAGCGAGATCCTGGCCCCGCCCTTCCCAGAATATACCCAGCTCTTGTTGTCCTCCGTACCGGAAATGGATCCCGACTGGCTCACCAACCTGCTGGAGGCGCGACCGGTCTGAGCGTCAGGGATGCGCCCTCCCCACCCCCTCTACCGGGCGGCAAGCAGATCCGGCAGGTCCGCCACCGACGCGATGCAGATGTCGGCGAGCTCAGTAAGCGACTGATGCGTGCCCGTCCCCGACAGAACCCCGATCGCGGCCCCGGCGCCCGCCGCCCGCGCCATCGCCAGATCATGGCGGTTGTCGCCCACCATGGCGATCTGGCTCGCGCTCAGCCCCAGATGCGCGGCAAAGGCATGGATCATCCCCGGCTCGGGCTTCGGTCCATGGCCGCTGTCATAGCCGGCGATGAAGCTCACATGCCGCGTGAGCCCCAGCACCTCGACCGTCCGCCGGATACTGGCCTCGCCATCGCTCGAGGCGATGCCGAGCGGCAGGCCGGAGCCGGTGAGCCGTCCCATCACAAGGTTGAGATCGCAGATCGGCACCGCCGCGTCCGCCCCGTCGACAAAGGCCTGGTCGAGCAGGCGGGCGAGAGCGTCCGGCGCGACCGGGCTGCCATGGTCGACCATGTGCCGGGCGATCTCATCGGCGTTGGCCGAGGCGAACATGCTGTCGGCGCGTGTCTTGCCGGTGAGCGGATCCATGCCGCAGGCGTTGAGCAGGACATCACAGAGCAAGCCATCGCCAGCGGCGGCAATGGCGGCCGCCTTGCGGTTGATTACCGACCAGGTCCGGTCGAAATCGATGAGCGTTCCGTCCTTGTCGAACAGAATTGCCTTGATTGAGCTGTCCAATGTCCATGTCATGGGAGTATTCCGGTTTGACAGCTGCTGTGCATCGCGATTGCATAGCCGTCAAGCCTATCTCAAACGCCAGAGGATCCGCCCTTGCACCCTGCCCCCTATGACAGACTGATCGATGCGGAAACCTGGGCCTTTGTCGAAAGATCCGCCGGCTTCTATCCCGATGACGCCACCGCCCTCGACCTCAGCAGCCAGCGCAGCGTCTATGACTCCCTGTGCCACACCTTCGATGCGGGCCGGCCTTCAGGCGTGACTGTCAGCGACTATTCGGTGCCGGGCCCGGCAGCCCTTATCCCGGTTCGCGAATACGCACCCGCCGCCGGCGCGCCTGCAGCCTGCGTGGTGTACCTGCATGGCGGCGGCTTCATTCTCGGCGGCCTCGACAGCCATGACAGCATCTGCGCCGAAATCTGTGCCGGCACGGGCTTTACAGTCGTCGCGGTCGACTATCGCCTGGCGCCCGAACACCTGCATCCCGCCCAGTTCGAAGACACGCTTGCAGCCTTCAGGCACGTGGCGAGCACGACCGGCCTGCCGGTGATCCTCAGCGGCGACAGCGCCGGCGGCAATCTCGCCGCCGCGGTGTGCTGGGCGACGCGCGGAGGAGATCACGTCCCCGCGGGACAGGTGCTGGTCTACCCCGCGCTCGGCGCGGACACCAGCCGCGGCACTTTCGTCACCCACGCCAACGCGCCGATGCTGTCGACCGCCGACATGATCTATTACGACGAGGTCCGCTCGGGCGGCATGCCGCCTCACGGCGACCCGCTCTTCACGCCGCTGGCCGCGCACGACCTCGACGCCATGCCGCCCACGCTGGTGTTCACCGCCCAGTGCGACCCGCTGTCAGGCGACGGACCCGACTACTGCGCGCGCATCGCGGCCCAGGGCGGCCGGGCGCATTGCATTGAGGAGCAAGGCCTGGTCCACGGCTATTTGCGCGCCCGCCATTCCGTGGCCCGCGCCCGCGAAAGCTTTGCCCGCATGGTCACCGGCATCAAGGCGCTCGGCGCGGGCGAATGGCCCTACTAGCGCCTCGTCCATGAGACGCCTCAGACGAACCGGCGCGGGATCTTCTTGTCCCAGTCCCTCTCGAAGACCGTCGCGCCATCCTCCGTCGCCACCAGTCTGCCGGTGACGAAGAACCATTCCCTGTCGCAGCGCATCTCCATCTCCGCCACCGTTTCGGTCCGCC
The DNA here is from genome assembly GCA_019084245.1 of Hoeflea sp. Lineage (GTDB taxonomy): Bacteria > Pseudomonadota > Alphaproteobacteria > Rhizobiales > Rhizobiaceae > Hoeflea. The sequence continues at coordinate 51,380 of JAHRFE010000036.1, forward strand.
ACCCCTCGCGACCGCCGGTCTGCTCCCAGCGGATCTGAGCTGTTGCCGACAGCGGGTCGTCGGGATGGATCGACCAGCGTTCGCGCGTGGTGCTGCCCAAAATCAGGCCATGCTCAAGATCGCGGTTCTCGCCGGCATCGTTGAAGATCACCGTGGTGACAACGCCGGTCGCGGCATCGGTCTCCATTTCGCGGGTGGAGGCCGAGGGTCTGAGGGTCTCGTGCCGCCAGGGCGTGGCCCCGACCGGCCTCTCGAAGCTGCATTCATCGTTATTCGCATGAACTGTGCGACACGGCAGATCGAGCCGGCCCGATTCCAGCTTCACGGTGGCGCGCTCGGGCGACGGCCAGATGAACGGCCAGCAGGCGGTCGAGACCGCGATCCTGAGCCGGTGGCCCGCAGGAATGCGGTAGGCGATCTGGTCGAGTGTCACGGTCGCCTCCAACACCTCGCCCGGCACGATGAGCTCCGGCGCTTCGCTTGACCGCCGGTGCGTCAGATTGAGAACACCCATGCTGATCAGCGCCGAGGTTCCATCGGGCCTGAGATCGCAGAGCCTGACAGCCACTTGCGCCATCGGCTTGTCCGAGCGTGCCCGGATGACAAGCCGCGGCGCGCCGACGATATCGAGCGGGGCGTCAAGCACATCACCGTCGAAACAGGCTGATCTCGCATCATCCGGGCTCTGTTCATCGGGCAGCTCCGGCCCGTAGGCGAAGGGAAAATACTCGCCCGCCTGGCTGCCGCAATCCGTGGGTGAATTGACCGGCACCGGACGGGTCATTGGCACATGTCCGAGCGCGCCATCCCCGAGTTCGAGAGTCTTTTCGATGATCGCGCGAGACGGCCAACGGGCCTCGGCGATCCACCGGCCCGGGCGCGCGTCCATCCAGCGCGCGGGCGCGACGCTGTCCATCAGCCAGGCCCGGTAGGCGGGCAAGTCTTCCGCGCCATTGTCGATGCCCTTGAGCCAGCGGTCCCACCAGCGCCTCGCCTCCTGCAGGAAGCCGATGCGTGGCTCGGGTCCGGCATAATGCGGGTATTTGTGGATCCACGGCCCGACGATGCCCTTGACCGGGGCGTCGAGGTTTTCGACGAGATGCGAGATCGTGTTGCGGTAGCCGTCGTGCCAGCCGCCGATCGACAGCACCGCCGCTTCGATCGCGCCAAAATTCTCACAGACCGAGCCGTGTTTCCAGTAGTTGTCGCGCGTCTGCCGGGAGATCCACTCCCGCGCCAGAAACGGCATCGCTTCCAGCCGATCGAGCCACATGTCGCGCCAGCGGTCTCCCGCGATCAGCGGGTCCGGCGGCCGCGATGAATAGGACAGCATGTTGGCGGCCCAGCCGAAATTCTCGCCCAGCAGGCAGCCGCCCTTGAAATGGATGTCATCGGCAAAACGGTCGACGGTGGAACAGATTGTGATGATCGCCTTCAGCGCCGGCGGCCTCAGAGCCGCCACCTGCAGCGAATTGAACCCGCCCCAGGAAATCCCCATCATGCCCGCCGTGCCCGAACACCAGGGTTGGGACGTAGCCCAGGCGATGACATCGCAGGCGTCCTGGAGTTCCTGCGGCGTGTATTCATCCTCCATCAGACCGTCGGAATCGCCGTTGCCCCGCATGTCGACCCGGATGCAGGCATAGCCCTGCCCGGCCATCCACGGATGGGTAAGACTGTCGCGCACGATGGTGCCATCGCGCTTGCGATAGGGCAGATGCTCGAGAATGACAGGAACCGGATCGCTGGCGGCATCCTTCGGCATCCAGATCCGCGCCGACAGCCGGCATCCATCTGGCATGATGATCGGCTGATCCTCTATCTCGACAATGTCGCGAGGGTACGCAGTTTGTACCTCCGGCATGAAGGATGCCATGACGATTCTCCAATGCTAACCAGGCCGCGAAACTGTCATGCGGCGGCCGATCAGCGCAATGCTTTGCGCAGGAGATTTATCTGGTTCGCATGGAATTCGTATCTGCGGTTTGCTCCGGTCACATCGCGGGCTAGCCAGCGTGCAAGGCGCTCACCAGACCGCGAGGCCCTTTGCCGTCGCGCGACAACGCCGATCCATCCAGTGCGGAAACGATTTCAATCCCGTGCTCTTCAAGCACAGGAAACGCAGCCCTGTGATCTTCAAACACCAGGACACGCCCGGGCGACAGCACCACCGGCGCGAGACGGTTCAAGGCATTCCGGACGGAGCCGGCATGGTTCTTGGCGTCGATCAGGCGTATGTCCGCGGTCCCCAGCACCCGCGCTATCTCCTTGAGAAACGCCGATTGGCAGGGCTCGATCGTGAGCGCCATGCCGTGGCGGCTGGGGCGCACCGCAAAGGCGCTCGCCGTCCCAAGCACCTCGCTGTCGACAAGTGCACAATCCCGGCCGAGCGGTACAAAGCAATCATCCAGGCTCTCGCAGCTGGTAGCGGTGAGATCAAGCCAGAAGATACGGTAGCCCCGGTTCTTCCGCAACAGGGAGGCGGCGAGCTCCGACAAGGCCTGGACGCTGGTCGCCCGCGTGATCGCGGCCACGCAGACAAGTCCGCCCGGCATGGCGAGATCGCGGCCGTCAATCGGTGGGCAGGACCGGTCCGCGCCGTCCGAAGTCAGCCAGAACTCGAACCGCGCCTCATCAAACAGCGGTGCGAAATTGAGCACTGTGGAAGCCGTGATCGCCGAAGCCCGGCTCAATTCGGCCTGCAGCGGACACACAACAGCGCCTGCATCAATGAACCGCAAGGTGCCGCGGATCTGTGTCAGGTCGGATAGCGGCGGCAGGAACCAGCCATCCCTCAGCTCAGAGGCCTCGGTCGGACGGTTAAAACCGGGCGGCAGCTGGGACATCCGCATGCCTTCGATCAGAAACCGGGTGAGCGTTTCAGCCGGCTGCTCGCTCATCCAGCTGATGATCTCGCTGCCTCTGCGCCGGTCATTCTCATATTCGCCCACCCGCCGCTCGACAATCCAGTCGCGCGCATCGGCGAATCCCAGCGTTGAGCAAAGAGCCGCATCCAGATGCCTGACAACAACGCCCGCGCGCTGCAGCTCAGCCACGAAGCGCCCATGCTGCAACACGGCCCGGCCGGCATTGCCGTCGCCCCTTGCGGATCCCGCCGCCGGCGCGCACACGGGCCCCTGCACCAGAACATCGCGAAGAGGCGCGACATCATCAATGACCGAAATTATCGCTCCGTCCCGGGCCATTCCATGCCAACTCCAAGGCAATCCTCAGGGATATCGGCAATCACGCTCCGCCCAAATCGGCTCTGGCACATTGATGCTTGTCAAGATCCGTCATTGCGGCGCCAAAACGGCTCCATTGACCAAACCCGAATCGCTGCCATCACGCCGTCGCGATCCTGTCGAGATCGGCGCGGGTTTCGCCGGATTGGCGGATCAGTTCGGCCGGATTGAGCAGTTCGAAATGCTTGGCGTTGATATTGCGGATGACCTTGGCTCGCGCCAGCGTCTGGATGTTCCGGCTCAGCGTTTCCGGCGTCGTTCCCAGATAATCGGCAATATCGCGGCGGCTGAGCGGAATGTGAACAATTTGAGAGGCCAGCGTGTCGCCTCTCAAATGCTGGTTCTTTGTCCGTCTGGAGAAGACATAAAGCAGGGTGGCGATGCGCTGCATGGTGGTGTGGCCATTGGTGATCGCCGCCCATTCCCGCACCGCATCGAGTTCATCGAGCTTGGCTTTGTGCATTTCATGTTCAATGGCGGGATAATCGGTGAGAAATCGCTCAAACTGATGCTTACTCATCGCGCAAAGGGTGACATCCGTCGCGGCCTCGTAGGAAAATCGCGTTTCTTCAGAAAACAGTCGTCCGAAGAAATCCGACGGGAACAAAAGCCCGACAATGTGATCATCCCCATGGACAGACGCGCTCGACAATTTGACCACGCCGTCGACAACATTACCAACAATGTCGCAGTGTTCGCCCTGGGCCTGGATCACGCTCCCACGCGGATAGGTTCGTAGATGGGAGATGCGATTAAGCTGAACCAGAGCCTCCGGAGAGGCTGCGCGGCATATGGAGCGGTTGTGTATGATGCAATTGCCGCATTTGCCACACAAACAGGAGCTTTCTGCTGCGATGATCACTTGCTGTCTCCCCCGAGACCGACTTGACCGCTGCATTTCAAGCGCAAGAGCCAAAGCTGGAGGCTCAAGACAACACAACCACTGGTCCAGCGTCAAGCCGCGAACATCGGTCCGCTGTGCGGCAAGTTCGCCATCCCGACAAGTATCTGTCAGAGGCCCGACCAAGCAGGCGGGAGTGCATGCGCCTAAACCGGCTGCTTGAGAGCTTCGATCGCCGCCGGAAGCTCCATCAGGTTCGAGATCACCCGGTCCGCGCCCAGTTCATCGGCGGGCACATTGGTATAGCCCCCGCGCACCGCGACGCTCGCCATGCGGGCAGCCTTCGCCGCGTCGATGTCGGCGGGACTGTCGCCCACCATCAGCGCGCGACCGGCGTTAAGGCCAACCTTGTTGAGCGCATGTTCGAGCATATCCGGGGCAGGTTTGCGGGCAGGCCCAGTGTCGCCGCCGACCACCACGTCGACATGGGCGTCGAGCCCGAAATGCACGAGGATCTCGCGGGTAAAGGCTTCGGGCTTGTTGGTCACAACCCCGATCTTCACCCGCGCCGCATGATAGGCCACCACCATTTCCATCGCGCCGGGCATGAGCGCCGTGTGCCGGGTCAGGTGCTTGCCATAGACCTCCATCATCCGGTCGGTCGTCTCATCGAGCGCCGCCCCTTCCACGGGTCTGCCCGATGAGCCATAGGCGCGTTCGACGAGCTTGCGCACGCCGTTGCCGATCATGCCGCGCACGGCTTCCACCGTTTGGCCCGGCAGGCCGTCCTGGGACAGCAGTTCATTGACCGCGGCGGCGATGTCGGGGGCGGAATCGATCAGCGTGCCATCGAGATCGAACAGGATGGCCTGGGGCCAGCCGCAGCGGTCTGTGTCCTTGAGCAGAATTCCCGTCACGCCGTTTCCCTCCATTTTATTGCGCATCCCATCGATGCGATCTGTTCTTCCGGCCCCTTGCCGGTCTCCGTCACCTGCCGCATCGCCTCGTAGAGGTCGCGGCGCAAATCTTCCTGGCCCGACTGCTTGCGCGATGCATCAAGCCGGCCGCGATACTGCAACTCCATTGCCCCGTTGAAGCCAAAGAAATCCGGCGTGCACACCGCACCCCAGGTCCGCGCCACGGACTGGTCCTCGTCAAAAAGATAGGGGAAGCCGAAGCCGTGCGCCGCGGCGAAGAGCTTCATGTTGGCAAATGAATCCTCGGGATAGGCTTCGACATCGTTGGACGAGATCGCCACGAAGCCGACGCCGAGATCGGCGAGAGCGTCGGCGTCGCGTACGATGCGGTCGATGACGGCTTTGACATAGGGGCAATGGTTGCAGATGAAGGCCACGACCAGGCCATTCTCGCCAGCCTGGTCGAGAATGCTCCGGGTCTCGCCATCAACGCCGATCAAACGGGCGTCAGAGGGTTTCCACCCGAAATCGCACAGCGGGGGAATTGCGGCCATCTCATCTCTCCTCGGTCGGTGTCCTCACGTCGATCAGCGCATGGCGCCATCGGACGCTGCGCGGATGGCCTCTATATTGGCCTGATAGGCGCCTTGTGTACCCCCCTTGAACACGGCCGAGCCCGCAACCAGCACATTGGCGCCAGCAGCCGCCACCAGTGGTGCAGTGTCCGGTGTGACGCCGCCATCGATCTCGATGTCGATCGGCCGGTCGCCGATCATGCTCTTTATGCGCGCCACCTTGTCGACCACCGCCGGAATGAATTTCTGCCCGCCGAACCCCGGATTGACCGTCATCAGCAGGATCAGGTCGAGCCGGTCGAGCACATATTCTATGATGCTTTCGGGCGTCGAGGGATTGAGCGAGACGCCCGCCTTCTTGCCGAGGTCCCGGATCGCCTGCAGCGACCGATCAAGATGCTTGGTGGCCTCCGCATGCACGGTGATGATGTCACAGCCCGCCTCGGCAAACGCCGCCAGAAACGGATCGCACGGCTCGATCATCAGATGGCAGTCGAAGATCTTGTCGGTGCGGTTGCGCACCGCCTTGATGATCGGCGGGCCGAAGGTGATGTTGGGCACGTAGTGCCCGTCCATCACATCGAGATGGATCCAGTCGGCGCCGGCTGCGACCACCGCCTCGATCTCTTCGCCAAGCCGGGAAAAATCGGCCGACAGCACCGATGGCGCAATAATGGTTTTGCTCATGCCCCGGCCTCCCGCGCGCTGTCGGGCACGCCCATGGTGAAGACGCGGCTCGTCTTCAAATCCTCGGCGGTAATTGTTGACAGGTCCGCCGCCGTCACCGGTCCGGTGGAGGTCGAGAACAACCGGTTGGCCTGCCTCAGCCGCGCCCGGTCGAGCGCATTGCGGATGGATCGCGCATTGGCGAAATGCGGCTGCTGCCGCCTGAGCTCGATATATTTCTGCATCATCGCGTGCGCTTCATCGTCGAATGTGTAGTTCTGCTGCGTCAGCATCCCGTCGGCGATCTGCATCAACTCGCCTTCGCTGTAGTCCGGGAAATCGATGTGATGGGCGATGCGCGAGCGGAAGCCCGGATTGCTCTCAAAGAACTTGTCCATCCGGTCGGCGTAGCCCGCGAGGATCACCACCAGGTCCTCGCGGTTGTTCTCCATCACCTGCAGCAGGATCTCGATCGCTTCCTGGCCGTAGTCGCGCTCGTTGTCGGGCCGGTAGAGATAATAGGCCTCATCGATGAACAGCACGCCGCCCATCGCCTTCTTCAGGATTTCCTTGGTCTTGGGCGCGGTGTGGCCGATGTACTGGCCGACGAGGTCATCGCGGGTCACCGACACCAGATGGCCTTTGCGGACATAGCCGAGCCGGTGCAGGATATTGGCCATCCGCATCGCCACCGTGGTCTTGCCTGTGCCGGGGTTTCCGGCGAAATTCATGTGCAGCGTCGGCGTCTCGTGGCTGAGCCCCATCGCCTTGCGCGCCCGCTCGACGATCAGCATCGCCGCGATTTCGCGGAGCCGTAGCTTGACCGGCTTGAGCCCGATCAGTTCGCGGTCGAGTTCCGCCAGCACCTCGGCGACGCCTGATTTCTTGTACTCCTCGCGCAAATCGATCGCGGTCGGCAAAGCCTCGGGTGCATCAGGTACAATCGGATCTGCGGTGTCGGCCATGGGGTTCCTCCGTCAGGAATTGCCGCCCGTCCGGCAATGCGGGCGGGCGGTTGTGCGCAGGCGTCCGGATCAGATCACCGGCTCGTCGTCACCCAGGAATAGGACTGGCTGCGCGAGCGCACATCGGTGCGAGTCATCTGCAGTTTGGGCTCTTCCTTCGGCCGGTTGACGATGAAGCTCATCATCACGCTCTCAAAGCCGCGGGTGGAATCAAACGCGTTGATCCGGATGTAGCTGTCGCCATGGGCCTTGCGGCAATCGTCGAGCTCCATCATCGCGCCCTTCGGGTCCTTGAGATCAAACATCGGGTGGCCCCACATGTCCCAATAGGTGTTCCTGGGATGCGGGTCGTCGGTATATTCGATGCCGACGGCCCATTCGCGGCCCAGGCAATATTCGATCTGGGCGGAAATCTGCTCGTCTGTCAGGTCAGGCAGATAGGAAAAACAGCCTTGGGTGATACGCATTGTATGGTCTCCTCAATCTGGCTCACATGGAGACCGACGGTGTCGGCGCAAAGTCCGAGGTGTCGGTCGAGGTGTAGTTGAAGGTGATGTTGCCCCAGGTCTCGAGCGCGGCTTCGAGCGGCTTGCACCACCTGGCTGCGGCGCGCAGGATTTCGGGACCCTCGTTGGCGATGTCGCGGCCTTCGTTGCGGGCCAGCACCATCGCTTCGAGCGCAACCCGGTTGGCCGTGGCGCCTGCCTGGATGCCCATCGGGTGTCCGATGGTTCCACCGCCGAACTGCAGCACCACGTCGTCGCCGAAGAGATCGAGCAACTGATGCATCTGGCCGGCGTGAATGCCGCCCGAGGCCACCGGCATCACCTTCTTGATGTCGGCCCAGTCCTGGTCGAAGAAGATGCCGCGCTGCAGATCCACCTTGTTATGGGTCTCCCGGCAGACATTGTAATAGCCCTGCACGGTCAGCGGATCGCCCTCGAGCTTGCCTACCGCGGTGCCGCAGTGCAGGTGGTCGACGCCGGCCAGCCTCAGCCATTTGGCAATGACGCGGAACGAGATGCCGTGGTTCTTCTGCCGGGTGTATGTGCCGTGCCCGGCGCGGTGCATGTGCAGGATCATGTCGTTCTGGCGGCACCATTCCGAGATCGACTGGATCGCCGTCCAGCCGATGATGAGATCCACCATGACGATGACAGAGCCCAGTTCCTTGGCAAACTCGGCGCGGCGGTACATCTCTTCCATCGTGCCGGCAGTGATGTTGAGATAGTGGCCCTTGACCTCGCCGGATTCGGCCGATGCCTTGTTGACCGCCTCCATGCAGTAGAGGAAGCGGTCGCGCCAGTGCATGAACGGCTGCGAATTGATGTTCTCGTCATCCTTCATGAAATCGAGCCCGCCCTTGAGGCCCTCATAGACCACGCGACCGTAATTCTTGCCCGACAGGCCGAGCTTCGGCTTGGTCGTTGCGCCGAGCAGCGGCTTGCCGAACTTGTCGAGCCGTTCGCGTTCGACGACGATGCCGGTGGGCGGCCCCTTGAAGGTCTTGCAGTAGGCCACCGGGAACCGCATGTCCTCGAGCCGGGCGGCCTTCAGCGGCTTGAAGGAAAACACGTTGCCGATGATCGACGCGGTGAGGTTGGCAATCGAGCCTTCCTCGAACAGGATCAGATCATAAGCTACATAGCAGAAATACTGCCCCTCCTGGCCCGGCACCGGATCGACCCGGTAGGCCTTGGCGCGGTACTGGTCGCATGCCGTCAGCCGGTCGGTCCAGACCACGGTCCAGGTCGCCGTCGAGCTTTCGCCGGCAACAGCGGCCGCGGCCTCGATCGGGTCGACGCCTTCCTGCGGTGTGATCCTGAACAGCGCGATCAGGTCGGTGTCCTTGGGTTCGTAGTCGCCGTCCCAATAGCCCATCTGGGCGTATTTGAGCACGCCGGCCTTGTAGCGTTCCTTGCCCTTGATCTCGGTTTTTGCGTCCGTATTCATGGCGTTGACCTTTCTTCTTGAATCTCTCCGTCAGGAGCTTGAATCGGTTTCTCAGGCAGCCTTGGCTGTTGAAGTTTGCGGATCGAGCGCACCGCTGGCGTAGCGCGCCGCCATGTCGTCGATAGTGATCACCTTGATTTTGGAGGCCTGTCCGGCAGTGCCGAAGGCCTCGAACCGCGTGCGGCAGAGATCGCGCATCGCGTCCATGGCGGGCTTGAGGAACTTGCGCGGATCGAATTCGCCGGCCTTGCTGGTGGCGATCTTGCGGAACTGACCGGTCATCGCCATCCGGCAATCGGTGTCGATATTGACCTTGCGGACGCCGTGCCGGATGCCCCGGACGATCTCCTCGACCGGAACGCCGAAGGTCTGCGGCATCTCACCGCCGAACGCGTTGATCACGTCCTGCAGTTCCTGCGGCACCGAGGACGAGCCATGCATGACCAGATGGGTGTTGGGGATCTTGCGGTGGATCGCCTCGATCACGCCCATGGCCAGGATGTCGCCATCGGGCTTGCGCGAGAACTTGTAGGCGCCATGCGAGGTGCCGCAGGCGATCGCCAGCGCGTCGACCTTGGTCCGGAGCACGAAATCCAGTGCCTGGTCGGGATCGGTGAGCAACTGGTCATGCGACAGCTTGCCTTCGGCGCCGGAGCCATCCTCGGCTTCCGCCTCGCCGGTTTCGAGCGAGCCCAGAACCCCCAATTCGCCTTCAACCGAGGCGCCGACCCAGTGCGCCATCCGCGCCACGCGCTCGGTGATGGCGACGTTGTAGTCATAGGAGGCAGGCGTCTTCATGTCGGCTTCGAGCGAGCCGTCCATCATCACCGAGGTGAAGCCGTGGCGGATGGCGCTCATGCAGGTGGCTTCATTGTTGCCATGGTCCTGGTGCATGCAGATCGGATTGTCCGGATACATCTCCGTGAGCGCGTCGATCATCTTGGACAGCATGATGTCGCCGGCATAGGAGCGCGCGCCGCGCGAGGCCTGGATGATCACCGGGGCGTTGCACGCCTTGGCGGCCTCCATGATGGCGAGCCCCTGCTCCATGTTGTTGATGTTGAAGGCCGGGACGCCATAGCCGTGTTCGGCGGCGTGATCGAGAAGCTGTCTGAGTGTGATGCGGGCCATGGGGATCTCCTGTCAGGCTGAAGGCGCTAGATCGTTTGTCGGTTCGGGCAGCAGTTTGGCCAGTTCCCGGATCCAGACGGCCGCGGGCTCGGGCATTCCGCCAGGCACGGAAAAGAAGTCGCCCAGCACGCTCAACCTGATGGCGAAGGTCCGCGAATGACGCTGCGCCTCGGGATGGAACCGGACATTTTCCAGAAGCGCGATAGAGCCGGCTGGTGTTGCTGCAAGACCGGCTTCCGCGACCGGACCGACACAGTCGCCGACGAAATGCACCGGAAGTCCGGTCAGGACGGACAGCGGCTGCACCAGATGGCGCAGCGACATCACCGGATTGACGTCTCCGGCCGGATTGTCGTGTCCGGCAACCACCGCGACCACTGCGCCGCGGGTCGCAAGATCCCGGAGATGGGCGGCGAAGGTCTCGGTCCAGCCGCGACTGAGGTCGGAGCGGACCAGCACGGTCCGGCCCTCAAGATCACGGGCACCGCTCATGATCCCACCCTCCCGGCAAGGGTCACCGCAAGGCCAGCCACATGATCGGCGGTGATGTTGAAATGCTCGTAGAGCTCCGGCGCCGGGGCGGACGCGCCAAAGCCTTCCATGCCTACGAAGGCGCCGACGGGTCCGATCCAGCGGTCCCATCCCATCCGGGCCGCGGCCTCGACCGCGATCCGGGGCGCGGTTCCGAGCACATCCTTCTGGTAGGCCTGATCCTGTGCCTCGAATTTCTCCCAGCACGGCATCGAGACGACCGCAGCGCGCAGCCCGTGCTGATCCATGAGAAGCCGGGCGGCCTTGCGGGCGATCTCGACTTCCGATCCCGTGGCAAGCAAGGTCACGTCCCGCTCGCCCTTGGGGTTGTGCAGCACATAGGCGCCGCGCGCCGAAAGGTTCTCTGCCTGGCTGGTTTCGCGCAGCATCGGCAGCCCCTGGCGCGACAGCGCCAGCACGCTCGGCGTCGAGCGATCCCTGAGCGCCAGTTCCCAGCATTCCGCCGTCTCGACGATGTCGGCAGGCCGGTAGACATTGAGGTTCGGCGTGGCGCGGAGCATGGCGAGATGCTCGACCGGCTGATGCGTCGGGCCGTCTTCGCCAAGCCCGATGGAATCATGGGTGAGCACATAGACAACGCCCTGCTCCATCAGGGCCGACAACCGGATACCGCCGCGGGCATAATCGGAAAACACCAGGAACGTGCCCCCATAGGGGATGAAGCCGCCATGCAGCGACAGCCCGTTCATCACCGCGGCCATGGCGTGCTCGCGGATACCGTAGTGCACATAGCGACCCTTGAACCGCTTCGATGCGATGGAGTCCGTTTGCGAGGTCTGGGTCAGGTTGGAACCGGTCAGATCAGCCGAGCCGCCGATGGTGAGCGTCGTGGCGGCATTGATCACCTCGAGCGCCATCTGCGAGGCCTGGCGGGTTGCGACCTTGGTGGCCTTCTCAAGATGTTCCTTGCCGAAGGCCGCCAGTTTGCGGAACACAGCTTCCGGCAGTTCGCCTGAAAGCGCCCGGTCGAAGGCGGCCCCGGTGCGGGTTGATGCATGGCGCTCCTGCCACTCCGCGCGCGCAGCCCCACCCCGCGCCGCCACGGCCTCCCAGGCCGACTTGATCGCGGCGGGTATGACGAACGCCTCATGCGGCCAGTTGAGCTCGGTCCGGGCGCGGGCAATCTCGTCCTTGCCGAGCGGTGCGCCATGGGTCTTGTGCGAGCCCTGCATCGTCGGCGCGCCCTTGCCGATGATGGTGCGGCAGGCGATCAGCGATGGCTTTGAACTGTTGCGCGCCTTGTCGATGGCCCGGGCAATCGCCTCAGGGTCATGGCCGTCGACGCTTTGAACGTCCCAGCCCGCGGCCTTGAACCGCATGGGCTGGTTCATCGACGTGGAGAGGGAGGTGGCTCCGTCGATGGAAATTTCATTGTCGTCCCACATCACGATCAGCTTCCTGAGCTTCAGATGGCCGGCGAGATCGATCGCCTCGTGGCTGATGCCCTCCTGAAGGCAGCCGTCTCCGGCGATGACATAGGTGTAATGGTCGACCAGCTTCCTGCCGAACCGCGCGGCCATCATTTCCTCGGCCAGCGCCATGCCGACAGCGGTGGTGATGCCCTGCCCCAGCGGCCCGGTGGTGGTTTCGACACCGAGCGTATGGCCATATTCGGGATGACCCGGCGTTTTCGATCCCAGCTGCCGGAAATTCCTCAGCTGATCGATCGTCATGTCGGAATAACCGACAAGGTGATGCAGAGCGTAGATCAGCATCGAGCCGTGTCCGGCGGAGAGCACGAAGCGGTCCCGGTCGGGCCAGTCCGGCATTGACGGGTCGATATGGATGAAACGGTTGAACAGCACGGTGGCGACATCGGCCATGCCCATCGGCATGCCGGGATGCCCCGAATTGGCAGCCTGCACGGCGTCCATCGCAAGGAACCGGATGGCGTTTGCCATGTCGCGTTCACTGGCCGCATCCGACGCGGCGATGGCTTGGGTTACGTTCATGATGGCCTCCTCAGGACATGCGGCGCTTGCGCTCGACCAGCTTGTTGATCAGCGGCGTGAAGATGAGCTGCATGGCGATATCAAGCTTGTCGCCCGGCACGACGATCGAGTTGGCGCGCGACATGTAGCTGTTGTGCATCATCGACAGCAGATAGGGAAAATCGATGCCGCGCGGATTGGCGAAGCGGATCACCAGGATCGATTCCGCTGGTGTCGGGATCCAGCGCGCGACAAACGGATTGGATGTGTCGACAATCGGCACCCGCTGGAAATTGATGTCGGTCAGAGAGAATTGCGGGCAGATATAGTGCACATAGTCGGGCATGCGCCTCAGGATCGTGTCGGTGACGGCTTCCGTGGAATAGCCGCGCGCCGCCTTGTCGCGATGGATCTTCTGGATCCATTCGAGATTGATGACAGGCACGACGCCGATCTTCAGGTCGCAATGCTTGGCCAGATTGACCTCGTCGGTGACCACGCAGCCGTGGAGGCCTTCATAAAACAGCACGTCGGTGCCGCCGAATTCTTCCCACTCGGTGAAAGTGCCAGGCTCGGCGCCATAGCAGGCCGCTTCGTCCGCATCGTGGATGTAATGGCGAGTTCGGCCCTTGCCGCGCCGGCCATATTCCTCGAACACGCTCTCAAGAATCTTGAGTTCGTTGGCCTCTGAATTGAAATGGGTGAAGTCCCGGCCGAGCGCCTTCTCCTCGGCGATCTTCTGCTTCATCGTCTGCCTGTCGAAACGGTGAAACGCATCGCCCTCGATGAAGGAGGCGGAGACGCCTTCGCGGGCGAAGATCTTCTTGAATGTCTGTTCGACAGTCGTGGTGCCCGCGCCCGATGAGCCAGTAATGGAGATGATGGGATACTTGGCTGACATGATGATTAAACCCTGAAAAGACCGCGGTGACCGAACAAGGGCGAGCGCTCGCTGATCATCTCGGGATCGACATGATAGCGGGCGACCCGCTCGACTTTTGACTTCGAGCCGAAGATCAGCGGAACGCGCTGATGCAGGCTGGCCGGCTTGATTTCGAGGATCCGGTTGACGGAATCGGTGGCGGCGCCGTCTGCCTGCTCGACCAGGAATGCGATCGGGTTGGCCTCATAGACCAGCCGGATGCGTCCCGATCCGTACCCCTTGCGCTTGTCCGCCGGATAGAGGAACACGCCGCCGCGAATGAGAATGCGGTAGCAATCGGCCACCAGCGACGCGATCCAGCGCATGTTGAAGTCCTTTTCGCGCGGGCCTTCGCTGCCGGCGAAACAATCATCAATATAAAGCCGGACGGGCTCTTCCCAGTGGCGGTAGTTCGACACATTGATGGCGAACTCGGAGGCGTGCTTGGGGATGGAGACCGAGTCATAGGCTTCGATGAAGTCGCCATATTTGCTCGAATGGATGAAGATCCGCGTCCCCGTGCCAACCGTCAGCACCAGCGCCAGTTGCGGCCCGTAAATGAAAAATCCCGAGGCAAGCTGGGTGGTTCCCGGCTGCATGAACGACTGCTCCGGATCGGATTTCGGGTCGCCTGTCACCGGCAGGATGGAAAAGATGGTTCCGATCGAAACATTGGTCTCAATGTTGGAGGATCCGTCGAGCGGATCGATTGCCAGCGCCAGCGGCTTCAACGGATCGATCAGGATCGCGCCGGTGTTTTCCTCTGATCCGTAGAGGGCCACCGGCACCTGGCGGATTGCCTCGAGAAAGATACCGTCGGCCACCACATCCAGGTCTTTCTGAATGTCACCATCGGTGTTCTCACTGCCGCGCGAGGAGGCGAACCCGGCATTGAGTGCGCCCTGGGTTGTAAGCTTGCGGACCTCGAGGGCAGCCTTCGCCAGCGCACCGATGGTCGCGGCGATGGCTTCACTGTGCGGTTTCTGGGTGAACGATCCAGATCGCAAAAAGGCAAGCAGCGATTGACCTGACATTGTGGCACTCCTCCCGTGCCACAATGAATAAAGAAATTGCTATGTTTGTAAATTTTAACTTATTGACCTATTGAGTAAGTTTAACTTATATCTGGACATGCTCAACATCTCCCTTCGCCAGATGCGCACGCTCATCGCCATCCAGAAGCACGGCAAGATTTCCGCCGCCGCGCGCGCCTTGGGCCTGACCTCACCGGCGGTCACCCTGCAATTGCAGCAACTGGAGCAGGAACTGGGTTGCCAGTTGTTTTTGCGCACAAAATCAGGTTCGCAACCGACCGAAATCGGCGAGATAGCCATTCAGACCGCGCACCGGCTGATCAACGAACTGACCTCATTCCAGGAAACCGTCCAGGCTCACAAGGGCGTCTCCGCTGGCACGATCCGGCTCGGCGTCGTGTCGACCGGCAAATATTTCGCACCGCGCGTTATTGCCGCATTCACCGCAGTCCATCCCGGAATCTCGATGACGCTTGTTGCCGCCAACAGGTCGGAGATCATTCAGAAACTGCACGATCATGAGATCGATGTCGCACTGATGGGCCGGCCGCCGACGACGTTCAAGGTCCATGCGACCCTGTTCGGCGATCATCCGCTGGTCTTCATCGCGAACCCCGATCACCCGCTGGTCGGCAAGCTCGACGTTACCAAGGAAGAACTGGCCGAACAGAAATTCATTGTCCGCGAAAGGGGGTCTGGAACCCGGTCGTCATTCGAGTTCTTCATGTCCGACACGGTGAACGGACTCAGCGCCGTGCCGACGGAAATGGATTCCAACGAAACCATCAAGCAGGCCGTCATTGCCGGGCTCGGGATCGCCTTCATCTCCGGACACACCATCGAGCAGGAGTGCCAGAGCGGCAAGATCGCCATTCTCGATGCGGTGGAAACGCCGATCCGGCGGCAGTGGTTTTCCATACGCCACGCGAGCCGCACCTCGACGCCCGCCCTGCAGGCGCTCGACGATTTCCTCAGGCATCGCGGACCCAGCCTGCTCCCGGTCCTGTCCAAGCCTTACCCGGCCATGTCGTCTTCGGTCTGTGACGATCAGGGCCCCTACCACCCCGATTAGGCCACCCCGGTTAGGCGATTGCTTCGGCCCGGCCCGCCTGCCGCCCCGAAAAGATGCAGCCGCCCAGGAAACTGCCTTCGAGCGCATTGTAGCCGTGATAGCCGCCACCGCCGAAGCCGCTGACTTCGCCCGCGGCAAACAATCCCTCGATCCTCTCGCCTTGTGCGTTGAGAACCTGGCTATTGAGATCTGTCTCCAGACCGCCCAATGTCTTGCGGGTGATGATGTGCAGCTTGACCGCAATCAGCGGACCATTCTCGGGATCAAGAAACCGGTGCGGCCTGGCTGTGCGCATCAATTTGTCGCCACGATAGTTGCGCGCCGCATGCACCGCCATCAGCTGTGCATCCTTGGTGAAGGGGTTGTCGATCTGGCTGTCGCGCGCAACGATCTGTGACCGCAGCTTTTCAAGATCAATCAGATCGCTGCCCTTCCGGTTCATCCCAGCGACAAGGTCCTCCAGGCTTTTGGCGACAATGAAATCCTCGCCATGCTGCTTGAACGCCTCCACCGCCGGTGTTGCCTGCTTGTTGAGGAGCCGCTGCCGGATCACCTGAAGCCAGCTTTTGGCAGCGAAATCCGGGTTCTGCTCCGAACCGGACAGCGCCACTTCCTTCTTGAGGATCTTCTGCGTCATGACGAACCAGGAATAGTCATGCCCGGTCGAAAGGATCGCCTTGAGCGTCGACAGCGTGTCGAACCCCGGCATGCAGGGCGGCTTCAACCGGTTGCCGGTCGCGTCGAACCACATCGACGATGGGCCCGGCAGGATACGGATACCATGATTGGGCCAGATCGGATCCCAGTTCTTCACCCCTTCCGTGTAGTGCCACATCCGGTCGGCATTGATCACCCGCCCTCCCGCGGCTTGCGTGATCGCGATCATCCTTCCATCGACATGGGCGGGAACGCCGGCAATCATCTCGCGCGGCGGCTCGCCCAGCCTGTCACGCGGCCAGGATTTGCGCACCAGGTCGAAATCGCCGCCGATGCCGCCCGAGGTCACCAGGACGCTGGCCGCTCGGAGTTCGAATTCCCCTGCAATGTCGCGGCTGGTCGATTGCCCGCGCTCCTTGACGTCACCAACCAGGATCTCGCCCGAGACCCCTTTGACCACTTTGTTTTCGGTGATGATGTGCGAGCAGCGATGCCGGAACTTGAGTTCAATCCGCCCCACCTTCGCATGCGCCAGAACGCGGCTGACGAAAGGCGCGATCGTACCCGGACCGACGCCCCAGGTCAGGTGGAAGCGCGGCACCGAATTGCCGTGGCCGTCGGCAAACGAGCCGCCGCGCTCGGCCCAGCCGACAACCGGGAACCAGCGCATCCCCATGCCGTGCAGCCACGGCCGCATCTCGCCGGCAGCAAACTCCACATAGGCCTCGGCCCATCTGCGCGGCCAGTAGTCCTCCTTGCGGTCGAACTGCGCCGAGCCCATCCAGTCATTGAGTGCAAGCTCGCGGCTATCCTTGATGCCCATCCGTCGCTGTTCGGGCGTATCGACCAGAAACAGCCCGCCCAGCGACCAGAAAGCCTGACCGCCCAGAAAATTTTCGGGCTCCTGGTCGAGAATGACCACCCGCTTGCCCCT
This sequence comes from Hoeflea sp., assembly GCA_019084245.1. GTDB lineage: Bacteria > Pseudomonadota > Alphaproteobacteria > Rhizobiales > Rhizobiaceae > Hoeflea. Next base: position 68,775 of record JAHRFE010000036.1, read on the forward strand.
GTCGGCGAGTTCGGCGGCAGCCACCAGGCCTGCCAGTCCTCCGCCCACCACGATCACATCGCAACCGTCCATCTCGTCGTCTCCCAAGCAACCGCCGGCCCATGCTCCTCGACCGGTCAAAACCTTCGCCTCCTCCTCCACGAAGCGGATGGCTTTTGAGCGACGGGACCACAAATTCGGGGACTTGTCGACGGCTTAGACGGCTTGCCTGTGCACGGAGCAGGCGATCACACGATGATCCGCTCCTGCAGCTTCGAAGATGGCGCAAGGTCACATTGCCGATGGGGTCGCGCCCTTCACAGGCTCCTGATCACCTGGTTGACCGCAAAGGCCGCCTGATAGAAGCCAGCCTTCAGCCCCCGCGCGGTCTCCTGGCTTACATCCGTCACCGGCATCAGCAGATCGGCCTCGGCGCCGCCCGCCAGAAGATCCGCCATGGCCTTGCCGAAGATCGTCCCCGGCGCGATGCCGCGGCCATTGTAGCCGACCGGCGTGTAGAGCCCGTCGTCAAGCCGGTGGATGCGTGGCAGGTGGTCGGCGGTCATGGCAATCCGGCCATGCCAGGATGTCTCGAACTCCACCGGACCCAGGTCGGGAAACAGCCGCCGGAGCTGCCGCGCCGCCCAGCGCTCCGACAGTCCCCTGGACCCGCCGATCGCAGACCCCATCGAGCCGATGATCAGCCGGTCGGACGCATCGCGCCTGAGCGAGAACATGATCCTGCCGGTGTCCCAGATGCCCTGGCGCTCGGGCAGGATGTCGGCGATCCGCGCACCGAGAGGAATGGTCGCAACCTGGAAAAAATGGATCGGCACGAAGCTGCCTTCAAGCCCTGGCCAGAGCCCGTCGGAATAGGCGTTGGTGGCCAGGATGACCGACTTCGCCTTCACTGTGCCTTGCCCGGTCTCGAGCAGCCAGCCACCGGGTTGCTTGACGAGTTTGGTAACCGGCGCCTCGGTGTGAATGCGCGCGCCCGCACCCTTCGCCGCGCGTGCCAGGCCGCGCACATAGCCCATCGGATTGAGCGTTCCGGCGCGGGCGTCGAGCAGGCCGCCATGGAAGGCCTGGCTGCCGATCTTCTCTGCTGTCTCCTGCCGCGACAGCAGTCTCACCGGCGCGCCGAGTCGCGCCCATTCCTCCGCCCTGCGTGTCAGGTCCTTGAGCCCGCCCTCGGAATGGGCGGCGTGAATGGTGCCGGTGCGGGTCAATTCGCAGCGAATCTGGTGCTTCTCGATCAGCGACATGACATAGGCCGGGCCCTCGCCCAGAATGTCGACCAGCCGCGCCCCGCGCTCGCCGCCAAGCTTGGCCCGCACATCCTGCGGCGGCAGCCACAGGCCGGCATTGAGCAGCCCGACATTGCGCCCGGAGCCGCCAAACCCGATCTGCCGGGCTTCCAGAACGCAGCACTCCAGCCCTCGCTCCGCCGCGTGCAGCGCCGTCGACAGCCCGGTATATCCACCGCCGACGATCGCGACATCGGTCGTCACATCGCCGGTCGTCGGCGAGCGGTAATCAGATTCCTCCGCGGTGTCATCCCACAGGGAAAGCGTCGATGGACCAGGCATGGCTTGAGATTCCTTCACTCCGAAACGTCGCCGGCGCTCCGGTTGGAGACCGGCCGCGACGTTGACGAGTGTTGGACCAAGCGCCCCGTTGCGTCAATCACGCAAGAGCTGCCAATGCAGGTTTCGGCCTGCTACAGGCTGTCGCGCTGTGCGGGCCGCGCAAGGCGGCGATTACACCATCTCGGCATCCGCCTCGATCTTCCACTTGACCTTGCCTGCGTCGAGAAAATCGATGGAATGGATCACGGTGCTGTCTTCGCGCAGGAAACAGACATTGTAGTTGGGCGCCAGATCCCCATAGCCCATCCGGTTGATCTGGCCGGTGAAGTCCGGCCAGCAGGTGTGATTGGTCGACCGCGGCGCCGAATAGGGGATGCCGCCGACCACACCGCTCAGCGTGTAGTGGCAATGGCCGAAAAACAGATGCGCAACGGTGTCGTTGTACTCTTTCAGCAGCGCCTGCAATTCCCGCTCGTTGAAGATGCCGATGACATCGGCGTTGGCGACATTCACCCGGACCGGATTGTGGTGCATGAACAGATAGGCCTTCTGGCTTGCTGCCCGCGCGCCGTCGAGCACCTGCGTGAGCCAGGCCATGCGGCTGTCGCAATAGAGCCCGCCATGCCGGCCCGCATCGACCGTGTCCATGTAGACGAACAGCCCCGCCGGGGTCTCCTCGGTCCACTGGATGAACCCTGCCCCGTCGCGATTGGTCCCTGAAAACACCGACGCAAAGGTCTCGCGGTTGTCGTGATTGCCGATCAACAGCCGCGGCGCGAGCTTGTCCTTGAGCGAACTCGCGGCCAGGATGCCTGCCAGTTCACGATAGCTTTCCTCCAGCCCGTAATGCGTCAGGTCGCCGGTGATCACCACCCGGTCGGCGTCCTGGTCATGGGCCTCCACATAGGCCAGGCATTTCCTGAAATTGGCGATCGGGTCGAGCCCGAGGATCGGCTCCGGATTGATATGAATGTCGGAAATATGCACGAGCTTCATCAGGGTTTCCTTTGGATTTCCAGCGTCACTATCCGGAAAATGTTGCCGGCCCATGACAATCCTCAGCCAGGACAACAGGCTGAGGCTGTTTCGATCAAGATGATCAAGCCAGCGCATTCGGTTCAAGCCTCAATGGCGGCCATTCAACAGAACTTCGTTCGGCAAAACTGCCTCTCCCTGACAAACAGCAACGCCGCGCGTTCGAGTGAACGCGCGGCGTTGCATGTCAAGCAACTTGGGTGGAATCAGAGCATGTCCAGATTGATGCCGACGGTGATCGCGCCGATCGGCTCGCCGGTTTCAGGATCGGAGATGGTGAGACTGGCCTGCGACTGCAGCGCTTGCGTCGACTCATCGGTCTCGACGCCATCGACATAGACCACATCGGGACCGACACTGAAGGTCTGCTGCCATTTGGCTTCATCGCCCTGCCAGTAATCGGAGGTCACTTCGCTCTGGCCGACATTGAGCCCCTTGTTGTCCATCACGAACATTTCCGTGATCATGCCCTGGCTCGCGTCCTGCTTTTCGGCGAGGAATTTCGAAAGCTCCCGTCCAAGCAGATCATCGACCAGCGACCTGTTGGCGGTGGTCACCTCGGCGCGCCATGCGAGGTCGAGCTTGTCGATGTCGGCCTGGGTCAGATCGGCATGCTTGGCGTTCTGCTCCTTGATGGCGTTGATGACGATTGGATCGTTGAGCCAGGGCTGGATGGAGCTGCTGACAAACTCCTTGATCGGCGCCACATGGGCGTCCTGCGCCATGGCGGTCATGGGTGCGAACGCTGCCGCAGCGGCGATCAGGAAAGTCGAAATGGAATGCTTGATGTTCATTGGGGATTCTCCTCGGTTTTGAGCTGGATCGCGAACGGTCGGGACCGTTGCTTGGTGTGGCATGCAGACTTAGAATTCTTCCCAGGTGTCGGCGCTCTGAGCCAGCGCCGCATTGCCCTGGGTCCGGTATTGGGGTGTTGCGGCAACCTGCCGCGCCGGAGCCGCAGCAGCGGCGGGAGACGGGGTCGCGCGGACATGCCCCGCCGAACCGGTCAGCTTGAAGGACCTGACGACATCGGCCAACCGCTCGCATTCGCCGGCCAGTTTCTGCGACGACATATTGCTGTCCTGCACCATGGCCGCGTTCTTCTGGGTCATGGTGTCCATCTCGTTGATCGCGGTGTTGATCTGCGACAGGCCGGTGGCCTGTTCACGCGCAGCCGTCGAGATGGCGCCGATCTTCTGGGCGACTTCGCTGATCTGCCTTTCAATCTGCTCCATGGAAGTCCCGGTCTTGTTGACCAGTTCAACGCCGCTGCTGACCTGGGCGCCGCTTTCTTCAATCAGGCTCTTGATTTCCTTGGCAGCGTTCGCGGACCGGCCGGCGAGATCGCGGACTTCCTGGGCCACCACGGCAAAGCCCTTGCCGGCTTCTCCGGCCCGCGCCGCCTCGACCCCGGCATTGAGCGCCAGCAGGTTGGTCTGGAAAGCGATATCGTCAATCACCTTGAGGATCTGGGCGATACGGGACGAGGACTCCTCGATCCGGCTCATCGCGGTGATTGCCGACCGCACGATCTCCGAGGAGGATGTGGCCGCATCGCGGGTTGAGCCGACCAGATCGCCAGCCTCGGTGGCCTGTACGGAGGAAGCCTTGACCGTCGCGGTAATTTCGTCAAGCGCCGCAGCTGTTTGTTCCAGCGCCGCAGCCTGCTGTTCGGTCCTGCGTGCAAGTTCGTCGGTGGAACCGCCCAGGCTGTCGGACGCCTGGCGGACGGCCTGTTGCGCGCTGTCGATGGTTCCGACAGTGGATTCGAGAGCTGAAAGCGCGCGATTGAAATTCTCCTGCAGAGCTGCGAATTCACCGCCAAGGTCGGGAACCCGCGCGGTCAGATCACCAGAGGCGAGTCTTTCAAGCGCAGTGCCCAATTCTTCAACGACCCTGCGCTGCGCCTTCGCGGAGCGCTCGGTTTCGCTCATGTTTGCCTGGCGTTCGACATCCAGTTGCTCGCGCTGCCGGGCCATCTCTGCGTCGGAGTCCAGTTTCATCCGGGACGCAGTGCAAAATTCCGTAAGCGCGCGCGCCACGACGCCGATTTCATCGCCCTTGTCGGCGTGCGGGATCGGTCCGGTGATGTCGCCTGCCTGCAGCGCACCAATGCGATGATTGACCTCGGCAAGGGGCCTGCCGACAAACCTGCGCATGGCAAACAACAGCATGGCGACCGATACGATCAGTACGGCAATCTGCGAAGCCATCGCCTTCAGGGCAAAGTCGCGGGCCGACATGGCAATGTCCGCGGTCGACCAGATCGTCTTGATCTGTCCCGTCGAAGCACCGTCCTTGTCCACGGGCAGCGGCGCGGCGATGACAACGGCATCTGTGGTTTGCAGGAAGGACGGCTCGGTCAATTCACCCGGATTGGCCGAAAGCGCCTCCGTGAGTGCTGCATCAGGCGTTTCCGAGCGGGTCCATAGATCGACCTGGTCGCCGGCCTGGTTGAAGGCGGCAAATCCGGTCAAGGCGAGTTTCGGATCGTCCTGGAAAATTTGGTATGCCGACCGGATGGCTTCGGTCTTGCCCCATTTCACCCCGCCTGCGGCCTGGGCGCCGATCTGGGCGGTGTCTTTCAGCCAATTGCGCTCGGCCATTTCCATCTGGCTAGCGCCCGACATCTTTGAAATGGCGAAACTGGTCACTGCAAGTCCGAGCAGGTTGACCATGACAACAGTGATAGCGATTTTTTGTGTAATGCTTCGTGTTGAACCCTTGGCTTGTTCAGCCGGGTCTTTTTTGGAAAGCAGCCCCATGTACACCCCTTGACAATTGCATCAGCCACCTCCCCTTGAGTGCAATCATTGCGGGCCCACCGGCATCATGCCGGATATTTGGCTACCTCTTCGTACCGGCGACTATGAGCTTTCTTTGGTTTAGTATCCCTTAATATTTAGGGGGTGAAAAATGACCTACTGCACGAAAATTCGGCAAGGCGTCCCAAATCGGGGCATACCGGTGCTTCCCGGTCGGTCGAATTGCGTCTGGCCGACCCGCGTTCCCTCAATGGATTCCCGCGTGGTTGTTTGTGACAATCGACATCAGTATGGAGTCTGAGGTTAGCAACGAATGTTCCGCCACAGGCAGGAGGCGCAAATGCCAGACAAGAAGAAGATCAAGAAGGTCTACGACACGTTGATCGAAGGCGCCTATGCGGGCCTCTCGGACACCGCGTTGCATGATTATGTCTTCGAGCACTGTCCCAAGGCAACAAGCAAACGACTGGTGCGCGCATCCTTGCTGGCGCTGAGCGACCCCAAGGTTCAGGATCGCAATGTCCTCAACGTCATCTACGCGCTGGCCATCAAGCACCGGCTTGATGGTGGCCCGGACTCGGATGGCGACGAGGATTGAAGGTTTTTTCAGCCAACCTGCCGAGCAACCGACTGGCGTATGTAATTGATCAGTGCCGAGCGCGCTGTCTCGACCGGGCCGGAATTGTCGATGACGAGTTCGGGCTCGAACTGGGCGGCCAGTGCCGCCGCGCGGATGAGCCGGGCCTCGATCTCGGCCGCGCTCTCCCTGCCGCGGGCCTGTAGTCTCTGGGCCAAAGTGCCTGGATCGACCTTGATTTCCACCGCCACCGCGCTTGGAAAGACCTGGCGAATAACGCCCCATGCCCCTCTTGATCCATTGACCACGGCGACCTTGCCCGCCGCAAGATGTGCCTTGATACCGCGCGGCAAGCCGTAGCGCAGCCCGTTCGCAGCCCAGGTCAGCGCAAACCGGCCGTCGTCGATGGCTGCGTCGAACTCCGCCTCCGACATCGCGATATGATCTTCACTGCCCGCATCCGCGGACCGCGTGATCACGCGCTGGACGAAGAGTACATCCGAAGATGCGGCAAATTCGCTGCGCGCGCCGGATATCAGCGTGTCCTTGCCGGACCCGCTCGGCCCGAGCAGCACGATGAGCCGCCCGGGAACCGTTTCGACCGCGTCCGGGATTTCCGTCGCCTCGGGCATCACGCCACCCGTTGGCCTTGCCGCCAGACCTCGCGAACGACCGGAATCCCGCTGTCGCGGCGCACCCGCACCAGATCCGCCCGCTTGCCTGTCGTCAGGCTGCCGCGATCATCAAGCCCAACCGTCTTCGCCGGCGTTGACGTCACCAGCCGGATGGCCGTCGCCAGATCGAGTTCGTCGATCTCGTCGGCGAGCACGAACGGCGCCTGGATCAGGCTGAACGGAACATAATCAGACGACAGCACATCCAGGACCCCGGCCCGGGCAAGATCGGCCGCTGCAATATTGCCGGAATGCGACCCGCCCCGCACCACGTTGGGGGCGCCCATCAGCACGCTCATGCCCGCCTTGTGCGACGCCTGCGCCGCCTCGATGCTGGTCGGGAACTCCGCCAGCCTGACGCCGAACCCGACGGCTTCGGCGACATGATCAAGCGTCGCGTCGTCGTGGCTGGCGACAGTGATCCCGCGCTCGGCGCAGGCGCTCGCCAGCACCTTGCGGTGCGCATCGGAGTAGCGTGCCGAAGCATCCTGCCGCCGCTGCACGAAATGCGCGAAGGCTTCATCCGAAAGACCGCGCTTGGTCTTATAATAGAGCGTGTACTGCTCCATGGTCTGGAACTGGCGCTGGCCGGGCGCATGGTCCATCAGCGAGGCAAGCCGGACCTGGCCATCGGTCGCAAAATCGGCGAAATGCTCCAGCACGTCAGAAGCTGACACTTCACAGCGCAGATGAATCAGGTGATCGGCGCGCAACCGGTTTTCCGACCGCGCCTCGGCAAGCGCATCGGCGATGGCGCGCATTTCGCCCATCTTGAACCCGTCATCCTCGTCCGAGCCAAGCCGCAGGCAGTCAAACACGGTGGTGATCCCGGACGAGGCGATCTGGGCGTCGTGCGATTGAATCGCGGAAATGGCGTTCCAGCGCACGCCGGGACGCGGCGAATAATGCGATTCAAGATGATCGGTGTGCAGTTCCACCAGGCCGGGAAGGATATAGTCGCCATCCATGTCCACGCCGCTGGCCGACTTGCCTTCGTCGATCTCGGCAATGACGCCGTCCCTGACGACAAGGCTGCCGGAGAGAATCCGGTCCTCAAGCACGAGGCGGGCATTGGTCAAAATCATTTCGGTGGTCATTCAGGCAGTCTTTCTGTGCAAGCCATGCGCCAAGGGCGTCCGGCTGTGGATTTCAAAGGGGGCACCGGGTTCGGGTTCGACGAACAGCGTCAGCGCATCGATCGAAAATTCCTGTTCCGTCACCGGGGCAAAATGCTGTCGGGCGGCGATTAGAACCCGTTCCCGATCCTTGTCCGGCACCCGGCTTGTCAGTGTCATGTGGAAGCGGAAGCAGTCAAACACGTAAGGATAGCCCCAGCGCATCAGATTGCGCAATTCGGCCAGCGAGAGCTGCTCGGGATTGCGCCGCTCGATTTCACTTTCCGTCAGTTCTGCCCGGCAGCCGTCAAAGGCGCCGACCACCTCACTGGCAAAGCCATTGAGTTCGTTCACATCGCCATAAGGCAGGAGCGCCACGAAACTATCAATGGAACCGACCTTTACACCCTCGATCACGAAGCGCGATCGGCCGGCGCAGAACTTTTCCATGGCCTGGACCAGGTCGCGATCGCTCAACCCCTCGGCAAGCCTGAACGGAGCCTTCAGCGTTGCGTGAAAACCGTAGCGCCGCGCCGGTCCGGTGATCCCTGCCAGTTCATCGGCGCCCAACCCATCGAAATCCGGCTGCTGCACAGCCTTGCCCGTGGCGGCGTCGCGGCCGATCCATCTGGCGGCCAGTTCCGCCAGGGGCGATGCGGGCTCGGGAGCAAAGTAGATCGCGTATCTCATGGGTGTCCCGTTCGTCCGATCAGGCGGGATCTCAGCCAGCCCGACAGCGTGTCCATCGCCATCACCATCAGGATGATCAGGATGATGTAATAGCTCACCTCTTCCCAATCCTTCTGGGTGGAAATGGCCTGCGTCAGCAACAGCCCGATGCCGCCGCCAACGATCGCGCCGATGACTGTGGCAGAGCGGGTGTTTGATTCGAAATAATACAGAACCTGGCTCAGAAACACAGGCGTGACCTGCGGAATGACACCGAAGCGGGCCTGCTGGATGCGCGATGCGCCGGTCGATTGCACGCCTTCGACCTGCTTGTTGTCAATGTTTTCGAGGGCTTCGGAGAAGGTCTTGCCGAAGGTGCCGGTGTCGGTGAGAAGAATGGCGAGCGCGCCCGTCATCGGCCCAGGCCCGAAGGCGCGCGACAGGATGATGGTCCAGATCAGTCCGTCAACGCCGCGCAGGAAATCGAAGACGCGGCGAAGCGTGAACAGAATGGGCCGCGACGGCGAGAAATTCGTGGCGGCAAAGAACGCCAGCGGCAGGGCGATCATGGCGGCGCCCATGGTGCCGAGAAACGCCATCAAAACGGTCTCGAACAACGCCCAGGCCACATCGCCGTGCCGCCACATGGCATTGGTCCAGAAACCATGAACCATGGCCGAGATATTTGAGCGGCTGGAGTCCACGCGCTCTCCAACAGTGGCGAGCTGAACGAGCTCGACGAAGGACTTGCCGTAGAACGGGCTGTCGAGCGTGAAGAAGAACAGCTCCCACCCGGCCTGATACTTGAACACTTCCGTACGGTTACGGGTATAGCTGAAGCGGCCTTGCGGAGTCGTCACCGCCACACGCGTGTCCGATGCATTGATCCAGTCCGGAATTCCGCCGTCGGGCAGCACCAGTCGCAGCTTGCCGGCCTGGGGCGAAATGTCGACCACGCCGTAGCCGGGGAATATATAGCGCGCGCCGTCGTCATCGAAGATCACTTCATGGCCCTTGTCCAGATCGATGCGCGTCACGCCGTCGGCCATGGTCACCCACTCGGGCATCATGCCTTCAGGATAGGTTCCCTTGGTCTCGCCTTCGATGGCAATCGACACGGAGCCATCGCGGTTGTCGCGCGTGACATGGGTCTTGTGGGACCAGAAGTCGGACACCAGGATGGCGGCATTGTCGAGCCGTGCCCGCGATGCGATTCCCGGGATGTCAAAGGCAAAGAAGACGTAGACGAGATAGAGCAGGATCACCGTGGGCACGCCGAAAGCGACCATCTGCTTGCGGTTGAAGCCTTTGAGGACGGTTTGCTGCAGATCGGAGATGGCAAACGGCGCCGCGTCGATGGAGCTCATGTCAGTGTCCCTTGACCATGCGGTTGCGGTAATGGCTCGACAACTGGTCGAAGAACACGATGGTCACGAACAGCAGGATGAAGATCGCCACCACCTGATCATACTTGCCCTGCCCCCATTGCATGGCGAGCCTTAGGTCATGACCGATACCGCCGGACCCGACAAAGCCGAGAATGGCGGACGCCCGGATGTTGATCTCGAAGCGCAGCAGCCCGTAGGAGAGCCAATTTGGCGCCACCTGCGGGATCACGCCGAGCCACATTTTCTGGATCCAGCTCGCGCCGACCGACGAAAGCCCCTCGACCGGCTTGAGGTCGACATTCTCAGACACTTCCGAGAACAGCTTGCCGAGCGCGCCGGCCGTGTGAAAGGCGATGGCGATCATCGCCGGCACAGGGCCGCCCCCGAGAATGAAAATCAGCACCAGGGCGATAACAATTTCCGGGATGGCGCGCATACCGTCCATCATCCGGCGGAACACCGGGATCAGCCGCGGCCAGCGCGCCAACCCGCGGGTGGAAAGCAGCGCCAGCACGACGGCGAATATCGCACCGATCAGCGTGGAGACGGCGGCAATGTTGATCGTCTCGATCAGCGACGGCAGGAACTCTGCCAGCAGCGCCGGGAGCAAGGCGGCCTTGGCAATCCCCTCAGCAAGCACTTCGGACGGGAAATCGAAGATCTGCGAGATGCCGTTCCAGAATCCGCCGGCATTGCGCGAATCGGCGAGGTGAAACCCCGAAACCATCATCGCAATGAAGATGATCAGGAGAATTCCGCCATACATCTGTTTCTGGCGAGCCATGGCCAGATAATTGTCGCGGATGGCGATGGTGGCGGCCGCGCCGCCGTGGTTTGTCGCTAGATCGCTCATCGGCGGGGATCCTTCCCGAAATGAAAGCGGGGAGCCGGATGGCTCCCCGCTGTTACCTGGCAGGTACTTAGTTGCTCTGAGCCTTGCGAACGGCGATGATCGACTCGTAGGCATCGTGGGTGATCGGGGTGAAGCCCGAGGTTTCGCCAGCAGCCATGTTGTAGGCGCACTGGGGATCCTTGCCGTGCAGTTCGCTCAGGAAAGTGACGACCTTCTGCTTGACGTCGTCCGGCAGAGCGCGGCGCAGAACGATCGGGCCTTCCGGGATCTCTTTCGACTTCCAGATCTCGACGAGGTCGTTCATGTCGATGATGCCCGAGTCCACGGCCTTGCGGAGCGCGCCGGAATTGTAGCCGTCTTCCCAGTTGCCCTGGCCATCGGCCCAGGTCACGCCGGCATCAACTTCGCCATTATTGACGGCGACGATGGTCTGCTCATGACCGCCGACGAACTTCACTTCGCTGAAATAGTCACCATTGTTCATGGTGGCGCCGATTTCGGCTGGGATTTCAACGGACGGGATCAGGTAGCCCGAGGTCGAGTTCGGATCGCCGAAGGCAAAGACCTTGCCCTTCATGTCGGCCAGCGAGGTGATGTTCTTGTCCTTGCGGGCAAAGCCGATCGAGTGGTAGCCGACAGAACCGTCGACATTGGTCTTGACCAGCACGACGTCAACAGCTTCAGGATCGGTCAGATAGGCCTTGGCATAGGCCGAGGCGCCGAGCCATGCCATGTCGATGGTGCCGCCGAGCAGGCCCTGGATCACGCCGTCATAGTCGGCCGGGGTGAACAGCTTGGTCTCGACGCCCAGCAGCTCCTGGACATAGTTGCGGACGCATTCGTTGGAGGTCATGCGGTCCTGGGCGTTCTCGCCGCCGAGGACGCCGATGCGGAATTCGGTGATGGCGTCCTGCGCGATTGCGCTGGTGGACAGAAGGGCTGCCGTGGCGGCCACGAGGATGGTCTTCAACATAGTCTTGTCTCCGTACAGGGTTGACAGTGGGTAGGATAACTTTGGCGCCTCAGGCCGGAATGGTCCGAAGCAGGGATGGGTTCAGATCGACTCCAGCGCCACGCCGGAGGCGGTGACTTTCGCCTTGATGTCGGCGGGGCGACCGCGCACATGCAGGCTGGTCGAGGTCATGGATTCCGAGATTTCCTCGCCATCGGCGCCCGCACCGTAGATCGCGCGGACGGCCTCGGTGGTCAGTTCGTCCGGCTTGCCGTCGAAGACGACCTTGCCGGCCGCCATGCCGATGATGCGCTCGCAATAGCCGCGCGCGGTGTCGAGCGTGTGAAGGTTGGTCACCACGGTGATGCCTTCCTGCTCATTGATGTCTTTCAACGCATCCATGACGATCTGGGCATTGAGCGGGTCGAGCGATGCGATCGGCTCATCGGCGAGGATCAGCTTCGGCGACTGCATCAGCGCGCGCGCAATCGCCACCCGCTGCTGCTGGCCACCCGACAGCGCCTCGGCGCGCTTTGGCGCATTCTCGGCGACGCCGAGCCGTTCAAGGATTGCAATCGCCCGCAAGATGTCCTCGCGCGGAAACAGGTTGAACATGGTCGCAAACGTCGAGCGCATGTTCAGCGTGCCATGCAGCACGTTGGACACCACATCGAGCCGCGGAACCAGGTTGAACTGCTGGAAGATCATGGCGCAGTCACGCTGCCAGCTGCGCAACTCCCGTCCGGTCAGCGTCGAGACCGGACGTCCGTAATGGGAAATCACGCCGCCGCTCACGCCGGTGAGCCGGTTGATCATCCTCAAAAGTGTCGACTTGCCTGCACCCGAGCGACCGATGATGCCGACCATCTGACCCTCCGGAATGGACAGCGACACCGAGTCAACGGCGATGTTGGTGCCAAAGCGGCGGGTCACATCGGTCAATTCAAGCATAAGCAAATCCCCTTGGATCACGCCGGGTTTCGTGATGTTCGAGGATTGGACTAGCCCAGCCATGTGAAAGGCCGATGTCGGTTTCATGTCAGTTTTGTTACGATCCACAGCCCCGGCGCCATCGACGCCGAAACCCTCAGTTTTGGGTGGTTTCCAGACTTGCAATCCGTCCGCTGCCATGGCCCTATGGCTGCGTCTGGTGCCCGCCGAAAGCGGGAGAATCGGGAATCCGGTGCCAATCCGGAACGTGCCCAACGCTGTGACGGGGATGGTTTGCGTGAATTGCCACTGGCTGACACCGGGAAGGCGCGCGGGCCAGATGAACCGAAGTCAGAAGACCGGCCAGATCTCATAGCCTTGCCGCGCATGGACAGCGCAGCGGGGTGCTCACGGATTGTTGGGGATCAAACAATGCCGAAGACATCTGCGCTGGCGCCTGCCGCCGGCTTTTCCGCGTCCGAACGCGACGCCGTCTACAAGGCCATCTTCACCCGCCGCGACGTTCGCGACCAGTTCCTGCCCGATCCGGTTCCCGACGACGTGCTCCGGCGGCTGCTCGAGGCCGCGCACAACGCGCCCTCTGTCGGTTTCATGCAGCCCTGGAACTTTGTCATCATAAGGAGCCAGGCGGTGCGCGACCAGATCGCAAGCGCCTTTGGTCGCGCCAATGACGAGGCGGCTGCCATGTTTCCCGAGGAGCGGCAATCCACCTACAAATCCTTGAAGCTCGAAGGCATCCGCAAGGCGCCGCTCAACATCTGCGTCACCTGCGACCGCGAGCGCGGCGGTGATGTCGTCCTGGGACGCACACACAACGAGAGCATGGACCTTTATAGCACCGTCTGCGCTGTCCAGAATCTCTGGCTCGCGGCGCGCGCGGAAGGCATCGGCATGGGCTGGGTCAGCATCTTCCACGACGCCGACCTCAAGGCCATTCTCGGCATTCCCGACCGGATCGAGATCGTCGCCTATCTCTGCCTTGGCTATGTCGATGAACTCTATGAGCGGCCAGAGCTTGAAGTCAAAGGCTGGAACAAACGGCTTTGCCTTGATGATCTGATCTTCGAGGAAGGCTGGCAGGGCGGGCTCTAACCGCCGTGTTTGTCGATGAACGCCTCAACCGGCAGCGCCCGGAAATCATGCAGCGCCGCATGCAGCTTATCGTGCTCCCAGTCCCACCAGGCGAGCGCATCCAGCCGGCTGGCGACATCATCGGAGAAACGCTGCCTGATCGTCCGCGCCGGCACGCCGACGGCGATGGCGAAAGCGGCCACGTCCTTCGTCACCACCGCGTTCGCGCCGATAATGGCGCCGTTGCCGATCGTCACCCCCGGCATCACCACCGCGCCATGGCCGATCCAGGTGTCGTGGCAGATGGAGATCCGCTGCCCGGCGCGCCAGTCGAAGAACTCCTGGTCGTCCGCCTCGCCGTCGAAATACCAGGCCGAGCGGTAGCTGAAATGGTGCAGCGACGCCCGCTCCATCGGGTGCATGCTGGCATAGATGCGGACGTGGGCGGCGATGTTGGCGAACTTGCCGATGGTCGCATAGGCGATCTGGGTGTTCTCGACGCAGTAGGAATAGTCCCCGAGCGTCGAATGCGCCACCGAGCAGCCGGCGCCCACCTCGGTGTAGCGGCCGAGCGTGGAATCCACGACAGACGCCGTCGCGTGCACCATCGGCGTTTCCGACAGCCGGGTCATGCCGCGGCCTTTCCGGCGGCAAAGGCCGAGACGTCGATGACATGATCGGCCACCGCGTTGCGCACGTCGAGATCGTGGAAGATCCCGAGCAAGGCTGCCCCTTCGGCCTTCTTGCGGGCGATCAGGTCGATGACGACTTCCCGGTTTGCCGCATCGAGCGACGCCGTCGGCTCGTCGAGCAGCAGGATAGGATGGTCGGTAATGAAGCCGCGGGCAATGTTGACCCGCTGCTGCTCGCCGCCCGAAAACGTCGCGGGCGGCAGCGACCAGAGCTTTTCCGGCAGGTTCAGTTCCTTGAACAGACCCCGCGCCTGTTCGCGCGCGGCCTCCCGCTCGACGCCGCGGATCAGGAGCGGTTCCGCAGCAACATCCAGCGCCGAGACCCGCGGCACCGCGCGCAAAAACTGGCTGACATAGCCGATCGTGTCGCGCCGGATCTCCAGCACCAGCCGCGGACTGGCGCTGGCGACGTCGACATGGCGGCCGTGGTGTTGAACGAGAATCTGGCCGCTGTCGCAGCCGTAATTGCCGTAGAGCATCTTCAGGATCGAGCTCTTGCCGACGCCTGAGGGACCGCCGAGCACCGCGCAGGCGCCGGCCTTCAGCGAAAACGACACATTGGCGACGACCGGCAGTTCGACACCGCCGCGCATGTGCATGATGAAGGTTTTTTTCACTTCCGAAGCGACGAGCAGCGTGTTCATCATTCAAACCTGCAGGATGGAGGAAACAAGAAGCTGGGTGTAGGGCGCGCGCGGATCGTCGAGCACGCGGTCGGTGAGACCCGCCTCGATCACCCTGCCCTCCTTCATCACGATCATCCGGTCCGACAAGAGCCGCGCCACCGCCAGATCATGGGTCACGACGACAACGGCCAGCCCAAGATCGGAGACCAGCCCGCGCAACAAATCGAGAAGCCGCGCCTGCACCGAGACATCAAGCCCGCCGGTGGGCTCGTCCATGAACACCAGTCGCGGCTCGGTCACCAGGTTGCGGGCGATCTGCAGCCGCTGGCGCATGCCGCCCGAGAAGGTGCGCGGCTGGTCGTCGACCCGATCCTCATCGATCTCGACACGGGCCAGCCATTCGATCGCAGCCCCCCTTATGTTGCCGTAGTGCCGGTTGCCCACCGCCATCAGCCGCTCGCCGACATTGGCGCCGGCCGACACCGTCATCCTGAGCCCGTCGATCGGGTTCTGGTGCACAAAACCCCAGTCGGTGCGCATCAGGTAGCGCCGCTCGGCCTCCGCCATCTTGTAGATATCGGCGCTCACGCCGTCACGCATGCGGTAATGCACCGTGCCGCAGGTGGGCGTGAGCCGCGAGGAGATGCAGTTCAGCAGCGTGGTCTTGCCGGAACCGGATTCGCCGACGATCGCCAGCACTTCGCCCGGCCACAGATCAAAGCTCACATCGGCGCAGCCAATGCGCTTGCCGTAGACCCGGGTCAGCTTTTCAACCGTGAGCAGCGGCTTGACCGGTGCGGGGATCCCCGCCTTGGCGAGGGCTTCCAAAGTATCGGCGTCGCTCATATCGCGGCCTCCTTTTCAACTACCGGCTCGTCGCCAAGCAGCGCGCCGCGATGACCCTCGGCCCGGCGGCTTTCGCAATGATGGGTGTCGGAACAGACGAACATCCGCCCGCCCTTGTCGTCGAGCACCACCTCGTCGAGATAGACCTGCTCGGCGCCGCACAGCGCGCAGGGCTCGGTGAAATGCTGGATTTCGAACGGATGATCCTCGAAGTCGAGGCTGACCACGTTCGTGTGCGGCGGCACCGCATAGATCCGCTTCTCGCGGCCCGCGCCGAAGAGCTGCAGGGCTTCGGACTGGTGCATTTTCGGATTGTCGAATTTCGGCGTTGGCGAGGGGTCCATCACGTAGCGCCCCTCGACCTTGACCGGATAGGCATAGGTCGTGGCGATGCGGCCGTTGCGGGCGATGTCCTCGTAGAGCTTCACATGCATGAGGCCGTATTCCTCCAGCGCATGCATCTTGCGGGTCTCGGTCTCGCGCGGCTCGAGAAAGCGCAAGGGTTCGGGGATCGGCACCTGGTAGACCAGCACCTGGCCCGCATGCAGCGGTGTCTCCGGAATCCGGTGCCGCGTCTGGATGATGGTCGCATCCGGCGTCGCGGTCGTCGTCGCCACACCGGCGGTCTTGGCGAAGAAGGCGCGGATCGACACCGCATTGGTGGTGTCGTCGGCGCCCTGGTCGATCACCTTGAGCACATCGTCGCGCCCGATGATCGCCGCCGTCACCTGCACCCCGCCGGTGCCCCAGCCATAGGGCATCGGCATTTCGCGGGAGGCGAAGGGCACCTGGTAGCCCGGAATGGCAATCCCCTTGAGGATCGCCCGTCGGATCATCCGCTTGGTCTGCTCGTCGAGATAGGCGAAATTGTAACTCGCCAGGTTTTGCGTGTTTGTCTCGGTCATGGGCGCGGTCATTCAGCGGCCTCCCTTGCGGCGCCGTCCGCCGGCGTGTCGCCTTCGGTTCTTGCGAAATGCTCGGCACGCATGCGGCGTACGAGATCGAGTTCAGCCTGGAAATCGACGTAATGCGGCAACTTGAGGTGCTCGACGAAGCCGGTCGACTGCACATTGTCGCAATGGGACAGCACGAATTCCTCGTCCTGCGCCGGCGCCACGATATCCTCGCCGAGTTCCGACGCGCGCAACGCCCGGTCGCACAGCGACATCGCCATCGCCTTGCGCTCGGCCTGGCCGAACACGAGGCCATAGCCCCGGGTGAACTGCGGCGGCGCCTTGGTCGATCCCTTGAACTGGTTGACCATCTGGCATTCGGTGAGTTTCACCCTGCCGATCACAACGGCAAAGCCCAACTCCGGGATCATCACCTCGACATCGACCTCGCCGATGCGGATCTCGCCGGCGAAGGGATGGCTGCGCGCATAGCCGCGCTGAGTCGAATAGGCGAGCGCCAGCAAAAACCCCTCGTCACCGCGCGCCAGCGTCTGCAGCCGTGCGTCACGCTCCATCGGAAATTCCATCGGCGTGCGGGTGATGTCGGCCACGGGGCGCGAGGCGTCGGTCGCCGGATCGTCCTCGATCAGCCCCTCGTCGCCCAGAATGTCGGAGACGCGGATCACCCTCTCGCCCGTGTCGGCGGCCATTTCGGGCGCGTCCAAGGGCTCGTCCCCGGCGAGCTCCGGATCGAGCAGGCGGTGGGTATAATCAAAGGTGGGTCCGAGCAATTGCCCGCCCGGCAGATCCTTGTAGACAGCGGAGATCCGCCGCTCGACCAGCATGGCGCCGGTATCGACCGGCTCGGAATGGCCGAACCGCGGCAGCGTGGTGCGGTAGGCCCTGAGCAGGAACACCGCCTCGATCAGGTCGCCGCGCGCCTGCTTGATGGCAAGCGCGGCCAGTTCCGGATCGTAGAGCGAGCCCTCGCCCATCACCCGGTCGACGGCGAGCGACAATTGCCCGGCGATCTGATCGAGCGTCAGCCCCGGCACGTCCGCATCGCCGCGGCGGCGGGCGGCGAGCAGACGGTGGGCATTGGCGATGGCGGCTTCGCCACCCTTGACAGCTACATACATGACTACGCCTCCTTGCGGATCAAACGGGTGCTGCGCGGCATCGCCGCCACCGAACCGGGACCGGCAAGGATCAGGTCAATCCCGCGCGGAAACGCCTGCCGGTTGGCCATCCATTGCTCGCTGAAATGCTGCGGCATCGGCGCCGGCGCGAGGGTCGTCCGATCCTTGATGCCGGGGCCTTCGAGCGTCAGGGCCACGCCTTCGGTGAGTGTCGTCACCTGCAGGATCACGCTGGTCGAGCGGTCCGGAAACTCCTGGGTGCCCAGCGAGAATCCGTTCAGCGCCGACAGGCTCTGGGGGGCGGCTACAACCGCAAAGGCTGCTTCCGACTGATACGCGGTGATCGGCGCACCAGTGTGAAACACGATCCAGTCCTTGATGGCGTTCGTCTTCGTCAGTGCCGGATCGAGCCAGACCGGCGTGTCGGCATCGGCGAGCGTTGCGATCAGCGCCGAAGCCGAAGCCGTCAGCGGCGCGGGCGGCGCGGTGACAGCCGGCAGCGCATGAACCGTGCCAGGCCGCGCCATGGCGTCCATCAGCGCCCGGAACACGGTTTGCGATGCGCCGACGGGATCGGCGAACCCGCCCTCATAGATCGAAGCGGCAGGGGTGCTGTGCGCCATCAGTCTTCCCCTCGCACCATGGTGAAGAAATTGACCCGGGTCGCAGCCGTCTCGCTGCGCAATCTGGCGTCCGCCTCTTCAGCCAGGCGTTCGAGCGGGGCGATGATGTCGCGCTCTATTAGGTCCGCCTGGGCCGGGTCCTGTGCCAGCGCGTCGATGACGGCGACCAGTTGCGCCTTGCGCACATCGCGCCCGCTGATCATCGCATGGCCGACCTGCCCGGAGCCGATCCGGACCGTGACCCGTGTGGCCGAGATTTCGCCGACATGAAACGGCTGTCCGCTGCCGCCAATGCGGCCGCGCAGGGCCACAAGTCCTGATTCCGGTCCGCGCAGAAGTTCGACCGACGGATCGAGCCCGGTCTGTTTCCAGCACGCCAGAAGCTCCTTGCCTGGCGCCTTGGCCAGCACCGACAAGCGCCTTTGGCGGCCTTCGACCTCTCCGGCGTCTGGCGCCGGCTTGTGATCCCGCTGATGTCCCGCACCTGTCATGAAGTTCTCCGTATTTGGTCTATTAGTCTAGACAACCATATCAATTACGATACACTTAAACCTCACGTATGACGAGCCTGTGACACGAAGAAAGGAAACCATTTGGAGACGCTGGAAAGACGCACCGGAATAGCGCTCTGGCGGCAGGTCGCCGACCAGATCCGCCAATCCGTCCTCACCAGCCTGAGCCCGAACGAGCGGCTGCCGGCGGAAACCGAACTGGCCATGCGCTTCGGGGTCAACCGCCATACCGTACGCGCCGCGATTGCGGCTTTGGAAAAAGAAGGAACCGTGCGCGCCGAACAGGGCCGCGGCACCTTTCTCAACGACCGCCAGCGCCTGAGCTACCCGATCGGCCGGCGCACCCGCTTCTCTTCCGGCCTCGAAAACCAGGCCCAGACACGAGCCGGCAAGCTGCTGTCGAGCCAGACCCGGCCGGCGCCGCTGCGGGTCAGCCAAGCTCTGGGACTTCCGGCACAGACTGAAGTTGTCGAGTTGTCGACCCTCTCCATGGCCGACAGCGTCCCCATTTCCGCGGCGACATCCTGGTTTGACGCCGCCCGGTTTGCGTCCATTGCCGGACTGTACGCCGAGACCGGATCGATCACCGCATCGCTCAGGCTGCTTGGCGTCGAGGATTACACCCGCAAGTCCACCGCGGTGGAAGCCTGTCACGCGTCTTCTGAAGATCTCGATCTGCTGGCGCTCTCGCCCGGCGCCATCGTGCTGGTGACCCGCTCGGTCGACATCGATCCGGCAGGTATTCCGGTGCTCTATGGCGAATCCCGTTTTGCCGCCGACCGTGTGGAATTGCTCATCGACACCGGCGCATCCGACTTGTCGCGCGACGCCGTCTGAAGAAGCGCCTGTCACAGTGTCACACCGACCGTCACAAAACTGAAAACGGAATCGTGTCTAAGCCTGCCAGCACGACGATTGCTCAAGGTGCAGGCGGGGCCCGTGACCAACACTTACCGGACGATTTTCCTTTCCGACATTCATCTCGGCACGCCGGATTGTCAGGCCGACATCCTGATCGATTTCCTGCGCCTGCATGATGCGCCGACCATCTATCTGGTCGGCGACATCATCGACTGCTGGCGGATGAAGCGGAAGGGCTTCTACTGGCCGCAATCGCACAATGACGTGGTCCAGAAGCTGTTGCGCAAGGCGCGCAAGGGCACCCGCATCATCTATGTTCCAGGCAACCACGACGAATTGCTGCGCGAGTATCAGGGCGTGCATTTCGGCGGCATCGAGGTGCGCGAGCGCGATGTGTTCGAGACCGCCGACGGCAAGCGCCTGCTGGTCATTCACGGCGACGAATTCGACATGGTGGTGATGAACCACCGCTGGCTCGCCCATCTGGGAGACATGGCCTATGGCATGGCGATGTGGACCAACAAGTGGCACAACCGCTCGCGCAAGCTGCTCGGGCTTCGCTACTGGTCGTTCTCTCGCTGGGCCAAGCTCAAGGTCAAGAGCGCGGTCAACTTCATCTCGGATTTCGAGGAAGTGCTGGCTGATGAGGCCCGCAAGCATGGCGCCGACGGTGTCATTTGCGGCCATATCCACCACGCCGCCAACGAGGTGCGGGGAGGCATCCACTACATCAACACCGGCGACTGGGTGGAAAGCTGCACCGCCGTGGTCGAGCATGACGACGGCCGTCTCGAAATCATCGACTGGTCGCGCCGCATTTCCGAAAAAGCCGGACAGCTGAAAATCGTCGAGCCGGTAAAACAGATACCCGGCGCGCAAGACCAGGCGGCATGATGCCCGCGCCATCCTCTCTCCTGCGGAGTTCTGACCAATGACCATGATCGAAACCGCGGGCGTCGGCGCCCGCATCGACGGCGCTGTCGTGCGCAACACCGCCCTTTCCTCGACGGGGATCCTCGAGCGGGTCTTCTCGGCGGCTTTCCGCGGCCTGGTCTATCCGCAGATCTGGGAAGACCCTCTGGTCGACATGGAGGCTCTGGCGCTCAAACCGACCGACACCATGGTCACCATCGCCTCGGGCTCCTGTAACGTCATGTCCTATCTCACCGCCAATCCGGCCGAGATCATCGCGGTGGACCTGTCGCCCGCCCATGTGGCGCTGGGCAAGCTCAAGCTCGCTGCCGCCACCCATCTGCCCGACCACACATCGTTCTCCAATCTGTTCCGCCACGCCAATCTGAAATCCAACACGGCACTCTATGAGCGCCATATCCGACCCCATCTCGACGCCAGGACGCGGGCCTACTGGGACGGGCGCGAGGCCAATGGCCGCTGCCGGATCAGCCGCTTTACCCGCGGATTTTACGCAACGGGCCTGCTCGGACGGTTCATCTCGGCAGCCCATGTGATCGGCAAGATCTACGGCGTCGATCCGCGCGAACTCCTGCGCATGGACAGCGTGGAGAAGCAGCGCGAGTTCTTCGACGCGCGCATCGCCCCCGTGTTCAACAGCCGCAGCTTCAAGGCGCTGACCTCCATGCGCGCCTCGCTGTTTGGCCTGGGCATCCCGCCCGCCCAGTACGAAGCGCTGGCCGGTGACGCCCCGGACGGCATGATCGGCGCGCTGCGCACCCGCACCGAGCGGCTCGCCTGCGGCTTTCCGCTCAAGGACAATTACTTTGCCTGGCAGGCTTTTGGACGCGGCTACCAGCCGGGTGAAGCGGCCAGCCTTCCACCCTATCTCGAAGCTCGCCATTTCGAGACCGTGCGCCGCAACGCGGGCCGCGTCACCATCGTCAATGAGAGCATCACCGCCCTGCTCGCCGCACGGCCCGCGGCCTCGGTCGACGCCTTCGTGCTGCTCGACGCCCAGGACTGGATGACCGACCGGCAGCTGTCGGAATTGTGGGCCGAGATCACCCGCACCGCCACGCCCGGCGCGCGTGTCATCTACCGCACCGCTGCGGCAGGGTCGCCGCTGCCCGGCCATGTCCCCGACGGCATCATCGACAAGTGGGATTACCGCCGTGAGCAGAGCCTGGAGCTTGGCGCAAAGGACCGCTCGGCGATCTATGGCGGCTTTCACCTGCACGTCAAACGGGACGCAGCCGCATGAGCGACGTCACCGCCAATGCCTCGGTGATGGACGGCATCTACCGCCATCAGCGCCACATCTACGACCTGACGCGGCGCTACTATCTGCTTGGCCGCAACGATCTGATTGCCGCGATCAATCCGCCCGCTGGCGGAACCGTGCTGGAGATCGGTTGCGGCACCGCGCGCAACCTGATCCTGACGGCTGAGCGCTACAGGAATGCCAAGCTCTACGGCATCGACATTTCCGCCGAAATGCTCAAATCGGCCGAGGCCACGGTGGCAAAAAACAGCCTGTCCGGCCGCATCCGCCTCGCCCAGGGCGACGCCACCCGCTTTGATGCGAACGAACTGTTCGGGGTCCCGCAGTTCGACCGGGTGTTTTTCTCCTACAGCCTGTCGATGATCCCCGGCTGGGAAGCAGCGCTGCAGCAGGCCATCGCGGCCACCGCGCCGGGCGGTCAGTTGCATGTCGTCGATTTCGGGCAACAGGCAGCGCTGCCGGGCTGGTTCGGCCGGGGCCTGAAGGCCTGGCTGGCGCGCTTTCATGTCACCCCGCGGGCCGATCTCGGCGAGGCCATGGCGGCGCTCGCAGCTGAGCATCACGGCGAATTGCGCTTCGCCACGATCTACCGCGACTACGCCCGGATCGGCACCATCACCCTGCCTTGACGGTAAAACGGCCTACCGCGCGACGCCGACATTGGTCTGGGCCACGGCCACAGTCTTGAGGATTGCGAAGCACGCAACGCCGGGCGCAAGCTCGAGCGCCAGGGCCGACCGCCGCGTGATCCGCGCCAGCAGCAGATCCTCGCCCGCCCTGAGCTGGATGATCGCGCCGGGCCCCTCGCCCAGCCGCACCGCCGTGACCGTCGCCGGCAGCACATTGAGCGCTGACAGGCCTTCGGGCCGGGTGCGCGACAGGATGACGTCCTGCGCCGGAATGCGGATCGTGAGGCGCGTCCCGACCGGCGCTTCCACCCGTGGCAGGAACAGCGGTCCTGCCGACGCCTGGAGCCGGGTCAGCCCGTCGTCTTCCTGCTCGACGATCACTGCCGGCAGATTGGCTGCGACCTCACGAATTCCCATCGTACGCAAGGCAACAGGATCGGTCATCACCTCAGCCGTCGTGCCTTCCCGAACCACACCACCTCTTTCGATCACCACCATCCGGTCAGCGAGCAATTGCGCTTCGTTCATGTCGTGGGTAACGAGCACGACCGGCATCTTGAGGTGCGCACGCAGGGCGATGATCTCGTCATGGAGGCGCTCGCGTGTGGCACGGTCGACAGCCGAGAACGGTTCATCGAGCAGGAGCACCTGTGGACGTCGTGCAAGCGCCCGGGCCACTGCTACGCGCTGCTGCTGACCTCCGGAAAGTTGCCCGGGTTTTCGGTCCGCGAGGCCAGGCAGGTTGACGAGGGCGAGAAGCCGCTCGGCCTCGTCTCGCAGATTCGGGGTTCTCCGGTCCATCGCCGCCATCACGTTCTGCGCCGCCGTCATGTGGGGAAACAGCGCATAATTCTGGAAGACGAGGCCAGCATGCCGCCTGTGCGGTGCAAGGTTGATGCCGGCAGCCGTGTCGAGCCAGACTTCCCCATCCACCGACACCCGCGCCGACTGAGGCCGCCACAGCCCTGCGATCGTGCGCAGAAGTGTCGTCTTCCCGGAGCCCGAGTGACCGACAAGCGCCAGCAACTCGCCGGGTTCGGCGCGGAAAGACACGTGGAGGGGAATGGGCGCATCCGCCCGCGCGACAACCTCCAGTGCCATCAGGACAGTCTCCGCCCGACACGCGCCGACAGCATATAGGTTACCGCGATGGTGAAAAGCGAGATCGCCACAAGGGTTGCCGACATGATACCGGCTCCCGCCATGTCGAAGCCCTGCACGCGGTCATAGATCGAGATGGCGATCGTCTTGGTTTCGCCGGGGATGGAGCCGCCCATCATCAGGATAATGCCGAACTCGCCCAGTGTATGGGCGAAGGTCAGAACCATGGCGGTCATCACGCCGGGCCAGGCAAGCGGCAGTTCGACGTTCCAGAGGCTGCGCCATGGCGACATGCCACAACAGGCGGCCGCCTCGCGGACCTCGGCTGGGACCGCCTCGAAGCCGCGTTGCGCGGGCTGGATGGCAAAGGAAATATTGAAGATAACCGAAGCCAGCAGCAGTCCTTCGAAAGTGAAGACGAGTTGGTGACCAAAGGTTGCCTGCCAGAAAGCGCCGACAGGCGAATTCCGGCCGAAAGCCAGCAGCATGTAGAAACCGAAGACCGTCGGCGGCAGCACCAGAGGCAGCATGACAATGGCTTCCACCAGGCCCTTGGCCCGGAACTGGCGATAGGCCAGGAAGCGACCGGCCAGGATGGAGACCGGCAGCAGGATCACCACGGTCCATCCGGCAAGCCGCAATGAAAGGAACAGTGCTGTCCAGTCCAAGGCTCAGCCCTCAGTCGGCAGCACGAAGCCGAATGTCTTCATGATTTCGCGTGCCTCGGGGGTTTTTAGATAAACATAGAATTCTTCGGCGACAGGTCCGGCGTTCTTCAGAAGCGCCATGCGTTGCAGCAACGGTTCGTGCCAGTCGTGCGGGATCAGAGCGAATTCGCCCAGGGCGCGAACCTCGGGTGCCAGCGCCAGCGAATAGGCGATAATGCCGCCTTCCGCATTGCCCGACAGCGCGAACTGCGCTGCCTGGCTCACATTTTCGCCGAGCACAAGATGAGCCTGTACTTTCTCCCACAAGCCGCGATGCTTGAGGGCCTCTTCTGCCCGTTGACCGTAAGGCGCGTGTTCGGGATTGGCGATGGCAAAGCGGGTGATCTTGCCAGTTTCGAGTTTTGCCGCCAGATCGTCCATGGCCTCGTCGGCTTTCAGCACCGAGCCATGCGGCACCATCAGCACGATCCGGCCCTCGGCATAGAGATCACCCTCGTCCTTGGTAAGGCCCTGGCTGTACAGATCGGCAATGAATTTCTGATCGGCGGCCATGAAGACCTGGAAAGGCGCGCCTTCGCGGATCTGTGTGGCAAAGTTCCCCGTCGAGCCGAAGGAGAGTTTCACCTCTTTGCCCGTCTCCGCCTTGAAGGCTTCAGCGAGTTCGGTCACGGCGAACTTGAGGTCGGCGGCGGCGGCGATGACCGGCACGTCAGCACTCTGCGCTGCGACTTGGGCGGCGAAAAATGGAGACATCAGCGCCGCAGCAAGCCCCAGCGAGAGGAGGATACGGCGTGTCGTCAATGTTGGGTGCATGTCTGTCTCCCTCGATGCTTCCATTTGGCTATATCGAGTCGTCCAGACGCAAGCGGAAGCCGGCGGATCACGGCAATCATCGGACCTCTCAAGGCTCGTTATGTTCCGAAAAACATATCCCTATGCCACTGGAGTCCGCAAGCGCTATTTCACTCGGTCGCATCCTTGAGCAATCTGGCGATGCCGGAGATCTCGTCCGCACCCTGCGTGAGCGTGATCGCCTCGAGTTTGCGATAGTGGGCAAGCACCGCTTCGCCGGCCGCCGTCAGCCGGGCTCCGCCGCCGCTGGCGCCGCCCCGGCTGCTCTCGACCAACGGTGCCTCAAAAGCGGCATTCATCTCCTCGACCAGCATCCAGGCCCGCTTGTAGCTCATCCTCATGCGCCGTCCGGCGGCCGAGATCGATCCGTCTGCGGCGATGCCCTGCAGCAGATCGGCCTTGCCCGGACCGAGTGTCAGCCCACTGTCAAATGTCAGCTTTAGCCGCAGTTTCGGGGTCTTCACATCAGCCTCCTGCCTTTGGCAGACCATGACGGCATGCGCCGACAGCGCCGTTCGCTTTTCACAGGCGCAAGGGTCTCAGCAGCACTCCAGGCTACTGCATAATTCCCCAAGGCGATTCCGCCTTGGGGAATTATGCAGCAGGCAAGCAAGCCGTCCAACGGGTCTCCAAGGCAAAAAACGACAAAGCCGGAGGCAGGTTTCCCTGGCCTCCGGCTTGCCGGGAGTCCGAGAATGGACTAGCTGAACATGTCGGCGGTAATCCCGTTATACCAGCCGACAGACTCCTCGTAATTGGCCTTGCGCAACGGTGCATCCTCGCCGGTCTGACTGACAAAGCCCTGGGTCGAGGTGATCTTGCCATCACCGGGTGCATATTGCGCGCCGACCTTGATGCTGTCGTCGGTTTCAATCAGGCTCCAGCAGGTGTTGGCGTATTTGGCCGGAAACACCTTGGAATCGAGCAGATCGCCCCGGATGGTCATGGCGGCGACCTTGGCCTGGCTGTTGGCGGAGAAGGCGGATTTCGGCATGTCGCCGGCGATCGAAGCGTCGCCGATGACGAACACCGCTTCGTCGATGGTCGAGCGCATGCTCTCCGCTTCGATCGGGCAGAATCCGCTGTCATTGGTGAGCCCGGCCTCGGCGGCGATCGCACCGGCTTTTTGCGCCGGGATGATGTTCAGAAGTGCGCCCTGGAATGTGTCGAGGTCGGTCTCCACCGTTCCGGCATTGACGTCGACGCTGGCGATGCCGCCATGCACGTCCGGGCCATACCATTCGACCATGCCGGGATAGTGCTTTTCCCAGCCTTCCTGGAACACGCCCTGCTTGGAAAAGGATTCCTTTGGATCGAGAATAATGACCTTGGAATCGGTAAGCCCCTTGGCCTTGAGCACATGCGCCATCATCGACGCGCGCTCATAGGGTCCGGGCGGGCAGCGATAGGGGTTGGGCGGCGCCACCATGACGATCTGCTGGCCGTTCTCTATGGCGTCGAGCTTGGCCTTGAGCAGTTCGGTCTGCTTCCCCGCCTTCCAGGCGTGCGGCGCGATTTCGGAGAGTTCTTCCGAATAGCCCTCGACCGAGTCCCAGATCAGATCGATGCCCGGCGCGACCACGAGGCGGTCATAGGGAACCGTTGAGCCATCTTCCATCGTCACCGTTTTGGCTGCACGGTCGACGCTCGCTGCGCGCCCGGTCACCTTGGTGATGCCGTAGCCCGATTGCAGGGCGTCGTAGCTGTGCGTGATCGATTCCAGGCTGCGGAACCCGCCGATATAGAGATTGGAGTAAAAGCAGGTGGTGTACATCTCCGACTGGTCGATCAGCGTCACATCAAGGGCGCCGTCGGAATCCTTGGCGATGTAGCGCGCGGCAGTGGCGCCGCCGGCGCCGCCGCCGATGACGACGACGCGGGGCTTGCCCTGGGCGCGCAGATAGGTGGGCAGCATGAGTGCAGCCGCACTCGCGCTGGCGAAAAGTCCGAATTGGCGTCTGGTCAGGCGTGTCATGGTGTCCTCCCGGGTGCAGTATGCAGTCTATTGCGGATCTAGTGAACTGAAATAGGCAGCCAGCGCCGCGATCTCGTCATTGGCAAGGTTAGCGACGCGCAATTTCATCACTTCATTGGAACGGACATTGGTCCGGTATTCAAACATCGACGTGACAAAATAGTCCTTTGGCAACCCGACGATGGAAGGAATGCCATCCGCATGGCCGCTTGCCTGATGACAGGTCACGCATTCGCCGGCGAGATATTCGCCATATTCGGGATCGCCGTCAATCTGCATCACAATATCGGCAAAGTTGCGCACCAGCCCGTCTGCCGGCGCTTCGCTGCTCAGCGGATCTTCCGCCGGCGCCTGTTGGGTGGCGGTCTCGATCCAGTCGAGAAGGGCGGCGCGGTCTTGAGCGTCCGGCATGCCGCGGAACGACATCCGGTTGCCCTTGATGAAATCGCGCGGTCTCTGGAGGTATTCGTCCAGCGTCTCGGCAGACCACACCAGGCCCGCCTCGCCCGCCGCGCGCATGCCGTCGGAATATCGGAAATCATCGAGACTGCCGGCGGTGCGGCCAAACAGACCGTCAAGATGCGGCCCGACCTTGTGCCTGGCGCCGGAACCGATTTCATGGCAGGCGGCGCAGGGCTTGAACACCGCATCGGTGGCCCCGGCCGGAACGGAAAAACCCCACGACAGACCCAGCACACTGACAAGCAGCAGTCCGCGCCCGCCACCGACGCCCCTGCGGTGTCCACCCTGTTCAGCCATTCAACCTCCCTTGCATGGCGCCCTCCAGCACCTGATTGTCAGTCTATACCGCCTCCGGTGCTCTCGTCACCTTCTCCATCCGGCGTCACGTCGAGAATCTGCGCGCGGGCGGTGATTTCCACCGGACCGGGCTTGCATTCGCTCATGCACGGCTCCACGCCTTTGGCGTAATGCGGCTCGCTCAACCTGTCGTCAGCAATGAAATTCTCTTCATTGGGCAGGCGGATCGACGAGAAATTCTCGTTGGAAAGCTCGAAATCCTCTTCCGTGACAACATCGTTCAGATAGAGCAGATAGGCCGTCAGCGCATAGACGTCATCATCCGAAAGCGATCGTGCATCTCCAAACGGCATGGCGCGGCGGACATAATCGAACACGGTCGACAGATACGGCCAGTAGGATCCGATGGTCTTTTCCGGTCGTTCCCGTGTGAGCGTGTCCTGGCCTCCCGCCAGCACCGGCCAGCGCCCGGCGCCCTCGCCGAAATCGCCATGGCAGACAGCGCACTTCTCGGCGAAAATCGGGTCGCCTTCAGCCACGGTCCCCTTGCCCTCGGGCAATCCCATGCCATCCGGGCGAATATCGATGTCCCAGGCCGCGATCTCCTCAGGCATGGCCACCCGGCCAAGTCCGAAGGCGCCCTTGCTTGCCTCGACCACCATCGCCGGAGCCGGTTCGGTGGAGACCGCCGGCGTTGAGTCGGCGGCCTCCACCGGCGCTGCGTCTGCGGGTTCCTCCGCAGCCGGAGCGCTCGCGGCTTCGCCCTGGGAGAATGTTTTCAGGTAAGCCAGCACATTGGCGATCTCGTCGTCCTTCTTGAGGCCGGCGAAGGCCATCTTGGTCCCCTTGATCATGCCCTTGGGATTGGCGAGGTACTCAGCCAGCGTCGCGTCGTCCCAGACCAGCCCGCCTTCGCCCGCTGCGATCATGGGATTGGAATACTTGTATCCCTCTGCAGTTCCGGCGATGCGGCCAAACGTGTTGTTGAGCTCAGGCCCGACCTTGTGCTTGGCCCCGTCGCCCACCGCATGGCAGGCAGAGCATTTCTTGAACACTTTTTCCCCGGCGACGGCATCGCCTTCCGCCCATGACGGTGTGCTCAGCAGGGTCAGTCCGAGGACGGCAACCGCCGCAGACTTAGGAAACTTCAACATTTTCAACCACCCCGTCGTTGTTGACGTGCCAAGTCTGGATGCCATTGTTGTGATAGATCGAGTTTTCGCCGCGCGCTGCGCGCAGCTCGTTCTTGGTCGGCTGGACCAGGCCCTGGTCATCCATGGCGCGCGACTGCAGCAGCATTTCCGACCCGTCCCAGTTGATGTCCAGATAGAAGCGGTGCAGCGCCTTGGGCAGGCTCGGCCCGTCGATGCGCGCTGGCTGCCAGGTGCGGCCGCCGTCTATTGTCACGTCGACGCGGCTGATCGTGCCGCCTCCGGACCAGGCGAGACCGGAAATCACCAAGGGACCCTTGCCATGGGTCACCGGGACCTGCGGGCTCGGACTGGTGATGACCGATTTCACCTCCATCATGAAGGTGTGGCGACGCGCCTTTCCGTTGGCCAGCAGATCGGTGTATTTCGAGGTTTCCTCGCGCTGGGCCCAAGGCTCGTCGCCCACTTCCAGACGCCGCAGCCACTTGACCCACATATTGCCTTCCCAGCCGGGAACGCACAGTCTCAAGGGATAGCCCTGTTCGGGACGCAGCGCCTCGCCATTCATCTTGAAGGCCACGAGGCAATCATCGAGCGCCTTTTCCATCGGAATCGACCGTGTCATCGCCGCCGAATCGGCGCCTTCCGCCAGCAGCCATTTACCGGTCGTCTTAACGCCTGCCTCCTCAAGCAGGTAACGCAGCGGCACACCTGTATAGACCACGCAGTGGATCATGCCGTGGGTGAACTGGCACCCATTGAGCTGCGAGCCCCTCCATTCCATGCCGCCATTGGCGGCGCATTCGAGGAAATAGACCCGGTTTTCGCGCGGGAACCGCTTCAGGTCCTCCATGGTGAAGACCAGCGGCGTGTCGACCAGACCATGGATCATAAGCCGGTGATCAGCGGGATTGATCACGGCCGTGCCGCCATGGTGCCGCTCGAAGCAAAGACCGTTTGGCGTGATGATGCCGTCAAGTTCGTGCAGCGGCGTGAAGTTGATCGACGAGACCGGATCGGCCGTCAGCCAGGGCACGTCGCGGCGCACCACATGCGCCTCGAACTCCGATGGCGTGCCATAGGGGGCCACGTCCACGCCGTCGCCGAGATAGCGGTTCCAGTCCTGGATTTCGGTGATCAGCGGTTCGCCCGCCGCCCGCGCAGCGCCGGCGCTGGCGGCGACCGCTGCGCCGCTGAGCAGTCCGGCTTTCAGGAAATCGCGCCGTGAGGCTTTCTGTTTGGTCCCCTTGGGATCGGTGTCGTCTACCATGAGATCCTCCCGTGGCGCTTGTCCAGCATTTGCATACCTGTCTCCGTCGTCATCTCGGGGCGCTTCGGCCCGCGCATTCACTCTCGAACAAGGCTCACAGGATCACCCGGACCGCCGCAGCGTCCGGATCGAGTGAAACCACTGATTTTTTTGTGATGTAGTCTTCCATCAGATCGTAGATCGCCGGTCCCTCGACCCCCTCATTGACCGAGGCCCAGCCGCCGACCGTGTAGGTCTTGTCGGCTTCCATCGGCTCGCCGCTGCCGGTCAGGCGCATGTCCGAGATGCGGCTGCCCATCTCCCCTTCAGGGGCGCAGGCATAGGTGAAGCCGCCAACCCGGACCATGTCGCCGCCCTGCTGCAGGAACGGATCCTTGTTGAACAGATTGTCGCAGACATCTTCCATGATGTCCTTGAGCTGGGCGCCGGTGAACTCGAGCCGGTAGACCTCCGGGTAGCTCATCGAGGTTTCAGTGTAGAGATCGTCGATGGTGATGTCGGCACCCGGAAGCAGCGTCGTGCCCCAGCGGAAACCCGGGGACAGCGCAATCTGGGTGTCGCGCTCTTCCATGATGCCCTGGCAGATCAGATCATCCCAGGTGCCGTTGAAATTGCCGCGCCGGTACAGCAGCGTGTCGGTGCTTCCGATGACGCGCTGCGTCTCGGCTTCATAGGGCGCGCGGACTTCGGCGATCTTGGCCGCCATCTCCGGATCGGGCGTGATCACGTCGGAGAACACCGGGATCAGGGTCGAGCTGTAGCCCGCAACCTTGCCGTCCTTGATGTCGAGATCGATGCGACCGAGATATTTGCCGTGAGAGCCCGACGACATCAGCAGGGTGCCCTCGACTTCCAACGCCACTGGCGTTGCATCATGGGTGTGGCCGGTGACGATCACATCGAGCCCGCTGACAACACCGGCCAGCTTGCGATCCACGTCGAAGCCGTTATGCGACAACAGAACCACCACTTCGGCGCCTTCTGCCCGGGCCGCGTCGACATTGGCCTGCAGCACCTCGGGGCGAATGCCGAATGACCATTTCGGGAACATCCAGCTCGGATTGGCGATCGGCGTGTAGGGCATGGCCTGGCCGATGACGGCCACGTTCACGCCGCCGCGTTCAAAATAGGCAGTGTGCTCGAAGGCCGGTTCATCCCACTCCGCATCGAAGATGTTGGACGCCAGGAACGGGTAGCCCATGGCCTCGACCAGCTCCAGAAAGCGGTCTTCGCCAAAAGTGAACTCCCAATGCCCGGTCATGGCGTCGGGCTTGAGCAGCTTCATGCACTCGACCATGTCCATGCCATTGGTCTTGAGCGAGCTATAGGAGCCCTGCCAGGTGTCTCCGCCATCCAGGAACAGCACCTTGTCGTCACCGCGCTCGGCCCGGATCGCCTTGACCAGGGTCGCGGTTCGGTCGAGGCCGCCAAGCTTGCCGTAAGTCCGGGCCAGGTCAACATAATCGACCATGGTATGGGCATAGGCGAGCGGGCTGCCCTTCTCGATGTCGAAATAGGCCAGGAATTCTTCCGCCACCAGATGCGGAGGGACACCTGCGTAGGCGCCAACCCCGATATTGGTATCCGGCGGACGGAAGAACACCGGCTTGAGCTGGGCATGGCAATCGGTGAAATGCAGCAGCGTCACCTGGCCCTTGGAATCGAATTTCAGCAGATCATCCTGGGTGAGCTTTTGCTGCGCCAACGCCCGGATCGGATTGAAGCCCAATCCCGCTGCGCCGAGGACAAACCCGGCATTGAGCGCATATTGCAGAAAATCGCGTCTGGTGTGCATCCTGGTCTCCATTCGGTGAAAAACGGTAAAAACTACCCGTTCCGGTTTTCACCAGATTCAAATCCTGCTGATATTTCAACTCGTTAACACATTGACATCGAAACCGGAGCCGGCTTGATGGACCGCCTTGGCGCTCTTTTCTACGTGGCCTGATGCAAGGCTCGGCCGTTGCGCCGGAGGCGCCAAAACGCCTCCGGCAGATTTTTGCCTTACGGACGAACCGCGGGGGTTTCGACCGAAAGGCCGGTGCCGCGCCATGTCACGTAGGTTTCAAGCGCCATCAACTCGTCCGAGAACGCCTTGGGCATTTCAGCGCGGGTATCCCGGATGCAGCCGCGGAAGCGGTTGTGCAACGAGGTGAAACCGCTCTTGAGCCGGTAGACCGGAAAGCCATTGACCTGGCCCTGGCTCAGATGGTCGGCGCGGATGAACTTGCCGGCATTGGCCTCATGGCAGCTGGCACAAGCGAGATCGAGCTGGCCCGTGCGGGTGTAGTAGAGCTCCTTGCCCTGTTCCCACCAGGACTGCATGTCACCCTCGGCAAGATCGATCTGAACCGGCAGGCCGAGCGACTGGTGCTTGATATAGGCGGTCAGTTCGTTCTGCCCGCCCTTGTCAAACGGATACGCCTCTGCGCCCATCTGCTCGGTGCGGCATTTGTTGATCTGCAGCTCGACATTGATCGGTTTATTGGAATCCGCGTCCCATTTCGGGAACGTGGCGCCAATGCCCTTCATGCTTTCAGCCGCATCGCCATGGCAGGTCGCACAGGACTTGCCGGCAGTGCCGTCAACCTTGCTCCAGAGAACCTCGCCATCCTCAACTGGAACCATGCCCGGGTTCTCGAACGTATCGCGCTCAAGATCGCGGGTTTCAGCTTCGCGGTACAGCCAGCCCGAGAGCACCTCGTCGAAGGGCATCCCCTCGGGCGCCTTGGCGCGTGTGATCATCGGCTTGCCATCTATTTCAAGCGTATCGTCAACTGGCTCGGCCATAGACCAACTGGCAGCAGTAAGTCCCGCCGCCAGCGCAACGCCGGCTATCAAAAGTCTTTTCATAACGGTCTCCGTCCTCCCGGGATTGCGCCTGCACGAATCTCCCGCCCGCGCAGGGCTCCCTCCCTCTCGTTGTTACTTGACTTCGATCAGTTCCTCGGCCTCGTAGACCGATCCGTCATCATCGAGCCAGGTGAACTTGAAGGTTCCGCTGGCAGGCACTTTGGCGTTGAATTCGAAATAGGGATTGGCGGAAATCGCCGGATCCAGATCACACTCGAACACCGTCTGACCTTCGAAGGCGCAGGTGAACTTGTTGATGATTTGACGCGGAATGGGATTGCCATCCTTGTCCTTGCGCTGACCCGATTCCATCTCGTGGCTGATCAGCGTCTTGATGGTGATCACCTCGCCGGCCGAAGCCGTCTTGGGAACCTTGATGCGTGGTTTTGATGCCATGTTCGTAAATCCTGTCCTGGCTCAGCCGCCGCAGCCGCCGATGGTTACCTTGACCTCTTTCTTGTCCATGAAGAAAGAGCCGTCTTTCATCTTCGCAACCGCGACGACGTTCTGGGTCTTGGCCAGCCGCATGCGGGTCGTTGCGAGCGCTGCGCCGCTCATTTCCGTGAAATGGAACGTGGCGACAGGTGGGCTGGGGTTGCCGTCGGCGAAAAGGATGACAGATTCCACCAGGTCATCGCCTTCCATGGCGCTTTCCACGCTCACCGATATCGGCACCGTGTTGCCGTTTTCCGCGATTTCCGGCGCGGTCAGTGTGATCTTGCCTGCGCCCGGTGCGATGCCGCCCGTGAAGTCCATGATCGCCTTTTCCGTGTCCTCAACCGAAGCGAGGGCCGGCGAGATCCGGGCTCCTGCAACCGCGAATGCGGCGGCGCCCACGGTCAATCCTAAGACATGTCGTCTTGTCAGTTTCATAAGATTCGAGCTCCTCTGCTCCAGATAATTGCTTGCACGCTCACTCCTTGAGCGTACCGAGATAAGCGAGAACATCCTCGACCTGCTGAGCGGTCAGGATCGTCTTGCCGACGAATTTCTCGGCGACATTCTTGCCGACATCCAGGGAATAGAAGCCGGGCATGACTGTTTCATCGGTGAATATGGTCTTCGAATTCACCACGATGGCCCTGAGCAACGGCTCGTCATAGCGCGAAGCCACGTCATCAAGCGCCGGCCCGACATCACCATGGAATTGATCGCTGGCCATGTCCTCATTGGCATGACAGGCCAGGCAATTGCCCAGTCCGGTGTTCTTGAACACCTTGGCGCCCTCAACCGGATCGCCCGGCGTCCCGGTCAGCGACATCGTGATTCCCTCGTCGGTGAACTCCACCGCCTCGGGCGCGATCTCGCTGGACAACGCCGCAGTCGACAGCATGATTGCCGCCGCAACCCCCAGTGTAAAATTCATTCGCCTCATCATTTGGCGTTCCCTCCTCCATTGCCCGGAAACTCTCGTTCCGGATCTTCTCCGATTCAAAGGATAATCATACTTCGCCGTACAATCAATGCAAAAATATGATTTTTTGCATGTATCTTTCGTCAAAGCTCATTCTGCGTCGAGCCGCCCTGCGGCCCGCATCTCGTTTATAATGCGGGCGTGATACTTCTGGAAGTGCTCCTCGCCCTCATAGCCCTTTTCGGATACCCATTTGAACATATTGAGAAAAGTCCACTTGCCGAAAGCGCCCGGCATGGTCGCCACTGCAGCCTCGGCAACGGTCATTCCTTCCGGCGCGTCCTCAGGCAGAAAAACCATGGTCGGCGTGAAAACATAGCCCCATTTGCGCGCCGCCGTCTTCTCTGTCAGCACCTCGCCATCGAGATCGGTGACTTCCTCGTCGCCGAACATGTTGTATTGGACGACCTTGAAATTCGCCTTGATGAAGTCCGACACCTCCGGATCCGAGAGGATCTTCGTGTGCATCTGGGCGCAATAGATGCAGCCGCGCTGCTCGAAGATCATCACCAGCCGCTTGCCCTCATCCTTCGCCGCCTCGATGTCTTCGGCGACATCGCGGAAGGTGAGCGAGAACCACTCTTCCTTGTGCAGGCCATCCTCGCCGATTTCGGATGACCAGGCCTGAGCCGACAGCGCCGCAACAGCGGCAATCGTCAAAAACGCGCGTCTGAACATGATACCTCTCCTAACCGATAGTTGCGAATGCGGGGAACATCTCTAGCATCCATTGCGCGATCCGCGACATCTGACCGGTCATGAACAGGATGCCGGTGATG
This sequence comes from Hoeflea sp., assembly GCA_019084245.1. Classification (GTDB taxonomy): domain Bacteria; phylum Pseudomonadota; class Alphaproteobacteria; order Rhizobiales; family Rhizobiaceae; genus Hoeflea. The sequence goes on from JAHRFE010000036.1 coordinate 104,233, forward strand.
ACCAGAAGTACGCCCATGGCTTTCTCGATCACAGCCATATGTTTCTTGATTCGGGTTGAAAACCGGATGAATCGGCTGGCGAACACCCCGGCCACGACAAAAGGGATCCCGATACCCAGCGCGTAGAGACCGAGCAGCAGCGCGCCCTGCCCCGCGCTCTCCTTGGCCGCCGCCATGAACAGGATTGCCGCCAGGATGGGCCCGACACAGGGTGTCCAGCCAAAGGCAAAGGCAAGCCCCATGACATAGGCGCCTACCATGCCGGCGGGCTTGCGCTCAACAGTGACCCTGGCTTCGCGGTACAAAAGCGCGAAACGGAACACGCCGAGGAAATGCAGGCCCATCAGCAGAATCAGAACCCCGGCGATGATCGACAGCACGTCAAAATAGCGCGCCACCGACTGGCCGATCAGGCTGGCTGTGGCGCCGAGCGCGATAAAGACGGTGCTGAACCCCAGCACAAAGGCGACCGAGGCGAGCGCGATGCGGCGTGACGCCACATTGTCAGCGTCGGCGTTTTTGACTTCGTTGAAGCTCATACCCGCCAGATAGGCGAGATAGGGCGGAACGATCGGAAGCACGCAGGGCGAAAAGAATGACAGCAATCCGGCCAGAAAGGCGGCTCCATACCCGACATCTATCATTGGCGTCTTCCTCCCCCGAAGCGTCGCCTGTCCAGACTAGCCGGAAAAGGCTGCTCCAGCACCCTGGTTCAAACATGCACCGTTCACCCATGACGCCGCTCGAACGCAACACGCCTGAATCGCATTCGGCCTCCTCATGGCGTATAGCCAGCCAGAATGCGATTGCAAGATATGCAAAATACAATATATATTGCAATCACTATTTTCCGGGAACTGGACCAGCCTCATGACATCTCCTCTCGCGGCTGCGCTTTCCTTCTTCCTGCTCCTGGCCACGCCGGCATTCGCGGCCGAGATGGTCATGTTCGAGCAACCCGGCTGCGCCTGGTGCAAGCGTTTCAACGAGGAAGTGGCGCCTGCCTGGCCGAACACCGAACAGGGCCAGCGCGCGCCCTTGCGGCGGGTCAACATTCACGAACCGCTGCCGGAAGACCTTGCGGACATTCCAGTCGAAAGGTTCACGCCAACCTTTGTTCTGGTCGATGAGGGCCGGGAAATCGCGCGGTTGCGCGGTTATCCCGGCGACCAGTTCTTCTGGGCGCTTGTCGATGAAATGCTTGCAAAGCTGGAGCCATGACATCGGAACTGACGCCAAACCAGGATTTTTCCGGCCAGGACATCGACGTTCTTGCCGGACAGGCGCGCAAGGCGAGTGATATCCTCAAGGCGATGTCGCACGAGACCCGGTTGCTCATTCTCTGGCTGTTGTCGGAAAACGAAAAATCCGTCTCCGAACTCGAGGAACTGCTGGCCCTGCCGCAGGCGGCGGTGTCCCAGCAGCTCGCCCGGCTGCGCTTTGATCACATGGTCAGCACGCGCCGCGAGGGCCGGATGATCCACTATTCGATTTCCAACGCGGAAGTCTCGGCCATTGTGGCCTCGCTCTATGATCTGCTGTGCCGTCCGGACACCGGGAACGGCTGACCCGGACGCATAGCTTGCATTGAATTCTTCCGGTCCCTAAGCTTGAGGAAAAGGACCGGGACAAATGCCGGCCAACGGGAGGAGACGGCCATAATGTTTGATTCAGGGTGGATGCTTGCGCTGTCGGGCTGTCTGGTCGGCGCCATTATTGGTTTTGCCGCGCGCAAAAGCCATTTTTGCACGATGGCGGCTCTGGAACGCCATTGGTATGCGGGCGACGACCGCCCGCTCCGGGCTTGGGCGCTGGCTGCGTTCACGGCGCTGATCGCCACGCAACTGCTCGGCGCCGCGGGCGTGGCCGGGCTTGACCAATCCTTCTATCTGACCGAGCCGCTGTCGCTCGCCGGCGCCATCGTCGGCGGATTGATGTTCGGCCTCGGCATGGCGCTTGTCGGCACCTGCGGCTTCGGCGCGCTGGTGCGGCTTGGCGGCGGCAATCTGCGCGCGCTGGTGGTGCTGACCGGCCTCGGGCTTGCAGCGCTGGCCGCCCAGCGCGGCGTCACCGCCCACATCCGCGCGGTTCTGTTCGATCCATGGGCTGTCGATCTCTCAGGCTTGGGCGGACAATCGGTAGGCGCACTGATCTCGCGCGCCACGGGCTTCAACGCGACACTGCCGCTGGCGCTGCTCATCGGTGCTGCGGGACTGTGGTGGGTGTTCAGATCGGCAAGTTTCCGCGCCGACCGCAACCGGCTGATCGCCGGCGTGGTCATCGGGCTGTGCATCGCCGCGGGCTGGGTGATCACCAGTCTGTTTGCGGCTCAGGCGCTCTACCCGGTTCAGGTCGAGGCCGGCTCCTTCGTCATGCCCGTGGGCGAAACCATCCTGCAGATCATCACCGTCACCGGCGAACTGCCCGATTACGGCATCGGCATCGTCATCGGCGTGTTCCTGGGCGCAGCCGTCTCCGCGTTCCGCTCCGATGACATGCGCTGGGAAGCCTGCGACGACGCCCGCGAGTTGAGCCGCCACCTGCTCGGCGCCTTTCTCATGGGAACCGGCGGCGTCTTTGCGCTCGGCTGCACCATCGGCCAGGGCGTCAGCGCCTTCTCGGTGATGGCGATCTCCGCCCCGATCGTGATGATCTCGATCGCCGCCGGCGCCCGCATGGGCCTCGGCCTGCTGGTTGAAGGCAACGCCTTCAGCTTCATCGCCGACTGGCGGGCGCCAAAAGCTCAGCCGGAAGCCACGAAACGGTAAGCCGTCCCGTCGCGCTCCACCCGGCCCTCGCCGGGCCTGGGCAGATGGTAGGCGGTCAGCGCCGCCTTGTCCGTGGCAAGCCGGTCGAGCAGCTTGAGCCGCGTGGCGACGCCCATCTCCGGGTCCTGGTCCGAGCCGCTGGGCCAGGCAGGATGCTGGAACGACATGGCGAAATGCGTGAGCGCGTCGCCAGCCACCAGCACCGGCTCCGATCCGCCATGCAGCAGGAACGCCATGTGCCCCGGCGTATGTCCGGCGGTGTCGACGGCCTCCACCCCGGGCAGCACCTCGGCGCCTGGCTCGAACAGGTTGATCATGTCTTCGAGATGAGCAAGCCGGTTTTGTGCGCCGACGGCGAATGTCTTGCGTTCTTCAGGCATGGCGTCAACCGTTCCCGGATCGCGCCAGAACTCCCATTCCGCACGGCCCATGTGGAAGCTCGCATTGGAAAACAGCACCTCGTCGAAGTCATCGACCAGCCCCCAGAGATGGTCGGGATGGCAATGGGTGAAGACCACGTCGGTGACATCAGCCGGATCAAAGCCGGCCTCTGCCATGTTGTCGAGAAGCTTGCCCGCCGACGGCATGAAATTGGGGCCGGATCCCACATCGAACATGATCAGCCTGTCACCTGATTTCAGGAACGGAACATTGCACTCAGGGGTCAATGTGTCTGTCGGCTGCCCGTTTTCCGTGAGCAACGCCACAAGCTCATCCATCGGCACATCCGGATAGGAAAAATCCAGCGGCAACACCAGGTTGCCGTCGCTGACGGTGCTCAGCACCGCCTCGCCGATCTCCAGGGCGCGGGCCGGTCGCAGCCCCACCGGCAACAGCAATGCACCCGCCGCAGCCACGCTGGTCCGCAGCAAGTTGCGTCTCGTCAGATCAAGCGATGTCATGATATTCCTCCACATAGATTTATTTGAATATTTGCCTTTGTCTTGACTGAGGTCAATGCCTGTTCCCGCAATTGGGGTATTTTGGCATGAAAGGAAATGGTTCGATGGAACTTGAGCTGCTTGCCGACCGGTTCGGCGACAAATGGACGCTTTTGATCGGCGGCGCGGTGATCGGTGCCTTGTTCGGCGCCTTTGCCCAGCAGAGCCGTTTCTGCCTGCGCGCGGCTGCCATCGAATTTTCCCGCGGCCAGGTCGGCGGCAAGATGGCGGTCTGGCTCATCGTGTTTTCCACCGCGATCGCCGGAACCCTGCTGCTGTCGGCAATGGACCTGTTCAGCGCCACCGAAACCCGCCAGCTGGCCTCGCCGCAAAGCCTCTCCGGTGCTGCCCTCGGCGGGCTGATGTTCGGCGTCGGCATGGTTTTGGCGCGCGGCTGCTCGTCCCGGCTGCTGGTGCTGTCGGCCACGGGAAACCTGCGCGCCCTGCTCTCGGGCCTGGTGTTCGCGGTCGTGGCGCAAGCCAGCCTGCATGGGTTTCTCTCTCCGCTGCGCGAAGCGCTGGCAACGCCGCTGACGACGCTGTCGATCGGATCCAATGACCTTCTGGTCCTGTCCGGCGTGTCCGAAACAACCGCCTTCGCGCTGGTGCTGATAGGCTTCATGGCAAGCCTTTGGCTGGCTATGTGGCGCAAGATCGGCATCTGGAAGACGCTCGCTTCCTTCCTGGTGGGGGCCTGCATTCCGCTCGCCTGGTGGTTCACCAAATCCATGACCGGGATCGCCTTCGAGCCGGTGACGATCGAATCCTTGAGTTTCACCGGCCCCTCGGCGGACACGCTGATGCTGTTTCTGTCGCAGCCCGGGTCGATGATCGATTTCGATGTCGGCTTGGTGCCCGGCGTGTTCCTCGGCGCATTTCTGGCAGCGCTCGTAACCGGCGAGCTCGAACTTCAGGGCTTTGAGGGCGGCGGATCGATGCGGCGCTATCTCGCTGGCGCCGCTCTGATGGGCTTTGGCGGCATGCTGGCCGGCGGTTGCGCCGTGGGCGCGGGTGTCACCGGCGCAAGCATTTTCGCGCTGACCGCCTGGGTCACCCTGTTCTCGATCTGGATCGCGGCATCTGCCACCGACTGGCTGGTCGACCGCAAGCTGCCCGAACGGCAATCGCACGCCGCCCTCCCGGCTCAACAGGCCCAACCCGTCACTATCCGGACCAGCGAATAGCAAAACCGCCAGACGGACCACGCTCTCCGTACATCCGGGAGTGAACGTGATCCTGCCTGGCGGCCCTTCGCCCTGCGCCCTTTGCGGGCGTCGTTATCGATCCCCTCTGGATCTGACATAATCAAAGCAGGAAGCGTGCCAGTTTGCGGAAGGTCGGCAATCCCGGGCTTCACGCCGAATATTCTCTAACCCTTTGAGACTGATGCAAGTTCAATGGGCAGGGTGAGACGAGGAGGATTGCATTCGCCCAAATCATGGGCAGACATTACTTGCCCGTTGCGGACACGCGCCTCACACGGAAACCGCTTCGCGCAACCTGTCCTTGGTCAGGCTCTCGCGGTCGCCCGCCATTTTGACTTCGCCGCGCTCGATCACGCAGAACCGGTCGGCCAGGCCGTAGGCAAATTCGAAATATTGCTCCACCAGCACGATCGCCATCTTGCCTTCGTCGCGCAGGAGCGCGATGACGCGGCCGATCTGCTGGATGATGTTGGGCTGGATGCCCTCGGTGGGCTCGTCCAGCAGCAAGAGCTTCGGCCGGGTGATCAGCGCCCGCGCGATGCTGAGCTGCTGCTGCTGGCCGCCCGACAGATCGCCGCCGCGGCGATTGCGCATGTCCTTGAGCACCGGGAACAGCTCGTAGATATGATCCGGGATCCGGTGCTCGCTGCGCGGCAGACAGGCAAATCCGGTCTCCAGATTCTCGGTCACCGTCAGCAGCGGGAAGATGTCCCGGCCCTGCGGCACGTAGCCAACGCCCCTGGCGGCCAGCTGATGCGCCGGGATCCTGCCGATCACCTGCCCGTCGAGATGGTATTCGCCGCCCGAGCGGTGATGCACGCCGGAGATGGCCTTGAGCAGACTGGTCTTGCCCACGCCATTGGTGCCCATCACGCAAGTCACCTGCCCGACATCGGCTTTCAGCGAAATGCCCTTGAGGATCTGCGACTGGCCGTAATGCAGCGTCAGGTTTTCAACATTCAGCATTCTCTAGCGCCCCAGATAGACATCAATGACCTCGGCATTGGCGGTGACGTGGTCGAGAGACCCTTCCGCCAGAACCGATCCCTCGTGCAGCACCGTCACCTTGCAATCGAGCCGGCGGACAAATTCCATGTCGTGCTCGACCACCACGACCGCCCGGGTTTCCGCAGCCCTGCGCAACAGGTCGGTGGTGTGCTCGCGCTCGCCCAGGGTCATTCCGGCCGCGGGCTCGTCGACCAGCAGCAGCTTGGGCTCCTGCGCCAGCAGCATGCCGATCTCGAGCCATTGCTTCTGCCCGTGGGAGAGTTCGCCCGCAATGCGGTCAAGCTCGTCTGACAAGCCGATTTCCTCGGCAAGCGCCAGCACGCGGCTCCCGTCTTCCACTGTTGCCCGGTATCCCAGCACCGAAAACGGCAGCCGGTCATTGCTCAGGGCCATCATCAGATTGTCGCGCACGCTTTGCGCCTCGAACACCGTCGGGCGCTGGAACTTGCGGCCGACGCCCGCGCGCGCGATCTGGCTTTCCGACAGGCGCAGAAGGTCGAGCTGCGGCTCGCCAAACCGCACCCTGCCCTCGTCGGGCCTTGTCTTGCCGGTGACGATGTCCATGAAGGTGGTCTTGCCGGCCCCGTTGGGTCCGATGATCGCGCGCAATTCCTGTTCGCCGATCTCGAACGACAAATTGTTGATCGCCTTGAAGCCGTCAAACGACACCGAAATCGAGGTGACTTCGAGAAGTGAACTCACGCCGCATCCTTTCTGACCAGCCGATCGAACAACCCGCCGATGCCCTTGGGCATGAACAGCGTCACCAGCACGAAGCCGAGCCCCAGCAGTACCTGCCACCAGTCGACCCAGTTGATGGTGTAGAATCCGAGCGGAATGCTCGGCGCCTGCCCGCCGGTGAACCAGGAGGACAACAGCGAGACCGTCGCCGCGCCGATGACCGCGCCATAGAGCCGCCCGCGCCCGCCGATCGCTACCCAGACCGCGAGATAGATCGAGGCGATGGGCGCGATTTCCGCCGGATTGATGATCCCTGCCTGCGGATAATAGAGCGCCCCCGCAATCGCGGCGATCACGGCGGTCAGCGTGAACACCACCAGCTTGTAGGCTTCCACCGGATAGCCCATAAAGCGGATGCGCGTCTCGTCATCTCGGATGGCGCGGATGACGTTACCGAACTTGCCCGAGACCACCCAGGCAGCGAGCAGATAACCCAAGCCCAGCGCCAGCGCGGAGGCCAGGAAAAACCAGACCGAGACGACAGATTGCGGCACATCGGTGAGCCCTGGCAAGTTCTGCAGCCCCGACAGGCCATTGTTGCCGCGCAGGCCGCTGTCGTTCTGGAACAGGTAGAGCGACAGCGCCAGCGTCATCGCCTGGGTCAGGATCGACAGATACACTCCCGTCACCCGTGAACGGAACGCGAGCCAGCCGAACACCAGCGCCAAGAGACCAGGCACCAGAACCACCAGCGCCAGCTGGGCAAAGAGGCTGTCAGCGAAATACCAGACAACCGGAATTTCGGCGCCACCGACGACGCCGAAGATCTGCGTGCCGATGCCCTCGCGGATCTCTTCCGCCGTGGGCGGCAGTTCAGCACTGGCGAGCGAGGCGATGACGATGTCCTTGGTCCGCTCATACATCAGCCACATGCCGATCATGTAGCCGCCGAGTCCGAAGAAGGCGAAATGGCCGAGTGACAGGATCCCGCAATAGCCCCAGACCAGATCCATGGCGATGGCGATCAGGCACAGGCAGAGCGTCTTGCCGAGGATCTTGACGAAGCTGGTCGACACCAGCCCCAGGCCAAATCCTTCCGACAGGACCGTGATGACGATGGTGAAGATCGCGAGAAGCGAGATGAAGATCAGCACCGATGGTTGCTGCGCAAACAGGGAACGCTGCATGACCTAATCCCCCGCCGCACGGCCCTTGAGCGCGATAATGCCCTTGGGTCTGAACTGAATGAAAATGATGATGAAGATGATCATGTAGGTCTGCGCCGCGAGCGTGTTCGACGGGTTGAAGAACTCGATCACCTTCTGCAGCGAGCCGATCATGCCGGCGCCGGCGAGCGTGCCCCAGATGTTGCCGACCCCGCCCACCACCACGGTCATGAAGCTTTGGACGATGTAGCCCGAGCCGAGCTCCGAGGTCACCTTGGCGAACAACCCGATAGCGACGCCGGCGATGCCGGCGATGCCGGAGCCGAGCCCGAAGGTCATCATGTTGATCCTGTCCGGATTGATCCCCATCGACGAGGCCATGCGCGGGTTTTGCGTCACCGCCCGGATCTCGAGCCCAAGCCTCGTGCGCTTGAGGATGAACAGCAGCAGGCCCATGAACACGACGGCGAGCACGAAGATGGCGATCCGGATGTAGCTCACCGAAACCACATCGTTGAGCGCCCAGGCGCCATCCAGCCAGGACGGCGATGTCAGCGGCCGCGCCTGCGTGCCGAAGATGTTCTTGGCGATCTGCTGGAGCGCGATGGAGATGCCGAAGGTGGCGAGAAGCGTTTCGAGCGGCCGATGCGCCAGATGCCGGATCACCAGCCGTTCGAGCGCGACGCCGGCCATGAACGCCACGGCGAAGGCCAGCGGCAGCGCCACCAGAATGGAGGCCGTATAGTTGGGGATGAATTGCTGGACGACATAGCCGGTATAGGCGCCGATCATGATGAATTCGCCATGGGCCATGTTGATCACGCCCATCACGCCGAAGGTGATGGCAAGGCCGATGGCCGCCAGGAAGTAGATCGAGGCCAGCGACAGACCGTCAAGCGCCAGCGAGATAAACCGGTAGAACCCGACCGTGCCGCTGATGTCCGACAGGGTTTGCCGAGCCGCGGTGGTGAGCGCCGGATCGGGCTCGGAATAGATTTCGGCGAACACGTGGGCCGCCACGGCAGATCGCTGCTCCTCGCGACTGACCAGCGGCGGCACCGCGCCCGCCGCGGCGAGCGCCAGATAGGCCCGGTCGCGTGCCTCCTGGGTCACCAGATCGGCCACGGGAATGTCCGCGACCGCGCCATCCTGAATATTGGCGATCAACGCGCGCTTGCGCTCGGAAAGCGGCACGATCGGCCGCGCCTTGCCGGCATCGACCAACAATTGATAGGCTACCTCCGGCTCGATGTCGCTGCCGGGCGTGAGCAGCCGCGCCACATTGACGCCTTCCGGCGTCGCATCGAAGACCTTTATGCTGGTCGCCACCAGCGGATTGAGCGCCGCGCGGGCATCAACGCCCGGGTCGCCGGCAAAACTCTCGATGGCTGCGACACGGTTGGCGGAATCGCTGCCGAACCTGATGGTCAGCAGCCGCTCCAGCCGTTCCTTCCGCGCCTTGATGTCGGGATCGGTCTCCGCCTCGATCGCCTCGCGCAAGATGCTCAGATGCGATTGATTGGCGTCACGCGCAAGCGCGGTCAGCGCCTGCAAACGCCGCGCCGGATCAGGATCGGACAGTTGAAATTGAACAAGTGCTGCAGCGATGACGGCGCGCACACCGCTGTTGGGATTGAGATTGGAAAGCTCGCTTCGGTCGGCGAGACCCGCATCCGCACCGGTGTCGACATCGATCAGCATCACCTCATCGCCATCCGCCGGTTTGACGAAAAAGAACCGCCCGTCAGATCTGCGCTGCCAGACACCCTTCTCCCGCCAGTTCTCCAAGAACACCGCCACGCTGGGCAGCTGGCTGTCAACGAGGTCCTCGAGCACCGGGGAGATCGTCGTGCGCGAGGGTTTTTCGATCTTGGCGCGATGGGTTTCAAGCAGTGCGTTGAGACCGCCCTCCTGGGCGTGTGCGGGCGCAAGGCAGACCATCGCGGCTATCAGCAGACAGGCAAAGCGGAGCATGGAAAACCGGACATGTTGGGAGAGCGAAAAGGGGGCCGCCAGGCCCCCTTCCCGTTCCAGGGGATCAATAGTTGGAATTGAGCTGCACGCAGGTCTTGGTCTCGGTGTTGTACATGCCGCAGCCAAGCTCCTTCCAATCCGATTCCAGCACGGCCGATTCCGGCAGGAAGTCGGTCCAGGCGTCGCCGGGAACCGGCTCGGTCTGGCTGACGATGGAAAACTGGCCGTCTGCCTGGATTTCGCCGATCAGCACCGGCTTGGTCAGGTGATGGTTCGGCAGCATTTCGGCTTCGGTGCCGGTCAGGTTCGGGAACTTCTGGCCGTACATGGCGGTGCGGACGGCATCGACATCGGTGGTGCCTGCGGCTTCGACTGCGTTCACCCACATGTTGAAGCCGATGTAATGGGCTTCCATCGGGTCGTTGGTGACACGCGCTTCGCCGGCAAACGCCTTCCATTCCTTGATGAACTCGGCATTGACCGGGGATTCGGCCGACTGGAAGTAGTTCCAGGCGGCGAGGTGGCCGACGAGGTTGGTGGTGTCGAGGCCGGAGAGTTCTTCCTCGCCCACCGAGAAGGCCACCACCGGAATGTCGTCAGCCGAGATGCCGGCGGCCGCAAGCTCCTTGTAGAAACCGATATTGGCGTCGCCATTGATGGTCGAGATCACGCCCACCTTCTTGCCGTCGGCGCCCAGCGCAACCACGTCGGCCACGATCTTGGACCAGTCGGAATGACCGAACGGGGTGTAGTTGACGAAGATGTCCTCGGCCGCGATGCCCTTGTCCTTGAGGTACTGCTCGAGGATCTTGTTGGTCGTGCGTGGATAGACATAGTCGGTGCCGAGCAGCGCGAACTTCTCGACGCCGAGTTCTTCGAGGAAGTAGTCGGTTGCCGGAATCGCCTGCTGGTTGGGCGCAGCCCCCGTGTAGAAGACGTTCTTGGAGGATTCTTCGCCCTCATACTGGACCGGGTAGAACAGGAGGCCGTTGAGCTCCTCGATCACCGGCAGGACCGACTTGCGGCTCACCGAGGTCCAGCAGCCGAACATGACGTCGACATTCTGGACGGTCATGAGTTCGCGGGCCTTTTCGGCAAACAGCGGCCAGTCGGATGCCGGGTCGACGACGACCGCCTCGAGCTGCTTGCCCAGCACGCCGCCCTTGGCGTTCTGCTGCGCGATCAGCATTTCCATCGTTTCTTTGAGCGTCGTTTCCGAGATAGCCATCGTGCCCGAAAGCGAGTGCAGGACACCAACCTTGATTGTCTCCTCCTGCGCATATGCCGAGTGGGTCAAGACGCTCGATGTAATCAGTGCCGCCGCCCCTGCGATCTGCAATTTAGTGGTAAATTTCATGTCAGCCTCCGTGCTGTTCGTGTCCACGGGACTGCTCAATGCAAGCGCCTTGCCAGTTGCAGATTTTAACGGTTTGTTAAGGTTGCATGACATACCCGGAAGAAAGATGTACAAAAAACGCATCAACTGATGCCTATATTTAATGCATTGCCATTTTTTTGTGCGATGCAGCGTCCGCGTGACGGATCCCTGAAAGAGCCGCGCACCAAGGCCGGCCTGCGCACAGGTGCGCCCCGCATCCCGCTTTGACATCGGCTCGCGACTCGCGCCACTGGTTGGCCCAAACAGCCTGTCGTCACTGCGAATGCCTGTGCTATGGCTCAAAAGCCCCGTTCACCTGAACGGCAATCGACCTGCCGGAGGAGCCACCGATCGCCGCCTATCGTTTCGTCCACACCGCCGATATCCATCTCGATTCACCGCTGCGCTCGCTGGCGCTGCGAAATCCCGAGCTTGCGGAGTTGATCGGTTCGGCGACGCGCCAGGCGTTCACCGCCATTATCGATCTGTGCCTTGACGAGCGTGTTGATGCGCTGCTGATTGCCGGCGATCTTTATGACGGCGACCAGACCTCGATGAAGACCGCCCGTTTTCTCGCCGGCGAACTCGGACGCCTGGCAAAGGCCGGCATCCACACCTTCATCATTCGCGGCAATCACGACGCGCTTTCCCGGATTTCGAAGGAACTGGTGTTGCCCGATCTGGTCAAGCTGTTTGGCGGCCGGCCCGAGCATGTGCTGATCGACCGCGGCCCGGGCGAAAAGCCGGTCGCCATCCACGGCCTGAGTTTCGCCCAGCCGGTAGCGCCCGAGAGCCTGCTGCCGAAATACAGGCCTGCCATCCCCGACACGATCAACATCGGCATGATGCACACCAGTCTTGGCGGCGCCGAAGGCCATGACGTCTACGCGCCGTGCAGCCCCGCCGATCTCATGGCCACCGGCTTTGACTATTGGGCGCTGGGCCATATCCACAAACGCTCGTCAATCGAGAATGGCGGCGCCATCGTCATGCCAGGCATGCCGCAGGGCCGCGACATCAACGAGGACGGCCCCAAATCCGTGACCCTCGTCTCGATTGACGACGACGGCACCGTGAGTCTTGAGGAGCGGCCGACGTCTCTCGCGGAATTCGCCCGCGTTGGCATCAATGCAGAGGGCATGACCGAGTGGAGCGAACTGGCGGGTGCCATCAGTCAGGCACTCGGCGAGGCGCGCCGGAATTCCGCGTCGCCCGAGCTTGTGGTGCGCCTCGCCTTCTCCGGCGCCACGCCGCTCGCCTGGCGCATGCGCCGCGATGCAGATTTGCTGATGGCGGAAGCCGAGGAACGCGCCGCGCAGACCGGCGCCACCTGGATTGAAAAGCTCGACATCAGCTGCACGCCACCCAACACCCATGGCGTTCCCTCGACCGACCCGCTGCATGAACTCCGGGCGTTGATCGGCACAGCCATTCTCGGCTCGGATGGCTATGAAACCGCGTTCGCAAACATCGCCACGAGCCTCCAGACGCAGCTTCCCGCCGATTTGCGAGATCTCTTCGGCACGGACGAGGTTGAGGCACGTGTCGCGCTCTCACGGCTTGCGCGTGAAGGGGCCGACGACGTGCTCGCCCGGCTCCAGACCGGCTCTGCATCAGCGAGCGAAACCACCTGATGCGCCTCAACCGCCTCGATCTCACCCGCTACGGCAAGTTCACCGATCATGTCATCGATTTCGGCCCCCGGACCGAGGGCGGCTGCGACCTCCACATTGTCTACGGTCCGAACGAGGCCGGAAAATCCACGCTGTTCCATGGCTGGCTCGACCTGCTCTATGGCATCGGCGCGCAGAGCAGCTACAATTTCCTGCACCCCTACCCCACCATGCAGATCGGCGCGGCGATCGCGTTTGAGGGCAAGACGATCGAGGTCATCCGCCGCAAGCGGTCGCAAAACAGCCTGTTTGACGCCCAGGACCAGCCTATTTCCGAGGGCGCTCTGCTTGCCGGCCTGGGCGGGCTCGACCGCGACGCCTACCGGACCATGTTCTCGCTCGATGACGAGACGCTGGAACAGGGCGGCGAGAGTATTCTGGCGAGCCGCGGCGATCTGGGCGAACTGCTGTTCTCGGCCAGCGCGGGTCTCGGTGACCTGTCGCAACGGCTGGTCCGACTCCGCGGCGAGACCGAGGACTTCTACAAGTACCGGGCCCGCTCGGGACGCCTAGCCGAACTGAAATCGGACCTGGCCAAACTGAAGGCCGAGCGCGACCGGCTCGACACCCAGGCGAGCGACTATGCCCGCCTGACCAAGGCCCATGACGACGCGACGGAGCACCATGCCGAGGCGAGTTCCGAACGCCAGCAGGTCAGGGCGCGGCTTGCCGCCATCAACCGGCTGCTCACCGCGCTGCCGCGCCTGGGCGAACTCGACACGCTGGCCCGACAGATCGAACCCCTGGCAGGCCTGCCCGATGCGGCACCCGAATGGCGCGACCAGATCCGCAAGTTGAGCGAGGATGACGCTGCCCTTCAGGCCAGCGGCGCAGCTCTCCATGCGGAAGTCGAGCGGCTGACGGCGGACCTTGAAGCCGTGAGCCTCGATCCCGGCATCCTGGCGCTTCAGGACCGGATGGCGGACCTCGACCGGTTGCGCACACGCAACAATGCGGCGGAGGAAGACCTGCCCGACCGCCGCGCTGCGCTGGCCCGAATGCAGGGCCGCATCGAACACCTGCTCACGCAATTGGGACGGCCCGGCGAGGCACAGCCCGACCAGTTTCTGCTCGACACCGCGACAAGCGCGGGCCTGCGCGAGCTGATCGAGGCGCGCACCAACCTCGACGTGCGCCTGGCGACTGCCCGGCGCGAAGCCGAAGACGCACGCGCCGCCCGCGAAGACCTTCAGGCGCAGCTCGGTGATGCCGGCGGCGCGTCGAACGACATCGCGCCGGACGAGCGGCCACGCCGGATTGCAGATCTGGCAAGCCTCGTCACAGCCATCCTCGGTGAAGACCATGGGCTGCGGCGGCAGGCAGCCCTTCGCGCCATCCCCGAGGCCCGGGAAAAATGCGACGCGCGCCTGAAAACCCTGTTGCCCTGGCAGGGAGATGTGCCCACGCTCGAAGCCATGACCCCGCCCTCTGCCGAAACCCTGCGCAAATGGAAGAGCGAGACCGAGGATCTGGAGCGCAAGCTTGCCTCAGCTGACGAGGAAACCGCCCGCCTGAGCACCCTTCTCAAGCGCCATCAGGCCGAAGCCGCCGCCATCACAAGGACCCGCAGCCTGCCCTCCTCCGAGGCGGCGGACGTCTTGCGCGCAGCCCGCGATGAGGCCTGGGCGCACCACACATCCAAACTGGATTCCCAATCCGCCCTCACCTTCGAAGCCGCCATGCAGGCGTTTGACGCGGCCATGGACAAGCGCGCCAGCCATCAGGCGGATGTCGCCAAGCTCAATGAATGCACCGTGCAGATCGCGGTTCTCCAAGCTGATCTTGAAGGTGCCGCGCTGGCTCGATCGCGACTGGATGCCGCCCGGACAGACCTCATGGGCCGGATCGCAGCAGCCGTCACCGCGCTGTCCCCCGCGCTCCCCAATGACATGACGCCGGACGCGCTCGCTGACTGGCTCGCCCGCCGCGACCATGCGATGGAGGCCGGTCGCGCCTTGCGCGACCATCTCCGCCAGCTTGAAATCGCGGAAGCGGACCGCCAGGCCGCCACGGACCGGTTGGTCCGGGTGCTCGCGCCGCTCGACGCCACAATGGCGTCGGACCACGACCTGGAACCTCTGCTCGCCCGCGCACAGGACCTCATCAGCCGTGAAACGAAGCTCGAAGCCCAGCGCCAGCAGCTTGCGCAGCAGGAGCGTGCGCTCAGAAAGCGCGAGCTGGATCTGCGCACCGCTGACGAAGACCTCCAGGCCTGGCTGCTGGCCTGGAAAACCGCCTGTGCCGGCTGCTGGCTCGGAGAGGCCGGTCGCACGCCCACGGCTGCCGAAATCCGCGAGGTGCTGCCACTGCTTGGCGAACTGGGCTCCGCCTTGCACGACCGCGCGGGCCTCGCCGACCGCATCGCCAAGATGCAGCAGGACCAGGCGAACTACGCGGCCAGCCTGCATGAGATCGCCCGGCAAGCCGGCATAAACACCGAGGACGCCTCTGTCGCAGCCGTCGCCCGCCAGCTCGCCACCCGGCTGGCCGCCGCCGACAAGGCAAGGGCACGCCGTGCGGACATTGCCGCGCAGATCGAGGACGCCCGGATACGCCAGCGCGCCCACGCCGAAAAATGGGACGCCCATGCCGGCATCCGCGACCCGATGCTCGCAGCGCTCCAGGCCGAGACCCTCACCGATGCGGCGCTCGCGGTTGACCGGGCTCTCGAGCGCAAGGCCCTGACCGCGCGCGTTGACGAGATCAGGCGGCAGATCTGCGAAAGCCTGGGCGCAGGCAATTTTGACGAAGCCCGAGAACACCTCGCCCAGGCCGACAGCGCAGCGCTGGCGGCCGAAAAGCTCGAACTTGAAACCGCTCTCGACACGCTCGATGCCGATGTGCAGGAACTCTATGCCGCGCGCACCAGTACGGCGAGCGACCTCGCAGCGGTTGGCGGCGACGACGCGGTGGCGCTGATCGAGCAGCAGCGCCAGACCATCCTCATCGCCATAGCCGAAGGCGCCGAGCACTATCTCCGGCTGTCGGCCGGGATCCTTGCCATGGAACAGGCACTGACGCTCTACCGCGAGCGCCACCGCTCCTCGATGATGGCGCGGGCCTCGGAGGCGGTCCGCACCATCAGCCGCGGCCGCTACACAGGCCTCGCCTCCCAGCCCGACAAGGGCCGAGAAACCCTGATTGCGCTGCAGAATGACGGCGCGTCGAAACAGGCGGCGGACATGTCCAAGGGCGCGCGGTTCCAGCTCTACCTCGCGCTGCGCGTGGCGGGCTTTCATGAATTCGCCGAGACACGGCCGCCGGTGCCGTTCATCGCCGACGACATCATGGAGACATTCGATGATTTCCGCGCAGAGGAAGCCTTCAAGCTGTTTGCCGGCATGGCGGGCGCCGGCCAGGTGATCTATCTCACCCATCACCGCCATCTTTGCGACATCGCGCGCGCGGTCTGCCCCGGCGTGACGATCCACGAACTCACGGCCTGATCAAAGGCCACCGGTCAGTTTTCCGCAACTGCGAACAGGTTTTGCTTGGCATTCCGGGCCTGTGCCGTTATCGAAGCCTCATTCGAGGTGACCCGCAACCGGGTCGCGCCCCCATGAAAACGCAAGACCGCCGCAGCATTCGCCCTCACCCAGTGGCCCGCTCCTGCTAGCTTCGCACCGAAAAACCATCGTTTAAACGGACAGGAAGCCAATCTCCATGATCTCGTTCAACAGCTATCTCACGCAATGGACCGGCAATATCCGCGGCGACATCCTGTCGGGCCTCGTCGTTGCCCTGGCCCTGATCCCCGAAGCCATCGCCTTTTCGATCATCGCCGGCGTCGACCCCAAGGTCGGGCTCTATGCCTCCTTCTCGATCGCCGTCATCACGGCCATCGTCGGTGGCAGGCCGGGCATGATTTCGGCGGCGACGGCCGCCACTGCGGTGCTGATGGTGTCGCTCGTCAGGGATCACGGGCTGGAATATCTGCTGGCGGCAACCGTGCTCGCGGGCCTGATCCAGATCGCCGCGGGTGCCGCCCGGCTCGGCTATGTCATGCGCTTTGTCTCAAAATCGGTGATGACCGGCTTCGTCAATGCGCTCGCGATCCTCATCTTCATGGCGCAATTGCCCGAGCTCATCGGCGTGCCGTGGCTGACCTATGTGATGGTCGCCGCGGGCCTTGCCATCATCTACCTGTTTCCGCTCCTGACCAAGGCGATCCCCTCGCCGCTGGTCACCATCGTCGTTCTGACCGCCGTCAGCCTCGCCTTCGGCTTCGACATCCGCACCGTCGGCGACATGGGTGCGCTGCCCGACACGCTGCCGGTCTTTCTCATTCCGCAGATCCCGTTCAACCTCGAAACCCTGTGGATCATCCTGCCCTATTCCGTGGCCGTGGCCGCCGTCGGCCTGCTTGAATCGCTGATGACCCAGTCCATCGTCGACGATCTGACCGACACCACGTCCAACCGCAATGTCGAATGCGTCGGCCAGGGCATCGCCAACACCGCCACCGGCTTCATTGGCGGCATGGCCGGCTGCGCCATGATCGGGCAGTCGATCATCAACATCAAGTCCGGCGGCCGCGGGCGGCTGTCGTCCTTCGTGGCGGGCGTCATGCTGCTGTTCTTCATCGTCGTGCTCGGCGACTGGGTAGCGCGGATCCCGATGGCGGCCCTTGTGGCGATCATGATCATGGTCTCGGTCGGCACCTTCTCCTGGTCCTCGCTCAAGAACCTGCGCACCCATCCGCGCTCCTCGTCCGTGGTGATGCTCGCAACCGTCCTCTTCGTGGTGTTCACCCACAATCTCGCCATCGGCGTGCTCGTCGGCGTGCTGCTCTCGGGCCTGTTCTTCGCCTGGAAGATTTCCCAGCTCTTCGGCGTCCGCTCGATCCTGTCCGACGATGGCAAGTCCCGCACCTATATCGTCGAAGGCCAGCTGTTCTTCGCCTCCGCGGATGATTTCATGAAGGCCTTCGACTTCCGCGAGGTTCTGGAAAACGTCGTCATCGATGTCTCCCGCGCCCATATCTGGGATATTTCCAGCGTCGCGGCGCTCGACATGGCGGTGCTGAAATTCCGCCGCGACGGCGCGAGCGTGGACATCATCGGCATGAACGAAGCGTCCGAAACCATCGTCGACCGGCTCGCCATCCATGACAAGCCGGGCGCGATGGACAAGTTGATGTCACACTGATGCATGACGCGCTCTTAGTGGTGCGATCCAGACAGGTGGTCCCCATCTGTCTGGACAAATCGCCCCACCAGATCAATAGTTTGTGGGCTGACTTTTCGAGACAGATGGGCACCATCTGTTTCGGCCAGACCACTAGGGAGGACATACCATGACCAGCATAATCCTGGCCCTTGTCGACGGATCGGCCTACTCGAAAAGCGTCTGCGACCATGCCGCCTGGTCTGCAGCCCGGATGGAGGCTGGCGTCGACCTGCTGCATGTGCTTGACCGCCCCGGCGCCCGCAATTCCGATCTATCCGGCGCGATCACGCTCGGCGCGCGCACTGCCCTGCTTGACGAACTGGCGACGCTCGACGAGCAGCGCTCGAAACTGCTGCAGCAGAAGGGCCGCGCCATTCTCGATGACGCCCGCGCCATCATCGAGGCCACAGGCCAGAAAGTGGTGGGCGCCCATCTCAGACAGGGCGAATTCGTGGAAACGGTCATCGAGCAGGAGGGCTCTGCCAGCATGATCATGATCGGCAAGCGCGGCGAAGAGGCCGATTTCGCGAGCCTCCGCCTCGGCGCCCATCTCGAGCGGTTCATCCGCGCCAGCCACAAGCCGGTCTTCGTCGCCTCCCGCGCCTTCAAGCCGATCGACAGCGTCATCGTCGCCTATGATGGCGGCGCCTCGAGCCAGCGCCTGGTCGACCACATCGCCCGCAACAAGTTGTTTGCAGGCCTCACGATCGACGTGGTCACCGTCGGAAGCCGCAACCGCGAGACGGAAAAAGCCCAGGAAAATGCCAAGGCCATCCTCGAAGGGGCCGGATTGAGCGTGGAGACCACCATCATCGCCGGCCAACCGGAAGCAGTCCTCGCCGACCGCGTCGAGCAAAACGGCGCCTGCCTCGTCGCCATGGGCGCCTACGGCCACTCCCGCATCCGCAGCTTCGTGCTGGGCTCGACCACGTCCGAGATGCTGCGGTCCTGCAAGGCGCCGGTTGTGTTGATGCGGTGATGGGGGATGCCCCGCAAGGGACAAGGGATCCCAAATGGCCCTTCGTCAGAGTTTCCGGTTTTTCCTGTTGCTCTTGCACCAAGCTCGTACGCATTGAAGGCGCACAATTGACCTCAAGCGCCCATGTCGCTACAGTCTGGACAGTCCGAATGGAGGCGTCCATGCCAAGAGCAGCAGTCGAAGACAACGAGCGCATGAGCCTGCGCATCGCCGCAGCTGCGAAATCCAAGCTGCTGCGGGCGGCCCTGCTGCGCAACACCGACCTGACCAGTTTCGTCACACAATCCGCGCTGCGCGAAGCCGAGGCGGTGATCGCAGAAGCGGAAGCCGTCAAGGCGTCGGAGCAGGACCATCTGCGCATCCTCGCCCTGCTGGAAAACCCGCCCAAGCCCAACGCGAAGCTCCGCGCCGCCATCGCGGCCCTGCCTGACACGCTGTGAGCCTTTCGCCCTGGCACGAGGAAGCGATCCGGAAATCCCATGATCGCGCGTCCTTCGACTGCGGCGATGCCGGGATGACCGTCTTTCTGCAGCGCTTTGCCCGGCAAGGCCACGAGCAGAACGCGGCCAAGACCTTCTGCGCCATCGACGACGCACGGCCCGACCGCATCCTCGGCTTCTACACCATCGCGCCCGCGTCCGTGGCCCATGAGACAGTGCCCGCGCCAATGACCAGGGGCCTCGCGCGCCACGACGTGCCGGGCTTCAGGCTCGCCCGCCTGGCGACGGACCGGACCGTTGCGGGGCAAGGGCTGGGAGGCCAACTGCTGGCCGCCGCCGCCCTGCGCTGCCTCAGGCTTGCCGGCGAAGGCGGCGGCATTCTGCTGATGATCGACGCCAAAAACGACCGCGCCGCCACCTGGTACGCCTCCTACGGGGCGGAGGCCCTCCACGACAGGCCCCTGACCCTCGTCATGCCGCTGGCCACCTTCGCCCCGGGCTTGCGGGGCAAGGGGTTGCTGTAGGAGCGGCGATTGGGGCGTGAATTCGGTGGGAGTCATCTCCCCTGGCCTAAAGGCGCCGGTGAAGTAGAACCGATAAGCCGCACCTCTGCTCAGCCGCGCCGCAACTCAGCGGCAGCTTCGTCTGCCATAAGCGTTTCGCACGCTAGCACTAGTTGGCGACCATATTGATCCGATGCGTCGAGTACGCTCTTTTCGGAAACTCCGATGAGAAAAAAGAGGGCGTGGAGGAACCCCACAACGAGCACAGTCCCATATTGGGGCAGTAGCGACCAGTCGGCGCTCCACAGCATCCAGACACTGGCAGCAACAACGATCGCGTTGATCCCCAAGCCTATCCACTTGAGGCCGAGCAGGTTGCGGCGAAATCCGTAGACAACGTTCTCTTCAAAGAGAACTTTGAACTTTAAATGGTCGCGAGTCCGTTCGCGCAACCAGTTACCAGCGAGCACATAGAAGGCGTCAGCCTTTTCAGCGTTTTCGGTTTCCATAGATAACGTAGGAGCTTTTGCATCGAGTTTCGATGCCAAAAAGGTTTGGTAGCGAGCCTTCGACAGGGAATCTAGAACCTTGTCGCCGTGCCTTAGAACCTTCGGAAATGGTCGACCACCGGAAAATGCAAATATCCTTTTCTCGACACGACGGCCAAGTCGCCGCGAAAGATCCGAGAAACCGAAGAAAAGGACTGCAACCGCCGTAGTGATGAGCACCTGCGGTAGGCCGAGTTCGTCCCAATCCGCTGCGACGCTCGCGAGCGCAAAGACTATTGTCGGGGCGATTGCAAGAACGGCTGGAAAAAGCCTCGCGCGGATGACGTATGAGTCCAGCCCCTCCACACTACTATTCCTTGTATGAAGTGGTAAAAGCGATTGGGGAGATCGCTTTCGCTTCCGCTCGATCAGGCATACCGCGACGGTGCCAGATCCAACAGCCATCCGGCTTGTAAACGGGGTAGCCGCGCCGTAAAAACGCGTTCGACACACGCAGCTTTGGATACTCCGGCTTGTTGTTCCCCACAGAACAGAAGGCAGTACCTCGTATGGCAGCACCCACCGGTAGGACGTTGCCGAGCCAGCTGTTGAGGACGGCCGGAGTGACGTTACGGCGGCTACCGTGATGGGGGACCTGGACAAAACTTGGGGAGGACAGCCGCCCAAGGAGCGCTGCGTTATTAGCCGCCCGAGCCAAAGCGTCGGGGCCAGCGTCGGCCGTCAGAAGCGCCGTATATCCATTGAAATCGGCGAGTTGGACTATAGAGGATTCATTCGAGGCAGATGTCGGAGCTGGGTTTTCCTCAAGCGCTTCAGTTCCCCATGTCTCCAAGTAGTGCGCCAGTTCTTTTATTGCATCGCCTATCTTCGCAAGGATACCCTTTACGGGTTTCACATAGCTCGCTGGAGTGCGATCGAATTGCGGAATGAGCTCCAAATAGCGCTCGCGCGTAGGAGCCAACACCGTGAAAGCGCCAATCTGCTGGTAGGCGAAGGCGTCGTTTATCTGGATGCCTTTGCTGGTAGCTAGGTCTTCGAGTATTGCCAAGAGCGGGTAGGCATCCCGGATCGCATTTGATAGACCATCAATCGTGTAGTTCCCATGGAATGCATCGATGATCTCGGCAGCAAAACGCCATGGACGATTCATCCAGAGCGTTCCAACGTTAAAATGCTCGACCACGCTGATGAGGCCCGCCACATGGTCGTTATCGGCGTGCGAGAGGACTACATGATTGATAAAGGTGGGGGCTCCGTAGAACGCATTTATGTGATCTATGATGGCCTGCCCGGTCGGAACGTAGCCGCCGTCTACCACGTAAATCGTGTACCCTGTAAGGGCATCCCCATGTCGGACGCAAATTGCGTCCCCATTGCTATCCCCTACGGGAAGAAAGTCAATCTCGTACCCCATTTTGACACCCCTCCATAATTTTGCAGGAATACAGGACACAACTGTGCCGAGCAATAGACCCGAAGGACGAAGCTTTGAAATTCCAAGGTCGAGGCAAAGAGATATTGCACGTCAGTTTTACTGACGTTTTGCTAATCGCCCCTACTCCACCCCCAACGGCCGCTGCTTGCGCCAGTGATAAAACACCTTGGCCAGCGCCGCCGAGACGATCCGTGCATCGACGGTGTCAGACCTGCTGGTGAGCATGATTGGCACGCGGGCCCCCAGCGCGATGCCCGCGGACGAGGCGCCGGCGAGGTGGATCAGCTGCTTGGCGATCATGTTGCCGCTTTCGAGATTGGGGGTCACCAGAATGTCGGCATAGCCCGCGACATCGGAGACGATGCCCTTGGCGGCGACGGCCGCGGGCGAGATGGCGTTGTCGAAGGCGAGCGGGCCGTCGACCTTGCCGCCAACGATCTGGCCGCGATCGTGCATCTTGCAGATGGCGGCGGCGAGCAGGGTCGAGGGCAGCTTGCCGGTCACGGTCTCCACAGCCGACAGCAGCGCCACCAGAGGCGTTTCCACGCCAATCGCGATGGCCAGATCGATGGCGTTCTGGACGATGTCCTTCAGCGCCTCGAGATCGGGCGAGATGTTGATCGCGGCGTCGGTGACGAACAGCGTGCGGTTCTGGCCCGGCACGTCGAGCGCGAAGACATGGGTGAGCCGCCGTTCGGTGCGCAGGCCCTTGGCCTTGTCGATCACGGCCTCCAGCAATTCGTCGGTGTGGAGCTTGCCCTTCATAAGCGCGCCCGCGCGGCCGTCATGCACCAGCGCCACCGCGGCCTCGGCCGCCGCATGGCTGTGCGGCGCGTCGACGATCTCGAGGCCCTTGATATTGAGCCCGGCCTTTTCCGCCGCCGCCTCGATCTTGGCCCTGGGGCCGACCAGCAGCGGCACGATCATGCCCTCGTCGCGCGCGGCGAGCGCGCCCCCGAGGCTCAGATCGTCGCAGGGGTGGACGATGGCCGTGACCAGCGGGTCGAGCGCCCGGGCGCGTTCCACCAGCGCACCGAAGCGCACGCCGACAGATCTGAGCCTCGAGACCGGCATGCGGGCGACATGCTGCCGGATCTTCTTGCGCGCCGCCCTCACCTCGGCGGTTCCCGACACGACCGTCTCGCCCTCCGCATTGGTGCAGATGCAATCGAGCCTGACGTGGCCCGTGTCCTTGTCGATCGCGGTCACTTCGACGCGCACGGTGATGCGGTCGCCAATGCTGACGGGGTGATGAAACCTGAGCGTCTGTCCCAGATGCACGGTGCCGGGGCCTGGCAGCCTTGTGGCCAGCACCGCCGAGATCAGCGTGCCCGCCCACATGCCGTGGGCGATGCCCTGCTGCAGCTCCGCCCCGTCCTCCTCGGTGTCACTGACGGCCGCCGGATTGACGTCGGCCGAGACGGTTGCGAACAGGATCATGTCCTGGCGGGTCAGCACCCGTTCGATATGGGCGTGCTCGCCAATGGCGATCTCGTCAACGGTGCGATTTTCGATCAGATCCATGAACCACCTCAAGCTTTCCGGGCAGCCCATGCCGCACCGCAGCGAACTTGCCCCAGCGATGCAACAGATACAAGACCGCCGGGCTGCTTGATGCGAGCTGCCGCGCCCGGGCCAAGGAAATCGCGCAGTTTCACTCTGTCCATGAGGCGCTACGGCCTGACATCGGGCGGAGAGTTCCGGACGCCTCAATCCAGAGTGCGGCGGAAGCGTGCCAACGCCAGCAGCATGAACGCCACAACGAAGAGCATGAGCGCAAAAACCGGCGATGCCACCCCCTGCAGATCGGCGCCCTTGAGCATCACCGCCCGGATGATCCTGAGGAAATGCGTGAGCGGGAAGATTTCGCCCAGCATCTGCGCCCATCCCGGCATGCCTCGGTAGGGAAACATGAAGCCCGACAGCAGGAGCGACGGCAGGAAGAAAAAGAAGGTGAGCTGCATCGCCTGCATCTGCGTCCGCGCCAGCGTCGAGATGGCGTAACCCAGCAGCACCAGCGCCAGCACGAACACCAGGATGCTTGCGAGCAGCAGCGTGAGCGAGCCCACAAAGGGCACGCTGAACAGGAATTTCGCCGCCATCAGCACGACCGCGACCTGCACCGCGCCGACAACCAGGAACGGCAGCACCTTGCCGAGCATGATTTCCAGCGGGCTCGCGGGCATCGCGAGCAGGTTCTCCATGGTGCCGCGCTCGGTTTCCCGCGTCAGCGCCATCGAGGTCATCATCACCATGGTCAATTGCAGGATCACGCCCAAAAGCCCCGGCACGATGTTGTACTGGGTCACGCCCTCGGGATTGTAGAGCCGGTGAACCACCACCTCAAGGGCCGCGGTGGATTGCCTTGCCGCCAGCGCCTCGGCCGATTGCTCGCGCAACAGCGCCTGCGCCGCCACCGTGCCGAGCGTCGAGATCGCGCCTGACGCCACAGACGGATCGGTGGCGTCGGCCTCGATCAGGATCTGCGGATGGTCGCCGCGCTGCACGCGGCGGGCGAAATCGGAGGGGATCGTCACCACGAAGGACACCGCGCCCGACTGGATCAGCCGCTCCGCCTCTGAAGCGCTCGCCACCACATGATCGAACCGGTAATAGCCGGTGTTCTCCATCGCCGAGACCATGGCGCGGGTGTACTGGTCCTGGCTGGTGGTCACCAGCGCCGCCGGCAGGCCCTTGGGATCATTGTTGATGGCGAAGCCGAACAGCACCAGCTGCATCAGCGGCACGCCCAGCATCATCGCGAAGGTGATGCGGTCGCGCCGCATCTGGATGCTTTCCTTGATGATGATCGCCATCAGGCGGCGAAACGAGAACAGCGCGCTCATGCCATGTTGTCCTTGGACTGGCTCATGAACTGGATGAAGACATCCTCAAGGCTGGTGGAGCCCTCGCGGGTGCTGACGCCTGTTTCCCGGGCCACTTTGGCGACCGCCGCCTTGAGCGCCGCTTGGTTCCGTCCGACCACATGCAGGCTGAGCCCGAACGGCGCCACCTGATCGACGCCCTCCATGCCCCGCAGACGCCTGGCGGCTTCGGTGATGTCGCCGCCGTCGACAATATAGGTGGTCAGCGCCGCGTCGCGGATGACGTCGGGCACCGTGCCGGATGCCAGCAGCTTGCCGTAGGAAATATAATGGATGCGATGGCAGCGCTCCGCCTCGTCCATGTAATGGGTGGAGACCAGCACCGTGAGCCCGGAGCGGGCGCGCAGATGGATCTCGTCCCAGAATTCCCGCCGCGCCTTGGGGTCGACGCCGGCCGTGGGCTCGTCGAGCAGCAGGAGCTTCGGCTTGTGCATGATGCAGGCGGCGAGCGCCAGCCGCTGCTTCCAGCCCCCCGACAGGGTGCCCGCAAGCTGGTGCCGGCGCGAAAACAGCCCGAGATCCTCCAGCGTGTCGCGCACCACGGCGGAAACAGGATGGAGACCATAGAGCCGGGCCACGAAAGTCAGGTTCTCCTCGATTGACAGATCCTCGTAAAACGAGAATTTCTGCGTCATGTAACCCACTTCGCGCTTGATCCTGACCCCGTCGGTGCGGATGTCATGGCCGAGCACCCGGCCCTCTCCCTCATCCGGCGTCAGCAACCCGCACATCACCCGGATGGTGGTGGTCTTGCCCGATCCGTTGGGTCCGAGAAAACCGGAGATCTCGCCTTCCGCCACCTGCATCGACACATGGTCGACCACGGTCTTGTCGCCGAACCGCTTGACCAGCCCGCTGACCTCGATGGCGTTCATTCTTCGCCGCCTTCAAGCGCGACATCGACGATCTGCCCCGGCGCCAGCGCCCAGGCCCCGTCCTCCGGGCGCGCCTCGATCAGATAGACCAGCTTCTGCCGGGTCTCGAGCGAGTAGATCACCGGCGGCGTGAATTCGGGATCGGAGGATATATAGCTCACCGTCGCGCGCATCCCCTCGCCGCAGCCATCGCAACGGACCGTCAGTTGCGCGCCGACGCTGAGCGAGGACAGCGCGAATTCCGGCACATAGAGCTTCAGCTTCAGCGCGCCGTCGGGAAGCACCGACAGCACCGGCGCCTGTGGTCCCGCAACCTCGCCGGTGTTGCGGATGATATCGGAAACGACGCCCGATTGCGGTATCAACAGGGTCCGCTTGGCAAGCCGCCATTCGGCCGTGTCCAGCACGGCCTTGGCTTGCTCAACTGACGCCTGCGCCGCCTTGATCTCGTTTGCGCGCGCGGGCAGCCGCGCCACGGCCAGGTTGGCCTCGAGCTCCGCCACCTTGGCCCGGGCCAGCTCGACGCTGGTGGAGGCGGAATCAAAGGTCGCCTGGGTCGAGATCCCTCGCGCCAGAAGATCCTTGTGCCGCTGCATCACCCGCCCGGCTTCCTCTGCCTGGGCCTTGGCGGAACTCAGTGCGGCCTCGATGCTGGCGATTTCTTCGGGCCGGCGCCCTTCCTGGAGATTGGCGAGCTGGCTTTCGGCCTGCGTGAGCGCCGCCTCGGCTTGCGCCACGGCGATTTCGGCATCGCGGCGTTCGAGCCGCCCCAGCGGCTGACCGGCGGTGACGCGGTCGCCGCGCCTCACCGCCAGATCGACAATCTGCGCCGTCTCGATCGGCGCCACCAGCACATATTCGCCCTCCACATAGCCCACCGCCAGCGGCCCGGGGCCGCCGCACATAAAGGCGAGTGCGGAAAGAAGCGGAAGCGAGCAGAGGAACGTGATCATGGCGCCAGCCTCCGGTTGGTGGCGACAAAGGCGCGGATATTGCCCAGGATGGTGGCCTTGATCCGCGCGATCTCGGCGGGACCGGCAATCTCCCACTCCATGCGGCGGGCGACGATGGCGTGGCCGATGCGGAAATAGACGACCTGACCCGCGATGCTGAAGGCGCCAAGGCGGATCAGGTCGCTCTCCGGATCCTGGCCCGTGGCCAGTCCCAGAAGAGAGCAAAGCTTGGCGTGCACGGGCTCGATGAACTCGGCATAGACCTTGTCGAAGACGGCCCCCGGCACACCCATCTCCCGCACCATGAAACTGGCGATGTCTCGCGCCTCGGCCTGTCCAAGCATGAAATCTGTGACGCCCATGATCACCATTTCAAACGCGGCCTGCGCCCTGGCCGGATCAGCGCCGGGATCGATCGATGCCAGCACCGGGCCGACGACGCCCTGGATGCGCTGCCCAACCATCTCCGCGCAGGCCAGCCGCAAGCCCTCCTTGCCACCGAAGTGATAGGCGATGGAGGCGATATTGGCGTTGGCGGCCGCTGCGATCTCGCGGGTCGAGGTCGCCTCGAACCCCTTGGCGCCGAACAGCCGGATACCCGCCATGATCAGCGCCGTCCGCGTCTGGTCGCCGGCTTTTTCAGGAGATGATGGGTTGGTTGATGCTGGCAAGACGGCTCCCCGGGTGTGGGTTTCAAAGCCATCATAGCAAAGTCCGAGATTTAATCAATCGATTGATTAAATCTCGGATAGACCGATTGGAGACTTGGGAACGCGCAAGCCAAAGCACCCGGCGAACAGGTATGCAGTCTCGAAGATGTCGGGAGATGACCGGCGCAGCCTTACGAGCGGATCTTGCGCATCATCAACCAGCTGTAGAGCCGCGGCGACAACCGGGTGATGAACCAGCCAAGTGTGGCGACGCGGCCTACGGGAATGAACCGTTTGCCGCGCCGCCAGCCTTTTAGAATGATCTCTGCCGCCCGGTCCGGGCTCATCTCGTCGAACCCGTCGCTGGCAGCTCCCGGCCTGCCGATGCCATCTGTCCCGGCGTCCAGACGACCCGGATTGGTGGCGACGAAGGACGGCGCGGCGATCGCCACCGTCACGCCATGCTCGGCCTCTTCCGCGGCAAGCGACGAGAAGAAGCCGTTGAGCGCATGCTTGCTCGCCGCATAGGCGGTGCGCTTGTAGAGCGGCGCGAAACCCGCCACCGAGGAGATCGCCAGATGCGTGCCCCTGCCCGCCCGGACCGCGCTCAGCAAGCCCGCCGCCATGGCCACGGATCCGAAATAATTGATCTCCATCACCCGCCGTTGCGAGGCGATCGTGGTCTCGCTGAACAGCCCGATCTGGGTGACGCCGGCATTGTGGATGACAAGATCCAGCACCGGATGCCGCGCGGTGATCTCAGCACACACACGCGCCACCGCAGCTTCATCGGTCAGATCGCAGGCGATCCGCTCGACTTGAGCGGGCAGGTCGGGCAAGGCGTCGAGAGCGACAGGCAGGTCGACCAGCACGATGTGCCAATCCTCGCCCAGAAGCCGCCTCGCGAAGGCCTGGCCCAGACCGCCCGCGCCGCCGGTGATCACTGCGACCCGGCTCACAGCCCCGCGGCCTTCTTCCACAGCGCGAAGGTCTCGGCGCTGGTCAGTTCCGGCGTGTAGCCAAACACGGTCTTAAGCGCGGTGTTGTCGAGCACCGGACGGTATTGCAGGAACCGCACCTGTTCGGGTCCATAGCGCGTGAGCCCGAGCGGCCGCGCGACCCCGAGCGCCGCCTTGAGCGCCCACGCCGGCAGCGCCATCACCGGCTTGCCAAGCGCGTTCGCCAGATCGTGCACGGACAGAGCGCCGTCGCCGCAGACATTGTAGATGCCTGCAGGCCCCTCACCTGCGGCCCTGACCAGAATACGCGCCAAGTCGCGGGTCCAGATGAACACAAAAGGGCTGTCGGAGCCCTTGACCGCGATCAGCCGTGGCCGGTGAAACAGTTGCGTTATCTGGTTCTCGAGCCCCGCACCCAGCACCGTGCCGACCCTGAGCACCACCTGTTCAAGCTGCTTGTGCCGTTCACGCGCCCCGGCCAGCATCTCCTCGACCTGCCGCTTGTGGTCGGAATAGGGAAATTCCGGATTGCCCCGCACCGGATCGCTCTCCCTGAGCGGCACCGCATTGTCGGCATGATAGCCATAGGCCGCCCCCGAGGAGGTGATCACCAGACGCTCGACGCCGTGCTCGATGGCCGCATCGAGCACATTCTGCGTTCCCTTCACATCGACATCAAACGCAAACTCCCGCGTCATCTCGCGCGAGGGCGAGACGATCGAGGCCAGGTGAATGATCACCTGCGGCTTGAACGACGCCACCACACGGCCCGCATCATCGCTGCGCACATCGAGCGTCTCATAGGGAATGCCCGGTGGCAGCGACGCCGGCTCGCGCACATCGGTGGCGAGCACCTCGTCCCCCGCTGCCGCAAGCTCTTCAAGCAGCACCTGCCCGACAGCGCCGGCAGCGCCCGTCACCAGTATCCGCCTCATCGCCTGGCCTCGCTGCGCGACCAGAGGCTGGCCAGCACCAGCCCGGAAATCGCGTGCCAGATGCCCCAGAACGCGGCGGCCACCGCCATGCCGCCGAGCCCGCCGAAAAAGGCGAAGATCAGCACGAGGCCAAGGCCCGAATTCTGGATGCCGGTCTCGATGGTGATCGCCCGCCGGTCATAGTCCGAAAGCCTCATCAGGGTCGCCGTCGCATAGCCGCCGGAAAGCGCCAGCGCATTGTGCAGCACCACAAGGCCGGCGACGGCCGCGACATAGCCCAGAAAGAAGCTCCAGTTGGCGGCAAGCGCCAGCACGATGAATCCGATGAAGATCACCATCGACAGCGATTGCATCGGCTTGCGGATCCGGGCGGCCAATTCAGGCTTCTGTGCATTGAGCACGATCCCCAGGATCAGCGGCAGGATCAGCATGAAGAACACGGTGATGGCGATCGACACCGGATCAAGCGTTGTCTGCCTCAGCAGATCCCGCGTCGGGGCGTAAAGACTGCCCCAGAACGCCACATTGAGCGGTGTGAACAGGATCGCCGCCACCGTCGCGATGCCGGTCATCGACACTGACAGCGCCGCATTGCCGCCGGCGCGATGGGTGATGAAATTGGAAATGTTGCCGCCCGGACAGGCGGCGACCAGGATCAGCCCCAGCGCGATGGAGGGTTGCGGATTGGTGACGCTGAGCATCGCGAAGGTCAGCGCCGGCAGCACCAGGAACTGCGAGACCAGCCCGGTGATGAGCGCCTTCGGCGCCCGCATCAGGGCGCGGAAATCCGAGAGCCGCAGATCGAGCGCGATCGAGAACATCACGATCGACAGGATGGCGTTGAGCAGCATCAGGCTTTCGGGGCTGAAATTCAGCCGGACAGCGTCGATCCCGCTCATGCGTCGCTGCCCTTCAGCGCCGCAATCCAGCTGGTGACGGCGGTCCGGTAGGTGGCTTTGTCCACATAATAGGCCATGCGCGGCAGGTCGATATAGTTCATGCCGCCGGTCATGCGCTTGAAGCCGGCGCCCTTTTCCTGCTTCAGCGCCTTGGCCGCCATGGTGCCTTTCTTGAGCGCGGAGATGTAACGCGCCACCATCTCCGCCTGCTCATGCCGCCCCTGCCAGCCAAGCCCAGAGGCCTCGACCATGCCAAGCACGAACACATCATCGCGCTCGGGGTGCAGGCAGTTGAGGAACAGATGCGGCGCGTCGCCCTGCCAGTTGAGCAACGCATTGTCGATGAACGGGTAATGCAGTCTGTAGCCGGTGGCGGCCAGGACGAGGTCATAATCCGCCTGACTGCCATCCTTGAAATGCACCGTGTGCCCGTTGAACCGGTCGATATCAGGCCGCACCTTGATGTCGCCATGGCCGGCATGGAACAGGATCAGCGAATTGACCACCGGATGGGATTCGTAGAGCGCGTAATCAGGCTTCGGGAAGCCGTATTTCTGCGGGTCGCCGGTGAACCATTTCAGGATCATGCCGTCGACGCGGCGCTTGAGCCACATCGGCAGCTTGATCTTGCCGCCCATCGTGTCCGCGGGGCGGCCGAACACATATTTGGGCACGAAATAATAGCCGCGCCGCATCGAGATATCGCAGCTCTTGCCGTGATGGATCGCATCCACGGCAATGTCGCAGCCCGAATTGCCGGCGCCGATGATCAGCACCCGCTTGCCCTTGAAGATCTCCGGATCGCGGTAGGCGCTCGAATGGATCAGCTCGCCCGCAAATGTCCCCTTGAAGTCGGGCATGTTCGGCTCCGACAGGGTGCCGTTGGCAATCAGCAGCCCGGCGAAGTCGCCCGAATGCTCCTTGCCCTCCGCGTCGCGCCAGGTGATGCGCCAGCCCTCGCCGGATTTCCCCAGCGGCGTCGCCGACATCACCACGGTGCTGAACAGGAAATGCTCGCGGATCCCGTAATGATCGGCGAACTTGCGGAAATAGTGCCGCAGTTCACGGTGCGACGGATACTCCGCCACATGGCTGTCCATGGGAAAATCCGCAAACTCGGTCATTGTCTTGGACGAGATCAGATGCGCGGTCTCGTACATCGTCGATTTCGGACCGTCGATGTCCCACAACCCGCCGACATCACAGTGCAGCTCAAAACCCTGGAACGGAATGCCTTGCTCGATGAGCGTCTTGGCCATCGCCAGGCCCATCGGCCCGGCGCCGATCAGCGCATAATGCGAGCGCATGTTGACTTTGCCGGCATCGATTGCCGTCGATGCATGTTTATCCAACTGTCCCCCTCCCTGTGGTCTGACCGAAACAGATGGTTCCCATCTGTTTCGAAAAGTCAGCCCACAAACTATAGATGTGGTGGGGCGATTTGTCCTGACAGATGGGAACCAACTGTCAGGATCGCACCACCAACTTCAGTTGATTTGTTCTCCCCGCTTTATTGAACGATCGTTCATTTTAAGGCAAGGTGAATCATGACAAAAACTTCGTCAGCACCTGCTTTAACATCATCGCCGCGCCGCCGTGCGCCGTCCAGGCGGTCGCTCGCCACCAGCCAGAGCATTCTCGATGCGGCGGAACGTCTGTTTGCAGAACACGGCTATGACGGCGCTTCGGTGCGCGATATCGCCGCCGCCGCCGGCGCGCAGATCGCTTCGGTCAGCTTTCATCACGGCAGCAAAGAAGCTCTGTTCGCGCGCGTTGTCGAACGCCGCGCGCAGGAATTGTCACGACTGCGGCTGGATGCCCTGGACACGGTCAAAGCGCGGGCCGAACCGCTGACGCTCGAGGGTGTGCTCCAGGCCTTCCTGCGCCCCTATCTCGACAAGGCCGGTCTCGACGGCACCGGTGCTGGTGATCCGCAATGGCTGGCCTATGCGCGGCTGGTGGCCATGGTGTCGGCCGACGCCCGCTGGCACAGGATCTCCGAACGCTGTTTCGACCCCACGGCTGGCCTGTTCATCGCGGAAATCGCAAAGCTTTTTCCGAAGGCGGACCCGTCCAGACTGGCGGTGGCCTTCGTCTTCTCGGTCTCGGCCATGCTGTCGCTGTCGACCTCGCGATGGCGCATCGAAACGCTCTCGTCCGCCTCGCCGGCCGAGAGCGGCACGGAGGATCTGGCCGACGACCTCATCCGGTTCTGCGAAGCTGGCTTTCGCGCCGCCATTGACGGCTGATCGCTGCCTAAAGCCAAAAAAGTCAGTGCAGCAGGATCTCTCCGTCCACGCGGCGCCACTCGTTCGGCCCGATCAGCCTGTTGTGGGCGTAACGCACCGAATGCAGCCTTCCATCGAGTTTCTCTTCCCAGAATTCGAGGAATTTGCGCATCCCGGGAAAATCCGGCGCCAGGTCGTAGTCCTGCCAGACATAGGTCTGCAGCAGCGACTGAAAATCGGGAAGCCTATAGAAGATATGCGCCGTGGTGAGGCCGTAGCCCTCCATCTGCCGCTCGAACTCAGGTGAAGCCATTGTCGGTTGGACCTCCTGTGGTTTGACATCAAAATGACACCAAAAGACAGCTGATTTGGCAAGAGAAAACATTTTTAACGATGCAAATTCAGCATGTTAGCAGCCACAAAGCGCGAGTGCTGATTTTTTCCATTTCAAGCTCTTGAAAAATCCCGGTGCAAAAACCATTTCGACCACCGCCGTCGCCGGGAGATCCGGGCCTGGCTTCCCCCGGATCCGGGACGGGTCGGGGGAACTGGAAATTCACTCAATGTTTGTCCAGGAGGAAAGCATGAAATTCCGACCGCTGCACGACCGCATCCTTGTCCGCCGCATCGAAAGCGATGAACGCACCAGGGGCGGCATCATCATTCCCGACACCGCCAAGGAAAAGCCGCAGGAAGGCGAAGTGATCGCCACCGGCCCCGGCGCCCGCAACGAGGCGGGCGAAATCGTGGCGCTCGACGTCAAGGTCGGCGACCGCGTCCTGTTCGGAAAATGGTCCGGCACCGAAATCCGGCTCGACGGCGAAGATCTTCTCATCATGAAGGAGTCCGATGTCATGGGCGTGATCGACAGCGAAGCTGCGCTTCGCAAAGCCGCCTAATCCAACAACAACTGTCATTCTACCTGCCTTATAGGAGCGAAAAATGGCTGCAAAAGATGTGAAATTCCAATCCGATGCGCGCGAGAAGATGCTGCGCGGCGTCGACATCCTGGCCGATGCGGTCAAGGTCACCCTTGGCCCCAAGGGCCGCAACGTCGTCATCGACAAGTCCTTCGGCGCGCCGCGCATCACCAAGGACGGCGTGACTGTCGCCAAGGAGGTCGAACTCGAGGACAAGTTCGAGAACATGGGCGCGCAGATGCTGCGCGAAGTCGCCTCCAAGACCAATGATCTGGCCGGCGACGGCACCACCACCGCCACCGTACTGGCCCAGGCCATCGTCCGGGAAGGCGCCAAGGCGGTTGCCTCCGGGCTCAATCCTATGGACCTGAAGCGCGGCATCGACCTCGCCGTCGACGCCATCGTCGCCGAGCTCAAGAAAAACGCCCGCAAGATCTCCAACAATGACGAGATCGCCCAGGTCGGCACCATCTCGGCCAATGGCGACACCGAAATCGGGCGCTACCTGTCAGAAGCCATGCAGAAGGTCGGCAATGACGGGGTGATCACCGTCGAGGAGGCCAAGACCGCCGAGACCGAACTCGAAGTGGTCGAAGGCATGCAGTTCGACCGCGGCTATCTCTCTCCTTACTTCGTCACCAACCAGGACAAGATGCGCGTCGAGCTCGACGAGCCCTATGTGCTCATCCACGAGAAGAAGCTATCCAACCTCCAGGCCATGCTGCCGGTTCTCGAAGCCGTGGTGCAGTCGGGCAAGCCGCTGCTCATCGTCGCCGAGGATGTCGAAGGCGAGGCGCTGGCGACGCTGGTCGTCAACAAGCTGCGCGGCGGGCTGAAGATCGCCGCCGTCAAGGCGCCGGGCTTCGGCGACCGCCGCAAGGCCATGCTCGAGGATATCGCCATCCTCACCGGCGGATCGGTGATCTCCGAGGATCTCGGCATCAAGCTCGAAAACGTGACGCTTGAGATGCTCGGCCGCGCCAAGAAGGTGTCGATCGAGAAGGAAAACACCACCATCATCGACGGCGCCGGCTCGCGCAAGGAGATCGACGGCCGCATCGCCCAGATCAGGGCGCAGATCGAGGAAACCTCGTCCGACTATGACCGCGAGAAGCTGCAGGAGCGGCTGGCCAAGCTCGCCGGCGGCGTCGGCGTCATCCGCGTCGGCGGCTCCACCGAGGTCGAGGTCAAGGAGAAGAAGGACCGGGTCGACGACGCGCTGCACGCCACCCGCGCGGCCGTCGAGGAAGGCATCCTGCCCGGCGGCGGCGTGGCGCTTCTGCGCTCGACCACGGCACTCGACAGCCTCAAGCCCGCCAATGACGACCAGCGCGTCGGCATCGACATCGTCCGCCGGGCGATCGAGGCGCCGGTGCGCCAGATCGCCGAAAACGCCGGCGCCGAGGGCTCGATCATCGTCGGCAAGCTGCGCGAGAAGACCGACCTCGCCTGGGGCTGGAACGCCCAGACCGGCGAATATGGCGACCTCTACAAGATGGGCGTGATCGACCCCGCCAAGGTGGTGCGCACCGCGCTCCAGGACGCGGCCTCGGTTGCGGGCCTGCTGGTCACCACCGAAGCGATGATCGCGGAGAAGCCCAAGAAGGACGCCGCCGCCCCGGCCATGCCGGCCGGCATGGACTTCTGATCGGCGCCAACCATCAAGCCAGCAGCCGCCCCGCATCGCCGGGGCGGTTTTTGTTCGGGCACAGGTCCAAGCGGCCTAATTCGGATCGGGATTTTCCGTGAGATCTTCCATGCTGTGTTTCTTGCGGATCGAGCGCACCGCCATCCAGGTGAAGCCGATGGCGATCGGCACGAACAGGCTCGAGGCCAGGCCGGACTTGACCGGCAGGTCGAACGCATCGAGCGGCTTGGCCAGATAGCCGAACAGGCCGACGATATAATAGGAGATCGCCGCCACCGAGAGCCCTTCCACGGTCTGCTGCATTCTCAGTTGCAGCTTCACCCGGCGGTTCATCGAACTCAGGAGCGCGCTGTTCTGCCGTTCGAGCTCGACATCGATCCAGCTTCTCAAGAGCGATGTGGCGCGCGAGAGCTTGCGCGACAGATTGGCCTGGCGCTCCTCGATCGACTGGCAGGTGCGCAAGGCCGGCGCCAGACGCTTTTCCAGAAACGCGCCGATGGTCTCGAACCCGGGCTTCGGGGTTTCCGCCAGCGACGCCACGCGCTCGCCCACGATGTTGTAATAGGCGCGGCTTGCCCCGAACCGATAGAGGCTGAGCGCCGCGCTGGCCTCAAGCTCCGCTGCGAGAATGGTGATTTCAGCCAGCAGGCTGTCGGCATTGTCGCGCGCGCCGGTCTTCATCGCCTGGGTGATCTTGGTCAGGTTGTCCTCGATCCGGCGCATCTCCGGCGACAGGCTGCGCGCCAGCGACAATCCAAGTGCTGCCAGCGTCCGGTAGGTCTCGATGTCGAGCAGCCGCTGCACAACCGCGCCGCGACCTGCATCGGTCATGCCCTTGTCGATCACCAGGATGCGCGTGAGCCCGTCCCCATCCTGGCGGAAATCGGTGGCGATCATCGCCTGCCCACCCTTGATCTCGCTGAGGCAGAGGCTGGTCGGATCAAAGCTGTCGATCGCGGCCTGGGTTTCCGGACCATCCTCGCGCACCTCGAGCCGGATTCCCGATATCAGGGTGCCCGGCGGCGTGAACTGGTCGCCGAAGGGGTGGGTGTCGACGGTCCTGCCGAACTTCGACGGCGCCGGCGCATCCCAGAAATAGGTGGAGAACTCCGTGTGCCGCTCCCACCGGAGCGTGCCCTGCCCCCAGGGCATGGAGAAATGCGC
This sequence comes from Hoeflea sp., assembly GCA_019084245.1. Lineage (GTDB taxonomy): Bacteria > Pseudomonadota > Alphaproteobacteria > Rhizobiales > Rhizobiaceae > Hoeflea. The sequence continues at coordinate 140,178 of JAHRFE010000036.1, forward strand.
CGTGTCGCGGCCCGGTACGGCCACGCCCCGGGCGCGCGCGAGACCGGCAAGGACCGCGTGATCCACCACCGCCCCGCCATCGGTCAGGAACGCCAGTTGAAAGATCACCCGGGATTTGCCCACCAGCGCGAAGGGGCGCGCGTGGATCTCGCCGAGCGCCTCGGCACGGCCCTGCGCCATCGGAAATGAAAAACTGCCCATCGTGTAGCAAAATCCTCGTCAAACTCGCCTGGATATCTGAACTTCAGATCTGCCCGGTTGCCTGAAGCAGCGCCAGGACATTCCAACTTCATATCTGTTTGTAGGGCGACCTCAACTTCAAGGCAAAGCCCATTTCACGAATTCTACTGCGTCACACGTTCAAGCGGGCGCCTAAGCAGCGCCATCTGCTCGATCCGGTCGAAATCCAGGGTGCCGTACAGCGTGGCGCAAAGCTGATCCATTCCACGCTCAGAACAAAGCCGCCCTTTGCATTGGCGCTATTTTGACGGACAGGCAATCTTCGCTGGCCGGCGAAAGCACCTGTCTTGCTCCAGAACAAGGAAACGCGGCCGATACCGGTCTGGCATCGGCCGCGTTGATCGGTCCGGTTGACCGCGATCTTGAACCCTACAGCGCCGCGCATCCAATTGGATGTGCAAAGGTCGCTGTAAGCTTTTGATTTAATGCATGTACGTTATCGCTCAAATAAATACATTTGAGCGCGACATGCATTAGAAATCCTGCCATTCTGAATTGGCAACGGCAGCGTCACTGCCACCAAAGGCGTTTGCCACCACCTTGTTCAGGTGGCGCGCAGGTGAGACCCTGGGCCGGTGAATGGCGCTGTTGGAAACGCCTTGGGGATACTGCTCCTTGTACCCGGTCTGGAATTCGCGAAGCATGGCATTGACCTGCGCCACTTCATTGACGAGCGAGTGACTGCTGGCGGTCATTTCCTCGGCCATTGCCGCATTCTGCTGTGTTCCCTGGTCGACGGAGGAAACCGCTGAATTGATTTCCTGCAGGGCGCCCGACTGTTCCTGCGCGGCGCCAATGATCGCCTCGACATTGGTGGCGATTTCGCGCACCTCGGCGGCAATGTTCTCCAGCGACCTGCCGGTTTCACTGACCAGCGAAACTCCGGACTTCACATGTTCCCCGGACGTGGTGATGAGTTGCTTGATTTCCTTCGCAGCACTGGCAGAGCGTTGCGCCAGTTCCCGGACCTCCTGGGCCACGACAGCGAAACCGCGGCCGGCCTCACCTGCGCGTGCGGCCTCGACGCCCGCATTGAGCGCCAGCAGATTTGTCTGGAAGGCAATCTCGTCGATCACGCCAATGATCCGGGAAATATCATCCGACGATTTGCTGATCAGACCCATTGCGGCGACCGCCTGTTTCATCACCTCGCCGGAGTGCTCGGCATTCTGACGGGTGCGATCAACCAGTTTTCCCGCGCCTTCGGCCCGGTTCGTGGATGATTTGACCGTCACCGTGATTTCTTCGACCGCCGCTGCGGTCTGTTCGATCGCGGCCGCCTGCTGCTCGGTACACTTGGATAGATTGTCGGCAGCCGATCTTATCGCTTCCGACCCTGAGTTGATCTGATCGGCAGAACCGCCAATACGGTCGATTGTATCGGCGAGCTGTTCCAGCGCGCTGTTGAAATCCCGCGTCAAGGAAACATAAGCTTCCGGCAAATCATCATCGATCCGGTAGCTCAGGTCTTTCGCAGCAATATGCGCCATGGCCTTGCCAAAGGCTTCCGCGACCATCTTGCGTTCGCTCGCAATGGCCTCCTTTTCCGCCGTCTTCTTTGCCGCCTCACCCTGTTCGATGTAGACGGATATGGAAAGGTCCATATCCAGCATGACGGCCTTGACCAGGCTCACTACCAGAGATGCCACCTGTTCCGCAGATCCTTTCTTCTTCGAGAACAGGCCGCCGCTGGACCAGTAATCTGTGATGATACCCTGCACCAGTTGCTCGACGAGCAGGCCATAGCCTCCGATATACCATCTCGGCTCAAGCCCGATCCGGGCATGCACGGCGCCAATGGTACGAACGCGGCTGACATAGTCCTCGTTGAAGCAGCCGCTGGCGATCGCTTCCCAGTGGCCAAGTTGCGCCTTCTTGGCGCCATCGATCTGTTTGTCGGACGAGAAATATTTTCGCGCTTCAGGCGTGTTCCTCACGACGTCATAGAAGCGGTCGATCCCCTTGGGGAGCTCCCGTTCAATAATCGGCTTGAGTTGGCGCAGATCAGCGCAATTCTTCTCATTCAGACCGATAAAGGCCAAACGCCAGGGATGTCCTGATCTGTCTCAATCATTCTTTGTGCGACTTTGTTCATTTCGTCCTCCTTTGGTGGTTTTGGATTGAAAAACCCGCTCCGACAAAGAACCGAAGGAACCAGTTTTGGACACAAACAATCCGCAAGGGCCGGACCCTTGGGGTACGCAACACTAGCCTGATGCGGCTCGTTTCAAGCCTGCCGCCGGCGTGTCTCGCAAAGTCGTTGCTTGACTCGTTGACAGCGGATCCGACGCACAAAATGAAATCGCCTGGCTGGGCGGCACCGGCATTCCGAGCAAGTAGCCTTGCGCCACATCGCATCCCTGTTCACGCAAGAGCGCGAACTGCTCTTCTGTCTCGATGCCTTCCGCAACCACTTCCATTCCGAGGTTGTGAGCCAGATTTATGATCGCACGGACAATAATAGAGTCCTCCGATGCGGACTGGATTTCCCGGACGAATGACTGGTCGATCTTGATCCGGTCCACAGGGAAGCGCTTGAGATGCGAAAGCGATGCATGGCCGGTCCCGAAATCATCGAGAGCGATCTTGACGCCAAGCTGGTGCAGTTCCTTCAGAGACAGCTCGATCTGGCTGCTGGCGCGGTCCAACAGCACGTTCTCGGTGACCTCGACCTCCAGCATTCCCGATTGAATCCCATACCGGTCCAGCATGGACGCGACGGTTTTCGTAAAGTCGGGCTGCTTGAGTTGGGACGCGGCAACATTGACCGCTATGCGACCCGGATCAAATCCACTGCCGCGAATGTCACGCGCCATCGACAGAGCCTGCTCAAGCATGGCCTGGCCAAGCGGGATGATAAGACCGGTTTCTTCCGCGACGGGAATAAACTCCCCTGGCGATATGGTGCGGCCCTTGTGTTCCCAGCGCGCGAGGACTTCAAATCCGATATGGCGTCTCGTCTGGAAATCAACCTGGGTCTGGACTGCCATCCCGATCCGGTTGCCGGCCAAAGCCTCGCGAAGCGCATCCGTGGTTGCCTGCCGGCTTTCCACCCGCCGCTTTAAGACCGGATCGTAGAATTCCCAGACGCCGCGCCCTCGAGCCTTGGCCTGGTAGAGGGCTATGTCCGCATTCTTCAGCAGATCCTTCGGTGTGTTGCCATCGGCAGGAAAGAAGGTCACGCCCAGACTGCAGCCGGGACGAATTGTCCGGTGCCCCAGCACGACGGTCTCGCCGAGCCTCGCAAGCAGCTTTTTGAGAACCCTGTCGACATCGGCAGCGGTGGTGATGTTAGGCAGCATGACGGCGAACTCGTCGCCACCAATGCGCGCGATCGTATCGGACTTGCGCAAGACTTCTCTAAGTCGCCCGGCTATCTCGATCAGCAGTTTGTCACCTGCATCATGACCGAGCGTATCATTGACATCCTTGAAATGATCCAGATCGATGAGAACAAGCGCCCCGGACAACTCGCCGCCTTTGCGGTCAGACAATGCCTTCGTGAGCAGATCACACAGCACGCTACGGTTGGCCAGTCCGGTGAGCGAATCTTGCTCCGCCTGGACCTTGATCGTTTTCTCCGCCTGCTTGATATCCGTGATGTCCGTGCAGATGCCAACTGTGTAGCCCGCGTTGGAACGGCGCTCCTGAACCTGCAGCCAGCGGCCATCTTTCAATTGCTGGATCAATGGACGCCCGGGACTGCTGTGCCGCTTGATGCGGTTCTCGATATAGGCTTCACGGGCTTTCTGACTGTCGGGCAGGTCCATGTACTGGTCGTTGTCGACGGCGATTTTGAGAAGTTCGGAAAACGAAGTCCCTTCAACCAGGTGGTCGGCTTTCGCAGTGTGATAAGTCTTATAGGCGGTGTTGAAATGAATTAGTTTATCCTGTGAATCGAATGCCACCACCCCATCCGGAATCGTCTCCAGTAGCTCCCTCAGTAACTCTGCAGTATTTCTTCTTTTCTCTACTTCCTTCTGAAGCTCCTGTTCGATCTCTTTCCGAGCCGTGATGTCGTACCTGATCGAAACATATCCGATTATTTTTCCAAAAACGTTGCGCCTGGGAACGATGGTCGTGTCGACCCAATAGAAATCACCATGCTTGCCACGGTTGCGTATTTCGCCACGCCATGGTTGACCTCTCGATATTGTGCGCCACAAATCATCAAAGAATTCCCGATCATGATGAGATGAATTGATTATCCTTATATTCGCCCCAATAAGCTCTGCTTCCGAATAACCGCTAATTTTGCAAAATTGCTCGTTCGCATAGTTGATTGTTCCGGATCTATCCGTGGCGGATACGATTGTGTTCTGATCAAGAGCTTCCTTGTATGCACTCAGTTCATTGCGCGCCTCGAGATTGCTCATCACCCACGACGAATTCCCGTCAAAAGAAGCAGTGCTCGTAGATGAATGATTAATGCCTTCGTCAGTATTTTGCAGGGTCATGGGCTCGGCTCTCAGAGTCGGATTGAGTTAGAGATTTCTTTGAGCCATAACGCTCATCTTAATAACCATACCGTACATATAAAACAGTTAACAAATTAATACTCACTTTCTTTTGCAAAGAACCATATTGTATGCGACTCGAACTTCCCTGCTCCCGAAAGAGGTGGAATCAATTGGCAACAGAAATACGCGGCGACTTCGACACACGGAACAAGGTTATCCAGTCCGTACGTCCTGATGCAGTCCGCTTTCTAGAATCGCGGTCAATTGTCCGGCGCCTCTCGCAGGGGCAACTTGTCTATGCCGAAGCAGAACTTTTCACCCATGCGATTTTTCCGCATGAAGGTGTGATCAGCCTGATGGCTCAGATGCAGGATGGTCGCAGCGTCGAGAAGGTTTCCGTTGGCAACGAGGGATTTATCGGGATTTCCTTCATCCTGGGCGGAGGAAAGGCCATCAGTGCGTCAGTCGTGCAGGTGCCCGGTTACGCTTCCTGGATTTCGATCGAGGATCTGGACCAGGCAATTGCAGAGTATCCCTGCGTCCGTGACGCGATGATGGAATACGCAAAATCGCTGACCCTGCAATTGATGGAGTCCGTTGCCTGCAACAGCCTGCACCGGGCGGAGCAACGCGTTAGCAGATGGCTGCTCAACGCCCATGATCGTGTCCAATCCGATACATTCCAGTTGACCCAAGAAGCAATTTCAAAGGTCCTGGGCCTCCGTCGTGCGACCGTGAGTTCGATTTGCACGGCTTTGAAGGATCAGGGAGCAATCACCTATTCGCGGGGCAGCTTGACAATTACCGACCGCAAGCTGCTCGAAAGTAACGCGTGCGAATGCTATGAACGTATCCGGTTGAGTTTCAAGAACAGTGGCAATTCAAGAATTCTCGGCCCAGACTCACCCTAAGCCGAGAGTCTATGGATTGAAGCATTCTGGACGCTGTTCATGGCGCACATGTGCCAATCCGCACCGGCGCCTGTGCGGCAGAGCCGAGCTCCAGGCAACCGCCCGCATGGCACAGTTCCCAGGCCGAGACAGTCGCTCCGGAGGAGGCCAGAAGCAGTTCGGGCACCGGTGGCGCGTCCGGTGACCACACCCACCAGCCGTCTTCGAGCCGTGCGCCTTCGCCCGGATCCATGCCTGCGCCCGATCCCTTGATCCGCGCCTCGGTCAGCTGCAGCCCCTGCCCCGTCACAAGCCAGCTTTCTTCCCACGCGGTCTTTTCCACCGAATGGGTCCACGACAGGGTGAACATCGTCGCAGCGATCATCAGCGTCTTGCCGCCGGCGGCGACACACAGGCCAAGCACCATCTAGGCGGCGGTCGCGCGGGCGCGCATCTGGCGCCAGGCCAGGAATGCGAACAGCGCCGCCAGCGCAAACCCGATCTCGTCGGTCACCGGCAGCGCCGCGACCAGCGTGAAGGCGGCGACCATCGCCAGGCCGCGCATCGGCCAGCCGAGACGCCCCCCGAGAAAGCCGATCACAGCAGCCCCCCACAACCCGATCGCCAGCACCACCTTGGCGACAATGTAAATCACCGCAGGGATATAGCCGATCTGGGCCGCCAGCGGCCCGCCGTCCTGCAGCATCAGCGCCGGTGTGTAGACCGCCATGAACGGGATGACGAAGCCCGCGGCAGCCACCTTGATTGCCTCCATCGAGATCTTCAGGCCGTTCTCCTTGGCAATCGGCGCAGCGGCAAAGCAGGCGAGCGCCACCGGCGGCGTCAGGTCGGCGAGAATGCCGAAATAGAACACGAACATGTGGCTTACGATCAGCGGCACGCCGAGTTCCAAGAGCGCCGGCCCGGCAATCGACGAGGTGATGATGTAGTTGGGAATGGTGGGGATGCCCATCCCAAGCACGATGCAGGTGATCATCGTCAGCACCAGCGACAGGAACAGGCTGTTCTGGCCAACCGCGACGATGAACTGCCCGAAGGTGTTGGCCGCGCCCGTCAACGTCATGGTGCCGATGATGATTCCGACCACCGCACAGGCGACCCCCACAGGCAGCGCGGTCTTGGCCCCGTCGGCCAGCGCATCGCGGCAGATGGCAAGCGTTTCGCGGCCGCCCTTCGAAAGCGCGTTCCAGGCAATCAGCGCCAGCACTGCGGCGAGGATCACCATGATGCCGAACTGCAAGAACGCCGCCGCAACAAGCCCGAGCCCGACCCAGAAGATCAGCCGGATCACACCCGAAGGCAGTCCCAGCGCAATCGATCCGCCCAGGATCAGCAGCACCGTCAGCGCCAGGCCCACGGTTCCGGCAAACAGCGGCGTATAGCCCGAGAACAACAGATAGATCAGCATCAGGAGCGGCAGCACCAGGAACCATTGCTCCCGAAGCGCCTTCAGCGGCGACGGCAACTCGTCCTTCGGCAGGCCGACCAGGTTGTGCTTGCCCGCCTCCAGATGCACCATCCAGAACGCGGAGGCGAAATAGAGCATCGCCGGAATGATCGCCGCCTGCACAACCTCGTAATATTCGACGCCCAGAGTCTCGGCCATGATGAAGGCCACCGCCCCCATCACCGGCGGCATCAGCTGCCCGCCCATCGACGAGGTCGATTCCACCCCGCCGGCAAAGGCCGCGCGGTAGCCGAACTTCTTCATCAGCGGAATCGTGAACTGCCCGGTGGTCACCACATTTGCGACGCCGGACCCCGAGATTGTGCCCATCAGGCCCGACGAGATCACCGAAACCTTGGCAGCACCCCCGCGCTTGTGGCCGACCAGGCCAAGCGACACGTCGGTGAACAGCTGGATCATGCCAGCCTTTTCAAGGAAAGCGCCGAACAGGATGAACAGGAAGATGAAGCTCGAGGAGACAAAGATCGGAATGCCGTAGATGCCCTCGGTGCCATAGGCCATGTGGTCGATGACCTGGGCGAAATCATAGCCGCGATGGTCGAGCGGCGCCGGCAGATATTCGCCGAACAGGCAATAGGCCAGGAACGCGCCGCAGATGATCGGCAGCGCCGGCCCCATGATCACCCAGGCGGCGAGAAAGACTGTGCCAAGCGCGATTACGCCCAGCACGATATCGCGCGTCAGCGGATCGCCCGCGCGCAGCAGAAGTTCGGTGTATTCAAACCATTGATAGAGCGCGACCACGACGCCCAGTCCGGCCAGCACCCAGGCCGCGGTCTTGAGCAGCGGACCGGCCTTGCGCGCCGCCGCCACCAGCGGAAAGGTGAGCAGCATGAGGAAGCCGACATGGATGGCGCGCACCACCTGGCTGGCAAAATCGATGATGTGGGCGGCGGTGGCGATCTGGAACACCGAGAAGGAAAGCGCGATCCAGAACAGCAGGCGGCCTTCGCGCGTCTTCGGGAAACTCTCCGCCAGGGGATCATGCAGACCGAGATCGGGCCTCTCCGCCGGCGCGTGATGCGGCGTCTGGTCATGAAGCATGCGATGTCCTCCCCAACACGCTAAGGCGTAATGCGGCGGGACCGTCTCTGCGATCCCGCCGTTTCAACACAATGTCAGTCCGGGTTTGCCCGGACTTACATCATGCCTTTTTCCTTGTAGTAGCGCTCGGCGCCCGGATGCAGCGGCACCGGCATGCCGTTGAGTGCGTTTTCAAGCTTGATCTGCTTGGCGGCATTGTGGGCGGCTTCGAGCTCCGGCAGGTTTTCGTAGAGCTGCTTGGTCATCTCATAGGCAAGGTCGTCGCTGACATCGGAATGGGTGACGAGGAAGTTGACCACGGCGACCGTCTGAACGTCGGCGTCCTGGCCCGTATAGGTGCCGGCCGGGATGGTTGCCGCAATATACGGCGCGCCTAGCGCTGCCACCACATCCTCGGGCACCGCCACCATCTGGATGTCGACCGAGGTCGAAAGGTCCTTGATCGACGACACGCCGAGACCGGCCGACTGCAGCGTCGCATCGAGCTGGCGGTTCTTGATCAGCTCGACCGATTCCGCAAACGGCAGGTATTCGGTCTTCGACAGATCGTCATAGGTCATGCCGGCAGCCGCGAAAATGGCGCGGGCATTGAGTTCGGTGCCCGATTTGGCAGCGCCCACGGACAGACCCTTGCCCTTCAGCCCGGCGAGATCGGTGATGCCGGATTCCTTCGAGGCGACGATCTGGATGTAGTTGGGGTAGACCGCCGAAATGCCACGCAGCTTGTCGAGCGGCGCCTTGAAGCCGGCTTCCGCATCGCCTTCCCAGGCGAGCTTGACGGAATCGCCCAGCGCCAGCGCGAGTTCGCCCTTGCCCTGCTGCAACAGGTTGAGGTTTTCAACCGACGCCTTGGTCGACTGCACCTGGGTGCGCACGCCCTCGATCTTGTCGGCATAGATCTTCGACAGGCCGACACCGAGCGGATAATAGACGCCCGAGGTGCCGCCGGTCAGGATATTGACGAACTGGTCGGCCTTGGCGGGCGCCAGCGACAGGCCCATGGCGGTTGCGGCCATAAGGGTGACAAGACTTCTGCGATTGATATTGATCATCGGGTTCTCCTCCGTGTTTTAACATGTGAGCGGCGGCTCTCCCCCGCAACGCTTCTGTCCTTTTTAACGATTGCGATCCTGAGGTCAAACCAAACCGCCAGAGTTCGGGCGCCCCGCGGACCGGACATTCATAACTGTCGGTTTTTCGGCAGATAGCAAGCCGCACCTGATAAATCCTGGCGCGGCCCGCCCGGCAAGACCGAACGAATTTGCCAACTGGCAGACCCGTTCCGACCGGCGCAAGCGCGCCAACCGCCACCCCGTCGAACCATCCAGGCGCGTGTTGACGGCGGAAGGTCATGAAGCCCCAGGTCGGGCAACGTCTGGTCTTTCTTCCCCGCCCGGTCAGACCGCCCTCATTTACCAATTGCCCGAAAAGTAGACTTCCCCGGATTTCCCGTATTGTTCCGTCTTGTGAAAGCAGCCTTCAACTGGCACGTTGCCTCTGTATGATTCACACTGCATGGGGAGAGCGCGCATGGCTCATAAATTCGAAATCTACAAGGACAAGGCAGGCGAATTCCGGGTTCGCTTCAAGTACAACAGCGAAATCATGTTTTCGACCGAAGGCTATTCGAGCAAGGCCAGCGCTCAGAACGCCATCGATTCCATCAAGAAGAACGGCCCCGAGGCCCCCGTCGAAGACAACAGCTGAGTGAAGTCGGGGACAGTTTACTTTTTCGCGGAATAGTCGTATTGTCTATACATGCAATCTCTACGCGAAAAAGTAAACTGTCCCCGACATTGCCATCATTCACACACCGCCGGCAATCCTCCGATCACCAGATCGGCCACGATGTCCGCATAGGCGTCACGGTCGATCGGGCCGCCGGGCTTGTGCCAGAGATAGAACCAGTTGAGCATGCCGAACACCGACATGGTCACCGGCCCGACCAGGTCCGGCCGGTCGAAAAACCGCTCGGGCTCGATCGCCCGAACGGCCTCGGACATGGATGTCACCAGCCGCCGCTGCAGCGCGCGCAGGTGGCGCTGGTCATCCTCGGGCAGCGAGGTCAGCGCCTCGAGTTGCACCTTGTGTTCGGCATCGGAATCCCGGTAGGCGACCAGGATCGCCTTGATCAGCGCGCGCAGCCGCGTCTGCGGCGTGCCCGGCTCGGCTGCCGCCGCCTCCACCACCGTCACCAGCGCCGTCAGATGCGTGTCGAGGATGTCGAACAGCAGCGCATCCTTGGACGGATAATAGTGATAGATCAGCGCCTTGGAGACGCCGCAGGCCTCCGCCAGTCTGCCCATCGAGGCCCGGTCGAAACCGTGCTCGGCAAAGAAGCTGGCGGCGGTGTGCAGGATCGCCTCGCGCTTGGCTTCATGGTCCTTGGCGATGGTCCGCGCCATGGCTCAGGCCTTCGGCCGGTTGTCGACCACGCGCTTGGCCTTGCCCTCGGAGCGCGCCACCTGGCCCGGTTCCGTCACGTCGATCCGGGCGCTGACGCCCACCGTGCTCTTGATATGATGCGCCAGTTCCCGCGCCGAAGCCGCCCGCGCCTCCGCATCGGCCGCAGCGAGAGTGCATTCGACATGCACGGTCATGTCGTCCATCCGCCCGGTGCGGCTCAATTCAATCTGGAAATGCGGCGCCAGCCCTGCGCATTTCAAAATCTGTTCCTCGATCTGGGTCGGAAACACATTGACGCCGCGCAGGATGATCATGTCGTCCGACCGCCCGGTGATCTTCTCCATCCGCCGCATCGAGCGCGCGGTGCCGGGCAGCAGCCGCGTCAGGTCGCGGGTGCGGTAGCGCACCATCGGCAGCGCCTCCTTGGAGAGCGTGGTGAACACCAGTTCCCCCATCTCCCCGTCCGGCAACACCTCGCCGGTGACCGGGTCGATGATCTCGGGATAGAAATGGTCTTCCCAGATATGCAGCCCGTCCTTGGTCTCGACGCATTCATTGGCGACGCCCGGCCCCATGATTTCCGAAAGCCCGTAGATGTCGACCGCGTGCATGTCGAAGGCCTGCTCGATCTCGCTGCGCATCGAATTGGTCCAGGGCTCGGCGCCGAAGATGCCGACGGCGAGCGAACTCTCGCGCGGATCGATGCCCTTGCGGCGGAACTCGTCGAGGATCGAGAGCATGTAGGACGGCGTCACCATGATCACGCGCGGCTTGAAATCGTCGATCAGCGACACCTGCCGCTCGGTCATGCCGCCCGACACCGGCACCACCGTGCAGCCAAGCCGCTCCGCGCCGTAATGCGCGCCGAGCCCGCCTGTGAACAGCCCGTAGCCATAGGCAACATGGACGATATCGCCCGGCCGTCCGCCCGAAGCCCTGATCGAGCGCGCCACGAGATCCGACCAGATGTCGATGTCGCGCGCGGTATAGCCTACAACCGTCGGCTTGCCGGTGGTGCCCGACGAGCCGTGCAGCCGCGCGATCTTGTCGCGCGGCACGGCGAACATGCCGAAGGGGTAATTGTCCCGCAGGTCATGCTTGGTGGTGAACGGAAATTTTGAGAGATCAGAAAGCGTCTTGAGATCGTCCGGATGCACGCCCTTTTCGTCAAACGACGCGCGGTAATGCGGCACATTCTCATAGGCATGCGCCAGCGACCATTTCATGCGGCTGAGTTGCGTTGCAGCGATCTCGTCGCGCGAGGCGATCTCGATCGGTTCCAGACTGGCCTTGTCAGGCGTCAAATCAAGCATTGGTTTCTCCTGCACTCCCCGGGCCTGCGGCTCGCTCCAGCCCCGCGCCCTCCAAAACTCTTTCCGTTTCTGCCGCTCAGGCGGCAGGCTCCTCGAAATGCGTCCCCGCCACCGTGCGCGACAATCCGCGGAATTCGGCAATTGTCACACCATCGTCCCGGCTCACCGTCACGTCATAGATCCCCGATCGGCCGGCAAGCGTCACCTCGCGCGCTGTCGCCGTCAGCCGGTCGCCCTCCCGCCCCGGCGCCAGGAATGTCACCGAACAATGCTGCGCCACGGTCACCTTGTTGTGGCTGTTGCAGGCAAAGGCAAAGGCGCTGTCTGCCAGCGTGAAGATCGCGCCGCCATGACACGAGCCGTGGCCGTTGAGATGATCCTTGCGCACCAGCATCGAGATCGTGGCCCTGCCCGGCCCCACCGCCTCGATCGTCATGCCGTAGGCCTGGCTCATGTGGTCGTCGGTCCACATCGCGGCCGAGGATTTTTCGGCCCGCTCCTGATCCGAAATCCCGCTCATTGAAAGCCTCCGAATCTCGGCTCTCGCTTTTCGAGAAAGGCGCGAACCCCCTCGGCATAATCGGCCGAACGCCCGGCCTCGCGCTGGGTTTCCGCCTCGAGATCGAGATGTGGATCGAGTTCCTGGCCGGCTGCCGCCTGGATCAGGCTTTTCATCTTTCCAAGCCCGAAGGTCGGCCCGGCGGCAAGCCGGGCGGCGAGCGCGCGGGCATCCGTCATCAATTCCGCATCATCGACAGATTTCCAGATCATACCCCAATGTTCGGCTCTTTCCGCCGTCACCGGTTCGGCGGTCATGGCGATCGCCTTGGCGCGCGCCTCGCCGATCAGCCGCGGCAGCATCCAGGACCCGCCCGCATCGGGAATGAGCCCGACCCGGGCGAAGGACTGGATGAACCTGGCGCTGCGCGCCGCCAGCACGATATCGCAGGCCAGCGCCAGATTTGCGCCGGCACCCGCCGCCACGCCATTCACAGCGCAGACGACAGGTTTCTCGAGCGAACGGATACGGCGGATCAACGGATTGTAGAAACGGATCAGCGTGTCGCCAAGATCGGGCGGCCCGCCCATCTTGTCGGGATCGCGCGCGCTCAGGTCCTGGCCTGCACAAAAGCCCCGGCCCGCGCCGGTGAGCAGCACCGCCCGGCAGCGCGCATCATCCCGCGCCATGTCGAAGCACTGGGCCAGGGCCCCATGCATCTCGTCATTGAAGGAATTCAGTCGATCAGGACGGTTCAGCGTGATTTCCAGCACGCCGCCGCTCCAGGAATGCAAAACCGTTTCACTCATCGCAAGGGTCCTCCCGAAATAAAGGGTTGCATAAGCCGACCGGTTGGTCAATTAATAAATCCATCGCCATTCGACTGCGAAATGCCATGCCTTTTCGAGGAGCCGCCATCGTGACCACCGCTTCCGCCCCCCCAGAAACCGGACCGGAACAGAAGGTCGTGCATGTGCGCATCGACAACGGCCACGCGCTGGTGACCATCGACAATCCCCCCGTCAATGCCTTCGCCGTCAGCGTGCGCCGGGGCCTGATGGAGGCATTGCGCGCCGTCAACGAGGCGGGATGCATTTCCGCCGCGATCGTTTGCGCCGGGCGCACCTTCGTCGCCGGCGGCGATATTTCCGAATTTGCCGGCCCGCCGCCGCTGCCGCATCTCCCCGACGTGCTGGCCGCCATCGAGGCAAGCCCGGTGCCGTTCATTGCCGTCATGCACGGCACCGTGCTCGGCGGCGGACTCGAGCTGGCGCTCGCCTGCGCCTGGCGCATCGCCGACAGCCAGACGAAATTCGGCCTGCCCGAAGTCAACCTCGGCCTCATCCCCGGCGCCGGCGGCACCCAGCGGCTGCCGCGCGTGATCGGCCTCGAAGCGGCCGCCCGCATGGCTGCCGGCGGCAAGCCGGTGAACGCCGCAGCGTTCAAGGATTTCGGCGGCCTTGATCTCGTCTTCGACGGCGATCCGATGACGGCGCTCGCCGCCTTCCGGGACAGCCTGCCTGCCCGGCCGGTCAACACCTCGGAGCGTACGGTCACGGACGCCGATCTCACCGCGCTCAAGGCCGAGATCACCAAGTCCGCCAAGGGCGCCGATGCCCCGATGATCGCGCTCGAAACCACCGCGCTTGCCGCCACCCTGCCCTTCGCCGAAGGGGCGGCGATCGAGCGCCAGACCCATCTCGATCTGCGTCAGAGTTCCCAGTCGCGCGCATTGCGTCGCCTGTTTTTTACCAGCCGCGCGGTCACCCGCCCGGCCCGGCTCAAATCCATCGAACCGGCCCCAATCAACCACGTCGCCATCGTCGGCGGCGGGCTGATGGGCGCGGGTATTGCTGCGGCCTGCCTCGCGAGCGGCCACCGCGTGACCCTGCTTGAACGCGATGCGGACAGCGCCGATGCCGGACGCGGCCGCGTTGAATCGATCATTGCCAAGGACCTTGCCTCTGGCCGCATCTCTGAGGACAAGGCCGAGGCCAGGCGCGCCAATCTGTCAGCCGGCGCCAATTATGCCGCTGCCTTTGACGCCGACATCGCCATCGAGGCGGTGTTCGAGGACCCGGAGATCAAGCGCGCGGTGTTCGGTCAGCTCGCCGCGGTGATGTCCGAAGACGCCCTGATCGCCACCAACACCTCCTATCTCGATCCCAACCTCTTAAGCCGCGGCCTGCCCGGCCCGGAGCGGTTCCTCGGGCTGCATTTCTTCTCGCCCGCCAACATCATGAAATTGGTCGAGGTGGTCAGCACCTCCGTCACCACCGATCAGACCATGGCGACCGCCTTTGCCTTTGCGCGGGGGCTTGGCAAGATTCCGGTCGAAACCGGCGTCTGCGACGGCTTCATCGGCAACCGCATCCTCTCGGCCTACCGCCGCCAAGCCGACTACATGGTCGCCGACGGCGCCTCTCCCTACGAGGTCGACGCCGCCATGCGCAGCCTCGGCATGCCGATGGGCCCCTACGAGCTCCAGGACCTCACCGGCTTGCAGATCAGCTGGGCCAACCGCAAGCGCCAGCTGGCCGCGGGCACATGGCCCGGCCGCTATGTCGATATCGCCGACCGGCTCTGCGAAATGGGCCGGCAGGGCCGCGGCAGCCCGATGAAGAAGGGCTGGTACGATCATTCGGGCGGCAAGGGCGAACCCGACCCGGAGATCGAGGCGATGGTCGGCGCCTGGCGCCAGGAACACGGCACGGCGCAACAGGCATTTTCCCGCGACGAGATCGTGCTCAGGATCATGGCGGCGATCGTCAACGAGGCCAGCCTTATCCTCGATGAGGGGATCGCGGCGAGCGACACCGCCATCGATATAGTCTGGACCGAGGGCTACGGCTTCCCAAAACATCTGGGCGGCCCGATGTTCTGGGCCGAGGAAACCGGCATGGACCGTCTTCGGGAGGCCTTCGCTGCGATCGACGCGCAAAGTCCCGGCTCGTGGAAGGCCGCGGCCGCGCTCAAGGGATAATCTCCGCACCGGGTCACGGTCGCAGGAAATTTGGCGGTTTGCCGCCGGGAGGAGACAGACATGGGTTTGATCAATGTGCACAGCTACCTCGCCGGCGCGTGGATGCCCGCCGATGACGGCGCGCGCGCCATCGCCAGCGCGGTGACCGGCGAGCCGCTCGCCATCGCCGGCCAGGCGAGGCTCGATACGCACACGATGCTCGATTTCGCCCGGACCAAAGGCGGACCGGCGCTGCGGGCCATGACATTCCACGACCGCGCCCGCATGCTGAAGGCGCTCGCGCTGGAACTTTCGAAGTTCAAGGACGAGCTCTACGCGCTGTCCCACACCACCGGCGCCACCAAGCCCGACGCCATGATCGACATCGACGGCGGCATTTCGACCGTGCTGGTCTATGCCTCAAAAGGCCGCCGCGAAATGCCCGACGGCCACATCTATGTCGAGGGAGAGCTGGAAATGCTCTCGCGCTCGGGCACCTTCGTCGGCCAGCACGTCGCCACCTCGCTCAAAGGCGTTGCCGTCCATATCAATGCCTTCAATTTCCCGGTCTGGGGCATGCTCGAGAAACTGGCGCCGACGCTGCTTGCCGGCATGCCGGCGATCGTCAAGCCGGCGACGTCGACCTGCCACGTCACCGAGCAATGCGTCCGCCGCATGATCCAGTCTGGCCTTCTGCCCGAGGGCGCGGTGCAGCTGGTCTCCGGCGGCCTGGGCGATCTGCTCGACCATCTCGATTACCAGGATGTTGTCGGCTTCACCGGCTCGGCCAAGACCGCGCTGATGCTGCGCTCCAACCCGATCCTGCTTGAACGCAGCGTCCGCTTCGTGGCCGAGCAGGACAGTCTCAACGCCTCCGTGCTTGGCCCGGATGTCACTGAAGGCAGTCCGGAATTCGACATCCTGGTCAAGGAAGTGGTGCGCGAGATGACCGCGAAGGCCGGCCAGAAATGCACCGCCATCCGCCGCATCCTGGTGCCGCAAGCGTTGATGGGCGCGGTAGGCGAGGCCATCGCCGAAAAGCTTGGCAAGATCCGCATCGGCGACCCGGCGCTCGAGACCACCCGCATGGGCGCGCTCGCCTCGGCGGCGCAGAAGTCTGACGTACTCGACAAAGCCAGCCGGATTTCAGCCGAATGCCGGGTGCTTTCGGGCGACGCGGCCGCCTTCGAGGTCGACGGCGCCGACCGGACTCGGGGCGCCTTCGTGCCCCCGATGCTGTTTGCCTGCGATGATCCCGATGCGGCCGATGCCGTCCACTCGGTCGAGGCCTTCGGCCCGGTGGCGACGCTGATGCCCTACCACGATCTCGACCATGCCGGACAACTGATGAACCGTGGCAAGGGCAGCCTGGTGGCTTCGGTGATTACCCATGACCCGCAGGCAGCCCGCGCGCTGCTGATCGACGCCGGCGCCTCCCATGGCCGCATTTATGTCAACAACCGCGACAGCGCGAAGGAAGCCACCGGCCACGGCTCGCCGCTGCCGCACATGGTTCATGGCGGCCCGGGACGCGCCGGCGGCGGCGAGGAACTCGGCGGCATCCGCGGCGTCATGCATTACATGCAACTGACCGCCGTCCAAGGCAGCCCCGATATCATCTCCGCCATCACCGGCACCTGGATCAAGGGCGCGGCAAAGCCGAAATCCAAGGTTCACCCCTTCACCCGCACATTTGATGAATTGCAGATCGGCGAGACCATCGAAGCCGGCCCGCGCACGGTGACGCTCGATGACATCGAACATTTCGCCCAATTCACCGGCGACACCTTCTACGCCCACATGGACGAGGAGGCGGCGAAGGCCAACCCGTTCTTCCCCGGCCGGGTGGCGCATGGCTATCTGCTGCTGTCCTTCGCTGCCGGTCTGTTCGTCGAACCCGACCCCGGCCCGGTGCTCGCCAACACCGGCCTCGACGGGCTCGCCTTCATGAAACCGGTCTCGCCGGGCGACGCCATCTCGGTCGCCCTCACCGTCAAGCGCAAGACCCGCCGCACCGACGAGTACGGCGAAGTGCGCTGGCATGTCGCGCTCACCAACCAGGACGGCGACGATGTGGCCGAGTACGAGCTGCACACGATGAACGCGTATGGATAAATATCGGGGACAGTATACTGTCCCCGAACTTCCGACCTCTCAGGCCAGCACCGCGACAAAACCCGCGATGCCCGCGGCAACCGCTGCTCCGACCGCCATGAACCGCACCAAGCGTTTGCGGTCCTGACGCGAGGCCGAGCCGGCCGAATAGTCGAACCGCTCATAGACGATGCGCTCCATCGGCAGGCCGTGATCGAGCAGCATGTCAGACACCGCAACCACCATCGGTCCCGGCCCGCACATCATCGCGACGGTTTCCTTCGCGTCGAGCCCGTCAAGCAGCAGCTCAAGCCGCCGCTGGTCGAACCGGCCGGTTTCCCCGGCAAATCCATCTCCCCCGGCCTCGCTGATCAGCATGGCCTCGAAACCGAGCACCGCCTTCGCCGCCTCGATCTCCTCGACACAGGCGAGGTTCGCGGGCTGTCCGACAGCATAGGCGAGCCGCACCGGTCGCGGGTCCTTACGAAAGGCGAGCTCGCGCAGCAGCCCCATGATCGGCCCGATACCCGCGCCACCTGCAACAAGCAGCAGCGCCTTGCCCGGATGGCTTTCCAGCGAAAATTCGCCGTAGGGACCGTCGACACCGATCAGCGTCCCCGGCTTGAGCGTCCCGACCTGATCGGTGAAATCGCCCGCTTCCTTGATGATCAGGCTGATGCCCCGCCGCGACGGACTGTCGGCAATGGAAAACGGATGATCAAACAGCGGAAACCGCCGCGCGCCGACCGTCATCCAGACGAACTGGCCCGCCTCGTAGCTCAGATCAGGCGTCTTGGGCGCCGGCTGGATATCAAGCTCCCAGGTCCGGTCAGCAAGCTTTGTCACAGAGTGCAGCCGCCAGGGATGCAGATGCAGCCAGAGCCAGCGCCAGCCATAGAGAATGCCGATCACGATCACGAGCGCGCCCGCGACGACCCACCACCAGCTGTTGATAGCGCCCAGAGCACTGAACCGTCCGACCGTCAGGGCATGATGAATGCCCGCGACCGCCACAATGACTGCCAGCACCACATGGCTTGCCCGCCAGATCTCGTAGGGAACAGGCAATCTTTCGCGAAATGCCGAACTGATCACCAGCAGCGCGAGTGCTGCGAGCGCGATCACGCCGGACCGGTAGTGCGGCAGGACATGATAGGCGATGAGCCGCTGCATCCCGAGTTCCGGATCGTCGAGCAGCGTCGGCAGCACATACAGCACCGGGTGCAGCATCAGACCCAAGAGCACCCACCAGGCGGCGATCTTGTGAAAAGCCATGATCTTGTCGATCCCGAGCCGGCCTGAAACAGGCCCGAATCGCCCGGAAGTGACGAACTGCACCGCGATCGCGGCCAGCAACGCCAGGCCTGCGCCTGCGCCGGCAAGCTCCCATGGATCAAGGGGCGCGACCTGCCTGAAGCTGGCGAGCGCCAGCGGCAGGAAGAGCGCAATGAGGTAAAGCGCTGCAAGTGCGCGGCCTCTCAACAGCGGCAATCTGAGGATGGGCGGCTCTTTGCTTCGGGCCAAGGGGGTCCTTTCGGGGGTCTAAACGGACCCCGCCTTCATAAAAACTTCGCAGGAAATCGCATTGATCTGCGTCAATGACTCGCCCATCATGCCATGTGATCCTTGTCACTTGAAAGACCAAACGGAGGCCTAACCTTGAACAAGTTCCGCCCATTCCGTTTTCTCGCTGCGGCCGTCATGTCGCTCGGCTGTGCGGCTCTTGCGCCCACGGCCACCGCAGCTGAAGACACAGGCCTTGATGCCCTCTCAGCGATCGTCGAGGCCTGGCGCACCTCCCCCCACGCCGATCACGGCTCTCTCTCCTTCACCTACTGGAACAAGGACGGCGCGGTTCCCGAAAACTGCGCCGCCTGCCACTCAGAACCCGGATTCATCGATTTCCTCGGAGCCGACGGCAGCGAGGCGGGAATTGTCAACCATCCGGCCGCGATCAACTCGGTCATCGGCTGCGCCTCCTGCCACACCGAGACCGCCCATGCGCTCGACAGCGCCGTGTTGCCCTCGGGCGTTACGCTTGAGGGCCTCGGCGGCAATGCGACCTGCACGATCTGCCACGCCGGACGCGCCTCGGGTGACACTGTCTCGGCCGCGACAACAGGGATCGAAGAAGACACTGTTTCCCCTGATCTCGCCTTCATCAATGTCCATTACGGCATCGCCGCCGCAGTGATGCAGGGTGGTGAAGGCCGCGCTGGTTTCCATTATCCGGGGAAAAGCTATGCCGGGCCTTTCCTGCATGTCCGGGACGCCGACACCTGCGTCGCCTGCCATGACGTTCACACCACGAAGGTTGAGCCCGATGGCTGCCTGACATGCCATCGCGGCGTGGAAGAGCTTGTCGACATCCGCATGCGCCACGATGATTTCGACGGCGACGCCGACAATTCGAAAGGCATCCAGTCCGAGATCCTGGGACTGCATGCAAGGCTCTACGCCGCGATCCAGGCCTACGCTCGGGACGTCGCCGGCACGCCCATCGGCTATGGCAAGGGCACCTTCCCCTATTTCTTCACCGACACGAACGGTGACGGCACGATCGGTGAGGACGAAGCAGTGTTTCCGAACCGATACCAGAGCTGGACCCCGCGCCTGCTCAAAGCTGCCTACAACTATCAGGTCGCGGCCAAGGATCCGGGCGCCTATGTGCATAACCCGGCCTATGTCCTGCAGCTGCTGCACGATTCGCTGGAGAACCTCTCGGAACAGGTCAGCGTCGACATGCAGGCGCTCAGCCGCCCCTGAGCCGCCGCGGAGGGGGCCATGTCGGGGACAGCGAATTTTTCGGGTCTTGACCCGAAAAAGTAAACTCCCCGAACTTCTCGCCTGCGACCGCGGCATAAAGGGCTCGATTTTCAGATCGATGCTGCTAGGCTCCCGGCTCAAGTCCGGGGGAGAGAATCTGCTGCACACACCGACCGAATTGAGAACCCGCACCTCGGCGGGCATCATCCTGATGTGCGTGGGCGTGGCGAGCCTCTGCGTCAACGACGCGCTGGCCAAAACCCTGACCGCGCATTATTCGCCCTTCCAGATCCAGTTCCTGCGCAACCTGATCGCCCTGCCCTTCGCCATCCTGATTGCCTGGAAGATGGGCGGCACGGCAGCGCTGCGCTCGCACCGGCCCTTGGCGCATCTGATGCGCGGCGGGCTCTGGGTCGGCGCCACCTTCCTGTTCTTCACCTCGATCACCTATCTGGGACTGGCCGAAGCCACCGCGCTGATCTTCGTGGCCCCACTGTTCATCACCGCGCTGTCGGCCATGCTGTTTCGCGAGCATGTCGGCTGGAAGCGCTGGCTCGCGGTCCTGGTCGGCTTCATTGGCGTGCTGATCGCCGTGAGGCCAGGCACATCGGCCTTCCAGACCGTCTCGCTGCTGCCCGTCGCCACCGCCTTCGTCTATGCACTGCTGATGCTGTCGGCCCGATTCGTGGACAGCCGCGAAAGCGTCTGGACGCTGCTCTTGTACATGACCGGCACCGGTGCGCTCATCAGCCTGTTCATCGTGCCCTTCATCTGGCTCCCGCTCAGGGCCGAAGACATCTGGCTGTTTGCGGCCATCGCCATCTTCGGCACCGCCGGCATGACCATGATGACCCAGGCCTTCCGCCTCGCGCCTGCCGCCGTTGTCGCACCGCTCGACTACACCGCGATCATCTGGGCCACGCTGCTGGGCTGGCTGTTCTGGGCGGAGATCCCTGACGCGCTGGTTTTCGTCGGCGCGGCCATCATCATCGGCAGCGGCGTGTTCATCATCTGGAGGGAGCACCGGGCGGAAAGGTGAGCGGGAGATAGGTTTAACTACTGAAACAACCCTTGGCGATTGCAAACTCGTCACTGGTCGCCGCGATACGCCAACATTCTTTGCTCAGATAAGTCCAAGAGCCAAGAAAAGACGTCTAAAGTCTGAATTTAGCGGATTTGTCGCTGATCTTTTTGCATTCTCAAGCGCTATTTTCTTGGCCAGTTTTTGAGCGGGCATTCCTTTGGAGTACTCGGGCCAAACCGCAACTAATTTTTGCAGAGCCAAAGCACTCGTCGCAGGTTGATCATGCGCATGACCATCAAAATGGCGCAGAATAAACGATTCAAAGCAAGTGTTTTGCCATACGAGCTTCAGCCCAGCCTGCCTAGCCTCTTGTGTCACTCTGTCATCACGATCTGGGTTTCGCCCCAAGAGATCGGCGTCGAGTATGACAAAACGTTCGACGAAATCGGGCTTCGAACCGCGCTCTTGCATCTTCATTATCGCCACCGCTCTTTCGACAATCGCCAAAGGATCGCCAGCACTAGGGCCTGTTGACGTTTATCTAAGTTGAATGACGGCTGCGGCTAGCGAGACAAAGGCGGCGAAGCTCTGGTCGGTTTTGCACGAACGCATGGCGATGCCTCTGTTTTCCTTGAGTTTTCCGAAGTAGTTTTCGATCAG
>JAHRFE010000040.1 GCA_019084245.1 Hoeflea sp.
CGGACATGCCGCGCTCGATGCGAACTCCCCGGGCGATCCCGCCTCAGGGGGCCGGCATCACCCAAGAGCGCGCGCAGGGTCCGTGCCGGAATTCGCGCCCAAAGCAGCTCCCGCGGATCGAGTCCCGACCCGCGGCCGGGGCAACCCGGGCGAAAGGCCCTGAAGAGGGGCGGGTGGATAAGCCGACTTTCGCGTGTTTGCGAGGCCGACGCCTGTCGGGTGGGGACGCCATCCGGCGAGTTCCGGGCCGCGCGCTGTCAGCGCCACCCCCTTGCCCATGCCGGCTGACACCCGGCATGGGCAGAACACACACTTCCGAAGGCACTGCCCCGCGCGGCCCTCCGGACTGCCATTCCAGCAAACCCCGGCGGCATTTGTCGCGCGGCAATGCGCCCGGCTGCGTAGCGCCCATGACGGCCCGCGCCACCGACCCATGGTTTGGTCATCCCCGGCCCCGGGCGCCACCCTTCGTCTTGCCCTGGGCACTACCCCCTCCGTCTCGCCCCCGGGCGGCAACCTCTCGGTCAATGCTTTGCGCTGTGTTAAATGCGCCGAATACACGGAAAGCTCCGAGGTGGAATCAGGCGGCCCTGCTGCGCGCGCCTGATCCATTGCTGGAGAGCTTGAACCGGCCTACCATGTCGCGCAGCTTCGAGGCTTGAGCGGCCAGGCTGGCGGTTGACTGGGTTGCACCCTCGATCATCGAGACGTTCTTCGTGGTCACCTGTTCCAGGCCTTCAAGCGCGTGATTGACCGACTTCACGCCACCCGCCTGTTCATGGGAAGCCGACGTGATGGCATCCATGTGGCCATTGATGTCGACGATCAGTCCGCTGATCCGCTGCAAGGCCTCGCCGACTTCGCGAACATGCTCCACGCCGCCGTCCACTTCGCTGGAGGACCTGGCGATCAGTTCGCGGATCTCCTTGGCGGCATCGGATGACCGGCCAGCCAGCGCACGCACTTCCTGCGCAACCACCGCAAAGCCTCTGCCCGCCTCGCCGGCGCGCGCGGCTTCAACCCCGGCATTGAGG
Source organism: Hoeflea sp. (assembly GCA_019084245.1). Taxonomy (GTDB): domain Bacteria; phylum Pseudomonadota; class Alphaproteobacteria; order Rhizobiales; family Rhizobiaceae; genus Hoeflea. The sequence continues at coordinate 1,035 of JAHRFE010000040.1, forward strand.
GCGAGCAGGTTGGTCTGGAAAGCGATTTCATCGATAACGCCGATAATGCTGGCGATTTTCTGAGAGGACTCGTGAATGCGACCCATGGCCTGTTCGGCATTGGTCACCACGGTTTCCGACCTGTGGGCACTCTCGTTGGCCGCTGCGGCGACCGCTCTCGCTTCGGTCACCCGGTCGGACGTCGTCTTGACATTGGTGGTGATCTGGCCGAGCGCCACGGAGGTTTCGACAAGTGAAGCGGATTGCTGTTCGGTCCGTCCCGCCAGTTCTTCGATGCTCCTGGATATGTGGCTTGAGCCTGTGTCGATGGTGCCTGCGGTATCGTGAATGGCGGCCAAGGTCTGTCCCAGTTGCTCCACCGAGACATTGAAATCCGCCCTGAGCGCTTCGAACTCGGGCGCGAAAGCCTGATCAAGGCGCGTGGAGAGGTCTCCGCTTGCCAGCCGTTGCAATCCATCCGCGAGACCGGAGGTGGCAATTCTCAGCCGCTCCGCGGCGGCGGCTTCGGCTTTTTCCTGGGCGGCAATGCGATGTGCTTCAACCGCCTCGCGCTGCTGCTCGGCGCCATCTTCGAGCTTCTTCTTTTCGACAAACGCTGCGCGGAACACTTCAAGCGCGCGGGCCAGGGCGCCAATCTCGTCGCGCCGCTCATCCAGCCCGGTGGGCACAGTGGTGTCGCCGCCGGCCAGGCGGCTGGTCGCGGTTTCGAGACGGCGGAGCGGCAAGAGCGTGGTCAGGCGCAGCATCGCCATGATCAGGCCGAGCGTGACCGCAATGGTTGCGGCGCCGGTCATGACGTGGTTCCATATCCCGGCATTGAAGGCTGCGAATTCGGGCGCGAGGTTGATCGAGGCGCTGTAGGCGCCAAGAATCTCACCCTCCCCGATGTCCATCATCCCTGTGTGGCACCCGGCGCACCGTTCATCGGCCGCACTTCCTTCTCCCAGAACCACAGGCCGCGAAAGCCGCAACCCTACTCCGTCGACAACCACCTGACGCTCTTTGCTGTCCAGGGCAGCCCTGTCGATCCGATCCAGCGCCGGAAGCTCCGGTTCGCCCATTTCCTGCTGGAATGACGTGATCTTGTCGGCCATCACGACCCAGATGTCGATGTCAGTGTTGGACTGGGAAAACATCTCCATGGTGCCGTTGAGTGTTTCAACCGCCGGATCGCCGTCTTCCATCTGGCCGCGATTGACCATCGCCTGCACATGAACCGCTTCAAGCATGTCCAGCGCCGCATTGCCGCGCAACTTGCCGTCATGAACGATCCGTTGCCAATTGTTGTTAAGGTCGAAGGAAACCTTGATGGTCTCGGCGGCGATGAGCACGATGGCGACGCCGGCCAGGATCTGGACGGTCAGGGGGAGTCGTCTGACAAAAGAAAACATGTAGGTCTACCCGCACAAAACGATGTTGCTGGACCGGACGCGATGAGAACCGGAACTGTCTATTGGGGGCGCTTCTTCCTTACACGTTTCTGATTAATGACGGCTAAACGGGAATCCGTACAAATTGTCTTTTCGGGCATCACGAGGACGGGGGTCTCACCGAGAGGCGGCCCGGGCTGCCAGCAGGTTCAGGCGCCTTTGCCGAACCGCTTCTCGATATAGTCGGCGACCATCGCCTGGAAATCACCGGCGATGTTCGGGCCGCGGAGTGTCGCGGCCTTCTTGCCGTCGATGAAGATCGGCGCCGCCGGGCTTTCGCCGGTGCCTGGCAGCGAGATGCCAATGTCGGCATGCTTGGATTCGCCGGGTCCGTTGACGATGCAACCCATGACGGCCACCTGCAGACCCTCGACGCCGGGATACTTGTCGCGCCAAAGCGGCATGTTGCGCCTCAAATCGTCCTCGATGGTGCGGGCCAGTTGCTGGAACACGGTCGAGGTGGTGCGGCCGCAGCCGGGGCAGGCGGCAACCACCGGCACGAATTGCCGGAAGCCCATAACCTGCAGCAGTTCCTGGGCAACGATGACCTCGCGAGTGCGGTCGCCACCGGGTTCCGGTGTGAGGGAGACCCTTATGGTGTCGCCGATTCCGGCTTGAAGAACGATGCCCATGGCGGCCGATGAGGCGACGATGCCCTTCGACCCCATCCCGGCTTCGGTCAGGCCCAGATGCAGCGCGTGGTCGGAGCGGCGGGCGAGTTCGGAATAGACCGCGATCAGGTCCTGCACCTGGCTCACCTTGGCCGAGAGGATGATGCGGTTGCGCGCAAGCCCTGTTTCCTCGGCAAGGGCTGCCGAATGCAGCGCGGACTGGATGATGGCTTCGCGGGTGACGTCGCGGGCCGAGAGCGGCGAGCCGTTGGCGGCGTTCTCGTCCATCAGCCGGGTCAAGAGCACCTGGTCGAGCGAGCCCCAGTTGACGCCGATGCGCACGGGCTTGCCGTAGCGGATGGCCATCTCGACGATTTCGATGAACTGGCGGTCCTTCTTGTCCTTGAAACCGACATTGCCGGGATTGATGCGGTACTTGGCCAGCGCCTCGGCGCAGGCCGGGTGATCGGCAAGCAGCGTGTGGCCGATATAGTGGAAATCGCCCACCAGCGGCACATCAAGCCCCAGCCGTTCCAGCCGCTCTCGGATTTTCGGCACGGCTGCGGCGCTTTCGTTGCGGTCGACAGTGATCCGGACAATTTCCGAGCCGGCCCGATGGAGCGCCGCGACCTGGGCGACGGTGCCGTCGATATCGGCGGTGTCGGTGTTGGTCATCGACTGCACCACCACTGGCGCGCCGCCGCCGACCAAGACGCCGCCGACATCGACGGCAACGCTTGCGCGGCGGGTTTCGGGCACAACAAAGGGAGAAAGGGTCATAAAAAACCTCGGATCAATTTCCGCCACGGGCCGCGATGGCTGATACTGACACTTACCTAGAACGCGATTTTGGGAAAGGGAAGCCCGCTGTTGTTCGGCAGGCACGAGTTTGCGTCGGAAAGCCCAGCCAGTCCGGTCATGGGCCGGCCGGACACATCAGGCGCAGCGTTATCAGCCGGGCACGGTTTCGGGATTGAGACGCCAGACCGCCCGGTTCAGCGTCGCCGCGGTGGCGACCCAGACGGCGTAGGGCACGAACAGCAGGGCTGCCAGTTGAGACACCTGGCTCGCGAAAGCGATATAGGCGACGATGGTGACAAACAGGGCGCACACATCGATAAAGGCCAGATCCATCCGCCGCTGGCCGAAGAACAGCCAGGACCAGGCCGCGTTGAACACCAGCTGCAGCAGCCAGAGCGCCATCGCCACGCCCATGCCGGCGGCCTCCCAGACCAACCAGCCTGAAACGCCAATGGAGATAAAAAGGATGCTCCAGACCACCGGGAAAGCCCAGTTGGGCGGCGTCCAGGGCGGGCGGCGCAAGGACTGATACCAGTCGCCTGGTTTGAAAATGGCGCCGCTTGAGGCTGTCGCGAACACGAGAATGGCGATGATGATGGCGGACATTTCGCGCTCCAGAACCGGTTCAGCGGTGGGACAAGATCCGACGCTGCGGCAAACCCAAAGCCGGGGTACACACCACAGCAGCATAATGCAATGTAGGGACTGCCGGTGGAATTGCCAGTGCCAGGCTCAGTCCGGCGGAAACCCGCGACCGTGACCACTTCTAAGGCGAGCATTGGCGGCATTGCGGATTTCAGTGAACCGGATCATGATGGTTTGATGGCGATTTCCCTATGGGTCGGGGTGACCCATGGGGAAATGGAGGGAGCCAAAGAGGGAGGCTATCATGACAAACAATGCGACCGGCAACACGACCGGCCACCCCACCAGGTTGGCGGGAGACGGCCCGGTGGGCGCGCCGATGCTTCGCGCCATTTCGATGGAGGACGTGAAGGCGAGCCTCAGGGAAGGCTGGGGGGATTTCCTGGCCCATCCCGGATTTGGATTGTTCTTCGGCGGCATCTACTTGCTCGGAGGTTGGGCTATCCTCGGATTTCTCAGCAGCATCGGGGCGCCATGGATGATCATTCCGCTGGCGATTGGATTTCCGCTGCTCGGTCCCTTTGTCGCGGTAGGGCTCTATGAAATCAGCCGCAGACGTCATGCGGGCGAACCGGTTACCCGCAAGGGGGTCCTGGCGCAGGTTTTCCATCAGCGCGAACGCCAACTCGGCTGGATGGCCTTTGTCGTCATGTTCATTTTCTGGATATGGGTTTACCAGGTACGGCTGCTGCTTGCGCTGTTCCTGGGGTTCAAGTCGTTCTCGAGCTGGGAGCGCTTTACCGATATCGTTCTGTATACGCCGGAAGGCTGGGGGTTCCTGGCGGTCGGCACGCTTGTCGGCGGGTTTCTGGCGCTGGTGCTGTTTTCGACCACGGTGATCTCCCTGCCGATGCTGGCCGCGCGTGAGGTCGATTTCGTCACCGCAATGATCACCAGCGTCTCGGCGGTGGTGAAAAACCCGGTGCCGCTGCTCACATTCGGATTCATCGTCGGGGTGTCCACGCTTGCGGCTTTGCTGCCGGCCTTTCTTGGGCTGCTGGTGGTGCTGCCGGTGCTTGGGCACGCCACCTGGCATCTCTACAGGCGGGCAACGTCGCCGGGGTAGAGCTGGATCAGGAGCAGGAAATCTGCTGGATGACCGGCTGGCAGAGATCAGGCTTGCCGCCGCAGCAATCCTCCAGCAGAAAGCCGAGCAGGCCGCTGATGCCGGCATGATCGGCATGGTAGCGGACATTTCGACCGTCGCGGATGCGGCGGACCAGTCCTGCCTTGAGCAGGATTCCGAGATTGGTCGACATGGTGTTCTGGCGCACGCCGAGGCGCTCGCCGATTTCGCCCGACGCCAGGCCTTCGGGTCCAGCGGACACAAGAAGCCGGAACACGGCTAACCGTGTTTCCTGGCTCAGGGCCGAGAATGCGTCCAGTGCAGATTGCTGATCCATGGGAAATGGGTATTGGATGACGCGGATTTGCGCAAGTCCGCGCCGATTGGCGTGACAGGCTTAGCGTCCCGGCAGATTGTTCCAGTGAATGTTTTCCAGCGTCTGCATGCGCGCCCTTGCATTGTCGGACTGGGCGCGTGAGACGCGATCGATCAGCGCCTCGGCGAGCGCCAGCATAGCCACGCTTGAATCCCATGTGCGATTGGCGTCGACGACACAAGGAAGCACCACACGGGCGGAGCGGGCAATCGGCGACAACCAGGGGTCGGTGATCAGCAGAATGCGGGCCTTGCGCTCGACCAGCAATTCTCCAAGCCTTACCAGATCAGACTGATAGCGGCGAATGTCGAACAGCACAGCCACGTCGCCAGGCCGCACATCAAGCAACTGGTCGCGCCAGGTGGAGGTCTGTCCGTCGAAATGCCTGACATTGGGACGGATGATCCGCAGATGCGCGGCCATATAGGCGGCGATGGCGTCGGTGAACCGGCCTCCCAGGAAATAGCAGGCGGACTTGTGGTCCGAAAGCAGCTCGCAGGCGGCCTCGAATTCGCTTTCGGGAACGGCCTTTGCGGTGGCTTCAAGATTGGCGGCAATATCGGCGAAGCTTGTCCGGAGCGCCGGATTGTCGGTCAGCGGTCCGGTGCTGCGCGCGCGCTCGAGCGGCGACATTAGCTGCGCCTGCACGTCAGCGCGCAGCACGCGCTGGAAATCGGGATAGGACTCGAACCCCAGCCGCGCGACAAAGCGCAGCACCGTCGGCGCCGAGGTTCCCGCAAGTGCCGCGAGTTCGGCGATCGTCGACAGGCCGATGCTCGGGTAGTTCGCCAGAAACGCATGAGCGACCTTTTTCTCGGCGCCGGGCAACGTTCCGAGTGCTGCCTGAATCTGTTCTCGTATCGCCATGGGTCTCTCCGGTCCGGTGGTTTCGCGCAGCGTTATAAAAATTACAGTATTGACATCGATCGGGCAATCCTAATCAATGTTACGAAAGTGGCGGATCCACGCCGCAGCTGCCGGGGAGCAGACGTAACAGTGCAAGGCGACAGGCTGATTGAAGCATCAGAAGGTCCGGCGTTTGCCGTTCGCCGTCCCGGCGGGGCGAGCGAGGTGGTGCTGGTATGCGAACATGCGTCCAGGACCATGCCCAAGGCGCTCGGCACGCTGGGGCTGGATCAGGCGGCGCTTGAAAGCCATATCGCCTGGGATATCGGCGCCATGGGCGTGGCCGAGCGTCTGTCCGATCTTCTCGACGCGACGCTCATCTCTCAGCGGTTTTCGCGCCTCGCCTATGATTGCAACCGCCCGCCCGAATCAGCCGACGCCTATCCGGAGCGGAGCGAGGTGTTCGAGGTGCCCGGCAACAGGGCACTTGACCTTGGCGATCGCTCGCGCCGCACGGCGGCGCTGTATGATCCGTTTCATCGGGCCATCGAAACGGTTCTTGACGAACGGACGACGCAAGGCCGCGCGGTGGTGCTGGTGACGGTTCATTCGTTCACCCCGGTCTATTTCGGCAAGTCGCGCGACGGGTTTCTCGGCATCCTGCATGATGAAGACAGCCGCCTGGCCGATGCGATGCTCGACGCTGCCGCTGCGGCGCAGCTGGAGCGGGTCAGCAGGAACTATCCCTACGGTCCCGAAGACGGGGTGACGCACACGCTCAAGCGGCATGGATTGACCCGGCAAATCGGCAACGTCATGCTGGAAATCCGCAATGATCTCATATCCGCTGAAGCAGGCCAGCTCGTATGGGCCGAACGGATAGCGGGGCTGTTGCGGGTTGCGCTTGAACGCCTGACCGATGAAGGAGGACGCCGCCATGCGTGATCCCGCCGCTCAGCCGGCCCGGAGCCGCCCGGTTTGCCGGTGCAGCCTCATGTCGATCGATTGCATTTTTGGTGCGAAAGGCGCGGCGGCATGAAGATCATCGAAACCTATGTCCGAACGGTGGATGCCTTCAACAGGCGGGTCGGCCGGTTTGCGATGTATCTGATCTTTGCCCTGATGGGCGTGCTGTTCTGGTCCTCGATCTCGAAATATGCCGGCTCGCCGGCGCTGTGGACGCTGGAATTAGCCCAGTTCATCATGGTCGCCTATTATCTGCTCGGTGGTCCCTATTCGATGCAGATGGGCGATCACGTGCGGATGGACCTGATCTATGGCAACTGGTCGCCGCGCCGCAAGGCGGCGATTGACGCGGTCACCGTGCTGTTCCTGATCTTCTATCTCTGTGTCCTTCTGTATGGCGGGATCTCGAGCACCACCTACGCCCTCGAATATGGCGAACGGGCCCATTCGGTCTGGCGGCCCTATATGTGGCCGGTCAAGATGATTGCCGCGTTCGGCATCTTCCTGATGCTGCTGCAGGCAACAGCCGAACTTCTCCGAGACATTCTTTTTCTGCGTGGCGTCAGCGTCAATCATCAAAGCGAGGCGGGCATTTGAGTTACGAACTGATCGCACTCTTCATGTTCGCCTCGATGATGGCGCTGCTTCTCACCGGGCAGCGGGTGTTTGGCGTCATCGGCGCCGTTGCGGTGATCGCTGCGCTGCCGCTTTGGGGCACCGGTGGCGTCGAGATCGCGTTTGCGCAATCGATCAAGCTGATGAAGTGGTACCCGCTTCTGACGCTGCCGATGTTCATCTTCATGGGCTACATGCTGTCGGAAAGCCGGATTGCCGACGATCTCTACCGGATGTTTCACGTCTGGTTCGGCCCGGTTCCGGGCGGTCTCGCAATCGGCACGATCTTCCTGATGGTGGTGATCTCGGCGATGAACGGACTGTCGGTGGCCGGCATGGCCATCGGCGCGACGATCGCGCTGCCCGAACTGCTCCGGCGCGGCTACGACAAGCTGATGATCACCGGCGTGGTCCAGGGCGGGGCGTCGCTCGGGATCCTGATTCCGCCGTCGGTGGTGCTGGTGCTCTATGGCATGATCGCGCGCCAGCCGGTGAGCCAGCTCTGGCTGGCAGGGGTGTTTCCGGGCCTGTTGATGGCCACGCTGTTCATCGTCTATATCGCCGTGCGCTGCCAGCTGCAGCCGCATCTCGGGCCGCCGCTTCCGAAGGCGGAGCGCGACGCGATCACCTGGAAGCAGAAGATCGGCCTGCTAAGGGCGGGCATCCTGCCGTTCATGATCTTCTTCCTGATGAACGGGCTGTTCCTGATGGGCTACACCAGCCTGGTCGAGAGCTCCGCCGTGGGGGCCCTGGCCTCGATGGCAGCCGCCCTGATCAAGGGCCGGCTGACGCGCGAGGTGATGGAAAACGTGATGCGCAAGACGCTCGGCATCTCCTGCATGTTCATGTGGATCATCCTCGCCGCGCTCTGCTTCGGCGCGGTGTTCGATGGTCTGGGCGCAGTGCGGGCGATCGAGAATTTCTTCCTCGGGCAGCTCGGTCTGGAGCCCTGGCACGTGCTCATCCTGATGCAGCTGAGCTTCTTGCTGATGGGGACCTTCCTCGATGACACGGCCATGCTGGTGATCGTGGCGCCGCTTTACGTGCCGCTCGTCGCGGTACTCGGTTTTGATCTGGTCTGGTACGGCATCCTCTACACCATCACCTGCCAGATCGCCTATATGACGCCGCCCTTCGGCTATAATCTGTTCCTGATGCGCGCCATGGCGCCGCCGGAGATCAGGCTGCGTGATATTTACCTCTCCGTCATTCCCTTCGTCGCGGTCATGCTGCTCACATTGGTGATCGTGATGATGTTCCCGGAACTGGCATTGTGGCTGCCTGAGCAGTTCCAGGGCAAACTTCGAGGCTGAAAATGAGCAGATCAACAGAAGACGAAACCAAAAGGAGAACAGCATGACCAATATCAAGAGGCGTCAATTTCTCACCAAGGCCGGCGTAGCCGCCGGCGCCGCCGCCGGTACCGCGCTTGCCGCGCCGCCGGTCCTTGCCCAGGAACCGATCCGCTGGCGCATGCAGACCTATGCCGGTGCGACGCTGGGCCAGTTCGTCACCCAGCCCTTCGTCGACGCCTTCAACAAGGCTGCGAACGGCGAGATGGTGATCGAGCTGTTCTTCGCCGACCAGATCGTGCCGACCGGCGAATTGTTCCGCGCCATGCAGGCCGGCACCATCGATGCCGTGCATTCGGACGACGATTCGATGGCGTCGCCGGTGGAAGTCGGCGTGTTCGGCGGCTACTTCCCCTTCGCCACCCGCTCGATCCTCGATGTGCCGGTCCTGTTCCAGCAGTATGGACTGGCCGACATCTGGCGTGAGGCCTATTCCGGGACCGGCGTCGTTTGGCTTTCGGCCGCGGGCCAGGATCCGTGCAACTTCAATACCAAGAAGGAAATCACGAGCGTTGCCGATCTCAATGGTCTCAAGCTCTACACCTTCCCGACAGCCGGCCGCTTCCTCACGCAGTTTGGCGTGGTGCCGGTGTCCATCCCCTATGAAGACGCGGAAGTCGCGGTGCAGACCGGCGAACTCGACGGCATGTCCTGGTCGGGCATCACCGAGGACTACACCGTCGGCTGGGCCGATGTGACCGACTACTTCCTGACCAACAACATCTCCGGCGCCTGGATCGGATCCTGGTTCGCCAACGAGGAAAAGTGGAACGCACTGCCCGAACACCTCAAGGCGCTCTACATGTCCTGCATGGAAGCCAGCCACACCTACCGCAACCAGTGGTACTGGGGCGGCGAAGCCAAGCTGCGTGCCACCGGCGACAAGCTGGAACTCCGCACGGTGCCGGCTTCCGACTGGAAGCAGGTTGAAGATGCGGCGGTGAAGTTCTGGGATGAAATTGCCGCGGAAAGCGAAACCAAGGCAAAAGTCATCGAGATCTTCAAGGAATACAACGGCGTCATCAACAAGGCCGGCTTCCCCTACGGCGAAAGCTGAGCTGACACCCGTTTACGACCTTCGCCTCCCGGCTTGCGCCGGGGGGCGGTTTGCCGCTAAAGCGCCTCACAAATCCGTGCCCCCGGGGCCGATGACCAGGATCAAGACACATGGCTGGAAACCTTTCCTTCGACGCATTGAAATCGGCCGCCAAGTCCGGTGACATCGACACGGTGCTGGTGTGCTGCGTCGACATGCAGGGACGGCTGATGGGCAAACGGTTCCATGTGCAGAATTTCATCGATTCGAGCCATGAGGAAACCCATTGCTGCAACTACATGCTGGCGACGGACCTCGAAATGGCGACGCCGGACGGCTATGCCACCACCAGCTGGCGCGCCGGCTATGGCGACTATGTGATGAAGCCGGATCTTTCGACCATGCGCCGGGTGCCATGGCTCGAGGGCACGGCGATGGTGCTGTGCGATCTTCTCGATCATCACAGCCATGAACCCGTGCCGCAATCGCCACGTCAGATCCTGAAGGTGCAGATCGCCCGGCTGAAGGAACTGGGCTACGAGGCCATGATGGCGACCGAGCTGGAATTCTTCCTGTTCGAGCAGAGTTTCCGTGACCTGGCGCAGTCGGGCTATCGCGAGCTGACCCCGATCAGCGCCTACAACGAGGATTACCACATCCTCCAGACCACCAAGGAAGAGAGCATCATGCGCCCGGTGCGCAACCATCTCTTCGCCGCCGGCATTCCGATCGAGAATTCCAAGGGCGAGGCCGAGACCGGGCAGGAAGAGCTCAACATCCGCTATGCGCCCGCGCTCGATTGCGCCGATCATCACACCATCGCCAAGCACGCGGTCAAGGAGATAGCCTGGGCGCATGGCCGCTCTGTGACCTTCCTGCCGAAATGGAACCCGAAGAAGGTCGGCTCGTCCTCGCATGTGCACATGTCGCTGTGGGCCGGCAAGACGCCGGCCTTCCGCGACGAAAACGGCGAGTACGGCATGTCGGATCTGATGTGCCACTTCATGGCCGGCCTGATCGAATATGCGTCCGATTACACCTGGTTCATGGCGCCTTATGTCAACAGCTACAAGCGCTTCATGAAGGGCAGCTTCGCGCCTACCCGCACCGTCTGGTCGGTTGACAACCGCACCGCCGGGTTCCGCCTGTGCGGCGAAGGCTCGAAGGCGGTCCGGGTCGAATGCCGCATCGGCGGATCGGACATGAATCCCTATCTGGCGCAGGCGGCGTTGCTTGCGGCCGGCATCAAGGGAATTGAAGACAAGCTCACCCTGGCGCCGCCGACGGGCGGAGACATCTACGAGAACGCCGAAGCCAAGCACATTCCCTCGACGCTGAGGGCGGCGACGGAAACCCTGCGCGGGTCGAAAATGCTGCGCGAAGCCATGGGCGACGCGGTGATCGATCACTATGTACGTTGCGCCGAGTGGGAGCAGGAGGAATTCGACAAGGCGGTGACCGATTGGGAAATCGCGCGCGGGTTTGAGCGGGCGTGAGTTACAATAGGTACTATTGACAGAACTGCATATAGTACCTATTTTTAATCGGAGCAACGATGCTGCTGTTCGAAAGGAGATTCGGATGACCAAGTATGAACCGCTGTCCGACTACTTGAAATCGAGCGACCATGATCGCGTGCCCATGACATTCAATGAGCTGGAAAAGCTGATTGATGACACCCTGCCTCCTTCGGCGCGCAAGCACCGCGCATGGTGGAGCAACAATCCCAGCAATAGTGTCATTACCCGTGCATGGCTTGATGCCGGATATATCACCCGCGATGTTGATCTTGGGGGCGAAAAGCTGGTGTTCCGGCGCGCGCCGCAGCCAGAACTCGCAGAATCGAAAAACGGCTCCGAAGCCGGATCACGGGATCAGAAAATTGCGGGGGGACGTTCGATTTTTGGCTGCATGAAAGGAACTCTAACGATTCCGCCGGGTGTTGACTTGACCGAGCCTGCCGATCCCGACTGGGGGAAGGTCTATGAAGATGGGTGAGCGCCTTATTCTCGATACCTGTGCCATGATCTGGATCTCACAGGACGAGAAAATTGATGAAACCGCCGCCGAACTGGTCGATGCGGCTGCGTTGGACAACTCCCTGAGCATTTCGGCCATGTCGGCCTGGGAAATGGGAATGCTGGTCGCGAAGGGGCGGCTCCCCTCCCGGATACCGCCCCTTCGCTGGTTCAATGAATTCCTGGATGTCTCCGGTGTGAAAATCGAGGATGCGTTGCCGGACATCCTCGTCGCCTCTTCGTTCCTGCCTGCACCGATCCATAACGACCCCATGGATCGCATATTGATCGCAACCGCCCGGGAACGTGACCTGACCATTGTCACGCGGGACCGGGCAATCCTGACCTATGGCGCGCTTGGGCACGTCAAGACTCTCCCCTGCTGACTGGAAGAACAATGACCACCACCCTGAAATGCATATCCCCCATCGACGGCTCGGTTTACGCCGAACGCCCGGTGATGGCCCTTGACGAGGCAGCTGCGGCCGTCGCGCGGTCGCGCAAGGCCCAGAAGGACTGGGCCAGGCGTCCGCTCGAAGACCGCATCGCGCTGGTCCGGGCAGGCGTTGCCCGGCTCAACGAGATGAAGGACGAGGTGGTGCCGGAACTGGCCTGGATGATGGGCCGTCCGGTGCGCTATGGCGGCGAGTTCGGCGGCGTCAACGAGCGCACAAACTACATGGCGGACATTGCGGCGCGGGCTCTGGCGCCAATCGAAATCGAGACTTCGGCCCAGTTCGAGCGCCGGGTCGAGCGCGTTCCGCATGGTGTCGTCTTCGTGGTGGCGCCGTGGAACTACCCCTACATGACGGCGATCAACACGGTCGTCCCGGCCCTGATTGCCGGCAACACGGTCGTGCTCAAGCACGCCACGCAGACGCTTCTGGTCGGCGAGCGTATGGTCCGGGCCTTCTCCGAGGCCGGCCTGCCGGAGGACGTCTTCATCAATCTGTTCCTGGATCACCAGGGCACCGAGAAGCTCATCTCCGCAGGCAGCTTCAATTTCATCAATTTCACCGGCTCGGTCGGCGGCGGCAAGGCGATCGAGCGCGCGGCTGCTGGCACCTTCACCGGTCTCGGGCTGGAACTGGGCGGCAAGGATCCGGGCTATGTCATGGAGGACGCCGATCTCGATTGGGCTGTCGATGTGCTGATGGACGGCGCCATGTACAATGCCGGTCAATGCTGCTGTGGCATCGAGCGGCTCTACATCGCCCGGCCGCTTTACGACGCCTTCGTCGAAAAGGCCGCGGCATGGGTTTCGTCTGGATTGAAGCTCGGCAATCCGCTCGATGCGGATACAACGATCGGGCCGATGGCTAATGTGCGGTTCGCCGCTGAAGTTCGGGCCCAGACGGCCGAAGCGCTCGCCAGCGGCGCGCGCGGGCTGATCGATCCCAAGCTGTTCCCGGCTGATGATGGCGGCGCCTATCTGATGCCGCAGGTGCTGGTCGACGTGACCCACGACATGCGGGTGATGCGCGACGAGAGCTTCGGTCCGGTGGTGGGCATCATGCCAGTCGACAGCGACGAGGAAGCGATTGCGCTGATGAACGATTGCCAGTTCGGCCTGACCGCATCGTTGTGGACCAATGACGCAGACCGCGCCGCGCGCATCGGCGACGAGATTGAGACCGGCACCGTGTTCATGAACCGCGCCGATTATCTCGATCCGGCGCTGTGCTGGACCGGCTGCAAGGCCACCGGCCGCGGCGGTTCGCTGTCCGAGATCGGCTTCCACAACCTGACCCGTCCCAAATCCTACCACCTGAGAAAGCAACCCGCATGAGCCCGCGCGCCAACTGGTCCTATCCCACCGCAATCCGTTTTGGCGCAGGGCGCATTTCGGAGCTTGCCGAAGCCTGCCTGACCGCAGGCATCAAGATGCCGCTTCTGGTCACTGACAGGGGGCTGGCCTCGCTGCCGATCACGGCGCAGGCGCTCGACATTCTTGATGCTGCCGGCCTCGGCCGGGCCATGTTTTCCGACGTCGATCCGAACCCGAACGAGAAGAACCTCGAAGCGGGCGTCGCGGCCTTCAAGGCAGGCGATCATGACGGCGTCATTGCCTTCGGCGGCGGCTCGGGCCTTGATCTGGGCAAGCTGATCGCATTCCAGGCCGGACAGACCCGTCCGGTGTGGGATTTCGAGGATATTGGCGACTGGTGGACCCGCGCCGACGCCAAGGCGATTGCGCCGATCATCGCCGTGCCGACGACGGCCGGCACCGGCTCGGAGGTTGGCCGCGCCGGCGTGCTGACCAATTCGGTCACGCACGTCAAGAAGATCATCTTCCACCCGAAACTGCTTCCGGCGATCACGATCTGCGATCCGGAACTCACCGTCGGCATGCCGCGGATCATCACGGTGGGCACCGGCATGGATGCCTTCGCCCATTGCCTGGAGGCCTATTCGTCACCGTTCTACCATCCGATGAGCCAGGGCATCGCGCTTGAGGGCATGCGGCTGGTCAAGGGCAATCTGCCCCTGGTGGTGGCTGACGGCTCCAACCTGGCTGCGCGCGCGGAAATGATGAGCGCGGCCGCCATGGGGGCTGTGGCGTTCCAGAAGGGTCTCGGCGCCATTCATGCGCTGTCGCATCCGGTGGGCGCGGTCTACAACACCCATCACGGCATGACCAATGCGGTTGTCATGCCGCCAGTGCTGAAGCTGAACCGGCCCGAAATCGAGGACCGTATCGCGCGGGCTGCGAACTACATGGGGATCAGCGGCGGATTTGACGGGTTCTACGATTTCGTCCTCAAGCTTCGCGCTGATCTGGGCGTTCCCGACAAGCTCGCGGAACTCGGCGTGGGACGCGACCGCATCGACGAGATGACGGCGATGGCGCTGGAAGACCCCAGCGCCGGGGGCAACCCGGTGAAAATGACCCCCGAAAACACCCGGGCCCTGTTCGAAGCCTGTATCTGAAGCAAATCCCGGGCATGAGTGCAGACCGCACTCATGCCCGGCAACGCAATTGTGAAGCCGGTGCGCACGTCAATGTGCACCGGTTTTTTTTATCTTTCGCACGCACCGATCCCGTTTCGCCGCCCTGCCAAGGATTGCGGATAAAGTTTTTGCAACTGCAAGATTTAAGGTTACAATGCCAAATCGAAGCCGATTTTGCCGGTGGATATTGTTGCTTATTAGAAATTACTTTTCGAGTGCAAAGGGGGAAACTATGAACATGAACGCCGTTCTGCAGTTTCTGGATGTCAAGAGAGATGAAGGGATCAGCGCCGACGCTATTCGCGCCGAGCTTTCCGAGGTTATCTGCACTCTTGGATTTGACTATTTCACGCTGGTCCGGCAGCCCGGTCCGGAAAGTGATGCAAGCGACATCATGCTGGCCGGGCAATGGCCCAAGGGCTGGCCCGAACTCTATGTGAAGCGAAAATACGCCGCCATCGATCCGATCATCCGGTATCTCGGTCACAGCCAGCGTGGCTATCGCTGGGGCGAACCGATGCTCGCTTTTGAACAGGATCCGCATCGCAACAGGATGGAGCGGATGATGGTCGATGCGCGGCGTCATGGTTTGGAAGACGGGTATGTCTTCCCGGTTCATGGGCGCCGCGGGCTTGTTGGCGTTCTCTCAGTGGCGGGAAAGGCGGTCGACCTGACGCAATCCGAAATCTCGATGATGGATGCGCTGGCCAAGAAGGCATTCTGGGATATTCTGCAGATGCTTGACCCCGGCGCCTATGAGCGGATTGCCCGACCTGTCGAGCTTCAGATGACCCGCCGCGAAATGGAGACGCTCGAATATCTCGGCTACGGGATGACATCGAATGAGATGGGCGCCACTTTGGGGCTGTCGGCGCATACGGTTGACTGGTACATGAACGGAATTCAGGACAAGCTACAGGCCAAGAATCGTCACCATGTGGTGGCGATCGCTTTCAGGCTCGGCCTTATCTCCTGATATTCGCGGGCGCGCCTGAGGGACTTGGCCCGGGAGCCCGATGATCGGGCTTGAGCGAATTCGTCCGAAGCGCTTCGCTCAATTTGCACTGCAGCAAAACAGGCGCTAATGATTGGGGACGGGGCTTGTCCAGCTCCTGATCCCTTTGCCCAAACCCGGGAGCCTGTCTGTGCCGATTTCCAAGATTCTAGTCGCCAACCGGTCAGAAATTGCCATTCGCGTGTTTCGCGCGGCCAATGAACTGGGCATGAAAACCGTGGCCATCTGGGCCGAGGAAGACAAGCTCGCGCTGCACCGCTTCAAGGCGGATGAATCCTACCAGGTCGGCCGTGGGCCGCATCTGGCGCGCGATCTCGGGCCGATCGAAAGCTATCTGTCGATCGATGAAGTGATCCGGGTGGCTAAACTCTCGGGCGCCGATGCCATTCATCCCGGATACGGCCTGTTGTCGGAAAGCCCGGAATTTGCCGACGCCTGCGCCGAACACGGCATCATCTTTATCGGCCCCCGGCCCGACACGATGCGGCGCCTGGGCAACAAGGTGGCGGCGCGCAATCTGGCCATCGAAATCGGCGTCCCGGTGGTGCCGGCCACCGAACCGCTGCCCGACGACATGGATGAAGTTGCCCGCATGGCCGAGGAGATCGGCTATCCGATCATGCTGAAAGCCTCCTGGGGCGGCGGCGGTCGCGGCATGCGCGCCATCCGCGATCCCAAGGACCTGGCCCGCGAGGTCACCGAGGCCAAGCGCGAAGCCATGGCCGCCTTCGGCAAGGATGAGGTCTATCTCGAAAAGCTGGTCGAGCGCGCACGGCATGTCGAAAGCCAGATTCTCGGTGACACCCACGGCAACGCCGTGCATCTGTTCGAGCGCGATTGCTCGGTGCAGCGCCGCAACCAGAAGGTTGTCGAGCGCGCGCCCGCACCCTATCTGACCGAAGCCCAGCGCCAGGAACTGGCGGCCTATTCGCTCAAGATCGCCAATGCCACAAGCTATGTCGGAGCCGGCACGGTCGAATATCTGATGGATATCGACACCGGCGCTTTCTACTTCATCGAGGTCAATCCGCGCATCCAGGTCGAGCACACGGTGACCGAGGAAGTGACCGGCATCGACATCGTCAAGGCGCAGATCCACATTCTCGAGGGCGCGGTGATCGGCACCCCGGAATCGGGGATCCCTGTGCAGGCCGATATCAAGCTCAACGGCCATGCGCTGCAGTGCCGGATCACCACCGAGGATCCGGAGCAGAATTTCATTCCCGATTATGGCCGGATCACTGCCTATCGCGGCGCCACCGGCTTTGGCATCAGGCTCGATGGCGGCACCGCCTATTCGGGCGCGGTGATCACCCGATTCTACGATCCGCTGCTCGAGAAGGTCACGGCCTGGGCGCCCACGCCCGAAGAGACCATACGCCGGATGGACCGGGCCCTGCGCGAGTTCCGCATCCGCGGCGTGGCCACCAATCTGACCTTTCTGGAAGCCATCATCGGTCATCCCGAGTTCCGCAACAACACCTACACCACGCGGTTCATCGACACCACGCCGGAGCTGTTCGAGCAGGTCAAGCGCCAGGACCGGGCCACCAAGCTTCTCACTTATCTGGCCGATGTGACGGTCAATGGCCATCCGGAAACCAAGGGGCGGCCGCTGCCAGCCGAGGATGCGGCTGCGCCCAGGGTTCCCTATGTCGAAGGCGATATCCGGCCGGGTACGCGGCAATTGCTCGAGGAACTTGGTCCTGAAGGCTTCGCCAAATGGATGCGGGCGCAGAAGCGGGTGTTGATCACCGACACGACGATGCGCGACGGCCATCAGTCGCTGCTCGCCACAAGGATGCGGACCCACGACATCGCGGCCATCGCGGGCACCTACGCAAAGGCGCTGCCGGATCTCTTGTCGCTGGAATGCTGGGGCGGGGCGACTTTCGATGTGTCGATGCGGTTTCTCACGGAAGACCCGTGGAAGCGGCTCGAGTTGGTGCGCCAGGGCGCGCCGAACCTGTTGCTGCAGATGCTGCTGCGCGGCGCCAATGGCGTGGGCTACAAGAATTATCCCGACAATGTGGTCAGGCATTTCGTCCGCCAGGCGGCGCAGGGCGGCATTGACCTGTTCCGGGTGTTCGATTGTCTCAACTGGGTCGAGAACATGCGGGTGTCGATGGATGCGGTGCGCGAGGAGAACAAGCTCTGCGAGGCCACCATCTGCTACACGGGCGACATTCTCAATTCCGCCCGGCCGAAATACGACCTCAAATATTACACGGCGCTCGCCGCCGATCTTGAAAAGGCCGGCGCGCACATCATCGCGGTCAAGGACATGGCCGGGCTCTTGAAGCCGGCGGCGGCGCGTCAGCTGTTTGCAGCACTCAGGCAGGCCACCGATCTGCCGATCCACTTCCACACCCACGACACCTCGGGGATCTCGGCCGCGACTGTGCTCGCCGCGGTCGACAGCGGCGTTGACGCCGTGGATGCGGCGATGGATTCGCTGTCGGGCAACACGTCGCAGCCCTGCCTGGGCTCGATCGTCGAGGCGCTGAAGGGCCATGAACGCGATCCGGGTCTCGATACCGAGTGGATCCGCCGGATCTCGTTCTACTGGGAAGCCGTGCGCAACCAGTATGCGGCGTTTGAAAGCGATCTCAAGGGACCGGCGTCGGAAGTCTACCTGCATGAGATGCCGGGCGGGCAGTTTACCAATCTCAAGGAGCAGGCACGCTCGCTCGGGCTGGAAACCCGCTGGCATGAAGTGGCGCAGGCCTATGCCGACGCCAACCGGATGTTCGGCGACATCGTCAAGGTGACGCCATCGTCAAAGGTTGTCGGCGACATGGCCTTGATGATGGTCAGCCAGGATCTGAGCGTGGCCGACGTCGAAAACCCGGACAAGGACGTGTCGTTCCCCGAATCGGTGGTCTCGATGATGCGCGGCGATCTGGGCCAGCCGCCAGCCGGCTGGCCGGAGGCGCTGCAGCGCAAGGTGCTCAAGGGCGATCAAGCCTATACCGCCCGCCCCGGCTCGCTGCTGCCCGACGCGGATCTTGAGGCCGAGCGGGCCGAAATCGAAGAGAAGCTCGAACGCAAGATCAGCGAAAACGAGTTCGCGTCCTACCTGATGTACCCCAAGGTGTTCACCGATTTCGCGCTGGCGACGGAAACCTACGGACCGGTCAGCATGCTGCCGACACCGGCCTATTTTTACGGAATTCCGGTCGGCGGCGAGTTGTTCATCGAAATCGAGAAGGGCAAGACGCTGGTGGTCCAGAACCTCGCCCAGGGCGAGCCCGACGACAAGGGCATGGTCACGGTGTTCTTCGAACTCAACGGCCAGCCGCGTCGCGTCAAGGTGCCGGACCGGGCGCATGGCGCATCGGGGTCGGCCGCGCGGCGCAAGGCCGAAGCTGGAAATGATGCGCATGTCGCGGCCCCCATGCCCGGCGTGATCTCGACCGTCGCAATCGCCCAGGGCCAGGAGGTCAAGGCCGGCGACGTGCTGGTCTCCATTGAAGCGATGAAGATGGAAACCGCGATCCATGCCGAGCGGGATGGAACGCTGGCCGAGGTTCTGGTCAAGACCGGAGACCAGATCGACGCCAAGGATCTTCTCGTGGTTTATGGCTGAGGCGGCGTCACCGGGCGTCCTGCCTTGGCAAACGGATCAACGGGCTTGCGTTTGACGGATTGATTTCGCATTGTCGCCGCCACTCCGCACCGGGCGCTGAACGGCGTCAGCAGCGGGACTTTTTCTGGATCCGGGGATATCCGCCATGCTTGCCGCCATACCATTGATGATCGTCCCGCTGATTGGCTACAACCTGATCATGGTGGGCCTGCTTGGCGAAGGCGTGGCCGGGCTGGGGTCGACCATCATCTCGCTGTCGATGATGTCGGGCGCGGTGTGGACCATGAGCCTCGGCGATCTGCTGATCGTGGTGGCGCTGGTCCTGTTGTTCATCGAAGTGCTGAAGGCGACGCGGACGGGGCCCATGTCGGTGATCGATCACATGCTGTCGATGTTCGTGTTCATCGCCTTCCTGGTGGAATTCCTGCTGGTGCGGGATGCGGCGACCCAGGTGTTCTTCATCCTGATGGTGATTGCGTTCATCGACGTGATCGCCGGATTTACCGTCTCGATCCGATCGGCGAGCCGAGACGTGTCGATAGGTCTGTAATCCGGCGAAAGACTCTTGAGGCCCATCAGCCCGCGTCTGGGGTGAACCCGGCGGCTTCGATGCCGGCGATGGCCGCAATCTCGTCATTGTCCGAGGTGTCGCCGGTAATGCCGACCGCGCCGATGATCGCACCCTTGCGGTCGCGGATCAGCACACCGCCGGGGATCGCCACGATTTTTCCGCCCGATACGGCCGACAGGCCTTCGAGGAAATGCGGCCGGGTTTCGGCCTGGGCATTGAGCCAGCGCGATCCCACGCCCAGCGCGAGGGCGCCATAGGCCTTGCCGCTGGCGATTTCGAACCGCATCATCGACGCGCCGTCCTGGCGCTGGACGGCTTTGACATGGCCGCCGGCGTCGAGCACCACCACGGCCAGCGGCTTGAGGCCGAGATCCTTGCCCTTGGCGAGCGCTGCAGTGATGATCTTGAGCGACTTGGCAAGCGTGAGATCGGTCATGGTGTATGCCTTTCAAATCAATGTTGGACTAAGTCCGGCTTTTATAGAGTGCCGGGGCGTGTTTGCGCCACCGTTTTGACCAGGTACGCGGGGTGAAAGCGTTTCGCCAGGAAGGAAAAACCATAATGGATCCGCAGGAAACGCTCGATCATGGGAGGGGCTCCGTGCCGGCGCCGGCGTGCTCACTGTCGGGGCGGCGGTGCGGGAGGTCGCCGCGAGGGGATTGCCGTGGTGCCGCACCATGCGCCCGGCGGAAGCGCCGATTGGCAGCGAATGTTTGCGGATCTCAGCTGTCGATGGAGTTGATCTTGTCCTGAAGCGACTTGAGCTGTTGCTTGAGCTCGTCGATGTCCCTGGAGGAATCGGATCTTTTCTTCTCGTCATCGGGGGTTCCCGAATGTGCGAGTGCGAAGGGCGAAAACATCTGCATCGCCTTCTGGAACATTTCGGTGTTGCGGCGGACTTGTTCCTCGACCAGCTGGATCGGCAGCTGGATGTTGCGGGCCACGGGGTTGTCGCCAAAGGCCTTGTCGATCTGGGCGCGAACCTGTTCCTGCTGTTCGGTCAAGGCCGACATCGAGTGTTCGAGATAGCTCGGCACCACCATCTGCATCTGGTCGCCGTAGATCGAGATCAGCTGCCTGAGGAAGGAGACGGGCAACAGCGTGTTCCCCGTCTTGGACTCCTGTTCGAAAATGATCTGGGTCAGAACCGAGTGGGTGATGTCATCGCCACTTTTGGCGTCCAGCACCGTGAAGTCTTCGCCCTTCTTGACCATGACCGCCAGATCATCAAGCGTCACATAGGTGCTGGTTCCGGTGTTGTAGAGACGGCGATTGGCATATTTCTTGATCGTGACCGGGCCGCTGTTCTTCGCCATGTTCATTCTCCTCAAAGGTCTCCCCGGACCTGAACTTCCACTTTGATGGCTCGACTGTAGGCGAAAACGCCTTACAATGACAAATCCTTTGTGCAATGCGGCGAAAGCGGCCGAAAACGATCAGACTATAGTCCGTACTAAACCGATTGCATGAGAAATTCGGCTTTCAGGCGTTTGACAGGGACTTCAACCTCCGGCACGGTCCAGTCAAAACAGCTTCATCACGTGACAGGGAAAATCCACCATGAGTTCCATCATCATCGCCAGCGCCGCCCGCACTCCGGTCGGGTCCTTCAACGGCGCTCTGTCCTCCGTCGCCGCCCATGATCTGGGAGCGGTCGCCATCAAGGCAGCGCTCGAGCGCGCCGGGGTTGCGCCTGCGGAAGTCGACGAAGTCATTCTTGGCCAGATCCTGTCCGCGGGCCAGGGTCAGAACCCGGCGCGGCAGGCGGCCATGGCTGCGGGCAT
This sequence comes from Hoeflea sp., assembly GCA_019084245.1. GTDB lineage: Bacteria > Pseudomonadota > Alphaproteobacteria > Rhizobiales > Rhizobiaceae > Hoeflea. Next base: position 22,708 of record JAHRFE010000040.1, read on the forward strand.
TCCGCAGGAAGCCACCGCCTGGGGTCTCAACCAGCTCTGCGGCTCGGGTCTGCGCGCGGTCGCGCTCGGCATGCAGCAGATCTCAAGCGGCGATGCCAATATCATTGTCGCTGGCGGCCAGGAATCGATGTCGATGGCGCCGCATGCCATGCATCTGCGCAATGGCGTCAAGATGGGCGGCGCCAGCATGGTCGACACCATGATGCATGACGCGCTGACCGACGCCTTCTACAATTACCTGATGGGCAACACCGCGGAGAACGTCGCCAAGCAGTGGCAGCTGTCGCGCGATGAACAGGACACTTTCGCGGTCAATTCGCAGAACAAGGCGGAAGCCGCACAGAAGGCCGGCAAGTTCAAGGACGAGATCGCTGCCGTGACGATCAAGGGCCGCAAGGGCGACACGGTGGTCGAGGAGGACGAGTACATCAAGCATGGCGTGACCATCGAGGGCATCTCCAAGCTGCGTCCGGCGTTTGACAAGGAAGGCACCGTCACCGCCGCCAATGCGTCGGGCATCAATGACGGCGCCGCCGTCACCGTGCTGATGAGCGAAGCGGAAGCTTCAAAGCGCGGCATCACGCCAATGGCCCGGATCGTCTCCTGGGCCACCGCAGGCGTCGATCCGCAGATCATGGGAACGGGACCGATCCCGGCCTCGCGCAAGGCCCTGCAGAAAGCCGGATGGAACGTTGCCGATCTCGATCTGGTTGAAGCCAACGAGGCGTTTGCGGCGCAGGCCTGCGCGGTCAACAAGGACATGGGCTGGGATCCGGCGATCGTCAACGTCAATGGTGGCGCCATCGCCATCGGCCACCCGGTTGGCGCATCCGGCGCGCGTATTCTCAACACGTTGCTGTTCGAAATGGCCCGCCGCGACGCCAAGAAGGGTCTGGCGACACTGTGCATCGGCGGCGGCATGGGTGTGGCGCTCTGCGTCGAACGTTGAATCCAAAGTGGAAAAGGCGTTGTGCGTCCAGCCGGACGCGCAACGCAAGTGCATTCAAAAAAGCAGTCTGGGAGGATTGGCATGAGTAGAGTAGCAATCGTGACGGGAGGGTCACGTGGTATCGGGGCAGCGATTTCGGTCGCGTTGAAGGAGGCGGGCTATACCGTGGCCGCCAATTATGCCGGCAACGACGAGGCGGCGGCGAAGTTCACCGAAGAGACCGGCATCAAGACCTACAAATGGTCTGTCGCCGATTACGACGCCTGCGTTGCGGGCATTGCCCAGGTCGAGGCGGATCTCGGCCCGGTGGCGGTGCTGGTCAACAATGCCGGCATCACCCGCGACGGGATGTTCCACAAGATGACGCCGCAGATGTGGAGCGAGGTGATCAACACCAACCTCACCGGCCTGTTCAACATGACCAATCCGGTCTGGGGCGGGATGCGTGACCGCAAGTTCGGCCGCGTCATCAACATCTCCTCGATCAACGGCCAGAAGGGGCAGGCGGGCCAGGTCAATTATTCGGCCGCCAAGGCCGGCGACATCGGCTTCACAAGGGCGCTGGCGCAGGAGGGCGCGCGCGCCGGCATCACCGTCAACGCCATCTGCCCGGGCTATATCGGCACCGACATGGTGCGCGCCATCGACGAGAAGGTGCTCAACGAGCGCATCATCCCGCAGATCCCGGTCGGCCGCCTTGGTGAGCCCGAGGAAATTGCACGGGCCGTGGTGTTTCTTGCCGCCGATGATGCCGGATTCATCACCGGGTCGACGATTTCGGCCAATGGCGGGCAGTATTTCAGCTGAGTGACGCCGGCACGCGAAAGCTGGTGAACATCATCCCACCAGGCGCCCGGCGGGAACTTCCCCGGGCGCCTGCGTTTGCGGAAACAGAAAGTTCCCGGTCAGGAAAGCGGCCCATGGCTGACTACACCCTTTACTACTGGCCCCTTCCGTTCCGCGGACAGTTCGTCCGGGCAGTACTGTCCCATATCGGCGCCTCCTGGCACGAAGCCGAGGTCGAAGCCGTCGCCGGCCAGAGAGCGGCCGATCCTCAGGCACAATTGGTCCCGCATATGGGGCCGCCGCTGCTGATAGACCACGTCACGAAGGCCCATCTGTCCCAGATGCCCGCGATTCTGGCCTATCTCGGCGCTAAGCACGGGCTGCTGCCCGGCGATCCCGTGCTTGACGCCATGAGCCACAAGATCGTCGCTGACGCCAATGACGTGCTTTATGAAATGACGCGTTACAACGGCGCCCAGCTCTGGACCGAACCGGCCTGGAAGGAATTCAAGCCGAGGCTTTGCCGCTGGATGGAACTCTTCGAGGAGACCGGTCGACGCCATGGCCTGACGACCCGATCAGGCTTCATGCTCGGCACGAGCGAGCCTGGCATCGCCGACATCGTCGCTGCTACATTGTGGGGAACTATGACGGCGAAGTTTGTGCAGCTGCGGCCAATGTTGGACCGGCATGCGCCATCGATAGCCGGTCTGTCAGACCGCATTGCGGCGCTGCCTGCGCAGACCGAGTTGCGGAAGCGGAGCGCTGATGCTTACGGCGATGAGTGGTGTGGCGGCCAGATCGAAGCGTCGCTTCGCGCGGTGTTGGGACCGGCCGACTGAACCGGAGCGTTGTCACGGCGGGCCGGCTCCATTTTCCCGGCCGTTTGCTCCCGCAAGTTCGTTTCTCGCGCGAGGGCGCAAAGGTTAACAAACCAGCCTGTCAACCCGGAAAATTAAGTGTTTTCATTGGTTTGAATAGGGCAAGCCGTTCTCCGGAGCACAAGATCTGGTAGGGAACAAACCGGGAAAGACGTCCTAAGGCTGATTCGTCGCCGATTCGTTCCGCGGCTGTTCCGGAAGTTAACGGAAGCGCAAAAAATGCGCTCAATTCGATTAACCAAGTGTTTGGAATTCCTAACAATTCATGAATGCCTGAGATCGCGCTGCGGGGCGGAACGCGAGCCGCTAGTGAGCCGGACGCACGGCCAGGTCGGCGCAGCAAAGGTTAACAGCGGCAGCTTTTAGGGACCGTTGTGCTGCAGTGAGCTTTCATGATTAGTGGCAGCAGTGCGATCCTGAAACCAGATGTTGTGGCGAACAAACGGCCAACACGATCAGGTCGGTGATTCGTCGCCGGTTCGTTCCGCCCGTGTTCCAAAGGTTAATCCGGGTCGTTAAAATGCGATGTTTTTCGTTGACGAAGTGTTTGGAATTCCTAATAAATCCTGAATATCGGCAGATCCTGGCCGGGTCATCAGCCTGGGCCGAAAACGACTCTTGCCAAAGGTTAACGGCATCGGCCGGATCGGGCCAAAACAGCGCGGGGCCGATTCAGCATCTGGTGGCCCGGAGGCGGCATTTTCCCAGATGTTGCGGTGAACAAAAGCGGAATCGGATCGAGTCATTGATTCGTCGCTGATTCGTTCCGTCACTGTTCCAAGGGTTAATCCGCGGCTTTTGCGCCTGGTCGATATTTGCCCTGTGCCGACCGCGCCGATGTGTTAGGTAACAGCCGTCTTGAGCATGTTACGGACACTGATGCCCGCTTCCCCCCGCCATCCGCCGAAACCCTTGATCCTGTCCGGACGCGGCGTCACAGCCGTGCTCGGCCCGACCAACACCGGCAAGACCCACTATGCCATCGAACGGATGGCGGCGCATTCGTCCGGCGTGATCGGCCTGCCGCTGAGGCTGCTCGCCCGCGAGGTCTATGGCCGCATGGTCGACAAGGTCGGCGTGAAGAACGTGTCGCTGGTCACCGGCGAGGAGAAGATCACCCCGCCCGGCGCGCGCTATTCGGTCTGCACCGTGGAAGCCATGCCGCAGGAGGCAAATGTTGCCTTCGTCGCCATCGATGAGGTGCAGATCGCGGGCGACTTCGAACGCGGCCACGTGTTCACCGACCGGATCCTGTCGCTGCGCGGCCGCGAGGAGACGCTGCTTCTGGGATCTGCCACGGTGCGCGGCATTCTCGAGCAGTTGCTGCCAGGGATCACCGTTGTCGAGCGGCCGCGGCTGTCGGAGCTGCACTATGCGGGCTCGAAGAAGATCACCCGGCTGCCGCGGCGCACCGCCATCGTGGCGTTCTCGGCCGAGGAAGTCTATGCGATTGCCGAACTGGTGCGGCGTCAGCGCGGCGGTGCGGCGGTGGTGCTGGGCGCCTTGAGCCCGCGCACGCGCAACGCCCAGGTCGAGCTCTACCAGAACGGCGATGTTGATTATCTGGTCGCGACGGACGCCATCGGCATGGGGCTCAATCTCGATGTCGATCATGTCGCCTTCGCCCAGGACCGCAAGTTCGATGGCTATTCCTACCGGCAGCTGACGGCGTCGGAGTTCGGCCAGATCGCCGGCCGCGCCGGACGGCATCTGCGCGACGGCACCTTCGGCGTCACCGGCCAGGTCGAGCCCTTGCCGGACGACCTGGTGCAGCGGCTGGAAAGCCATGTGTTCGAGCCGGTCAAGATCCTGCAATGGCGGTCCAAGCAGCTGGATTTCTCCAGTCTCAAGGCCCTGCAGGCAAGCCTCGAGCAGATCCCGGCGATCCAGGGCCTGACCCGGGCGTTGCCGGCGGTCGACCAGCGGGCGCTCGAGCATCTGGTCAATGATTTCGAAGTCCGGGATCTGGCAAGCTCGCCCAGGAATGTCGCCACGCTGTGGGATGTCTGTTCGCTGCCAGATTACCGGCGGATTGCACCGGCGCAGCATGCCGACCTGATCGCGACGATCTACCGGGACCTGATCCGGACCGGCACCGTGAACGAGGATTTTCTGGCCGAACAGGTGCGCCGGACCGACTCTACCGATGGCGAAATCGACACGCTGTCCGCCCGGATCTCGCAAATTAGAACCTGGACATATATTTCGAATCGGGCCGAATGGCTTGCCGATCCGACACACTGGCAGGAAAAGACGCGCGAAATTGAGGACCGATTGTCCGATGCGCTGCATGAACGGTTGACGAAACGCTTTGTTGACCGCAGGACATCTGTGCTCATGAGGCGCCTGAGAGAGAACGCGATGCTCGAAGCTGAAATCAGTGTGAACGGTGATGTCTTTGTTGAAGGTCACCATATTGGACAATTGGCCGGGTTCCGGTTTGTCGCCGACTCGTCAGCCGACGGGCCCGACGCCAAGGCGGTGATCGCCGCTGCGCAAAAGGCGCTGGCGCTGGAGTTCGAAGCGCGGGCGGCGCGGCTGCACGCGTCGGGCAATTCCGACTTCGCGATTGGCGCCGACGGCACCGTGCGCTGGCTCGGCGATCCGGTGGCGCGACTGGCCGCGGGGGACCATGTGCTCAAGCCGCGGTCGATCCTGCTGGCCGATGAGCAACTGACCGGCACGGCGCGCGATTTCGTCGTGGCCCGCATCGACCGTTTCGTCAATCATCACATCGCCACCGTTCTCAAGCCGCTTGACGACCTGACCCGCGCCGAGGATCTGGACGGCCTGGCGCGCGGACTTGCGTTCCGCCTGGCCGAGAACCTGGGCATTCTGTTCCGCCGCGACGTCGCCGAGATGATCAAGGATCTCGACCAGGCCGCGCGCGCCAGCCTGCGCAAGTACGGCATCCGCTTCGGCGCCTATCACATCTTCATGCCGGCGCTGCTCAAGCCCGCTCCGGCCGAGTTGGTGACGCTGCTGTGGGCGCTCGCCAATGACGGCTTCGGCAAGCCCGGCTATGGCGACGTCACGCCGCTGCTGGCGGCCGGGCGCACTTCGGTGGCCACCGATCCCGAGATCGATCGCGAATTCTATCGCCTCGCCGGCTTCCGGTTCCTGGGAAAGCGCGCCGTGCGCGTTGATATCCTGGAACGGCTGGCGGACCTGATCCGCCCGGCGCTGCAGTGGAAGCCGGGCGTTCCGGGCGCGCGCCCGGAAGCGGCCTATGACGGCCGCCGGTTCATCACCACCACCGGAATGCTGTCGATCCTCGGGGCCACCCAGGACGATATCGAGGAGATCCTCAAGGGGCTCGGCTACCGTGCGGATTCCGTGCCCGCCGAAGAAGCCCAGACCCATATTGCAACCCTTGACGCCGCGCAGCTGGAAACGGCAACGCCGGCAGGCTCCGGTCCGGTGGTTGAGGTTGTGGTGTCACGCACCGCGGCTGATCGTCCGCACAAGCCCGCGGCGCCGGCCAGTGCCATCGCCGTTACCGAAACCGCACCTGCTGACGCCGCGCAATCTGAAGGCACCAATCCTGTCGAAGCCCAGGCTCCAGCGGAAGAGATCAAGCCCTTAGAGACCGCAGCAGACGCCCCCAAGGACACCGTGCCTGCATCCGAGCCTGTTGCAGATGCCGCACCTGCATCGGAGCCTGTGGCCCCAGCGGATGAAGAAAAGGCTGATGCAACGCCTGAAGCCGGTGCGACCAGCGAACCGGCGCCTGAGGAAGTCGTCGAAGAGCCGCGTCCGGTGCTGTTGTGGCGGCCTGGTGGCCGGCAGGACGGGCAGCAGCGCGGACCACGCCATGCCGCAGGCGCCCCCGGCGCTCCGGGAGAAGGCCGAGGCCGGCGCGACCGCGGCAATCGTTCCGGCGACAAGCCGGCGGGCGAAGCCGGTTCTGAGGCCGAGGCCCGGCCGGGCAAGGGTCATCGCGGCAAGCCGCATCATGGCAAGGGCGGCCCCGGAAAGGGCGGATTCGGCAAGGGCGGACCCGGCGGCAGGGGTGGTCCCGACAAGGGTGCAGCCAGCCATGATGGCGGGCGCAATGACCGGCCGGTGCGCAAGGAAAAGCCGATCGATCCGGATTCGCCTTTTGCGGCCTTGGCGGCCCTGCGTGACAAACTGAAGAAATAGGCACGGTTTTGGTGGATCAGCCCGAACGACAGCGCATCGACAAGTGGCTGTTTTTCGCGCGGATCGCCAAATCCCGGACGCTCGCGGGCAAGTTTGCCGCGGCCGGCAATGTCCGGGTCAACCGGGAAAAGATCGATCAGGCAAGTTTCCTGGTCAAGCCGGGCGACGTGCTGACCATCACGCTGGAGCGGCGAATCCTGGTTCTCAAGATTCTGGGCTGCGGCCAGCGCCGCGGCCCCGCACCGGAAGCGCAGCTGCTTTACGAAGACATCACTCCCAAACCTGCCGCCGTCGACGAGCCAAAGGTGTTCACACCACAGCGTGAACCCGGAGCGGGCCGTCCCACCAAGCGGGACAGGCGAAAAATTGATCAGTTTCGCAATCCGGATGAGGACGCATGATTTACCCTTGACGGGGGCCTGTCCGGGGAAAGCTATCCGCAATAGCGCATGGCTGCCGCATGCTTTGTCCATCGACGATCGGCTGCGGCGCTTTGTCGAAATCCGATGTCTTGCAAAGCACGCGCAAAGCCGGTACCTCACGCCGTTGTTCGCTGCCGTGCAAGCGACATTGACTTGGATGCGCGGCATTGCAGCGCATCTGAAATGATGCAGGCCCGGCTCAAGGCATCAGCTTTGAGCCGGGCCTGCATGGAGCCTCAGGAGAGACGTATGACCTATGTGGTGACTGACAATTGCATCCGCTGCAAATATATGGATTGCGTCGAGGTCTGCCCGGTGGATTGTTTCTACGAGGGCGAGAACATGCTGGTCATCCATCCTGACGAGTGCATTGACTGCGGCGTTTGCGAGCCGGAATGCCCTGCCGACGCGATCAGCCCCGACACCGAGCCGGGGATGGAAAAATGGCTTGAGATCAACACCGAATTTGCCGACAAATGGCCCAATATCACCATCAAGCGCGAGTCGCCCGGCGACGCGAAGGAGTTTGATGGACAGGAAGGCAAATTCGAAAAGTACTTCTCCCCGGAGCCGGGCGAAGGCGACTGAGCGCCCGTTCCCGGGCAATAATCGTTGCATCGCAACAATTTGACCGGTGCGGCGGCGCATGATTCGCAAGCCTTGGCGGATTTTTCCCGCAAGGTCCACAGCCATTGGCGCAAATCATTGATTTACACCAATTTTTGTGATACACATTATATTACTGACATCTTTAAGGCGCCGTCAGGGCGAAACAAGAAGCAAAAACGGAAGCAAACGTCCCTTACAGCGGTGGTCCCCTCCTTGCAGCGCGATGCTGCCGGAATGCCATAATCCGCGCGGTGAACGCCTGCGTTGTTTTGCCTCTTATCGCTTGAGTAAGGCCTTGTCAGTGCGATGCGCCACATGGCCTTCGCGAGGACCTGTCCGGGCAACCCATGTCCGGCTCCCAGTGTCCGTTTCCGTAACAGGGAGTTTTGAAAACGCATGACAACCCAGCAGAAAAAAATGGCTTCACAGAGACAGGGTTTCAAGACCGGTGAGTCGATTGTCTATCCCGCCCATGGCGTTGGACAGATTGTCGCTATCGAAGAACAGGAAGTTGCGGGCCACAAACTTGAACTGTTTGTGATTGATTTTGAGAAAGACAAGATGCGCCTCAAGGTGCCGGTCGCCAAGGCATCCACCATCGGCATGCGCAAATTGTCGGAAACGGATTTCGTCGAGCGCGCTCTGAAGGTCGTTCAGGGCCGCGCCCGGGTCAAACGGACCATGTGGTCGCGCCGCGCACAGGAATATGATGCAAAGATCAACTCCGGTGATCTGATTTCGATCGCTGAGGTGGTTCGCGACCTGTATCGCGCCGAAAATCAGCCTGAGCAGTCCTATTCGGAACGTCAGCTTTATGAAGCCGCGCTCGACCGGATGGCGCGCGAACTCGGCGCAGTCAACAAGATGTCCGACACCGAGGCTGTGCGCCTGATTGAGGTCAACCTCAACAAGGGTCCAAAGCGCGGCAAGGCCAATGATGAAGAAGGCGCCCAGGAAGAAGCCGCCTGATCGGCTGACTGCCTGAGCACCAACGATCTAGACCCGGGCCGGATCTCGCGCCCGGGTTTTTTTATGCCCCTTGCGGTCTACTTCAAGATGCCTTGAACCGATTCAGAACATGCATTCATTCAAGATGTTACCGCGACCTTTGCGCATCCAGTTGGATGCCCGGCGCTTGTAAGACACAAACCATGCGGCAGTTCTAAGTTTTGCAGCGCCGTGCGTTAATCAAGCACCCCGCCCTTTGAAAGCACAGGTATCCTCAAAACCAGATTGCTGCGAGAAAAAAGCAGCATTGCAGGATCTCTGCGGAGTTCATTTCATGGTTGAGCAAATGCTCGCTGTGTCATGTATTTTCCTTCCAGACAGAAACATGGGAACGAAATCAGACATGAACAGTTTTAACTTTGAGACTGTGACCTGATCATTTGCCTGAATAAGCAAAGGACAGTGGTTGATCCGGATCATCAGGGCTGATTTGCATGGAACGTTGAAGGCGATCAGTTGCAGAAGACAACCGCCGTTGTGGTGGGTCGGTGAATGCAGGACAGCGCTGAATGTGCCCGGCTTGAGAAGGGCTTCCTTTCGCGACCCGATCACGCCGATGTCATCGAGTGTGATGATCCATTTGCAGCGGAAGCGCGTAACTTTTTTGCAGGACAGGAAACTGAACAGTAAGACGTCAATGACAGGAGAATGTCATGAAAGCGATCTCGGCAGACAGGCAAATGGTACGCGCGGCGATGGCGGCGCCCTATCTCGAACGCGAACAGGAACATGACCTAGCTGTGCGCTGGAAGGACAACAAGGATCAGGACGCGCTTCACCAGATCACCATGGCGCATATGCGGCTTGTGATTTCCATGGCTGCGAAGTTCCGCAATTTCGGTCTGCCGATGAACGATCTGATCCAGGAAGGCCATGTCGGGCTTCTCGAAGCTGCGGCCCGGTTCGAGCCCGAGCGCGATGTCCGCTTCTCCACCTATGCGACCTGGTGGATCCGCGCCTCGATTCAGGATTACATCCTGCGCAACTGGTCGATCGTGCGGGGTGGCACGAGTTCCGCTCAGAAAGCGCTGTTTTTCAATCTGCGGCGGCTCAGGGCGCGTCTCGCTCAGGACGATCCGACGCTCACAGACAGCGCAATCCATTCCCAGATCGCCAACACACTCGGTGTTCATGCCAAGGATGTGGCGGTGATGGATGCGCGCCTGTCCGGCTCGGATTCATCGCTCAACGCACCGATGTCGGACGGTGAATCCGGCGCCTCGTCCGACCGGATGGATTTCCTGAAAAGCGATGAGCCTCTGCCCGATGAGCAGGTGTCCACCATCATCGACGAAGAGCGCCGGAGCCTCTGGCTCGGCGACGCGCTCAACACGCTCAATCCGCGCGAACTGCGGATCATACGGGAACGCAGGCTCGCGGAAGACGGCGCGACGCTCGAATCGCTTGGCACGGCGCTCGGAATTTCCAAGGAGCGGGTGCGGCAGATTGAAAACCGGGCGCTTGAAAAGCTGCGTGCGGTGCTGACCTCGCAAACCCCCGAGATCGCCAGCCTCTGATCACGCCGGATCCCAGGCCTTCCTGGCCATTGGAACCGGGTTGCCGCTGATCAGCGGTCCGTGACGATCTTGACGCGCTGACCGGGCACGAGCACTTCGCCCGGCGCGATCGCATTGAGAAGCCTGAACAGTTCGACCTTGCGCTCAACTCCGCGCATGCGGCTCGCCATCGTGCCCAGCGTATCTCCCTGGGCTACGGTAACAATGCGGATTCGCAAGGGTTCGAGCGCCTTGATTTCACTCGCGGACATTTTCTGGAAACCGGCCCGGACAGCCGATGCGGTCACGCCGAGGGCTGCGCTGCCTCGGGGTGCTGCCGTCAGGAACCGGTAAATGCGGTCCTTGAGCCGTATGACGGTGATGTCGAAATCCCAGCGGTCGGCGCTGGCTCGAGCCGTTGCCGCGGGCAGGCCGTTGATCCGCGTTTCCGCAATCGAACTCTCATCGAGCCCGGTGACCCAGCCGCTCGCGATGTATCTGGTCAGCGACTGGCGGCCATTGTCGGTGACCCCGTCAAAGCGGATCGCCAGGTCGCCAGGACCTGTCGCCAGCACCGCGTCGGCATTGTTGTCGATCCGGAACCCGTCCGGAACGGAAAACCGTACGCCGAGCACCGGGTGAAGGAACTCGGTGCCGCGGACATAGCCTTCATTGGGGCTGTCGCCGAACAAGAGCCCGTCGATGCCGTCTAGATAGAAATCGCGGCCTCGATCACCGACGCCCTCCGGTCCGAAAGCTCTTGCATGGTTCTTGGCAAGTTCAACCCGTTGCGGTGCATTCGGGTGGCTCGCCAGAAAGTCGAGGCTCGCATCAGCGCCGGGTTCAACGGCTGAAAAGCGCTGGTTGGCGTTCATGGAGTCAAGGAACCGCGCTGCCGCGTAGGGATCGTACCCCGCCTCGCCCAGCATCCTGATGCCGATGACATCGGCCTGGAGTTCCTGATTGCGGGAGAAGGCGGCGAGCGACAGCTTGCCGCGGGCAACGACCTGTCGTCCGGCGATGGAATTGGAGAACAACTCCTCCGCCACCTGGCCGGCGATCTCGACTTCCTTTTCACGGCGCTGGCGCTCAAGGCCGTGATTGGCGGTGACGTGGGCCATTTCATGCGAGAGCACCGCAGCGACTTCCGAAGCATCATTGGCGAGCGCCAGCAGGCCGCGGGTGACGTAGAGAAAGCCACCCGGCAGCGCAAAGGCGTTGACGGCAGGCGAGTTGAGCACGGTGATGCGATAGGCCTGTTCCGGGTTTTCCGAAACCAGCGTCAGGGCGCCGACAATGCGCGCCACCAGACGTTCCGTCTTGGTGTCGGAGAATTCGCCGCCATACGTCGCGATAATGCGCGGATGCTCATTGGCGCCAATGCGGGTGCGCGGATCCGATGCGCCCGCCTTCTCGGCAGTCTGCGGCGTGCTGGACGGCTTGACGCTGGACTCATAGACATCCTCGCCCAGCGTCTGGCACCCTGACAGCACAAGTGCGCCGGACAGCAGTGCGACGGCGAACCGGGTTCGCGCTCTGGCTGGGGCTATCATGATCGGCTGGGGCGGTTCGATGTGGGCCATGGTCCGGGTGCAGGGTCTGAATTTTCATGCCGGGACGGAGGCTTGAGAGCTTCGTAGGCCGGGGCGACGGCTTTCGGTCTATCTCACTTCGCGCCGGTTCTCCAGTGGCAAACGCTCGCGTCGAAATTGTGGCGCTGTCCGATATTGACATCAAGCCGGTCGCTGCGGCGATTTGAAGGCGGAATCTTAGGTCCCGGATTTGCGGCCAAGATAGCTCTCGAGCTCCGGCAAGTCGTGCCGTTCGAAAAACCCCTCGGCCGGGGCGTCGGCGGCAATCCGCCCCTTGCTCACCAGCAGGATCTGATCGGCTGCGGCACTGGCCTCGTCGGGATCGTGAGTCACCATCAGCACGGTTGCGCCAACTTCTGCGCGGATCTCCAGCATCAGGCCCAGCATGTCGGCGGCGAGGCCGGGACCGAGGCCGTCAAACGGCTCGTCGAGCAGCAGCAATGGCCGCCGGCGGACAAAGGCGCGGGCGAGCGCCACGCGCTGCCGCTCGCCGCCCGACAGCGAGGCGGGTTGCCGCCGGCCAAAGCCTGCGAGGCCGACCCGGTCAAGCGCCGTTTCGACTTTTCGCCAAGCGCGATCATCGAGTCTGAGGGCAGGGTCGAGGCCGAGGCCGATATTGGTGCGGATATCGAGGTGAGCGAAGAGATTGTTGTCCTGAAACACCATCGAGACACCGCGCGCCGAAGGCGGCAGGTCATCGACCGGCTTGCCGTCCTGCAGGATCCGTCCGGTGCGGGGGCTGAGAAATCCCGCGGCGAGATTGAGCAGGGTCGACTTGCCGGCTCCGGAGGGTCCCAGGATCGCGGTTACGGTGCCCGCCGCCCGCTGAAACGAGAATTCGGCGCTGAGGTCGCCGATGCCGTAGGCGACATTATCGAATTCGATGGCGGGGGCATGTGTCATTGCAGTTGTTTCCCTGGCCAAAGCGCGGATCCAGACCGGTTGCCAAGTCGGTCGGCGATGATCATCAACGCCATGGTGGTTACTCCCAGAAGCAGCGCCAGTCCGGCGGCGTCGGCGGTGCGGTAGCTTCCCAGCTTCTGGTAGAGAAGCCACGGCAGGGTCACGATCCGGTCGCTGCCAAACAGCGCGATGGCCCCCAGATCCCCCAGCGACAGCGCGACGGCGAAGACAAACCCGGTTGCCAGCGGCACAAGCATGGCCGGAATGTCGATCTGCCGGATGCGGTTGATCCCGGTGATCCCGAGCGACAGCGCCAGCCTGCCGTTGCGCTCCATGGCGCTTTGATGCGCCGGCTCGATCACCCGCATGACGAAGGGCAGGGCCATCAGCGCGTTGATCAGCACGATCACCGCCAGCGGAGCCAGCAACTGCCCGGCGCCACCGCCAAGCATCAGGAACCAGCCGGCTCCCAGCACCACCGGGGGAACCAGAAGCGTCAGTGACCCTGCCGCCCCCGACATCCCCGACAAAAGCCCAAGGCGGCGTGATTGTGGCTGATCGCCGGCCGAATAGCGCGCCCGCACCATCAGGCTTGCGAGGCTTACCGATACAATCGCTGCGGCAATGCCAATCAGCAGGCTGGTTGCGGCGGCGCGCCAGAACAGTGCGTCGGTGAGCAATCGCATGAGATCCGCTGCGAGCCCCGATATGACCACCGCGACAAGCGGTGCGCCGACAAAGACGCCGGCGGCACCGATCAACGCCGCATCGGGCAGAGCGTGCCAGCCACGGGCGACATCCGGGCGGTCGGTGCCGCCGCCCTTGGTGTCGCCGGCCTCGGTTGGCACCGAGATCAGCTTGAGCCCCAGCATGACGGCAAGCGTCAGGCCGATCTGGATGGCCGAAAGCAGCACGGCGCGGCCGGGATCGAAATCAAAGCGCAGCGCCTGATAGATGGCGACCTCAAGCGTGGTCGCCGCCGGCCCGCCGCCAAGCACCAGCACGAGCGTGAACGAGGTGGCGCACAGCATGAACACGAGCCCCGCGGCGGCTCCCACGGACCGGCGCATCGCCGGCCATTCGACGAAGCGGAACAGGTTGAAACCGCTCATGCCGAGATTGGCGGCGGTCTTCCAGTATTCCGGCGGCAAGCGCTCGAGTCCCGGCAAGATCAGCCGTGCGGCAAGCGGCATGTTGAAAAACACGTGGGCAATGAGAATTCCGCTCAGGCCATAGATGGAAAACGGGGTCTCTACGCCAAACAGCGCTAGTCCCTGGTTGGCCACGCCATTGCGGCCCCAGACCTCGAGCAGACCGAGGGCCGCCACCAATGGCGGCAGGCCAAGCGGCACAGCGAACAGATTGATGAGCCAGCGCCGCCCCCAGAACGAGGGGCGGCGCGCCAGCGACCGGGCAAGGGGCACCGCAAAGCCCACGCTGAGCAGGGTCGAGAGGCCCGCCTGCAGCAGCGTGAACCATGTGATGCGGGCGAGGTAGGCGCCCTGACTTGCCGACACGTCAGACCCTGTCCCCTGTGCCACCAGTACGGCCACTGGTGCCGCCAGCGCCAGGCCGATAAACATCAGCGCGGCAACACCGCCGGCCCTTGATGCGTGGTGCTCGGTCCGGGTCAGCATGGGGGCAAGGCCGCGCTCAACGGCTCATGGCGCCGAGCCATTCCTCGATCCATGCCGCGCGGTTTTCAGCCACCTCGTCGGAGGAGTAGAGGAATGTCTTGTCGGGCGAGACAAGCGTCGAGAAGGCTGTCGGCAGGTCAATGCTGGTTTGCGCCGCCGGCAGCATCCAGTTGTTGGTGGGGATCTCGTCCTGGAAGCCCGGCGTCATCATGAAGGCGAGGAACTGCCGCGCCAGATCCTTGTCGGGCGCATTGGCAAGCAGGCCTGCCACCTCGATCTGCAGATAATGGCCTTCGGAGAATTCCGCCGCCTGGTAGCGGTCCGTGTCCTCGGCCACCATGTGGTAGGCGGGCGAGGTGGTGTAGGACAGCACCATCGGCGCTTCGCCCGAGGTGAACAGCCCGTAGGCTTCCGACCAGCCGGGAGTGACGGTCAGCACGCGCTTGCTCAGGTTCTCCCAGGCGGAAGCCGCGTCATCGCCGTAGACCGACTTCACCCACATCAGCAAACCCAGTCCCGGCGTCGACGTGCGCGGATCCTGAATGACGATCTTCTGGTTGGGATCGCCCTCGACCAGATCCTTGAGGCTTGTCGGCGGATTGGCGATGGTCTCGGTGTCATAGATCACGGCGAAATGACCGTAGTCATAGGGAATGAACACATCATCGCTGTAGCCGCCGGGCACGGAGACCGCGCTCGTATCGAGACCATGTGCCTCGAACAGCCCGGTGGCCTTGGCTTCGCTCACCAGGTTGGTGTCCAGTCCGAGCACGATACCCGCTTGGGAGCGGCCGCTTTCGAGCTTGAGCCGGTTGAGCAGCGCCACGCCGTCGGAGACGCCGACCCATTTCAGATCGCAGCCGCACTGGGCTTCGAAGGTGGCCTCGATCTTCGGGCCGGGGCCCCATTCGGCGACGAAGCTCTCATAGGTATAAACTGTGAGCGTCTTGTCCGCACTCGCGGCAGGACTTGCGGTAAGGGGAAGAGAGGCCAGAAGGGCCATCGGGATAAAACGAAATCTGCGCATTGCTCGCGCCTCCTTTGGTTCAAAAAACAGGAATAGGCGCGGGAAGCACGTCTAATCCCTCCGCCGGTACAAACCGGATCAGGTTCTTCGGGTTGGCCATCTGGCCTCTCAGCCCGGTGAAGACACCAGGCACCCCGTTAGAGCGAGACAAGACATAGAATTTCTCCGAGACGCTGGCAAGTGCGCGCAAAGCTGCTATTGGCTGTGCGCCATGACACCTGTTTCAACATTTGCCATCCTGCTCGGCGGGGCGCTCACGATTGACGACCGCGTCCGCGCGCTGCTCAAGGGCGCGCGCGTGATTGCGGCCGATGGCGGCATTGCCCATGCGGCGGCTCTCGGACTCACACCGGAACTGTGGGTTGGCGATTTCGACTCGACCTCGCCGGATCTGACGGAACGGTTTTCCGCGACCGAACGGCTGCCTTTTCCCGCCGAGAAGAACTTCACCGATGGTGAACTCGCCATCGAACAGGCAATCGAGCGCGGGGCCACGCGACTGGTGCTGGTCGGCGCCTTCGGCGGCGAGCGGACCGATCACGCGCTGAGCCATCTTCTTCAGGCGATCACGCTGGCCGAGCGCGGCCTTGACGTGATCCTCACCTCCGGGATCGAGGAGGGGGCGCCCTTGCTGCCGGGAGATCTGGTTCTCGATCTGCCTGCCGGATCGCTGTTCTCTGTCATCGGGTTTACGGCGCTGACGGGGCTGAGCCTCAGAAATGTCAGATACCCGCTTGATCGAGCCGATGTCGGCTTTGGCGCTTCACGCACGATTTCGAATGTGGCTGAGGGCCTCGTGTCGGCCAGCCTCACCTCAGGGCGCGCGCTTGTCGTTGCCCGTCCCCATGATTTTTCAGGAGCCTGAGCATGGCGCCACCCATTCTCAAACTTGACGGCATCAGCCTTTCTTTCGGGGGAGCGCCGCTGCTGGACGGCGCCGAACTCCAGGTCGAACCGGGCGACCGGATCTGCCTGGTCGGCCGCAACGGCTCGGGCAAGTCGACATTGCTCAAGATCGCCTCCGGTGAGGTGGAGCCGCAATCGGGCGAGATTTTCCGGCATCCGTCCGCGACCATCCGCTATCTCCCGCAGGCTCCGGATTTTGGCGAACATGCCACCGTCCAGGCCTATGCCGAGGCCGGCCTTGGCCCCAATGACGATCTGCACCGGGTCAACTACCTGCTCGAGCATCTCGGTCTCGACGGGGCAGCCGATCCGCAGACCCTGTCAGGCGGCGAGGCGCGGCGGGCGGCGTTGGCCAAGGTGCTGGCGCCGGAACCCGACATCCTGCTGCTTGATGAGCCGACCAACCATCTTGATCTGCCAACCATCGAATGGCTGGAGGAAGAGCTGTTGCGCACGCGCGGCGCGCTGCTGGTGATTTCCCATGACCGGCGTTTTCTGGAGCGCGTCAGCCGGGCGACGATCTGGCTCGACCGAGGCCGTTCGCTCAGGCTTGACCGTGGGTTCGAGCATTTCGAGGCCTGGCGCGATACGGTGCTGGAAGCCGAGGAACTGGAACAGCACAAGCTCGGGCGGCAGATCGAACGCGAGGAGCACTGGCTGCGCTACGGCGTCACGGCGCGGCGCAAGCGCAATATGCGGCGGCTGTCGGACCTCAAGACCATGCGCGCCGATTTCCGCGGCCACAAGGGTCCGCAGGGGCGGATCAATGTCGAGGTCGCCGAAGGCCGCGATTCGGGCAAGCTGGTGATCGAGGCCGAGGACATCTCCAAGAGCTATGGCGGCGCGCCGGTGGTGCGCGAGTTCTCGATGCGGATCAATCGCGGTGACTGCATCGGCATTGTCGGCCCCAACGGCGCGGGCAAGACGACACTGCTCAAGATGCTGATCGGCGAGCTTGAGCCTGACACGGGGTTTGTGCGGCATGGATCCAAGCTCGATATCGCCGTGCTCGACCAGCGCCGCGAAGTGCTCAATCCGGAGGAAACGCTCGCGCATTACCTGACCGACGGTCGCGGCGACAATCTCCTCGTCAATGGCGAGGCCAAGCACGTCACCGGCTACATGAAGGACTTCCTGTTCGCGCCCGAACAGGCGCGCACGCCGATCCGCAACCTGTCCGGCGGCGAGAAGGCCCGGCTGGTGCTGGCGCGGATCCTGGCGCGGCCCTCGAACCTGCTGATCCTTGATGAGCCGACGAACGATCTCGACATGGAGACGCTGGATCTGCTGCAGGAAGTCGTGGCGTCTTATCCCGGCACCGTCATCCTGGTCAGCCATGACCGCGATTTTCTCGACCGCACGGTGACGTCTACCCTGGCGCCTGCCAATCCGGCCGCGCCGGATGGGCGCTGGATCGCCTATGCGGGCGGATACACGGACATGCTGGCCCAGCGCGGTGCCGAGATGCGGGAGAAGAAGGCCTTGGCCCGACAAGAGGCAGGCCGGACAACCGCGCCAGCCGCCAAACCTCAGTCCGCCACTCGGGACGCCGCGCGCAAACTCTCCTACAAGCAGAAGTTCGCGCTCGAGTCCCTGCCCGGAAAAATCAAGGACGCACAGGCCAGGCTCGAGAAGATCGAGGCGGAAATGGCTGATCCGGCATTGTTTGCCAAGAATCCGGACGGCTTTGCCGCCCGCGCCAAGACCCATGACGCGCTCAAGAGCGAGATCGAGGCGATGGAAACGGAATGGATGGAGCTCGAGATGCTGCGCGAGGACATCGAAGGCAAGTAGGCATCCCGGTATCGGGATGCCTCGATTGCGGTCACTCGGCCTTTGTCACCGATGAGATGACGAAGGTGTGCAACTCGTCCTCTCCATGGTCGCGGACCGAGATGTATTCGCCGGTCTTGAAGATGTGGTTGGAAAGCCGGTAACCGGATTCATCATCGGCTTCGTCGGCGGGATCATAATCGAAGAACCAGCCGCCTTTCGGGTCATGAACCAGATAGCCCAGCTCCGAGCGCTCACCGTCCCAGAACCGCACCACGGTGCAGGATGACGGCGACTTCTCCCATGCTGCCTTGTCGAGATGACCCTCGGCATCCAGCGGCGCATGGATGTCGTAGCCGCGACGGACATTGCCTTCGGGGAATTCCTTGTTGCGGGCCATGACAAGGTGGATGTGGTAGAGCGTCATGTCATTCTCCAATTCATGCGGTCTGTTGATTGAGTGTCATACTGGCCTGCTGATTGTGTCAATGCTTTGATCTGGCGCAAACCAGGCCAGGCGGCTGGCCATCATGCGACCGCCGGGTTGCGTCCCGGACCCGATTATGGTGTTGAGGTGACACGAAACCGGGCCGCAGGATTGACGGCGCTTGGAGGGCATATGCAGTTTGAAGGCACAGCGGCCTATGTGGCGGACAAGGATCTCACCGTCGCGGTCAATGCGGCAATCCGGCTTGAGCGGCCGTTATTGGTCAAGGGCGAGCCCGGCACCGGCAAGACCGAGCTGGCCCGGCAGATTTCTCAGGCCCTCGGGCTTGAGTTGATCGAATGGTCGGTCAAGTCGACCACCAAGGCACAGCAGGGACTTTACGAGTATGACGCGGTTAGCCGGCTGCGCGACAGCCAGCTTGGCGATGAGCGGGTCAATGACGTGCGCAACTACATCCGCCGCGGCAAGCTGTGGGACGCCTTCGCAGCCGACACCAAGACCGTGCTGCTGATCGACGAGATCGACAAGGCGGATATCGAGTTTCCGAACGATCTGCTGCAGGAACTCGACCGCATGGAGTTCTATGTCTACGAGACCGGCGAAACCATTCAGGCACGGCAACGGCCGATCGTCATCATCACGTCCAACAATGAAAAGGAATTGCCGGACGCCTTCCTGCGCCGCTGTTTCTTCCATTACATCCGCTTTCCCGACATGGAAACGCTGCAACGGATTGTCGATGTGCATTATCCAGGGATCAAGCAGACGCTGGTGCGCGAGGCGTTGACCCAGTTCTACGCCATTCGTGAGACCGCAGGTCTGAAGAAAAAACCCTCGACCTCGGAAGCCCTCGACTGGATCAGGCTGCTTGTCTCCGATGATGTCGAACCAGAAACCCTGCGCGGGGATGCGAAGAACGCGCTGCCAAAGCTTCATGGTGCGCTTCTGAAGAACGAGCAGGACGTGCATCTGTTCGAGCGGTTGGCGTTTTTGGCGCGGCAGCGCGGCAATTGAATAAATTTGGAGTAATCAATTAGCCACCTTTTGCTGCCACAGTGACTGGCATCTGCAATGCAAAAGGCATGAAATTTGTTGTCTGCCAACCTGACATATCAATGGCTTGGGCCTGTTATTTTTGTTTCGGCCGGCGTTGCGTTCCTGTTGTTGTACTCCCATGACCGCAAGCAGCTATCGGCACTCAGGCTGGCGGGCGCCTACTTCCTGTCGCTGATCGGATTCATGGCAGTAATGCTGGTCGATGAAGGAACTCATCCGGGCTTCCAGTCAATCACCCTGATATCGCTTTTCTCCGGGCATTTCCTGCTGGTCTGGGGTGTTGCCTCATTGCTCGGGCAGCGGTTCCCGCGCCTGCTTTTTGGATCGGCGATGATGATCGTCTCGATCGTCATCATCTACGCCAATCTGGCTTCGTCGCCGTTTTCGCTCAAATACATGGCTGTCTGCGGATTCATCATCACGATCGCGCTGATCTGCAGTCAACTGGTCTGGCGGGCCAGAAGCCACCGCGTTGACATCGTCGTTGCCGCGGTCTTCCTGGCCCAGGCGGTGATAACCCTGAACAGGATTGTTCAGATGCACCTGTCAGAGCTGGATCTGTCGACACGCAGTGCTTTCAAGAGTTCCCATTTTGCATCGTCCATGCAGACCGAGAACGCCATCTTCGCCATTGTGGTTGGGCTTGCGCTGTTCGCACGCTATTCGGTCACACTGGTGATGCGGCTCAACCGGCTTGCCGAAACCGATCCGCTCACCGGACTCTACAACCGTCGGGCGTTCGAGGCCAAGGTCCCGGCGATGCGGACCGGGTCCGCGCCGCTGCCAACCGGGCTGATCATTTGCGATATCGACCATTTCAAACGGGTCAACGATACCTATGGCCATGACGTGGGGGACACGGTCCTGAAGACCGTGGCGCAATTGTTGCGGAACGTGGCAGGCGAAAGCGCCATCTGCGCCCGGCTCGGAGGTGAGGAGTTCTGCATCCTGCTTCCCGAGTCCAACGGCGAAATGACACGGCTGACCGCGGCCCGGCTAAGACTCGCCATCGAAATGCAGCAACTGGTCAGTTCCGGGCGGAAGTTCGGCTTGACGGCAAGTTTCGGCTATTGCGAACTCGCGCCGGCGGATGAACTGCGGGCCGCCATGGCGCGGGTGGATGCGGCGGTCTACCAGGCCAAGGATGATGGCCGCAACCTTGTGCGGATCGCCCCCATGGCGGCTGCCCATTCTGAACCGGATGGGATTTCGGAGCTGATAACCGGCGAGCTTCAGTATAAATAAGGCCAAAGGCGTGGCTGACTTGGACATTTGGCCCCAAGTTTGCTTGACATTGACCTTAGCGTTGACCGGATCTAGATTGATGTCGTGGTGATTTGGCCGGCCGGCTTGCAGCCACGTTAAACAACTTGCTAAAGGGCCGACGGGACAGTTTCCCTCCGGACCGGCAGCGTTTGTTTCGCGGCCGGTTTTTTGTTGGAGCTCAGTCATGCCGATCCGTATTCCCGACGGTCTTCCCGCCCGTGATGTCCTGATCCGCGAAGGTGTGCAGATCATGGATGAATCCATTGCCGTGCGGCAGGATATCCGTCCGCTGCACATCGGTCTCCTGAACCTGATGCCCAACAAGATTGCCACGGAAACGCAGATTGCGCGGCTGGTTGGCGCATCGCCGCTGCAGGTCGAACTGACGCTGGTGCGCATCGGATCGCACGTGGCCAAGAACACGGCTGAAGACCATCTGATCAATTTTTACCACACCTGGGACGAGGTGAAGCACCGCAAGTTCGACGGCTTCATCATCACCGGCGCGCCGATCGAGACAATGCCGTTCGAGGAGGTCACCTACTGGCCCGAGATGGAGGAGATTCTCGACTGGACCACGACCCATGTACATTCGAGCTTCTTCGTCTGCTGGGGGGCAATGGCTGCGGCCTGGCATTTCCACAAGGTTCCCAAGCGGGCGCTCACGGAGAAAGCGTTCGGCATTTACCGGCACCGCAATCTCAATCCCGCCTCACCCTACCTGATGGGATTCTCCGACGACTTCCAGGTCTCGGTGTCACGCTGGACCGAGGTCCGGCGCGAGGATCTGACGCCGGATTTCGACGTGCTGATGGAAAGCGATCAGACCGGGTTGTGCCTGCTGCATGAGACATTCGCCAACCGGCTCTATATTTTCAATCACATCGAGTATGATTCAGGCACGCTTGCGGAAGAATATTTCCGCGATGTGAAGGCGGGGATGCCGATCAAGCCGCCGCACAATTATTTCCCGGGCGACAATCCGGAAAACAAGCCCTCCAACCGGTGGCGCAGCCACGCCTTCCTGCTGTTCGGCAACTGGATCAATCAGGTCTACCAGACCACGCCGTTTGACATGAACGACATTGGCGCCGATCGTGGTGGGTCAAAGGCGGCGGAGTGAACAGGTGACGGGACAGCTGACGATACGGCCGATCGAGGCCGGCGACGAGGCGGAGTGGCGCAGGCTCTGGACCCTCTATCTGGAGTTCTATGAGTCCACGGTGCCGGAGGAAGTTTACGCGACCACCTTCGGACGCATCATCTCCGATCACACGGCAAGCGACGGGGCGTTCTACGAGCCGCGCGGGTTGCTGGCGCTCAGCGACGGCAAGCCGGTGGGCCTGGTGCATTATTTCTATCACCGGCATTGCTGGCAGGTGGAGCATGTGTGCTACCTGCAGGACCTGTTCGCCGTTTCCGAAGTCCGCGGCGCAGGCGTCGGGCGGGCGCTGATCGAGGCGGTCTACCGCGAGGCCGACGCGGATGGATGCCCGCGGGTCTACTGGATGACGCAGGAGTTCAACGCGACTGCGCGCAAGCTCTATGACCGGATCGCCACGTTGACGCCGTTCATCAAATACAGCCGCTAGCGTCTCCCGCTCACCGCACAGCTCGCTTGAACTTTTTAGCCAAATTGGCTATTTTAGCTCAAATAGCCAATTTGGCTGAGCGTGGACAGGAGAGCGGTCATGAAAGTCATGCAGGCAAGCGAAGCCAAGAACCGGTTTGGCGAACTGCTGGAGGCGTCAGGCAACGAGCCCGTCGCTATTCGCAAGAATGGCCGTGATATTCGTGTCGTTCTGTCGACAGAGGAATATGAGCGGCTCACGGGCGCAACTTCGATCGATCCGAAAGTTCACACCTCGCTGGAGCGCAGCATGAAGCGGTGGAACCGGGTCTATGAAGCCTTGGCAAAATAATGCGGTACATTACGCTTCAGGAAGCCATTCACATTCACGATTCGCTTTTGAAGGCGCATGGAGGCGCTGCCGGGATCAGGGATCGTGGTCTGGTTGAGGCAGCATTATTGCGCCCGCAGACAGGCTACTATGCCGATCTGCTCGAAGAGGCTGCGGCCCTGTGGGAAAGCCTCGCGATGAACCATGGGTTCGTCGATGGCAACAAACGCGTAGCCTTTGCGTGCATGGAGATCTTTCTCGATCTGAACGGGTTTGAACTGACTGCCGGAGAAGATGAAACGATCAAGTTCATCTATCACCATCTGGAGCACGGCACCTTCACCAAGGACAATCTCGATGCGTGGCTGCGGACCAATACCGCCCCGGTTGCATAGGCTCGCCGCAGGTCCGGCTGGCCTGGTGCCGGATGATGTGAGATAATGCCCGCACTTGTAAGCGTATCCATGACCACCCGGTTCGGGAGCGGCAATCATGATCGTGCGTGAAGACAGATCCTTTGAAAAAATCGTGGCCGCCATGATCGGGCTTGTCCTGGTGCTGATGGCGATCGGCTGGGTGACCCGCGAGGATCCGGCGGAGAAGCCCTACATTGGCATAGCCGGCGGCGGCTTCATCTTCAATTACCGCGAAGCCCAGGTGTTTTACGGCTTCACCGCCCATGTGCTCAAGCCGCTCCCCGTCGGAACCCTGATGATCGCCGATTTCGAGGACCCGGGCGGCGGGCCGCGGCTCACGGTTGAAACCAGGCTGCATGCCCGCAGCACCCGCTACGGCGTGCATTCGCCGAATGTGCGCGGGGTCAAGGCCGGGCAGTCCTACCAGGTGTCGATCCGGCTTTACGATCACACGCGCACCAAGCTGATCTGGTCGGCGGAGAAGAGTTTCACCAGTCAGGTCGACGACAGCGTCGTGCCGGACAAGCCGTTGACCATCGGCCCAGGCTATTTCCCGAATCCGGAGCTCACCAACGGCTAAACCGGTTGGCAATCGATCGTCATTGCGGATAAGGTCGCGCCCATGTTTCTGCCGTTTTTCCTGGAACTCAAGGCCGCCAAGATACCGGTCTCGCTGCGCGAATACCTCACCCTGATCGAAGGGCTTGAGGCCGGCCTGGCGCGCTACGATGTCGAGGGCTTCTACTATCTGGCCCGCGCCGCCCTGGTGAAGGACGAGCGCCATATCGACCGCTTCGATCAGGTCTTCTCCCATTATTTCCGGGGTGTGGAGGCAATCGCGGGAGAAAGCCCGGTGGATGCCCGCAACCTGCCCGAGGAATGGCTCAGGCGAATGGCGGAGAAACATCTCAGTGCCGAGGAGAAGAAACTGGTCGAGAGCCTGGGCGGCTTCGACAAGCTGATGGAAACCCTCAAGCAGCGGCTTGAGGAGCAAAAGGCCCGCCACCAGGGCGGGTCGAAATGGATCGGGACGGCCGGCACGTCGCCCTTCGGCGCCTATGGCTACAATCCCGAAGGCGTGCGCATCGGACAGAATGAAAGCCGCCATCGCCGCGCGGTCAAGGTCTGGGACAAGCGCGAGTTCCGCAACCTCGACGACACGGTGGAGCTTGGCACGCGCAACATCAAGGTTGCGCTGCGGCGGCTTCGGCGCTGGGTGCGCGAGGGCGCGGCCGAGGAATTCGACCTGGCCGGCACGATCCAGTCCACGGCCGAGCATGGCTGGCTCGACGTCAAGACGAGGCCGGAGCGGCGCAACGCGGTCAAGCTCCTGATGTTTTTTGATATCGGCGGATCGATGGATGACCACGTCAAGGTGGTCGAGGAGCTGTTTTCGGCGGCCCGCAGCGAGTTCCGGCACATGGAGTATTTCTACTTCCACAATTGCCTTTATGAGGGGGTCTGGCGCGACAACCGCCGGCGACGCCAGGAAGTGCTGCCGACGATCGATGTGTTGCGGACCTACGGTTCGGACTACCGGGTGATCTTTGTCGGCGACGCCGCCATGAGCCCCTACGAGATTGTTGCGCCTGGCGGTTCGGTCGAGCACTGGAACGAGGAGCCGGGCCAGGTCTGGCTCAGGCGGGCGCTGGATCATTTCCACAAGGCCGCCTGGCTCAATCCCACGCCGGAGGCCTACTGGCCCCACACCCATTCAACAGCGCTCATCCGGCAATTGTTCAGTGACCGGATGTTTCCCATGACGCTGTCCGGGCTCGAGGCGGCAACCCGCCAGCTCACAAGATAAACCGCCTTGCGCTGGCCCGATATTCAGGTCATCCCCTGAACCAGCAAGACACTTTTCATATAATGGAGACATGCCATGGCGATCGAGGAATTCGGCCAGACAGCGGCTGGCGAGACGGTGCATCGGATAACACTCGAAGGCGGCGGTCTGACGGCACGGATCATGACCTGGGGCGCGACGCTGCAGGAGTTGCGGCTGGAAGGGCATGCGGCGCCGTTGACGCTCGGGTTTCCGGATTTTGCCAGCTATCCGGCTTCCCCCTATTTCGGGCAGACCGCCGGCCGGCACGCGAACCGGATCGCCGGCGGCAAGTTCATGCTGGACAATGTCGCCTATCAGCTGGAATGCAACGAGCGCGGCGTCACCCATCTGCATGGCGGCAGCGCCGGGATCGCCAAGCGCATCTGGACGATCGACAACCATGGGTCCGATCATGCGGTGTTCTCGATCATCGACCCGGACGGTCAGTCGGGCTATCCCGGAACTTTGAAAATCGAGACCCGCTATGAACTGCGCCCGGGCGGCTGCATGGCCATTACCTATACCAGTGTCACCGACCGGCCGACACTCGCCAACATTGCCCATCACAGCTATTTCAATCTGGATGGTTCCGACAGCATTCTCGATCACGAGTTGATGATGGCCGCCGATCATTATCTGCCGGTTGATGCGGACCAGATTCCCACCGGCGAGATCAGGCCGGTCGAAGGCACCGATTTCGATTTTCGCGAGTTGCGGCCGATCCGTCGGGACGGGCCCGACGGACAGGTCCCGTATGATCACAATTTCTGCATCTCGGCCGGGCGGGAGCCGGTGCGCACCATTGCGCTGGCGCGATCCATCCGCTCGGGCATTGCGATGGAGCTGCGCTCCACTGAGCCGGGCCTGCAATTCTATTCCGGCTTCAAGATCAAGCCGTCCGATCCGGGCTTGAACGGCAAGCCCTATGGCCCCTATGCCGGGTTCTGCCTCGAAACCCAGAGCTGGCCGGACAGTCCCAATCATGCGGGCTTTGCCGGCGCGGTGCTCCGTCCGGGCGAAAAGCGGGTCCAGCACACCGAGCATGTCTTCATCAGCAGCTGACCGATCCGGGATGCGCCGATCCGCATCGGCATGACTGGTCTTGACAGACGCCACGAAATAGAAGCCCATAGCACAAGTCTTATATAAGACTTGATGAGGCGCTTTGGCTGTTGGCTCTGGGGAGGACCAAGACCGTGACCGCGATTCTGACGGTGCTGAGGCCGCTTGCGCTGTTCAACACCTTTCTCTTGCGTATCGGGCGAAATGCCGCCTGGATGGCCATGGGGCTGATGGTGGTGATCATCATGCTGCAGGTGATCTTCCGCTATGTCTTCAACAATGCGCTGGCGTGGCCGGACGAAGCGGCCCGCTTCCTGATGCTTTGGATGACCGGGCTGATCGCTCCGTCGGCCTATCGCTGGGGCGGTTTCGTGGCGATCGACATGCTCAAGGATCTGCTGCCGCTGAGACTTGGGTCGCTGCTGGGCCTGTTGCTGCTGCTGGTATCGCTCGTCGTGCTGGTCTACGGTTTCCAGCTCGGGCTCAACCACGTCAAGTCCGGGTGGCTTTTCAATTCAAGCTCGCTGAAGATCCCGCTGGACTTCCTTGGCCTCGGGCTTGTCCGCGTCAAGCTGGCCTGGATGTACATGTCGCTGCCCGTCGGGCTGTTGCTGATGTCGCTCGTCAATGTCGAGCTCTGCCTCAAGGCTGTTGCCCATCTGATCGATCCGGACGCGGACCTACCCGAGGATCACGACAGAATCCTGCTGGCGGTGGAGTAGGGCGATGCTGTTCTTCTTCCTGCCGCTGTTTCTCATTTTCCTGATGATCGGCCTGCCGGTGTTCTTCGGCATGCTCGCCGCCCCCGGCCTGCTGCTGTGGCTCAACGGCCAGGAGCGTGACATCGCGCTGCTCTATCGCAATGTCTACACGGGCATGGATTCGTTTCCGCTGATGGCAATCCCGTTCTTCATGCTGGCCGGCGAATTGATGAACCGCGGCGGCATCACCATGCGGATCGTCGAATTCAGCCAGGCACTGATAGGCCATCTCAAGGGCGGGCTGGCGCATGTCAACATCCTGTCCTCGATGCTGTTTGCCGGCCTGTCGGGGTCTGCGGTCGCCGATGTGTCGGCACTGGGGTCGATGCTGATTCCCGCGATGGAGAAGAACGGCTACACACGCAAATTCGCGGCCGCTGTCACCGCTGCCTCCTCGGTCATTGGTCCGATCATTCCGCCATCCGGAATCATGATCATCTATGCCTATGTGATGGGGGAGTCCGTCGCCGCCCTGTTCCTGGCCGGCATCGTGCCCGGCGTGATGGTTGGCGTGGGCCTGATGCTCGTGGTGGCGTTCCTTGCCAGGCGCAATGATTTTCCGGCCGCGTCCCGCCGGTCCACCTGGCCCGAAAAGGGCCAGGCAAGCCTCAAGGCGTTCTTCCCGCTGATGACCCCGGTGATCATTCTCGGCGGCATCCTGGGCGGCATCTTCACCCCGACGGAAGCTTCCGCCGTGGCGGCGGTCTATGCCTTCATCGTGGCGCTGTTCATTCTCAAGACCATGGGATGGGCGGATCTCCCGAAGGTCCTGACCAAGGCGGCGATGACAACCTCGGTGGTGTTGCTGCTGGTCGGCGCGGCGATGGCGTTCAAGACTGTCGTCAGTCTCAGCCATACGCCTGAAATCATGGCCGCGTTCATTCTTGGTCTGACGGACGAGCCGCTGCTTCTGCTGTTCCTGATCAATCTCCTGCTGTTCGTGGTCGGCATGTTTCTCGATGCCGGGCCGGCCATCATTATCCTGGCTCCCATCCTGGCGCCGATCTTCACCGAACTCGGCGTCCACCCGGTGCATTTCGCCATCATCATGAGCGTCAACCTGACCGTCGGACTGGCAACCCCGCCGATGGGGCTGGTGCTGTTTGTCACGTCCAGCGTCTCGGGCGAGAAGGTTGAGACCATCGCCAAGGCGATCCTGCCGTTCCTGGCGGTCGAGATCCTGGTGATCTTCCTGATCACCTACGTGCCGCAGATTTCGCTGTTCATGCCGCAGTTGTTCGGGTTCGCGAAATGAGTGATGCCCGTGTCATGCAGTTTTGACACGGATCGTGTGAATGCTTGACAAGCCAAGGGTGCTCGTCAATCTTATGTCTTATATAAGACTTACTGGGAAGGAGACATCAATGGGAGGTTCACCGATGATCTTGAAACAAGCTATGAAAACGCTGAGTGCGGCTGCGCTCGGTCTTGCGGTTCTCACCGGCAGCGTGATCACGGCGGCGCAGGCGGCCGACATTACGCTGCGCGCCACCGCCAATTCGAATGAGAACGATGAGGACTATGACGGTCTTGTCGTGTTCAAGGACTATGTCGAAAAAGCATCAAACGGAGCCATTGCCGTGGAGCTGTTCATTGGCACCCAGCTGTGCTCGACCGGCGCGGAATGCCTGCAGGGCATCGCCGACGGGTCGATCGACATCTACATCTCCACATCCGGCGGCGCCGCGGGGATCTTCCCCTACGTACAGGTTCTGGATCTGCCCTATCTGCTGCGCGACGACCGCATCGCCGAAGCTGTCCTGACCGAGGGCACCTTCGTGCGCGCCATGCGCGAGCAGATGCTGGCCGATTCGGGCGGCATGATCCGCCTGATGACCATCGGCAACACCGGCGGCTGGCGCAATTTCGCCAACACCGAACGGGAAGTCCGTTCGCCGGCCGATCTCAAGGGTTTGAAGATCCGCACCGTGGTGGCCGACCTGCCGCAGGAACTGGTGCGCGCAATGGGCGCCTCGCCGACGCCGATCCCGTGGCCTGAGCTTTTCACCTCGTTCCAGACCGGTGTGGTCGAAGGCACGCAGAACGGCATCACCGACATCATGGGCATGAAGTTCCCCGATGCCGGGCTGAAATATCTCACGCTTGACGGCCATTCCTACATGGGCGCGCTCTGGTACATGAACAATGAGCGCTTCATGGGTCTGGATGAAGGCCTGCGCCGCGTCG
Organism: Hoeflea sp.; assembly: GCA_019084245.1. Lineage (GTDB taxonomy): Bacteria > Pseudomonadota > Alphaproteobacteria > Rhizobiales > Rhizobiaceae > Hoeflea. Next base: position 51,765 of record JAHRFE010000040.1, read on the forward strand.
TCATGGACGGGTTTGCCGCGCTTCAGCAGGCAACCTTTGCCTCGCCCAAGCGCAAGTCGATTGACGCCTACAAGGAATTCACGGCCATTGGCGGCGCGGTCTATGTGCCGAGCATGGAAGAAAAAGCTCAGTTCAAGGAAGCCGCGGCCCCGGTTTTCGACTGGTTCAAGGCCAATGTCGACGGCGGGTCTACCTTCTATGATCTGCTGGTTGCAGAAGCTGCCAAGGCGTCGGAGTTGATCGATGGCGGCGCGATGAAAGATACGCAGTAAGCTCCCGTCGGGATTTCCCAAACAGACCGTCCGGACCCGTTCCGGGCGGTTTCTTCATTCAGGTCGGCCTTGGAGGACCCTCGCCCAAGTCGATCGCGGACCGATGATCAGGCTGTGCGTTCCAGCATGGCCATCTCATCGCGGCGCAAGGTCAGGACATCGACACCCTTTTTCGTCACCGCCACCGTGTGTTCGAACTGGGCGGAGAGCTTGCGGTCGTTGGTGACGACCGTCCAGCCGTCCTCCCGTGTCGAGACCCGGCGCGTGCCCTGGTTGAGCATCGGCTCGATGGTGAAGACCATGCCCTCGCGCAGCTTCGGGCCTGTTCCCGGCCGGCCGAAATTGGGCACTTGCGGCTCCTCGTGCATGTCGCGGCCGATGCCGTGCCCGCAATATTCCCGCACGATCGTATAGCCGTTGCGTTTGGCGTGGCGTTCGATGGCGTAGCCGATGTCCCCCAGATAGGCCCCGGGACGCACCTGCCTGATGCCCTTCCACATCGCCTCCCGGGCGACCCGCACGAGCCGCTCGGCGGCGGGCGAGGCCTTGCCGACCAGATAGGTCTTGCTCGAATCTGCAATGAAGCCATTCTTCTCGAGCGTGATGTCGAGATTGATGAGGTCGCCGTCGCGGATGATCTCCTGCGGGTCGGGCTGCCCGTGGCAGACGACATCATTGATCGAGCAGTTCAGAACATATTCAAAGCCATACTGGCCCTTGCTTGCCGGGCGGGCGGCAAGGTCGATTGTGATGAAGCACTCGACCAGATCATTGACCTGCAATGTCGACATGCCGGCAAGATCCAGTGTGTCCAGCATCTCGAACACGGATGCGAGCAACGAGCCCGAGACCCGCATGAGCGCCAGTTCGTCGGCGGTCTTGACCATGTCAGGCGGCAGCCAGATCGGCGGGCCGGACTCGCGCGGCGGCGAACTGCATCTTGACGATGTCGTTGAAGCTGAGCGTCGGATTGGCCTCGGCGAGCATTCCGACCTTCATCCAGAACTCTGCCTGCGCATTGATGGAGCGGCACATCACAGTGCTGGCCCGCCTTGCTTCCTCATGCAGGTCGTCGTCGATTTTCACAATGCCCATGGGCGTCTCCAGTGGCTGATTTGTATATGAACCATATATGATTCATGTGGCATCCAGTCAATTGTCTTAGATACGAGCAACAAGGCACCATGCCCGCGTGATTTCAGTCTTGTGTCTTATATAAGACTTGGTACAGTTCGGGTGGCGGGAGCAGTTCCGCCGGACGGAAACCTGCCTGGGATGAAGGTTTGCAATGGTGAGGATCGTGACCGCCGGGGTCGCCGTGGTGGATTTCGTCTTTTTCCTCGACGAGATGCCCCGGCTGGCGGAGAAGTACCGGGCGCGTGACGCCCAGATCACTGGCGGCGGCGGCGCGGCGAATGCGGCGGCTGCCATTGCCCGGCTTGGAGGTCAGGCGATGCTTGCGAGCCGGCTTGGCGACGATCAGGTTGCCGACATGATTGCCGCCGGGCTCGAGGCCGAGGGCGTCGATTGCCGCATGATGCGCCGGTTCGAAGGACGGCGATCCTCCTTCTCCTCGGTGTTCATCGATCAGACCGGCGAACGCCAGATCGTCAATTACCGCGATCACGCCTTGCCGATGGAGGCGGGCTGGCTCGAGGCCGCCCTGCCCAAAGACTTTGACGCGGCGCTTGCCGACACGCGCTGGCCCGACGGCGCGGAAGTGCTGATGCGCGTTGCGCGCGACCGCGGCCTGCCTGGCGTGCTCGACGCCGAGGCGCCGATCCGGGAGGCGGAAGCCGCGCTCGATCTGGCGAGCCATGTGGCGTTTTCGGCGCAAGGGTTGCGCGACTGGGCCGGCCATGGCGATCTCGAACGGGCGCTCGCCGATGTCGCGGCCGAGACCGGCAGCTTCGTCTGCGTGACCGATGGCGCACACGGCGTGCGCTGGCGCCATGGCGCCGCCTCCGGTTTCGAGCCGGCCTATGCGATCACGCCGCTCGACACACTGGGCGCGGGCGACGTCTGGCACGGCGCCTTCGCGCTCCGGCTGGGCGAAGGCGCGCCGCCGGGCGACGCGATCCGCTTCGCCAATGCGGTGGCGGCGATCAAGTGCACCAGAACCAATGGCCGCGCCGGCTATCCGACGCGCAGCCAAACCGAAGATTTCATGAAAGAGGCACGGATATGCAGCTGAGCGCAGGCAAATTGTGGGGCATGCGGCGCATGGCCGACGGCAACGGATTGTTCAAGATGACGGCGGTCGACCAGCGGCCGCCGATCAAGGGTCCGATCGCCAGGCACCACGGGACCGCGGAAGCGCCCTGGCAGGCGGTGGCCGATTTCAAGACCCTGCTGATCGAGACGCTGCAGGGCCAGTCCTCGGCGATGCTGCTCGATCCGCATTTCGCCATTCCGCGCGGCATCGGCACGCTGTCGCCGGCCAGGGGCCTGATCGTGACGCTGGAGGATTCGCTGTTTGAGGAGACGGTCGACGGCCGCCTGTCGCGCGAGATCGACGACTGGTCGGTGGCCAAGATCAAGCGCATGGGTGGCGATGCGGTCAAGGTGCTGGCCTGGTACCGGCCCGATGCGCCCGACCACATTCGTGAGAAGCAGAAGGATTTCACCAAGCGCATCGGCGAGGCCTGCGCGCGCTTCGACATTCCGTTCCTGTTCGAACTGCTGGTCTATCCGCTCAAGAGCGACGCGCACCAGACCAGCGACTATGTCGAGATGACCGGCAAGCGCACCGATCACGTGCTGCAGTCGGTGGCGGATTTTGCCAGTCCTGAGTTCGGCATCGATGTCTTCAAGCTCGAAAGCCCGGTTGCCGCCAGGGACGTGCCCGAGGACGGCGACGCCGAGGTTCAGGCGGCCTTCGACGAAATGGGGCGGCTTGCGGGAAGGCCGTGGGTGATGCTGTCGGCCGGCGCCGGCAAGGCCGAGTTCCGCACCATTCTTGCCCATGCCTACCGCGCCGGCGCGTCGGGCTATCTTGCCGGGCGGGCGATCTGGCTTGAGCCTTTCGGTCTTTATCCGGACTGGGATGCAATGCGGATAGGGCTTGAGGCGGGCTCTGTCGAGTATATGCGGGAGCTCAATGCGCTCACCGATCAGGCGGCTATGCCGTGGAATCGTCACCCGGTGTATGGGACTGGCGGCGCGCAGCTCTCGCCGGCGGACCAGAGTTTTCGGCACAGCTACGGGGATTTTGGTTGATGCAGGGGTCAGTCGAGCAACAGCCGGTTGATGACACGCGGCGGGTCGCCCGGATTGACGCCGCGGGCGATGATGATGGCTTCGCCGACGCGCGGTGTGGTCCCGGAGATGGCGTTGATCAGGACCGGATGGGTGATCATCAGCTGATTGCCGGCTCCGTCGAATTCCTCAACCGCCGCGATGAGTTCTGCTGGGATCTCGTTCGGGTCGGCACCACCGACGATCGAATTGAGATAGGCCTTGGTCTCGACCGCGCTGCTGCCAAAGGCCAGTTCGGCAGTCTGGAGCGCGCGGCAGAACTCGCCGGAATAGACTGCGTTGATCGAGACCGCGCGGGCGGCAAATCGCATGCCGAGGCGCCGCGCCGCCTGAATGCCCCGGTCGGTCAGGCTCTGGCGGCTGTCACAATCGCCAAGATCAGGCCTCAGCGGTTCGCCATCGCCCGGTGTACGCGAATATCCGAGCAGGATGGTGTAGCCGCCCTGCGAAAGCCGCGCCCAGGCGGCTTCGGTTGCGAAGCTTTTTGCAGGCATGGCGACAACGACAATGGCCATGGCGAGGATAACGGCCAGAGGCCAGCGTCTCAGGATCAGTTTCATGGTTCCAATCTAGTGTTTTTACCCGGTGATGTAAGGGGGCATGTGCATGTCCGGTGAAGTTCTGACAATAGGAGTCCTGCCGCTGGGGCGACCGACATTTGACGTCCCCTTTGCCGAGGAGATGCTCAGCGGCATGATCGATGATCTCAAAGCCTCCGGTTACCGTCTTATCGGTCCGGAAACATTGCTGATGGATGCGGCGTCGACGCAAGCGGCAATGGCAGGAATTGCCGCCCAAAAGCCCGACCGGATCCTGATCCTGCAGGTCACTTTCACCGATGCGGCGATGGCCTGCCGGATTGCCGAGGCCTTCGACCAGCCGCTGGCAATCTGGGCCGTTCCCGAACCGAGATTGGGCGGAAGGCTGAGGCTCAACGCGTTCTGCGGCCTGAACCTGGCTTCGCATGCGCTGGGATTGCGCGGACGGCTGTTTTCCTGGCGCTACGCCGCGCCAGGCGCGCCGGGTCTGGAGGCGCTGTTTGATGACGCGCCGATGACTGTTCCCTTGTTGGCTGAATCAGGCGACGCCGATCCCGAACAGGGACGGGTGTTGCTTTCCAGCCTGCGTGGCAAGTCGATCGCCCGCATCGGGCAGCATCCCGACGGGTTTGATACCTGCGCTTACGACAGCGCGAAACTGGCCGCGCTGACCGGCATCTCGGTGGCGGGTTTCGAACTTTCCGAGCTGTTTTCCCGGGCGCGTGCGGCGCCGGATGCGGCCGCTGAAGCGCTGCGCGCCGAAACGGCTGAAAGCCTCACGGATCTTGATCAGGTGAACCAGATTGAGCTTGACCGGTCGCTCCGGCTAAAGCTGGCGCTGGACGTCATGAAGGCCGAGGGCGGCTTTGACGCCTTCGCCATCCGCTGCTGGCCGGAAACCTTCACAGACTATGGCGGCGCAGTCTGCGGTCCGGCGTCGATGATGGGCGAGGGACGGGTGCCCTGCGCCTGCGAGGCCGATGTCTATGGCGCAGCGACGCAGCTTCTGCTGCAGGCTGCGAGTGGTCAGCCAGTGTTTCTGGTCGATCTGGTCGATCTCGACGCAGACGATGACACGGGCGTGGTCTGGCATTGCGGTCAGGCGCCGGTCTCGATGGCTGATCCCGATTCGGTCGCCCGCGCGACGATCCACACCAACCGGAAAATGCCGCTGCTGTTCGAATTCCCGCTCAGGCCCGGGCTCGTCACCTTCGTGCGGCTGAGCCAGGCGCGGGGCAATCCGTGCCTCATCCTGGCGCGGGGCGACATGCTCAAACGCGATATGGCGTTCACCGGCACGTCCGGTGTGGTGCGGTTCGAGCGACCTGCGGGCGAGATGCTCGCGCGCGTCATAGACAGCGGACTCGAGCATCATATGGCACTGGCCTATGGCGATCATGTCACCACGCTCGAAAACTTTGCCGTTGCTGCCGGCCTGCCAGTCATCCACCTCTAGGGCCCCAACCATGACAGAGATCAGATACGGCATCATCGGTTCGGGCATGATGGGTCACGAGCATATCCGCAACATCGGCCTGATCGAAGGCGCGCGGGTGACCGCGGTTTCCGATCCCGACGAGGGGATGCGGTCAAGTGCTGCCGCGCTTGCGGGCAATGGGTGTGCAGCGTTTACGGATCACGCAGCGCTGCTTCACTCAGGGCTGTGCGATGCGCTTGTGATCGCGGCTCCCAATCATGTGCACCACGCGATCCTCAAGGATGTGCTGCCCGCCGATCTTCCGGTGCTGGTGGAAAAACCGCTGTGCACGACGCTTGCCGATTGCGAGGAAGTGCTGGCGCTTGCCGACGGACGGTCTTCCCAGGTCTGGGTTGCGATGGAATACCGTTTCATGCCGCCGGTCGAGCGGCTGCTCGGAACGGTCCGTTCCGGGGATGCCGGGCAGGTGCGGATGATTTCGATCCGCGAGCATCGGTTTCCGTTCCTGAAGAAGGTCGGTGACTGGAACAGGTTCGAAGCCAATACAGGCGGCACGCTGGTCGAGAAATGCTGCCACTTCTTCGATCTTATGCGGCTGATCGCCAAGGCCGAGCCGGTCCGGGTCTATGCGTCGGGGGGGATGGACGTCAATTTTCGCGATGAGGATTATGCCGGCCGCAAGCCCGACATTCTCGACAATGCCTATGTGGTGATCGACTTCGCCAATGGCGTGCGTGGCATGCTCGATCTGTGCATGTTCGCCGAAGGCTCCACCTGGCAGGAGGCGATTGCCGTCACCGGCGATCTCGCCAAGGTGGAGGCGCTGGTACCCGGACCGTCGCGGTTCTCGCACGACGGCAAGGAGCGGCATTCGGAATTCGTGTTCTCGCCGCGTGCGAGCAAACAGGAACGGCGGGAGATCGTCGATGTTGACGCCGCGTTCCTGGCTGCCGGCGATCACCACGGCTCGACCTATTTCCAGCACCTGAAATTCTTCGCGATGATCCGTGATGGCGGCGTCGCGGAAGTGAGCCTGGAGGACGGGTTGCAGTCTGTGCGGATCGGTCTTGCCGCGGAGCAATCGGTCAAGACCGGACAGGCGATCTCGCTTTCACAGTCAGCCCATGAGCTATCAATCCGTCTGGATCAAACCATCAGCGCAGATTGACCGCGTAATGGATCTCGCGGGTAATGCAGCGTGACCATCTCAGTTCCACCGGGCGCTCCTCCAGGTCCCGCGCCACCCGGCTGATCAGCAGCAGCGGCTCGTGAACGTGGCAGCCGAGCTTGGCGGCGTCCCTGGAACTCGCGGAAATCGCCTTGAGCCGCTCCTCGGCGCTGCCGATGGTGATGCCCCAGCGCTCGGAATAGAGCCGGTAGAGATTGTTGGGGATGATGGTCAGATGATCGAAATCCGGAAACCGCCTGGCGGGCAGGGTGATCGTTTCGATCAGGATCGGCTGACCGGCGAGCGAGCGGATGCGCTCGATGCGGAAGACCTGATCCCCCTCATCGAGATTGAGGGATTCCATCTCGGTCTTGGTGGGTTTGGCGTGTCCCGTGCTCAGAACCTTGGAGTCGGGAAAACTGGGGGTGCCGATGTCTGGCGACAGCCGGAAGAACTGGAACAGGATGCGGCTTTCCTCCGGCTCGGCGACATAGGTGCCGCGGCCCTGGCGGCGCAGCAGCAGATTGTCGGCGGTCATCGAATCGAGCGCCTTGCGCACCGTTCCCTGGCTGACGCTGAGTTGCCGCGCCAGTTCGATCTCGCTGGGCAGCAGCATGCCGGGCGACCATTCGCCGTCGACCAGGCGGCGCATCAGCCGCTCGCGGACCTGGGCATAGAGAGGCTTGAAACCGATCGCCTCGGGCCCTGGTTTTTCGGTTTCCTCCGGCAGTGCCATCTTCTTTTCCATGCTTCGCCCCGGTTGACATTCCCGCCTCGACCCATCTTATATCTTATATAAGACCTGTCCACCGGACAACGAGACATTGCAGTATATCCTGATTGGAGGACAAATTGAGCACCCCCCATTTGCTGGTTCATGATCACGCGGACAATGTCGGCGTTGTTGTTGTCGAGGGCCTGAGCGCGGGCACCACCATGCTGTGCGTGGTCACGCATGACAATTCGAGCTTCGAGCTGGTGTCGAAGGCGGATGTGCCGATTGGCCACAAGATCGCGCTTCAGGACATCGCCTCGGGCGACACGGCGATCAAATATGGCGAGGACATCGGCAAGTTCGTGGCCGACGTCGAAAAGGGCGCCCATGTCCACACCCACAATCTCAAGACCAAGCGCTGGTAGGAGCCCTCATCATGGCATCGAACTATTCCAACATGACATTTTCCGGCTACCGCCGCGAGAACGGCCGGGTCGGCGTGCGCAATCTCGTCGTCATCCTGCCGGTCGACGATATCTCCAATGCCGCCTGCGAGGCGGTCGCCAACAACATCAAGGGCACGCTGGCCCTGCCGCATGCCTACGGGCGGCTGCAGTTCGGCGAGGATCTCGACCTGCATTTCCGCACCATGATCGGCACCGGCTCGAACCCGAATGTCGCGGCCGTCGTCGTCATCGGCATCGAGCCGGGCTGGACCAGGAAGATCGTCGACGGCATCGCCGCCACCGGCAAGCCGGTGACCGGCTTCTCGATCGAGCAGAACGGCGATTTGAAGACCATCATGGAAGCTTCCAAGGTGGCCAAGGAATATGTCCATTTCGCCTCCGAGCTGCAGCGCGAGGAGTGCTCGATCTCGGAACTGTGGATCTCGACCAAATGCGGCGAGAGCGACACCACGACGGGTCTCGGCTCCTGCCCGACGGTCGGCAACATGTATGACAAGCTCCTCCCCGAGGGCATCTATGGCTGCTTCGGCGAGACTTCCGAGATCACCGGCGCCGAGCACATCTGCAAGACCCGGGCCATCAACGAGGAAGTGGGGAACCGCTGGTACGCCATGTGGAAGGCCTATCAGGACGACGTGATCTTCGCCCACCAGACCGACGACCTCAGTGACAGCCAGCCGACCAAGGGCAATATCGAGGGCGGGCTGACGACGATCGAGGAGAAGGCCTTGGGCAATCTCGAGAAGATCGGCCGGACCTCGCAATACATCGACATTCTCGGGCCGGCGGAAGAACCCAAGTCGGGCAAGGGCCTGTACTTCATGGACTCGTCGTCTGCGGCCGCAGAATGCGTCACGCTGATGGCAGCGGGCGGTTACGTGGTCCACACCTTTCCGACGGGCCAGGGCAACGTGATCGGCAACCCGATCGTGCCGGTGATCAAGATCACCGCCAACCCGCGCACGGTCCGCACCATGGGCGAGCATGTCGATGTCGACGTCTCGGGGATCCTGAGGCGCGAGATGACCATCGACGAGGCCGGCGACGCGCTGATCGAGATGATCATCCGCACCTCCAACGGCCGCGCCACCGCCGCAGAAGCCCTCGGACACCGCGAGTTCTCCATGACAAAGCTCTATCGCTCGGCGTAATCAGGCAGGGGGTTTCTCATGGCGGATATTGTCATCACCGAATTCATGGACGAGGCGGCGGTTGCCCGCCTCGCTCAGGCTCATGATACGCTCTACGATCCCAAATTGGTCGATGATCCGGTTCAGTTGCACGGGCATTTGAGCTCGGCGCGGGCGCTGATCGTGCGCAACCGCACCCAGGTGCGCGAAACACTGCTCGGGATGGGACCGAAGCTGCGCGTGGTCGGGAGGCTTGGCGTCGGGCTCGACAACATCGATGTCGCGGCCTGCAAGGCACGCTCGATCAAGGTGATCCCGGCGACCGGCGCCAATGATCTGTCGGTCGCCGAATATGTGATCACGACCGCGCTGATGCTGTTGCGCGGATCCTACCTGCGCTCGGCGGACGTGGCGGAGGGTGCCTGGCCACGGCAATCGATGATGGGGCGAGAGCTTGCGGACAAGACCATCGGGCTTGTCGGTTATGGCTCGATTGCCCGCGAGGTGGCCTGGCGGGCGCATATGATGGGCATGCAGATCCTTGCCTATGACCCCTATCTCATGGCCGATCATCCCGGCTGGCAGATCGCCCGCAATGTCTCGCTCGATGCGGTGCTGGAACTCTCCGACGTGGTGTCGCTGCATACGCCGCTGACCGACGCCACACGACACATGATCGATGCAAGGGCGCTTTCGGCAATGAAACCCGATGCGATCCTGATCAATGCCGCGCGCGGCGGCATTGTCGATGAAGCCGCTCTTGCGGAAGCCTTGAAGGGCGGGAAGCTTGGCGGGGCTGCGCTCGATGTGTTCGAGACAGAGCCTTTAACCGCGGAAGCCGGAGAGAAGTTCAAGGATCTCGGCAATCTGGTGCTGACGCCGCACATTGCCGGCGTCACGGACGAATCGAATGAGCGCGTCAGCCATCTGATCGCCGAGAAGGTCTTGGAAGTGCTGGGAAACAAGGCATGAGCGATATGCTGACGATGACGCCGGAGGAAGTTACCGACCTCATCACCGGTGCGCTGATGCGCAGCCGGACATCGCCCGAAAACGCGGCTTCGGTGGCGCGTGCATTGCTGGCGGCCGAACTCGCCGGTCAAAGCGGCCACGGTCTGCGGCGGGTGGAGGCCTACTCGGCCCAGGCGCGCGCCGGCAAGGTCGATGGTTTCGCCGTGCCCTCCAGCGAGAGCCTGAGACCGGGCGCGCTGGCGATCGATGCGGCCAACGGATTTGCCTATCCGGCGATGGATCTGGCGCTCGACTGGCTGCCTGGTGCGGCGAAGACGCAGGGCATCGCCATTGCCGGCATTCGCCGCTCGCATCATTGCGGGGTCGCGGGCGTGATCGTCGAGGCGCTGGCCGAGCGTGGCGTGGCGGCGCTGATGGTTGCCAACGCGCCGGCGGCGATGGCGCCTTGGGGCGGGCGCCGGCCCCTGTTCGGTACCGACCCGATTGCCTTTGCCGCACCGCTTCCGGGCAGCGATCCGGTGGTGGTCGACATCTCCCTGTCCAAGGTGGCGCGCGGCAAGATCATGGCGGCGGCGCAGAAGGGCGAGCCGATCCCGGAAGGCTGGGCGCTCGACCCCGACGGCGAACCCACCACCGACGCCAAGGCGGCGATGGCAGGAACCATGATCCCGCTCGGCGACGCCAAGGGCACGGCGCTGGCGCTGATGGTGGAACTGCTCTGTGCGGGGCTGACCGGGGCCAATTATGCCTGGCAGCAGACGTCGTTCTTCGACGACAAGGGCGATCCGCCCGGGACGGGTCAGGCGATCATCGCGATTGATCCCGACGCCTTCGGACCCGGTGGCGCCGAGCGCATGGCGATGATGGCCGACATGGTGGCGGGAACCGAGGGCGCGCGTCTGCCCGGACGCCGACGTCAGCAGATCCGCGCTGATTTCCTCACGAATGGAATTCCCGTCAATGCGGACTTGATGGAATCAATCCGCGCCATCGGGACTTGAGCCAGCCGCTGCAGACTCATCCGAGTTCCGGCACGGATCAATAGAGCAGCCTGACGGCGACCAGGGTTATGGCCGGGAACATGGTCAGGATCGCGACGCGGATGATGTCGGTCATGACGAAGGGGAACACGCCCCGGTAGGTGGCTGACAGCGGCGTGTCCTTGGCCATCGAATTGATGACGAACAGATTCATGCCCACGGGGGGCGTTATCAGTCCAACCTCCACGACGATCAGCACGATGATGCCGAACCAGAGCGCGAATTCCTCGGGCGTCAGGCCAAAATCCAGCGCCGACATGATCGGGAAGAAGATCGGCACGGTGAGAAGGATCATCGACAGCGAATCCATGACGCAACCGAAGATGAGATAGAGCACCAGCACCACGACCATCACGATCCAGGGATTGAAGCCCTGGTCGCCGACGTAAGCCGCGGCGGTCTGCGGCAACTGGCTGAGCGCCAGGAACGCATTGTAGACGCCGGCCCCGAAGACGATGAGAAAGATCATCCCGGTGGCGCTGGCCGTCGTCAGGATGGAGGATTTCAGCGTCGAGCGGTTCAGTCCGCCATTGAAGAGGGCAATCAGCCCCGTGCCGAAGGCGCCGATGGCGGCTGCCTCGGTGGGGGTGAAGATGCCGCCATAGATGCCGCCGACGACAGCGATGAACACGATCAGCACCGGCCAGACCGCAATCAGGCTGCGGAAGCGCTCGGAATAGGGCGCGCGCTCCCTCTGGCCGGCGGAACCGGGCTTGAGCCGGACATAGATGGCGATGGCGATCATGTAGCCGAGTGCTGCGAGGATGCCCGGAATGAAGGCCGCGACAAACAGCTTGGCGATGTTCTGCTCGGTCAGGATGGCGTAGATCACCAGGATCACCGAGGGCGGGATGAGAATGCCAAGTGTGCCGCCTGCTGCAAGCGCGCCGGTCGCCAGTTCGCCGGAATAGCCGTAGCGTCGCAGTTCAGGCAGCGCGACCTGGCCCATGGTGGCTGCTGTCGCCAGGGACGAGCCGCAGATCGCGCCGAAGCCGGCGCAGGCGCCGACGGCCGCCATGGCGACGCCGCCCTTCTTGTGGCCCATCCAAGTTTCCGCCGCCTTGAACAGGGCCTGCGACATGCCGCCCAGGGTGGCGAACTGGCCCATCAGCAGAAACAGCGGAATGATCGACAGCGAGTAGCTCGAAAACGTGCCCCAGGTCAGGTTCTTGAGCTGGGCGAAGATCATCAGGAACGAGCCGTTGATGAAATAGCTGCCGCCAATGCCGGTGACGAGCATGGCAAGCCCGATCGGGATCCGCAAAAAGATGAGGATCAAAAGGACCGGAAAGGAGAGCAGCGCAATGTCGATATGGCTCAATGCTGCATCTCCCCGTGGGCCTGGTCCTGCCCGGTCAGAAGCGCGCGGGCGCTCAGCACCACGCACCAGAAACTGGTCAGCACAAAGCCTATGGCGCCGGCGAGACCGGAGGCATAGGCCCACCAGATCGGATACTGGATAATGAAGGTGGTTTCGCCATAGGCGAGCTTGTCGAGCGTGCCGTCCCAGTGTTTCCAGGTCAACAGCACCGCAATGGCAAGCATCAGCAGATCGGCGCCCATGTCGATCAGTCGGTTTATCTTTCCACTCAATTGCATGGTGAGGATTTCCACCGACGCGTGCTGGCGGTTGATCTGGACCCAGGGCAGAAAGGCAAAGACCGCGAAGCCGGTGCCCAGTTCGACAAGTTCGAAATCACCGCGGATCGGGCCGAGACCGATAAACAGCAGCGCGCGCCCCGAGACCGAGAGGACCGTGATCAGGATGATTGCAATGAGCGCCAAGCCACCCATAATGGCAAGGAAACCCGCCAAGAGCCGCATCCCGCGGTCAATCCGGTCAAGCATCGGCAGTATCCTGAACAACTGTGCCTGAAATCAGCGGCGGCCGTGAATTGAGCGTTTCAAGATCAAATCCGGCCAGCGCCTTGTAATGGGCGGCATGATCGGCGAGTTCCTCAGCGCTCATGACTTCATCAATCGTGCCGAACAGGCCTTCGCATTTCTCCTCAACCACCTGCATGATCTGGTCCGGCCCGTTGCCGCGGTTGGCCAGAACAATCCTGGTGGTTGCGGGGCGCCGTTCGTCCTCATAGGCGATCAGGGCCGCCTCTGACACTTGATGGTTGACGAGACATTTGCCCAGGATGCGAGCGTCGAGAATGGCCTGCGATGCGCCGTTTGAACCGATCGGGTACATCGGGTGGGCTGCATCGCCCATCAGCGTGGCCCGGCCGTCGCGCCAATTGTCGAGCGGATCGCGGTCGACCATGGGGTATTCATAGATCTGATCGGCGCTTCTGATCAGGGCGGGAATGTCGAGCCAATCGAAATTCCAGCTTTCGAAGGCGGGGAGGAAATCGGCGGTGTTCCCCGGCCGGTTCCAGTCCTCGCGGTTCCACAAGGCATCCGGGGCCTTCTTGATCTCGGCCACCCAGTTGATGTCGGCGAGACCGGTTTCGGGATCGGTCGCGGAGATCGGATAGGTGACGAATTTCTGCCATTCGTGTCCGACCATGGCCATGGAGGCGCCGGTCAAAAAGGGGCGGGCGCGGCTGGTGGCGCGCCACAGGACGGCGCCGCCCCAGACCGGGGGGCCTTCTCCGGGATGCATCTGGGCGCGGATCGCCGAATGGATCCCGTCGGCGGCGACGAGGAGGCTGCCGCGTTCGGTTCTGGTCTCGCCCTTGCGGTTGGCGAGGGTCAAGGTCACGCCATTCCTGTCCTGGGAATAGAAGGTGGCCTTCCATCCCGTCGCGACGGCGTCCGCGCCGAGCCGGTCGCGGACCACATCCATCAGCATGAGTTGCAGCTTGCCGCGATGGACCGACAGCTGCGGCCAGTTGTATCCCGCCTCGATGCCGCGGGGCTCTGACCAGATCGGGCGTCCATGCTTGGAAAAATAGGCGACTTCGCGGGTTCTGATGCCGATGTCGTCGAACCAGGATTGAAGGCCCAACTCCATCAGTTCGCGAATGGCGTGCGGCTGAAGATTGATCCCCACGCCGAGCGGCCGGATCTCGTCGACCTGCTCGAACAGTCTGACCGGGATCCCGATCTGATGGCAGGTCAAGGCAAAGGTCAGTCCGGCAATGCCTGCGCCGGCAACAAGTATGGTCATTGTCGGAACTCGCAATATCTGACCGGCGGAGCGGCCATGTGGGGCAAGCTCCGCCGGATCTGGGACGTCGGTCGACTTACTTGGTGTTGCTGGCAATCAGCTCTTGCGCCTTGGCGTAGAGCGCCTCGCCATCAATGCCCTTGGCTTCCATTTCGGCAAACCAGTTGTCGCGCACCTTTTCGCCGACTTCCTTCCAGCGCGCCACTTCGGCCTCGTCGAGAACGACGATCTCGTTGGCGGTGCCCTCGGCGATCTCGCGACCGGGCGCATCATAAGAGGCCTGCGTCAACCCGGCATAGGCCGAGAAATCTGCACCCGAGTTGTCGTCGATCACCTTCTTGAGGTCATCGGGCAGACTGTCGTATTTGGCCTGGTTCATGGCAAGCACGAAAGCCGCTGTGTAGAGTGCATGATCGCCGGAGAACTCGGTGTGGGTGTTGACAAGTTCCGCGACCTTGAGCGACGGCGTGACTTCCCAAGGGATCACCGTGGCGTCGATCACACCCTTGGACAGGGCTTCCGGAATTGCGGGCACCGGCATGCCGATCGGTTCGGCCCCGGTTTCGGCGAGCAGGCTGTTGATCACCCGCGTCGGTCCGCGAAGCTTCTTGCCCTGCATGTCTTCCAGCTTGCGCACGCCCTCGCCCTTGGCATGGATGACGCCGGGGCCGTGAACCCAGGTGGCCAGGATCTTGATGCCCTGGAATTCCTGGGCTTCCATGTCGGACTTGAACAGATCCCAATAGGCGCGCGACGTGGCTTCCGCATTGGTCATCATGAAGGGAAGTTCAAACACTTCAACGCGCGGGAAGCGGCCCGGCGTGTAGCCCGGAAGCGTCCAAACGATGTCGACCACGCCGTCACGGGCCTGGTCCATCAATTGCGGCGGCGTGCCGCCGAGCGCCATGCCGGAGAAAACCTCAACCTTGATGCGTCCGCCTGAGTCGGTCCCGATCTTCTCCGCCCATGGAATGAGAACGCCGGTCGGCACGTTGGCCTGGGCCGGCAGAAACTGGTGCATGCGCAGGGTGACTTCCTGTGCGGAGGCGACCATGGACGAGGCGCCGAATGCAGACAGGGCGACCGCCGCAACGGCTGCGGATTTCAGGAAATTGCGTTTTTTCATTGTATCCTCCCAGATTGATGGTGCGGTCCCAAAACCGCAGTTCCCCAGAAAATAAAGCTATTTTTTGTAACTGCCTAGGGTGTGTTGCATAGCATCGCGCGGATGCTGTCGCCAGCAAATATGCCGCTTGCGACAAGGTGGCGCCGCAATGACGGCTGATGAATTCCGGATTGTCCTCCCAAACATTCCTCACGGCAGTCAGCAAGGAATTAACCGACCGTCCGGTCAGTTTATAAGTGGAAAAACCTTGCCCGGCAAGCGCTATTTTTACCGGCTCCGACGAAAGGCGTAATGCCCATGCCCGTGATGGGGCCAGGCAAGAGCCTTGACACGAGATGTAAACATGACAGCCCGGCAAGCCCGCCCATGGTGCCTTGACGCGCCGGCGCATTATTCCAAGTTTCCCTGTTGATCCTTTTGCAAAAAAGGAAAATGATGGCTGTGGGTGAGAGAGGAATTTGCACCCTAGGGAGGAAATTTATGGCGACTGTATCGATGACCGTGAACGGGCGAACCGTCTCCGGCCAATGCGAGGACCGGACGCTTCTGGTCCAGTTCATTCGTGAAAATCTAGGGCTCACCGGAACCCATGTCGGGTGCGACACGTCCCAGTGCGGCGCCTGCGTGGTGCATGTCGACGGCAAGGCCGTCAAATCCTGCACCATGCTTGCCGCGCAAGCCGACGGGTCGGAGGTCATGACCATCGAGGGACTGGCGTCCGGCGGCGAGTTGCATCCGGTGCAGGCGGCATTCCGCGAGCATCACGGCCTGCAGTGCGGCTTTTGCACGCCGGGCATGATCATGTCCGCCGTCGACATGATCAAGCGGCATGGCGGCCAGCTCGACGAGAAGACCGTGCGTTCGGAACTGGAAGGCAATATCTGCCGCTGCACGGGCTACCATAACATCGTCAAGGCCATTCTCGATGCATCGTCCAAGATGGGCGATGGCGCGCGGATTGCAGCCGAATAGGCAATGCCTGAACAGGCAATGGCGAAAGGCTGCGGTTTTGAACGGGTGGGCAGTGCGACGGTAATTTGCAGCGGGCAAGCCGGATAAGGTCCGGTGTCCCAAGATCGCAGTCACTGACGTATTTGCTCACATTCCGCACCGGCTTTTCTCCAACACTCAACCGGAGGAGTTTGAGACATGGGAATGGAAGGTATCGGCGCCCGAGTGGTGCGCAAGGAAGACAAGCGGTTCATCACCGGCAAGGGCAAGTATACCGACGACATGGTGGTGCCGGGCATGAAGCAGGCGCATTTCGTCCGCTCGCCGCATGCGCATGCAAAAATCAAGTCCATCGACACGTCGGCAGCCGAGAAAATGCCGGGTGTGATCGGCATTCTCAATGGCGCGCAGCTGACCGAAGACGCCATCGGCAACATCATCTGCGGCTGGATGATCCATTCCAAGGATGGTTCGCCGATGAACATGGGAGTCTGGCGGCCGCTGGCCCAGGATACCGTGCGCTATGTCGGCGATGCCGTCGCCATCGTGGTCGCCGACACCAAGGCGCAGGCGCGGGATGCGGCGGAAGCCGTGGTGGTCGAGTACGAAACTCTGCCGGTGGTGACCAGCGCGGTCGAGGCCCTCAAGGAGGGCGCGCCGCAGATCCATCCCGAGGCCAAGGGCAACCTGATCTTCGACTGGGAAATCGGTGACGCAGCCGCCACCGATGCGGCGATCGCCTCGGCGGCGCATGTCACCGAGATGAAGATCGTCAACAACCGGCTGGTTCCAAACCCCATGGAGCCGCGCGCCGCACTCGGCGTCTATGATGAGGGGGAAGATCACTACACGCTCTGGACCACGTCGCAGAATCCGCATGTTGCGCGGCTGGTGCTGAGCGCCTTCTACAATGTCGCGCCCGAAAACAAGCTCCGCGTGATCGCGCCCGATGTGGGCGGCGGGTTCGGCTCGAAGATCTACATCTATCCCGAAGAGATCGTCTGCCTGTGGGCGTCCAAGCGCACCGGCGTGCCGGTCAAATGGAACTGCGACCGGACCGAGGCCTTCCTCACCGACGCGCACGGGCGGGACCACGTCTCCACCGTGAAGATGGCGTTCGATGCCAACAACAAGATCACCGGCTTCAAGGTCGACACGATCGCCAATCTCGGCGCCTACATGTCGCTGTTTTCGAGTTCGGTGCCGACCTATCTCTATGCGACGCTCCTGTCGGGCCAGTACAACATCCCGGCGATCCACGCCAATGTCAGGACGGTCTACACCAACACGGTGCCGGTCGATGCCTATCGCGGCGCCGGGCGTCCGGAGGCCACCTATCTGATGGAGCGGGTGATGGAGACGGCAGCGCGCGAACTGGGCGTGACACCGGCGGAGCTCAGACGGACCAACTTCATCCGCGAGTTCCCGCACCAGACGCCGGTGATCATGTGCTACGACGCGGGCGACTACGAAGCCTCGCTGTCAGCGGCGATGAAGGCGTCGGACTATGACGGCTTTCCCGCGCGCAAGGCGGAAGCCAAGAGCCGCGGCAAGCTCCGCGGCATCGGCATGAGCTGCTACATCGAGGCCTGCGGCATCGCGCCGTCGGCCGCAGTGGGATCGCTCGGCGCCGGCGTGGGCTTGTGGGAATCGGCCGAGGTGCGGGTCAATGCGGTCGGCACCGTCGAGATCCTGACCGGCTCGCACAGCCATGGCCAGGGCCATGAAACCACCTTCGCCCAGCTCGTCGCCGGCCGCTTCGGCGTCGGAATCGACAGTGTGTCGGTGGTCCATGGCGACACCGACAAGGTGCAGATGGGCATGGGCACCTATGGCTCCCGTTCGGGCGCGGTCGGCATGTCGGCCGTGGTCAAGGCGCTCGACAAGGTCGAGGCCAAGGCGAGGAAGATCGCGGCGCACCTGATGGAAGCCGACGAAAGCGACATCGTCATCGAGAATGGCGAATTGAAGGTGGCAGGCACTGACAAGAGCGTGCCGTGGTTCCAGATGGCTCTGGCCGCCTACACCGCCCACAACCTGCCCGAGGGCATGGAACCGGGATTGAAGGAGGGCGCGTTCTACGATCCGTCCAACTTCACCTTCCCAGCCGGCTGCTACATCTGCGAGGTCGAGGTCGATCCCGAGACCGGCAAGACCGAGATCGTGCAGTTCGTCGCCGCCGATGATTTCGGCAAGATCATCAACCCGATGATCGTCGAAGGCCAGGTGCATGGCGGGCTGGCGCAGGGCATTGGCCAGGCGCTGCTGGAAGGCACCCATTACGACCCGGAAACCGGACAGTTGCTGACAGCAAGCTACATGGACTACACCATGCCGCGCGCCGACGATCTGCCGTCGTTCCAGGTCTCGACCACCGAAACCGCATGCCCGTCGAATCCGCTCGGGATCAAGGGCTGCGGCGAGGCAGGCGCCATCGGGTCTCCGCCGGCGCTCATCAACGCCATCACAGACGCAATCGGCAACAATGACCTGACAATGCCTGCCACCGCTCCGCGGGTCTGGGCAGCGCTCCGGTCGGCACAATAAGAAAGGGAGGCAGACATCATGTATGCAACCAATTATCACCGCGCCTCCTCGGTGGAGGACGCCGTCAAGCTGGCATCGGGCAATGACGAGGCCAAGTATCTCTCCGGCGGGCAGACCCTGCTGCCAACCATGAAGCAGCGGCTCGCGGCACCCTCGGATCTCGTTGATCTGAGGCATGTGGGCGAGCTGAAGGGTATCTCGGTCGATGGCGGGAAGATCCGGATCGGGGCCGCCACGACGCATTCGGAGGTGGCTCAGTCCTCCGACATCGCCAGCGTCTGTCCCGGCCTCACGCATCTGGCTGCCCATATCGGCGACCCGCATGTGCGCCACATGGGCACGATCGGCGGTTCGATCGCCAACAACGACCCGGCGGCGGATTACCCGGCGGCCCTGCTCGCCCTCAATGCGACCATCGTCACAAATACGCGCTCGATTGCCGCCGATGCGTATTTCACCGGCATGTTCGACACCGCGCTGGAAGAGGGCGAACTGATCGTGGCGGTCGAGATCACCGCGCCCGCCAAATGCGGGTATGCCAAGTTCCCCAACCCGGCGTCGCGCTATGCGCTGACCGGCGTCTTTGTCGCAAGACAAGGCGATGGATCGGTTCGCGTGGCGGTCACCGGCGCGGGCTCCGACGGCGTGTTCCGGCAGGCTGAGATGGAACAGGCGCTCAAGTCGGATTTCTCCGCCGCGGCGCTTGACGGCATCACGGTCGACGATGCCGACCTGATGGCGGACATCCACGGCTCCTCGGCCTACCGCGCCAATCTGGTCAAGGTGATGGCCAAGCGGGCGGTCACTGCTGCCGGGTGAGCGCACCCTGCCCAAAGGGCGGCACGATGCGATGAGATAGATACAGGGGCGGGTCTCATGATCCGCCCTTTTGCTTGGGTGGTCAGGCCGGTTCGCGCAGCAGCGACCTGGCCACCGCGCGGGCTTCGCGATCCGCCGCATAGACATCTTCAATGCTTGCAGCCTCGCGGCCGTCATGGAGCCGGTCCATCGTTTCGGCGACGATATCCGCCATGTCCAGAAATCCGGTCCGGCCTGCAATGAAGACGTCGAGTGCGGCTTCCTTGGCGCCGTTGAGAATGGCGCCTTGAAGCCCGCCGCGCTGCATGGCGATGCGGGCAAGCGCGAGCGCCGGAAACCGGGTCTCGTCGGGCGCGGAAAAATCGAGCCGCGCGAGCCTGGCGAAATCCAGCCGCTCGACGGGAAGGTTGGCGCGACGCGGATGGGAGATGGCGTAGCCGATCGCGTGGCGCATGTCGGGAGCGCCGAGTTGGGCCAGCACAGAGCCGTCCGAGTAGCCGACCATCGAATGAATGATGGACTGCGGATGGACGATAACCTCGATCTGATCGGGCCGCAGGCCGAACAGATGGCGCGCCTCGATCATCTCCAGCGCCTTGTTGAACATCGAGGCGCTGTCGATGGAAATCTTGATGCCCATCGACCAGTTCGGATGCGCGGCGGCGATTTCGGGCGTGACCGCGGCCATCTGTTCGCGTGTGTAATCGCGGAATGGTCCGCCGGACGCAGTCAGGATGATGCGCTCGACCGCATGGCGCTGGTTTTCCTCCAGCACCTGGAAGATGGCGTTGTGTTCGCTGTCGACCGGCAGCAGCCTGCCGCCGCCCCGGCTCATCGCCGCCGTGAACAGGTCGCCTGCGGAGACCAGGCATTCCTTGTTGGCAAGCGCGATATCGGCGCCGCCGGCGACAGCGGCAAGCGTCGGGGCAAGTCCGGCGATGCCGACTATTCCCGCCAGCAAGAGATCGGTGTCGCGATGACCGGCTTCTATCAAGGCCGACGGCCCGGCTCCGACCTCGATGCCTGAGCCTGCGAGCGCGGATTTCAGCTCCGCATAGCGGTCCGGATCGGCGGTTGCGGCAAAGCCCGCGCCGGTTTGCCTTGCCTGCCGCGCCAGAAGCTCGATGTTGCCCATGCCGGTGATGGCGGGAACCGCGAAGGCGTCGCGGCCGCCGAGATGTTCCATGACATCAAGCGTGTTGCGGCCGATGGAGCCGGTTGAACCGAGGATGGAAATGCGGCGTTTTGTTGCGAAGGCGGCACTGTTCATGAAAACACCATCGTGGGCTTCTTGGATGCGGTCAAGCCATCCTCAGGGTATAATGCGCGTGGCATTCAGGCTGGTTTCCAACGGCAAAACGCGCGGATTTGCTCAATCCCGAGGTGTTTTTGAAAGCTTGTTCAGATCAAGCAATTCGAGGAACAGGGCGGAATGGTCGAGATCGCCGCCGCCGAGATTCTCCGCCAGGCGCACGAACCGATCACGCACGGCCTCGACCAAGGGAAGGCGGATACCGAGTTCGCCGGCCTCGATGAGAATGTTGTCGAGATCCTTGATCTGGACAAGCACCCTGCCGCCGGGCTTAAAATCGCCTGCCTGCATGCGTGCGCCATGCTGTTGCAGGATGGCCGAATCGGCAAAACCGCCACTGAGTGCGGAGCGGAAGGCCTCGAGATCGCCGCCGCCTTCCGAGACCAGCAGCGTGGCTTCAGCGACGGCGCCGATGGTGATGCCGACGATCGCCTGATTTGCGAGCTTGGCGAGTTGGCCCGCACCCGAGGGACCGACCCGTACCGCCCGGCCCAGGGGCTTAAACAGATCCGCCGCTTCGTCAAACACTGGCTGCTCGCCGCCGGCCATGATCGCCAGGGTCCCGGCTTCGGCGCCCTTGGTGCCGCCGCTGACCGGCGCGTCGAGGTGGTGAACTCCAAGCTTGGCAAGGCGCGATGCGTGATCCCGGGCCTGGGATGGCCGGATCGAGCTCATGTCGATGACGGTGGCGCCAGCGGTGATCGCGCCGGCCACGCCGGTTTCGAACAGGACATGGTTCACAACCGCGCCATCGGTCAGCATGGTGATGATATGGGTCGCGCGGCTGACTGCATCCTTTGGGTCACGAGCGATCCGTGCACCCTCAGCCGCGAGAGGGGCGGATTTTGAGGGGTCCCTGTTCCAGACGGTCAGGTCAAATCCCGCGCCAAGGAGCCGCCGCGCCATGGGCAGGCCCATCAGCCCGGTGCCGAGCACTGCAATCGATGTGGTCATATCGGTCTACCTTCAGGTGTTGCGGAGGCTTGCCTGATGCAACAGCGATGTCCAGCTGTTCATCGAGGCAAGGTGGCAATAGACCGTGGCCAGCGCGTCGGCCTTGCGCAGCTTGAGGAAATCCTCATCGCTCATGGCCAGAAGCTTCGCCTCGTCGACCAGGTGAAATCCGGTAATGTTGAAGTTCTGGCCGTCGCCAAGGGTGATCTTGCTGGTGCGTTCGGCAAGCAGGCCGCTGTCTGCGATCACCTTCATGATCTGCCTGGTTTTGACAAACATGCCCTGGTACTGCTCGCAGAAAGACAGGGCGCTCTTGATGACTTCGCTTTGATCGCTGTCCTCGAAGAAGGGCTTGACCTCCTTGCCTGAGCCGGCATCGAAATCCACCAGCCGGGCGGGATCGTTCTCGATGCACAGGGTCAGCCGCTCGTCGGTTTCACCGCCGGCGAGGATGAAGGGATAGCGCCGGACATAGGCGGGAACATAATGCGGTTCGGCCCATTTGCCCTCAGAATTGATGAAGAGGTTCTCCCCGTCCCTGATTCCGGTGATGACCATGGGCATGTAGTCAGGGCCGGAAAAGACGATCGGATAGGACCGCATCGCCGCAGGCATTTCCGCCGCCATCAGCGGGATGACGATTGCGTTCGCCGCAAAACCCAGATCGCCGCTCAAGGCCAGTCCCTTGCCGCCATGCCGCTCGCGGTTCAAGGCCTCGGGCGACTTGTAAAAAAGCGGAAGTTTTTCTGCCTGCTTGTCCTTGCTGCCGGTCACTGGCCGTCTCCCCCATATGGTTGTATCCGTCTCCGGAGAGACTTTTCGCGCGTATGATCATGAAATTCAAGAGCAATCGATACCTGTTGAGACCCACGGACAATTGGTGTTTCGATGCAGCGGGCAGCTATACAAGCCTTTCGGCGCTCAATAAGTTGGCCGGCATGACAGATTCCGACATTCTTGACAGCCGGTATTCGTGGATGCGGCTTGGTGCGACCCTGGCGATTGCCGTTATCGGCAATGTCGGGATGTGGGCGATCATCGTGATCATGCCGGCGGTGCAAAGCGAGTTTGCCATTGCACGGGCGGATGCCTCGCTTCCCTACACATTGACCATGGTTGGCTTCGGCCTTGGCAATCTCGTGATCGGCCGCGCAGTCGACAGGTGGGGGATCACCGTGGCGCTGATCGGGTCGGCGCTCACCATTGCAACGGGGTTCGGGCTGGCCGCGATCAGCGACTCGGTCCTGACGCTGACGGTCACGCATTTCATCATCGGATTCGGCACGGCTGCGAGTTTCGGGCCGCTGATCGCCGACATTTCCCACTGGTTCTACAAGCGGCGCGGCATTGCGGTGGCGATTGCCGCAAGCGGAAATTATCTGTCCGGCGCGATCTGGCCGATGCTGCTCGCCGGAATCCTGAGCGAACATGGCTGGCGGTCCGTCTACCTTGTGCTTGCCATCGTCCCGGTGCTGCTGATCCTTCCGCTGTCGATGCTGCTCAGGCGCCGGGTGCCTGACGATGCGACGGCGCACGCCAACAGGATGTCGGCGGCCAATGCAAAGTCGGTCAGCTTCTCGCCCAGCGCCCTGCAATGGCTTCTGGGCCTGGCCGGGATCGGGTGCTGCGTGGCGATGGCGATGCCGCAGGTTCACCTGGTCTCCTATTGCACGGATCTGGGCTATGGCCCCGCGGTCGGCGCTGAAATGCTGTCGCTGATGCTGATGGGCGGCGTCGTCTCGCGGCTGGTGTCCGGCCTGGTCGCCGACAAGCTGGGCGGGGTGAAGACGCTGCTCATCGGCTCGACCCTGCAATGCATCGCCCTGTTTCTGTATCTGCCGTTCGATGCGCTGGTGCCGCTCTACATCGTCAGCCTGATCTTCGGTCTTTCGCAGGGCGGGATTGTGCCGAGCTATGCGCTGATTGTCCGCGAATACCTCCCGGCGAAGGAAGCGGGCGCTCGTGTCGGGTTCGTCATCATGGCGACGATCACGGGAATGGCGCTCGGCGGCTGGATGTCGGGCTGGATCTACGATCTCACCGGCTCCTACCAGGCGGCCTTCCTCAACGGCATCGCCTGGAACTTCCTCAACATCGCGATCATCGCGCTGTTGTTGTTCAAGTCGCGGGCGCGGCGCGGCGAGGCGGTTGCGGCTTGATAAGGGAGGGGTGCACGCGGCTCAGCCATTCGCGCCGGAAAGAGTGTAAACCATCTCTCCGGTACAAACCGTGACCTAAGTTTCAGGGCCGGACAATTGCTGGGTGGTGATCCCGGAAGGATTCGAACCTTCGACCCCAGGATTAGGAATCCTGTGCTCTATCCCCTGAGCTACGGGACCACGCGATCACCTGCATACAGAAACCCGGGCGGTTCTTCAATACGAAGAACCGCCCGGATGAGAGGCGATGCACGATTGCCGAGATCTCCAGCCTGATCTCAGCCATGAGGGCATTGACCGGTCAGGCAGCCAGCGCCTTTTCGGCCAGATTGACCCAGTAGGACACGCCCACCGGGATGGCGTCGTCGTTGAAATCATAGGCCGGGTGGTGGAGGCCGGCGGTGTCGCCATTGCCCATGAAAATGAAGGCGCCTGGCCTTGATTCGAGCATGAAGGAGAAATCCTCGCCGCCCATGGTGGGTGGCTGGTTGCGCTCGACCATGCCCGCGCCTGCAAGACCCTCAGCCACATCGGCGGCAAAGTCGGTCTCGTCGGCGTGGTTGAAGGTGACAGGGTAGTTCCTGAGATATCTCACACTGGCTTCCACGCCATGGGCGGCGGCGACGCCGCGGGCAATCTCGTTGATCCGGGTTTCGGCCAGGTCCCGCATCGCCAGCGACAGCGTGCGCACGGTGCCGGCCAGTTCAACGGTCTCGGGGATGATGTTGTAGGCGGATCCGCCGATGAATTTGGTCACCGAAACCACCACCGACTCAAGCGGATTGGCGTTGCGCGAAGCGATCGTCTGGAGCGACGAGACGATGGCCGAGCCAGCGACAATCGGATCGATCGTCAGATGCGGCATCGCGGCATGACCGCCGAGGCCCTTGAGGGAGATGTCGAAGATGTCCGTCGCCGCCATGATCGGACCCTTGCGGATGGCGAACTGGCCAACCGGAAGTCCCGGCAGATTGTGCATGCCGAACACCTTGGTGATGCCGAAGCGCTCCATCATGCCGTCATTGACCATCTCGCGGCCGCCGCCGCCGCCTTCTTCCGCAGGCTGGAAGATCACGGCCACGGAACCGGTGAAATTGCGCGTCGCAGCGAGATGGCGGGCAGCGCCCAGCAGCATGGCCGTGTGGCCGTCATGACCGCAGGCGTGCATCTTGCCGGGCGTGCGCGAGGCCCATGGCAGGCCGGTGATCTCGGTGATCGGCAGGGCGTCCATGTCGGCGCGCAGGCCGATCGCCGGACCATTGCCGCCCGGGCGGCCATGAATGATGCCAACAACGCCGGTCTTGCCGATGCCGGTCACGACCTCGTCGCAGCCAAAGGATTTAAGCTTGTCAGCGACGAAGGCGGCCGTGTTGTGCACGTCAAACAGCAGTTCAGGATCGGCGTGAAGCGTGCGGCGCCATTCGGCAACCTCGTCCTTCATGGAAACAACATCGGCAACAAGCTGCATTTTAAACCCCTATGTGACCTTGTTCTCCGGCTAAGACGCTTGTGCAGTTATCGCCTTTTGCCATCTGTCTGCCATATAGGTTAAGTAGGCGCTTGTGACGAGTAAAAAGCAGTGGCCTGTTCCCCTTGAGCCAGATGCCGATCGTCATTTTCTACGGCGGGACACCGTTAAATACAATTGGAAACCGGATGCCCAGAATGAGCTTGAATGAACAGATGCGCCGAATCGGCACAGGAATGGCGCTTCTGGCGCTGGCGCTGGTTTTTTCCAATGATTCGATGGCCAATCCAAGAATCGCCGTGGATGTGAACTCGGGCCGGGTGATCGAGCATGAACAGGCGTTTCAGCGCTGGTATCCGGCCTCGCTGACGAAACTCATGACCGCCTATGTCGTGTTCTCGGCGATCCGGTCGGGCCAGATGACCACCGAAACGCCGATTGCAATGTCGGTTCATGCTGCCCAGGAGCCACCAAGCAAGATGTATTTCAAGCCCGGCGAACGGTTCCCGCTCGATTCCGCGCTCAAATACCTGATGGTCAAATCCGCCAATGATGTCGCCGTGGCGATCGCAGAGGCGGTTTCCGGCAGCGAGGAAGCCTTTGTCCGGGACATGAATGCCGCCGCCTTGCGGATCGGCATGACCTCGACGCGCTTCGTCAATCCGAACGGCCTGCCAGGCAGCGGTCAATACACCACCGCCCGCGACATGGCGCTGCTGGCGGTCGCCATTCGCCGCGGGTTTCCGGAATTCGCGCATTATTACAGCTACGAGGGTTTTGCCATCGGCACGGCGACCCACATCAACTACAATTTGCTGATGGGGAGATTTCCGGGCGCCGATGGCATGAAGACGGGTTTTATCTGCGCGTCCGGATTCAATCAAATCTCTTCGGCAACCCGCAACGGCAAGATTGTGGTCAGCGTGGTGCTGGGCGCGCCGTCTCAGGAGGCGAGGGCGGAAGAATCGGCGCGGCTTTTGAACAAGGCGCTGACTGAAACCGCGCCGGGCGGCGTCACGCTTTCGAGCCTGGCGCCTTACGGTGACGGGCGCGACGTGGTGGCGGACATTTCCGGCGACATATGCTCCAAGGCAGCACGGGAAGCGCGCTATGAGGGCCGGGATGTGGAGGGCAAGATGGTGCTCGATTCGCCCTATCTGGTTGCGCTGACGCGCGAACCGCGGCTGGTCCAGGCCCCGGCAGGGCCGCCGGCGCCAAGCACCGAGATCGCGTTGTCGAGAATTCCGCTTCCGATCGCGCGGCCATCCTCTGCGCTTGACGGACAGGTCGAGCCTTTTGCGGCCACGGCGTTCACGGCGACGGCCGGGTCCGCGGCGGCCGCCGAGGCGATGCCGTTGCGCTCGAGCGTTCCGATTCCGATCCCCCGCCCCGCAAATTAACCCCGGAAGACCCAAGATATGACGCCAGAGAGCCCATCGAAGCCGGCCTGGTCGGCCCCGCGCGGCATCCCCGTGTCGATCCTCACCGGATTTCTGGGAGCGGGCAAGACAACCTTGCTCAACCGCTTGATCCGTGATCCGTGGCTCAGCGACGCGGCGCTGATCATCAATGAATTCGGCGATATCGGCATTGATCACCTGTTTGTCGAAAGCTCCGGTGACGGGGTGATCGAACTTTCAGACGGATGCCTGTGCTGCACCGTGCGCGGCGAACTGGTGGACACGCTGGCGGACCTGATGGACCGGATGCAGTCGGGGCGCGTCCGGCCGTTCTCGCGGGTGGTCATCGAG
This sequence comes from Hoeflea sp., assembly GCA_019084245.1. Classification (GTDB taxonomy): domain Bacteria; phylum Pseudomonadota; class Alphaproteobacteria; order Rhizobiales; family Rhizobiaceae; genus Hoeflea. The sequence continues at coordinate 78,972 of JAHRFE010000040.1, forward strand.
ACCACGGGGCTTGCCGACCCTGTTCCGGTCATGCAGTCGGTGATCGGCCATCCGGCGCTGGGTCAATCCTACCGGCTTGAAGGTCTGGTCACCGTTGTCGATGCGGTCAATGGTCTCTCGACGCTCTCCGCCCACGACGAAGCGCGCCGCCAGGTAGCGGTGGCCGATACACTGGTGCTCTCGAAGACCGGCCTTGTGCCGCCCTCGGAGGACTTGCGCGCGCTCCTGCATACTCTCAATCCGCTGGCGCGCGTCCTGGATGCAGGCGGCCCCGATATCACGGCCCAGGGCCTGTTCGACACCGGAGCCTATGACCCCGGCACACGCAGTCTTGATGTGGCGCGGTGGCTGATTTCGAGGGACGACGGTCACGATCATCACCACCATCATGCCCATGATGTGAACCGTCACAATGCTGACATCCGCGCCGAATCCATGGTTTTTGAGAAGCCGGTTTCGCCTGAAGCGCTGATGATGTTTCTCGATCTGCTGCGCTCGGCACACGGTCCGAACCTCTTGCGGATGAAGGGCATCATCAAGCTGTCGGATGATCCGTCGCGCCCGCTCGTGCTGCACGCGGTGCAAAGCCTGATGTCGGAACCGGTAAGATTGGCGGCCTGGCCTGAGGGCGCCGGGCACAAGACCAGACTGGTGGTGATCACCAGGGACATGCCTCAAGGCTTTGTCAGCGAGCTGTTTTCGGCCTTTGCCGACGAACCCGGAATCGGGCGTCCGGACAGGGCCGCGCTTGCCGAAAATCCGCTGGTCATCCCTGGCATGACGTCGTCGCGATAGCGGGATCAGGCCTTCTCGATCAGGAAGGCGTGACCGCCTTCGACCGGCTGGCTGCTCAACAGCTGATGACCGTCTTCCCGGCAGAAATGCGGAATGTCGATCACCGCCAGCGGATCGGTGGTCTCGATCCGGAGCCGAGCACCAGTGGCCAGGTCGCGCAGATGCTTGCGAGTGCGCAACACCGGAAGCGGGCATTTGAGCCCACGCAGATCGAGTGCATCGCTGCCGCTCAATTCTTGCTCCAGATTTTCCAGAACGGTTTTTCGGCCTGAGTCGCCTGAGACTGCTGCTGCACGGTCTCCACCTGTGCGGATGCGGCAGGGTTGGGGACGGGAACGGGAATGCCGCCGAGCGCAGGCTCCGGAGTTGTTTGTTCCACCACCTCTGCCGCCTCTGCCGCCTCTGCGGGGTCTGCAACGCTCGCTACAGACGTCTCGGCGGGCGAAGGCATGAGCGGTGTTGCGGGTGGTGATCCTGGCGCCAGGGCCCTGAGCGGATTGCCGGTGGAAAACAGGCTGAGAACCGGTACGGACGCAGTCTGCCCGCCGTTGGTAGCCATTCTGGCGGCCAGCTGGGCTTCTTTCTCGGCGCGCCGGGCTTCGGCTGCAGCCTTGGCCTCATTGGTGGCGATCTGCCTGGCTTTCTCCCGATCAAATTTGTCGGCAGCCTTGAGAAAGCTCTCGTTCCAGGACTTCTCGTAGGCATAGTGGGCAGAGGCCAGCGTGGTTGGCACGCTCGCCGGCGGGCATGCCGCACTTGCCTGAAACGCGGCGTTCTCAATCTCGGGGATCTGGTTGAAGACGTACTGGCGATCGCACACTTCCACCTTGGGCGGGCGCTTCGTCAGTTCGAAATGATCGTAGCCGACCTTCAGCATCTTCCAGAACTCGAAATGCTCGCTGTCGCGGTGCCGCGCCATATTTTCAGGCGTCATGCGGAAGGGCAGCGCCTCGACCAGGAAATACTCCTGTCCGCCCTTGAAGGCGTCCCGGGCAAAACCGTAGATTTCCAGCACCTGCTCGTCGGTCATCGAATAGCAGCCCGCCGATGAGCAGGCGCCATGAACCATCAGGTTCGTTCCGGTGCGGCCATGGGAGCGGTCATAGCTGTTGGGGAATCCCATGTTGAACGACAGATAGTAGCTCGACTTCGGATTCATCTGCGCCGGGTAGATCCGGTAAAAGCCCTCTGGCGCCTGCCGGTCGCCTTCCTTGAATTTGGGTCCGAGCCCACCAGACCATTTGCAGATTTCATAGGAGGCAATGATGTCGAAACGGCCATTGCCCTTTTGCTTCCATACTTCCAGAACGCCTTCTTCCTTGAATATCCGCATCATGATCGGCGACCGCGTGCTCATGTCCTGCGCCTTCATCTTGTTGACAAGCTTGGCGGGCAGCGGGTGTTCGACCTTGTTGGAGACGGAGTCGAGTGCGTCCTGGCACCCGGTCAGGCCCAGAAGCAGAATGGGGAGGAATCGCAGTGTTCGCATTGGAGTCATGGTGTCTCTTGAACTTCGCAATTGCTGGTTCGGCGCCGATGTGCCGCTTTTGAAGCGACCTGCGGCCGGGCAGTTCGTGCAACTTTACACCAAACACGGTTCATGAAGCATTAACCGTTCTGGCGTTTGGCCGCAATATCCCGTCCCGGGCGAGCGTAGATGCCGTTGCAAATGTGGCCCGATTGCGGCGACTGTCAGCCGATCTGCCGTCCGATCTTGAGAAACTTCTTGCGCCGATCTGCCCTGAGCTCGTCGCCCGAATGGGCGGACAGTTCTGCGAGCGCGGCGGCGATCGTGTCTCCGGCGCGGGCGATGACGCCGGCGTGATCGCGATGGGCGCCGCCCACCGGTTCGGCAATGATGCCGTCGATGATGCCCAGGTCACGCAGATCCTCGGCGGTGATCTTCATCGATGTTGCGGCGTCGCGGGCACGGGTGGCATCACGCCACAGGATCGAGGCGGCCCCTTCGGGCGAGATCACCGAATAGATCGAATGTTCGAGCATGTAGACCCGGTTTCCGGTGGCGATGGCGATGGCGCCGCCGGAGCCGCCTTCGCCGATGATAATCGATATCAGCGGCGCGCGGAGATTGAGGCAGGTTTCGGTTGAGCGGGCGATGGCTTCGGCCTGGCCCCGCTCTTCGGCGCCCACGCCGGGATAGGCGCCGGCCGTGTCGACAAGCGTGATCACCGGGATTTCGAACCGGTCGGCCAGTTCCATGATGCGGATGGCCTTGCGGTAGCCTTCCGGACGCGCAGAGCCGAAATTGTGGCGGATGCGGGTCTTGGTATCATGGCCCTTTTCCTGACCGATGACGACAACCGGCCGGCCGCGGAAACGGGCGAAACCAGCCTGGATGGCGGCATCCTCGGCGAATTTCCGGTCGCCGGCGAGCGGGGTGAATTCGTCAAACAGAGTCTTGGCGTAATCGCCGAAATGCGGCCGGTCCGGATGCCGGGCAACCTGAGTCTTCTGCCACGGGTTGAGCTTGCCATATATATCGGCCATGGCGTCGCGGGCCCTGGTTTCGAGCCGGGCGATCTCGTCGCCGGTGTCGATGCTCTCATCCTCGGAAGCCAGCTTCCTCAATTCATGGATCTTGCCCTCCAGGTCGGAGATGGGTTTTTCGAAATCAAGGTAATGGTGCATCAAACTTTTCCGCGCGGGTATCCGCTTTTTGTATCGCCGGGCACAGTCAATCGCAGTCAGAAGGATCTGTCACGCGTTAGTTTGCCGCATGCGAGCGGGCTTAATCGCGATTTTTTGTGGCTTTTGCAAGGGGGTGATGATCATTGACCAATTGCCGCAGCCGCTCATCGAGCACATGCGTGTAGATTTGAGTGGTCGAAATATCAGCGTGGCCCAACAACTCCTGGACCGCTCTGAGATCGGCGCCACCGGCCAGCAGATGGCTGGCGAAGGCATGGCGCAGCACATGCGGCGAGACCTTGGCCACCGGGATACCGGCACGCCCGGCGACATCCTTGAGATCCCGGGCAAAGACCTGCCGCGACAGATGGCCTTCGGTCGAATTGGCCGGGAACAGGAAGCCCGCCTCCTGCGCCGCTTCGCCGATGGTCGCCAGCCAGGCGTCAAGCGCTGCGCGGGCCGGACGCGACATCGGCACCATGCGCTCCTTGGCGCCCTTGCCGCGCACGACCAGGAACCGGCCTTGATCGGCAAGCACGCGGTAGGGCAGGCTCACCAGTTCGCTGACCCGCATGCCGGTGGCGTAAAGCAGTTCCAGAAGCGCGCGAAAGCGTATGCGTTGCAGCGCCTCGGCCTTGTCCCGGGCCATTTCGATATCGGTCTGTGCCTGCGCCAGGAGCCGGGAGACATCCTCTATGCTGAGCACCTTTGGCAGCGACCGGCTCTTGCGCGGCGAATCGACCACGCCGGTCGGATCATCCGTGCGCAGTCCCTCGGCGTGCAGGAACTTGTAGAATTGCCGCAAGGCGGACAGCCGCCGCGCCTGCGATGCGGGGGAGAAGCCGCGTGCGGCGAGATCGCTGAGGAGGGCCCGGATGTCATCAGGCCGGGCGCTCGCCAGCGTCGATCCAAGCGATTTGAGCACGGCGGAGGCGTCGTCGAGGTCGCGGCGGTAGGCGTCAAGCGTATTGTTGGCCGCGCCGCGCTCGGCGCTCATCATCTCGAGAAAGGCTTCGGCATTGGCGGCGCTGAGATCGCGCATGGCTGGGGATGGCCTTGTCAGCGGTTGAGTTTTTCAGTGGGGACACGCACGGTGAGTTCGCGATCCACCGGTTGTACATACATCACCAGCGCAAACATCGAACCATAGACAATGCCAAAGAGCACGGCGCACAGGAACAGAAATCGGAACAATGAGGGCATGAGGACTCCGGCGAACGTGCTAAATGCTGTTATGAGGCAGGGAGCGCGTTGTTTCAAGGCGGATGCGGACAGCCACGTGCGCTTGACGCGCCGCCGGACATGGCCAATAGAAGGGCCCAACCACTGGATTGCGGAGCTGTGCGCCAAAGTCCAGGCGCAAGGGACGCAGTAACATCCGAGGGGCGCGCATCATCCTCTTCCTAAATCGGGTTCGGTTTGAAGTTGTATGCGTCAAGGGTGGGGGAGAGTGTTGACGCAACCGCAGCCAAGTGTGCTGGAGCAGGATATCGCCGCGGCGCGGAGTGTGCTCGGCCGCCGCAATCTGGTGTTTGTCGGCCTGATGGGAGCCGGGAAGTCAGCCATTGGCCGGCTTGTCGCGCAGATGCTCGATATTCCGTTTGTGGACTCCGATCATGAAATCGAGCGGGTGTCACGCATGTCGATCCCGGAACTTTTCGAGGCCTATGGCGAACCGGAATTCAGGGCGCTGGAAGCGCGGGTGATCAAGCGGCTGCTCAAGACCGGGCCGCGGGTCCTGTCGACCGGCGGTGGGGCGTTCATGAACGACGCCACCCGGGCGATGGTGCTGGCGCACGGCCTTTCGGTCTGGTTGAAGGCGGATCTTGATGTGCTCTGGACGCGGGTTTCCAAACGCGATACCCGGCCGCTGCTCAAGACTGCCAATCCCAGGAAAACACTGTCCGATCTGCTTGACCAGCGCTATCCGGTCTATGCGAAGGCGGATGTGACGGTGCAGTCACGCGATGATGCCAAGGAAACAATTGCTGCGGAAGCCATCGCTGCGGTAGCGCGGCTCGACCGCACTCAGAAGAAAGCACCCACGTCATGAAGCATACGGAGTCCCGGGAAACTGTTCGTGTCGAACTTGGCCAGCGCAGCTATGACATTGTCATCGGTCCTGGACTGATCGCCGAGGCCGGCGCGGAAATCGCCAGGCACAATCCCGGCATCCGCTGCGCTGTCATCACCGACCGAAATGTCGCCGCAGCACATCTGGACGCCTTGCTTGCGAGCCTTGCCGCCGGCGGTGTGGAGGCTGCGCCGCTGGTGCTGGAGCCGGGTGAGAAAACCAAGCGCTTCGATGAGTTGATCCGGGTTTGCGACCATGTGCTGGGCGCAAGGCTTGAGCGTGGTGATGCGGTGGTGGCACTGGGCGGTGGCGTGATCGGCGATCTTGCGGGTTTTGCCGCGGGCATCGTGCGCCGCGGCATGGGCTTCATCCAGATCCCGACCAGCCTGCTCGCCCAGGTGGATTCCTCGGTGGGCGGCAAGACCGGCATCAATTCGCCGCACGGGAAAAACCTGATCGGGGTGTTTCATCAACCGGATCTGGTGCTGGCTGACACCGATGTGCTCGATACATTGCCGATCCGCGAGTTTCGCGCCGGATATGCCGAAGTGGCGAAATACGGCCTGATCGACCGTCCGGATTTTTTTACCTGGCTTGAGACGAACTGGCGCGACGTCTTTGCAGGCGGCCAGGCGCGCATTCACGCCATTGCCACAGGGTGCCAGGCCAAGGCCAGCGTGGTGGCTGCCGACGAGCGGGAAAGCGGCGCGCGGGCATTGCTCAACTTTGGACATACATTCGGACATGCGCTGGAAGCTGCGACCGGCTATGACGGCGCCCGGCTGGTGCATGGCGAGGGCGTCGCCATCGGCATGGTGCTGGCGCATGAGTTTTCCGCACGGATGAACCTCGCGAGCCCCGATGACGCGGTGCGCGTCGCGCGGCATCTGCGCGAGGTCGGCTTGCCGACGCGCATGTCGGACATTGAAGGCGGGCTGCCTCAGACCGATATACTGATGAAGCACATCGCGCAGGACAAGAAGGTCCGCCGCGGTGCGCTGACCTTCATTTTGACCCATGGCGTTGGCCAGTGTTTCGTATCTGACAATGTGCCGGGGGATGAAGTGTATCGATTTCTGGAAGAGAAACGGGCAACATGATGTTGGAAACTATTGGCGCAATCCTGACCGAGAACGGTCTGACCATTCTGGCCATTCTGGTCCTCATCGCTTTGTCAGCCTTTTTCTCGGGCTCTGAAACAGCTCTGACGGCTGCATCCCGGGCTCGGATGCACTCGCTCGAGACTGGCGGTGACTTGCGCGCCGGAACTGTCAACGTGTTGATCGAGCGCAAGGACCGGCTGATCGGAGCGCTGTTGATCGGCAACAATCTGGTCAACATTTTGGCTTCGGCGCTGGCCACCAGCCTGTTGCTGTCAATCTTTGGCGATTCCGGCGTCGCGGTGGCGACCCTGACCATGACCCTGCTTCTGGTGATATTTGCTGAAGTCCTGCCCAAGAGCTGGGCGATCTCGGCGCCTGACCGGTTCGCCCTTTTTGTAGCCCCGGTGGTCAAGGTCTTCGTTTTCGTTGTTGGCCCATTGTCGAGCTTTATCAACTGGATCGTGCGCAAGATCATGTCTGTGTTCGGCATCACCTTTGGATCTGAGGTCTCGATGCTATCGGCGCATGAGGAAATCCGCGGCGCAGTTGATCTGCTTCACCGTGAAGGCTCGGTGATCAAGGCGGACCGAGACCGGCTCGGCGGGGTGCTCGATCTCGGCGAGCTGGAAGTTTCTGACGTCATGATTCACCGCACCTCGATGCGGATGCTCAATGCCGACGAGACGCCGGAAGTCAATGTCCGCGCCGTACTCGAGAGCCCTTACACGCGGATGCCGATATGGCGCGGGTCGACCGACAACATCATCGGCATCGTCCATGCCAAGGATGTGTTGCGGGTGCTGGCGGAAGTTTCCAACGAGCCGCAGCGCATGGATGTCGTCAAGATCGCGCAAAAGCCGTGGTTCGTGCCCGACACGACCAGCGTGCCGGACCAGCTCAATGCGTTCCTGAGGCGCAAGGCGCATATCGCCATCGTCGTGGACGAATATGGTGAGGTGGAAGGGTTGGTGACGCTCGAGGATATTCTCGAAGAGATCGTCGGCGACATCACCGACGAGCACGACACCGAGGTTCAGGGTGTCCACCAGGAAGCCGACGGATCGATCGTCGTTGACGGATCAGTGCCGATTCGCGATCTCAACCGGGCGCTCGACTGGTCGCTGCCCGATGACGAGGCGACCACCGTGGCTGGCCTTGTGATCCACGAATCGCAGACAATTCCCGAGGAGAAGCAGGCCTTCACCTTTCACGGCAAGCGATTCGTGGTGATGAAGCGGGACCGCAATCGAATCACCCGGCTCAGAATCAGGCCTGCCGACAAGATCTGAGAGGCGCGATGCCCGTTGGATTTGGCGCCGCAAACGCTACCAGCGTGTCGTTTCTCCGGGTGCAGATGCTTCGACAGCCATGGCATGAAGTCCGCCGTCGAGTTCATCCTTGAGCAGTTCGTTGACAGCGCGGTGGCGCTCGATGCGACTCATGCCTGCAAAGGCTGGCGCAACGATGCGGATGCGGAAATGGGTTTCGCCGGTGCCATCGAAGGATCCATGATGATCGCTGTCGGAATGATGATGTCCGGCGTGCAGATGGCTTTCATTGATCACCACGAGCCGTTCGGGCTCGAAGCATACCGTCAGCGCTGTTTCAATGCGGCTTTGGCGGGACATGCGGACGCTCCTCAAGGTTCGATGCGGTCATAAATATCGGCTGTCACGATTTGCGTGGTGGCATTCGACGCCGAGACGGGGTACGCAGCTTGAATCATCCCTGTCAATCCTTGTTCGTTAACGTGCAGAGCACCATAATTGTCGACATGAAACTGGATTCCAAATATTTCGACCGCATCCGGGTCCGCCGCAAGGGCGAGCGTCCGGTTGAGCCATCCACGCCTGAATGCCAGTGGGATGGGTGTTCCAAGCCCGGCGTTCACCGCGCGCCGGTTGGCCGTGACGCCGAAGGCCAGTATTTCCTGTTCTGCTTCGAGCACGCGCGGGACTACAACAAGGGATACAATTACTTTTCGGGCCTGTCCGATGGCGAGATCGCGCGCTACCAGAAGGAGGCGCTGACCGGGCACCGGCCAACATGGAAAATGGGCGTCAACCGCTCGGCCGAAAGCGGACCCACCCAGTCCACCGCAAAATCCGGATCTGCGACCGCGCAGGCGCGGATGCGCGACCCGCACGGGTTCTTCAACGGTCCGCGCCCGACCCGGTCTGTCCGGGCGCGAAAGGTGAAATCGCTGGAGGCCAAGGCGTTCGATACTCTGGGCCTGGCTGCAAACGCGACCTCGGCGGAGATCAAGACCCGCTACAAGGATCTGGTCAAGCAACACCACCCCGACGCCAATGGCGGCGACCGCGGCTCGGAAGACCGTTTTCGCGCCGTCATCCAGGCCTACCAATTGTTAAAGCAGTCTGGTTTCTGCTAAGCGAACAGTCTAAGCAGGATCGGACAGGAGAGACGGCCCGTGGGCTTATAGAGCCAGGCCTTGGAGACAAGATGAGCAAGATCGACCTCGATATCACCAACCTGCCGGATACCACCGTCAATGTGCGCGAAGTGTTTGGCATCGATTCGGACATCACCGTCCCCGCCTTCAAGGAACGGGACTCCTATGTGCCTGACCTTGATCCGGACTATCTGTTTGACCGCGACACAACGCTCGCCATCCTGGCTGGCTTTGCCCATAACCGTCGCGTAATGGTCTCCGGATATCACGGCACCGGCAAGTCGACCCATATCGAGCAGGTTGCCGCGCGGCTCAACTGGCCGTGCGTGCGTGTCAACCTCGACAGCCATGTCAGCCGTATCGATCTCGTCGGCAAGGATGCGATCGTCGTGCGCGACGGGTTGCAGATCACCGAGTTCAAGGACGGGATTCTTCCCTGGGCCTACCAGCACAATGTGGCGCTGGTGTTCGACGAGTATGACGCCGGCCGCCCGGACGTGATGTTCGTGATCCAGCGGGTGCTCGAATCATCGGGGCGCCTGACGCTGCTTGACCAGAGCCGCGTCATCAGGCCGCATCCGGCGTTCCGGCTGTTTGCGACGGCCAACACGGTCGGGCTTGGCGATACCACCGGGCTCTACCACGGCACCCAGCAGATCAACCAGGCGCAGATGGACCGCTGGTCGATCGTGACCACGCTCAACTATCTGCCGCATGACCAGGAAGTCGGCATTATCGCTTCCAAGGTCAAGGAGTTCGCCAAGGGTGACGGCCGCGAAACCATTTCGCGCATGGTGCGGGTGGCGGACATGACCCGTTCCTCGTTCATCAATGGCGATCTGTCGACCGTGATGAGCCCGCGCACGGTGATCATGTGGGCTGAAAACGCCCTGATCTTCGGCGATGTGGCGATGGCGTTCCGCCTGACCTTCCTCAACAAGTGCGATGAACTGGAGCGGGCATTGGTGGCTGAACACTATCAGCGCGCCTTCGGCATCGAGTTGAAGGAAAGCGCTGCCAATATCGTTCTCAGCGCAACCGCCTGACGGATACCCAAATGGCCGGACGCGGCGACAACACACGACCGAAGACCACAGGCGCCGTTGACGCCGAGCCGTTCCGGCGGGCGCTGACCGGCTGCGTGCGGGCGATTGCCGGCGATCATGAGCTGGAAGTGGTGTTCGGCACCGACAAGCCGGGGATTTCCGGTGAACGCGCCCGTCTCCCCGATCTTCCCAAGCGCCCGACCCGCAACGATTTCGCCGTTACCCGCGGCGTTGGCGATTCGATTGCGCTGCGCAAGGCCTGCCACGATGACGCCGTTCATGCCCGCATGGCACCGCAGGGGCCGGATGCGCGCGCGGTCTATGATGCGGTCGAGCAGGCCCGGGTCGAGGCCATCGGCGCGAGAAGGATGACCGGCGTCGGCGACAACCTCGCCTCGATGCTCGAGGACAAGTATCAGCGGGCCAATTACCAGGGAATCGTCAACCGCGAGGATGCGCCGCTCGAAGAGGCGGTGGCATTGATGGTGCGCGAGAAGCTCACCGGCCGCAAGCCGCCGCAGTCCTCGGGCCAGGTGGTTGAGCTGTGGCGCGATTTCATCGAGGGCAAGGCCGGCGGCGTGCTCGACACGCTCGAAGGCTCGGTCGAAAACCAGCAGGCTTTTGCCCGCGTTGTCCGGGAAATGCTCTCGGCCATGGAGATGGCCGAAGACTACGGCGATGACGACAGCGAGCAGGATGACCAGGACGAGGTCTCCGACGAGGACCAGCCGCGCAGCCAGGAAGAAAACGATCAATCCTCGCAGGAAGAGGCCGGATCCGACGCCGCTCCCGCAGAGGAGAGCGAGACTTCCGACGAGCAGATGGATTCGGGCGAGATGGACGGCGCCGAAGCCGGCGATGACGACACCATCGATGACAGCGACGAGGATGCCGACACGCCGGGCGAGACCCGCAAGTCGACCGACCCATTCAGCGACCTCAACGAGAAGATCGACTACAAGGTTTTCACCACCGAGTTCGACGAGGAAATCGCCGCCGAGGAATTGTGCGAGGAAGCCGAGCTTGAGCGCCTACGGGCTTTTCTCGACAAGCAACTGGCGCATCTGCAGGGCGTCGTCGGGCGGCTTGCCAACCGGCTGCAACGGCGGCTGATGGCCCAGCAGAACCGGGCCTGGGACTTCGATCTCGAGGAAGGCTATCTCGACAGCGCGCGCCTGACCCGGATGATCATCGATCCGATGCAGCCGCTGTCGTTCAAGATGGAGCGCGACACCAATTTCCGCGACACCGTGGTGACGCTGCTGATCGACAATTCGGGTTCGATGCGCGGCCGCCCGATCACGGTTGCGGCCACCTGCGCCGATATCCTGGCGCGCACGCTTGAGCGCTGTGGCGTCAAGGTGGAGCTCCTGGGCTTCACCACAAAGGCCTGGAAGGGCGGGCAGGCCCGCGAGAAGTGGCTGACCGGCGGCAAACCTCCATTGCCCGGGCGGCTCAATGACCTCAGGCACATCATCTACAAATCCGCGGACGCGCCCTGGCGGCGGGCGCGGCGAAACCTTGGCCTGATGATGCGCGAAGGCCTGCTCAAGGAAAATATCGACGGCGAAGCGCTGATCTGGGCCCATTCCCGGCTTCAGAGACGACCGGAACAGCGCAAGATCCTGATGATGATTTCCGATGGCGCGCCGGTCGATGATTCCACGCTGTCGGTCAACCCGGGCAACTATCTCGAGCGCCACCTGCGCGCTGTCATCGAGGAGATCGAGACCCGCTCGCCGGTTGAACTGCTGGCGATCGGCATCGGCCATGATGTGACCCGCTACTACCGCCGCGCCGTCACGATTGTCGACGCCGAGGAACTGGCCGGCGCCATGACCGAGCAACTGGCCGCGCTGTTCGCTGATGAAGCCGCCAGGCCGTCGTCCCGCCGCGGACGCAAACGGGCGTGACGGGGACCAAAGTCATGGTCCGGCTTTCGATCATCACGAGCGCCTTCGCTCTATTGATCGCATCTACGGTCCTGCCGGTTCGCGCCGATGACGAATCCATCGATATCAGGTCGCGTCAGATCACCCATTTCAAGGTCGGATCCGATCAGACGCGGTTTGGCGAATTCGAGTTCATGGGCGGGCTTGAGCTGAGTTCGTCCAGCGCGTCGCTTGGCGGGATGTCTGCCATTCGGCTGTCCGAGGGAAGAGACAATTTTCTCGGAGTCATGGATACCGGTTTCTGGTATGCCGGGCGGTTCGAGCGGGATGAGGACGGCGTGTTGACGGGGGTCACGGATTTCTCAGTCTCCCCGATCCTAGATGCCGATGGCGCCGCCTCCGACGAGAAATGGCGGTTTGACGCCGAGGGTCTGGTGGTCCGCGGCGATGAAGTGCTGGTCAGTTTCGAACGAGATAGCCGGGTCGATATCTATCCAGCCAAGGCTCCGGGCGGTTCCAGGCCTACAGGATCCCTGCCGCTGCTGATCCCGCTCGAAGAATTCCGCAGCAATCGCGGTCTGGAGACAATCACGGTCGCTCCCGAAACCTCGGCGCTCGCAGGCGCGGTGGTTGTCGTATCCGAAAGAAGCCTTAACACCAGCGGCGATATCTATGCCGCGATCCTCACCGGGCCTTCCAAGGGGGTGTTCTTCGTCAAGCGTCATGCGCCTTACGACATCACCGATGGGGATTTTCTACCCAATGGCGACCTGCTGCTGCTGGAGCGCCGCTTCTCCATGGCCGAGGGCATCGGCATGCGGATTCGACGTATCGACGGCAGCCGGTTGGGACCGGGTAACCTTGTGGATGGACCAGTGCTGCTGGAAACCGATTTCGGCTATCAGATCGACAACATGGAAGGCCTGGACGTGACGACGGACAATCAAGGCCAGATTTTCGTCACGCTGGTGTCAGATGATAATCACTCGATCCTGCAGCGGAACCTGATCCTGGAATTCCGCTATCTGGGCGATGCTCAATAAGCGAATGCGGTCGGCGCGCAGGTTCAGGCTCGGCCCTGAGGGGTCACAACCGGCATCAGCGCGCCGTAGGGCGCGAGCATGGCGAGCCCGACGAGCAACTTGACGATCAGGTCGCCCAGCGCCCAGGACACCCAGCGTGGCGCTTCCATGGCGAACAGGCCCAGAAGCGGTGCCGCTTCGCTGGCAAAGGCGTCGCCCGGACCAATGGCGCCCGCAAATTGTGAAAAGGCGAGGCTGAAAAAGATCAGCGTGTCGAGGCTTGAGCCGATGACGGTGGAAGCCAGCGGCGGCAGCCACCATGTGCGATTGCGCAGCCGGTCGAAGATCGAGACATCGAGCAGCTGCGCCGCCAGGAACGCGGAGCCGGAGGCAACCGCGATGCGCGGCGTTGCCAGCCACACCGAAAGCGCCACGGCAACGATGAAGCCGCACAAGACCACCATGCGGGCGGTTGAGGGGCCAAAGCGGCGATTGGCAAGATCGGTGACCAGGAACGCCACCGGATAGGTGAACGCGCCCCAGGTCAGCAGGTCCGCCAGATTGAGCGTGCCGAGTGTGTAACCGACCGGAAACTGGACCAGGAAGTTCGATGCCACGACGACAGCGGCCATGACGGCCATGAACGGCAAAAGGGGGAGGGTCATTCGCATTTTTTTATCCTGGGTTGATGCCACCAGCGGAAAAAACGAAGGCGGGCCTGAAGCCCGCCATCACAAAATAGAAGCGGTCGACCTAAATCAGGCGACTGCTTTTTCGACGATCTTCTTGGCGATCTGCCGCTTGAGCAGGCGCGCGCGCATCGACAATTCACCATCCTTGGCCTTTGCCAGAAACGCATCGAGGCCGCCACGATGTTCAACGGTACGCAGGGCGTTCGCGGAAATTCGCAGACGATAGCGCTGGCCGAGTGCATCGGAGATCAGCGTCACGTTGCACAGGTTCGGCAGAAACCGGCGACGGGTCCGGTTGTTGGCATGGCTGACATTGTTACCAGACTGAACAGCCTTACCGGTCAATTCACAGCTGCGGGACATTTTGCACCTATTATCTTTCGCCATCGGACGGGCCGAGCCAGATTTGAGGCTCACCCAAAGGACCGCAGGCCTTTATCGGAAGTCGCGTGTCTATAGTCAGACCAGCAAGCTGCGTCAAGCGGGAAGGGCACGGAAACCGGTGAAAGTGCTGCTTCAGCCCTGACTCAGCCAAAAATTGGCATCATGAGCATGGAAATGTCGCAATGTATGTCAAGCCTGAACCAGATCCTGCACCGCGATGAGCGCAAGTGCAAACCATTGAGGAATTCGCATGAGTCGTGCCCTGTCGACACTCCTGATCCTGATGATCACGGCGCTTTTGCAGGTAAGCCTGCAGACCGGCCTTCGTGCCGAGCCGGTCAAGGTCCACGCCGATTACTCCGTACGGCTGATCGGGCTTCCCGTGGCCTATGCGAACTTCGTTTCGGAAGTAAACGGAAACGACTACCGGATCTCGGGAACTCTGCGCACATCCGCATTCTCCGACATTCTTTCAAAAACCCGCGGCAGCGCCGACGTTTCAGGAAGGCTGACGGCGGACCGACTGCAGGCAACAAACTTCCAAGTCAGTTATTCAAGCGGAAAGTCCGCGAAAAAGACCGAGATCGAGTTTCGCAATGGCAATGTGAAGTCGACGGTCAACACGCCGAAGCGCAAAGCGTCCGGCGCCGATTGGGTGCCGCTCACGGATGCAGATCTGCGGGCGGTGCTCGATCCGCTCTCGAGCCTGGTTTTCCCCGGCGGGTCAAAAGTCTGCCCGCGTAGCCTGCCGATTTTTGATGGACAATCCCGCGTCACGCTGCACCTCGCGCCCAAAGGGGTCAGGCCCTTTCGGACCGAAGGTTTTGCCGGGGACGCGATTGTCTGCTCGGTCCGGTTTGAACCGAAAGCCGGTTACCGAACGGGATCGTCGGGCATCCAATACCTGTCACAGCTCAAGACGATGGAAGTCTGGTTTGCCAAACATGAGCGCGGCGACCTCTATGCACCGGTTTACGCCAAGATTCCCACAAAGATCGGTCAGGTAATCGTTGCTGCGACCCGCTTTGGCGGCTAAAGCCGTCCTTCGTGCAAGAAAGCGGTGAACGCTCGTTCGGGGTCGGCTTCACACTGCGGCAAGCTGGGGGCGGAATTTGGGAAACATTCCTACATTGATCGGGTTTTCGGCTGTCGTGATGTGGTCGGCCCTGGCGCTCCTGACTGCGGCTTCGGGCACCATGCCTCCATTTCAGCTTTCGGCGATCTGCTTTCTGATCGGTTCGGTGATCGGCCTCTCGGCGATGATCAGGGACCCGTCGAGGTTTCGGGCGTTCCGGCAGCCGGCCAAGGTGTGGGCGCTCGGCCTTTTCGGCCTGTTCGGGTACCATTTTCTCTATTTTACCGCGCTCAGGAACGCGCCCGCCGTCGAGGCGGGCCTGATTGCCTACCTCTGGCCGCTGCTGATCGTCGTAGGCTCGGCGCTGCTGCCGGGCGAGCGCCTCGGCTGGCATCATGTCGCGGGCGCCCTGATGGGGCTTGCGGGCACCGCGCTGATCCTGATGCGCGGTGCGGAGGGCGGCTTTGGCGGCGGCAGCCTGCTGGGATATGCGGCGGCGGGCCTGTGCGCGCTGACCTGGTCCTCCTACTCGCTGCTCTCGCGTCGGTTCGGCGCGACGCCCACGGATGTCGTCGCCGGGTTCTGCCTGATTTCCGCGGTGCTGTCGGCGCTGTGCCACGTTCTCCTGGAAACAACGGTCTGGCCTGATACCTCAGGTCAGTGGCTCGCGGTCCTTGGTCTTGGCCTGGGGCCTGTGGGACTTGCATTCTATGCGTGGGATTACGGAGTCAAGAAAGGCGATATCCAGGTGCTGGGCGTTGCGAGCTATGCAGCGCCGCTGCTGTCGACCTTGATCCTCATCCTGTTCGGCCATGGGCGGGCCAGCATCGGCATCGTGGTTGCCTGCCTGCTGATCACAGGCGGGGCGTTTCTGGCAGCCAAGGATCTGCTGAGAGGAAAACCAGCATCATGACCGGAATGCTCGCGGGTTTTGACACGGTCGAGAACGGCATTCTGCTGCTGTCGGTGCTGGCATTTGCAGCCTATCTGTTCATGCTCGACAATCCGGTCTCATTGAAGCGGACTGTGGCGAAGACGCTCGCTGTTGCACTGCTGTGCGTGCTGGCGCTGATGGCTGGCGGTCCAAAGCTGCTGGCGCTGGCGCTGGCCTTGTCCGCCCTTGGAGATGCGTTTCTGGCACACGAAGGTGACATCGCTTTCCTCGGCGGTCTTGGCAGTTTTCTGGCCGCCCACATTGTCTATGCAGTTCTGTTCATCTCGTCGGGTCCGGGGTTCTCGGAAGCTGCGATTCCGGGAGTCCTGGCCATCATGGCTTTTGCGCTCGGGATGGGCTTCTTGATGGTGCGCAAGGCTGGGCCGCTGGCGGTGCCGGTGGCGGCATATGTGCTGGCCATCGCGGTCATGGGGCTGGGTGGTGTGACGCTGGGCGGGCTGGTGCTCGTCGGTGTCGCGTTGTTCATGGCGTCGGATGCGATCCTGGGCTCGGAAAAATTCCTGATGGCCGAAGCAAGTCGCTACAGGCGGCTGACCGGCCCTGCCGTGTGGGTGCTCTACTATGCGGGCCAGTTGTTGATCACGCTCGGCCTTCTGGCCTGACCGGCGCGCCATTGAACGGCGACGGGCGCCAATCCGGCGGCGCCATTTCAAAGCTTGAGAAGTCGAATCCCGGCGCCACCGTGCAGCCGACGAGCGTCCAGGCGCCGAGAGAGGCGGCTGACTGCCACCAGCCGGCCGGCACGACGATCTGCGGCCGCTCGCCATTGCCAAGGTTCATGCCGAGGCGATGGGACTCTGCATTGCATCCGTCGGCTGACAGGGTGAGGGCCAGCGGCCCGCCGCCATGCCAGTGCCAGATTTCCACCGCGTCGGTGACCCGGTGCCAATGCGAGCAGTCACCGCCTTCCAGCAGATAGTAGATTGCGGTGGAATGGCCGCGCTCGCCGCCCTCGGTGTCCCGGAATGTTTCGCGGTACCAGCCGCCTTCGGGATGTTCCTTCATGCCGAGAGTGGCGATGATCTCGCGGGCGGACAGGTTCTCGTTCATGCTCAGAACCTATCCTTGCGACGGCGCAGCTCCGCGAACACTTCCACATCGCTGGCGGCCTCCATCCCCAGATGCTTTCGGATGGACGGATCGCCGGTTCGCAGGAAGGGATTGGTGCGCTTCTCGAACCCGATTGTCGTGGGCAGGGTCGGCAGGCCCTTGGCGCGCAGGTCGTCGATCTCCTTCATTCGCTCGGCCAGCGCCTGATTGTCCGGATCGACGGTCACTGCGAAGCGGCCATTGGATTGGGTGTATTCATGGCCGCAATAGACCCGGGTCTGGTCGGGAAGTTTGCCAAGACGGGAAAGCGAGCCGAACATGTCCTCGGGCGAGCCTTCGAACAGGCGGCCGCAGCCGAGCGCGAACAGCGTATCGCCGGCAAACAGCAGATCCTCATCCGGTATGTAGAAGCAGATATGCCCCGCCGTATGTCCCGGCGTCGTTATGACGGTCACGCTCCTGCCGGCAAACTCGAACGTGTCGCCATCGCTTACGGTCCGGGTCAGGCCCGCGATCCTGGCTTTCTCGGCGGCGGGACCGATGATTTCGGGCGACCAGGTCTCCGCAAGCGCAGCAACCCCCTCGACATGATCGGGATGATGGTGCGTCATCAGAAGGTGCGTGAGGCGCCAGCTGCCCTCTTCAAGGCGTTTTGCAATCACGGTCCCATCGGGTGCGTCGATGCTGGCCGTTTCACCGGTCAGCGGATCGTGCAGAATCACGCCGAAATTGTCCTGACGGCAGGAAAACTGGTCGATCATGAGACGTGTCATCAGCTTCTCTCCAACAGCCATTGAATCAGTTGCCAAAGCATACCGATGGGTGCCCGGTTCGTCACCCTTCGTCGTGGGGTCTGTGTTTGGCCGGCGTCACATATTGCTGTTCGGCGGTGCATATCAGTTGTAAACATGACTCGCCGAAGCTTTGGGGATCAGAGAGGCGGGCACGTCCATGAAGCTCTATTGCAGCAGAAATCCCAATCCGCGACTTGCGGTCTCGGTGGCGCGCTATCTCGACTGCCCGGTCGAGTTCGAGTTTGCGGCGCCCTTCGCCGAAGGGCAGGCGGAGCGGTTCTCCAAGCTCAATCCAAACCTGAGCATTCCTATCCTCGAGGAAGCCGGCGGCACGCTCTGGGAAGCTGATGCGATCGCCTGCAGGCTTTCGCGGGCTATGGGGTCCGATTTCTGGCGTGTCGGTGACGATGAACCGGACATGATCCGCTGGATCAGTTGGGGCAAGGCGAATTTTGTCCATGCCTGCGACATGGTGCATTTTGAGCGAGGCACAAAGCAACGATACAGGATCGGTCCGATCGACCCGGACGAGATCGCCAAGGGACTGGAGATGTTCCATCGGTCGGCTGCAATTCTTGACGCTTATCTTGCATCCAGGGAGTGGCTGACCGGCAGTTCGCCATCCTATGCCGATTTCCGCATGGCCACGTTTTTGCCCTTCAACGACATCGCCAAATTGCCACTCGACGGGTTTGAGGCGGTGATGCGCTGGTACGCAAGGCTTGATGCTCTTCCGGCCTGGCGTCAGCCTTTCGACGGTTTGCGGATTCCCGAACTCCCGCCGGTTCCGGTATGACAAGCCTTCGGACCAAGGTGCAATCGCGGATCATCTCTCCTCCGCTGGCCATCAATGGCCACCCGTAGAGCGGACATGGCACTGACTCGGATCAGTGGATTTTCCGGGTGTCCGCCAAAAGCACCCGGTGCTAGGCTGCCCTGAAACTGCCGATCCATTCAGGTTCCCCGTCATGCATGCCGATATCGTTGACTTGAGACAGTTCTACCATTCCCGGCTCGGCAGGTTCGCCGAACATTCCGTGGCGATGGCGCTGTCGTCGATCTGGGCCAATCTGCCGGGCGAGCGGCTGATGGGCCTTGGCTATGCGGCGCCCTATCTGGATCGGTTCGGGCCAGAAGCGGAACGAACGTTCGCCTTCATGCCGGCGGGCCAGGGCGCTGTGAACTGGCCGATGGGCGGCCCCTCGGCTACGGCTCTGGTGTTCGATGAAGAGCTGCCATTGCCGGACGCGGCGCTTGACCGCGTGCTGATGGTGCATTCGCTGGAGTTTGCCGAAAACCCGCGCGAAACGCTCAAGGAGCTCTGGCGGGTGCTGGCGCCGGGCGGGCGGCTGGTGATCGTGGCTCCAAATCGCCGCGGCGTCTGGGCCCGGTTCGAGCATACGCCGTTTGGCGCCGGGCGGCCCTATTCGCGAGGCCAGTTGATCAGGCTCCTGCGGGAAAGCAATTTCACGCCCGGCGCTTTCGCCGAGGCCTTGTTCTTTCCGCCGTCGGAGCGGGCGGTAATCCTGCGGATGCGCGCGGTTTTCGAGCGGATTGGCCGAAGGATGTGGCCGGTGTTCTCCGGCGTCATCATCGTTGAGGCGCAGAAGCGGCTGTATCAGGGTCTGCCGGTGGCAGCGCGGGCTTCGCGACGGGTGTTCGTGCCGGTGCTGTCGCCGCAAACCTCGCGCGCGGCGCATAGGCACTCCGAACCAACCACCTGATCGCCACTCTCGACAAGATCGTTGCAAGAGGCTATTTCGGCGTCACTCCGCCAGGTTTTTCGTTTGCAAGGAAATTTCACCATGAGCAGCTCAGAGCGTCCCAGCCCGAAACCGGGAGTGATGGATATCGCCGCCTATGTCCCTGGGCGTGAGACCGCTCATGGTGTGGCCAAGGTTTACAAGCTCTCTTCAAACGAATCCCCCCTGGGACCGAGCCCGCTGGTCACGGAAGCTTTCGCCGCACGAAATGTCGATCTGGCGACTTACCCCGATGGGTCCGCGCATGAGCTGCGCCAGGCGATCTCCCGTGCTTACGGGCTCAATCCCGGAAACATCCTGTGCGGCAACGGTTCGGACGAACTGCTCGGGTTGTTGTGCCAGACCTATCTCGCTCCGGGCGATGAAGGCCTGTTCACCCAGCATGGTTTTCTGGTCTACAAGATCCAGATCATGGCGGCCGGCGCCACGCCGGTTTCTGTCCCCGACACGGAACTGACGGCCAATGTCGACGCGATCCTGGATGCGGTCACCCGGAAGACGAAGATCGTCTTTCTTGCCAATCCCAACAATCCGACCGGCACCTATATTCCGGTCAGTGAAGTGCGGCGGCTGCACGCCGGGTTGCCCGCGCATGTGATCCTGGTGCTGGATGCGGCCTATGCCGAATATGTCCGCCGCAATGACTATGAGGCGGGGATCGAGCTGGTTTCGGCCAATCCCAATGTGGTGATGACGCGGACATTCTCGAAAATTCACGGGCTGGCCGGACTGAGGATCGGCTGGATGTATGCGAATGAAGCCATCATCGATGCCTGCAACCGGGTTCGCGGGCCGTTCAATGTCAATGCGCTGGCGCTCATCGCAGGCGCTGCGGCGATCGGCGACCGGGCGCATATCGAACGCGCTGTCGAGCACAATGACGCCTGGCTGGGCCGTGTCTGCGAAGCTGTCGAAGCCCTTGGCCTTACGGTGACGCCATCGGTGGGCAATTTCGTGCTGATCCATTTTCCGAAGACCGCCGGCAAGACCGCGGCCGAGGCGGACGAGTTTCTCTCCTCGCGGGGCTTCATCCTGCGCCGGGTGGCGGGCTACGGCCTGCCCGATTCCCTGCGGATGACCATCGGGAGCGAGGAAGCCAATCTCGGCGCGCTGGCTGCGCTGAAGGAATTCATGGCCTGACCATCATGAGTGAACCGCTATTTGAAAATGTCACCCTGATCGGTATAGGTCTTATCGGATCGTCGCTGGCGCGCGTGATTGCCGCCAAGGGCTTGGCCCGCCAGGTCACCATTGCCACGAGAAGTGCCGAAACGCTTGAGGCGGCGCGTGCGCTTGGCCTTGGGGACACCTATTCCCTCTCCAACGGGGAAGCGGTCGCCAACGCCGATCTGGTAATTGTCTCCGTGCCGGTCGGCGCCTCCGAGCAGATTGCGCGCGAGATCGGCCCGCATCTCAAGCCCGGCGCGATCGTCACCGATGTGGGATCGACCAAGGCGTCGGTCGTCCGCCAGATGCAGCCGCATATGCCTGACCATGTCCACTTCATCGCCGGCCACCCGATCGCCGGCACCGAGCAGAGCGGGCCGGAGGCCGGGTTCTCTGAGCTGTTCGAGGGACGCTGGTGCATCCTCACGCCGACCGAGGGGACCGACGCTCAAGCCATCGCGCGGCTCACCGGCTTCTGGGAAGCTTGCGGCTCGAAGGTCGAGCAGATGGATCCGGAGCACCATGACCTGGTGCTGGCGATCGTCTCGCATTTGCCGCACATCATTGCCTACAACATTGTCGGCACCGCCGATGATCTCGAAGCTGTCACGAAATCCGAGGTGATCAAGTATTCGGCGTCGGGTTTCCGCGATTTCACCCGCCTGGCGGCCTCGGATCCGGTGATGTGGCGCGATGTCTGCCTGCACAACAAGGACGCGATTCTCGAGATGCTGGCGCGCTTCTCCGAAGATCTGTCTTCGCTGCAACGGGCGGTGCGGTGGGGCGACGGAGACAAACTCCTGGAGCTTTTCACCCGCACCCGCGGCATCCGCCGTTCCATCGTCGAGGCCGGACAGGATACGGACGCACCGAATTTTGGCCGCAACGCACTCAAGACAGATGCGAAGCATCCCGCCGAATAGGTGACTTCAGAAGCCGGGCAATTGCCCCAGCGGGAATATGCCGAGCGAGACCCGATTGTCCTGAATCGACAGCGGCAGGGTGATGCCGTCATTGCCGGGATTTGTGTTCAGAGTAGCGATCAATGGGGCGAAGCGGTTGATCAGTTTGGCAATCTCCGGATCCATGGCCGCCGCAAGCTCGATGATGCGCTGCGGATTGCGGACCGTCACCTCTAAAGTGCCGGATATCCGCCTGTCCGCGCCGATTTGAACAGGGCCGGAGATTTCCAGGGACGATGTCTCATCGAGCTCGATCGACAGGCGATGGAACCGTGTTTCAAACGGAACAGTGATCGCGGTGTAGGGTGTATTCAACAAACCGGCCTGACCAGGCAGGGTGGCCTCAAGCGTGAGGGCCTTGCCCGCAAGTCCGGCAACAAGGTTGCTTTGAAGATCCTCTCCATAGAGGGCAATGTCGAGATCAGGGCCGTTCTTGCGGGCATGCGAGGTAATTCTGCCGGCCTGCATGGCGAGTTTTTGCGTCAACCCGGCGCCGTCGATATCGAAACTGACGGTTCGGCCATCGAGCGATCCGCGGCTGACGCCGTCCGCTGTCGCCTGAACGCTTGTCTGCAGGACTTTCCAATCCACACGGGCGTCAAGACCAGGCGCGGTGATTGCCAGCGGCCCATCGACTTCGGTGATAATGTGACCGGGTCTGTAGAATTGTGCGGCGGAGCGAAACGCACCGGATATGGCGGTCACGCCGTCGTCGGCGCTGGCGTAGGACAGGGTCTGGCAAAACAGGCCGAAGCGGAAAGGATATCCGCGGACCTCGGCATTCTCGCATCCGGCCTTTGCGTTCGCGCCGGTGATCCCGGCAAGCGTTTCCGGCAGACGGGCTTCGATCTTTGCGGCGACAAGAAACCAGCCGATAGTCCAGAACACACATCCGGCAACAATCGCCGCGGCAAGCCAGCCGAACCTGCGAGAAGAAGTAGATGAGGACTGCCCGGAAAGGATGGGTGGCATTGCGGTCTCGCTTTATGCCCTGCAATAAGGGCAGGCTTTGTGGTGGAAGCATGACCTGACAGGGTTTGCCAGTCAGGTTGCGGATCAAGACATTACCAACGGCTGCGGTGTGGCCATGTGCAGGACAATACGGGCTCGGATATGGACGATTTTTGGGTGTTTGGCTATGGTTCACTGATGTGGCGGCCGGGTTTTGATCACGAAGAAACCCGGCGTGCAAGACTGTTCGGCTATCACCGGGCGCTATGCGTGCGATCGTTTGTTCACCGCGGCACGCCGGAGCGACCGGGACTGGTGCTTGGGCTTGATCGGGGCGGCTCATGTCATGGCGTTGCCTTCCGGATCAAGCCGGAAAACCGGGATGTGGTCACAGCCTATCTGCGCGAGCGGGAACTGGTCACGCAGGTCTATCTCGAGACCTTGCGCACAATCCGGCTGGATACCGGGCATCATGTCCGCGCCATGACCTATGTGGTCGACCGTGCCCACCATCAATATGCGGGAGGCCTGACCGCTGATGATGCGCTTTTGCGCGTGCGCGGCGCCCGCGGGCAGTCCGGGCCGAACGAGGAATATGTGTTCAACACGGTTACCCACCTGAACACGCTTGGAATTCGCGATCCGCACCTCGAGGCGATCTTGCATCGAATCAGGGCCGAAAACCGGCCTTGAGCCTCAACGCGACCCGGCGCCTGAATCTGCGGCGCCGAGTTCTGCAAGCCTGCGGCGGGCGTCCTCGCGCAAGGGGACCTGCGGATTGGCCGCGACCGTCTCGACCAGCAATTTGTCGCTGGCCGTCTCCATCACGTCTATGAGCTTTTCCATGAAGGCATCGGGGTTCATGCCGGCGGGGATCGGTGGCAGGATCTGCACCTTGAAATGCCCGGGGTAACGCAGGAACTTGCGCCGAGGCCAGAACAGGCCAGGATGCATGACGACGGGCACCACCGGGACCTGGAGATCACGGTAGAGGCGGGCAATGCCGTATTTGTAATCCGGCGGTGCGCCGGCCGCGCGGCGTGTGCCTTCGGGATAGATGATGAGCTGACGGCCGCTGTCGATCTCGCGCTTGGTGCGTTCGAGCACCTCGGCCATGACCTTGCCCTTGGCCCCGCGATTGACCGGGACCATCCTCATCTT
This sequence comes from Hoeflea sp., assembly GCA_019084245.1. Taxonomy (GTDB): domain Bacteria; phylum Pseudomonadota; class Alphaproteobacteria; order Rhizobiales; family Rhizobiaceae; genus Hoeflea. The sequence goes on from JAHRFE010000040.1 coordinate 102,920, forward strand.
GAAAATGTACTGGCCGAAAAGCGGGATCCAGCGGAGTTCGCGCTTGAGGATGTAGACCGGGTCGTCGAGCCAGGGCAGCAGCGCGTAGGCGTCCCAGAACGACTGATGCTTGGGCGCGAAGATGTAGCCGCCGGGCGGGATGTTTTCGAGGCCTTCGATCTCGAAGGTGGTGCCGACGATCTTTTCCTGCAGCCAGTGATTGGCCAGCGCCCAGTTCTTCGGCACGCTCCATGCAGCCTTGCGCTCGGCCAGGAAATAATAGGGCGAGAACACGATCATGCGCACGATCAGGTTGATGTAGAACGCGATGTTGAAGAGGATGGACCGTAGTACAATCATTGCTGAATCCGGATTTGCGAGCGGCCCCGCCGGTGCTCGTGACGGGTCCATGGTTCCGGGTTACACCATCGGCAGGCAGTGGAAAACCTGTGCGTGCGTGAATATCAGTGCAAACTGGCCGCGACCGGCCGATCGCCATCAATGTCGGCGCGCAAACCGCTCGCAGTCTTTGCGCCGCTCCAGTTGCGCAGCCGGGCGAGGGAGTATTTGGCGTATTCCACAAAGAGAGTGCGCAACGCCACGGGATCAGACAGCCAGGCTTCCGTTTTCAAATCGGCATAGCTGACCGGATGGGCGATGAAGGTGACATCCGGACTGGCTTGCGAGAGTTCCATGAGGCTTCGCGGCATATGATAGTTGTTGGTGACCACCAGGATCCTTGTGTAGTCGTGCTCGCGGATCCAGAGGGCGGTTTCATTGGCGTTGCCGATGGTGTCGAGCGCTTCGTAGCCGATGTCGACGCAGCAATCGAAGGTGGCTGTTTGAGTTCCCGTGGCGCGACGGAGCGCTGCGCTGCTGGTCGTAGGATTCACGCCGGAGATCAGCAGTCGCTCGCCTACACCTTCTTCGAGCAATGCCAAAGCCTGATCTATCCGCTGGTATCCACCGGTCAGGGCAACAATCGCATCGACATCGCCGGACGTTGCCGAGGTTTGCAGGTCCGCGACGGTGTCAGTAAAGCGGAAAAAACCCATCGCGATCAGGGCAATGGCGATGATCGTTGCGATGGTGACGATGCGCAGGCCATGATGTCCCACGCGCCTTAGACGATGCATCACATCGGTCCTGGCGTTTCCCGGGGTTGCCGTTTCAGGCTGTGCGGTTTCCACACTCATGGATCATGAATACTCTGAGATTCCGGCAAGGACCAGTCGGATTTGCGGCAGAAACCGGGCAAGTCAATCGATTTCTGCTGATGACGGATCGGCGCGCTGCCTGTCGATCTCGCGGATGGTTCGGATGACGGTGAGGCGAGTGGTCAATGCCGTCATTGCCGATATGAGGATGACAATGCCGACAATGCCGAAATAGCCGGCCCCGCTCAGCGTGAAGCGGCCGAACAGGGCGGTGGCCTGATCATTGAGCGCCGTGGCCATGGTATTGTTCTGCCATGCGCCAAGCAGCAGGAACGCCACTGCCGCGACGCCACCGCCGAATGCAGCACCCTTGAGGCCGATCAGCAGGAAGCGCTTCTGGAACTGGGATGCGATGAAGCTGGTCTCCGCGCCGACAAAATGCAGCACTTCGACAATATGGCGATTGCCGGCCATTGCGCCGCGTGTTGCAAATATCACGGTCAGCATGGTGGTGGCGAGTATCAGGGCGAGGATGCCGACACCGATGAAGACAGTGATCCGGGCCATGGAGATCAAGCGGCCTGACCAGGCGCGGTGATCGTCAAGTGTGGCGGTAGGGATCGCGTCGGCGAGAGTTTGGCGCATGGCGGCAAAATCCGGCGGGGCGGCCTCGTCAATGGTGACAATAACGAGGCGTGGCACCGGCAGTTCGTCCATGTCGAAGCCCTCGCCCAACCAGGGTTCGAGCAGCCTTGCTGTTGAGGCGCGATCCACGATCTCCGCCGACAAAGCGCCCGGAACGGCCAGAACAATGTTCCGGACCTCGGTCAAGGCGGCCTCCATGTCGAGACCGTCGTCCGGCTTGATCTGAATGGTGATCTCGCGGGAGACGTCTCCCTGCCAGGCTTCTGCCTTCTCCTGAACCATGGTGACTGCGCCAAGGGTAACGGCGCACAGAAACGACATGATGGCGATCACCACCATCAGTGCGCGGCCCGAGACATTGACCGGCGGTACGATCGGCGCCATCGGCCGCAAGGTGACCGGGCGCTTCTTCCTGCCGGTATCCCGGGCGCTGGCGGCGGGGTCAGTCATAAATATCGAGCCGTCCCTCGGACAGGATCATCCGGCGGGCATTGACCCGGTCCATCAACGTGAGATCATGGGTGGCGATGATCACGGCGGTGCCAAGCCGGTTCAGTTCGATGAACAGATTGAGCAAGCGCTGGGCCATGGGCGGGTCGACATTGCCGGTGGGTTCGTCGGCCAGCAGGATTTCCGGCTGATCGATCAAGGCGCGGGCGATGGCGACGCGCTGCTTTTCCCCGCCGGAGAGAACCGGCGGCAGAACATTGATGCGTTCACCCAGGCCAACCCATTTGAGAAGCTCGATCACATCGGAACGATAGCTCGATTCATCCTTGCCACGAACCCTCAGCGGCAGGGCGACATTCTCGTAGGTGGTCATATGATCGAGCAGGCGGAAATCCTGGAACACGATGCCGATCCGGCGCCTGAGCAGAGGCAGTTCCTCGCCCGGAATCAAGGAAATATCCCGGTCGAACATGCGAATCAGTCCGCGTGTCGGCTTGAGCGACATGAACAAGAGCCGCATCAGCGTCGTCTTGCCGGCGCCTGATGGACCGGTCAGGAACTGGAAGGATCGCTTCGGTATGTCAAAGGTCAAGTCGCGCAGGACCTCAGGTCCCATACCATAGCGCAACCCGACATTTTCGAAATGGATCAAAGGTCAATTCCTGTCGCGATGACGGATCTGCGCAAGTCGCCAGACCTGATGGTCGCTGGCCTGCACAGTCGCCGGCCATGGTTAACGCCAAGTTAAAACATCGGTCAAGCCGACCTTATGACACGGCCTGTTCGCCAAGCGTTAACCATTTCCGTTTACGCATCGGTAAGAGATGTTTCAATGGCTTCTGCCCGGCAGAGGCGCAAACGGGGTGGCTGATGGGCGCTTCAAGCCGCGCGACACATGTGATCGAGCCAGGAAACGGCGATCTGTTGATGCCGGACCGGACCCGCAAAGAACGCGCATTGCGCCCGCGCGATGTCGAGGACGCGTGCTTCGAGACCATCGGCGCACCAGGCGACAGGTTCTCACGCAAGCCCTCCGCAGCCGAGATCGGCGGGGTTTTCAAATCCAGGCTGACCGGGCCACCGGAGCAGGGTCCATTTCCGCCCGACTTTGCGTGTTCGGACCGGACGTCCCGGCCTGCCTCAAGCAGCAACGGGCGGCTCGGTGTGTTCAGCGGCAAGCCATCCGCGCATGCCGGCCCCGGCTCCAGGCTCGCCTTGGCAGCGTCCGCGTTCGTCCTGACGGTGGGCGGCTTTGCCGCAGCAGCCCTCTGGACTACCAGCACCCCGGAGCGGGTCTTGCCGACCGAAGCGCATGTACAGGCTCCGATCTCCGCGCCCGCCGTGGCGGGTGCCTTGTCGAGGTCCGTGGAGGCACCGTTGATCCCTGATCCCGTGACGACGTCCTCGACGCCGGCAAAGGAGACCGAGACCGGTACCGGTTACACCACGCCTGCGCCAAGACCGGCACGGATCGAAAGAGCTGGATCAATCCTGATGATACGGCCCGGCGGCAGCTGAACTTCCATCCGGACCTATCGACGCATGCCGGTGGTCTGGGGCTGTGGAAACACCGCTTTCTAATCGGTTTCGGTTTAAGGGGTTATGCGCTAGGAAAGATCAGCAATTTCGACCAAATCTCCTGGAGAGCGTGAATGCCGGTTGTGCGCGGAAAGATAATTGAGCCCCTGTTCACGCCGGAGATGATTGCCGAGCGTAATCGCACCATGGCCGCGGAGATCGCCGAGAGCCCGAAGCAGGATCTGCTGGTCATCTCCATTCTCAAGGGGTCGTTCATTTTCGCCGCCGATCTGATCCGGGCGCTGCATGATGCCGGTCTCGCACCGGAAGTCGAGTTCATCACCCTGTCGAGCTATGGCAAGGGCACGAAAAGCCAGGGTGTGAAGATCATCAAGGACATCGACAGCGATGTGCGCGACCGCGACATCCTGCTGATCGATGACATTCTCGAATCAGGCCGGACGCTCAGGTTTGCCCGTGACCTGATGTATGAACGTGGCGCCAGGAATGTCGACATCGCAGTGCTTCTCGACAAGCGATCACGCCGGGAAGGCAGTCTGGACGCCGAGTATGTCGGGTTTGAATGCCCGGATTATTTCGTTGTCGGCTATGGCATGGATGTGGCTTACGCGTTCCGCGAGTTGCCATTTGTTGGCGTCGTCAAGGGCGACGCCTGAAGCCTGGTCACGGTCGCGGTGCGGGAAAAACCGCTTCAAGGTTACGTTGCCGCAAGGTTTGACCCCTAGTTTCCGTTCAAGAGCCGGAGGAATGGATCATGGCGCGAATTCTCATAGCCGAAGATGAAGACACGCTCAGGCGCTTTGTCGCCCGTGCGCTTGCCATGGACGGCCACGACATCGTTGAGGCCGCGGATGGCGCCGAAGCATTGGAGCACATCGAGGCGGAAGCCTTCGACCTGCTGCTGTCCGATATTCGGATGCCGGTAATGGACGGCATAGCGCTGGCCACGGCTACTGCAGATCTCACGCCCGCGATGCCGATCCTGCTGATGACAGGCTATGCCGAGCAGCGCGAACGCGCCGAGCCGCTGATGCGCATCGTTGTCGATGTCGTCGAAAAACCGTTCACCCTGCCGCAGATCCGGCAGGCCGTGGCGGACGCGCTGATGGCGAAGGCTGCCTGACATTCTTCATGGAGGGGAACGCCTACTGGAGATCGAGCAGGCGTTCCAGGTATCGTTTCTCGATATCCGGCGATAGCTGGTCGCCCAGACGCTTGCGAATGGCGTCCAGAATCTCGCGGGCGCGCTGGATATCGATCTCGTCGGGAACCTTGACCCGGCTGCCGAAGTCCGGACCCGTGGTCGCGCGCGGGCGGCCGAGCGGGTCGCGGTCATCGGCCGAGCGATTGCCGTTGCGATCAGGTCCCTCGCCTTCGCCTTCGCCGGGCTGATCGCCCATGGCCTGCATCATCTGGTTCATCATGTCTTCCGCACCCTGGCGCAGCGCCTGAAGCGCGCGGCCCTGATCGCCGAGCGCCTGGCCGGTCTCGCCCTGTTCAAGGTTACCGGCCGCATCGCCCATCGCCTCGCCGGCTTCTCCGAAGCCTTCGGATGGATTGATGCCCATAGCCTCAAGATCGCTCTGCAATTGGCCCAGCGCGTCGCGCAGTTCCTGCTGGCTGCGGCCGAGCGCTCCGAGCATGTCTTCCAGCGATTGATCGCCCTGGCCCTGCTGACCCTGATCCTGGCCTTCGCCGGGCTGCCGCTGGCCCTGCTGCTGGCGATCGCGGCCTTCACCCGGCTGACCTTGTTGGTTGCGGTCGGCGCGCATCGTCTCGTCCATGAGCTGCTGCTGCTGGCGCATCAGCTCTCCGAGCCTGTCCATCTGTTCGCGCATCGGCCCGCCCTGCTGCTGTTGTCGCTGCTGACGGCCTGCCTGGAGGTTGTTCATCATGCGCTGCAGTTCCTGCAACATCTGCTGGGCCTGGTCGCGGGCGCCGGACCGGGCCAGGTTCTCGATCTGGTCGAGCATGTTGTCGAGATCGCGCTGGCGAAGCGTATTCTGGGGCATGGCCTGGTTTTCGGCATTCTGGTTGGCCGGGTTCTGGCGCGCCAGTTCACGCAGATAGTCCTGCATGGCTTCGCGCAACTCATCCATCAGCTGGCTGATCTCTTCGTCCGTGGCACCGTTCTCCAGAGCTTCGGCCAGCGCGTTCTGGGCGTCGCGCAGACGCCGCTCGGCCAGCGAAAGGTTGCCGTCTTCGAGCTGCAGCGCCACCCCCCACATGTAGTCGATTGCCGCGCGCAGATCCTCATCCGAGCGGGCGTTCTCAAGGCGGCCCCGGACAGATTGCAGCAACAGGTAATGGGTTAAGTTGGGAATGGTTTCTTCGGGCGCGATGGTCAGCGCGTCATGCAGTTCAAAGACCCGCATCAGATTGTTGGCATCGAGCGCCAGCACACCACGCTGCTCGACGACAGCGGCGGCCAGGGGCTCGGAAAAGCGCCGGCCGGGCAGGACGGTTTCCAGCGTCTCGCTCCGACCTTCCTGTCCCGCCCCGTCGGTGGCGACGAGGGTGATCCTTACCTTCTGGCCAGCGAGCGGATGCTCGGTCAGGTCATGGCTGGCGATTGCGCGGTTGTCCGGCGATGAGCGTCGCGGCAGGGACAAACGGTATTGCGGCGGATCGAACAACGGCCGGGCGTCAGGCGAGGGGGTTTCCGCCGGCACGATTTCGGCCTCGGCCTTGGCGACGCCGTGATCATCCGTCAGCGTATATTCGAGTTCGAGGGCGCCATTGGCGGCGCGGCGCGGCGTCTCGATGAAGGCGGCGACAGGCGGGTGATCGGTAATGACACGAATGGCGAATTCGGCTCCGGATCGACCGGCGTTGATTGTGAGTTGGCCATCGGCGGCAGGCTTGAAGGTCCAGGCCGACCCATTGGCGGGGGCAACGCCCGTGTCGGCCGCTTCGGTTTGCTCAAGGGGCGCGAGCGACGCCTGATCCGGACCCCACATCACCTGGGCGTCCGCACCACCGCCGCCAACACGGATGGTGATTTCGCTGCCCTCGATGGCATCGACAGCCTCGCCTTCGGGGCGGGTGATGCCGGTGAGGAAGACCGGGGCCTGATTGACGTAGGGCGGCGGGGTGATCCACGCGTCGATGCGAACATCGGGCAGGTCGCTGCTCACATGGCTGACAAAGGCATCGCCGGGCCGGCCGGAATTGCCGGAGAAGGAATAGCCAAAGGCCACGAACAGCAACAGCCCGGCTGCCACCCGCAGGCCCCAGGGATCCCGCGCCGGCAGGCTCGACCGCGGAACTCCTGTTTCAAGCGTTCCGATCTTTTGCGCCATGCGGCGGCGATGTTCTTCCCACAGCGCACGGGCGAAGGGATCGGCGGCCTCGATCCTGTCGTCCTGGGTGGTGATTGCCTGGTTGGCTATGCGGTTCTCCGCTTCAAGTCGGGAATCGATTTCGCCGCGGCTGGGTGCCCTGAACCGTGTCAGCGGCCACACCGAAGCAAGCAGTCCGATGGCGAAAAGACCGAGCAGCGTGAGCCGCAGCCAGTCGGGAACGATCCGAAATATGCCGAACCAGGAGAACGACAGATAGAGCGCGACGATACCCAGAAGCGGCGCAGACAGGGTGATCAGGCGGCCCAGCGAGAGGTTGACCCGCATGCGGAGCCGGCCAAAGGCAACCGAGCGGCGCGCTGCGTCGTTCTGATGTTCAGGGGGTTTTGCCATGCCGTCGGGGGTGCCTGCCATGTCATCTTCCTTCAGCGTCAGAAAAGAAGATAGCAGCCTTTGTGGCCAAGGCGAGGCCTGTGACATAAAAGTGAGAGCGGATTTCCGCTTTCAGGGAACAAATTGGCCGATGGGCGGAGATCGAATGAACCGGATTTGGCGTCAATCGAGCCAGGCGGGAACCGAATCAAGGCCGATCAGGTCCTCGTAGGACGGGCGTCCGCGCACGACGTGAAACCTGTCGCCATGGACCAGCACTTCGGGCACAAGAAGCCTTGTGTTGTAGGTCCCCGCCTGAACCGCGCCATAGGCGCCGGCAGAGCCGACAGCAATCAGGTCACCGGATTTCAGCGCGGTCATCTCCCGGTCCTTGGCAAGGTAATCGCCGCTTTCGCAGACCGGACCGACAATATCGGCGCGAATCCGCGGCGCGCTCGCCGCCGACAGACGGACCGGGCGAATTTCGTGCCAGGCTTCATAGAGTGTCGGGCGGATCAGATCATTCATGGCCGCGTCGACGATGACAAAGGTCTTGTCGCCGCCATCCTTGACATAGATGACTTCGGACACAAGCACGCCGGCATTGGCAACGATCAGCCGACCGGGCTCAAGGATGACCTTGCAGCCGAGGTCGCGCAACCGGGCCTTGACCATGTTGCCATAGGCATCGGGATCCGGCGGTGGCGCATTGTCATCGCGATAGGGCACGCCCAGGCCACCGCCGATGTCGAAATGATGGATCGCATGGCCGTCGGCACGCAGCGTTTCGACGAGTTCCACCATCAGCTTGAGCGCATCGTCGAAGGGCTGCAGCTCGGTAATCTGGCTGCCGATATGCATGTCGATTCCGGTGACGCGCACGCCGGGAAGGCTCGCGGCATGCCTGTACACCGCCTGGGCGCGCCGCCAGGAAATGCCGAACTTGTCTTCTTTTTTGCCGGTCGAGATCTTGGCGTGGGTCTTCGCATCGACATCCGGATTGATCCGGAAGGAGATCGGGGCGACCTTGCCCGCCACCAGGGCGCGGGCGTTGAGCAGTTCGAGTTCGGGTTCGGATTCGATGTTGAAGCAATAGATGTCTGCGGCAAGGGCCGCATCCATTTCCCGCGCGGTCTTGCCGACGCCGGAGAACAGGATTTTCGAGGCCGGAATGCCCGCAGCCAGCGCGCGGCGCAACTCGCCTTCGGAAACCACATCCACACCTGATCCGAGCCGCGCCAGGGTCTTGAGCACCGCCTGGTTGGAATTGGCCTTCATGGCGTAGCAGACCATCGCATCGATGTCGGAGAACGCACCCGAAAACACCTTGTAGTGGCGCGTGAGCGTGGCGGTCGAATAGCAATAGAACGGGGTACCGACTTGCGCCGCGATGTCGGGCAGGCTCACGCCTTCGGCGTGGAGAATGCCATCATGATAGTTGAAATGATTCACCTGCAGCGCCTATTCAAGAAGGCCGTCGAGGACGAAGCGCCGGTCGTTGACCGGGGCGGGATCTGTCGCCTCTTCAGTTGCGGCAGCAGGGACGACGGACACGCCCGGGCGCTCCAGCGGTCCCTTGCGCCCGCAGCCTGAAAGGACTGCAACCGAAAGGGTCATTGCGCAGAGGATTTTGATCCAGGGGCCAGTCGTCATTCGCTGTTCCTCACACTCGCCTGTTAGGGCCGTCACAATCTGCAATTCGCGGGCTTACATACAAGTTTTCGGTGCACTGTGCACCCGGTTTTGTCCGAACTTCTGGTGGGCTCAGTTCTGCGTGCGCCACCAGGCAATCTGCTTGCGGACCTGCGAGGGCGCCGTCCCGCCATAACTCTGGCGGCTGGCGACAGAAGCGTCGACGGAGAGCACATCGAAAATACCCTCGGTGATCGCGGCGTTGATGCCTTGCAGTTCCTCAAGCGGCAGTTCGGCCAGTTCGCAGCCTCTTTCTTCGGCCATGGCGACAGCGCGCCCGGTTGCGTGGTGGGCGTCGCGGAACGGCAGGCCTGCTTCGCGGACCAGCCAGTCGGCGAGATCTGTGGCGGTGGAGTAACCCGAGCCGGCCGCCTTGCGCATCTGGTCGGCGCGGATTTCCATGTCGCGCACCATGCCGGTCATCGCAGCCAGCGACAATTCAAGGCTTTCAGCCGCGTCAAAGACCTGCTCTTTGTCTTCCTGCATGTCCTTGGAATAGGCGAGCGGAAGGCCCTTCATAACGGTCAGAAGCGCGATCAGCGACCCGTTGATGCGGCCGGTCTTGGCGCGCACGAGCTCGGCCGCATCGGGGTTCTTCTTCTGCGGCATGATTGAAGAGCCGGTGGAAAAAGCATCCGACAGCCGCACGAAGCCGAATTGCGGCGTCGACCAGATGACGATTTCCTCGGCCAGGCGCGACATGTGAACCGCGCAGATCGCAGCGAGCGACAAGAACTCGAGCGCGAAATCGCGATCCGACACGGTGTCAATCGAATTGCGGGTCGGTTCGCGGAACCCCAGCGCGCTTGCTGTCATCTGACGATCGATCGGGAAGCTGGTGCCGGCAAGGGCTGCGGCGCCGATCGGGCTCTCGTCCATGTGCTCGATGGCGTGACGCACCCGCTGGCGGTCGCGGCCGAACATTTCGACATAGGCCATGCAGTGATGGCCGAAAGTCACCGGCTGGGCCGATTGAAGGTGCGTGAAGCCGGGCATGACCGTGTCGGCATGTTTTTCGGCCTTGTCGAGGAATGCCGAAATCAGCCTGGACAGAGCGGTTTCAGTACGGCCAAGCTCTTCCTTGACCCAGAGGCGGAAGTCGAGCGCCACCTGGTCGTTGCGCGAGCGCGCCGTGTGCAGCCGCCCGGCTGCCGGCCCGATCAGCTCCGCGAGCCGGGATTCGATGTTCATGTGGATGTCTTCGAGCTGACGCGAGAAAACAAACCTGCCGTCCTCGATCTCTGACAGGATCGTGTTCAATCCGTGAGTAATCTTGTCGCAGTCGTCGCTCGAAATTATGCCAGTCTTGGCAAGCATGGCTGCATGTGCGAGGGATCCGCGAATGTCCTGGGCATAAAGCTTGCGGTCGAAATCGATGCTGGCGTTGATTTCCTCCATGATGGCGTCCGGCCCGGAGGCAAATCGGCCGCCCCACATCTGGTTTGACGCCTGTTTGTCCTTATCTGTCGACATGAGCCTGTCCTGGAGTTTGTCATGAGCCAATCGCGCAACCGCCTTTCCACCGGCGCCCTCGTCGCAATCGCAATTGCGCTGGGCGCCGCCGTCGGGGCTGCCGGGATATACGGGAAAGCGTCCCCCTCTGGCAATGCGTCAGCGCCCGAAAGTCTTGCGTCGAGCAGTGAGATTGAATGCACGGCTGATCCGGAACTGCTGGCGCGGCTGAAGCCCCTGGCCAGGGGCGAGGTGGCCGCGATGGCTATCCGGGACAGCGCGATCGGACTTCCGGAGATGAGTTTCGTGTCGGCGGAAGGTGACGCCATGACGCTGGCCGATTTTGCCGGCCAGGCCGTGCTGGTCAATCTGTGGGCCACATGGTGCGCGCCTTGCCGCGCGGAAATGCCGGCCCTGGCCGAACTTCAGACGGAACTGGGGGACGATGATTTCAAGGTTCTGGCGATCAACATCGACACGGGCGACGTAAGCAAGCCCGAAGCGTTTCTGGAAGAGATCGGGGTGTCCAATCTCGGGCTCTACCGGGATGCCAGCATGGGCGTGTTCAATACGCTGAAGAGGGAAGGCGTGGCGTTCGGATTGCCGGTCACGCTGATGATCGGCAAGGACGGCTGCATGCTGGGCGCCATGAACGGTCCGGCGGAGTGGGCCAGTGAAGATGCCAAGGCCCTGATTGCAGCGCTCAAGGCGGACTGACGAAGCAGGCCAGGCGCGGCATGCCCGCCGCGCCCAAAAACCTGCGTGTCGTCTAGTTGAAGGCGCAGCCAGGCTTTACGCCTGCCTTTTTGAAGATGATGGCCGCCGGGCAAAAGCCGGTGAACGACGACTGGATCAGGTTGAGGCCGACGAAAACCGTCAGCAGGTGCCAGTAGGGAGACACATACACGCCGAGAGCCACGGACAAGAGAACCATAAAGCCCGCAAACGCCAGAATTACACGATCGAGTGCCATTTTCATTTCCTTCAATTCTGAACGGCCGTAGCCCGTGCCGCGGGCATTCCGCAGCCTCCATGAGCAATTTATAGCAATCACGAATTCAATATACAAGATGTTTTATATAAATGGTGACGCAACTACCCGCCTGACCACTGCCGACCAGCGCGGGTTTTGTTCCGGGAACCGCGCCTGAGGAGACCATGGCTTTGCATCAGCCGCCGATCCGGCTCCTGGTGTCGGGCTTGCGGCGGATGTGAAGGGTTTTGGTCACGCGCGCCACGGCTTCCGCCTCGCTGTTCACAATGTCGACGGAGAAGGTCTTGAGATACTTGGCGCCTTCGCCTTCGGTGTTGGCGCGAATATCCTCAAGCGCTTCATCGGTGAGACGGAATTGGGCCGAGACGGCGCCGCGTCCCGGGCGAAGGAAATCGATTGTCGCTGATTTGTCCCACACGGTGTAGCTGCGATCGAGATTGCGCATCACCATCATCATCCAGAATGGATCGGTCATGGCAAACAGCGAGCCGCCGAAATGGCAGCCGACATAGTTCTTGTTGTAGAACCGTTCCCGCAGTTGGACGTCAACTGCGCGGAAATCGTCGCTGATCTGGCGGATTCGGATGCCGGCGCACAGCAAGGGTGGCCACAAGTTCATGCCGCGGCGGAGGGCGCTGGCTTTCATCCGGGACCCTAGCGGGTGGGGACGGGGACATCGCCGCGATAGTCGTAAAACCCGCGGCCGGATTTGCGGCCGAGCCAGCCGGCCTCGACATATTTGACCAGCAGCGGGCAAGGCCGATATTTGGTGTCGGACAAGCCGTCATGCAGTACCTGCATGATTGCCAGGCAGGTGTCGAGGCCGATGAAATCCGCCAGTTGCAGCGGACCCATCGGGTGGTTGGCGCCAAGCTTCATGGCAGTGTCGATCGCGTCGACGGTGCCGACGCCTTCGTAAAGCGTATAGATCGCCTCGTTGATCATCGGCAGCAGAATGCGGTTGACGATGAAGGCCGGGAAATCCTCGGTCACGGTAATGGTTTTGTCGAGCGAGTCGACAAAGACGCGAGCCGCCTGGAAGGTCTGGTCTTCGGTGGCGATGCCGCGCACCAGTTCGACGAGCTTCATCACCGGGACAGGGTTCATGAAATGAATGCCGATAAAGCGTTCCGGCCTGTCGGTGGCCGAAGCCAGGCGGGTGATCGACAGCGATGAGGTGTTGGTGGCCAGAATTGCTTCCGGATTGAGCACCGGGCAGAGCTGCTGATAGATCTTGCGCTTGACCGTCTCGTCCTCGGTCGCCGCCTCGACAACAAGGTCCATAGTCGCCAGACCGGCTATCTCTGGGGCAAAGTGAATTCGGGCGAGCGCTGCCTCGCGCTCGGCTTCCGTGGTCTTGCCCGATGCGACCTGGCGGGCAAGGTTACCGCTGATGTTGGCGAGCATGGTCTGCAGCATGTCCGCGGAGACATCGTGAACGTGGACATCATATCCCGCCATGGCGCAAACGTGAGCGATCCCGCCGCCCATCTGTCCCGCGCCGATAATGCCGACACTCTTGATCTGGTTGCCCATTTGATCCGCCTGACTGATTTTAGGATGCTGCCGGGTCTACCGGTCAGGTGCACCCGTCAAAAGAAACTAATTGGCCGGGATGGAGACGTCCAGCCCGGCCAATGGACCCAGAGCAAAATTTTGAAGGGTCAGAGCGCCTTTTCGAGCTCAGGGAGAGCTTCGAACAGGTCTGCGACCAGTCCGTAGTCGGCCACCTGGAAGATCGGCGCCTCTTCGTCCTTATTGATGGCGACGATGACCTTGGAGTCCTTCATGCCGGCCAGATGCTGGATGGCGCCGGAGATGCCGCAGGCTATGTAGAGATCGGGAGCAACGACCTTGCCGGTCTGGCCGACCTGCCAGTCGTTCGGCGCATAACCCGCATCGACTGCTGCGCGTGAGGCGCCGACGGCGGCGCCGAGCTTGTCGGCAACGGGCAGGATGACGCTCTGGAACTTCTCGGACGAGCCAAGCGCGCGGCCGCCGGAGATGATGATCTTGGCCGAGGTCAGCTCCGGGCGATCGCTTTCGGCAATCGCATCCTTGACGAAGGAGGACAGGCCGGGGTCGCCTGCCGATGCAACGGTTTCAACCGAGGCCGATCCGCCTTCTCCGGCGGCCGTAAAGGAAGCGGTCCGCACCGTGATGACGCGCTTGGCGTCGGTCGCCCTGACCGTCTGCAGCGCGTTGCCGGCATAGATCGGACGCTTGAACGTGTCAGCGGAAATGACCTCGATGATGTCGGAGATCTGCATGACGTCGAGCAGGGCCGCAATCCGCGGCATGACGTTCTTTCCGGAGGTGGTGGCAGGCGCCATCAGGGTGTCGTAGTCGCCCGCAAGCGAGACGGCGAGGGCGGCCAGCGGTTCGGCAAGCCGGTTGGCATATTCGTCGCCTTCGGCCAGCAGAACCTTGGTCACGCCATCAAGCTTGGCTGCCGCTTCGGCGGCTGCCTTGGCGTCCTTGCCCGCGACGAGAATATGGATGTCCCCGCCCACCTTGCTTGCTGCGCTGACGGCCTTTGCGGTCTGGTCGGACAGGGTGGCGTGGTCGTGTTCGGCGATGATGAGAATGGTCATGATTTGATCTCCCTGTGCCGCGCTTACAGCACGCCTGCTTCGTTCTTGAGCTTGTCGACGAGTTCGGCCACCGAGGCCACCTTGACGCCCGCCTTGCGGCCACCCGGCTCCTCCGTCTTGATGACTTCCAGGCGCGGGGCCATGTCGACGCCGTAATCGGCGGCGGTCTTCTTGTCGAGCGGCTTCTTCTTGGCCTTCATGATGTTGGGCAGCGAGGCGTAGCGCGGCTCATTGAGGCGCAGATCGGTGGTGACGATCGCCGGCAGCTTGACCGAGATTGTCTGCAGGCCGCCATCGACTTCGCGGGTGACATCGGCCGAGCCATCGCCGATTTCGACCTTGGAGGCGAAAGTGGCCTGGCTCCAGCCCAGAAGCGCGGACAGCATCTGGCCGGTCTGGTTGGCGTCATCATCGATTGCCTGCTTGCCCAGGATCACCAGGTCCGGGCTTTCCTCGCCGACGATGGCCTTGAGGATCTTGGCGACCGCAAGCGGCTCGACTACGCCGTCGGCCTCGACCAGGATGGCCCGGTCAGCGCCCATGGCCAGCGCCGTGCGCAGCGTCTCTTCCGACTTCGCGGCTCCGATGGACACAGCCACGACTTCGGTCGCCTTGCCGGCTTCCTTCAGTCGCAGCGCTTCCTCGATGGCGATTTCATCAAACGGATTCATCGACATCTTCACATTGGCGAGATCGACGCCGCTGCCATCTGGCTTGACCCGGATCTTGACATTGTAATCAACTACCCGCTTGACCGGCACGAGAATTTTCATCGGTTTGCCTTCCTCACTTTAGCTTGGCCTTCCTCTGTCCGGCCATGTCCTGGCGATCCGGTTTTGCCGGAGACAGGACGATGCTCCGGATTTTGCCTGCGAAACCAGTACCCGGATAGCCGATTGGCGACATGGATACGCGATTTCTTCCCAAATTCAATCGCCGCCGACCAGATGATTTTGCAATGCGGAATAAATGACGTTTACGTCCGCGTCAATTCAACAGTGGCGGCGCTATCGTCCCCACTTCGGCGGCGCAGCTCGAGTGGCTGTTTTTTGGGGTTCCGTTTGCGGACTTTCATGGATCACGGCTTTCGGGGTTTCGATGGTCCGGTCAAACAATGGAACGCCGGACCGGCGCATGAAGAGAACCAGAATCGCGCCTGCAATGATGCCGCCGATATGAGCGCCCCAGGAGATTTCTCCGCCGAGGTCGGTGACCACCATGACGAATTGGAACCCGACCCAGAACAGCAACGGAATGAAGGCAGGCAAGGGCAGCGGAATTCGGCCCAGCACCAGAACCCAGACCCGGACCCGCGGATGCAGCATGAGATAGGCCGCAACAATGCCGGCGACGGCGCCGGATGCGCCAATCAACGGGCCTTGAGAGTCGGGCAGAAGCAGCCCGTGCACGAAAGCGCCGGCTGCGGCGCACAGGAAATAGAAAATCAGAAACCTTATGTGACCCATGGCATCTTCGACATTGTCGCCAAAAACCCATAGAAAGATCATGTTCGAGCCGAGATGGAGCAGGTTTCCATGCAGAAAGCTGTAGGTGATATAGGTTGCGTCTTCCGGCACCAGCACAAGTGAGGCCGGGAGTTCGACAATGTCGTTGACCACGGAGGGAATGAATCCCAGGCCCAGATAAGCGGCGTTGGTAAACTCGCTGTCATCGCCGGCCAGTCCCGTCACCAGCCATACAAGGACATTGATGACGATCAGCGACCACGTCACCCATTGCAGCCTGATGTGTTTGAGATCGTTGGAATCATGCAGCGGAATGAACATTGTGGATTTTCCTCTGACCATGGCGGCTGCGTGGGCCGCTGCTTTTGAACCTAACGGTTTTTGCCTGGAACCCAAAGCACATCGGCCCGGCCCTGATCATTGACCCAGCGCGCGGCGACAAAGAAGAAGTCCGACAGTCTGTTGATGAAGCGGATCGCCGAGGGATTGACGATCTCGCCGTCCTGATCAGCCAGTTCAACCATCAGCCGTTCAGCGCGGCGCGCGACGGTTCGGGCCAGATGCAGATGCGCGGCCGCTTCGGTGCCACCTGGCAGGACAAAAGAGCGCAGCGGCTCAAGGTCGGCGTTGAGCGTGTCGATATCGGCCTCGATCCGGGTCACCTGCGCATCCACAATCCGCAACGGTTCATACTCCGGTTTCTCGCCGGTGTCGGGTGTGGCGAGATCGGCGCCGAGATCGAAACAATCATTCTGAATGCGCATCAGCATGGCGTCGAGCGCCGGCATCGCGGCCGTATGCAGCCGAACCATGCCGACGACGGCATTGGTTTCATCGACCGTGCCATAGGCTTCAATGCGCGGGTCGTATTTCGGGCGCCTGTCGCCCGAGGCCAGGCCGGTTGTGCCGTCATCCCCGGTTCTGGTGTAAATCTTGTTGAGCTTGACCATTGCGCATGCTTTCTGACTGAAATTCAGGCTGATTATGGCGTCGTGACGGGCCTGAACGGGATCACTGGTTCAGCGGCCGCCGCCGGTGAGCCACAAAGTGGCGACGATCAGGATGACGGCGACAAACTGCAAGACCACGCGGGCCTGCATCAGCTTGTTGGACAGGTTGCCGGAACCGCCACGCGCCATGTTGACCAGCCCGCGCACCAGCACGGCCGCCACGGAGAGCATGACAATAATGGACAGGACATAGGTAACGGACGACATCAGACGGTTTCCTTGAGGTAATTTGCGATCTGGAACATAGGCTGTTTTGTCTGCAAGTCCATTGTCCCGGTCCGGATGGCAGAAAGGTTCAAGTCTGCCTGGCCAGCCAGGGGTAAAACAAACGCGCCGGCAACAGCCTGCGCGCGATGACGCCCAGTTTGGCCTCACGGGTCACTGCGTAGTGATAGCGCGGACGGTTCGCGGTCAGGGCATGATGCAGAACCCGATAGACCGCTTCAGGCCCAAGCTTGCCACTGTTCGATTCTTCCTGCTTTTTGAGACGACGCAACTGATCCTGATAATCCTTGCGGTGCACCGAACTCTCTATGTCGATGGTTCGATGAAAGTGCCTGAGCGCATTGGCCCTGAACCGGCTGACAATGGCGCCGGGCTCGATCAGGCTGACATGAATGCCGGACCCTTCCAATTCCAGCGCCATTGTAACCGACAGTCCCTCAAGCGCGTGCTTGGAGGCGTTGTAGGCGCCGCGAAACCGCATGGGAACCAGTCCGAGGATCGAAGAGCATTGCACGATGCGGCCATGGCCCTGCGCACGCATCACCGGGATGACCTTGCGTGTCAGGTCATGGTAGCCGAAGAAATTGGCTTCGAACTGGGCCCGCAAGGCGTCGACAGGCAGGTCTTCGACAGCGCCGACCTGCCCGTAGCCGCCATTGTTGAACAGCGCATCACATCGCCCGCCGGTGGCTGCCATCGCGTGTTCAAAGAAATCGGCGATGCTTTCGGAATCGGCATAATCGAGACGATAGGCCTTGATGCCGTCGCTGTTGAGTTCGGCAATATGGTCCTCGGTGCGGGCCGAGGCGATTACATGCCAGCCTTCGGCCTTGAGCGCACGGGCGCAATAGGCGCCAATTCCGCTCGAGCAGCCGGTGACAAGGATGGTCTTTGTTTGGTTATTGGCCGTCATTGTGCGGTCTGCCCCTGTACTGACGCGTTTCAGATCCCATAATCAAGCAAGACTGACAATGCCGGATCGGCTAAACAACATCCAGGCGAGGAGTTGTCATTGAAGCGTTTCTACACCGTGGTCATGGATGCGATTACCCATTTCAACAATGATGACGGCTGGGCCATGGCCAGCCATGTCGCCTTGTCGATCCTGATGGCGTTGTTCCCGTTCATGATCTTCGGAACGGCTCTGGCCAGTTTTCTTGGCGCCAACGCCTATGCGGAAACGGCTTCGCATCTGATTTTCGATACGTGGCCCGAATCAATTGCGGCGCCGATCTCGCGCGAGGTGGTCAATGTGCTCACCGTCGAACGCGGCGGTCTTTTGACGTTGTCGGTGCTTGCCGCGGCGTTCTTTTCCGCCAACGGGGTGGAGGCGCTCCGAGTTTCGCTCAATCGCGCCTACAGGGTGACGGAAACGCGGGCCTGGTATGTCACGCGCGCTCAGAGCCTGGGGTTTGTCGTCATCGCGGTGCTGGTCATCATGGCGATAAGTTTCCTGCTGGTGCTGGCGCCGCTGGCCATGAAACTGGCCCGGCAGTTCGCGCCCTGGATGGAAGCGATCATCTCAGCAGTGGAAAACTGGCGTATCCTGATTGCGGCGATGGTGCTGGTCATCGGGCTGGTCTTCTCGCATCTCTGGTTGCCAGCCGGCCGCCGCAGGCTCTTTGATGTGATTCCCGGCATAGGCGTCACACTTGTTTTCTGGATGGCGGGTGCACTGATGTTTGCGAGCTATCTCAAGGAATTCGCGACCTATGTCTCGACCTATGCCGGGCTCGCATCGATCATGGTCGCCCTGGTCTTTCTCTACATTATCGCGGCTATTTTCATCCTCGGGGCCGAGATTAATGCTGCAATCCTCAATGCGCGCGACCGTGCCAGAATGGCGCAGGATATCGCCCGCGCCAAGGTTAAGGATTAAGCCAGAATCGCAATCAGCCGCCCGGCCGGCGTTTACCATGCTAAATTCCGTCCAGTGAAAAAGCGCACCGGAAAGGGAGGTTGGCTCGTGTTTGCCGGTTTGTCTTCGGATATGGTTCTGTATTTTATGGCCTTGTCGATCGCGGCGTCGTTCTTTGTCGGCAACGCTATGGATTCGGTGCTCGGAGCACTGGGCTTTGGCCCCTTGGGCAACATGATCGTATTGCTGGCCGGGTTCTTCATCGGCCTGAATGTGGTGGACGCCATTCCGTTTGGGCGTGTGCCCTCGGCCCTGATCATCCCGGCCGCGATTGCCGTCTCTTTCTCGATCCTGTTCCTGCTTGCCCTTTTCAAGCGAATGGTTCGGCCGACCTAGTTTCAGGGCTGCAACGGCAGGCCGGCCATCGCAATAATGTCGGCGCGGGTAGCCCCCTGTTCGCGCAATGACGCAATTGATGTCGCGCCGTCGCTCTTGGAAAGCTTGCGGCCGGTCTTGTCCAGAACCAGCCCATGGTGGCGGTATCGGGGGGCCGGCAATCCGAGCAGGCGCTGCAGCAACCGGTGTACAGAGGTGGAGGCGAAAAGATCTTCGCCACGAATGATATCGGTGACTTTCTGGATTGCGTCATCGATGGTCACCGCCAGATGATAGCTGGTCGGAACGTCGCGCCGGGCGAGAACGACATCGCCCCATGCGGCAGGATCTGCGGCAATCCTGCCGGTTTCTCCATGAGGCCCGGCGCCATGTTCGTCCCAGCACAACGGTTGGCTGAGGCCATCAAGCGCCTTTCTCATGTCCAGCCGCCAGGCATAGGGTTTGCCATCCGCAATCCGCTGATTGCGTTGTTGAGTTGTCAATGTTCGGTCGTCGCCGGGATAATGCGGCGCGCCATCGGGATCGCGCGGCCAGGTTTTGCCCGAGGTCTCGGCCTCGCGCACCCGATCAGCGGCTTCGCCGCGGCTCAGAAAGGCCGGATAGACGAGATCAAGCTTGCGCAATTCAGACAGCGCCGCCTCGTAATCTGAAAAATGCTCCGACTGACGGCGCATCGGTCCGGACCAATCCAGGCCAAGCCAGGCGAGATCTTCAAAAATTGCAGACTCGAATTCGGGCCGCGCACGCGTCGTATCGATGTCCTCAATGCGGATCAGGAATGTCCCGCCATGGTCGCGGGCGAAACGCCAGTTGAGCAGCGCCGATCGGGCATGGCCAGGATGAAGCAGACCGTTCGGGCTGGGCGCGAAGCGGACAGTCGAGGTGGGTGAACCTGTTTTTGCTGTGGATTTGATCTCTGGCATGATGTCTCATGTCATTTTTTCCCGGTCTCGTCACCGGGGCAGGCATCAAGCGCCAGGAACAAGAGGCATGCGCCGGATCGACAGTGCTGACGATATTGCCGAAGGCCTCCGGGCGCTCGCGCAGTGCGACGCGCGACTGGCGCATGCCATCACCGTGGCCGGGCCTGTTCCATTGCGGCGTAAGCCGCCCGGTTTTTCGGCTCTTGCGGAAATCATCCTGTCCCAAATGGTATCAAAGGCCAGCGCCAATGCCTTGCGGCGGAAGCTCGAGCTGGCGGCGGGAGAAATCAGCCCTGCTGCAGTTCTCAGCTTGCCGCCCGAGACCTTGCGGACCGCGGGATTGTCGCGCGCCAAGGCGGAGACGCTGCAACGGGTTGGCGAGGCAGTGCTTGCAGGCGAGCTAGATCTTGAACAGCTCTGCGCGCTTGACGGACCGGAGGCGATTGGCGCGATGACGGCGATCAAGGGCGTCGGACCTTGGACCGCCGAAGTGTATCTGCTGTTCTGCGCCGGCCATCCGGACATCTTTCCGTCAGGCGATGTGGCCCTGCAGAGCGCTGCCGCCCATGTCCTGGGCCTTGATGTCTGGCCGCAGTCAAAGGCGCTGTCGGAACTGGCCTTGCCGTGGAGCCCGTGGCGTGGTGTGGCGGCGCGGCTTTTATGGGCCTACTATGCCGAAGTCATGCGTCGGGACGCCACCCCGCTCGGGGCCTGAAGGCGGCCTGATTCGGGCCGGAAAATCATTTGGAAAGCAGGTGCTTCACAATCCTGTCACGACAAGCCTAATATGGTCCTTGCAGATGCCGAATCGGACATGCTCAGGAGAGCCGCTTGACGATTTTTGTATCCCCGCAGTCCTTGCCAGCGCTCGTGCTGAACGCTGATTACAGGCCGTTGAGTTATTATCCGCTATCGCTTTGGTCGTGGCAGGATGCCGTCAAGGCTGTCTTCCTCGACCGGGTGCAGATTGTTGCCGAATATGATCACGCCGTGTCGTCACCGACATTTACGATGCGGTTGCCGAGCGTGGTCTGCCTGAAAACCTATATCAAGCCGTCGCGCTTCCCGGCATTCACGCGCTTCAACGTGTTCCTGCGCGACCGGTTCGAATGTCAGTATTGCGGATCGCCGAATGAACTGACCTTTGACCATGTCATTCCGCGGCGGTGCGGCGGCGAAACAACCTGGGAGAACGTCGTTGCGGCCTGCTCGCCCTGCAATCTGAAGAAGGGCGGTATGATGCCCAAGCAGGCGGGGATGATCCCGCAGCAGAAGCCTTACCGGCCCAGTGTTCAGGATTTGCACAACAACGGCAGAATGTTTCCGCCCAACTTCCTGCATGAAAGCTGGATGGACTACCTTTATTGGGATGTCGAACTGCAGCCGTAGTGCGGATCAGTTCTTCATCATCGCGCCGCGGAACGCGATCGCGGCAAGTCCGGCGCTGGCCAGTACGTTCCAGCCGGCGAACGAGAGACCCAATACGCGCAATGAGGCCTCATCGCAGGATGGCGGCTTCTTCGAGGTGAGATCACCCAGCAGCGAACCCGCATCGGTGGTCACGGCATCCGCTGATGTGGCGCAGGAGGCCGGGCCTTCCCACCACTGCCACTCGACGCCGGAATGGTAGACACCAAGCACCAGGCCATAGAGCATCAGCAACCCGCCGACAGCCAGAAGACCGCGCACCGCCCAGGAAGGGCCGCCGGCAAAGGAGATCACCGCCGCTATCAGCATCAACGGGGCGCCAATGTAATAGGGCGTGCGCTGCGTCAGGCACAGGGCGCAGGGTATATAGCCGCCGATATGCTCGAAGCCGAGCGCCATCCCCACGACAAGAGCCATGGCGACGGCCAGTCCCAGGGCTGTGTATGAGCGTCGGGAGCGGGTATCGGTAATCAGCATGCTGATGTTCCTTGGTTCATGCGCTTTTGTCTGCATTGATCGCAATGGTGTCGAAAAAATGATTTGGCGCGCGGTTGTTTGGCAATCTCAGACCAGTTCAAGCCGCAGATCCGCGATTGAACACGAAATCAATCAGAAAATACAGCAAGGCGGGTCCGCCGATAACCAGGATGGCGACCCAGATCATGGCCACGACTAGGCCGAGAATGACGAACAGCGCGTCGCGCTCGATCAGGCCAATGGCGGCCAGTGCGACGCCAATGCCCGGTACGGTGTTGGTCAGGGGCAAGGGCACCAGGATCGACGCGCAAGGGATGATCAGAAGCGCGCCGATCAGCCGCGCCGCGCGATCTCCGGTCAGGCTCGCAAAGCGTGGATGCGCGAGCCGCTCCAGCCAGCCGCCATAGCGCTTGGCGCGGGCCACCACATCAAGCAGGCCGGCTACCGGCAGCGCGCGCTTGCGCAAGGTCTCTGGCAGCCACGGCGCCTTCCGGCCGGAAGCCATCTGGGCTGCCAGAACCAGCATTGGCAGGGCAACGAGTTGTGGCAGCAGATAGACGAAGGGGAGGCAGCATGGCAGAGCCAGCACCAGCAGCAGGAGCCCGAAGGCGCGCTCTTCCATCAGATCGCTGAGTTCGCCAAGCGTGATCATCGCCTTGGCGTCGCCAGGATTGGACCGAGCCCCCTCCAGATGCGGCCTGAGGATGGCGTCAATCTTGGCCAGCGCACCGCGTGGCGCCGTCGTCGCTGCGAATTCGCTCATAGTGATTGTCCGCAATTGGAAGCCCGAATCTACGAGGGCTTTTAGCAGAGAGCAGGTGAGCTTTCCATCGGCAGCTCAACGACATTGAGCCATTGCGTTCCAATTGGATCAAGCAGCTTGACCATTGCCCCGTCAGATAATATTGGACAGATCGCAGTGGAATGCCCCTTTGGCGGAATTGGTAGACGCGCCGCACTCAAAATGCGGTTCCGAAAGGAGTTCCGGTTCGAGTCCGGAAGGGGGCACCACCACTCCCTGATTTCTGTCAAGGAAATCAACACATTCAAAGCCTTACGCGCTTTCGGAGTACAGTTTTCCGTACAGTTCGGAGGACGGTATGAGGCTTTCCGTGGTGCTGAAATATCTCAGAAGAACTAGAGGCGGTATAGGCTATAGGCGGGATTTCCCAGCTGGGCTTCGGGCCGTGCTTGGCCTGTCCACCTTCACTCAGCCCCTCGGAAAGACTGAGGTGGATGCCGCCCGCAACTGGGGAAACGCCAACAAGGCCTATGAAAAGCTGGTGCAGGATGCGGCGCGGCAGGTCGTGTCTCAGGCGTCACCGGGGGCAACGGCTTCTCCACTTGAGAAACACCGGGAGATGAGCCGGTATCTGAGGTCACTCGGGTTAGGCCGGGCTGCGCCGATTGTCTATCACGGCGACACTGTGGCGCTTGAGGAGGCGGAAGGCCGGGAGGCTGTGGCGGAAGCCATTCTCGACAACTACAGGAACCACTCAGGGCCGGATGAGTTTAGGCCGCTTTCTCCGGAAGACGAACGGAGGGTGCGGGCGTTGAATAGCGGGATGGGGTCTTCACCGTCTCCAAAGCTGAGTGACGCTGTGGCGCTGTATTTCAAGGAGCGGCCCCAGCAAGCCCAGCATAAGGAGCGGCAACGAATAAACAGGGCGGTGCGGCGGCTTGAGGCGCTTCTCGGGCCTGATCCCGCTATCACCGGGATAAGCCGGGAGGATGCCAGAGGCTTTCGTGACAGTTTGTTTGCAGGGGGACTTGCCCCCGGCTCCGTCAATCGGGAGCTGGTTATCATCAAGGCCATCTTCAATATGGCCAAAAGGGAGTTTGAGCTTCCGAATTGGGCGAACCCCTTCAACGGCGTCTCTCAGCAGGACGACGATGCCGACGTTGACAAGCGTCTGCCTCTAAAACAGGACATACGAGCGGCTGTTCTCAGGCGTCTTGAGACGCGATGCAGGGAGGTGGACTTTTCGCGCATCTGGAGGCTGCTTGACGGTACAGGTTGTCGCCTTGCGGAGATTACGGGGGTCCGGGTGGGCGATATGAAGCTGGAAGCGGCTCTCCCACATATCGATCTTGTGGAAATACCAGAGCGGGGCCTGAAGACGACATCGGCGCGGCGTCTAGTCCCACTGGTGGGCGATGCCTTGGTTGCCGCCAAAGAGGCTGTCGAGGCTTCTGTGGATGGGGTCTTCCTGTTCAAGCGATACGCCCGTAAGGGCGGTCCTACGGCGGCGTCTAAGAGCTTGATGAACCACCTGCGGACTGTCTCAGGCGACAAGCGCCATGTTGTCCACTCTCTCCGTCACACAATGGCCGATCGCCTTGAGGAAGCGGAAGTACCTCAGGACGTGCGCAATGGCATTCTGGGTCACATGCAGACCGGCACGGGGGCAATCACCTACGGGTCTAGGGAGACGCGCTTGAGGGTGACGACGGCGGCGATGAGAAAGGCGTTCGGCTTGGCAGGAGGCGATAGCCCCTAGAGGCATCAGGGAAGCCCGTGGGGCGCGATGGGTGTTTTCAGCTAGGGCGGGAGCCAGGAAGCCCCTGTAGGCCTGTGTTGGCCTCCCACGGGCAGAGGGGCGGCTGTTCGTTCATGCATGACCGTTTCGTCGTCGCCTTCACCGTCTCCTCGGGCGCAACTTGGGTGATCCGTGGGGTATAGGACGGGGAGTATCTTCTTCTCCACCCGTCACAATCACGCCGGGGGTCACTCGGGGGTCCCTCGGGGAGCCTTGGGGCTACACCCGATCTGAGGAAGGGGCACCACGGGGTACACTGTGCGGGACCTGCGGGATACACCCGTGGGTCTCTTGGGGAAATGACGAGAGAAGTCATCTAAACACTTGGGGCATCTGGGGTTATCTCGGGGTTACCCTGAGATACCTATAGGGTCACTCCACTATATCTCCACCCTGTGCTGTACTGGGACATAATTATCCACCCCTAATTTCTAGGGGTCTGTTGAGCGCCCGTGATACCTGCATCGGTGTCCATTTCCCCCCCCTTGATGTCGCCACCTTCATAGTCTCAAGAGCGCCAGCGATGGCGGCGAGCGTTTGTCCACTGTCGCGCATGGGCCGGATGATCCTTAGGACCTTCGCGGCTTCCCGGTCTGCCTTGGCTTGGACGGCGACGTTGCGGGCGGCTGTCTTGTCTCTCAGGCCCCCCAGCTTCTTCCCTCGGGCCTTTGCGGCGGCGAGAGCGTCCTTCGTGCGCCGGGAGATGAAGTCCCGCTCCTGCTCAGCCAAGGCGGCGTAGATGTGGAGGGAGAACTTGTCCGCCTGAGGCATCTGGGCGACCCTCAGCTTAACGCGGGGGTCATCCATGAGGGCGGAAATAAAAGCCACCTTGCGGCTGAGGCGGTCCAGCTTGGCAATGAGAAGCTCCGCTCCTGTCTTCCGCACCATCTCCAACGCCGCCGCAAGCTGTGGCCTGTCGTCATCGCCGCCTGACTGCACGTCAGAGAACCGTCCAAGGACTTCCCAAGGCTCCTCGGAGAAGTGGGATAGGAAGATGGAGATGTCCCGTTCCTGGGCCTCTAAGCCCAGCCCAGAGCGGCCTTGATCCTTCGTGCTTACGCGGGTGTAGACAACATATCGCTGCATGATCTGGGCCTTCCTTGGGCTGTCCAGAGCACCATGACATGGCATTTATCTAACGTCAACGTTCGTTGTGCTTGATATGGATGATGCCATAGCAATCCATCCGCCGGTATCAAGAGCGCTATGCTAGGCACGTATGCCTTGCGACAACTCGGGTATAGGAAAGAGCCAAGCCGTAGGGGCACCCGTACCGGGGGATATTGGCTTTAGAGGGTATACGTAATTCCTCAAAGGATTTTTGGTGGAGATGGTCGCGATGTTCCAGCCATCACCGTTTCCTTTGATCACTCGCTCCGGTTTCCAGCCCTAACCTGACCGATTTGCGCTATGCGGCCCCGAAGCTCTGCCGAGAGCGCACCGATTGTTTCTGGAGAATTTGACTGTTCCAGTCGGTTTCTCACTTCCAAGATTTTTTTCAGCTGCCGATTGGGTACGACGACGCCAGCGCCCCTTACGATGACGCCGGTGATCTCAGCGGGGCGATCACGTCTGGAGCGTTCTTTATGCCGTGCATATCTGTGCCCATGGCGGAACATTGTCTTTTTCACCGACCAAATCATGGCTTCTGGCACAACAGCTCCCGAAATAGTCAAGTCATCCGCATAGACGCTGAGCTTGCAGCCAGCAGAATTTACCAATGTTGAAATCTCCGTCCACATATCGACGTAGCAGAAGTAGGCAAGGATTGGACTGCACGGACTTCCTTGCGGCAGAACACCCTCATGAGTGACTATTTTTGCTAGTATGACGGCCACATCTGCCGGGCATTCCATCCGCGTCCGAAAGAACCAGATTGCTTTGTGTATCGTGCAGCTGGGAAAGAAATCCATGATGTCCAGTAGACGGATCGATCTGGAGCCTATGTGAAGTGCTGCATTTCCAACATAGGATCGACCTGCGACCGGTGCAAACAGATAGTCGGGGGGAGCAATCCTTGAAAGTAAGCCTGCTATCCGCGACTGAACGTCTTTAAGCGGGGCAATCGGCGCATTTATCTCTCTGTTGCCGCCGTTCTTTTTTTGCTTACTGAACTTGTGGTATCCATTCTCAAGATTTGCAAGTTGCTGCAATTTCTTGGGCGAGACACGCAGTAGCTTCGCAAGCTTGGCCTTTGAAGACAGCCTGAAAAACGGACTATCACGGTATGTGTATTTACGCCGTTCCATCTGCCGTCTTCACCTCAATAAATTGAAGGAACTTAAGAACCTTTCCAGCTATTTGTGAGCGTGAGCGAGAGGCCTTGTTTGGTTCAGATATGTTCTCGGCAAAAAAAAGAATGGACGACGAAGGTATCCCGAAAGCTTTTGCGTACTTGTCTATAACCTCTAGAGAGGGCGTCTTCTTCCCACTCTCGATCTCAGAAACATAAGACTTTGAAAGCCCAAGAAGATCAGCAAGGTCTTGTTGCTTCATGTCATGATAGACGCGGATTAGGCGTAGTGCTTCCGCCAACATGTAACTCTCCCTTAAAGAATTTGCAGATACAATGGACGCGACTTAGCTATCAGGATCTCTCGAAAGAGCACTCCAAATCCGCCAGATGCGATAAGCAAGGTTACCCATAAGGATAGCCCACTTAAGCAGGGTCCCAGAGCGGACCCAGCGGGGCCACTTCCGTTTCCTTTTCAGTCGCTGTTGTCGCTCGTCAGTCCTAAAGACCATTACAGCCTCCTTCTCGTTCACTCACGCTGCGGAACTGCGACGTGAGGTCATCTCAAACGAGAAGCGGATAACGACAACCAAACCATAGTACCAGAGACCCGCAGTCATCGCGGGTCTCGCTTCGCCCTCCGTCGGTCACCGGGGCATGAGCCGGGCCTGTGGCGGACAAGCGACAGGAGGATAACCTCCCACAGGTCCGAAGACCCAAAATATGATGACTTTTCCTTCCACTTTGACTGACTGGTTGAGAGATAGCAGGTCTCACAATCAAGTCAAGAACTAAATTCGCTGAGAGCGAACATTGTTCTGAGGCTTATTCGCGGCCAGTAACAGAGAAAACGAGGCATATCACCTGAAAATGAGCGCTGTAGAGGCAAAGTCTCAAAGGTACACGACGCGTTCCCCTTGGCCTGCCTGCGGAGTTAGCAGACCCCAAGTTAACCTGGTGCCTGCGATGGCGGTTGTCTAACGTGAAAAAACTGTGGTGTGGGGAGGAGTACGATTTAGGGACTGGTTGGAGTACGATTGACCGAACTGCAAGATTAGGGTACTAGATATATTCGATATATAATTCAATGGCTTAATGGTTATCAAATCATGTCGACATCATCATTCCGGGTCCGGAAGGGGGCACCATTTTTTTGCGATGCCGCGCGATTTACGCCGCAGCCGGGCAGGCGAACGTCTCAGCTCTGATGAATATAGCGTCCGGGTGCCGGTTCGAGCGGTGGATAGCCTCTCCCCGGCGCACCCACCGATGGCGGATCAGACTTGCCGGAGCTTCTTGCAGACAGCCAATCGATCCATTTCGGCCACCACGATCCTTCCCGCGGTTCGGATTTTGCAAACCAGGTGTTGGGATCGACGTAAAGCGCACCTGACGGCCGATGCCCGATACGGTAGTGACGATGCGGATGTCCCGGTTCTGAAAGAATGCCGCCATTGTGTCCGCCGCTGGTGAGCAGGAAGGTCAGGTCGCCATCCGTGAACAGGCGGGTTTTGTAAACCGATTTCCACGGCGCGATGTGATCGGCTTCGGTTCCGACCACGAAGATCGGGGCAGAGATATCCTTGAGGGCAACCACCCGCCCCTCGACCGCGAAGCGCCCGGCGGAAAGCCGGTTTTCGAGAAACAATCCGCGCAGGTACTCCGAATGCATGCGCGCCGGCATGCGCGTGGTGTCGGTGTTCCAGACGCCGATATCGGTGGGGAGATCCTCCCGGCCGAGATAATAGCGCTGCACGGCGCGGGTGTAGATCAGGTCCTCCGCCCGGATCGAGGCAAAGGCGCGGGCCATCTGCGGACGGTCGAGATAGCCCTGGTCCCACATCATATCCTCCAGAAACGCAACCTGGCTTTCGTCGAGGAACAGCAGCAGCTCGCCAGCTTCGGAGAAATCCACCTGAGCGGCCATCAGGGTGATGCTGGCGAGCCTGTCGTCATGGTCCCGCGCCATCGCCGCCGCCGTGATGGCCAGCATGGTGCCGCCCAGGCAATAGCCGTTGGCGTGAATCTTCCGCCCCGGCACAATCGCACTGATCGCATCCAGGGCAGCCATCACCCCCCGCTTCCGGTAGTCCTCCAAGGACAGGTCGCGTTGATCGGCCGTCGGATTGCACCATGAAATCGCAAAGACGGTGAAGCCCTTCCCGACCAGATAATTCACAAGGGAATTGTGCGGAGACAGATCGAGAATGTAATACTTCATGATCCAGGCAGGCACGATCAACACCGGCTCGGCCTGCACCTTGCCGGTTTGCGGTGTGTATTGCAGCAGTTCGAAAATGTCATTGCGATAGACGACCTGGCCCGGCGTGCAGGCGAGGTCCTTGCCCGGCTGGTAGCCTTCGGGCGGCGGCGTGTGCGCCTGGCTCAGCGTGTGGAGCATGTCCTCAGCGGCGTGGACCGCGCCTTCGACCAGATTGCGGCCGCCGGTTCTGGCAGTCTCGGCCATGATCTCAGGGTTCAACCAGGGGAAATTCGAGGGCGAAACGGTGTCGAGCAACTGGCGGACCAGAAACCGGGTACGATCGGAATCCTGCCGACGCAAGCCGCGCACCTCCTCGGTCGCATGATCCCACCAGTCCTGTGTGGCCAGAAAACCCTGCTGCCACAGGCTGAAAGGCGTGTCTTTCCAGCCGGGATCGGTAAACCGGTGATCGTAGACCTTCGGTGAAAAAGGCTCTGCCGGCGATCCGCCAGCCAAGGATTTCACACTGAAGTCCATCAGTTTCAGAGCGTTGGTCCGGGCGTGCTCGGCAAGTTCCATCTGGCGCCCCGGCGCGCGGGCGAGATGCATTGCCCAATCGGTCCAGGTTTCAATCAGGCCAAACGGCGACACGCCGCCCGTTGCCCGTGCAACAGTGCCGCGCACCAACCGGTCAAATTCTGCGTAAGGGCGTTTCTCAGTCTTCGCCGTGGCTGAGGGCATCCGGAGCTCCACGGGCAAATTTTGCGTTACCTTCAATCTGGTCGCTTTGCTGGGCATTAGATCGTTTCCTCAGAGCTGAAGCCATATGCGCCCCTAACTTCAATGTACCGCGACCGGTTTAAACCGCCTTGACGGATGTCAAACGCGATTGCCGCTACGGGTATCGGATTTTTCCGGTCGCGGCGTGCCTGGAAGCCCGAAGTCCGCGCTCGGTGAGGATGAGGGAGCCCGACTGCTGCAGTAGTGTGACAGCTCTTCATTCCGAGCCTGCCGCCTGATAGGAATTGCTTCCAAGTCTTTTCTTCTTCGCCCCCTGATTGCCGCGGGAGAACCAGGCTGCTTGTGCAAGGATTATCACCCATGATGTTGCCCGCCGGACAGACCCTTGATGACATTGCCGCGCGTTTCGAATGGAATGTTCCGGAGTTCTTCAACATCGGCCATGCCGTGTCCGACGCCTGGGCGGCCAGGGAACCGGACCGGATCTGTCTTGAGCATTTCAACCCTGAGGGCAGTCCGGACCAGCTGTCTTATGGTAGTCTGGCGCGGCGCTCCAATGCGTTTGCCAGGGGGCTCAGGTCTCTCGGAGTGGATCGAGGCGACCGGGTGGCGCTGATGCTGCCGCAGGGGTTTGAAACTGCCATCGCCCATGTCGCGATCTACAAGCTGGGCGCCATCGCCGTTCCACTGGCATTGCTTTTTGGAGTTGAAGCCGTTGAACACAGGCTGACCGCGTCGGGTGCCAAAGCGCTGGTCACGACTGCCAGGGGGTGTGACAAGGTGGGAGAGATCCGGCAACGTCTGACCGAGCTTGAGGCTGTTGTGGTCGCCGGGGACGATGTCAGTGGTGTCGAAGGCTATGCGGTCAGCTTTAGCGGCTTGGAGAACGCTCATACCGATGCGCCGCTGGAGATCGAGACCCGGGCTGAAGACCCCGCAATGATGATCTTCACCTCCGGAACGACCGGTTCGCCCAAGGGAGCACTGCACGCGCATCGTGTCTTGATTGGCCATATTCCAGGGGTGCAGACCCATCATGAATTCATGGCGCAACCCGGTGACAAGCTCTGGACTCCGGCAGACTGGGCCTGGGCAGGCGGCTTGCTGAATGTGCTCTTGCCTGGTTTGCTGCTTGGCGTCCCAGTTGTTTCCTCGCCGGCGCAGAAGTTTGATCCCGAACTCGCCTACAGGATCATGGCGGAGATGGATGTCAGAAATGCTTTCATTCCGCCGACGGCGCTCAGGATCATGCGGACGGTGTCCGATCCCTTGTCGCGCCACCGGCTCGACCTCCGCACCATCGGCTCCGGCGGCGAGGCGTTGGGGCGCGAAACTTATGAATGGGCAAAAAAAGTTCTGGGACTGACCATCAACGAGTTTTACGGCCAGACAGAATGCAATCTGGTGCTGGCATCCTGCGCTCAACTGGGTGTCAGCCGCGGCGGCGCTATCGGCAAGCCGGTTCCCGGGCACGAGGTCGCTGTCATTGATGATCAGGGGCATGTCGTTGCTGATGGAAGGTCGGGCCAGATTGCCGTCAAGCGGCCAGACCCGGTCATGTTCCTGGGCTATTGGCAGAATGATGCAGCGACGGAGGCCAAGTTCATCGGCGACTGGATGTTGACCGGGGATCAGGGGGTTCGGGATGCGGATGGGTATTTTTCGTTCTTCGGTCGCGATGATGATGTGATCACCTCCTCGGGCTACCGGATCGGGCCGGGTGAAATCGAGGATTGCCTGACTGGTCATCCCGCGGTGGCGCTGGCTGCCGTCGTGGGCAAGCCCGATCCGATGCGCACCGAAATCGTCAAGGCCTATATCGTGGCGGCACCCGGGTTCAAGGCGGATGCCGACCTTGCCGCGTCCGTTCGTGACTGGGTCAAGACGCGGTTGTCGGCGCACGAATATCCGCGGGAAGTCGAATTTGTCGACAGCCTGCCTCTGACCACGACCGGCAAGGTCATCAGACGAATATTGAGAGATCGGGCGATAGAAGAAACCCGCGACCGGCCGGAGACATCGGAAGCTTGATCAGCAGCGGGCCATGCCGCGGATTTTTTCCCGCAGGAGTCGCGCGATATTGCGTGTGTTGCGGTAGATATGGAGTTGGGTCGCGACCTGGCGCACATCCCGGTCATGCCTTGGATCAAGGCCGATGACCATCGTGCCTATGGTTTCCCGCTCGGTCCACATGCGGCTCATGACCGGGTGATCCGGTATCGCACAGGAGTCGGTGCGCCGGATATTGAGATCATCAAGATGCCATTCGGTCAGCCGGTCAACCAGCAGCTTGCCGGGCGAATAGCGCGCATAGGTCTCATCATAGGCGGTTTTCCAGGTCCATGCCTCGCCCGATGAGATGAACACGATCATGGAGGCGATCGGCTCGCCGTTGAGCGCCAGGCTGTGAATGCGCACGCTGTCAACTTCTGCGAGACTGTTGATCGCTTCCCGGGCAAAGGCCGCGCGGTAACGGTCGGCAACCATGGCCGACTTGCGGCGACCCTTCCAGCCGGAGTCTTCGAGTGTCAGGAATTCTTCGAGGTGATATCGGATTTCGTCGGGCTGGCGGGCCACCATGTAGGTGAGTTCCCCATGCTCTGACAGCCGCCGCCATTGCCTGCGCATTTCATGACGGTGATGCCGGGAAACCGACCGGGCGAGATACGCCTCGCCGTCCAGCGTGCTTTCCAGAAACGGCCGCTCAAGCTCGTCGGTGACGGCGACTGAAAGGTTGCGGCCCGCGGCGACGGCGCGAATCAGGGCGGCCACAGGACCGTTGAGCCGCATGTCCGGCAGCACGAGGATGCCTGGCAGACCAGATTGAGGCCGGCCAAGCGCTTCGAACATGTTGTCGAGCGTTTCTGCTGCATCCTCACGGTCCAGCAGCGGGGTGCCCAATGGACCGAACGGGTTGGCCCATGCGCGGATAATGGGTGCGCCGACTGAAAAACCAGGTCTTTCGACCGAAAAAGGCAGCATCAGCCGCATGCGGGAATGAGTGTCGGTCTCATCGCGCATCAGCATGAGGCGGATGACCCTGTCTTCAAGCCGCGGCATGGCTGGCGCCAGGAAGCGGCCCGAAAAGAAGATGTTGGGCTCCATGGCCCGGTTTGTCAGGAAATCGAGTTCTTCCTGAAGCTCATAGCCAGCGCGTGCCGGATAGATCGCCAGCCGCCTTCCGGGACGGCCGACGGCAATATCGTGGTCGGCCAGCGGGCGGGCGGTCTCGACCTGGGCAAACTCGCCAATCAGCGTATTGGCCTGGCTCGCAACTTCTTCGTGAACAATCGGGCTGGAAGCCATGTCTAGCTGGCCTCTGATGCTGAATGCCTGGCGCCTGCGGGCGGCCGGGAGGCAATGAACATGACGATGCCAAGCCTTTGCCGCACGATGACGTGCAGCAGGCAGGCCTCGATCACCATGGCGGCGGCGGTGGCGGTGGCCGCGCCGATCAGTCCCCAGGCCGGGATCAAGATGACATTGAGGGCAAGATTGGCTGCCAGCGCGGTTGCATAAATCGCGGCACAGATCTTGTGTTCGCCTGCCATGGTCAGGAGCACTTCGCCAGGGCCGATCATGGCCTTGGCGATAATGCCAGCAAACAGCACGACCATGATCATGTGCCCATCCTGAAACGCCGGCCCGAACAGCGATAGCAGAAACGGTCCTGCCATGATCACCAGACCACCAACCAGCAATGAGGGCCAGAAGGTCCATTGCACTGTCTGCCGGGCAAATGCCGCGAGGGCGATGGGGTCGTCGCCCGATACCAGGCCTGAAAACCTCTGCGCGGCGGCTGCCTTGACCGCGAAATAGACAAAATGAACCAGCGCCATGGTCTTGGCGGCGGCGAAATACACGGCCACCTTTTCCGGCGGCAAATACAGCCCGACAATGATCACATCGGCATTGGTGAGCATGAAGTAGAAGCCTTCGATCAGGAAGATCGGAAAGGCGACCAGCAGCCAGGTTCTGAAATGGATCTCCACCCGGCGCGCGGGAAAGCGGTTTCGCAGCTTGCCGGTGACGACGACAAATTGAATGACGGTGGTCAGATAGGCCGCTGCAAGGGCTGCGAGAATTGCGGTGTTGGCGTCAGCCATTCGCCCGAGGCCAATAGCGCCAGCGACAAAGGCAAGAATGAGAAGCGGACGCACGATGTAGGTGGGGCTGAGCGCATAAACCGGCCAGCCATTGGCGCGCGCGGTGCCATCGAGCACGTCCCCCAAGGCAATCATCGGCAGCACAAAGGCGCCAACGAACAACGGCTGGACGTAGTGCGACTCGATCCTGTCGCCCAGGAAATAGAGCGCGGCGATGCCGGTGGCGGCGATCAGCGTCGCCGACAGCATGGAGAATATCCGGGCCGTCGCGGCCAGCCCCATGATGGCTTCGTCAGCACCGGCGGTGCGGTATTGCGGCAGAAACCGGATCACCGCGGTGTGAAACCCGAGACAGGAAAGATTGCCCAGGATGATGGCGATGACCCAGACAAAAACGAAAACGCCATATTCGAATTCGCCCATCAGGCGTGCAAGGATGATCTGGGATACAAAGGCGATAGCCGCGCTGACCACACGGATGGCAAAAGCAATCATCGCCATGCGGCTTGCGGCGCCGGTTTCATCAGTCGCGGTCAACACTTCGAACACAGGCGTCAGCCGCGCGGCATAGCGCGGCGGCAGCATCTTGCCTGCGGTGTCGATCAACGTCATGGTCAGGTTTCTATCCTGTTGCTGTCCACGCACATTGTCACGGCGACGTTAAGAAACGGTTGGGGCGGTGACGGCTTTTGCACGCGGAAAGCAGCAGGCGGCGGGCCCGGCACGGGCAGGATCGGTTTTTCGGTCAGGAATAGGCTCACGAGCGCTCAAATGAACGGTGCTGTATCTGGCTGACGTGGCTGAGCGGCCGACCCGCAAAAGCGGCGCCGATCCTTCTCAGTCAGGTCGCGCTCGGCGGGTTCGCACTTGGCCGGTGACCGCTTAGTAAGCGCCGTGGCAATGCTTGTATTTCTTGCCTGAACCGCAAGGGCAGGCCTCATTGCGGCCGACCTTGCCCCATGTCGATTCGTCGTCCGGATCGCGGTTTTCCGGCGCCACGACCCCGGCGGATATTTGGGCTCCTGAGGAATCGAACTCATCCTCCCCGGTGGTGGCGTCGATGTGGTGGCCTTCCATGCCTTCAGGCAATTGAGGTTCCGGAGTGGCCGCGGCCTCGCGAACGATCTCGACGCGCATCAATTGCGCCATCACAGCCTGGCGCAGGTTGGCCAGCAGGGCCTGAAACAGTTCAAATGCTTCGGACTTGTATTCCTGAAGCGGATCACGTTGCGCATAACCGCGGAAGCCGACCACCGAGCGAAGGTGGTCGAGATTGACCAGATGTTCGCGCCAGAGGTGATCCAGTGTCTGGAGAACAACCGATTTCTCCACATAGGTCATGATCTCGGGACCGAACCGCTCGGCTCGCTCCTTGGCGAGCTTGTCGCTGGCTTCGATGATACGGGTGCGGATGTCGTCTTCGGCAATGCCTTCTTCCGCAGCCCATTCCTCGATCGGCAGATCGAGGTTGAGATAGGCCTGGACGCCCTTCTTGAGCTCGGCGACATTCCATTGTTCGGCGTAGGCCTTTTCCGGAATGTGCAGATTGACCAGGCCGTCGATGACTTCGCGCCGCATGTCCTCGATGGTTTCGGAAATCGATTCCGAATCCATCAATTCCTTGCGCTGCTCGAACACCACCTTGCGCTGGTCATTCATCACATCGTCGAATTTGAGCAGGTTCTTGCGGATGTCGAAGTTGCGCGCCTCGACCTTTTTCTGTGCCCGCTCCAGCGCCTTGTTGATCCATGGATGGATGATCGGCTCGCCGTCCTTCAGACCGAGCGTCTTGAGCATGCTGTCCATGCGCTCGGAGCCGAAAATACGCATCAGGTCATCCTGCAGGGACAGGAAGAACTTGGATCGGCCGGGATCGCCCTGACGACCGGAGCGGCCGCGCAGCTGGTTGTCGATGCGGCGGCTCTCGTGGCGCTCGGTGGCGAGCACGTAAAGGCCGCCTGCGGCGAGCGCCTGATCCTTGAGCGCCTGGATCTCGGCGCGGATTGTCTTTTCCTTTTCATCGCGCTCGGGACCTTCAGGCATTTCGCCGAGTTCCTGAGCGACGCGCATGTCGGCATTGCCGCCCAGCTGAATGTCGGTGCCGCGGCCGGCCATGTTGGTGGCAATCGTGATCGCACCGGGGACGCCGGCTTGCGAGACGATATAGGCTTCCTGCTCGTGATAACGGGCGTTGAGCACTTTGAATTCCGTCACGCCTTCCTTGCGGAGCAATTCCGCAAGAATTTCCGACTTCTCGATGGATGTCGTGCCCACGAGAACGGGCTGCATCTTTTCGCGCGACAGCTTGATGTCGCTGATGATCGCCTGATATTTTTCCTCGACGGTGCGGTAGACCTCGTCATCTTCATCGAGACGGGCAATCGGCACGTTTGTGGGCACTTCCACCACTTCGAGGCCATAGATATCGCCAAACTCCTCGGCCTCTGTCGAGGCCGTGCCGGTCATGCCGGCAAGCTTGGAATACATGCGGAAATAGTTCTGGAACGTGATCGACGCCAGGGTCTGGTTTTCCGGCTGGATCTTGACGCCTTCCTTGGCCTCAAGTGCCTGATGCTGACCTTCCGAATAGCGCCGGCCCGGCATCATCCGCCCGGTAAACTCGTCAATGATGACGATCTCGTCATTGCGGACGATGTAGTCCTTGTCACGGGCGAAGAGCCGGTGCGCCTTGAGCGCGTTGTTGATGTGGTGAACCACGGCGACGTTTTCGACATCGTAGAGGGATTCACCCTTGAGCATGCCGGCTTCCGCCAGCATGGCTTCGAGCTTCTCGGTGCCGCTTTCCGTGAACGTGGCGGACCGTTGCTTTTCGTCGATGTCGTAATCGTCGGGTTCGAGCTTCTGGATCAGCGCGTCGATGCTGGTGTAGAGATCGGAGCGATCGTCCAGCGGGCCGGAGATGATCAGCGGCGTGCGGGCCTCGTCGACAAGGATCGAGTCCACCTCGTCGACGATGGCGTAATTGTGGCCGCGCTGGACCATCTGGGCGCGATCATATTTCATGTTGTCGCGGAGATAATCGAAGCCGAGTTCGTTGTTGGTGGCATAGGTGATGTCGCAGGCGTAAGCCTCGCGGCGCTCATCATCGTCCATGCCATGCACGACAATGCCGGTGGTCAGGCCCAGGAAGCCATAGATCCGGGCCATCCATTCAGCGTCGCGCCGCGCCAGGTAATCATTGACGGTAACGACGTGGACGCCTTTGCCGGCAAGCGCGTTGAGATAGACAGCCAGTGTGGCGACCAGCGTCTTGCCTTCACCCGTCTTCATTTCGGCGATGGCGTTTTCATTGAGGATCATGCCGCCGATCAGCTGGACGTCGAAGGGCCGCAGCCCGATGGCGCGGCGAGCCGCTTCACGCACCGTTGCAAACGCCGGAACCAGAAGATCGTCAAGTTTTGCGCCACCGGCAATCTGTTCGCGGAACTGACGTGTGCGATCCGCCAGTTCAGCATCGCTGAGTGCGGCGAGTTGCGGTTCCAGAGCATTGATTGCGTCGACTTTTGGCTGATAGGCCCGAATCCGGCGGTCATTTGATGAACCAAACAATTTACGGGCGATTGCGCCAAACTTGACCATTATAATGGTCCTTTCCTGGGGCTGCACTTGAGGCAGAGCTAAAAAACCGGCGCTGGCCTGCGACCGGAAAATCGATTGAAAAGCGCCGCCCCGATAGCCTTCTTCCAGTGAAAGCCGTCTGGACGGACGGTTGGCTGACAGATAAGAGGGGGCTTGAACGATGTCAACGGCGGCGAAACTCCGTCTTATGGCGGCCCAAATTGACGTGCACGTGGTTTGCCGCCCGCACTAAGCTTAAAATGAAAGGTCTACCCATGCGCCTATCGCAGTTTGCAGCCACGCTCCTCTTCAGTTCCATCGCTTTTCTGCCGATTCAAGCCCATGCAGCGGACGAAGCCGATCCGGTGGTGGCCACGGTCGCAGGCGTTGAGATCCTCGCGTCGGAACTTGCGATGGCGGAGGGTGATCTTGACCCACAGTTTGCTCGCCTGCCAGACGAGCAACGCCGTGTCGCGGCTCTCGCCGCTGTCATCGATATCAAGACCCTGGCCCGCAAGGCAGAAGCTGAAAAGCTCGACCAGACCGACGAGTTCAAAAAGCTGATGGCCTTTCAGCGCGACAGGGCCCTGCACAACGCCATTTTCAAAACGAGCGTTGTCGATCCCGTGTCGGATGCCGATATCAAGGCGCGGTATGACAGGGAAGTCGCCGCCACACCGCCGGAAGAAGAGGTCAGCGCCCGTCATATCCTTCTCAAGACTGAAGATGAAGCCAAGGCGGTTATCGCCGAGCTCGATGGAGGCAAGGATTTTGCCGAGTTGGCCAAGGAGAAGTCAACCGGCCCAAGCGCCGGGCAAGGTGGAGACCTTGGTTATTTCACAAAGGGTCGGATGGTGCCCGAGTTTGAAGCCGTGGCGTTCGAGCTCAAAGCGGGTGAATATGCCAAGGCGCCGGTCGAGACCCAGTTTGGATGGCATGTCATCAAGGTGGAAGACCGGCGCGCAACCGCGGCTCCGGCCTTTGAGGACGTTGCCGATCAGGTCCGCCAGGTGGTCATGCGCGAGCGCTATGGCGACTTGATCAAGTCAGCCCGCGAGGAGATCGAGATCGAAGTTCTCGATCCGGAGCTGAAGACGGCCTATGAGGCGATGAACCCGCAACAGTAACGCCTGGTCCAATTGGACCATTCCGGCAAGAGGACCCCTCCGATGTCCACCGATGTCTCTCCCCTGGCTCCCAAGTCCCTTGCCGAGCTGCCGCCGATTGCGGGTGTCCGCATCGAAACAGCGGCTGCCGGGATCAAGTACAAGGACCGGACGGATGTCATGCTGATGGTGTTCGACAAGCCGGCGGCGGTGGCGGGCGTCTTCACGACCTCGAAGTGCCCGTCCGCCCCGGTCGATTTCTGCCGCGCAAATCTCGGTGGAGGGCGTGCACGGGCGCTTGTCGTCAATTCCGGCAACGCCAATGCCTTTACCGGGCAAAAGGGCCGTGCTTCGACGGCGCTGACGGCGAAATCGGCGGCGGCGGCGGTTGGGTGCTCTGAAAGCGAGGTCTTCCTGGCCTCGACCGGCGTCATCGGCGAGCCGCTTGATGCAAGCAAATTTGCGGGTGTCCTGGACCGGATGGCGACGACTGCGAGCGGCGACCGCTGGATCGATGCGGCCCGCGCCATCATGACCACCGACACCTATCCTAAGGTTGCCACCAGGACAGCGCAAATCGATGGCGTGACGATTACGCTCAACGGAATGGCCAAGGGCGCCGGCATGATCGCGCCTGACATGGCGACCATGCTGTCGTTCATCGTCACCGACGCCGACATCGAGACATCCGCCCTGCAGGCGATGCTCAGCCGCCATGTCGGTGCGACATTCAATGCAGTCACGGTCGACAGCGACACCTCGACCTCCGATACGCTGATGGTGTTTGCGACTGGCGCTGCGGCTGATCGCGGCGCCGGCGTGATTTCGCAGGCTTCAGATCCACGCGGCCGTGCCTTCTCCAAAGCCTTGTCCAGCCTGATGGAGGATCTGGCGATCCAGATCGTCCGTGACGGCGAGGGCGCACGCAAGCAGGTCGAGATCACCGTTACCGGCGCGGCGTCGGCCAGGGCTGCGGGACGCATCGCCCGGTCGATCGCCAATTCGCCGCTGGTCAAGACGGCGATTGCCGGCGAGGACGCCAATTGGGGCCGCATCGTCATGGCGGTCGGCAAGGCCGGTGAGAAGGCGGAGCGGGACAAGCTGGCGATCTGGTTCGGCGATGTTCGGGTGGCCGTCGATGGCGAACGCGATCCCGCCTACAGCGAAGCGGCTGCGTCGGAAGTGATGAAACAGGACGAAATAGCCATCAGGGTGGATCTCGGGATTGGTCGCGGCAAGGCCCGGGTCTTCACGTGCGATCTGACCAAGGCCTATGTCGAGATCAATGGTGATTACCGCAGTTGAGCGGTTGAGCTTATCTTCGAAAAACGGGGCGTGCCTTGCCAAACCTTGCCATAGTCAGAAGACTTGAAGCCGTTGGATTTCGGGCATGGCCTGCCGCGTCTATTCAGTATGACGGCAGTTGGCAGATCCGGCTGACCGCGGGACATCCCTCCAAGCGTCTCAATTCCGTCAATCCGCTTGACCCCTCGGATCATGACGATATCGAAATCCGTGTCGAACGCGCTGCCCGCCGGTTTGATTCCTATGACCGGCCGCTGGTGTTCCGGCAGACGCCGCTTGCTCCGCCGCCGCTGGAATCCCACCTCGATGCGCTGGGCTGGCGTCGCTTTGAAGAGACGATCGTGATGACCGGCAAGATCGATAGTCTCGATATCGACGGCGGGATGGATCATCTGCCGCTCAAGGATGTCGGCCGCTACGTCGATGCGTCCATTGCGGTGCATGACCGTGATCAGTCGCTCAAGCCCGGCCTGACGGAGGTCCTGAGTGCAATCAGGCCACCCAGCGGCTTGTTTGTGCTTGAGGAAGAAAAGACGGGGCCGCTGTCGACGGCGCTCTGCGTTCATGACAACGACCTGGCCGGTCTGTTCGAACTTGCCACACGGCCTGACATGCGCCGTGCAGGACACGGTCGTGATGTCGTAAGAGCTGCGCTTCGCTGGGCGCGGCACCGCGGTGCGGACACCGCCTGGCTGCAAGTCGAGAGCGCAAATATCGCAGCCGTCGCGCTCTACCAGGGGCTCGGCTTTAGTGAAGTCTACCGTTACGCCTATCGCCAGAAGCCGGGCTACTGATCCAATGGGCGCAAAGAAAATCCTGCTGGTTGCCGCCTGCGCCCTGGTCGACGCCGATGGGCGGGTGCTTCTGACGCAGAGACCGGAGGGCAAGAAACTTGCCGGGCTGTGGGAGTTTCCAGGTGGCAAGGTTGAGCCGGGAGAAACGCCTGAAGCTGCCCTGATTCGCGAGCTCATCGAGGAAATCGGCGTCACCACCCAGGAAGCCTGCCTCGCACCGTTGACCTTTGCCAGTCACAGCTATGATGATTTTCATCTGCTCATGCCGCTATTCGTCTGCCGCCGGTTCGAAGGCGCTGCGCGGGGGCTTGAGGGACAGGCGCTGAAATGGGTCCGGCCCCGGGATATGCGACACTATCCGATGCCGCCCGCCGACGAACCGCTCATCCCCTATCTCATCGATCTTTTGTAAGTTCTCGGTGAGAGCTCATGCCTAACGTCAATCTTTGGCATTAGCGTTAATGAAACTTCAATTCCCTTCACGCAAGATCCATGCGAGCGACTGATCCGCATGGATTGTAAGTGGAGGCGGCATGAGCGACGGCGATTTCTGGATGGCGGTGAAGGACAGGGATGGCGTGGAAAACCAGCCCAGAAAATTTGGCGCCGTTCGCGTCGCGCTGCTTTTTGGCACCGCCGCAATTGCGGTTGCGACCATTCTGACGCCGATGCTGGCTGATCGCTCAACGTCCTCCCGCGTGGCCTGGGCGCCAGATCAATATGACAACATCATCACTGGATCGATCCCGCAACGATCCAGAAACACGGTCTACACTGTCCGCAAATCGATCCTGCAGGACAGCCCCGGTTCACTCTGCATCATTGGAAGCGATGGCAGCAAGACCGGCGATTGCTGATCGGTACCTACAAAAGACACACAGCCAGAATCGGAACTGAAGAATGAAATCGATGATTTGCCGGTTCCTGGATGACAGGCGTGGCGCCACCGCAATCGAGTATGCCCTTATTGCCGTGCTGCTGGCCGTCTCCCTAATTGGCGGGGCGACGACTGTCGGCAACACCATTGGCAGGACAATGGGTGATGTGGCGGTGCAGCTCAAGAATTCCCAATAGGGCCGCAGCAGAACATAGAAGGATGGCTGTTGGCCTTCGCTGACCTGAACCCGTAGCGTTTCAGCGCGGCAGTTTTTGTTCCGGGGTCCGCAGGGCATCTGCAAGGCGTGTCTTGGCAGACCCCGGCTTGAGCGGTTTTTGCTGGCTTTCGTGCGGCGCCCATCCGGACAGGTGAATCACCGGGAAACTGGCGCGGATACGTCCGTCCGGGTCTGAAAACCGTTCGGCGTAGATTTGTGCGGCCCGCAGGAAAAGAGACCGGCCTACCGGCCTTCGGCTTCGCTCCATCAGCATGGAAGTCATACCCATCGCGCGCAGATCCCTGAGAAGGCCGAACATATCGGCATATCTGACCACTATGTCATCGATATCCGTTACCGGTAGCGCGAAGCCAGCGCGCTGGAGCAGGGCGCCATAATCGCGAATATCGGCGTAGGGGTGGATCCTGGCATTGGCGCCGCCGGTCAGTTCGCTTTCCGCTGCGAGCAAGCTTTCGCGAAGTTCGCCCAAAGTGCCTGCGCCAGGCGTGGCTGCCAGCAACAATCCGTCAGGCTTGAGCGCGCGGCGCATTTGGACCAGGACGCCAGGCGTGTCGTTGGTGAGATGCAGCGCCAGCGGGGAGACGATCAGATCAGCGCTGCCCGGGGCGATCGGAACTTGATCCGGGCCGGCAAGAGTGACCGCGCTCGTGTCGAGGCCCGGCAGGGCGTACTGGTCGACAAATCTGAATGCCGCCGTCTTTCCCGTTGCCGACATCGTCTCTGCAGCCAGGGTCAGGCCGCCATGCACCTGGAAAGGGTTCTCGAACCGGCGTTCAACGACCGAAAGACGATCGGCCATATCCTCGGCAAC
This sequence comes from Hoeflea sp., assembly GCA_019084245.1. Taxonomy (GTDB): domain Bacteria; phylum Pseudomonadota; class Alphaproteobacteria; order Rhizobiales; family Rhizobiaceae; genus Hoeflea. The sequence continues at coordinate 145,412 of JAHRFE010000040.1, forward strand.
CCTGCGGATGAGAAAGTCTGCACCGGGTGTGAAACCGGCAAGCGCGCGCACCCTGCGTTGCCGCATGAGAGTGTGGTCAAAGAGAGGGTCCATGATCCGTTCCGCCGGTTTAAGTGCGGCTCGCTTGTTGGATGGAATGGCGGTAATGTCAACCAATGGAGCCACCGGAAGCAAGTCACGCAGGCAGCGCGAGGCAGGTTGCCAAACATGGACCGAACAGGCCCGCGCTGACCGGGTTGCTTCGGCGAGGCGTGACGCTTTTGATGCAGCTGGTCTACCCGCCGGTTTGCGCCGGATGTGGAAAAATGACCGGACGACATGCCGCGCTGTGTCCGGACTGCTGGGGCACTGTGCGCTTTATCGAGCGGCCTTATTGCGAAATTACCGGCCTTCCCTTCGTTCATGACCGGGGCGAAGGGTTTTTGTCCCCTGATGCTATCGCCAATCCGCCCCCATATCAAAAGGCCCGCGCCGCAGTGTTCCATGATGGCGTTGCGCGCAAGGTTGTCCATGGGCTGAAATACTCCGATCGCGCGGATCTCGCGGCAATGATGGCGGCATGGATGGTCCGGGCAGGAAGGGATGTTCTCGATGACAGCGATGTGCTCGTTGCCGTGCCGTTGCATCGTGGCAGGTTGTTCGCGCGACGCTACAACCAGTCAGCAGAGCTTGCGCGACAACTTGCGCGAATCACAGGCAAGCCGTTTCTGGCCGGCGCGATGCGCCGTGTTCGTGCCACCAGGCAGCAGGTGGGTCTGGGTTTGAGAGCCAGGCAGGACAATGTCCGCGGGGCGTTTTCGATACAGCCCGGGCAGGCGCACAGGTTGCTCGGGCTCAAAGTCCTGCTGGTCGATGACGTGTTCACGACGGGCTCGACCGTGGAGGCTGCAACACGTGCGCTGTTGCGCGGTGGCGCACGGCAGGTCAATGTGCTGACCTTTGCCAGGGTTGCAACCCCGGGCGAGGAAACCCTATATGCCTGAAGAACCGCAGTGGCGGCACAGGAACTGGAGACTCGCATGGCAGACGTAATCCTCTACACCCGACAGTTTTGCGGATTTTGCACGGCGGCCAAGCGTTTGCTGGACGGAAAGGGTGTAAGCTACACTGAGCAGGACGCGACCTTTTCGCCGGATTTGAGACAGGAAATGATCGCGAAGGCGAATGGCCGGACGACATTTCCGCAGATCTTCATCGATGGCGTCCATGTCGGAGGGTGCGACGAGTTGCACGCGCTTGAGCGCGCCGGCAAGCTCGACACAATGCTGGCAGGAGCCTGATCGATGAACGAACTTGTAGTCGCCGCCGTCCAGATGCGCTCGGGTGTTTCGCCTGAGGCCAATATTGCTGTGATGAAGGATCTGGTTCGCGACGCCGCGTCGCGTGGCGCGCGCTATGTCCAGACGCCGGAGATGACGGGCGCCGTCCAGAGGGACCGCGCAGGCCTGCAGCGGATCCTCAGACCTGAAGGCGATGATCCGGTCTTGAACGCTGCGTCAACGCTGGCAGGTGAACTCGGCATTTATCTGCATATCGGATCTACGGCGATTGATGCGGGCGGTGGAATGGCCGCGAACCGGGCGGTTGTTTTCGGCCCCGATGGCAGCGCCATGGTCCGCTATGACAAGATCCACATGTTCGATGTCGATCTCGACAATGGCGAGAGCTGGCGTGAAAGCGCGGTGTACCGGCCGGGCGAGAATGCCCGGACTGTCGATCTTGGTGGTGCACGGCTGGGACTGGGCATTTGTTACGATGTCCGGTTCCCGCATTTGTTTCGCGACCTGGCGCTCGCCGGGGCAGATATTCTCACCGCGCCGGCGGCGTTCACCCGGCAGACCGGTGAGGCGCATTGGCATGTGCTGCAGCGCGCCCGCGCCATCGAGAACGGCGCCTTCATGATTTCCGCCGCGCAAGGCGGGGTGCACGAGGATGGGCGGGAGACCTACGGCCATTCCCTGATCGTCAACCCGTGGGGCCGCGTGATCGCCGAAGCCGAGGGTGACGAGCCCGGCGTCATTGTCGCCAGTCTGGCGCTTGACGAGGTCAAGGCAGCGCGGGCCAAGATTCCCAATCTCAAGAATGCCCGGAGCTTCCGGATCGACAATGACACAGAGACAGCCAGGGGAGCGCAGGTGGCGTGATCCGGTTTTCTTTGCATTGCGACAAGGATCATGAGTTTGAGGGATGGTTTGGCTCAAGCCGGGATTTTGACGGGCAGAGCGCGCGGGGCATGATCGATTGCCCGGTATGCGGGTCGCGCCAGGTCAGCAAGGCGCTGATGGCGCCGGCGGTGACGGTTTCGCGGGAAGCGCCGGTGCGGCCTCTGGCGATGGATCCGGAAAAGCGCGAGATGATGCGCAAGCTCCGGGAGATGGTGCAGGCGGTCAAGCAGAATTCCGAGGATGTCGGCGACCGCTTCGCCGACGAGGCGCGCAAGATTCACCATGGCGAAGCCGAAGTCCGCGGCATCATCGGGCAGGCTTCGAGCGACGACGCCAGGTCGTTGATCGAGGAAGGCATAGAGATCGCGCCGTTGCCGGAATTCCCCGAGGATCTGAGTTGAAATGACCGCGCCGGGATTTCATCTGGCGATGTACAATTTCGGACTGCATGTGGCGAGCTACGATGCGCCCGAAGTGCAGGGGTTCCTGCGCCGCGAACCCTTGAACTTTGCAGCAGCGGAGAAAGCCGCCGGCTTTATCGGGCGCTCCGGCTATTTGGGCGAACCGGGACCAGATAGCTGGGGCGTTCAGGTCTTTCCGCGGTTCATCCTGGGCAGCGGCCATGACTCCGGGCCGTCGTCCTTGTCGATTTGGCAGGATATCGAAAGCCTGATGGCATTTTCCTATGCGGGAGTTCATGCGGAGGCTTTGAAAAATGCCCGCGCCTGGAACACAAAGAACCATTGGCCGCCGCTTGTTCTGTGGTGGCTTGAAGCCGGCCGCCTGCCAGATTGGGAAAAGGGCGCAAAGAAGCTCGAATGGCTTTACGACAATGGCCCGGGTCCGGAGGCCTTCACATTCAAGCAGCCCTATGGTCCTGACGGCGACCCGACGCCGATTGACCGCTCACGCGTGAAAACGCTGGTTGAGGCCAATGCTGCCGGCCAAAGGGACCTGCTGGCGCAACTCGCTTCAATCCCTGTGTGACCGCAAGCTGATCTAAAAGCTTTAAGCGGACGCAACCGGTTGCGCGGCTTAGGAGGGCTGTATCCTACCCCGCCTTCGGACGCTCGGCGAGCATCATGTAGTTGACATCCATATCGCGAGACAGGTTCCACTGGTCCTGGAGAGGATTGTAGAACACGCCGGTGCGGTCGACGATGGTCATACCGGATGCCGCCAGCGGGCGTTCGATCTCTTCCGGCCGCACCAGCTTTTCATATTGATGGGTGCCGCGCGGCAGCCAGCGCAGCACATATTCAGCGCCGATGATGGCCAGCGCCCTCGCCTTCAGGGTCCTGTTGATGGTGGCGATAAACATCAGGCCGCCTGGCTTGACCATCTCGGCGCAGGAGGAGAGGAACAGATCGACATCGGACACATGCTCGACCACCTCCATGTTCAGGATCACGTCGAACTTCTCGCCGCGCGCGGCCAGTTCCTCCGAGGTTATGGCCTCGTAGCTGACATCGACGCCGCTTTGCCTGGCGTGAATCGAGGCCACTTCTATATTGGTCCGCGACGCATCTGCGCCCAGCACATCAGCGCCCATGCGCACCATGGGTTCGCAAAGAAGTCCGCCGCCACAGCCGATATCGAGAAAGCGAAGGCCGGCCAGCGGCTTGTCGCCTTTCGGGTCGCGTCCGAAATGGCTCGCGACATGATCGCGAATGTAGGTCAGCCGCACCGGGTTGAACTTGTGCAGGGGGCGGAACTTGCCTTGCGGATCCCACCATTCTGCAGCCATCGCCGAGAAACGCTCGACTTCGCCCTGGTCAATCGTTGTGCGTTCGGTCTGGCTCATCGGGTTCTCCGGCGTTTCATAGTGTGCTTTCAACTCGGGCGCCGGGTCGGCCTTGTCAAGGGTTCCCAACGTCGCATGATCCATCCTGTTGCAGGCTGCGGGAAATTTGTCTATGAGACCGCCACCATCCGCTCCGCGTCCCGGGGCGGTTTTTCTTGCCCGGAAGCGGGTTAGCCAGCGGATAATTCAACATGGCCCGCATCGTGATGAAGTTTGGCGGCACATCGGTTGCCGACCTTGACCGGATCCATAATGTCGCCCGGCATGTCAAACGTGAAGTTGACGCCGGGCACCAGGTGGCTGTGGTGGTCTCGGCCATGGCCGGAAAGACCAATGAGCTTGTGGGCTGGGTGCAGGCAATGCCTAAGGTCGCCGGCGCCAATGCGTCCTTCTATGATGCTCGCGAATATGACGCGATTGTCGCGTCCGGCGAACAGGTGACCAGCGGCTTGCTTGCCATTGCGCTGCAATCCATGGGCATTGATGCCCGCTCATGGCAGGGCTGGCAGATTCCGGTGAAGACCGACAACGCCCATGGCGCGGCGCGCATTCTGGATATCGACGGGACCGAACTGATCCGGCGCTTCGAGATGGGTCAGGTCGCGGTCGTAGCCGGCTTCCAGGGGATCGGACCGGATAACCGGCTCGCGACGCTGGGCCGTGGCGGCTCGGACACCAGCGCTGTGGCCATCGCGGCAGCCGTCAAGGCAGACCGCTGTGATATCTATACCGATGTTGACGGTGTCTATACGACAGATCCGCGGGTTGTGCCGAAGGCGCGGCGGATGAAGAAGATCGCGTTTGAGGAAATGCTGGAAATGGCCTCCCTCGGCGCCAAGGTGCTGCAGGTCCGCTCGGTCGAGCTGGCTATGGTGCACAAGGTAAGAACCTTTGTGCGATCAAGTTTTGATGATCCGGATGCGCCCGAGATGAGCGATCTGATCAACCCGCCCGGAACTCTTATTTGTGACGAGGAAGAAATCGTGGAACAGGAAGTCGTGACCGGCATTGCCTATGCCAAGGACGAAGCGCAGATTTCGCTCCGGCGGCTTGCCGACCGGCCAGGCGTGTCGGCGGCGATTTTCGGGCCGCTTGCGGACTCCCATATCAATGTCGACATGATCGTCCAGAACATCTCCGAGGATGGATCGCGCACCGATATGACGTTTACGGTGCCATCGAGCGATGCGGAGAAGGCGCTCGCGGTCCTGGAAGGCGAGAAGCACACGATCGGCTACGACGTGGTCCAGAGCGAATCAGGTCTCGCCAAAGTCTCCGTCATCGGCATCGGCATGCGCAGTCACGCCGGCGTCGCCGCGACCGCTTTCAAGGCACTTGCTGAAAAATCAATCAACATCAAGGCGATAACAACGTCAGAGATCAAGATCTCGATCCTGATCGATGGCGCCTATGCCGAACTTGCGGTTCGCACTTTGCATTCCGTCTACGGTCTCGATAAGACTTAGTCCGACGGGATACAATCAAGTCGGCCTGCGCCGCATATTGAACCTTCCGGGAGTTGTTCCGGGTAACCGGCCGGGAGCTATCCCGGACCGGCCACACGAATTGGGAGAATGAAGCGCGATGAGAGACCTTTCAGCAGGTCCGCGCGTCCTTCTCAGGCGGTTGCGCGAATTGATGGCGGAGCCCCTTGAGCCGCAGGAGCGCCTTGACCGCATTGTCCGCCAGATCGCGGCCAATATGGTCGCCGAAGTGTGCTCATTTTATGTGCTTCGTGCGGATGGTGCATTGGAACTGTTCGCCACCGAGGGACTGAACAAGGACGCGGTCCACCTGGCTCAGCTGAAGATGGGCCAGGGCCTGGTCGGGACCATCGCGGCCAGCGCTCGCTCGCTCAATCTGTCGGAAGCGCAATCACATCCGGCCTTCACCTATCTCCCGGAAACCGGCGAAGAGATCTACAGCTCGTTCCTTGGGGTTCCAATCCTCAGGGCCGGCCGGTCTCTCGGGGTTCTGGTGGTTCAGAACAAGGCGCACCGGAAATATCGCGAGGATGAAGTCGAGGCGCTCGAAACCACCTCGATGGTTCTCGCGGAGATGATTGCCACGGGTGAACTCAAGCAGATCACCCGGCCTGGACTGGAACTCGATCTGAGCCGCCCGGTGACGATCGAGGGTGACGCCTATGGTGACGGCATCGGTCTGGGTCATGTCATCTTGCATGAGCCGCGGATTGTGGTGACCGAGCTTCTCAATGAGGACAGCGAGTCCGAACTCAAGCGGCTGGAGGAGTCGCTGGGATCGCTCAGGGTCTCGATCGACGACATGCTGTCGCGCCGGGACGTTTCGATGGAGGGCGAACACAGGGCGGTGCTCGAGGCCTACAGAATGTTCGCCCATGACCGGGGCTGGGTGCGGAAGCTTGAGGAAGCCATCCGCAACGGGCTGACCTGCGAGGCCGCTGTGGAGAAGGTCCAGAGCGACACCCGCGCCCGCATGATCCATATGACGGATCCCTATCTGCGCGAGCGGCTGCATGATTTTGACGATCTCGCCAACCGGTTGCTCCGGCAGCTGACCGGGTTTGTGCCCGGCGGCGCCGGAGTGCCGCAGGACGCCATCATCGTGGCGCGCGCCATGGGTGCCGCGGAATTGCTCGACTATCCGCGGGAGGCCATCCGCGGCCTAGTGCTTGAAGATGGAGCCGTTACCAGCCATGTCGTTATCGTCGCACGGGCCATGGGCATTCCCGTTGTCGGCCAGGTGATCGGCATTGCATCGCTTGCTGAGAATCGTGATCCGATCATCGTTGATGGCGAGGACGGCTTCGTCCATCTCCGCCCGATAACGGAAATTCAAAGTGCCTATGCTGACAAGGTGCGGTTCCGCGCCAAGCGGCAGGAGCAGTTTCGCGCGTTGCGCAAGGTCAAGCCGCGGACCCGCGATGGTCAGGACATCACGCTTCAAATGAATGCGGGATTGCTGGTGGATTTGCCTCAACTCAAGGAATCCGGCGCCAGCGGCATCGGTCTGTTCCGGACCGAACTGCAATTCATGATTGCCTCGACCATGCCAAAGGTCGGTGAGCAGGAAAGCCTTTACCGCAACGTGCTCAGGCAGGCCGCCGGCCGGCCGGTGACGTTCAGAACACTGGATATCGGCGGCGACAAGGTCGTGCCGTATTTCCGTGCGGCGGAGGAGGAAAATCCGGCTCTTGGTTGGCGCGCCATCAGGCTTTCGCTGGATCGTCCCGGTCTGTTGCGGACCCAGTTGAGGGCTTTGCTGAAGGCCGCCGCGGGTACGGAGCTCAAGCTGATGCTGCCGATGATCACCGAGGTCAATGAAATCCGACTGGCGCGCGAACTGCTCGACAAGGAAGTACGGCATCTGTCCCGCTTCGGGCACCAGTTGCCGCGAAGCCTGAAGTTTGGCGCGATGCTGGAGGTGCCAAGCCTTTTGTGGCAGCTCGATGAATTGATGGAGGAAGTGGATTTCCTCTCCGTCGGCTCCAATGATCTCTTCCAGTTTGTCATGGCTGTCGACCGGGGCAATTCCCGCGTCGCCGATCGTTTTGATCCCCTGGGACGACCGTTCCTTCGGGTGTTGCGCCAGATCGTCGTGGCGGCCAGCAAGACAGATACATCGCTGACCCTGTGCGGGGAAATTGCGGGCAAGCCGCTCTCCGCAATGGCGTTGCTGGGGCTGGGGTTCCGCAACATTTCCATGTCGCCGGCAGCCATCGGCCCGGTCAAATCGATGCTGTTGTCGCTCGATCTGGGCAAGCTTGAAGAAGAACTTCTACCCGCTATCGCCGATAGCAAAAGCGAAAAAACGGTGCGCGAGTTCCTGACGGATTTTGCAGACGCCAATGGCGTGAGCCTTTAGGATCAGACAATGGCACAATTGCCGACCCAGAAAATCCGCGAACTCGAGCGCCGTTTCGGCGAGGTCGAGGCCCGTATGTCGGCAGGGCCGGATGCTGAAACCTATGTGAAGCTCGCGTCCGAATATTCCGAGCTTCAGCCGCTGGTGGGGGGGATCCGCGAACTCCATAAGGCGCAGGCCGAGCGCGCCGATCTTGAGGCCATGCTTGCCGACCGGTCGACTGACAGGGAGATGCGCGAGCTGGCGGACGCGGACCTGAAGACCATCAAGGACAGGATAGAAGAGCTTGAGCAGCAGATCGAGATCATGCTGTTGCCCAAGGACGCCGCCGACGAACGCAGCGCCATCGTCGAGATCCGGGCCGGTACAGGTGGATCGGAGGCGGCACTGTTTGCCGGTGACTTGTTCCGCATGTATGAGCGTTATGCCTCGTCGCGGGGCTGGAAGGTGGAAGTGCTGTCGGCGAGCGAGGGCGAAGCAGGCGGCTACAAGGAAATCATCGCCACCGTGACGGGCAAAGGCGTGTTCGCACGGTTGAAGTTCGAATCCGGCGTGCACCGCGTGCAACGGGTTCCCGAGACCGAATCGGGCGGACGCATTCATACCTCGGCCGCAACCGTTGCCGTACTGCCCGAGGCCGAGGACATCGACATTGAGATCAGGCCCGATGATATCCGCATCGATACCATGCGCGCCTCGGGCGCCGGCGGTCAGCATGTCAACACGACGGACTCGGCCGTGCGCATCACCCATCTGCCGACCGGGCTTGTTGTGACCTCTTCGGAAAAATCCCAGCATCAGAACCGTGCCAAGGCCATGCAGGTGTTGCGCTCGCGATTGTTTGACATGGAGCGGCAAAAAGCTGACAGCGAACGCTCGGCCGACCGCAAGAGCCAGGTCGGCTCCGGCGATCGGTCGGAGCGGATCCGCACCTATAATTTTCCGCAAGGCAGGGTGACCGACCATCGGATCAACCTGACGCTCTACAAGCTGGACCGGATGATGATCGGCGAAATCGATGAAATCGTCGACGCGCTGATATCCGATCATCAGGCGGGTCAGTTGGCGACGCTTGGCGGCCATGACCAGGCCTGATCTTTCTGTTGCCGGCACCATTGGCGAAGCCTGGCTCGCCATGCGGGCGGCATTTCGCGCAGCCGATCTGGACACTGCTGACCTGGATGCGCGGCTATTGGCTGCCACGATCATGGAGTTGGAGCCTCACCAGTTGGTGACGGAGGGAGATCTGTCGCTGAACGAGGCACAACACCAACGATTGGCACAAGCCACATGGGAGCGCCTGAATGGCATGCCGGTCCATCGCATTCTTGGCGCCAGGGAGTTTTACGGGCTGAGGTTCGGGCTCTCTCCGGCAACGCTTGAGCCGCGCCCCGACACCGAAACGCTGATCGACGCGGTACTTCCCTTCATTCGCTTGACGGTCACGATGAAGGGATCGTGCCGCATTGTTGATCTCGGAATCGGAACCGGGGCGATCGGCCTGGCGCTGCTGGCCGAATGTCCGGAAGCGCAATGTCTGGGTGTCGACGTGTCGGCAGAAGCGGTTGCCATCGCACTGGAGAATGCCCGGTCCCTTGGCCTGTCGGCGCGTTACAGCGCTGTGACCGGCGATTGGCTCTCGGGCATCGAGGCACGGTTCGATCTCATAGTCTCCAATCCACCCTATATCCCGACCACTGATCTCACATCTCTTTCGCGGGAAGTGATCGATCATGATCCGATGCTGGCACTGGATGGAGGACCTGACGGGCTGTCTGCCTATAGGGCGATCGCGGCGCAAGCGCCCGACCGGATTGAGGAAGAGGGACTATTGGCGCTCGAAATCGGAACCGGCCAGAAGGCCTCGGTTGCCGCGTTATTTGTCGCAAGCGGCTTTGAAATGGCAGGAGTTATTGCCGATCTGGGGGGTGTCGACAGGGTACTTTTGTTCAAAAGCCAAGACGGCACATGATGGTCCCAGACACCTTTTAGCGTGGCAGGCAAGAAAAGGCTTGGAATTGCAGACAAACATGGCTAGTTTCCCGATCAGCGCCGGATAGCAAGTCTTGAAACAGATTCGATCCGATGTGGCTCGGTTCAGGGAACCCGTCATCATGACGGCTCGTTCACAGGACAGCCTCTGGCGCGGGTATCTGAATTTGGACCCATAATGGTGACGGGATCGGTTGACGATCCTTTGTCGCGGCGCAACCTGCGAGCCGATTTTGGCCAAAGCGCCCAACAGTTTTTTCAGGAACATAACCAGGTGACTATCGAATGAGGCCAGGACAGCAAAACAAGCGCGGTCGCGGACGCGGCGGAAACAATCCCAACAATAATAATAGCGGCAACCGCAAAGGCCAAAACCCGTTATCGCGTACCTACGACAGCTCCGGTCCCGATGTAAAAATTCGCGGAACTGCCCAGCATGTGGCGGAAAAGTACATGAATCTCGCGCGTGATGCGCAGAGTTCAGGCGACCGGGTCATGGCTGAGAATTACTTGCAGCACGCCGAACACTACAACCGGATCATTCTGACGGCGCAAGCCCAGATGCAGGAACGGTTTCAGCGTGACGATAACTCTCCGCAGGGCCGCGACTCGCAGGATCAGGACGATGATGATCGCGATACGGATGATGACAACGACAACACGTCCTATGATCCGCGTGGCGACCGCAACGATCAGCAAGCCCGCTCCGAGCGACAGCCGCAGCAGGACCGCGGCGACCGCACCGAACGCCAGGAGCGCGGTGAACGCAATGAACGCCCGGACCGCGGTGAGCGGAGTGAACGGCGGGAACGCCCGGCGCGCCCGGAACAGCAATCCAAGCCGGCTTTTGACGCCGACGCACCTCAACCGGTGATCGAAGGTATCCCGGCGGAGGTGGCAGGCAGCCAGGAAACCCAGGATACGGATGCAGCGCCGCGTGTTGCCCCCCGCCGGCGCGGACGGCCAAAGCGGGTGCGCAGCGAAGATGCCGCTGATACAGGTTCGGCGGGCGATTCGCCTGCTTCGGCTGAACCGGTGACCGCCGACTGATTGCAGTCTGCCTTGGTCCAAAATCCAGGCCCTGGTTGTTCGCGACCGGGGCTTTTTTTATTCATTCAGGAGGTCTTTTTCACGCGTTTGTGCATACCCATATCTGTTTCATCAATCAGGCTTGCCGGTTTTGGGAGCCTGTCCGGACTCGCTGTCTCGTGCCAACAAGGGCGAGGCATGAAAAGGAGCAGACCACATGAATATCGAAAAATACTCGGAACGCGTTCGCGGCTTCATACAATCCGCGCAATCCCACGCACTGGCCGAAGGTCATCAACAGTTCATGCCGGAGCATCTGCTCAAGGTGCTGATGGATGATGATCAAGGCATGGCGTCGTCGCTGATCGAACGCGCCGGTGGACGGCCCGCCGATGTGAGGCTTGCCAACGAGGCGGCGCTGGCAAAATTGCCGAAAGTCAGCGGCGGCAATGGCCAGCTTTATTTGTCGCAGCCTGTCGCAAAGGTTTTCCAGACCGCCGAGGACGCCGCCAAGAAGGCCGGTGACAGCTTTGTCACGGTTGAAAGGCTGCTGCTCGCGCTGGTCATCGAGACCTCGGCTGCGACCTCGAAGATCCTGTCGAATGCCGGATTGACGGCGCAAAGCCTCAACCAGACTATCAATGACATTCGCAAAGGCCGTACCGCGGACAGCGCAGGAGCCGAGCAGGGTTTCGACGCACTGAAGAAATATGCACGTGACCTGACGGCCGCGGCCCGCGAGGGCAAGCTTGATCCGGTAATCGGCCGGGACGATGAAATTCGCCGCACCATTCAGGTCCTGTCGCGCCGAACCAAGAACAATCCGGTGCTGATTGGCGAGCCCGGCGTCGGCAAGACCGCGATCGCGGAAGGCCTTGCGCTCCGAATCGTCAATGGCGACGTGCCTGAATCGCTCAAGGACAAGCAGTTGATGGCGCTCGACATGGGCGCGCTGATTGCCGGCGCGAAATATCGCGGCGAGTTCGAGGAACGGCTCAAGGCTGTCCTGTCGGAAATCCAGGCCAACACCGGCGGCATTATCCTGTTCATTGATGAGATGCATACGCTTGTCGGCGCGGGCAAGGCTGACGGGGCGATGGACGCTTCCAATTTGCTCAAGCCTGCTCTGGCGCGCGGTGAACTGCACTGCGTCGGGGCAACAACGCTTGATGAATATCGCAAGCATGTGGAAAAGGACGCGGCTTTGGCGCGGCGGTTCCAGCCGGTGATGGTGGAAGAGCCCACGGTCGAGGACACGGTCTCGATCCTGCGCGGGCTCAAGGAAAAATACGAGCAGCATCACAAGGTGCGGATCAGCGATTCGGCGCTGGTGTCGGCGGCGGTGCTTTCCAATCGGTACATCACCGATCGTTTCCTGCCTGACAAGGCGATCGATCTGGTCGATGAATCGGCAGCACGGCTGAGAATGCAGGTCGACTCGAAGCCTGAAGAGCTTGATGAACTCGACCGTCGCATCATGCAGCTCAAGATCGAGCGTGAAGCGCTGAAGAAGGAAACCGACCAGGCATCGAAAGACCGGCTTGAGCGGCTCGAGCGCGAACTCTCCGACATTGAGGAGAAATCGGGTGCACTGACGGCGCGCTGGCAGTCCGAAAAGCAGAAGCTGGGCCTGGCCGCAGATATCAAGCTGAAGCTTGAGGCGGCCCGCAATGATCTCGCGATTGCCCAGCGCAATGGCGAATACCAGCGCGCGGGCGAGCTTGCCTATTCCGAGATCCCCGCTCTTGAGCGTCAGCTTGCCGAGGCGGAAGCGCATGGCGAAACCGATGCAGTCGGAATGGTCGAGGAAACCGTGACGCCGGATCATATCGCGCACATCGTCTCGCGGTGGACCGGAATTCCGGTCGACCGGATGCTGGAAGGCGAGCGCGACAAGCTTCTCAGGATGGAAGACGAAATAGGCAAGCGGGTCATCGGCCAGGGCGAAGCGGTGCAGGCTGTCTCCAAAGCCGTGCGCCGGGCTCGTGCTGGTCTGCAGGATCCGAACCGGCCCATGGGCTCGTTCATCTTCCTGGGCCCTACCGGCGTTGGCAAGACCGAACTCACCAAGGCGCTGGCCGAATTCCTGTTTGACGACGAGACCGCGCTGATCCGGATGGATATGTCCGAATACATGGAGAAGCACTCGGTCTCCCGGCTGATCGGGGCGCCCCCAGGCTATGTCGGCTACGATGAAGGCGGCGCGCTGACCGAAGCGGTCCGGCGCAGGCCCTATCAGGTGATCCTGTTCGATGAGATCGAGAAGGCTCATCCCGATGTCTTCAACGTGCTGTTGCAGGTGCTCGATGATGGACGCCTGACGGACGGGCAGGGGCGCACGGTCGATTTTCGCAACACCCTGATTGTCATGACCTCCAATCTTGGCTCGGAGTATCTGGCGTCTCTTGGCGATGACCAGGATGCCGATGCCGCGCGTGATGACGTGATGGGAGTCGTGCGCTCGGCTTTCCGACCGGAGTTCCTGAACCGGATCGACGAGATCATCCTGTTTCACCGGTTGCGCCGGTCCGAAATGGGGGCGATCGTCGACATCCAGCTCTCTCGTCTTGGCAAGTTGCTGGTGGATCGCAAGATCGAAGTCACCCTCGATGATGAAGCCCGGACCTGGCTTGCCGAAAAGGGCTATGATCCTTCCTATGGCGCCCGCCCGCTCAAACGGGTCGTGCAGAAATATGTGCAGGACCCATTGGCCGAGAAAATCCTGCTTGGCGAGGTGGGAGAAGGCTCGAATGTCAAGGTGAGTGCGGGCTCTGACAGGCTGGTGTTCTCTGTCTCGGGTGACGAGCCGGTCGTGGCCGGCGAACCTCACGGTGAAGCAGCGTAAAACACGGCGAACGTTCATATGAAGGCGGATCGAACAAGATCCGCCTTCATCATTTGAAGCGGTTATCGAAATCCATGCCCACGGCCGGCAATCAAACGTTCCGGGAGATCGGGCGGTGCCGGGCTGAAGAACAGGCAGGGAGGGATTTACGGATGGCATCCGGATCCCCGATCACTCGATAGAGCCGGCCCCTTGCTGCAACCCTCGCGGTTCAGCGGCTTGCGAGTTCCTTGTTGGCGATTTCAATGCCGAGCAACGCATTGATTCGATCGCGTTCGCGCGCGAACATCGCATAGGCATCGTCCTTCAAGGACTTGCCATCGGGCAGGCGAATGCGCATTGGATCAACCTTGTTGCCATTGACGATCAGCTCGTAATGGAGGTGCGGACCGGTCGAAAGCCCGGTCGAGCCGACGGTTCCGATGACCTGACCCTGGCGGATGCGGGCGCCGGGGACGACGCCCTTGGCGATCGTATGCTGATGCGAATAGCTCGACTCATACCCGTTTGCATGGCGGATGATGGTTTGCCGTCCGTACCCGCCTTTATCCCAACTTGCCTTTTCCACCACGCCATTGCCTGCGGCAATGATCGGCGTGCCACGGGGTGCGGACCAGTCGACGCCGGTGTGCATGCGCGAATACTTCAGAATCGGATGGCGGCGCATGCCAAAACCGGAGCGGAACTTGCCGTTCGGCACAGGATTGCGCAGCAGGAATTGCCGGGCGCTGCGGCCTTCCTCGTCGTAATAATCAATGGAATTGTCTTCCGGATGCTGGAACCTGTAGAGCCGGATCGCATTGCCGCCGAACTTTGCATTGACGAACAGGAGTTCGGACTCCTCGGTCGCTGCGCCGCTTTCGTCGGTTACGGAGAAGAAGGCCTCCAAGGTATCCGATGGTCGGAGCGGCGACTGGAAATCAACATTGCTGGCAAGCATCTTGATGATCTGTTCGACCATGTCCGTCGACATGCCGTAGGTCAGTCCGGCCCTGTAGATCCCGTCATAGATATTGGGAAGGTCGCGTGCGGTGACGATGGGCGTCGCGGTCTCGTCGAAGGCGGATCTGATCGCCGGAGTGTGCGGCGGTTCGTTGCCGATGACGAAACCCTTGTGATCCGAAAGTGCGACGGTGATCACATGGCTCGAGTTCTGGTAGAGAGTCATGCGAATGATCCGCGCGCGTTCTCCGGATTGCTCGACACCAATCCTGATCACGGAATTTTCGGGGATCTTGTCGATCTTGATTTGTTGCGCGAGTAACGTCATCGCTGCTTCATATTGCTCGGATCCGTAGCCTGCGCCATCGAGAATGTCTGACAAGGCTGCTGCTTTTCTGACCGGGATGATGTCATCGACATAGTCAACCCGCTCCGGGCTGCTCGGCGAGTAGGAGGCGACCGAAACATTCTCCGCGATCACCCGCGCATTCAGGCTGGCGCTGAAATCCAGATCAATACGGTTGGACACGAACCGGCGCGGGTCTACATAGTTGAGTGACGCGAGTTGAACCGATCCATCGGTCAGAACCGATCCATTGGTACGGACAGTTTCTTCAGCTTCATCCAGCGTCATCGAGGCCGCAAAGGGGCGCTCGGGCGATTCCACCGGGAAATCAAGCGAGCGCAAGCTGATCTCCGATTCGACATCCGCGCCATATATGACACCGGTCCTGACGCTTGAGGCTGCTTCGGCCTCGCCGGCCGAAAAGATTTTGAGAGGGTCGAACCGCGGATAGGACTTGGAAGCGGTGGCGTGGTGGTTGGCGGCGAGCGCGATCTTCACGTGGGCGAAAGGCTGCCGTCTCACCACGTCGTGGTCGCCATCACGCACCATGGTCGAGACTTCCATGATGGCTCGGTCGACCGGCTTGGCGGTGACGACCGACTGGATCAGCCGTGACCCCTTCTCCACGGAACCGGATCCGCCGCTGTCGAGGTCGGCCGCGGCCATTGCCTCTGCGGGGATCGCCAATTGCTCGCGTCCTTCCAGGGCACCGAAGAGAGCCACGCCCATCAGCAGGCTCGAAGTGATGCCAGTCATGAAGGTGCCGGAAAGCCAGCGCAGCGAGATCTCGCGTTTGTCCGGCGGCTTGCGGCCGCCAGCCAGCAGTGGCGGTTGATCGCCCATCTGCCGTGCAAGAAACTCGTCGTTTGGCATTGGTCCCCCGGGGTTTGGCGGCCGCATTCACGCGAGGCGCGCCACAGTTGGATGAAGATGTGCCCTGCAGTCGGGCCTGAGTCAAACGCGAAGCCTTGCTCGATCCGAATCAGGACACCAAATCAGCTGCTCAGTCTGCGGTAGGCATCACCTTGAGCCGACACTGCCTCGTTCTAATCGAAATTCCGGCGGCGATAAGGCGAAATCGGATCTGTGCGCCACTTTATCCTATATAGGCGGGGTGCAAACCGCGATCGTCCGGTGCGCCAGACGACAAATATCCGAAAAATGTCAGTTTCGTGAAAATGGCTGTTGACTCTTTGTGTGGGTGGGACCTATAAACCGCTCACACAACGAGGGCGGCGCGCCGCTGGCGCCAAGAAGTTCGCCCTTGTGTTATCCAAGAGAGCCGCGCAAGCGACACTC
>JAHRFE010000019.1 GCA_019084245.1 Hoeflea sp.
CTGATCAAGCGATACAGCGTCGTTCCGAAACGTATCGTCACGGATAAGCTGCGGTCCTACAACGCGGCGAAACGCGAGGTCGCGCCCGGTCTGGATCACTGGTCGCACAAAGGCCTCAACAACAGGGCCGAAAACAGCCACTTGCTAGCACAGTGCCGAAGGTCCAATTTGGCGAAGTAGCTTTGCGCTCAGCGGGTTGATCAAAAGGCAGCTAATGGGCCGGAAGCGCAAGAGCTGGAATGGATGTCGGCGAGCAGTATGGGCCGACGAAAACGTCGGCCCTTTGGTAGTTTAAATTTCGATTGCTTCAGAGATCGTCAGTGCATCCTCTAAGTCGACTCCGAGATAGCGAACGGTGCTATCCATCTTCGTATGTCCCAGTAGGAGCTGAACGGCGCGTAGGTTGCCAGTTTTCTTGTATATCTGAGCGACCTTTGTCCGCCGCATTGAATGTGTGCCGTAGGCGCTTGGCTCAAGACCGATGGAACACACCCAGTTCTTGAGCAGTCGCGCATATGGTCCGAATTTGATGCAGTTCATAAGAGCAGCCCAAAAACGGTGATACCTTTTGCCACATGGTTCGATGTCGTTGACATCTCCGAGACAACAGCATGGTTGCCCCAGAGTTGTCGCTTCATTGCGCTGTAAATGAAGGCAACCATGAAAGGACGCGCATTATGCGGTCTCCGAAATCCCTATTAATAATAGCTCTGTTTGGCGGGACGCTCTTGTCCGCCTGGCTGACACATGGCACTGGTGTCGTGCGCGACGATCCCGAACGCAACATCGCCATTCCGGCCGATCTGACCGTGCCCTTGCAGGTGCAGGCGGCCTATAACAACACGACGATGTTCTTCCGCTACCGCTGGCCTGCTCAAAAGCCGGGGATTTTCCACGATGTCCTGCGCTATCAGGACGGCGAATGGATCGTGGAAGGCAAGGCCGTTCCTGGGTCGCAACCGGATGGTCTACACGAAGATCGCGCGGCCATGATGCTCGACGATGGCAGTGTGCCCGAATTTGGCCGCTATGGCGGCTATGTCACCATCGGGGATGGTCTGGCCGGTCTGACCGACGAAGCACCTGAGGAGGTCACGAAATACCTGCCTCAAACCCGCAATCGGCTTGGCGCGTGGGATGACAAGGCAGATGATGCCAAGCTCGCGGCACAGCGCGAGGCAGGTTATTTCCTCGATCTGTGGCATTGGCGCGGCGGGCGGTCAAATCCGTTGGGCGAGGCCGACGACCAGTCTGTCGCCGACGAGCGCGGTGGCGATGCAGGCAAAGGTGCCTACAGCACCAATTGGGACAAAGACCTCAACCAACCCAAGGTGATGTTCGTCTCCGGACATGACACTCTGAAATGGGATGACATCAAGGCAGGGAACGTCACGCAGGACAATACCTATGCGCTGATCCCCGCTGCGACGGTACCCTACGATCAGAACGCCGGCTGGCAGAATGGCGACGTGATCCCGCGGCGCATCCTGACTCCTGGCGAAGGGTCCCGCGGCAATATCGGTGTGGTCGGCGAGGGGCGCTGGACCGATGGCTATTGGGACGTGACGCTATCGCGGGCGCTCGATACCGGCAGCCCTGCGGATGACAAGATTCTGAAGGATCAGGGCATCTATCAGGTGGCTTTTGCGATCCACCGCAACGCGACCGGTGGGCGCTGGCACTATGTTTCGCTGCCCGAAAATCTTGGGCTTGGACGGTCTGGCGGCATCACCGCGACCCCGTTTCAAGGCACCAACCCGACCTGGGGCGACGAATGGGCAGATGTGACACTGTTCTACCCGGGCCAAGTCACCTGGCCTATGCTCAACAATGCCAATGCCCATGCTGGTGCTGAGTATATCCAGCGGGGCGTTCCCGTGGCCTTTCGCCACTCGCCCGAGCAACTTGCGAATTACGGAATCGAGCAAGAGTTCAAGCCACAGATCAAGCGCCAATGGCTCTTGACCCTCTTGGCCGGCATCCTGTTGATCGCCGCCTTCGGTTTCGCGCTCAATGCCACCCTGTCCACCCGTAAAGGAGCCTGATCCGATGGCTGCATATCACGTTGTAATGGTTCACTTCCCGATCGCACTCTGGCTGGTGGCCGGTCTCGCGATCTTCATCAGAGCAGTCTCGGATGGTCCGGTGGCGCAAACCTTTGACCGGGCCTTACCGACCCTGCTGGTGGGCGGGCTCGTCTTTGGTGCCGTGGCCTGGCTGCTGGGGCTGAGTGTCTGGCCCTGGCCGACGTTGAGCGCCACGCCGATGGGCCGCAACCATATGCTGCTGGCGAGCTGGTCGTGGGCCTACTTTGCTCTGCTGACGTTGCTGCGGCTGCGCCATGGCACCGCGATCTGGCAGGGGCTGAACCGGCTGATCATGGCGGGCCTGGCCGGGATCGGAGTGGTTTTTGTGGGCATCACCGGTACGCTTGGCGGTCACCTTGTGGGCAACTACACCGAGGTGGGACAAGTCCTGCGGCTTCTCGGGTGGGAAATCTACTCGACTTTCTACGTGCCCAATCTGATGCTTGCTGTCATCGTCGCGGTCAGTGTCGTGATGGTGGTGCTTGGGGTGTTGGGCCGCAACGCGGCACAAAGAACCAGCTGACGACACATTCACCTGACGCGTTCAGGGGCAGGTCGAAACCCTTGCCTCTGAACGCAATCCCGCTTTGCGCCGCAGTGACAGGCGCTGGAGTAGCAGTGAAAAAACAGTTTGCCCCCAACGGGCGCTGCCCGCATCAAAGGGTGGCGGACGGGTGCAGCCGGTCCCGCTGCGTTCAGGTAGAAATCTGCACGTCCGTAGCCTGAACGCGGATAGCGTCCGAGGAGATGGTATAATTTCGGGGGCGGTTTCAGTGGAGAAAGCGGTCACGCTGCGTTTTCCGCGAAGCGTTAAGTGGGCACCGGGTCCGTCGGAGAAGGTGGAGTTGCGAGACTTCAACCTGACCGAAAGGAAAACCCGATGCGCGGCGACATATGTGGAACGGCCCGCGTGTCAAGGAGCATTTTCTGAC
Source organism: Hoeflea sp. (assembly GCA_019084245.1). Taxonomy (GTDB): domain Bacteria; phylum Pseudomonadota; class Alphaproteobacteria; order Rhizobiales; family Rhizobiaceae; genus Hoeflea. The sequence continues at coordinate 3,020 of JAHRFE010000019.1, forward strand.
GATATCCGCGTAGGGATTGGTAGCGGTCATATGTCCGGCCTTTGAATGCGGCCCATGACCGCTGGCCTCGATGAAGTCCGCAAGACGAGGGGTTAATCAAACAAACGCGCTTAATGTGCATGTCGCCGCGACCTCACTCACCTTGGGATTTCGTCCCTGTGGCATCATCGTCTTCTCATGCACCTTGGTTCCGCCGGCATCGCGCCGATGACTTTATGGTTGTCGCAATTGAGCTCAGGCGCTCCCGAGGCCTTTCGCTCGATCCAACCCTTGATACACACCTCCTTTGGTTAGCTGCGACAGTCGGCCGCCTCTTCGTACCCGCATCCAACCCGATGCCGCTGGAACGGGTCTTGTTGCCCAGATGCTCTATCAAATTCGGCAAGGGCGTCGATCAAATGAAACGTCGGAAGCCCTTGAGCTATTATTGTATCGCTTGAGGTCGACAGTTGAACGGTGTTGACGAATTACGTCTCAGCGGGTCTTGTGCCCGAAATTGCCGGAAGGTCTTACGGGCTTGGTGGGAGTTACGGGAGGAACTCCTGCGTTGCCCTTTTTTAATTCGTGACGATGTGGTGGTAAATCCTCAATCTCGGCTTCCGGCGTCAGCACTTGCTGGCGCGCCCTCCCGGTCTTGATCTTCTCGCCAATGAAACGTGCGCCACACTCGCTACCGCGTTGCCATACGCGCTTGCATTCAACCTTGTAGCCGTCAATATCAACATGAAGCATGAACTGTTCGGGGATGAACCATCCCCCCTCAATAATAATCCGGGAACCGGTTTCGCTCATATTGCGGATTGTGCAGGGAACCGCGCTGAATTCGCTATTGAAGGCAACATGCGCGCCCTTGAGCACTTTGTGCCGAGGCGGGCGCTGATCCGCAGGAGCGGGTTCATTTGCAGGGATTCCCGGTTTTTCTATTGAACTCATTGTCAAACCAATCCGATGGAAAATCGTGGTAAGGATATAGGTGAGCCCTTGTTTAAAAATTAAACTGATATTCCCATTTTTAGACGTTGAGATCGGATATTTTATCCGCACATATCTCTGTTGGCTGAATTACACGAACAGCAAACTTCTGTATATCGTCTGGACCCCAACGGTCCAGGACGATCCAGTGACCGGGTTGGGCACTTAGTTCCAATCTGTTCACAGCGCTGCATCCAATTGCCGCATAATTGAATGTATGGAGTTTTGGACCGGTTGCGACCTAATGCAACACCCTTGGTTGTCAGGCTGCGCTGACCGTCTTATTTCGGCGCCGCGGCAACAGGTAGGCTATGTCCTTGACCGGTCTCGGCGGAGAGAACAGGTAGCCTTGCGCTTCGGTACAACCCTCCGCTCTGACAATCTCCAACTGTTCTTCCGTTTCGACACCCTCAGCAGTCGTCTCCACGCCAAGCCGGGACGCCAGACCGACCACAGCCTGCACGATCCCGATGTCGGATTCGCCTTCAGAAAGGCCGCGCACAAAAGATGCATCGATCTTGATCTTGTCGAATGGAAAGCTTCGCAGATAACTCAGTGAAGAATAGCCTGTTCCAAAGTCGTCCATCGAAATGCGAACGCCGATTTCTTTCAACTCGTGCAGCTTGGCAAGCATTTCTATGCTGTCCTGCATCAGCACCGACTCGGTAATCTCAAGTTCCAGCCTGTTGGCGCGCAGCCCGGTTGCAGCAAGCGTGTCCTGGACCATTTGCACCAGATTGCCACGCCTGAACTGTATCGGAGAAACATTGACTGCAACATTGATGCCATCGGGCCAGCGCGCTGCCTCTGCGCAGGCCTGTTTGAGAACCCATTCGCCGATTTCGCTGATAAGGCCTGTCTCCTCGGCAACAGGTATGAATTCGTTTGGCGGGATGGTACCACGCTCGCCATGATGCCAGCGCAGCAACGCCTCGAAACCGCTGACCTTGCACTGCTTGAGATTGAACAAAGGCTGGTAGTAGACCTCGAACTCGTTCCTGGCGAGCGCCCCGCGCAGATCGCTACCCAGAGCGTGGCTATCTCTGGCACTTGTTTCCAACGCCGGCTCGAACAGGTGGTAGTTGCCGCGACCGTTGCCCTTGACATGGTAGAGGGCGAGATCGGCGTTGCCCAGCAACTGATCTGGTTCGGAGCCATCTTTCGGCGCGAAGGCGATACCAATACTTCCGCCAATCGTCACTTCATCATGTCCGAGATTGAATGGAGCGCTGATTGCAGCACCTATCCGCTCTGCCAGTAGTGTTGCGTCAGCTGGCTGTTCAACCGAAGCCTGAAGGATCGCGAACTCGTCACCGCCAAGCCGGGCAACAAGATCGGTTTCCCGGACACAATCTTGCAACCGCTCGCCGACGGATTTAAGCAGCTCGTCACCAGCCGCGTGGCCGTGTATATCGTTGACCGCCTTAAAGCCGTCGAGATCGAGGCAGAGCACAGCAAACCCGTTCCCCCGCTGGCTACGCTTCAACTCCTCGTCCAGCCGCTCTCGCAACAAAACGCGATTGGCCAGGCCTGTCAGTGAATCGTGGTGGGCAAGGTGAGCGAGACGCTTCTCGATACGCCTGAAGTCGGAGATGTCTTCATGGGTATCAAGCCAACCACCATCGGCGAGTGGATGATGCCGGATCACCACTGAACGGCCATCAGAGAGTTCATGGACCTTCGTGCTGCTCTGGCGAGCCATTGCAGCCGCACCGCGTTCCCGGATGTATTCCTCCGGCGTATCGCCGTAATAGATTCCCGACGCAATGCGATGTTGCAGGATTTCAGTTAGTGTCGTTCCGAGCTTAACCAGCTTGGGCGAGAGGCCGTAAATCGAGGCATAGCGATCATTGCAGACGACGAGACGTTGCTCCCGATCGAACATGCAAAGTCCGTGCGACATATTCTCCATTGCTGCATTGAACCGGTCGTTCTGCTCATTCAGCTCAATGTCTCTCTTGAGCAACTGTTCGTTCTGCTGCTTGAGGGTATTTTCCAGCTTGATGTCATCCGTGATGTCTTTTGCTATTCCGATGAACAACTTGCTCTTGAGTTCCTGGCCTGCCTCGCCAATCGCGAGTTCCATGGGAAATTCCCGGCCATCCTTGTGGGCCCCGGTAAGCCGTCGCGGCCCGTGGCCAATAAAACGTTTCGCTCCGGTTTCCATATAGGAACGGATGTATCCGTCGTGGGCTTTCCCTTCCGCTTTCGGCATCAGGATCGAGACGTTTTGATCGATTGCTTCCTCAGCCGAATGACCAAATGTCGTCTCGGCTGCCGGATTGAAGCTCTTGATGATACCTTTTTCGTCGATTGTAATGATGGCACGCGGAACATTCGCCAGGATTTGGTGCAGCTGTTCTCTTTGAGCGTGGAGAGCCTCTTCCGCTGCCTTGCGTCCGCTGATATCGACAATCACACACTGCATCGCAGCGGTGCCGTGCCAATCGACATTCCTGACACGGAATTCAAGCCAGATTTCCGAGCCGTTCTTTTCCAGTCCGCGCACTTCGTAGATTTCGGGCGCGTCCTCGCCTTTCCGGCGCGCCGTCCTGAAGCCCGTCAGACGCTCGCGTTCATCTGGCGCGATCAGCGGCTCGGCTCTTTTGAGAGCGAGGATTTCCTCGGGGCTTTCATAGCCAAATATATCCGCCATTGCCTGATTGACGAACAGGATGTTCCAGTCAGCATGGACAAACACACCCTGAATCGAGCCTTCAATCAGATCGCGGAACTGCTTCTCGCTATCTTCCAGGGCCGCGCGCGCCTCAATCTCGGCGGTCTTATTGGTACCTGTGCCGCGATAGCCTCGAAAGACACCATCGGCATCGAATACGGGTTTGCCGCTGATTTCGATGTGCTGCGGACGACCGTCGGACTGGGCGGTGGAATAACTGAAATTGCGGAACGGACGGTGGTTGGCAAGATCATCGAAATGCCGCCGCCAATTCTCGTCATACTCTTTCACGCCGGCAAACTCTTCACGGGTCTTGCCGATCAGGTCCTCACGAGCGATCGGGAAAATCTCGAAGAACCGCGGCGTCATGAACGAGAGGCGCAGGTTCCCGTCCATTTCCCAAATCCAGTCACCAGCAGTCTCGGCGATGTCGGTGAAGCGCTGCAAACTCTCTTCAAGCTCTCGCTTTGTCTTTTCGATCTCCCGGGTGCGTTCCTGTACCGTGGTTTCCAGCTCATCACGTGCTGCGCGAAGAACCTCCTTGTCAGAAGCCAGCGCGCCGCTCGTTCGCACCATTTTCCTGAAGATGACGAAATAGAGAACAGGAAACAGCACCAGTGTCAGGATTGAGGCGTCAATGACGGCGGTTATCACCGGACTGGATTGGAAATACGTTTCCAAGACAAACATTATGGTGATCTCGGCGGCAAAGGCCGACACAGAGAGTGTCGCCAGCAGGCGGATAGCGTCAAAGCGCGAAGTCCGGATCTGCGCCTTGGCCATTCTTCCCCCTTCAGCTCGTTGAACCCATTTCGATTGAAAAAATATTGATATTCAGTGTTAGATTTTCAGTCAGCGCCAATCGGCATCGCGGCTACATCACCCACACTACTCATCGAGAGTAAAATTTGTGTGTACGCCATCGTACATAGGCAATTCACGACCGCGGAGCGGGCTTAGGACGCTGGTGCTGTTGGTACTTCCGGCGCTTTACGCAATTCTAGCAGAACTCGGATTGGCGCAAGCAGGCCGTGGATTAGCGGACGCATGAGGTGGCGCGGGCCCGGTCCAGTGTCTGGATCTGCCAGCGATGCTGAGCGGAGGCGGTCCTTAGCCAGCAGGCAGGGGGCTCCAGATACTCCGGCCAATTGGGAAATTTGCAAATGATTGGGCAGTTTACAGGGCGGGTAGGAAGAAGCGTGAATTTAATCCGATCTTCGCTGGGCGTCGCTATGTTGGTCATCCTTTTGCTGGCCTTGAACGGCTGCGCCGGTTTGGCGCGGACGGGGCTAGCGGAGCCGGATCAGGACACGGCCCAGGTCGAGGGCTTCTCTGACATCCGGTTTTGGGGCGATGGCTCGGCGGATGAACGAGCATCCTCCGGGCCCATATTCCAGTCGCCGGCTGGCGCTGGCCGCATTAGCTACCTGGCGATTTCCGGCGGCGGGTCCGGCGGGGCGTTCGGTGCAGGGTTTCTGACCGGCTGGTCGGAAGCCGGAACGCGGCCGGAATTCGACGTCGTCAGCGGTGTAAGCACTGGGGCGTTGATTTCTCCGTTTGCGTTTCTTGGCTCATCCCATGATCCCGTGCTTGTCGAATTGTACACAAGCGGCATAGCCGAAACGCTGGTCCGGCCGCGGCCGATCTTGGCGGTGCTGGGAGCCGGATTGTCCGACCCGACAGCCTTGCAGCGTCTGGTGGCGCATTACGCGAACGAAGACATGCTTCGCAAAATTGCTGCCGAGCATCTCAAGGGACGTCGGCTTTTCGTGGCGACCACCAACCTGGATGCCCAGCGAACCGTGATCTGGGATATGGGCGCAATTGCCGCAAGCGGCGACACTGAGGCATTGACGCTGTTTCGCGACGTGCTGATCGCCTCCGCCAGCATTCCCGCCGTGTTTCCGCCGGTGATGATCGATGTGACTGTGAATGGCAGACGTTTTCAGGAGATGCATTCCGATGGCGGTGCCACCACCCAATTGTTCACCGCGCCCGAATCATTTCTGGCTTCGACCGATCTCGCGCCACCGATCCGTCCCGGCAGGGTCGATCTCTATATTCTTCTCAACAACATGCTGGATCCGGAATTTGAGGTTGTTAGGCCGTCGACGTTAGCAATCGCCGGCAGAGCCTATTCCACTCTCGTTAAAACCCATGCCCGCGCCACTGTCAACGCCACATACACGCTCACACGGCGGGCTGGAATCAGCTTCAATCTCACCTATCTCGATCAAGCCGTTCCCTATGACATTCGTGATCCATTCAACACCGACTATATGCGCCGCCTGTTCAAGATCGGTCGCGAGAAGGCGTTGTCAACAAATGGATGGAGGAAAAGACCGCCAGCGGCGAGCAGCGACTGATCAGCCCCACCCGAGTGATCGATGTTGATTGGGTACCGTCGCCTTAAGTTTTGCGGGTTTAGATTCTAACATGCACCATCCCCCTCCACTGACCCCGCCTCTCTCCGCTACAAGCGCCACCGCTTTCCTACAGAAATCATCGCACATGCGGTTTGGAGGTATCAAAACGATTTGCTTTGATCCAAGGTAAAGCCTCTCCCGGAAATAACCCAATTCCACCCCGATTGACGGCCCTCTTACCATTCTCCAAATTTCCGATTCCTCTGCAAACGCCGTTATATGGAGTAACGTGAGGAATACGGGATTAGAACGTCAACGTGGTTTGCACGACACATGGGATTGGGAGCCAAGTGCGAAGCCAACGCCATCACATTTCATGATTGGTCGACTGAGCCGGTTGGAAGACGCCTCGGAGCTATGCGGGATTTTGGGTGACGCGGCCTAATCAAGCGGCGCGATTTTCGACTACGCTCGCTGCGACGCCGTCGGTGAATGTGACGCCTTCGATGACCAAAGGCAAATGGTTCGCACCCTTCAGGCGGCGCCACGTCTTGGCGGCAGCCTGAACGAGCTTGAAGACCATGAGTTTCGCCGTCTTCTGCGACAGCGCCCCTTTGGTTCGGACGGTCCGGTGCCGAACGGTGGCGAAGACGCTCTCGATCGGGTTGCCTGTGCGCAGGTGATCCCAGTGATCGGCCGGGAAGTCATAGAAGGTGAGCAGCGCCTCTGGGTCCTTGGTCAGGCAGGTCACTGCCTTCTCGTACTTGGCGCCGTATTTCTCGGCGAAGGTGTTCATCGCGGTTGCCGCTGCGGCGCGGGTGTCGGCCTGCCAGATCTCGCGCAGGTCGGCCTTCACCGTCGACTGCATGGACTTCGGGAAATTGTTGAGAACGCTCTCTTCCGGCGTGAGCCGAAGGGCCTCGCAAGACCCGTACCGGGCTGGACCGGCACGGCGGGGTGGGCGCGGGTCGCGACATAGTCGTCGAGTTCACTGCCCTGCAGCGGCCGTCCAAACAGATAGCCCTGCACATAATCGCAACCGTGTGCGCGCAGATAGGCGAGCTGGCGCTCGTTCTCCACACCTTCGGCGACCACCCGCAGGTCAAGGTTGTGGGCGAGGCCGATGATCGCCTTTGATATGGCGGCACTATCCTGGCTGGTTTCAATATCGCCGATAAAAGACCGGTCAATCTTTAGCCGATGCACCGGAAAACGCTTGAGATGGATGAGCGAGGCATAGCCCGTGCCGAAATCATCGAGTGCGATCCTGACGCCGAGCTTGACAAGTTGGTCGAGTGTCGGGGCAATCGTATCCACGGCACGATCGAGCAGGACATTCTCGGTGATCTCCAGTTCTAGGCTGGATGGTGCGATTCGGAACCGCTTCAGCATCGCGGCGACCAGCGGGACAAAGCCGTCGTACTTCAGCTGTGCCGCCGCCACGTTGACACTGATCGTGCCGAAGGCGAAACCCGCCTTCTCCATGGCGTGGACCGAGGAGAGCGCCGTTTCCAGCATGAAGGTGCCGAGCGGCACGATCGAACCGGTCTCTTCCGATACGGGGATGAACTCCCCAGGTGAAACTGGTCGACCGTTGAGATTCCAGCGCGCAAGTGCCTCGAAGCCGGCATGCCTGCCGTCGGCGAGAGAGACCTGCGGCTGAAGCGCGATGGCCAGCCGCCCGGCCGTAAGATCGCTCCGCAGTGCGGTGGCCAGCCTTTCGCGCCGCTCCAGGGTCGAGCGTATGGTCTTGTCGAAAATGCGCCAGCCGCCACGGTTGGTGGCCTTCGCCTCATAGAGGGCGATGTCGGCGTTCTTCATCAGTTCATTGGGCGTATTGGCTTGATCGGGAAACAGGCAGACGCCGAAGCTGCAATTGGGCAAGATCCGGTGCGAGCCGATAGCGACAGGCCCCGAAACGGCCTTGCGTACTCGGCCCATCAGCCGCTCGAGCGCCGCGCGGCCGGCAATCCTCGGCAGTATGATGGCGAATTCATCTCCGCCGAGGCGTACGATAATGTCGCTTACGCGCAGGGCCGTGCTGAAGCGGGCGGCGACCTCCCGGAGCAGGGCGTCACCGGCGTCGTGGCCGAGCGTATCGTTGATTGACTTGAAATTGTCCAGGTCGGCAACCACCAGCGCGCCCAAGTAGTCACCGCGCAGGGCCCGGGCGCAGGCGCTCTGCAGGCAGTCCGTAAGCACCGAGCGATTGTAGAGACCAGTGAGCGAATCGCGCTCTGCCTGTTCCTTGATGGTGAGTTCCGCCCGCTTGAGATCGGTGATGTCGGTGCGCACCCCGACCGTGTTGCCGGACTCGGAACGTCGCTCGCGCACCTGTAGCCAGCGGTCGTCGCGCAGGTGCTGAACTAACGGGCCGGCGGGCCGGCGGAAACTCGTGAGGCGGGCGGCAAGGTAGCTGGCGCTGCCTTCCTCCATATCGCTCGAAAGCGCGAATTGCCCACGCTCCAGGGCTAGTCTCATCAGGTATTCGAACCGCGCGCCCGGAACAATATCCTGCGCGATCGTATCGTGGAGTTCTCGATAGGCCCTGTTACTGAGGATCAGCCGCTCCTCTCGATCGAAGGCAGCGACGCCGTCCGGAATGGTTTCAATGATGTCGCGGAGCAGGGTTTCGGCATGTTCGCGGCGTTCGTTCTCCGCGCGCAGGTGCGCTTCGGCCTGTTTGCGTTTGGTGATGTCGTAGCGGATGGAGACATAGCCATCCATGCGACCAGCTTCGTCAAAATAGGGGACGATGGTTGTATCGACCCAGTACAGCGTGCCATCCTTGGCGCGATTGCAGATCTCGCCGCGCCAGATCCTGCCGGCGACGATGTCGCGCCACATGGCGGTAAAGAATTCCTTCGGATGATGGCCAGAATTGACGATGTTGTGGTAGCGGCCAATCAAGTCATCTCGCCCGTAGCGGCTGATGCGACAGAAGGGTTCATTGACATGAGTGATTCTGCCCCGGCGGTCGGTGATAGCAACGATCGCATGCTGGTCGAGCGCGGTCCTGTAGGCGTCCAGCAGCCCAGACATTGCGTGGATCGGGCGGGTTACCTTTGTAACAATGATGAAGAAGGCTAAGACACCCAGCGCTGCGGCAACAAGCAGCAGGATGGAGCTCACCACGAGACTCTGGAAGCTGTTCGCCTCAGCCTGGCTGGCATCGTTGCTGGTCGCCAAACCCGTCGCGTCAGACAGAGCCAGGAGACTTTCTATGGCGCGCGTCGCCGCCGCTATCCATTCATCGGCGTCAAGGGGATAGGGGCGCCCCTCGGTGCTGGCCTTGTAGACATTTTCTCGCAGGGTGCTGAAGTCGCCGAAGAATTCTGCCTTCGCCACCTCAATGGCGCGAAGCACCGCTGAATTGGCGAAGGGACGGTCGGCATACACCTCAACCAACGCCCAGGACTGTTCGAGCCGGCCGCGATATTCTGCAAGCGTGGCGAGGGTTTTGTCGCTGATCCGATCCTGGCTGGCGATCATGCTCCCGATTATTGCCCGTTCGCGGCCGGCATATTCGCTGACGACCCACAGAGCCTGGCGGAGATCAAGCATAATCTGAGTGTGGACAAGTGCCGTGGGCGGCACTTCCTGGACGGTGAGGTGCAGATCCTGCAGCGACATGATAAGAGCTGTTACAGTCGGCACCCACCGGTCCAGGAGAGCTTCATCGCGCGCCGATCCGGGAACTGCCATCTGCCGGTCCATGTCGCTTCGGAGAGAAGCGAGAGCATCTCGGTTCTGGCTTACGGTGGCGATCAGGGCGGTTTTACCTGTGATATCGGTTATGTCGCGCGCGCTTTCTAGCGCCGAAATGAATGCCACGTCGGCATGCCGACGCAGTTCGACAATACGTTCGACCTTTTCCGGATCAGCGACTGCGGGGGCCGCGAGTACTGCATTGGTGACGCCGCGTTCGATAGCGAGCAGCTTGGCACTGGTCAGAAAGCGAGCGCCAACTTCGGCATTATGATGCATGATTCGCGCGCTGCGCATCGTCTCCCATGCCGAGAGGAGGTTGGCGGAAGCAGCAAAGAGCAGCCCCACCACGAAGGCCGCCACGATCGAGAGGAGCAGGACACGGATGGTTAGTAATTTTCTGTGTTCCTGTGCCGGCGAGACGCCAGTTTTCATATCAATCGTAGAAACACTTTGGGTATTCATTTTACTTTCCTTCGACGGGCAGAGGCTTTGGAGCGCCGCTCCTGAACCTGTATCCAACGCTCGGCATGCAACTGGTGAAAGATGGGCCGGTCGGATTTGATATGGCGCTTGATACGGCTTTCAATGTAAGTTCCGCGGGCGCGAGGTTCATCAGAACAATCCAAGTACTGTTCGTTGAAATGGCAATCCTGAGCAATTTTTCGAATGAAGCCCTTCTTTGAATTCGATATTGTGGAATCCCGAGTTCAGCATGCTTATCTTCATTCCGACCAATTTATTATAGTGATAGCCGATGATCTTGCAGAACTTTTCATTGGTGTAGGTTATTCGACCAGAGGTGTTGGTCACCGATACAATCGTGTTCTGATCAAGCGCTTCCTTGTAGGCCTGCAATTCGTTGCGAGACGCATGAAAGGCTGCCGCAGGGATAAGGAGCTTGCTATCGGATCTGTCTTCCGCCGAGGAATCGGATAAACCTAAATCAGTTACTTCAAGGAACATGGAAATGACTCCTGACGACGGCTCGAAAAGGTTGACTTCATGTGAGATGTTACCGCGACGAGTATAATCGCCCATTTATCGTATGATCGGTATCGTACGTTTAATGGTCGATACCGTAATTACAAAATATTTAACAATGTTTTACTAAAAACCTTTTTTGTAGATCGGTTTGTTTATATTGCAGCGCACACTGGTTCAGAGGGTACAAGGTGATTACTTCGCACAACGGCTTGACAGGCGATTTCGACGTCCAAAACAGAATCTTTTTGGATATTCGTCCGGAAGCACTCGAATTTCTAGAATCGAAGGCCGTCGTGAAGCGGCTGACCCAGGATCAAGTTCTCTATGAAGAAGGAGAATTGGTCAGCCATGCCATTTTTCCCCATGAGGGTGTCGTCTCCTTAATGGCCAGCATGGAAGATGGGCGCAGCGTTGCCAAGGTATCCTTAGGAAAGGAAGGGTTTGTTGGCATCGCCTACATTCTCGGGGGCGGACATGCCGACAGCCAACCGGTAGTCAAAGTCCCTGGTTACGCATCCTGGATTTCGATCGAGGCCCTTGATGCCGCTATCGAGAAATATCCTTGCGTCCGGGATGCGATGATGCGCTACGCCAGATCCCTGACAGTGCAATTGATGGAATCTGTGGCCTGCAACAGTTTGCATAAGGCTGAGCAACGCATCGCCCGCTGGCTTCTGGAAGCGCATGACCGGGTGAACACGGATGCGTTTCAGATTACTCAGAATTCGGTCTCGGAAGTATTGGGTCTCAGGCGCGCTACCGTCAGTGCAGTATGCAATGCCCTGATGAACAAGGGGGCTCTGAGTTATTCCCGTGGTACCGTGACAGTTGCCGAACGACGCTTGCTCGAAGACAGCGCTTGTGAATGTTACGACCGGATCCGGCGCGAATATCAACATCCGCCCGTGATCAGGACGCGGTAAAAATCAGGTTCATCAAAATCTTTCATGTTCGACCTGTATGGCTCGTGCGTGTCTTGGATCGTGCTGAAGCTCGCACCGACAACTTTGCATTTCGGACGGATTAGCCCGAACAATTCATGGCACCTGTTGGATCCGGATCATTTCCCCCTTGAAGCCGTCAAGGTGGTTGTTTGGCCATGCGTGTGCCGCCCCTTTCGCCTTTGAGCTATTGAGCTATTGAGGGGATGATCTGCTGGGTTTGTGGGTTGCGGTGGATGGGTTTGAGAAGGGGGCGTTGAATGCCCCGCCGTTTAAGTGACGAGGCGAGGTATTCGCCCCAGGACAATGCGCAGGATCGCCTGGTCCGGGCAGGACGTGGGCAGATGCAGGCGGATCTGGGTTTTCATTTCGACGACGCGAACGGCGATCTTGATGAGGCGCAGACGCAGGGTGTCGAACTGGGCGGCTCTGAAGCGCGAACGCCTGGGCATGGCGGCGCGCAGCCCCCACATCAACCAGTACGCTCCGGCGTGCAGGAAGAGGCGAAACTGGTTGGCGGTTGCTCGTGTGCACGAGGTACGGTCGGCAGCGAGGTGGGCCTTGAAGGATTTGATGTGGTTCTCGGCCATCCCGCGTCGGCAGTAGACGTTCTCGTAGAGCGCCTTCGCCCTGCCGCCTTCGAGGTTGGTGACGATGAATCGGGTGTCAGCACCCTGCGGGCCGACCTCGACGCGGGCGATGATGCGCTCGGTTCGGCTCCAACTCGCGGCTGCGTCGAAGAACTCCTTGAAGCGCCGGACTTTGCGCGCGCCTGCCTGGGCCTTTTCGACTGACGCCGCAAAGCGCGCCGTCGTGCTGGCCTCGATGGTCGTCACATGCCTGCGCAGGGTGGATGTTGGCGCAACGCCGAGAATGAAGTCGATGCCATTGGCGCGGCACCAGTCGATGACCAGAGGGCCGCAGTAGTGGCTATCGCCCCGGATCAGGATCCGCGTCCTCGGCCAGTTGGCCCGGATCGCGCGGATGAGGCGACGCAGATGCGCGCGTATTTCCACGCCGCCCGGTCGCTTCGCCGGACGCAGGACCGCCGCGACGAACCGGCCCTCGCCATCGAATACCACGATCGGTTGGAAGCCATATTCATCGTAATGGGCGTTGAACAGCCGCAGTTGCTGTCCACCATGCACCGCGTCGAAGGTATCGTCGATATCGAGCACGATCCGCTTTGGCGGCTGGCGGAACGAGGCGCAATAGAGATCGATCATCGCTTGCCCCATCTTCAGCAGTGAGCGCAGGTCGGGCAGGTTCTCCAGCCGGCAGATCGTCGATTGCGAGGCGAGATCCCGGCCTGAGGGCAGCGCCCCCTCGGTCATCTTGAAGATCGGGTCCGAGCGCAAACGCGTGGCGTCATTGCCATCCTCGTAGCCTGCAGCGATCATCTTCATCCGAAAGCCGATTGTGTCGGCGAGGCTGTGGACAATCTGATCCGGAAGGCGCGGATCATCGATGCAGCGTGCCAGCCGTCCAGCTACACCGAGCTTCTTCTCCACCTCTCCAAGCGCAATCACCCCGCGGTCCGACGACAATGTCCCGCCGTCGAAACGAGCGATCACGGACTAGCCGTTCACTGATGACAAACCCTCAAGCGGCAGCGTAAGATCGGTCATGGCGGATGTGGTCTCCTGAGAATGGCGTGGAATGGCTTAAGCAACCGAATCCTACGACATTTCAACGGCTTGGGCTACATCCGCCAGCCAACCATGAATTTTCCGGGTTAGATGCTTGCCGAGGCACGGCTGCTCGGCCGACATTTATCTTTAAGCGATCATTAACTCCGTAAAGGTACGATAGCGTACGTAGGCATGATGCCTTAGGAATAAAGCAGAGCTTTCCGCCCAATGTATGCCGCGTCCAAATGGCTTCGTTTGAACGCTAACGTACATGAGTTAATTCAGGCTGTTACAAGTGTCCTTTGTGCATCCGATTGGATGCGCGACGCTGTGGCGCGCTTATCCCAAAGCAAATGCGAGAATTTTTATTGGCGGCTGGAGGAGCTGTCATTCCCGGAGGAGAAAATGGACAAATTGCATGTAAAGATGGCCGTACGGCCACAAGCACCTTAACGGCGATTATCATTTTGGCCTTGTGGAGACAAGCGGCATCGATCGATACCAACCATCGGCCTGTATCTGGATGCCATTCCGATAACAAACCACTCTTCTGGCCAAGTTATTAAAATGACACATGATCTTAGAGTCCATGAACAATGGAAGGGTTTTCCTATGTCTGATCCCAACACTGCTACCGCTTCCGCCGGCCTGAGAATGCATGCCACCACGACGAGCCGCCGGAAATCGATCACCATCCGGGCCACATTGATCACGATCCTCTCAACTCTCGTCGCAGGGTTGCTTGTGCTTGCCGTCATCAACATGTTGTCGGCTTGGGACCGGATGCAGA
>JAHRFE010000037.1 GCA_019084245.1 Hoeflea sp.
ACCTGCGGACAAGGATGACACGTTCAAACTGTTTGTTGTTCAGGCGATAAATGCCGCACAGGATTCAATCTGGATTGCGACCCCCTATTTTGTGCCGGATGAGGAGGTGATAACCGCCCTCCATCTGGCAGTGATGCGAGGCGTCGAGGTTCGGTTGCTGGTGCCGGAAACCAGCGATCACTGGATTGTCGGACTGGCTGTTCATGCCTGGATCGACCGCGCATTGTCCAATGGGGCGAAGGTCGATCGATACAAACCTGGGTTCATGCACCAGAAGGTCATGCTGATCGACGACCGGTTTTCTTCCGTAGGCTCAGGAAACATGGACAATCGTTCGTTTCGCCTCAACTTTGAAGCCAGCTTGCTTGTCCTGGACAAGGGATTCGCGCGAAAAGTAAAATCAATGTTGGAGCGAGATTTCGAGCGTAGCGAACCGATGGCGGCTGGCCATCTTGCCGGTCGCCCGCTTCTGTTCAGATTGATGGTCAATCTGGCGCGTCTCGCATCGCCACTGTTGTAATCAGGCCTACTGGAAAGAGGTATCTACTGTTGCAACAATTCGAACTCTGTCTGTACAGGCAGGTGATCGGACAGCCGAACGTTTAAAACCTCGGCCTTTCCATAGGAGATCGATCTTGAAGCAAAGATGTGATCAATATCGGAATTGGGTTTCCAGGAAGGGTAAGTGTTCGTCGAATTCCCTGTAATCAAATTCATTTCGGACATATTGGCGAAATCCTGTATCCAGGGGCGGCTTGAGCGGCAATTGAAATCGCCTGCCAGGATCGTCTTTGTCCGCCCATGCAGTACTTCCCTGATCAGTTCCAATTGTCTGACCTGCATCTTGGCATAGAGGCTCAGATGCGTGTTCGCAATTGTATGGCCCTGTATCGTGCAGACCAGCAGACCGCGACCTCTCATTCTTCCAGGCAACCGGTATTCTTCAACCTCGTCAATCGGATAGCGCGAAAAAATCGCATTCCCGTGTTGAGAGATGCCGGGGATCACCCTTGTAGTCTGTGATGCGCCAAACTGAAAGCCGGATATTTTCTTCAACGCGTCGTATTGCGATGAAAAGCCGCCCCGCCTTCCGCCCAAATCCAGTTCCTGCAGACAGACAATATCGAAGCCGGAAATAAAGCGGCCAATCTTTCTCAACGTCCTGTCTTTTGCCGGGCTGTGGGCAATCTGTTTTCTTACTCCGAAAAGATAATCGCTATAGTGCCGGCTCCCGATACATGCCTGAATGTTGTAGCTTAGCAGTTTCATTATTGTCAGGATCCGTCGCATAAAGAATTGGGTACTGGAGCAGCTTCATTATCGGGGCTCCGTTTCGGTTGTCAGGTTATTAAACGGCATGCTCTGGGCGTTACAAGCGGCGTTGCCGGAATAGCTGGCAGCCGCCATCACGCAACACCTCCGTCTGTGCTCAATACCCCACAGTCGCCGAACCCGTCCGCCTTGGGTCAGCTGCTCCAAGCAGCAGGCCCTTGTCCGCATCGACATGGATCGACTGGGTCGAGCCCATCACGCTCTTGACCGAAATTGTGTGGCCCATGGCTTCGAGTGCTGCCACCGTGTCGCGCGACAGGCAGCCATACGATCGGAAATGCCGCCATCAGTGTGCCTCTCCATTGGTTGGCCAAAACGGTTTCTCCAGCGCAATGAATACCCATTGAAGGGTTGTCACGCATAAACCATCGCCGACGTCCGCAGTTGGCGCAAAGCGGAATTCATTTGAGATGGCAACCAAAGTCCGCAATGGACCGTAAGCGCCGAGAAAACCAAGCTGATGAAACGCCTCAAGCGAGTGATCCCTCTGAACTACACCGAGAGCAGGCAAGCGGACAGAGTATGACGACAAGCGACACGGCGGGTTACTCAGGTATGATGCCGACAGCGGATGAAGGATCTCCGTTCGACGAATCTGCGCTGGCGAAGCCGGTCTATCGCAGACAAAGAGTTACATGACAGCTTACGCCGTCTCTCAGGTGATTTATTGATCAGATTATGCACTCGCATCAATTTCACGCAATCACTGAAGTACCAGATCTGGAACTCTCCGCTGAACAGTAATGCCGAGGGAACCCGTGCTGAAGATCAAGCCCGCAACCGGTCAGTTCAAGACAGAGTTAAGCGATACGAAAGCAGCGCTGCACGTCGTAAACCTGAGAAAACGCTTCGGCCAGCTTGAGGTGATCAAGGGTCTCTCGCTAACCGCAAATCAGGGCGACGTCATCTCCATCCTGGGGAGTAGCGGATCGGGCAAGAGCACGCTGTTGCGATGTCTCAATTTCCTTGAACCGCCGAACGAGGGCGAAATCTGGATCGGGGGGCGGCAAATCCAGGCGCGCGCCGGCGCAACCGGGCAGCGGGAAATCAACGCGCTCCGCATCAATCTCGGCATGGTCTTCCAGACATTCAATCTCTGGCTTCACAAGACCGTGCTCGAGAACATCGTGGAAGCGCCCATTCATGTTCTCGGTCTCAGCAAAGCGGAGGCCCATCTTCGCGCCGAGGAGCTGTTGCTCAAGGTCGGCCTGGCGGACAAGCGACATGCTTATCCCTCCCAGCTTTCCGGAGGGCAGCAACAGCGCATCGCAATCGCACGTGCGCTGGCCATGGAACCGGAAATCCTGTTGTTCGACGAGCCCACCTCCGCTCTCGACCCGGAGCTGGTCGGGGACGTGCTGAAGGTGATCCGGGCGCTGGCTGACGAAGGCCGCACCATGCTCATCGTTACCCACGAGCTCAACTTCGCCCGGCAGGTATCGAACCGGATCGTTTTCCTTCATGAGGGGCAGATCGAAGAAGAAGGTCCGCCTGACGCCTTTTTCAACCATCCATCGTCGCCACGGGTAAGGCAGTTCCTTTCGTCCCAGCGTGACGGGTATCACCGATGACGTTGCTGCAGGGATTTGGCGACCAGATCATCGCCGGAGCAATCACGACATTGCAGGTCGCACTGACCAGCCTCGTGCTCGGCATCGCAGTTGGTCTGTGTGGGGCCATGGCAAAGGTCAACGGGATCGGCGCCCTGCGGTGGCTGGCCGATGGCTACACAACAATCGTACGCGGCATTCCAGAGCTCCTGATCATCCTGATCCTGTATTTTGGAGGCACGGTGGCGCTGACCGCGCTTCTTGGCCGGTATGTCGAGGTCGATGCGTTTGCGGCCGGCGTGTTCGCGCTGACGATTGTCTTCGGGGCCTATGCCACGGAGGTGTTCAGAGCCGCACTTCTGGCCGTGCCCAGAAGTCAGATCGAGGCCGCCCATGCGCTTGCGCTGTCGAGGGCTCTCACGTTTCGCCTGGTCATCCTGCCACAAATGTGGCGATACGCGTTGCCCGGCCTGGGCAACCTCTGGCTCACACTCCTCAAGGACACCGCGCTGATTTCCGTCGTGGGGCTCGAGGATCTCATGCGCAAGGCCAGTGTGGCGGCCGGCGCGACACATGATCCGCTGACCTTCTACCTGATCGCCGCCGCCCTCTATCTGACATTCACCTCCGTCTCGCTGGTTGGCCTGGCGCTGCTGGAGCAGCGCGCGGGCCGCGGCGTGCGCATCTCGGAGTAAGAAACCGACCATGAACTGGTACCTTGTCATCGACGCCATGCCGCGACTGCTGAGCGGCGCACTCCTAACCTTGCAGCTGGCCGCCCTCTCCGTTCTTGCCGGGCTCGTAATCGCCTTGCCGCTTTCGCTGTTACGGTCATCGTCTTCAGGCGTGCTCTCACGCCCGGTCCTGGCTTACACATTTGTGTTCCGCGGCACGCCTCTGCTCGTTCAGCTGTTTGTGATTTACTACGGCGCGGGCCAGATCGAATGGATCCGGACCACCTCTGCCTGGATCATTCTCAGAGAGCCGTACTGGTGCGCTCTGATCGCGTTCTCGCTCAACAATGCCGCCTACACCACGGAAATCCTGCGCGGCGGGATACGTGCCGTTCCTGCGGGAGAGGTCGAGGCCGCAAAAGCACTCGGCATGTCCTATGCGTTGCGGACCCGGCGGATCGTGCTGCCTATCGCCTTTCGACTGGCCCTGCCCGCCTATGCCAACGAGGTTGTCCTGATGCTCAAGGCAAGCTCGCTCGCCAGCACGATCACCATCATGGAACTGACTGGAACTTCCCGCAAGATCGTCGCACAGACCTTTTCGCCCTATGAGGTCTTCATTTCTGCGGCCCTCATCTACCTTGCGATCACATTTGTCGTCGTCAAGGCGTTCGCTCGACTGGAGCGTCATCTTGCGCATCACCTTGAGCGCGTCGAGAAGAATAACGGCGGCACGGACCCGGTGCACAAGGGCCCCGTGCAAGAGCTCGATCGCGATCCGGTGCTGCAGCGGGAGGCAAGATGATGCTCCCATCGACTTCATGCGGGACATATCATCCCGGCCACATCGGCGATCCGGCATTAAGAGGAAGCTGGTATGAAATCGACCTCGGCGCCATCCGCCACAATTACCGTCAGTTGCGGGCGTGCCTTCGGCCCGAGGTCAAGATCTATGCCTGCCTCAAGCGCAATGGCTATGGCTGCGGTGCAGCCGAGGTTGCGGCAGCGCTGGCATCAGAAGGTGTGCACGGCTTTGCGGTCGCCTCGATACTTGACGCCATATCCATGCGAAGCGCGGGCATCACGGACCCGATCCTGCTCTATCCGGGCGCGTTACCTGCTGCCTGGCCAACGATCGAGGCGCTCGACCTCACCATCAGCGTTTCGAGCATTGAGGAACTCGAGCGGTGGCGCGCCCGAAGGTCGAACATCCGCGTCTTCATCAAGGTTGATCTCGGCTTCTTTCGCGCCGGCGCAACTCCGCGTGAGGCGGTCAGACTTCTTGCCCTGGCTTCTGCCTGTCGCGACGTGCGCCTGGAGGGGGTCTATGCCCATCTGAGTGAACTGCCGACATCAAGGGCGCCGGACGCAACCGACCAGTTCAACCGCATGCTTGCGATACTCAAGGAGGCCGATGCGAGAGGCATTCGCCCAAAAGTGGCGATGATTTCAAGCACGGAGAGCGTGCTCAACCACCCGGAAATGGACCTCGACGCGGTCGATCCCGGAGCCTTGCTGGTTGGTCTGTCCGAGGCAACCGGTCCGATCCGGCACCTGGCCTTGCGGCCCGCCCTCAAAACCATTTCCACGAGCCTCGTCGCTGTGAAGCATGTTGACGCATCGCTTGGTCCGGTCCCGGAAATTCCCGGCTTTCATGCCGGCATGAGGCTGGGTGTCGTGAACTTCGGCTGGGGGGACGGATACCCACGAAAGGTCCCCGACAAAGCCCAGGCTCTCGTCGGAGGCAAAAGGGTCAGGCTCCTGCCTCCCGCTCATCTTGAACATCTGCGCGTCGATCTGACGGAGGTTCCCGAAGCCCGTTTCGGAGACCAGGTCGTGCTTCTGGGACGACAGGACGGCGAGGAGATAACGCATAAGGAACTGGCTTGCCTATGGGGAACCGACCTCGTCGGGCTTTACGGCCAGCTACGGGACCATGTGCCACGGATCTACACGTAAAGACAAACCGCAACGAAAGGAAGTACGATGAAAACACTCAAGCTGATGATGTACGCCGTGATCGCCACGGCGATGGTTGCTCTGGCACAGGCTCAGGACAACAGGACGATCAGGATCGCAACAGAGGGCGCCTTTCCGCCCTGGAACGCGGTCGATACATCCGGCAACCCTGTCGGGTTCGACATTGATGTCGGGGCTGCGTTGTGCGAACGCGCCGAGCTGGACTGCGAGTTTCAGACGCAGGCCTGGGACGGGATCATTCCAGGCCTCACCGTGGGAAAATACGATGCGGTCATGGCCGGCATGTCGATTACGGAGAAGCGAAAGCAGGTTATCGCGTTCTCCAACCCCTATGCGCTGACATCCAACTACTTTGTCGTCCGCAAGTCACTTGACCTGCCCGCCCTGGATGACAGCGTCCGGATCGACCTCTCAAGCGAGACCGAGAAAGGCAAACGCGCGCTGCAGGCCCTGAAGGAGAACCTGAAGGGGACGACCATTGGCGTCCAGGGTTCGACCAACGCCGAAGCTTTTGTCCAGGCACACTTGAGCGATGAGGTGGAGATCCGCACCTATGACAAGCAGGATAACCTCAATCTCGACCTGGTCGCAGGCAGGATAGATGGGGGGCTTGCGGACTTCTCGGTCTGGAAGGCCTTTCTGGAGTCACAGGATGGCGCTTCTGCCGAGCTCTACGGCCCGCGGATTTCCGGCGGGCTGTTCGGTCCCGGCGTGGGGATCGGTCTGCGGAAGGAGGATACGGCTCTGGCCTCGAAGTTCAACACAGCGATCAAGTCCATCATCGCCGACGGCACATTGGAGACGATAAGCCTCAAATGGTTCGGCACAGACGTCGTCCCCCAACCGAGCGACAACTGACAAAAAGGCCGCCATGCGAATACTTTCGTCTGGCGGCCTTGGCCATACTGATCCGCTGCAACACCCGGTCACGGGTTGCCGCAGCGGATACGGATAGAAGATGCAAAAGCAACGCCGTCCGCCTTCACGCTGCACCGCAGCGCTCCGCATGACAATGAAGAGTACCGGAGAAATCAGCATCGCGCCGCCGCTCCGGCGGGATTTCGGGCGTTCTCGACACGGGACGGGCGGTACAAGGTCAGCCGCAGGAGCCTCAGCATAGCGCCCGCAGGGGAGGCGGAACCGACTGACCCCGCCCGGGTCGTTCTGTTTGCAGCTGCCATCGCAGCCACAGTCCGAACCCGATCTCGTTAGCACTCTGCTGACAAAGCAAACCGTCCCGAGAAATGTCCGGACTTCGATTCCATCGGCGCAACGGGAATGGTTGGTTTGCGTGGGCAGTTTACCGCAGCAGCAAGCGTCCGATGATTCCGAATCTGGTGCTGCCCGCGCACCGGCTCCCAGGCTTCCCAGTGAAATTGCGACCGTTGTGGGGAGCAATCCCCCGCTCAGGAGACCGCGCATACGCCGTGCAACGGCACCTATCTGCAGATAAAAGTCAAAGGAATCTGCCGCCTGGTTTTGACCCTGACACTCCATGGAAACTCAGGGCGTTGAACTGGCGAAGCGCCCTGTTGACGGCCGTAATTGTAATACCAGCTCGGCTGACAATGGGGGTCGCACATTCTGCGGTACGGCCTACGTCGTGGGAGGCGAGGCCCGTTGCAATTACTGTTTTGCACCTCCATTACAGTCATTCCGCCGGCCTCGTGGGTTCTCAAAAGCGGACATTGCTGGTGCGTACACCGTGAACGGAACCGTGACCTCTGCTTCTCATAGCGAACGTTCGTACGACACGGGACAGATCAAGGCTTCAGGTTGGGCTTCACGCCGACCCCATCAACATTGAACTTTAACGGAAACGAAACAATGCCAAGGACATATTGACGTCTGCAAAGGGGCATATTACCCATTCGGCATGGAACCTGTCCAATTTTCAGATGCACTTCACCTCACCCAGCTGTCTGAAAGCCAGCTTCGCGAGTGGTGTGGTAAACGGGGCTTGTTTCAGCCAACTGTCGCCGCGCGGGGACCTGGGCGGGTGGCACTATATTCATGGCAGGATCTGATCTCATTGCGCGTTTTCGGAGAGGTATTTCGTGTCTTCGGCGGTCGCGCCAGCGGCTGGGCGACCGGCATTGCGGATCTGCGGCAGAAACTCGACGGGCAGTTTTTCCCCAATCTCTGGGGACAAGCCGCACTGTTTGCAAGCCAACATTCTGTCGAGCTTGTTAACCTACGGTCGACCTCTTTACATGCTGCGGCACTCGTCGTTCCGCTCGATCCACACCTAGCGTATCTCGCCAACCATGCAGCGGAGAATGAGCTTGAGAAGCAGATGCCACTGCCACTCCTTGCGCCGATGAGGACGATGCGATGATCGATCCTCGACTTGCAGCAGCATGGAGCCAACGCTTCGGCCTCGCAAAGTCGCCAATGTTCGGCGCAGAAGCCGAGGGCGACGGCGGCCATCACGACGTGTTGCTCGATGGCGGGTATGGATCCTTCGGATTGTCCGTCGTCGAGGAAAGGCCCAATCCGGCGGGCGTCGCAGCCTGGGCGTGGTCTAGCGACCTCCCGCACCATGTGGCTGTGACTGAAAAGGACGTCCAAGTGGTCCGGTGGGACGCCGCAAGCGATGCACAGCTCTATTCGCTGAGCTCGGTCAACCGCGATCTCGATGGGTTCTATCGCTACCTGTGTCGCGATCGGCTGCGATCGAACCGGACCGTCGTTCAGCATCTTGTGAGCCTCTTTGGCCGCATCCGGTCGCTGGTTGCCCATGCGGGCCTTCCCGATGATCGAACCATCGATGCCTTTGTCACCGTGCTCGGGGACCTCATTACCGACGGTGGTGCCGCGCGCGAGCCGGAGGCCTACGGCCTGCCTAGTGAAGCTGCGTCCCTGCGTGACGCTCTGGCGGGGCCTTCTCTGGAAGAGGCGCTCAGCGACATTCGAAGGGCTCCCTCGACCTTGTCTGCGCTTGCGTTGCATCCGCATCTAGCGGTGCGGCATGCAGGCGGTCAACTTTTTCAGGAGGCGCATTTTGATCTCGTGCGCGCCCCGCCCCCGGACCTTTTCGGCTATGTCGAAGCCGCGACATCTATGCCAACGTCGCGCGGCGGAACGCACTTCACGCCGCCGGCGCTGGCACGCTGCATCGTCGATCAGACCTTGCTGCAGGTCGCTGATCTCAGCTCACGCCAACATCTGGTCCTCAGCGATCCAGCCTGCGGATCTGCGGCTTTCCTTCACGAGGCGCTGCGTGGACTGCGCAGAGCAGGATTCAACGGTGCATTGCGAATTGTGGGCCGCGATGTCTCGGCGCCTGCAATTGCAATGGCGCGTTTCACGCTGAAACTTGCCCTAAGGGACTGGACGCCCGCCGGAGGCGCGGAACTCGATCTGCGAACCGAAGACACACTCTCGCGCCCCGGATTTCCTGAGGCCGATTTCACCGTGATGAACCCCCCTTTCATCTCCGTAATAGCACAGACAGCGGAGCAAAAGGCCCAACTCCGCGCCGCCGTTGGCGATCGTGCCGGCAGCCGTGGTGACTACAGCATGGCCTTCGTGACCCGAGCGCTGGAAGCCTTGAAGTCTGGGGGAGCGCTGGGCACGCTGTTTCCAGCGAACCTGTTGACCCACGAAGCTGCGACCTCCTGGCGCGAGCATCTTCGAAGTGAAGGCGATGTGCGGCTACTCGCCAGTATTGGGGATTTCGGTCTGTTTAGTCAGGCTCTGGTCCATGTTGCCTGCGCAGTGATCGCGAAGGGCCAGCCTCGTAAGCTTGAGTTCACCGCGCTCGTTACGGAAAATGATCCCGGCGCTACCGGGGATGCGCTGCGAGAGCTGCGCAAGACGGCGGGGGCCCCACCCGCTATCGCCCTTGGCGACCAACACTGGAAGCTCTTCGCAACCGACTCGGCCGTGCTCGCCAAAAAGATGCCTTGGAGGATCCTAAGTCCGAACCAGAGGAAAGTGCTGGATGCGATGGAGGCTCGCCAAACGCCCACCGTCGGCGATCTGTTCAATATCGCGCAGGGCGTGCAGACAGGTAACCTGAAGGTCTTTCTTTTTGATGACAATGCGTTCCGCCAGCTTCATTTGCCGGCACGTGAGCAGCAGTATTTTCGCGACGCCATCATGACTGATTCGATCGAAGATGGCCGGATAGTTAAACATTACCACCTCTTCTACCCGCACGGTGCAGATGGACCGCTCTTTGCCGATGAAGCTGAACTAGCATCAGCCGTTCCGATCTATTATCGCCAAGTACTCAAACCTAACGAGCAGTTACTGCGGAGGCGTGCGTCGATTGTGCAGGCAAACCGCAGTGACTGGTGGGGATTAATGCGCCCGCGGACCAGTACCTTCGCCTTCAGCGGACATTCGCGGATCGTCTCCAAGTTCTTTGGCGCCGACGGCAGCTTCGTGCTCGATGAAGAAGCACGATATCTGCCCTCGACAGGCCACGTCTGGTCGCCAAAACCTCAGTCGTATCGTTCTCACTCGGTGCAGAACGACGATCTGGCATCAGATGCTGTCGACGCGCTTGAAGAAAGCGATATCGACGCACACGTCTCAATTGACATTATGCGTGCTTATACGGCGTTGTTGAATTCGCGAGCATTCATGAAGCTCGTGTCGTTTCGTTCGGTAACTATCGCTGGAGGACAACTCGATCTCAGCAGCCGATTTGTCGGCCCAGTATTCCTGCCAAACCTTTGGGAGAAGGGTGAAGACCCGCATTCCGGCGAATTGGTTCTCCGGCTTGCTCAATCGACGTTGGCCACCGAGCGAGGCCAGTCGTCGAACCCGGTCGACATCGATCGCATTGTCGGCAGCCTTTACGGAGTACCCGAGCTTGCCGAGCTCTGAACCGGACGAGCCGAAACTATCGGCGGGGGCTTTCGAGCGACGGAGCAAGGAACTTGCGGTCGACTTGGCCCGAACTCTGGACATGGCGACGGGCGAAGTTTCTCTGGCGTACGATATTGCCAATCTCCAAGCGGCAATGAGCCTCGGCGGGCGAGCAGGTGAGATAATCGCCCGTAATCGCGGCAAACCGCATCGGGTGATTCCGCTCTGTCGCATTACCGACGACGTGTTCGCCTGGGTCGGCTACCGGGAGCATTGGAAAAGAGAAAACGGTGAGCAAAATTTCCGCTTTATCGAGGGCGGTTTCACGCTCCATGTCGGCCGACAGGGAGAACTCGACAAACCACAAATTCTCCGGAGCGAATGGATCGGACGGCGCAGCGGTATGTTCGGAAACGAGGCCGGGCATCCTCATTGGCAGCTCGACGTGCTTGAAAGTGCACGACAGGCAGTAGTCGAACCAGCGAGGTTCGCTGAGAATCCCACAGAACTTGTAGAGTTCGGTTCGGCTAGCGCGGAAGAATCTTTCGGGGAGAGCCTTCTGTTTGGCCTCACGGTCGAGCGGATGCATCTAGCAAGTGCCGCACTGTGGTGGCGTAAGCCAAGTCTTCCAATAGCTCATCCCCCAGAAAGCATCGCGGATCTCGACCGCTGGATTCTGGGCTGCGTGACCTATCTTCGCCAAGAAGTCCGCCGGTGCGTTATCGTCGGCGTGCCGTCATACCTTGCGACCTGATCGGGCGCTCGCTTCCTCGCGTCGTTCTTTTTCACGATAACGCTTCGCTCTTCGTAAGGCTTCCGGCCGGGTTCGTTCCCCGGCCCCAATCCGGTCATTGGTTTCCCCCAGAGCTAGTGTCCGGGCCCAGTCCGATCGGGCGGCCCGTTCGAGACCGTTAGCTTCACCGGATGCAGCCCGCCAGGTGCTGTAATTCGCATTAGGATGTGGTCTGAGCTTTGTGGTTCATCATGAACTGCGGGTAGTCCGGAATGGCGCGGCTTTGCCCTCCGGGAACGCGCCCTGCCCTGACGGTTCAGTCAAAAACTGACGCCTACATTTGCATGAAAGTGCCAGAATCCGACAATCCTACCGCGATCCTGGCCGCCAACCACACTTTTCCGTCTTGGTGCTCTAGCGATGTTGCTTCCTGTCGGCTATTTTCCGCCGCGAGGCAGTACGCGCTGCCTTGGGGCTTGGAAACCCCTCGGTGCGATAGGTGCTGGTCGATTCAGCACCAAACTCTCTGACCTTTGGGTCGGGGAGCCTGTGGCGTATGTCCAGGTTCCTCGGAACTAAAGGCCACAGGGCTGTCACCGACAGTTTCCAACTCCCCGATCAGTCGGAGGTAATAGTGAGTTCGCGGGGGCGCACCGCGAGAAACTCACCTTTCCGGGGAGCGGCCGATGGAACATCGGAAGATTGCGTCAACATCCAGATTTCCGACAGCGGGCGACAGGGCTGCTGGGCACTCCGTCAAACAAGCGCCTCATCCAGCCGACATACATGTCGGCCGACAGATCACGGCAATCCGCATCCATTGCGACTTCTCGCAGCAGCGGCTCGCCGAAAAGGTTGGCATCACCTACCAGCAGCTCCAGAAATACGAAAGCGGCAAGAACCGCGTGAGCGCCTCCATGCTCTATGAGATAGGCACCGCGCTGGGTGTTCCCGCCGGCCGGTTCTTCGAAGGCCTGCCCGGCAACGTGACCGCAGTGGGCGAGACCCCGCAGATAATCGCTGATGAGCGCATCATCTTCATAGCCAGCGCCCAGGGGCGCCGGCTGACGGACGGTCTGATGCGGCTCAGTCCCGGCGTGCGGTCCCGTCTATCTTCGCTGATCACGGCGCTGGTCAAGGATCTGCCAGAAGCCGATGGGGCGAGTTCCAGATGACCCGGCAATCCGTCGCTGCCTTCACGACGTTCAAGACCGGCAGCTGCCTGACCCTGTCGCGCGAGAGCAAATCCTGGGGTCGTGTAAGGGCTGAGCAGGTTCAACGGACCGGCCTCAAGAAAGAGGAGACGTCCCTCACCTCGCGTGATCATCTGGTTCTCCTCAATCTGAAAGGAAGCTCCGAGCGGGGTGATTATTCGTTGGACGGCAAGCCGGCCGGCTTCGCCCGGCGAAGGCCCGGATCGATCCTGTTCGTTCCTGCAGGGTGTCACTGGAAGGGTTGGGAAGCCGGTGCGTCCTCGGCCGCATACCTGTCGATCACAATAGACCCAGCCAAAGTGTCGGAACTGCTCGGTCGGGACAGCGTGCGCAGGCATCCGGCACTATCCCCGGATCTGGGCTTTGAGGATCCGGCGGTGATGCACGCGGTGCGGGGGATAGGGGCTGAGATTCATGATCAAAGCCCCCTGAGCACGCTGCTTGTCGAAAGCTATGTGTCGGCGATCTTCATTCAGTTGTTTCGCAGGCAGACAAATTGTTCCGTTGTCAACAAGGCCGGTGGCCTGGCACCAAAGAGCTTCAACCGGGTCATGGAGAAAATCGAACAGGATCTCGCCGCCGATCTGTCTCTTTCACAACTTGCGGACGTCGCTGGCGTCAGTATTCCCCATTTCTGCAGGGCCTTTAAGCAGATGACCGGCTCCCCTCCATACGCCTTTATCATCGGGCGCCGGATCGACCGGGCAAAACAACGTCTGCGCAGTTCGGACATGTCCATCACCGACATAGCGCTGGATTGCGGCTTCTCGAGTTCGAGCCACTTTGCAAATGGATTTCGTCGCGAGGCCGGCATGTCGCCGGCGGCCTATCGCAGATCATTCCGGCAATAAAGCGGTCGTGGAGCAACTGCATCGAGTTGTTGATCGGCTCGAGCCCGGACGTTGCCGATCGCCTGGAGACAGGCGCCGCCGACATTTCCTACGAAATCCCGCCCGGCCCTCGTTCCCCCCGGCTGTGCGTAGAGCCGTGGCTGAGTGCTGAGGCCATCGAAGGGAGGGAGAAAATACATCCGCGTAGTCGATGATTGAGGCCACGGGGAAGCGAAGTGCGAAAGCTCGAACCTGAACCGCACACTAATCGATAAATGCCGAGCTTCTCAGACCAGCGCCACCTGCAATTGCCGCAACACCGATGCCAGTCCCAGCGAACCCATTTAGGGAACCATGCATTTGGGTAGCGATTTGAAGACCGCGCGGTCATAGAGAGCGAGGTTCACACGCCCGTTAAGGCGAGATGGATAGATTACTCCAACCGAAACGGTAAGAACGATCATTGCCTGCTGACATGAAAAGGACCCCGCCTTGCGGCGAGGCCCTTGTCCTTGGGGGAGATCAGTCGCGGTTGGTGTTCGGACGCGACCAGATCAGCTGCATGCCCTCGTCGCCTTCCACCTCTACCAGGGTGGCGTAGATCGGCGCCGGGAAGCTCGGGTCGTCCAGCTTGACCGAGAGGTAGTCGCGTTCGGTTTCCTTGGCCTGCTTCTGCCAGGCGGCGCCCAGTTCGACAGCGCCGGAGAAGATGCGGAACTGCGGGCCATTGTCGGAGGGGTTTTCGACGCGCTCGAAGCGGGCCTTGACGTTGAGTGCGAGGGTTTTGATCTGGCCGGTGAAGCCGTTCTTGGTGGTGGTGAAAGTGCCGATGTTTGCCATTGTCCTATTCCTTTTCGATGTTTCGGGCCGCGCCCATCGCGGCCTCGATGGCTGTCGAAGAGACCGGGAACGATCGGTGCGCATCCCCCCGGGGTCCCCGTTGCGCTTGCGTGATGGGGTGGGCTAGTAGGGACCGCAATGAAATGGAGGACGGCCGGACGGAGCTTTCTTGTTTGGCGAGGAATGGCGGCGCAGCCGGCAGGGGAAGAAAGTTCCGTACCGCCGTTGCGACAAACCGAGCGAGGCGAAGCCGGTTGCCGGTCAGACATGCCAAATCGAGACCGCGTTGGGCGAGCTCCGAGAGATAAGACGACAAAAGGAATGGGCCAGGACGCGGCGAACATGCCGACTGCCACCCGTAACGGTCGAACAATCGGCAATCGATCCAGGCACACTTCAAGGCAGAATGATTGCTGCATCGGGCATCCATGTGATCCGGGCCAGCCTCACCGCGTCTCCGTTGACCGGACGGGCGACCGGAAAAGAGAGAACAGGCATCTGTCCGAATGTGACGTTCTGCTCGCAAGCTTGCGCGGCTGTTGCCGAAGGTCTGCTCTGGCTCCTCGTGATGTGGACAGACAGGTGGCGCGAGCGCTCCGTCGTCGTGCGCTATCGTCGCGATCGATGGTGACGGTCATGGGTCCGACCGCGCCATGGGCCGCCATCAGGGCGAGTCTTATCGAGTGGACGCCGGCGCCAAGCGATAGCGCCCGCAGGCGGTTGGCAGAGGGCGGTCCGCCCTCCGCACCAACATTGGAGAGGGAGAGCATCATGCCGCCTCCCCCACTTCGATTGCTCGAGCCGGCTGAAGGCTGTGCAGATAGGTCACGGCGCGTTGTGCATGTGCCGCCGCCTGAAAAATCGCCCGCTTGTCGTCATTGAGGATCTTCAGCCAGGAGTGGAGGTAGCTGGCGTGATCCGGCCGGGGTTCCAGCTCGGGCACTACACCAAGATCGGCGCACAGAAAGCAACTTCCGAGCTCGGCAATGAGCTCTTCGCGAGCGCGGTCGGAGCGATCCTTGTGATAACGCGAAAGATCGCGTCCGACCCGGTGCGCCGGCGCCGTCCAGTGGGTTACCTCGTGGCTGAGCACAGCGACGTAGGATTCCGCATCCCGGAAGCTCTCGAAGGGCGGCATCTGGATGTGGTCGCTTGCGGGAGCGAAGTAGGCCTTTACTCCTCCGTGGCGGATCACCGCGCCGGTGTGTTCGAAAAAGCGGTCCGCGTGCTCGATGCGCGATATCGGATCGGTGATCTTGTCCGGCCGGTGATAGTAGTGCTCAGGCAATCCATCGATCTGATCGCAATTGAAGACGGTGTAGGTCTTGAGGAACGGGACATCCCGCTCGACCTCGTCGCCACGGGAATCCGTTTCGGTCTTCGTGAAGCGGCTGGCATAGACGACGGTTGCGCCGGTCTCGCCCTTGCGGACTTGTGCCCCGATCTGACCGGCCTGCCGGTAGGTCATCCACAGTGGCGCTTCGAAGCCTCGGGCGAGGCTTTCCGACCAGAGCAGGAGGACATTGATGCCCGTGTACGGCTCGCCGGTGTGCCGGAGTGGGCGCGTGATCCGGCCTTCGAACCCGCCCGCGCTCCAGGGTTTCATCCAGGGCCTGACACCTTTTTCCAGTTCAGTGACGATCGTCTCGGTGATCCGCGCATAGATATCGACGCGCGGGCTTTTCTCTTTCCTTTTCATTTTCAGACCTCCTGATTTCAGGACCGCGCCGATCGCGGTCCGTCACGAGGTCCGAAAACGGCGGGGCTCAAGGCCGGAGCGGCACCCGAGCCGAGGCCCCGGTGCGCGCAGCGCGGCGGGGTGGTGAAGGGCCGGAACGAAGAGGAGGACGGCAAAGCCGTTGACGCTGCTGCCGGCTCCGCCCGGACCTTTCCCGGGACGGACCACGGTCGGTGTGCCGGTAAAGCGGAAAGGCGGAGCAGTGCGCCGCCTTCGAGACAGGAAATAGTTGAGCTGTCAGTGGACAGAATGACCGCCGGCGTAAGGGTCGTATTCGAAGAGGATGACGATCTCGGCGTCTTCGACCTCGTCGGCGGGCAGGACGCCATATTCGTCGTCGGACTTGAAGAGGATGACAGGAACCATGAGGATGCGTGCGAGGTTCCAGGCGTGTTTCTGGGCGAGGGAAAGATCGTGCGACATTTGAGGGCTCCATCGTTGGAGCGGGCCAATCCCGCTCTTGATGGCTCCGTCAGTGTGCGGCCCAGCGGACGCGATCACCGCGCAGGCCAAAGCCAAGCGGCCGCCGCTTGCGAGCGGACCCTTTACGGGTTGATCGTGGAAGTCCGCGCCGCACCAGGAATGCCATCCCTTAAAAGAGCGGGATTGGGTTGCGTTCTAGATAGAGCCCGGCTGTGCACGATCGGTTCGCCAAGGCGACGTGGATCGGTTGGGTCCGTAACACCGGATGTCCGTTAGCCGGCGAGCGGCAATATCTTCACCGTTCCGTTGCAATTCGCGCGCTGCATGCTATATGTAGATACATACCTACAAGAGGTGCGTTATGACCATTACGACTGTCTCGAGCCGCGATCTGAACCAGGATGTAAGCCGTGCAAAGAAGGCTGCCAGGGATGGCCCAGTTGTCATTACCGACCGGGGCAAGCCCTCCCATGTCCTGATGACCTATGCAGAGTTCGAACGGTTGACCGGTCAGCAACATAACCTCGTCGATGCACTTTCCATGCCCGGACTATCAGAAATCGAGTTTGCGCCGTCCCGTGTTGAGATCATGCCGCGGGAAATTGATCTTAATTGACCTTTCTTCTCGATACCAATGTCATCTCTGAATTGCGGAAGGCTGGAGACGGTCTTGCCGATGCCAATGTGACCGCCTGGGTAGCGGCACAGGACGCGACCGCCTTTCTTATCTCGGCGATTACAATCCTTGAACTGGAACGCGGAGTGCTGAGCGTTCAACGACGCGACTCAAAACAGGGTGGCAGGCTGCGCAAATGGCTTGACGACCATGTCCGGCCGCAATTTGCCGGCCGCATTCTTCCCATCGATGACGCAATCGCGACACGATGCGCCCAACTTCACATCCCCGACCGTCGCAATGAAGCCGACGCTTTGATTGCGGCGACCGCTTTGGTGCACAATCTTTCCGTGGTGACGCGCAATGTGAAGGATTTCCACGAGACCGGCGTGGTCGTTATTGACCCGTGGCAGGGTTAGCCATCGATATGATAGCGGGCGGAGCCGAAGCTCCGCCCGTATGGCCTAGCTGAGTGCGGCCATCTGCAGTTCGGCCGCATTGTGATCGACGGTCTGGCCGGGGTTGTCGATCGGGCGCTGGAAGGGCTTCCAGGCCTCGCCGACCATCTCTTCGTAAGCGGTCACGACGCCTTCGGCGGCGCAGCGGAGCGCGTGGGCTTGCAGGCCCATATCGGCTGCGAATTCGCGCTTGCGTTGGGCTGCCCCATCGAAGCCGACCGGGCCATCGATGTCCTCGTCCCGAGTGTCATTGGATCCCTTGGCCGTGGCATCGCGGGCCTCGGTCACGGCGCGGCTGTAGAATTGTCCGGCCCCGTGGGCGGAGCCGACAAACGAACCAACGATGCGCTGCAGGTGGATCTGCATCGCCCGTTCGCCGAGACCCTCGTTGAGGGCGTCGGCCGTGTCGACGATGATCTTGTGATGGAGTTCGCGAATGCCGTCACCGTCGATCACGGGAAGACCGAAGCTTTCGGAGATGAGGGAGGCCTGAGCGCTGTCGGGGCAGGCAAGTCGGACCATTTCGAGCGAAGCGCCCTTGCGAAGCTGGGTGACCTTGGCGGATTGACGGGAAGAACGAGCGGTACTGGTCATGTGAGTTTCCTTTCCTTCACGGTATGGCCGAAGGCTCAAGCCGAACTGCCGGCCTTCCCTTCGGACGCGGTCAGGAAAAACCGGTGGAAAGACGGAGGCTTCAAGGTCCGCGCGGACCGAGACGAGCGAACCTGTCCTGCGGGTCAGCAGGGCTTTCAGCCCTTGCGCCATACCGCGGGGCCGGCTTGGCGAGGATGGTTCGCGCGGCCGCACCGCGGCGCGTCAGCGGCCTTGAAGGCTCCGGCCGCCGGTTTACGACCGCAGCCTGTCCCGAAGGGAAGGCCGGCAGACATGGCGCTCCACTGGCGGCGATGTGTGAAGGAAATGACGATCGCCAACCGGACCGCTCACCCAACCAAACCACCGCTGCGTCTGCCGATGCGGTTCGGGAGATCGCTGCGCTAACCCTTGCCTACCGGCCATTGCGGGAAGGGCATGCTTCCGGGTTCATAGTCTGGCGGGATGGCGGCTGGGGCCATGGACGCCGCAAGGTCCTCGCCGGCGACGGCCCAGTCGATGATGGCGACGTTTGCCTGATCGGGAAATGATGCAGTTCCGTCAAGGTGGGCTTCGAGCGCTTCGGCGATGTGCGCACGGGGATTGGTGGTATCGGCCGTCACTAGAATATGGACTGCAACGAACCATGTGGTCATGGTCTGGGTCTCCTGTTCGGGGTCATGAAGCGGGGAGCGTGGATCGACGTCAGAGCCGCGCGCTTCCACGCGTCGGCCCCCGCGAACCGGGTGCTGTGCCGCCTGTGATGGATGATGAGCTTCGGATAGGCGCCCTCCATCCGGAAGCTGGGGTGCCAGCCGAAGGCAATGGCGATCAATTTCCAGGGGACGGACATCAGCGCCCCCATCCGATAAAGCTGGAGGGTCCGTCATAGACATCGTGGCGGGCGGGATCGATGACGAAACCAAATGGGCCGACCGTGTATTCCGCCGAGGGAACCAGAAATCGGCGCTCCTCCGCAGCGTGATCGCGCGTGCCGCCAAGCGTCGCGACGACCTCGACAAAACCGTCGTGATGATCCGACCTGATAGCGGAGATCACGATCCAGTCGCCGGCATGGCGCGACTGGAAGGCCCGGCGATCCTTTTCGCGGGATTGACCGGGTTCGAGCACGGTTCCCGTGATCGCCTCGAACTCGTCCGGCCAACTGTCCTTGACCGTCTGGTCGGCGCAGCGCCGTTCGAAGCTGGTAAACAATTCCGGGAAGGTGATCGCAACGATCGCCCACTCGGCGTCTTCTTCGTACCAGCTATTGGCATTGCGAAGCCGCCCATCGACCCTGGCATTGCAATCGTCCGCAAGATGGAATCCGCCATGACCGGCGGTCGAATGGCAGACGATCCCCTCTGCAAAGACCGTGGCGCCCTGCGAGGGTCCCCAGGGCGTATGCGCGCGGGAGTGGATCTCCCGGCGGCCGAGAGCATTTTTCTCGCAGATGTGCTCGGCCTTCGCGGCCATTTTGGCACGGAAAGCCGGCTCGTAGGCGAGCGCCCCGTGATATCCGTTAAAGTCTCCCCGCACAAGCTCGCGCAAAGACCGGCGCTCCAACAATGCCGCGGCAAGGTGGTGGGTTCCATCCCGGCCGGGCAACATGGCGTAGGCGGTGTCATCGATGCACGCCACGGCGAAACCGTCGGCACTGGTCCCGAACTCAACCCCGGCCATGTCGGTGGGCTGAGAGGCGGAAGGGTGGGATTGGGCGGAATTGGTCATACCGCCCTCCCCTCGACATGATCGGCGGCCAGCTGGTCGGCGGTCACCTCATACAGCACCGCATCGGGGTAGCCGTGGCGCGACAGCCATTCATCGGCCGCGGCCCTGCTGACCGCGACGTGGACCAGTTCGCCCGCATCGCCGGGCCGGCTGAGCACGAGAACCGAGCCGGCCGAAGGACGCTCGATGACGGTGAAGTCGAGATCGCTGTCGAGCGAGAAGGTCTTGAAGACCTTCAGCACGATCACCGCCTTGGTGCCGTAGTCGCCCTCATGCAGGGTAAAGCTTCCGGGAACGATGGTTTTCCCGACGCGGGCACCCGCCTGTCTCTTGACGAGACGGCCGGTGTTGTTGTGGCGCTCCCAGGCCTGGAGCTTGCGGCGGTGCCGCTCAGGGGGACGGGGTGTGCCATCTGAGTAGCGGATGATCGCACCGAGCGGTGCAGTGTCGAAGATCAGTCGCGCGGACATGAGTGATGCCCTCCTGTTGGATGAAACGGAAACGCCGCCGGACAATGCCGGCGGCGTGATGTGCATTCGGAAGGAAACAGACCGCTATTCGGCCGCTTCGCGGAAACCCTCGGAGACGGCGTCCGGGTCGGATTCGTCCGTTTCCGGCTCGTCGAAGGAGCCGTCGGCATCCCCGGCGTCCTCGTCCTGGGAGAGCTCGTTGCGGGCCTTCCAGTCGGCGAGTTCGGTTGCCTCCGGCGCGAAGTGTGCCGACGCATGGACGAAGCGTTCTTCCTTGAAATGCTCGACGAGCACGGCGCGCGTATCCCGGACCTTGTTGCGCGGCAGAACCGAGGTGTCCACGCATGCCCCTTCGAGAGCCTGCCGGGAGAGGCACAGAAGAAAGTCTTCGGTCCCCATATTGGGCAGGAAGCTGTCGGCTCCGACGACAGCGCCGGCAATCCGCGAGACGATGCCGCTGTTCGACATGTTGCGGCGGCACGATAGCACTTCG
This sequence comes from Hoeflea sp., assembly GCA_019084245.1. Lineage (GTDB taxonomy): Bacteria > Pseudomonadota > Alphaproteobacteria > Rhizobiales > Rhizobiaceae > Hoeflea. The sequence goes on from JAHRFE010000037.1 coordinate 20,495, forward strand.
ATCAAGACCGAGCGGACCGCAATCCTCAGCGTGTCCTTGTCGAAGGCAAGATTGCCAGTGCCATCGACCAAGGTCGCGGCATGGGGCGCGATCTGGCTTCGGAATGAACCCGTATTGCCCGAGCCGGTATCAACGCGGACGTTTTGACCGGCAAAGGCAATGACGAGCAGCGCCATCAGCGTGTCGTCCTCGATCGGCGCGCGTTGAAGCGCTTCGTGAAGCGCATCGGTGCGGAAATCGCCAATCATGTCTTGGCCCTTCTGGGTGACGTCCGGGCGCTGCGCCGGGGCGACGGTCCCGGCGTCCCCAGCATTGCCCTTGGCCGCTTCCGGCTCGGGCATCCGGTAGACGACGGACTGCACCTTGCCGTCGCGATCGAGATACATGGCCGTATGGTCGGACTTCTTTGGCTTGCCGTAGACGCGTTCGGCCTTCCTGGGGAGTTCCGGACCGTTCCAGCCATTGAGCTCGGTAATCATGCCGTTCTTGGGCAGGTTGTTGGTCATCCATTCCTGCTGGGCGCCGAGAAAGGCCTCGACATCGGTGGTATAGCGGCTGTCCTCGTCGGCGGGGGCGAAGAGATCCTCGACCCAGGCGATGCCGTAGGCCTGCGTGAGCTCATCGTCGAAGCTGGCGTCCCGGGCATACATGCGGGTCTTGGACAGGCCGTTGGCAACCGACCACCAGGACGTCGCTTCGTTCTTCTTGGGCTTGTGGATCTTCCAGACCTCCTTCTGCTCCACGATCGAGGCTGCGGCAATGGTCCTGAGCTGCCGTTCATCCGGCATGTCGCCCTTGGCCATCTGGTCCAGCATGGCCGGAAGTACATTTGCGAGCAGCCGGAGCTTCTTGATCTGGCGCACCGAAAGTGACAGCGCCGCGGCGATGCCTTCCTCGGTCCAGCCGAGAGCAACCAACCGTTCGATGGCTCGCCACTGGTCGACGGGATTGAGCGGTTCGCGGGCGATGTTCTCGACCATTGAGCGCATTGCGCCGCCGTCGTCTGCCGGATCGGTCACGATGACCTCGATCTCTTCGAGCTCCGCGGCAATCGCACCTCTGGTGCGGCGATGGCCGGCCTGGATGATGTAGCCGTTGCCGCCATCAGCCTCGGGAGAAACGACGGGCGGCTGGATGATGCCGACGGCCTTGATGGTCGCGGCCAGCAGCGCATCGCCCTGCGGCGTGGATTTGGATTTGCGGGCATCGTCGGGATTTTCCTTCAGCGCGCGCGGGTCGATCTTGATGATATGCATTGGAAGCTCCTAGTTGGGGATTGAGGACCCGGCACGCCGCCGGTTCCCTTTTTCGTCTTCCTCTCGAAGACATCCCCGGGACCGCGGAGCGGACGGGCCGGTGCAACTGCGGCCGAGCGTCCCTGTCCGGCCGGGCGAGCGGGGCTGACCAGCCCTGCGAAGAACGACGGGCCGGGATGGCGCAGGCGGCGGTTGAGCGACAGCATCGCCGGACCCAACCGATCTGCGACCGGTCCCCTTCCTCATTCTTCTTCAGGCCGCCTCCCCGGCCTTCTCCCCCTCCTTCAATACCTCATCCGCCAGATCGGCTTCGATCTCGGCGAGTTGCCTGCGTTTATCGCCAAGCTCGTCTTCGAACCCGAATTCTCCACCCTGGCGGGACTGGTATGAGGCCAACCGGCGCTCCGCGTCGTCGAGGCGGAAGCGGTATTGCGAGCGCTCGTCTTCGAAGCCGCCGAGCACATGTTCGATGCGGGAGACGGCGCCGAGCGGAGTGACCGTCAGCGCCAGGTCGATCTCAGTTTCCGCGCCGGTTCGTGCGAGCGCGACGTCGTATTGGATTTCGTCATTTCCGAAGCATTTTCCGGAGAATACGAGATCGAAGCCGCCGATGGTGGCAATGGTGGTCTCATTCTCCTCCTGCAGATGCACGAGCGTCATGATTTCCTTCATCAGCGCGCGGCCAGCCGGCTTACGCTCGGCGAAGGATTGTCCGCCAACGGTCATGGCGAAGCCGTCACCGGAAGTCGGAATCCGCCGCTCGATGTCTTTGCCGATCTCCGCAATGCGCCGGATATCATGCTCGATATCGCGTTCGGCGTTGCAGATTTGACGACGCACGGCAAAGAGATCGTCTCGGTGCGCGGCGCGCAAGCGTTCAAGCCGGGCGATATTGGCCTCGAGGCCTGCCTTCTGCATCAGGCGCTGATCGCCGGAAGCGATCGCTTTGGCCATGGCGAACTGGTTGGCCTGCCCGTCGCCCAGATCTTCGAGCCGGCGAACGGATGTATCGCCGGAGAGGGCCGCGGCGATGAACCGGGCTTTGCGCTCGTTGTTCTGCCACATCTGCGCATCCATCGAGCCTTCGGTGGCGTAGGCGAAGATGTCGATCTCGTCATGCTGATTGCCCTGCCGTTCGATGCGGCCTTCGCGCTGCTCGATCTGGGAGGGAAGCCAGGGCACGTCGAGATGATGAAGGGCCTTCAAGCGAAGCTGGGCGTTGACGCCTGTGCCCATGGTTTCCGAGGAACCAATCAGGAAGCGGACCTTGCCCGCATTGACATCGGCGAAGAGGCGATGCTTGGCCTCGGTCTTCTTGAAGTCCTGCATGAAGGCGATCTCGGACGCCGGAACGCCGAGACGAACGAGCTCGTCGCGGATCCAGCGATAGGCGGAAAAGCCTCTGCTTTTCTCGACGCTGATCGTGCCGAGATCGGAAAAGATCATTTGCGCCGCACCGGGCAACTCGAGAGGCCTTCCCTCCCGGGTCAGGTAGGTATTGGCGCCGGTCTCGCGCCAGATGCGATAGACGTTGGCGATCAGCTTGTTGAGCTTGTTGTCCGGCTCGTTGTCATTGTCGGGATCGACCAGCCGGAGATCAATCGCCGCATGGCGCCCGTCGGTAATGACGGAAAGGAGAATGTCATCGCCGGGTTGGGCCGGACCCTCGCGCTTTTCGATGGCCTTGATGCGGGCATCAAGCACCCGCTGATAGAGCTTGAAGTCGTCGGTCGGCTTGGCGGTGACGATCTGTCGTTTGCCAGTCGAGACGGCGGGGATTTTCACATACTGCTTCAAATCCTCCGGCAACACGACATCGGCGAAGCAGCGGAACATGGCGATCAGTTCCGGCACATTGACGAAGGTGGCAAACCGCGAGACGGGCTTGTATTTGCCCGAGGGCTGCAATTCGAGTTCGGTCGCCACATCGCCGAAGGTCGAGGCCCAGGCGTCGAATTCGTGCAGGCCGCGCACCTTGAGCGCGTCGAAGCCAAGGAAGCGCTGAATCGAAAACATTTCACCAAGCGTATTGGTGATCGGCGTACCCGAGGCCAGCACCAGCGCCCGACCCGGGTTCTTTGTCTCGATGAAGCGGGATTTCACATAGAGGTCCCAGGCCCGCTGCGAGCCGTTCGGATCGACGCCTTTCAACGTCGACATGTTGGTGGCGAAGGAGAGTTTCCGGAACTCCTGCGCCTCGTCGACGATGATCTGGTCGACGCCGATCTCGGAAATCGTCAGGAGGTCGTCCTTGACGGTCGCCAGAGACTCCAGCCGGTCCTTCAGACCCTCCTTCAGCCGTTCCAGTCGCTTGCGTGACACCCGATCGTCGCCCTCGACCCTGGTGAGCAGATCTTCATAAAGCGTGAGTTCATCCTCGATCATCTGCTTTTCGAAGACTGCCGGTACGCCGATGAACTTGAAGGCCGAATGGGTGATGATGATCGCGTCCCAATTGGCCGTCGCGGCGCGCGACAGGAAGCGGTGACGTTTGTCTTTGGAAAAATTCGTCTCGTCGGCGACGAGTATCCGCGCAGTTGGATAAAGCGCCAGGAACTCGCGGGCGGCCTGGGCCAGGCAGTGTCCGGGTACGACCAGCATGGCTTTCGAGATCAGGCCGAGCCGGCGTTGCTCCATGATGGCGGCGGCCATCGTCATGGTCTTGCCGGCGCCGACGGCGTGAGCGAGATAGGTCGCGCCGGAGGAGATGATCCGCCAGATGCCGCGTTTCTGGTGGCCGTAAAGAACAAAGGCGCCTGAGGCGCCCGGTAGCTGGAGATGGTCCCCATTGAAGGATCGGGGTGCGATATTGTTGAAGCAGTCGTTATAGACACGCGCCAGCCGGTCGGTCCGGTCCGGATCGGACCAGACCCAGGTCTGGAAGGCGGTCTTGATCTTGGTGAGCTTCTCCTTTGCCGCCTCGGTATCTACGACATTGAGGACGCGCCGCTCGCTGTCGCCGTCTTTGATCGTGTCGAAGATCTGCGGAATACGGCTGTTGAGGGCATCGGCGAGCAGTTCGCCGGCATGCCGGCGCTTCGTGCCCCATTCTGAGGTGCCTTCGGCGCGGTAGTCCAGCATACGGGCATCGACCGTCCATGAAGCGAGTTCCGGCATATGCCGAATCGTGATCTCGGTGCCCATCGTCTCTCTTACAAAATCAACGACATCACTTGCCGGAATCCATGGTGCCCCGAGCCTGGCGGTGATCTCGGACGGGCTGAGATCGGCCGGCTGCACCGCCTCCAGCGCCTCGACATTGCGCCTGTAGGCCGGATCCAGCTCGGCGGCCGCTTCCGCGATCGCCAGTTTGTCGCGGACCGGTCCGGATAGGTAGGCGTCGGATGTCTGCCAGGACCCGTCTGTCGGATCTCGATAAATCGCGCTGCCGAGTTCCGCGATGACGGTCTCCCGGTCTTGATTCAGCAGTTCGGCGATATGGTCTGGATCGACATGGCCGCGTTCGTTGAGGACGACGGCCAGAGCGTCGGCGGCGCTGGTGATCACCGGGGGCGATGGCGGGGCAATGACTCGTTCGGAGAAGATCGGACCGGGCTTCGCGGTATCCGTATCGAGATCGTAATTCTCGATGGAGGCGACCAGCCAGCAATCGGGATCGTCGAGGAAGGGCTGCAGGTTCGGGCGGCGATGCGTCTCGCGGGTTTCGCCCGTCGCATCGCTCTCCGAGATCGACACCCTGGTGTGGTTGATCGGCCCGAAATCCCGCACGAAGCTCGACCAGGCGATGCGCAGCTTCACCTGAAGATCGCGCCACGGCTGATCGGTCTCCTGGGCCTTGAGCACCGCGCGCACCGCATCGCGGACCGGGATCAGCTTCCTGACGATGTTGATCTGCTTTTCGGAAAACCCCTCACTTGACCGGCCCTTGCGGACCGGAACGGGAGCGGGCTTGCCGTCGATCACCTGCATGAGGCCCCTCGCGGCATCGAAGAAGAAGCTGCCTTCGCGGACATGGGCATCTTCGGGTCTCGCGATGTCGGTCAGGGTCGTCCCAAGTTCGAGATCTATATCGATCGCGCCGGGTTCGCCGTCATAGAGCGCTTCCGGAAGAAGATGGATTGCGGCGTCCAACGCAGCTTTGAGATCGCCGTCACCGGCTAGGCATGTGTAGGTCTCCCCGAAAGGACCGGAGGTGGTCGCATGACAGCCGAGCACATGGTCGGGATGATCGGCAAACCAGCGATTGACGCGGAAAGCTTCGCTGTCCTCGCTGGCCGGAATGACCTCGGCCAGGTCCAGCCACGCCGCGTCGCTACGGGACTCTCCCGGCTTGCGCTTGCGGAAGAACAGGATGTCGACCACCACATCCGTCCCCGCGTCCTGCCGGAAGCTGCCTTCGGGTAGGCGAATTGCGGAAATCAGATCCGCGGATTTGGAGATGTGCTCGCGGGCCGCGGCGTCCGCCTTGTCCATCGTGCCCGACGAGGTGACGAAGGCGGCGAGCGCGCCGGGTTTCAGGAGATCGATCGATCGCGCAATGAAATAGTCATGCAGCCGCAGACCCATCGATCGGTAGGCGCGGTCGGATCGCACGGTCCGGTCGGAAAAGGGAGGGTTGCCGATGGCGAGATCGAAGTGCGCCGGCAGATCGGTACGCGCGAAATCACCTTCGATGATGTGGGCGACCGGCTGGAGGAGCTGGGCGATCCGCGCGGTGACCGGATCGAGCTCAACGCCGGTGACGAATGACTGACCGCGAAGCGCTTCCGGCATGAGGGCTGGGAACAGCCCCGTCCCGATCCCCGGTTCGAGAACGCGGCCGCCGCGCCAGCCGAGCCGTTCGAGACCTTTCCAGATCGCCCGGACGATGAACTCCGGTGTGAAATGGGCATATTGGGTGCAGCGGGCAAGCGAAGCGTAATCGGCCTCGTTCACGGCCTCCTGCAGCTCTTCGCCAAGGTCTTCCCACCCCTTCCGGAACCCGTCCTCGCCTGGCCGGGAGAAAATCGCATTGGCAAGATCGGAGGCGCCAAAGCCTGTGAACCGAACAAGACGAGCCTGTTCCTCCGGCGTCGCGGGCCGGTTCTCGGACGCGATTGTCGCAGCGAGCGAGATGGCGGAGAGATTGTCGCGCGCCCGGGCTTTCCAGCCCTTGGCGAGGTTCCGGCTACCAGAAAGATGAAAATTGCTGCCGCGCTCGGGCGCTTCGGCGGCTTGTCGTTCCGCGGGCCGCCGGCTCTTGGACCGGTTGGCCGCTGCCGCCGGCAGCGGTACGCCCTTGTCGGGTTCGATTTCTGGGCTGTCGGCAAAAGCGGTGACGCCGAAGCCAAGCCCGGAGGACAAGGCGTTCTGCGAACTGCCGAACGTCATGTCGAGAATGAAGGTGTCGTGGTCTGACATTGATGGTTTCTCCTGGATTGAGGGCGAACGAAGCCGCGCCGCCAGGGGACCCAGCGGCGTCGCCAGCGTGCGGATTTGAAAGCGGAGTTAGCGGGTGATCAGCGAGAACGAGATCTCGTTCTCGGTGAGCTGGATCCCGAGATGGGACGCGGCGAAGTGCCGGTTGAAGCTCGGAACGACGAGGACGGCATCGATGAACTCGATGCCGTCATCGCCTCCGAAATGCCGGCGCTTGTAATCCCACCAGTCGTCACAGCCCTTGGGGTGGCATTCGTTCGAATAGACAACGAGCGGCTTTTGGCCCTCGGCGAGCTTGCCGTTGGAGATGATGTAGACGCCTTCGTCTCCCACAAGCCAGAAGCCGGGTTTCTCACCCTCGCCTGGTCTGGTGCCGTAATAGGGATTGCGAAAGCCGCCATTGGCGGCCGCGTCCTCTTCCCCGCGCGCGATAACCTTGCGCACCGCTTGAACCGGAAATGTGAACATGACGGACCTCACGCAGCTTCAGGCAGCGGCAGGTGACGCAGATGCACCGGCAGCTTTTCCGAAATCTGCTCATCCGTCAGGTCGTCGAGCAGCTGGAAGCTGGTCTCCGACCGACCGTAGACGATGACCGTTCGCTTGCCTCGATGCTCGGGCCGGAAGGCCCCTCCGGCATAGCCTCGATAGTCGTCCTGCGTGGCACTCCAGATGTGCTCGATCCGTTCTTCGCGGGTCATCGCCTTGACCGGCCAGCGTTCGCGCTCAACAATCGCGTCGCGCATCTCGTACGGCGAGCGTGGATCGGCAAGATCGCAATAGGCGTGAAAGAACCGCGTCACTCCATTGATGCTGAGCGTGTAGAAGACGCTGGTGATGCTGCCGGTCAGGAATTCGCGCATGGCGAACATCTCGCCGCGCATCCAGAGCGGCGGCAGGATTTCGAGCATGTAGTCGTGTTCGGGGCGGGCGATTTCGAACCATTCGCCGGCGTAAAGCGCACTGTCGTCTTTCTGCCAGCGGTCGGGTCGCCCAGCATGGCGGTCGAAGAGTCTGAACATCTGATGGCGGTCGGCGATGCCGAAATGGATCTTGCGGATGAGAGAGGTCATGGCGGGCTCCTTTGAAGCCTGTCACGGGCTGGAGCGCGGCGCACCCTTTCGGCATCACCATCTTCTTCAGCCCTTCCGGACCCCCTCCCGCGGCCGCCTCTCCGTCCGGCCGGGTCAAGGGCCGGCGTCAGCCGGGCGAAGCGTCACCCTTGAGGCGGACGGCGGGCATGCGGCATGCCGTCCTCGTTTTTCTCTTCTCCATCATTCCTTCCATTTCAAGGAGGCGTTCCAGTCATCTGATGGCGGCCTGAGCCGCTGCCAGTTGGAGCCTTCCTCCTCAGCGAGAACCCGCAGGCGCTCGGCAAAGGTCTCGCCCTGGCTATTGGCGTCGGTGGCTGCGACCATGAGGACATCCGGGCGGGCGGCGAGCCCGCGTAACGCCGCATCGGTCGATGGTGACCAACCCCCGCCGGTGCTAAGGTAAAGCGATCCTGGACGACACTGTTCGATTGCCGCAAGGCTCATTGCGTCGATCGCCGCCTCGGCAACGCAAAGACGCGTTGCATCGGCGGGCCCGAGCCGAAAGAGAACTTTCGCACCTCCATTGGCAAAACCGCGCCATTCCGGACCGCGTTCCTCCCAGCCGGTGATCTGGCCGCGATCGTCTTTATGGGCGGCCCACATGCTGCCCTGCGGGCCTTCGCGCAGAGCATCCTCGGCAATAGCTTGCCTGAGAACCGGGTCCATGATGCCCCGGATGTCACACAGATAGCGCCACGTTGCGGAGCCGCGCCACGGCTTACGGCGTTTTTGCCAACGTTTCGACACCGTCGTGTCCGGCGTCTTCTCCCTGGACTGGGTCCAGGCGGGCTCTGACGGCGTGAAGCCTATAAGGTCGGCGACGACATAAAGGGCTGCGGCAAACGGGAGCCCATCAAGATGTTCGACTAGGCGGAACACGTCGCCCTTAGCGTCCGAAAGGGGATCGAACCAGCCCTTGCCGTCATGAATGACAATGATGATGTCGCCGCCACGGCGGTACTTGACCGCCCTGCGCGTGCTTTCCTTCAAATCGACAGCAAATCCAGCGGATTCCAGGACGGCTCCGCAGGCGACTTTTTCCCTCAGTTCTTCCAGCTCGGCTTTTTTCATGCACTCTCCGCGTTCCGCGCGGTCCTCTGTCCGGGTTTCCGCTCCCTCACTTTTCGGGGCTGGACCCGGAGGCCGCGAAGAGCAAGGCAGGACAAGGGCGCGGATGGCAAGCCGGCAGTTATGACGGGTCGCGGTTTTCGCCGCCAGAAGCGGCGAAGCCTCCCTTGCCGGCCGCCGCGCACAAGCGGCATGGGTGTTCTGGCTGGTCTCTTTAATACCTTCGGCGCCAAGGACCTCAATAGAATAAAGTATAACATTTTCTCGCAAAGCAGTGGTTTGCGAATGCAGCCGCTATCCGCTATCAACCATACACACGCGTAGCAATTTCCCTTCTTCCCGCCGCAACCATTAGGCTCATGCAGCAATCACATTCGCCGTCCAATGCTAAGGAAACCAGATGGACCACGTGACACGCCTGCCCGAATTCTCGGTGATCGTATTCTCCTTCCTGCTCCACTTTGTCTGGGAGTTCTGGCAGGCACCCACCTATGCGGGCATGATCGAGATGAACCATTGGGAAGGCATCAAGCTCTGTTCTTCGGCAACATTCGGGGATGTCGGATTCGCCATGACTGCATTCTGGATTACCAGCGCTGCCGCACGATCCCGCTTTTGGTTTGAAGCACCCAAAGCCTGGCAGATACTGTTGTTTGTTGGGGTCGGCATCGCTCTGACTGTTGGTTTTGAATATTATTACACCAACATATCGCAGCGCTGGACCTACTCCGATCTCATGCCGCTGGTGCCGCCGTTCGGAACAGGACTGAGCCCGCTGCTGCAGTGGGTTTTCATCCCGCTTGCCGTGGTCTGGCTTACACAACGGCAGGCCGCAGGGGCCAAAGCCATGGAGGACCGGAAATGATGAACGACACAATGGGAGGCGGGATTATGGGGCTTGGCGGTGTCTGGATGCTGCTGATTGCCATTCTGGTAATCCTGGCCATTGCCGCACTGGCCAAGTACCTCATGAAGTGAGGCTGCAATCCGTTCCGTCGATGACTTGACCGGTCGGACGTGCGGTAGAAAGGCTCCATTCCCCTCTGCCATTAGGCTGCGGGCCGGCAAGCCGTAGACAGCAAAACATACCGGGCGATGCGTGTTTTGATGACGGTATTCATCAAATGCAACAAACCGCACGCGTTGCCGTCACAGTCCAATGTTTTCGGATTAAGGATTGCCAGGCTCTACGTTGTCGCGAGCCTGCCGTGCGTGGCTAACTCACTGTGAATTGCCCCATCATGCCGGCATCTTCATGCTCAAGAATATGGCAATGATACATGAATGGCGTTTCCTCGGCCGCTGGCTGAGTGAACTGGACAAGCAGCTCCGTTTCACTGTCGACAACGACCGTGTCCTTCCATCCCAGGCTCTCCGGCCGCGGTTCTCTTCCGTTCTCACTGATCACCTGAAAGGAGACACCATGAACATGAAACGGATGCGCGAGCATGCTGGTGCTGATCACCCACTTCTCGGTGTCGCCGAGGCGCACGCGGTCGTTGATGATACTCATGTCGAATGGCTGCCCGTTGATGGCCATGCCGCCCATCATGCCGCGACCCATTCCGCCAGATCCCATCATTCCGCCTCCCATGCCCATATCGAGAGAGAAGTTGCGCAGCTTTGACACCCTGGCGGCTGTGAGGTCAGGTTGATCTCCACCGAGCACATCGGGGATGCGGGTGACTTTGGCGGCAAGCCGCTCGTCGACCAGAAACGGAAGCACTTCGAACCGCCTGCCTCCGGTTATTTCATCGAGCAGGCCGCGGGCCCTTCCCATCATGCCGCCCATACCCGCATTGGGGTCACCCTCACTCATCAGCGACATGCCATGACCATCCGAGAAGTCGACCAGAATCTCGGCACGTTCTCCCGGTCCGAGGCGGAGCGTCTCAAGCTGTACCGGGGCTGGCAGATATCCACCGTCAGTTGCGATCAAGTGAATGGGTCTGTCGTCGCTGGAAAACAATGAATAGATCCGCGCATTCGAACCGTTGATCAAGCGTAGCCGCACGACTGACTTCGGCACAGCGGCGACGGAACCTGCCTGACCATTGACCAGTATCGTGTCGCCGGTCATGCCATGCATGATATCCATCATCGAGTTGGCGTAGGCAAGCTGGCCGTCCGTGGAGAAGCGGCGATCCTGAAGCAGCAGCGTCATGTCATCGACGCCATAGGTTTCCGGCAAGCCTCGTTCGCCGTCGAGCCCGTCTGCTACGTGCAGCACGCCGGCCAGTCCGGCGTACACGTCACGCGCGGTTCGACCATGGATGTGGGTATGAAAAAAGGCGGTGCAGGGCCCCTGTCCAATTTCCATGTCCGGCGCCCATACCTCTCCCGGTTTGACGGGCAGGTGTGGCCCTCCGTCGTGATTGCCTGGCACCACCAGGCCATGCCAGTGCGCGCTGACCGGCCATGACAGTCCGTTTTCCACACTCGGCCGCAGCGCGCCGTTGCTTATCCGAACCACGGGTCCGAGATAGGCTTGATTGAAGCCAATCGTTTCTGCTGGATGGCCCGGAAAGAAGGATGTTGTGCCTGACTGGGCAGTGACCAGAAATTTTCCTGTGTCGACTGTGTCGATCAGCGGCGGAAACTGCAACACTGGACGACCTGCGGCACCAGATGAGGGTGAGATGAAGCGGCTATCTGCCCATGCGTAGAGGGCGCTGCTGGCTGTAAGTGCCGCGCCACCGGCGAGCAGGTTCCTTCTCTTTATCATTGATATGTTCCTTTCGGCAGAATTCGTCTGGTTCCACGGTCATCAGTTCGCTTGCCCATCAGACCACCTCAAACCAGGTGTTCATTCCGGCTGCCGCATGTTCAAGCATGTGGCAATGGAACAGCCATTTGCCGGAACTGTCGGCCACGAAAGCGATCTCGGTCGTCTGGTCAGTGGTGGGCGATTGCGCCTGCCCGTAGAATTTACGGCTTTCAAGAGTCGCGGGGCTCGATCAGATCGCGATAGGAATCGATCAGTGGACGGTTACTCACAGTAGACCTCGCATACTCACCATCCATCTTTTCCAGTGCCGCGAGCATGAATTCGGCGATGTCAAGCCGATCTTGCCGGCAGGCATACCTGAACACGCGCAGGATATCCCGCTCCAGGATTTCGGTTTTCGAGATCACAGCTACCTCCCTATAAAAGTCAAGCCTGCGCCTTTCAGCGACAGGAATGTCAAATCACAATTTCCTCAACGGGCCGTTGGCCTAGCCGATTGTAGACAGCAACGGGAACGTCTCCAAAAGCCAGAAGGCGAAAGCGGACAGATATCCTGTCATCATGGCGACTCCCATCAAGATCATAACCGCTCCGGCGAATGTCCGCAGAATACGCCCGAGGCGTCCGAAGGTCTTCAATCTTGCTGCCAAGGCGCCGGTGAAAACGGCGGCAAGCAGGAACGGCACACCGAGGCCCAGCGAGTAGATCGCTAATAGTGCGACGCCGTCGGCGACCGAGGCTGATGCCGCGCCAACGGTCAAGATGGCACCGAGGATCGGACCGATGCAGGGGGTCCAGCCGAAAGCGAATGCCAGGCCCAGCACATAGGACGATACGGCCTTGCCGCCGGGCAGATCAAGGTGAAACCGTGCCTCGCGCATCATCCACGTGGGTCGAATGGTTCCGAGCATGAACAATCCGAACAACGTAACAATCCCGCCTCCGACGATGTTCATCTCGAAGCGGTAGCGAAGCAGCAATTGCCCCAACGCTGTAGCGCTGGCACCAAGGATGACAAAGACGGTTGTGAAGCCGAGCACGAAGCAGAGGCTGAAACCGAGCGCTGCGCTTCGCGCAACAGAAACCTCACCTGAGGGTGATGTAATCGTCGACCGGCCGGCGACATAGGAAACATACCCCGGCACCAACGGCAGTACGCAAGGCGACAGGAATGAGACGATACCGGCAACGAAGGCGCTCAGGATACCAATATTGGAGAGTTCAGGCATTCGGACGGCCCTTCAAGTCTTCTTCCGAGCTCACTGGTCACCGCTTTTCCGGGCACGCGCGATCAGCGTTTGCATGGTTTGCAGGTCGGTGGCGCCGCGCAATATTTCGTCACCGATAACAAAGCCCGGCGTGCCGTTGATCCGCAGAACTTGGGCGAGCGCGAGGTTGCGCGCGATTTCAGCGTCGACAGCAGGATCAGCCATATCGTTTCGCAGCCGCTCGACATCCAGGCCGATTTGCCCAGCAACCTCCATCACTCGCCCCTCGTCGGCAGCTCCTGACACCTGCATCATTGCTTTATGGAATTCGGGGTAGAGGTTCTGCTGGCGGGCCGCAAGAGCTGCCTTGGCTGCGAACACGGAATTTGGCCCGAGGATGGGAAACTCCTTGTAGACGATGCGTAGTTTCGGATCGTCTGCTTCCGCCGCCATCATCGTTGGCGCAACCTGGCGGCAGTAGGAACAATTGTAATCAAAGAATTCGACCAACGTCACATCGCCTTGCGGATTGCCACCGACTGGACTTTCCGGGCTGTTGAGCAGTTCATCACGATGGGTGGCAAGGGCCGCCTGAGCTTCTGTCTGTTCCGCCTCCCGCTGCTTCCGTTCGAGGTTCTGCATGGCCTCGACGATGACCTCCGGATTGGCTACAAGATAGTCGCGCACCCGCCGCTCAAACGCGTCCTGCGGCAGGTTCTCCGATCCGATAGTAGGCTGCTGGCCGGTCCTGAACCCCGAATCGAGCAGATACCAGGCGCCTGCCGCAATGATCAGCAGCAGGGGCAGCATGAGAAAGCCGAAACGGCGCCCCGTGAATTTCGAAAATTGCGTCAACTTCCTTCTCCCGCTGTTTAGAACAGGCCTGTCAGCCATCCCCACCACCCCTTTTCGGTAGGCGGCTTTGGCGCATGCGCGTTGTTGATGAGCTGGTTGATGTAGAGGGTCAGATTTGTCTTGCTGAAATCCGATCCATGGAAAATACCGGCATGCCGTCCGTTGCGGTCGATGACATGCGCCATCGGCAACTCCTGGTCGCGGCCGCTGAACGCCGCAAATCGATCCGCCACAGTGGCAGTTGTCTCGTCGTCCGATAGGATCATGAGCCGCCAGTTCGCCTGGTCCCACGGAGCCTTGATCGAGGCATCTGCGTCAAGAACGGTTACAAACGTGACCATTTGCTTCATCGGCGAAGCATTCACCTGTTCTTGCACGCCTGCGAGAACGGCTTGCTGTTTGGCGCATGGACTGTCACAGTTCTGCGGAACAAAGCTCAGCACGATGATCTGATCATGGAGATCGCCGAGGCGCAGGACGTCACCGTCCGGTTCTTCGAGGCTGAGTTCGGGCGTGGAAGGGCTATCCGCGACCTCGAAGGCCGGTTCGCGATCGGTCATCACCTCATCGATGCGCTCACCGGGATGGTTTGCGAATGCCGGCTGTGCGACCAGCAGGGCGGCCAGGATCAGGAAGCGCTTCATTCAGAAACCTCCCTTGGCCCCTCGGCCGCTATTCCGAGCACGGAGACCTCAACGGTGATCTCTCCGGCGTTCTCGAAGCTGAGCGTCATAGGGAAAGTCGTGCCCTCGCTGAGTTTGTCTTGCAGTCCCATCAGCATCAGGTGCATGCCGCCGGGTGCGAGCGTGATCCGCTCGCCTGTCGGCACCTCAAGCGTTTCGATGTGCTTCATGCGGCTTACGTCGCCGTCCTTTTCGACTGCGTGAATCATGACGTGGCCGGCGACAGGCGTGGTCACACCGAGGAGCCGATCCTCCACAGCACTCTCGATCGTGAGATAAGAGGCGACCGGCCGGGACGCGAGAACGGAGGCGCGCGCCCACGCATCGGAAACGCGGACGCTCTCCTCTGCGAGTGTCGGCGATGCGCCCGCCCAGAGCGCCACGACGATTGCAATCAGTATTTTCATCATTATTTTCCATTCATTCTTGCAAGGACATCGACGGCCATATCTTCCGCGGACTGGTCAGCTTCGCGGAAGACATCCTCAAAGCGGCCTTCGGGTGTCATCAGGTAGATGTGCCCTGAGTGTGCCATCAGGTAACCGTCCGGAGCCGTTTCCTCTTCCATTCTCTCGTAGTAGACGCGGAAGGATTGGGCAGCTGCGGCAACCGCGGCTTCGGATCCGGTCAGTCCAACCAGCTTCGGGTGGAAGGCCTGAACATATTCCGCCATCACCTCCGGCGTATCGCGCGACGGGTCGACGGTGATGAAGATCGGTGCAACCCGCTCGACCTCGCCGCCAAACCGATCCAGCACATTCGCCATGTAGGCGAGCGTGGTCGGGCAGACGTCGGGGCAATGGGTGAATCCGAAGAACACGAGTTGCCAGCGCCCGAGGAAGTCGGCCTCGGTCACGCGATTTCCGTTGTGGTCGATCAAAGAAAACTCGGAGCGAATTGCGGCTTCGCCGGTGGTGACCGACGGCGGCTCGCGGACGCCGATCGTCCGGACGAAATAGGCACCACCGATCACCAACGCGGCAATGGTCACCAGGAACCACAGGCCGTAGCGAATTCGTCTGACATGTGTTGTTTTGCCTGATGTCATGTCTGTTTCTCGCAGCCCCCCCGCCCTGACCAAATGTCCGGGCGGGGGGATCTCAGCCTCCTATTGGTCTGTCGACAACTTCATGTTGTCTGTCATGCTGGCCATCACCTTGGTGCACTGCTCCATCATCGGCGCCATCTGGGCCATCATTTTCATCATGCCCATCATTCCGCCCATGCCGGACATTCCGTCCTGATTCATCATATCTTTGTTGTTCCCCATGCTGCCCTCTTCCATCATGGAGCCCTGGTTGCTTGGAGTTTTGTGCTCAGCGGCTTGAAGGGTCGGGACTGCGGCGATGCTGATCATCAAAACGGCAGCCATAGTGAGAGACTTGATAGGTTTAATCATTGGTAGTTTTCCTTTTCTGCTTGGTTAGGGATAGGGAATGCCGGGGCGAAACCGCAACACTGACGGATTGTGCGTGTTGCGCGGTTTCGTCCGACAAGAGGTCATTTTGGGCTCCGCCCGGTAATGAAGATTCACCGTCTGCGGCAGCAGGGTTTCCGGCCTGGTTTGACTTGCAGGAACCGCCGGTAACCTTGTTCATGCAGAGTCCGAGCGCGCACATGGCGACACACGGCAGTGCTGTGAGGAGCAGCGGCGCTATGCCTGCCGCGGCTAGCCAACTCCAATTAAACGCGAGACCGCCAGCAATCAGGACCGCCGCAAGTATGAGGTATCCGCGACGGCCGCCGAGGTAGTAGCGAAGCGCGTAGAGAACATCGCGGCCAAACGAACCGTCCTCGGTGCTGTATTGTCGTGACTTATCCATGAAGGCTTCCTTTTCAGTTCGAGGTCTGATGTGTTTTGAGAAAATCGATCATCTCGGGCGCGTCCCATTCTGCCGGGCCGACGAGCCGTCCCAGTTCCCGCCCCTCACCGTCGATCAGGAGCGTCGTAGGTAGGCCGACAGCCGCAAGGTCGAACGAAGCCCGCATCGAGGCATCGATATAGAGACCGAGATTCCGGATACCGATCTCGGCATAGAACTTGCGGACCACCTCCGGCCCGGCCCGGTCGACAGAAAGAGGCACAACCTCGAAACCGGGGCCGCCGAGTTTTGCCTGAAGCGCGTCGAGCGTTGGCATTTCCTCGCGGCAGGGCACGCACCAAGTCGCCCAGATGTTGAGCAGAACGGTTGTGCCTTTGAATGAGGCCAGCGTGAGAGCCTGACCTGCCCCGTCCTCGAACGTGACCACGGGAAGCGGCCGAGGCGTTTCGTGCATGACGAAGGACTGGGGCGATAGTGTTGTGCCTGGTCTGTCGCTAACGGGGTGGGAGCCCTTATCGCCGTCGATGTAAATCATTGCGGCGGTGACTGCGAGCGCGACCAACACGAGGCCCCCTGCCGCAAGTGCGATTAGAATTGTGCGTTTTGCGTGCAATAGACCCGTCATGGACCAGCGCCCCGCATCTTCTGGTCCGCGGTCCGCTGGCGCAATGATTCCACCAGCGGCAGGATGGTTTTCGCGAGCACCTCTTCGTTCACCGGTCCGATATGTTTGTAGGCGATGAGCCCGTCCGCATCGACCACAAAGGTCTCGGGCACGCCATAGACGCCCCAATCGATCGCCACGTGCCCACTGATGTCGGCTCCGGTACGCGTATAAGGGTCGCCGAGGCTGTCCAGCCATTTCGCCGCATCGTCCGGCTGATCCTTATAGTTCAAACCGTGCAGCGGCACGGTGCCTTGCGCTGCCAGCTTCATGAACAAGGGATGCTCTTCGCGGCAGGCAACGCACCAGGAAGCAAAGACATTGACCAGCGATACCTCCCCTTTGAGATCATCGCTCGACAGCCCGAGCGATCGCCCCTGAACCGGCGGCAAGTCAAATTCCGGCACCACCTTGCCGATGAGCGCGGACGGAAGACTGCCAGGGTCTTGGGTCAAGCCCCAGGCCAGAAAGATGGCAAGCACCGCAGCGACAGTAAGCGGCAGGAAGGCCAAAACGCTTCGTCCCGTTTTGGCGAACGACTGTTCCCTGTCCATAGTCATAACCCACCACCGGCTTTGGCCGTCACTCGAGCCTGTGATTCCCGCTGGCGCTCGGGCCAGGTACTCTTGATGAATGCGAGTACCGCTGCGATTTCCTCGTCGCTCAGGATGTCTTCGAAGGCGGGCATGTCGCTCTCGTAGCCCGCAACAACACCGCCGACACCGAGCTTGGTGATGTCGAACAGGTCCTGGTCTGAGTGATGCCAGGTGTGGCCGCTCTCGTCATGGGGCGGCGCCGGCATGCGGCCGTTCTCCAGCCTGCGCCTCCAGTTCGGCTGCCCCTGGAGCTCGGCCCCATGGCAGGAGGCGCAGTTTTGCGCATAAACTTGCCTTCCGAGGGTGATCTGCTCGTCTGTCACAGGATAACCCAGCACAGTCAGGTCTTCGGCTTGTGTACCGGTACTTTGCGATTGCCCCTGCGCGGCGATAGCTGTCAGACCCGAAAAGGCGACAGAGGAAAGGAGGAGCATCATCCGCTTCATTGCCGCCCCCGCAGAAACTTCACCAACGCGAAAATGCCGAGGACCAGAACTGCCAGGATCAGAAGGCTGAACAGACCACCTCCGAACATCATAAAGCCCATCATGGAGCCATCCATCATACCGTTCATGCCATCACTCATCGGAGTAAACGGCGACGCCGTCCTTGCCGAAGGCGTAGGTCTTCAGCGTGCCTGTCTTTGCCGGTGCCATGCCGGGAGCATTCCCCGGCATTCCGGGCAACGTGATGCCGGTGACATCTGGACGCTCGCTGACCAGCCGTTCGATAATCTCGACAGGCACGAGGCCGCTTACGACATAGCCGTCAATCTCGGCCAGGTGACACCCGATACCTCGCTCGGGAACGCCCATTTCAACCGAGCGCTTGTCGAAATCGCGATCATCGACGCGCGTCACGGAAAAGCCGTTGGTCTCCAGATAGTCGGCATAGGTATCGCAACATCCACAGCCGGGGTCGCGCCAGATTGTGATCGCCTTGGCACCAGCAACGCTGGCACTTTCGTCTTGGGGAGCTTGAGCCGAGGCCAACGCCGTAAACGCCACACTACCAATGACAGCCAAGGCGGTAACGGTTGCGGCAACAAAGATCTTTTTCATGTTGTTCTCCATTAATTGTTAGCGAGCGGGGTCCAGGACAGACCGCCGTCGCGAGTTTGGATGAGACCGTCCTCGGTGAGGGCAACGACTTGATCGGCATTGTTGGGATGGACGGCGACCGCATCAGTGCGGAAAGATGAGCGTTGCACCCAGACGACCCCCGCGTCCGCAGAAGCCCACACACCGGAAGGTAGGGCGGCATAGAGCCTCATCGGAACCGACGCTACGCTCACCAAAGCGTGGATAGGTTCTCCGGTGGGCAACGGTGCCTCCGGCGCAGGCGCTGCCCCGGATACCAATGCGTCCATCGCATCGCCTGGCTGCACGTCCTGCCAACGGCAGAAACAGTCGGGCACGCGGGTGAGACCCAATCCGGTTCCAGCGTATAACCAGATGCCGCCCATGCCCGTGGCCAGATCGACCGAGGCCAATGCAGTCAAGTCGCGTTCGGCATCTGCCAGCCAAGGCCGGTCCATCGCGAAGACCCAAGATCGGCCAGCATCTTCGCTTTTCCATAGACCGTCACCATGAACGGAAACATACAGGGTTTCGGGGTTTGAAGAAGCCGCTGCGACAGCAACTACTGGAGCCTCGGGTAAACCCTGGCTTCTCGCCTCCCAGCTCTGCCCGCCGTCTTCGGATAGCGCAACGCCCCCATTAGACAGCCCCGCTACAATCCGACCGGCACGGTCGTTGTGCGTCGCAAGCGAAAGAATGCTGCCGCTTTTCGGACCGGGCAACGGTGTGGACACTCCGCCGTCGTCGCGGCGGATGAACCCGGCACCTCCAACGATGAGCGCATTGCCATCGAAAGCGATTGCGGAAGGTGTTTTGCCCGGCGCGGCGCGAGCTGTCCGGTTTACCGAAACCGAGAGCACTGCACTGGCCCCGAAGGCCGCAGCGGACGTGAGAAAGGCTCGACGCGTCGGCGTCGGCAAAAGCAATGTCATGATGTTCCAACTATCCTGAGGGGGTGCTCGATCCAGCAGTGCGCGAACCCGCGATGCTGAGTAGGACCATGAACGATCAGATTGATCGCGCATGAAGTCAGCCGCAGCTAGCCGGAACGGATTCCGGGCAGCGTCAGCTCAGGGTGGAGGATCTCGGAGGGTAAGGGTTCGGCAGTCCGGTGCGTCCGGCCATGCTTAGATAAACCGCATCTTCGGTGGTCGTCACTGCCTCAGGCAGGCCGGGCTCGCCCGATGGCAGGATGGCCGACAGGGGAGAAACGCAGATATAATCGCACGGCTGCATGTCACCGCCGCCGACAGGGCAATCTTTGCAGCTGCCCATATCGCCGTTTTCGACGGCGGTAAGGGCCATCGTCGTATTCATGCTGGCGGCATTCGCGGTATGCACGACCGAACCCGCCGCGAACACGGCGAGCATGAGGATCGTTAGAATGCGAGCATACCTTTTCATCTCATATCGAATAGCTAAAACTTGGTGACCTGTCCATACACGTTTTGTCGCACCGCCTGTAAGGGTTCAGGAAGGCATCAATTGTGGAACTGGTGTCCGGTCCTATCCGATTTTCCAAGCCGATGGGTGTGTGATTTCGCACTGAGCTACCAAACAAAGCCATCACGATAGACTGTAGGCAAGACATCAAGTCGGCGTTCAAGTCTCTCGTTTCACATCCTTTGGCGGAGATACCACGACAAACGACGCGGTAGTCTCACCTCGGTTGATCGAAAGTTCAGCTATCCAATTGTTTCTAAATCGTGTGTTGCTAATGCAGCATTTGAATCGCATTTGAGAAAAATCCAAGTCTTTGATTTTTCCCAGTTTTTATCTGTTTCTCGTAGTGTCTTTCCATCAACTTTGGGGAAAGGTTCAACATGGGAAAGTCAATTATTGCGGCGCTTGCGCTCGCCTTGTCCTGCGGCGCCGCCGGCGCCAATGCACTCCATCTCAACCCGACGCAGCCCGCCAGCGCCGCAAACATGGAGACATTCGGCAGAACGACAATACCTATCGGCTATTATGACTATTGCCAGCGCTACGCCGATCGCTGTGACCGCCCGGCAGATGGCCAGATCGTCGAATTGACACGCGAACTCTGGAAGGACATCATCCAGACCAACGACGATGTGAATACAGCTGTTGCTCCTCTGCCCGACAGCGAGATTTTCGGGGTTGAAGAGCGTTGGGAGTATCCCGACAATGTAGGCGATTGCGAGGACTACGCACTGGAAAAGCGCAAACGCCTAAATCAGCGTGGAGTTCCGCTGGGCGCGCTATCCATGACTGTTGCACGGGACGCAAACGGTGGCGGACATGCCGTCCTAACCGTTGTCACAGACCGTGGGGATTTCGTTCTGGACAACGTTGAACCTCGGGTTCTGCTCTGGAAAGAAGCAGAACTCTATTTCCTCAAGCGCCAATCGCAACATGACCCCAACACATGGGTCAGTCTCGTCTCTGGTTGAATCGTGCGCTGGAGGTCGATACCCAAACACCTCCAGCGCCTACAACAAGAGCTAGCAAAAAGCTCGCGAACCCTCCGTACAATGCTTCCATCATGTTATGGCCTCCGACAAGACAAAATAGACCAAACAGGATTGCAAAGCCCGAATAGGCCGCCAAGGTCGTCGCGCTGAAAAGGCCGATACGTGCCAGCAGCTGAGAAAGTCCGATGTGATCCATCCCCAAATTATGGATGCACCATCGGCACACAGCCAATCACTTGTCGGTGATTGGCTGTGAAGGCAACGGGTCCATCTGGGTTTCCGACTGCAGGTGAGTGATGCTCACGCCAAACACGGTTACTGCGAAGCAGCACAGTGCCAATAACAGATAAATGTTCCAGCGCTTGCGCTGTCGCGCTAACGTGTACGATTCTTCGATCGAAAGTCGCAGAGATGTGTCGGTCATTTTTGTCCATTGCCTGATCTTGCCAATTTGTCGAGATCGATACACGAAGCTGCTCGTCGCTGGAAGGCACGCTGACCCGAAAGACGGCGGCGCGCTTCCAAAAGAAACTGGTTCCCAGCTCGGATGTACGACTCGCTATCGCAATCGGGTGGAAGACCGTCTTTGCCTCTAGATCTTGTCCGAGCAGGATGCCGAGTGGATGGAACTCGGTGCGGAGAAAGACGTCGTGAGCGAGCCGGGGCCACGGATTGGCATGTTTCCACTCTTGGCTGATCGCACGACGGCCTGGCCAATATTCTAGGCCGAGCGCGAAATCCCAAATGGGAGCAGAGCACGGAAATGCCCGATTCTACCCCATACTTCCGACATCGCTTCGATATACACCGATACGGATCCTTCATAAGGGCCGAAGTGGCGTCCGGCGTTTCAGTGCAAGGCATCAGAGGCATTGAAGCGTCCTTCATCGAGCAGGCACTGGTTCAGGCGCTACGGGGCTTTCTTGTCATCTCCGGCTAGGACGCTCTCGATGAGCAAGAGCCCCACCCCGCACACGATCGCCACGTCGGCAAGATTGAAGGCTGGCCAATGATAACCGCCAATGTAAAAATCCAGAAAATCTGTCGCGGCGCCCTGCCGCAGCCGGTCGAGCAGATTGCCCATCGCGCCCCCGACGATAAGCCCGAGGGCGGCGGCCGTGAGACGGTTGTCGGTTTGCTTGATCCAGACAAGGAGCCCCACAGCTATGGCGAGCGTGAACGTCATCAGGATCCAAGCCGGAGCCTCGCCGAACAATCCGAAGCTTACGCCGGTGTTATAGCCGAGCACGAGATTAAAGAAGTCGGTGACGGGGATGACCCGAGGTGGAATCATGACATAGTTCAGGACCAACCATTTCGTCGCCTGATCAAGGAAAAATCCGCCAAGGGCGATTGGAAGGCCGAGCCTGAGCATATCGCATAATCCCTTATAAACTCCGGCTCAGCCGATTCGGCCGAGGGCCGGGAACGTCCGGAGGAGCCAAATTACAAAGCTGGAGAGATGGCCGGTGATCATGGCAATAGCCATGACCACCTTCACCCCGCCAGCGACGATTTTGAGCACCCGACCAGTTCGGCGCATTGACAACAGCCGTGTCATGCATCCGCGCATGAACAGAACGGCCAGGATAAAGGGCAGGCCAAGGCCCAGCGAGCATACGGCCAACAGTGCCGTCCCGCTGCAACCGTGGCGTTGGCGGCGGATGGGGCCAGGATCGAGCCCAGCACAGGTCCGATGCATGGGGTCCAGCCGAACGCGAAAGCGAGACCGAAATAGGCAGACCAAGCGCCCGCCGCTGTTCGGACTGGAATGGAACCGAACGTCACGATCAAGCCAAGGCATCGGTACAAGGCCGGTTGTGAACAAGCCGAAGATGACGACGATCACACCGCCGATCAGGTTTGCTTCGTAAAGATGCGTGCGCAGGAGTCCGCCCAACGCGGTCGCACTGGCCCCGAGCAAGACGAACACGGTCGAGAAGCCGACAACGAAGCAGAGGCTGAGGCCGCGGGGTCGGCTCGCCGCCTTCATCCCGGAATGGGCCGGAACCCCGTCAGCGCTGATCGTGCGCCCCGCGACATAGGATATATAGCCCGGTACTAGCGGCAGAACGCAGGGTGACAAAAGGGATATCACGCCTGCGGCGAAGGCTGTTGCTACTCCGATGCTGGAAATCTCCATCAGACCAGCTCCAGCACCCAGACGACAACCACGGCTACATAGGTAGCGTAGACGCCAACCAGGCTAAGAACCTGCCAGCGTCGGAAGCCAGATTCGGACGCGCCCCAGCGGACGAACACCGCGTAGAGCGCAGGCATAAGCGCGACAAAGACGAAACTCACCCAGACCAGACGGAAGTTGTCGATCTGCGTCCCGACAAGCGCCAGGGGCAGAAATCCGACCGTCATGGTCATGGCGTGATCGCCGATGATGTTGGTGAGTGCCGGCGTGATCTGGCCGCTCCGCGACACCTTCCAGGACGCGAAGATCTCTGGCAGGGCGGCAACAGGCGCAGTAATGAACAGGCCGCCGATGATCGGCGAGATGCCAAACGCCTGCACTAGATTTTGCGTAGAGATGACGGTGAAATAGGCGCCGAGCGCGAGAACCCCAACGCCGGCGACCGCCATCCAGATCCCCTTGCGCGACCACTCGACCTGCTCGGGCTTCTCGCGGCCGCGAATAAATGCCTGGGCGGCATAGGCGACATAGGCGGCCAACAGGACCCCGCCATCAATTGGCTGCAGCCCCTGCCAGGGCGCAGGAAGGATCAGGAGAGCGGCGAGCGCCAATATGCCGAGATATGGAAGGGCCTGCACGGTTGCTGCTTTCGGATCAACACGCAATAGATGCTCGCGCAGGTGCTGTTGATGTCCCGGATCATCGGGGATGTCGCGCCTGCGCGTTGCGAGATAGCCGACGGAGACGAGTGCGGGGATGCCGATGGCGGTCGAGCCGAGCATTGCCCCGAGGCCGATATCGGTGACGCCCCGCACGGCACTGGTAAGGTTTACGCCGACTTCCGGACTTGCAGTGGCAATGCCGATCAGAGAGCCCCCAGCAGCGGCTGAGAGCCCCCACTGCTTGCGCAGCTTACGAAGGGGCTCCGCCAGATGATCGGAACCCCATTCCGCCGCGAAGACGGCCGCCAACAAAACGGCGACCCATATCCAAGTGCTCATGCTCCTTCGTGACAGGTTGTCCGGGTCGAGCTGATCGACAAGGCGCGGTTCGTGAAGGAGCGGTCGGGTTCGCGGCTCGATATCATGCCGGAGCGCTCCGCCGTGTCGACGAAGCTTCCCGCAAATCGCTGCGGGCGTCGCGGATGATTGACCAGGACGACTGCAGGAACAGGCCGGCGATCACGGCGGCGACGACGAGGTCCGGCCAAGCCGTTCCGGTCCAAGCCACCAGGCCGGCCGCCACGACGACGGCTGCGTTTCCGATCGCGTCGTTGCGCGAAAACAGCCAGACCGCCCGCACATTCGCGTCGCCGGTTCGGTGGGACAGCAATGGAAGAACCGCAACGACATTGACGACGAGCGCGACCAGTGCGAACAGGCCCATCAGTTCGGCCTCGGGCTGCTGCTGCACCAGCACCCGATAGGCCGTGTTTACAAGGACCCCAAGTCCGAGCGCCCCAAGAAAAAGGCCTTGGATTAAGGCGGAACGGGCGCGCCAGACAAGGCTCCACCCGATGGCGAGGATGCCCAGAAAAGTAATGAGGCCATCGCCCAAGAAATCGAGTGCGTCGGCCTTTAGCGCCTGCGACCCAGAAATGAAGCCACCGAACATCTCGATGATTCCGTAGCCGACATTGAGCAGGACCACCATCCACAGCGCCCGTTTGTAGGCCGGTGTAATATGCGATAGGTCCTTGGCCAAATCGTCAATGTCGCCCTCGGAGTCGGTTTGGGGCTCATCTAGACGGTCAAGCCGGTAACCGATACCGCTGACGGCGCGTTCGACCTTCGGGAGGCAGGATACGGGGTCGCTTACGTGCAACGTCATGATCTGCGTAGCAGTCGAAACCTTTACCTCGTCCACTCCGACCGAGCGCACTGCCTTCTCGATCTTGGCCGCGCAGGAGGGGCAATCCATGCCGGTGACGCGGTAGCGCGCGGTCTCCGCATCGTTCGCTGATGCTGTTATTGTCATGGCTATCTTTCCTACTCAAGAGGGGATATATATCATCCATGGCTGATATGTCTAGTAATGTCGAAGAGCTGGAGCGGATCGAAGATACAACCTTTGCTCTGCGTACGAAGCTGTTCCGGGGATTGGCCGATGCCTCGCGCTTGTCAATTCTTGATGCCTTGCGCACGCGACCGTTGTCCGTCGGCGAGATCGTCGCGATCACGGGTTTGTCGCAGTCAAATGCCTCGAACCATCTGCGATGTCTCAGCGAATGCGGCCTCGTCTACGGCGAACAACGCGGCCGTTTTGTCCATTATCGCCTGAGCGATCAACGTCTGAATGATCTGTTTTTGCTTAGCGACGCGCTGCTGGCGCAGACCGCGTGCGCCGTAGATACCTGCGGGAACTATGGCACAAGCTGATCGAAGCGGGCTATTGCTGGCGCAGGGCTCCATTTCGCGGTCCTGCCGATTGCAGGTCACGCATGAGCCTACCATCCTCGGCAGGACACCGTCGCAAATCACCATTCCCGGCCATAGGAGGCCAGGGCCAGGCCGCGGACCTGATCCATTTCAAAGGGACGGACGGGTCGTCACATTGCCCCCGCATCAAGCAACTGCGGCGAAGACGAGGGGAAGCTCAAAGCCCTTCCCACCACTTTAAGTTTGCAGAATAAACATATATTCTGCTTGACCGTAGCCGAGGTGCAGCCATGAAAGAATTTGCCGCCGCCGACCTGACCCGCAAGACCGGCGATCTGTTTGACGCCGCGACTATCTCGCCGGTCGCGGTCACCAAGCACCACAAGCCGCGCTACGTCATCATGTCGATGGAACGCTATGAGAGCCTGACCCACGGGCAGGAGACCAAGCGAGCATTTCGTCTCGACTACCACGAGGCCGATAAGCTGAGCTAACCGATTTTTCCGCCACGCCCGGACACTGTTGCCGATGACGCTGCATGCCGATGAAAGGGGCGATCTGCCCTGATCGGGCAGAGCATCCGATTCACCCGAAATCCGTCGACCGGATCGTTCAACCACCCCTTTTTCGCATGTCACTTCATCCGAAAATGCAAGTTCGATTGGAGAATTGTGCCAATCTTATGCGCTCAGAAGCCTGCACCTGGCGCAATTGCTCCGAGCTCCTTGAGTGAGGCCGTAAGGTTGGACTTGCCACCCTTGTAGCCGAATACGTAGTTTGCGGTGCCAGAAATCGAAAACAGAGGCTCATAGCTTTCCTTCGCCGTGTCAGCTTCAACAGCATCGGTCACGTTGTCGAGGATCAGGCTACGATTCTCAAATGCAACAGACAGAACGGCGTGAAATAGATTACGGCTGGTATCCTTGAGCACGATTATTTCCATGGCGCTCATTGGAACATCGAGGCGGGCCAGCAAAGCCATTTTCAGGATGGCGTAGTCTTCGCAATCGCCACTGCTGCGATCCAGAATTTCGCCGGGCGTCGACCAGTAGTCCACCCGGTCATGGTTCTGGTCGTCTGCCTTGTAGGCGACAATTCTGTTGACTGATGCTGAGACGTGGCGGAGTTGCTCGCTGACAGTTGATCCGCTCAACGCAAGTTGATCGGCAAGGTCTGCGCACATTTCGGTGCAAATGTCGTCGGGTGCGCCGGAAGCGACAGCCTTCTTGATCAGGCCGGATATGCGGGCACCACTCTTGATCTTGCCGAAGCGGATCCTGTAGGCACCGAACAAAGGCGCTTCCTGACGAATGGTCTGGCTGATCGACACCCCAGCGGGGGCCGTCATCGCAGGAATCGAGGCGGTGATGACCTGGGCCTGGTCGATCATCTTTTCATTGAGAGCCGGATTTTCCGCCAGGCCCTTATCGGCAAGTTTTGTGAGCGCCGATGGTAGTGCGAGGTCGTTGGTGGAAGCAAGGTCAAAGTCAGGATCGACATCAAGATCAAGGGGAGCGAGGCCAGCTTGGGTCAGGGCAAGGGTCGTGGTGAGGTATTCCGTGGTCAGCCAAGCTGAACCCCGGGCGACATTCCGGTTCTGCAAGAGGGGAGCGGCGGCACTGGAGCTTATAAGAACTTCAGGATTTGTTTCGAGTGTTTCGTAAGCACAAGCCTGTGCGAATGAAGCGCAGAGCAACACGAGTGCGAATGCAGATACTTTGGAATATGATTTCGCTTTATATTTATCTTGCATCTGATTATTCTCCCCTTCGTTGAGGAGAAGACTACAATGCAGAGTATAATATCCCGCAAATGGGCATGCTTAACGATTTTATACTTATTTCTCTAAAAATTTATCCAATTTCATTGCGAGACTCCATCGTTCGTGGTTGGGCATTTCCGCTTCTGCGGAGCATCTTGATTGATCGCTGGATCGCCGCGCGGTTGCGGCTGATTTTAATCTCTCAATCTGCGACTTTTCATGCTGTCATGTCGTCAGGATCAGCTTGCAGGTATCGCATCCTGCGTTCGCATGCTTTGTCCCGAAGATATTTCCTCAATCTCGTCGAAGATAGGTTCATGAAGGCACGGCTGAGCGGTAAACGCGCAGTCCTCGGGTAGAGTAACATGCGCAGAGATCAAAATGCTCCCTTCCGTCTCAAGTCAGCTGCATCAGCGCCATGCCGGAATTGTTGCCGTTGTTTCGTATCGCGGTCTCCGCCGCTGGATCCGTCATGCAGCCATTTTGGAACCGAGCTTTGGCGCCAGACGGACATACGCCAACTCGCTTATAAGTTCGATCAATGTCTGCGTGACAATGATCGCAGGAAGGAGTGGGACCGCGCCGGGAACAGCGAATGCCAGCGGAAGGACGACGAGAGAATTACGCGTTGCGGCACTGAACGCGAGGGCCCGCCCGGCTGGCGCATCAAGGCAAAACAGCCTGCTCATGCCCCATCCCGCCAAGGGTGCAATAACCGCATATGCCACGTAAATCGGGACGACCCGTAACGTGTCATCAAGTGCGGGGCCGAGTTGCGGCACCACAGCGGCCACGACAACGAATAATACAAACGCTGTCGCGGGAACTGGGAGCAGCCCAAGAACCGAGGCTACACGTGCCCCCGCGGCACTTTTGATGGCCCAAAACTGGACGAGAGCGGAGAAGACAAGCGGGACCGCAATCAACCAGGCGAATGCGTGAACAAATGGCCCCGCTGTCACAAGAGACCCAGCCTCAGGGCCAAGGAAAAAACCCAGGTAGACGGGAAGCATCATCATCTGGATGACCAGAAGCGCGGGCGTCGCAGCTAGCAGGAGACGGGCATCGGCACGACCGAGATGCGAGAAGGTTACGACATAGTCGATGCATGGCGCGAGAAGCACCAACAGCACGCCTAGCCTTATCATCGGATCGGGCGGCAGAAACTGAACAAGGGCTCCCACCAGAACAGGAACCACAACGAAATTGGTCAGCAGCAGGACGCCAAGAAAGCGAAAGCGCGAGAAGGCCACTCGTAACTCGGCTAGGGGGACCTGGAGGAACGTCACGAATAACATGAATGCCAGCGCGGGGTTGATGCCGATTTCCAGCGCCGTCATTCCGTTGAGAGTTACCGCCACAATCATGCCGAGGACGACAGCGCCAAAATAGATGGGGACCTGACGGTTTTCGAGGGTTTCACGCAGGAGGGTCAATCGAACTCTTTCGTTTGTCATTTTGGCTTCGGGGAAGGTCTATATGGAATTACGGGAATGGCTATCCCGGTGGCGCCATCTTTTTGTCAGACCCAAGAACGGGATGTGAGTGACGCAATCTATGCCATGCGCGCCTTGAAGTCAGCGCATCCAGCGTACAGGTGATTGGGGGCTTAGGTCTCCTCAGGGGTGGGGCATGCAACGCAGCCGCATTGATTGGTTGCAGATGTCGCGAAAGTGCTTCCACCCACAACAGTTTAGCGACGAGTGAGGAAGTATCCGATTTCCCAACGGCAGGCTGAACATCAGAGCTTGTGGGGTCCAACAGGATCGAAAGGCAACCTGTCGCCGCAAGCCGGGTCAACGTCGGAACTCTTCAAGAGCACCGCATGAAGTTCGTCGTGAAGGCGGCTTGTTTTGCGACCACAACACCAAGCCAACAGAGCCGGTCAGCTAGCCGCTTTCAACAACCTCTGGATCTTCAGCAGAGCCACATGCCGATCCTCGTGATAATCGATGATCCCGCCAAATCGCCCGTCGGCCCGAAACAGGAACACGCCGGCGGTGTGGTCCATGGTATAGTCATCCTCCCTCGGCACCTTCTCGAATGTTGCGCGGAATTCGTCCGCGGCGCGCTTGATCTCGGCAGGTGACCCCGTCAGACCGGTGATTCTTGGATCGAAGTTCGACAGGTAGTCGGCAAGAACCTGTGGAGTGTCGCGCTCCGGGTCGACACTGACCAGAAAGATATTCATCCGGTCGGCGTCAGGGCCGAGATCTTGCAGCCAGAGCGAAATATCGCTCAGCGTCGTCGGACAAACATCGGGGCACCAGGTAAAGCCGAAAAAAACCATTGTCGGGCGGCCAATCCACTCTGATGGCGTCACCGTCACGCCACGGTGGTTCGTCAGGGTGAAGGACATCTTGCCGATGGGCAATGGCAACAGAGCGGAGCCCGTTTGCAGGCTGTCCCGGCTCTGCCACCACCCCAGACCGAGCGTGAAGGCCAGTGCGCCAACGCCCGACGCCCCGGCAACAAGTATCGTACGGCGTCTCAATCTTTTTTGTCCACGCAGCCTGCATCTTTCGCACCCATTCCCCGGATCGCCACGGGAACGGTCACGTCGCCTGCCTCGCGGAACGTCAGTGTAACCGGGAACGTCTCGCCTTCCTTCAGCACCTGTGTAAGACCCATCAGCATACCGTGATAGCCGCCTGGCTCCAATTGCACGGTGGAATCTGCTGGCACGGGGATCGCCGGCGCGTGCGGCATCGAAGCCACGCCATCCTTCACCACCGTTTCGTGCAGCATGGGCTTTCCGGACAGCGGCGTCGCGATGCCGGCAAGCGCATCGTCTGTCTCGCCAGTATTGCGGATGGTGACATAGAAGGCGCCGGGCCGGGCCATTCCGATCGAAGCCCGCGACCAGGCTTCCGAGATTTCGAGTGAGCCAAGTTGAACGGTTTCACACGCCGGCACCGGGGTGGCGGATAGGCTGAGAAGGAGAGCGGTCAGAAGATATTTCATCGTATTCACAATCTTTGCTTGAGGTCGTTCATGATTTCACTTGCTGGCGTGCCATAGCTGAATTGGCGCAGCCAGTTTCCGTCAGGTCCGATCAGGTAGAGTGATGCGCTGTGTGCCATTGTGTAACCATCCGGCGCGCCGGAACTGTCCTCGCGCTCATAGAAAATCCGGAAACTGCCGGCTGCCGCGCGGGTCTGCGCCTCGTCGCCGGCCAGACCGAGGATTGAGGGGTGAAAGGCCGCGGTATATTCAGCAAGTTCCAGGCCGCGGTCACGTGTCGGGTCGATGGAGATGAAGAGGGGCTGTACCTTTCCTGCGTCATCTCCCAGACCCTCCATCACTTGCGCCACTTCGGCAAGCGTCGTCGGGCAGACGTCCGGGCAATTGGTGAAGCCGAAAAAGACCAGAAGATGCTTCCCCGCGAAGTCCGAGGGCATGCGCACTCTTCCCTCAGCATCAAGCAGGGAGAAGGTCGGCCGGAAAGACACTTCGGCCACCGGTGTTTCCGCGCGCTCATCAAGAAGATGCAACGCGCCGTAAGCCGGAATAGCAAGGGCCACCGCCGCCCAGAGCATCTTCTGCAGAACCTTCAATCGCATCCTTGCCGTTCCTCGCGTTCCGGCTAGTCGTATAAAGCCTCTAGTGACATGAGCTTCAAGCGGAATATCTGAACATGCTCGGTCGGGAGGCGCTCCGCTGGTTAATCACTTCTGGGAGGGTCGCAGCGGGCGGGACGCAAATAATCATGAAAAGCGGCGACGCAATGCAACATTGAACGCCTCGATAGCAAGAACCATGGCGATGACCGCCAGCGTGACACTGGCAGCCTTTTCGTATTGAAATGAGCGAACATAGGACTGAATGTAGAAGGCGATGCCACCGGCTCCGACGATGCCGAGGATAAGCGATTCTCGTAGGTTCAGCTCGAAACGAAAGATTGTATCACGGGCGATCACCGGAGCCATTTGCGGCCAGATTGCATAGCGTAGGCGTGCAAGCGGCCCGGCGCCCGCGCTTTCCAGTGCGGCGATCGGTCCGCGGGCAACCCCATCAATTGCTTCAGCATAGAACTTCGCCAGCATGCCCGTTGCATGGATGGCAACCGCGATGATACCCGGAAGCGGGCCGAGGCCCACTGCGCCAACCATCAACATGGCGACGAGAATCAGCGGAATGGCGCGAATCAGCGCGAGAGCTGTCCGCACCGGACGGTAAACGACGGGCGGGGCCATGGTTTCCGATGCAAAGACGCCGAGCGGCCCCGACAGGAGCACAGCGCCGAGTGTTCCGAGGATGGCGATGCGCAGCGTCTCGGCGCTGCCTTTGATGATCTCGGTCATCACTGACGGATCCGGCGGAAACATCCGCGCAAGGAAATCACCGATGCGCGGCCCGGCGGAGAAGAGGCGGGAAAGTTCCACGTCGGTCGTCGCGAGCGACCAGAGCACGGCCCCGGCGACGAGCCCGCCTGTCGCGAAGCCGCCCCAACCCCGGCTTTCCATCACGGCACCGCCTTCAGGCGGGGCTGTACGGTAGCATTCGCATCGTCATAGACCCGGGCTGTCGCGTCCTCGGTGAGCTCTGCCGTCGGAATGTCGAAAACGATCCGACCGTTGCGCATGCCTACGATTCTCCGCGCGAAGCGCCGCGCAAGGTCGGGCTGGTGAGAGGAGAAGACTGTCGTCGCGCCTCGTTGACGCGCGGCTTCGGTTAGAAGCGAAAGGATCTCGGCTGCGCGTGCGGGGTCGAGGTTGCTCACCGGTTCGTCGGCAAGGATTAGGCGCGGCTCCTGCGAGAGGCAGCGTGCGATTGCGACGCGCTGCCGTTGTCCGCCGCTGAGACTGTCCACCCGTCGCTCAGCCAGGTCGACAATGCCGCAATCGGCCAGCGCCGAGCGCGCAACCGCAAGATCGTCTTTCGACGGCCGCCCGAGCAGGGCACGCAGCGGCCTAATGCGGCCCAGCCTGCCGTTCAGCACGTTGCGCAGCACGCTGGCGCGTTCGACAAGAGCGAAGTCCTGAAAGATGAACCCTGTATCGGCCCGGCGCGCGCGCGGCGGCGCACGGTCCGGATCGAGCGCGTCGCCCAGCACCGAGACGCGGCCGCGCCAAGCCCTCAGGCGACCATCGAGCAGCGTCAGGAGCGTCGTCTTGCCCGCCCCCGAAGGCCCGATCAGCGCGAGCGCTTCGCCCGGCGGGATAGACAGCGTCACCTGATCCAGCGTCGGCAGGCCCGAGGCGACATGGGAGAAACATAGCTCCTCGATGCGGACGGCCTCGGTCATTGCAGAAGTCCGTAGCGACGGGCGAGTGCCCGAACACCGTCGAAAGTGGTCGCATCGGCCGGGACATAGCCGTCCGGGCCGTAGAGATGCCGCAACATGGCGCGATGTTCGAGCTCGTTCAGCCGCAGCATGGCGTTCACGAAGTTTTCCTGCATTTCGGCGTCCAGTCCGGGGCGGGCAATCACCAGGTGGCTAGGGATCGGCTCGCTCTCGGCGATCCAAGTGACTTGGGACTGTTGGCCTGGCGCGAGCAGGAGATCGGCATACTGGCTGGCACCCGCGGCATCGACCAGACCCTCTGCCATTGCCTGCATCGCCTGCTGATATCCGCCCGCGAAGAACACCCGGCCGAAGAAGGCTTCCGACTCTGCGGGTCCCGCGATCAGGCCCGCGCGCTCGAATTCGGCCAGCGGGTAGAGATAGCCTGACTCCGAAATCGGATCGGCGAAGGCGATATCGCGTCCCCGCAAATCAGCAAGCGTGGTGATGCCGCTGTCGCGTCGCACGAAGACCCGTCCGGTGTAGGTGGGGGCGTCGCGATAGACCTCGGATAAGAGCGGCACCGCACCGATTTGCGCCTCGGCCAGAACAAAGGGCAGCGCTCCCATGAAGGAGATGTCCGCATCGCCGTTGCGCAGCGCCTCGACGGCGGCGGCGTGATCGATGGTCACGAAACCTTCGACCGGCACGCCGATCTCCCGTGACAGCCAACCGGTGATGGCCTCGATGTCGCCCAGTAGCTTTTCAGGGTTCTCCTGCGGAATAAAGGCCAACCGCAACGGGGCAGACTGCGCGCGAACCGGTGCCGCGAGGGCGGCGAGACTTGCACAGCACAACGCCAGAATATGACGGCGGGAGAGCATGGAGTTCATCAGAACGCCCTTTCTTCGATGGCTTGCGCCTCGGACTGAAATGCGACCCAGCTTGCCTCTGCGGCGTCCCAATCGTCGGCGCGGACTGCTGCGCCAACGGCAGCCAGACGTTCTGCGAGGGAGTAGATCTCCGGGCGGGCTACAAGGTTCGCCATGGTGCCAGCATCCGCTGCGAGATCGGCGGCGACGGTATCAGTCAGGAGCAGGATGTGCTGAGCGTCCCGGCGCGGCAGAAGGGTATCGAGGGTGGAGGCAAAGGTTGTCAGCTCCGCAAAAGCCAACCGGAATGGCGTATTCTCAGTGTCGAAGTCCTCATAAGGTTCATCCGCCGCGCCAACGATCTCAAGGTAAGCGGTGAGATCGGCGCGCTCGGACTCGCTGAGGCCAAGGCTCTTGGTCGTGTCGAACCAGTTGACAACGGCGGCCAGCGTCGGCATCGAGCCGTCGTGGAAATAGGGCGCGGTATAGACGGTCCCGAGCAGGGTCGGCGTGTCCAGCGCCCCGCCGCGCGACCCTTCATAGGCCGGCGTGACCGATCCAATGTCATGTGCCTGCCGGTCCAGGAAATTGCCATCTGGCACATGACAACTGGCGCATGATTTGCCGTTCAGCCCGTCAAAAGGCTGATTGAAGATCGCCGCGCCGCGCTGTGCCGCCTCAGGCGCGGCCTCGGTCAGACGACCATCGCCGGTTAGCATCGCGTTCGGCAGAAAGTCGAACTCGGTCATGTACGCGACGAGGGCGTCCAGCATGAAGGGCGTCGGCTCGGCCCCAGCGAATTCGTTGACGATCACGTTGCGGGTGAAATCGCGAATGCTGGCAAACCGGCCGTCACGGCCATAAGGACCCGTAAACCGCAGGCCGCGCAGGCTGGGAATGTCGATCGGGTCGGCGCGGCGGTCGTTGAACATCGGATTGAAGAAGGCACCGTCCACATCCACTGCTCCGGGTTGATGGCTGGCACCGGGAATGAAGAAACGCTGGTTGATATCCGAACGGTTGTGGCAGGTCGAGCAGGCGATGCCAATTTCACGCGCCGGGCCGCCGAATATCTCGGGGCTGTCGAAGAGCATGTCGCCATAGGCGATGAGCGGCAGGTCGGTCTCATCTATGCCTTGCTCCTCGAAACCCAGTACAAGCAGGGGCAACGGATCCTGATCGAAGATGTCAGAGCCCGGAGGCAGCGTCGCGGGAAGCGTCACCGTACGGCCGCTGAGGGCGATGGTTTCCGGCACGGCGGTGAGGGCTGTGCGCGGCGCGAAATCGGCGACGCGGTAGTTGGCGGCAAGATAGTCGGAAACAACCACCCGCGCTGTCGCCATTGCGTTGAGATCGGGTTCGGTCGCGCCAGCACCCAGCACCCCGGTGGAGCCGGTGGCACTGGACAGTTCCAGCCAGGCCCGTCCGAGCGCGCGGGCCGCTTCAGGGTCGGCGGCGGCGAGATGATCCTCGATTGCGCGATAAAGTTCCCGGGCCGTGCGTACCGCTTGCTGTGCTGCAGCGGGGCTCTCGGCCGCCAACGCCGCGTCAAGCTCTTCGTCGATGCGGGCGGAGACAAGACGCGTCGCGGCCCCGAAAACCGCTGCCCGATCTTCGCGCGCGATGGCAGCTGTCAGCGGCTCGGTCGGTAGGGAGCTTTGGCCCGCGAGCCAATCGAGCGCACCTTGCGTGTATTCCGATCCGCGATAGGGCTCCTCCCAGGCGCGCCCCAATTCATCCCAAGGTACGGGAGTAAGATTGCCCAGAAACAGGGTCAGCCGGTATGCGGCAGCCTCGGGTAGCCAAGGGGTATCTCTGGCTGGGGTCGCCATGGCCGGCCCGGCGAGCAGACCAGTTCCTAGCCCAAAGCCGAAGACGAAAGCTAGTAATTTGATACGCACACGCGCCTCCATCCCGATTCTTAGCTAAGGCTAACTTATACATCCTTGACCAACATATTGTCAATCGGGCAGCGATCCGGCATTGTCCTCTGATGACTGACCAAACTTCACAGGCTAGCGACGATCTCGCGCCGGACAGCCGCGCCCCCGAAGCACAAGCCAACGGGTTCGCGACCGTACGCGAGGCGCGTCGCAACGAATTGGCCGAAGATTATGTCGAACTGATCGCCGACCTAATCCACCAGTATGGCGAGGCACGTCCGGTCGATATCGCCGAGCGGTTTGGCGTTCGCGCGCCGACCGTGACCAAAACGCTGAACCGCTTGGCGCGCGAAGGCCTGATCACCCGCGAGAAGTACCGTTCAGTGTTCCTGACGGAAGCAGGTCGGACGCTGGCACAGGAATGCCGCCGTCGCCACGAAATCGTACTGCGGTTCCTGATCCGTCTCGGACTTGACCCCGAAACGGCGGAGCGTGATGCCGAGGGGATTGAACATCATGTCAGCGAGCAGACACTCGCCCTGTTCGAATCCTATGCCAATCGGCCCTAGCGGAACCTCACGTACTCTCGACCGCGCTGCGGACTTCAGCGATGAGGCCGTCCAAACTGGGTTCCGACAGTTCGCGCCCGTTTAGAAAAAAGGTGGGAGTCTGACGGATACCCACCGCTTCGACATCTGCCTTATCCTGATTCAGAATTGCTGTAATTCCGGGAAACAACCTGTCGCTCTTGGCCCGTTCCAGATCAAGACCGGCAGCCGCCGCGATCTGCCAGGCCAAGTCCATACGCGGTGCACCGTGCACAGCCCATGCTGGTTGCTGCTTCAGGATGGCATTGAGCACAGGTTCAAACTTGTCCTGCATTCGTGCGGTCTCCAGGATACGCACCGCCTCGTCCGATCCTTCATGAAACACAGTGTAGCGCATGACGACGCGCACCTGCTCCGGGAACTCTTCGCGTATTGCCTGAACTGCCGGATGAAAGGCCCTGCAGGCCTCGCAGGAGGGATCAAAAAATTCAACAAGGGTGACCGGAGCCTCATCGGGGCCGAAGCTTGGCGAATAATCTCGAATCAACTGCGCCTCATCAACTGCCGGGGTTACTGCCTCGGCCTCGGTCAATTGTTGGCGCCGGGTCAGGAAGAAAGCACCGCCTCCGAAAGCGGCTAGCCCGAGAGCCGAAGCTCCGATCAAGAGAGTGCGTCTGTTCATGCGCGTCTTCCTTTCGATAGAACAAGGCAACTGAGGATCGCTCCAAAGGCGATCAGGGATAGATAGGGAATGGGCAGGCCAAGGATGGTCTGTGCCTGATCGGTGCAGGACGGCCCGGTTTTTGCACAAGGCGTGACAGCCTCTTGGATCCAGCCGGAGTAAAGGCCGGAATGCCAACCCGCCAACATCAGGCCGGCCGCTGCCAACGGCAGGCCGTAGGGTCGGGCCATGCCGTCGGCGCGCCAGATCGAAAGGCCGACGATGGGCACCAGGGGAAACATGGCAATGCGTTGGTACCAGCAAAGAGTACAGGGCATCTGTCCGAGCACTTCCCCAATGAAGAGAGCGCCAAGTGTTGCGGCCAGAGCGATTACGAACGCCGCCAGCAAGGGCATATCCTCGCCGGACAATGATTGAGGGTCAGGATTGGTCAACGACGGTGTCCTTGGATCGGTGTGAAGCGAATGTGGCGAACACGATAAACAGAGCACCAAACGTAATCGCAATATCGGCTGTGTTAAAAGTTGGCCAGCGCCAGCCCTGAAAAGAGAGATCTATGAAATCAGTGACTGCGCCCTGTCGCAACCGATCAACCACATTGCCAAGCGCGCCACCCACGATCAGAGAAAATCCGATCTGTTCGACCGGGTGACGCGCCCGAAATGCCATGATGGCGAGGACCACGGTCAAGGTGCCGGTCAGCGCGGCCATGACCAGCGGTTTACCAGCCATGAGGTCAGAGAACAGACCAAAGCTCACCCCTTCATTAAAGCCGAGCGTCAGATCCAATCCGGGCAAAACTGCCACTGAATTACCCTGCGAGAGCAGCGACAAGGCCGCCGCCTTGGTCAGTTGATCAGCGGTTGTTGTGGCTCCGATCAATGCCCACACCCACCGGGCGTTCATGGCCTTACACCGCGACGCATGCTAACCCAACGCGGCACAGTTGCGGCATACTGCTCATAATCCCGCCCCAACGCTTGGCTAAGTATAGCCTCCTCGGAACGAACCTGTATCGAGGCTGACCAGAAAAAGATCAGCGGGGCAAGAATCGTCGGGATTGCTGGAACCGCTAGACTGATACCGGCCAGAAGCATGATGTGACTTTCCATTAAACCGAAAGAATTGGAATCCAATGATATCAAGGCGTTGCGCGGGCAGCTAATTTGATATTTAGCAGTTAATCATGATAAATGCCACTTGATCTTGGCACTTAATGTGAGGATGATCGATCTCATAT
>JAHRFE010000011.1 GCA_019084245.1 Hoeflea sp.
CGTATATTGACGTAGTCTCACCTTATATGAATCACGTGACAGTTCAGTCTCAACGAAACCGAAACAGTCTCACGAAATCTGAATCGGCTAATCCTTTGAAATCAAATGATGTCCAATCTCGCGAAAAACGGTCAACTCACAGCGGACAGCCCCTTTTGAGCGTGAGATCGACGAGAATTTGCGCTCATTGAGCGGACCGGTTTCGAACTCAACCAGCGGACCGCGCAACAGGGCAAACGATGAAAAGAGTAGGAAACAACGCAGTTACGGGCTTGGCTAGGGGCGCGGTCTCGGAAGTGGGGAGTTTTCCACCCCTGCGAACTTAGTCCGCTCGTTGAATGCAAACAATCCGGTGGATCAACAGGAATCCTGCAATGAACTCAGAACGCTTTTCTCTGGAAATCAATACCTTGGTGTCCGTTGATAAAACGCGAACGACAGCCTCTAGCATCGAGCAAAACACCGAAAACGACGCCCAGGAGGCCTCAGCGCCGTCTGGCAGCGCGGCGGTTTCCAGTGATGCTTCCGTGGCAGGGATGTCGACCGGGCTCCCCTCCCCTCTCCCGGAGACCAAAGCTGACCTGCCGACGCATCTGAAAGACCTTACCGACCGGGCGCGTGGCTATGTCGAGGCCGCCAGTTCCGCAAACACACGCCGCGCCTACGCGTCCGACTGGAAGCATTTTTCCGCCTGGTGCCGCCGCCAGAATCTGGCCCCCCTCCCCCCGGATCCGGAAGTTGTCGGCCTTTACATCACCGCCTGCGCCTCTGGCAGTGCCATTGGCACGGCGACGCGCGGCGGCAAGCCAAACTCCGTTTCGACGATCGAACGGCGCCTGGCCGCGATTGGCTGGAACTGTACTCAACGCGGCATGATGCTTGATCGAAAAGATCGCGCCATCGCCACAGTGATGGCCGGCATTCGCAACACACACGCTGCCCCGCCGCGGCAAAAGGAGGCACTGCTGCCGGAAGACCTGATTGCCATGCTTGAGACGTTGGACCGCGGAACCCTGCGTGGTCTACGAGACCGGGCAATGCTGCTGATTGGATTTGCTGGCGGCTTGCGACGATCAGAGATTACCGGCCTTGATCTTGGGCGTGACCAGACCGAAGATGGCCGTGGCTGGATCAAGGTTCTCGACAAGGGGATTCTCATTACACTGCGCGGCAAGACTGGCTGGCGCGAGGTTGAGGTTGGGCGCGGTTCTTCCGATGCCACCTGCCCCGTCATGGGAATCGAGACGTGGATCACGTTCGCGAAACTCGCGAAGGGCCCCCTCTTCCGCCGTGTGACCGGAAAAGGCAAGAATGTCGGACCCGATAGGCTCAACGATCAGGAAGTTGCGCGCCTGGTCAAACGCACAGCCCTTGCGGCTGGCGTCCGCGGAGATCTCTCAGAAGCTGACCGGGAGAAACTGTTTGCGGGCCATTCGCTGCGCGCCGGCCTTGCCTCCTCGGCGGAGGTTGATGAGCGCTATGTCCAGAAGCAGCTTGGCCACGCCTCGGCGGACATGACCCGCCGGTATCAGCGGCGGCGCGACAGGTTCCGCGTTAACCTGACGAAGGCGGCGGGGCTGTAGCCCCCTCCCCTGCCGGTGGCTCGCTCACACCTTGGAACTGTGCCGAGAGCGCTCCGCTATACCAGAAATATCGACTTTCTTGCCTGCGATATCCGCGACGATCTTCAACGTGCCGCCGAGGGATTCGACATAATCGCGAAGCGTCGATAGTTTCATGTCGGCGCGCTTCTCCAGTCTTGAGACATTGGTTTGCTTGAAACCAGTCCCGGCGGACACGTCTTCCTGCGTCCGTCCAGCGAGTGCCCGCAATTCCCGCAGATTATGCGCCGCAACAAGCTCGTCGGCACGCTTTGCAACAGCGCGCCGTTCATCCTCAGGAAGCGCCTGCATCAGCTTATCGAGATCATCCATGTTTCTTCTCCAGCTCGCTCAAATGCTCGTCATACCGTTTGTCCGCCAGATCGATCAGCCGCTTGTAGAAGAGTTTCTGGCTGACGCCACTCTTCGCACCACCACAGAGAACCACAGCCTTTCGCTCCGGATCGAAGGCAAAGGCGAACCGCCATTGCACCTTCAACACTTTGACGCGCAGTTCCTTCATGTTCGCGTGTTTGGAGCCTTCGAGTGTGTCTACTTCAGGTCGTCCCAATCGAAAGCCCTTCTCGCGAAGCAGCACCAGATGTGCGAGCAATTCGACCCGAACATCGGCTGGAAGGTCTGTAATCTCGCCATTAAAGCGGTCATGAAACTCGACCTTCCACTTCTTCATATAAGATCCTATATGATATAGATGCTTAGGGATATATAGTCGATGTCGCCACTCGAGGCAATAGGTGGCACTTTCTCCAGATACACGGGCAAACGATCAGTTATCCGTTACCAGCGCCGCCGCGACCCGTTCCATGTCAATCTCACCAGGGCCATCGGGCTGTTGAGGGGAAAAGTCCCCTCCTCGGTCCCACTTGAACCGGGAATCCAGCCAGTCTGACTGGGTGTTCGCTTAGGCGTCCGGCGAAATCAGCTTTAGCGAGGGAAAATATGTGCGGTACCGGCCAACGTCGCGGGTGAGCAGCGGAAGTTCGTTGACAGCCGCATGGGCGCCAATGAAGAAGTCGGGCAGTACGCCGGTCCGAGATCCGCCGGACCTGCGATATTGCGTGAACACTTTACCGGCCAGGAAGAGTGCCGCTCGTGGCATCGGAGCGAGTACGAGGCCTGCCCCATCGATAAACTCCTCGAGAGGCTCGACGCGGTCGTATCGAACCGCTAGCTCGGCATAGACAACATCGTTGATGAACAACGGTCCATTGAGGCTTGCTACCTCAAGCTGGGCAATCGACCAGTCGGCCCAGTTCGGATCGTCGGTGACTAGGTCGAGCAGAACGTTGGTATCTATGAGTGTCACGCTTCGCCACGCGTCAGCGCCATGATCGCGTCAGTGTCTAGGCCCTTGCCGGCATGGCCGCGCAACTTTGCGAAACGGGTCGCCGGCTGATCTTTATCAGTGCGCGCAAGCACCACGCTGCCATCGGCGGCGCGGCGGAAATCAACCTTGCTTCCCGGAACGATCCCCAGCAGATCACGGACAGCTTTCGGTATGGTCACTTGTCCCTTTGCCGTAACGGTGGTGGTCATGTTCGCTCCATGGTAATACATCTTTCCCACAACGTATTACCGAACCGGTCAGAATTCAATCCCTGGATAATCAGACTCACAAAACTAACCGTTAGACGGCAACAAACATTTGGTAATCCATATCATCTGAAGTCGGAAACAGCCTCCCAATGATCTTTTCGGCGCTCCAAATGACCGCAGACACGCATATTCGCACTTTCCGTCGACCACAGGGCCGGCTTATCGGCTAGCCAAAGCACTCATCATCACGATCTGGGCTTGTTCAGGGATTTCAGAAGCGCTTCCGAGACCTCATACTGTCCTTCCCCGCCCTTGTCGCCGTTTGGCGGCTCCCTATCGGTCGTGGCTGCCGCTTTGTCTGCATCCAGCTTGGACCGCAGTAAGGCCATCACCATCGGCCAGGTCGAGAAATGGCCCTCTCTCGCCTTGTCGGTGAGGCTGCGCAGATATCCCCCAGCGCTGTTGATCTGATCGGACCGCTGCAGGATTGCGGCCAGCGTGATGGCAGCCTGAACCTCGCCCATGGCTTCGCAAGCTTCTCGCCACGCACTCGGACTGACCCCCAGCATCGGCCGGGCCACCTCTACGGCCGCCAAAAAATCGCTCCAGTGGCGTATTCGACCACCCTGAGCCAAGTCCATCAGGTCCGGGCAAGCGTCAAGCACTATCCCCAAGGGCAGCTCCCGCTTCGGCAAACTCCGCAGGTTGTCGTTTTCATCGGCGCTGCCGTCCGCTTCCTTCTTTTTTCCAGAGCCTTTTTCAGATTCAAATATGGAGTTTGGGTTTGAATTCTGTATGTGGCGTCCATATTGGGACTCATTGGCGTCCATTTTCTGTGTTTTCGTGAATAGTTCCAGCATGTCATGCACCTCGGTCCACAACTCCTGGAGCTCATCGCAAAGGCTTTCGACGACCTGGCGAGGTGCCGTGCGCGGAAGGCGCCCGATAATCTCCTGGTAGATCTGACCAATACGGCCCCAATTGCCTGGAACGCCCTCCTCGATGCCGGCATCGATCATCTTCACGATATCCCGACGAAGCAGTGTCAGGCGTTCCTTTGAGACTTTGAAGGCCTTCTTCTCGGCCTGAACCGCTTCCGCGAGTTGCTCGAACTCCTCGGCGCGGGCCACGATCGGCGAGAGGTCGAAGCCATAGGCCTGTTCGACCTCTCCTCCCCGGCCTTTGCGCGCGAAACGCTTTCCATTCGGGCTGTCTCTGCGAATGATCAGTCCGCAATCGACGAGGACGGCCAGGTGCCGGCGCAGCGTCGTGGGCGGCATGCCATTCGCGCGTGCCATGAGTTGTTCATTCGACGGCCAAACGACCAGCGTCCCGTCGCCCGAAAGCTCGCTGTCCCGATGGAATGACAGGAGCGCGTTGAGAATGGCCAGGGACCGGTCTGTGGCGCCCAGAAGATCACGAGCTTCACGGATCGAGCGGAAGACCTTCCACTTCTCAACCGTTGTTCCCTCGGGTATGGATTTCGCGGTGACTTGGCTTGCCATTTGGCCAAGCGTCATCGGCCGCCGCCCAAAGGGCGTCGTGGAGATATGCGTCTGCATTTTCTTTCACCTATCGCTAGGCAATAGAAAACTGCTCGCCGAAACGGCGCTCACGACTCAAAAGAGCCTTGACTGTGATTCCGGGAAATGCGATTCTCTTGCTGCAACACTAAGAGAGGGCTTCCGGAAGCGATTTCGGTGGCCTTTTTCTTTGCCAGTTTTCTGTTAAATCGTTCGAAACAGAACGTTTGATTAGTCGTCGCCCTCCTTGCTGTTGTCCTGAAATTCCTGATAGAGGCGCTCCAAGCGGCCCGATAGATAGGCGCCGAACTTCGAAGCATCGCGCGATTTCAAAGCCAGAGTGAACGCGCGCCCCGTGTCTTTGGTCGAGACCTTGACGCTGTCATCCGACAAGGTCCAAGCTTTCTCTGCCGAAGGTTGCTTTTTCGACTTTAGTCCTCTCGAGGACTTCAGCTTGGCAACAACCTTATCAAAGCGCTCTTCGCTTGAAAGCTGCTCAACATCCGGACTAGCTGCGACCTCAAGTGCGATGTCAGAATTTCCAGGTTTGTCGAGCAGGAGCTTGAGCTCATACCAT
This sequence comes from Hoeflea sp., assembly GCA_019084245.1. Classification (GTDB taxonomy): domain Bacteria; phylum Pseudomonadota; class Alphaproteobacteria; order Rhizobiales; family Rhizobiaceae; genus Hoeflea. Next base: position 5,259 of record JAHRFE010000011.1, read on the forward strand.
CTGTCGCGGCCGATGGCCTTCGCCCTACCGATCGCGCTGATAAGGTCAGGTTCGATAGAAGCAACAGATAGCATCTTCGACAGAGTTGGTTTGTCGACACCGATCGCTGCCAGAGCAGTGGAGTTGTCGGCATCATATTTTCTCTGCACAATGTCTGCTGCGAAAAGGGCCTTCTCAATAAAAGAGGTGTTGGCCCGGGCATTGTTTTCCTGTCCCTGAGCGATCACATGATCGCGGTCGGAAATCTTCTTGACGACCGCTCGAAGCTTGATTCCAAGCTCCTTAGCGGCACGGTGCCGAAGTCGACCGAAAACAAGCATGTAGCGCCCAGGCGCAGTCGGATGAGGGCGCATCAAAGCGGGCGTATGCTGTCCCGCCAATCGAATGGATTCCAGCACCTGTTGAAAGTCCGCCTCGTAGTCGGCTGTGCCAAGGTTCACACGGTCACGGGCAAATGACTCATCGACCAAGTCCGGATCCACATCGACGATCGTCTCGCCCTCAAGCAGCTTGTCAGCGTGAGAGGCCATTTCGTCTATCGAACTAATGATCGAACGCGAAGCACCCTTGATCGTATAATCAAGAGCAACTGGACTTTTGGCCTTCTCGCCCTCGTTATCCATGATGCCTGCAAAGGGGTTCTTCCGGGCCATCAGTCTAAATTCCTCCAAAACGGCTTAGGGTTTTGAAATTCTTGCGTTTTTCAGCGGTCTTGACGGCAGTCAACATCAGCGCCCCCAAGCTTTGTGGATCAAGCCCTGTATTTCAAAATTGACGCCGTCCATGCTATCAATGGCTCTATCGTAGGTGTCGCGACTGAAATTTGACCTCTCGACCTCGTAGAGCGTCTGCTTGGTGAGTCCAGCGTCAGAAATCGCGGTCGACTTGAGCATCGGACTTTTCAGAATCTCTTCAGCTAACATCGACTGCATGAAACCGAGCATCTGTGCTTGAGGGACGTCCGTCGGTTCGTAGCGCGTTATCAAGTAGCGTAGCCAATCAAGCCGCACATGAGCTCCAGCCTTCTTGATCGACTTTAGGATGTTTCCGAGCATCAAAAGGAACTGGCTCATGGACATGAGGTCAAGCATCTGTGGATGGACCGTGATCAACACCGATGTGGCGGCTGAAAGTGCCGACAGTGTCAGGTAGCCGAGTTGAGGCGGGCAATCGATGACGACCACGTCATACCGATCATCCACCGTTTCGAGTGATCTCGCTATGCGCGTGAAGAACCGCTTGCCCTCTTGAGAAGGTGACTGCATTGCGAGCGGAGTGTCGTACTCGTACTCCTGCAGCTCAAGATTTGCAGGAACTATGTCGAGCAGTGGAAAATTGGTCGGCTGTATCACTTGCTCCAAAGGGACGGGGTTATCGTATCGTATGGAATCGTAAAACGACGGGTTCTTGTCGAGTTCAGGCTGAAATCCATGGAGCGCCGACAAGGAGGCTTGGGGATCCAGGTCAACGGTCAATACCCGATGCCCCGTCAGCGCCAGATGTTGCGCGAGGTGTGCGGCCGTGGTCGTTTTCCCAGACCCACCCTTGAAATTCACCACCGCAATCACCTGAAGTTTCTCGCCGACCTTGCGGTGAGGGACGTACTGCTTTGCATCCGAACGGCCATTCTTGTCGAGATAATCTCGTAACTCTGACATCTGCTCAGCGGTGTAAAACCGTCTACCGCCACTTCCGACAAAAGGCTCAGGGCCCTTGTTCTCGAGGTGAAGGCGTTTCAGGTTATTCGGGCTGACACCGAGGTAGTGCGCCACCTCAGCCATCGTGAACCGGCGAAGCGTCTTCTGCCCGGTCGTTGGAAATTTCTCGACGCGCAATTGGTCGAGCTTGCGCGAAATTTCCGCACCTTGGGCCAGAATCTTGTCGTCAAACTCAAAAGTTGGAAGGGCCGACATGCCTGGAGAACCTCATAGATAGAAAATAGCGCCAAATACGGCATTTCGGATGATTTGGCGCCAGTATGTGCGATTCTCGGTTTCAGGCAAGGAAAATAAGGTTAACAGAAACTTAACGCCTCGTCAGACGGCAACACGTCTTGATCCGAAGAGGGGCCATTCTTCCTAGTATTTTCATATAGTTAGGTAAGATTTTCGCGCCATGTTCGAACGGAATATTCCCCGGCAGATTTGCCGGGGGGACCTCAACCAAACACCGAGTCTTCAGCCTCGAAAGAGGAAACCATAGAGAACACAACCGATTTTCCTGCGACTCAGTTCCGTGGTCAGACAAATCCTAAGCTCAAAGGCCCCACCGTCACTACGTCGGTCACCCCGGCAGTTCTGCCGGGGTGACCGGTTTCTCTCATTCGATCAAAACCGCAACTCACCCGCAAGTAGCAACGGTGGATGCGATGCAAACAGGACTTGGCCGTGCAGAGCGGCACCAAAATTCGCCAATTGGAGTGGATCGATGAGCACGAGTTCCTCCCATTCCAGGCTGGTCCGTAAACTGCGCGAGGCGCTCGGAGATGTGATCTGCGCGGCACTCGAGGACAACGATGTTGTTGAAATCATGCTCAACCCGGACGGACGGCTGTTTGTCGAGCGGCTGGGCGAGGGGATGGCAAGGATTGGCGATCTGCAGGTGGGCGCGGCCGAGATCATAATTGGCAGCGTTGCACACGCCCTGCAGACAGAGGCGGATGACGAACAGCCTATTATTTCCGGTGAACTGCCGGTCGGCGGGCATCGGTTCGAGGGACTACTTCCCCCGGTGGTGAGTGCGCCCAGCTTCACCATCCGCCGGCGCGCATCCCGTCTGATCCCGCTTGCGGACTATGTCAGCAGCGGCGTGATGACCGGGCTTCAGGCAAGCCTTATTCGACGCGCCATTCAGGAACGGCTGAATATAGTCGTCTCCGGTGGAACAGGATCGGGCAAGACGACATTGGCCAACGCAGCTATCGCCGAAATCGTCCAGTCTGCTCCATCGCATCGGTTGCTCATTCTGGAAGACACGGCCGAGATCCAGTGCGCGGCCGAGAACGCGGTTTGCCTGCACACGACCGACAGCACCGACATGGCGCGGCTTCTAAAAAGCACGATGCGTTTGCGCCCCGACCGCATCATCGTCGGCGAAGTCCGGGACGGCGCCGCGCTAACCCTTCTCAAGGCTTGGAACACAGGCCACCCGGGCGGGATCACCACCATACACGCCAACACCGCGCATTCCGCGCTGCGGCGCCTCGAGCAGCTGACCGCCGAGGTGAGCCAGCAGCAGATGAGAGAAGTGATCGGCGAAGCTGTCGATCTCGTCGTCTCCATCGAACGAACGGCGACCGGCCGGCGTGTGCGTGACGTGATGCGCGTTACCGGTTTCGACGGGGCGACTTACGAAACAGACCACAATTCCCAGATCGACGAGGACAGCCATGCCGCATAACTTCCGCAGAAACGCCTTTATGGGAGCGATATTTGCCTTGCTTTGTGTGGGCGTCGCGTCCCCAGCCCTCGCAAGCTCTGGCGGCGGTCTGCCATGGGAGGGACCGCTCCAGCAGATCCAGGAATCGATTACCGGCCCGGTTGCGGGCTTTATCGCGCTCGCCGCCGTCGCTGTCGCCGGCGGCATGTTGATCTTCGGCGGCGAACTCAACGACTTCGCGCGGCGGCTGATGTATGTCGTCCTTGTCGCCGGTATTCTGCTTGGCGCGACCCAGATCGTCGGACTGTTCGGCGCATCGGGTGCCTCGATCGGCCTCCCAGATCAGGCTGCCCCGGGCGGGCGAGGGGAGGGTACTGATGGCTGAAGCCGGCGCACCCCTTTCCCGCTCACCCATCCATCGCGCATTGTCGCGGCCGAACCATCTGATGGGCGCCGACCGCGAACTCGTGCTTCTGACCGGGCTCGCCACGGTCATTCTCATCTTCGTGGTGCTGACCTGGTTCTCGGTGTTGCTTGGCATTGCGATCTGGATCGCCGTTGTCGGGATCCTCCGGATTATGGCCAAGGCCGATCCGATGATGCGGCAGGTCTATCTGCGCCACATCGGCTATCGACCGACTTATCGGCCGACGTCATCGCCATGGCGGAGGTACTGACCTCCCATGGTGGCGCTCAATCAATTCCGAAACTCAAAACCGTCGTTTTCCGACTTGTTGCCCTATGCAGGCCTGGTCGCCGACGGGATTATCCTGCTGAAGGACGGCTCACTGATGGCGGGCTGGTATTTTGCGGGACCGGATTCGGAAAGCTCGACCAATGTGGAGCGCAACGAGGTGTCGCGCCAGATCAATGCCATCCTTTCACGGCTCGGAACCGGATGGATGATCCAGGTCGAGGCCCTGCGTGTGCCGACGACGGCCTATCCGGCGCGAGAAGTCTGCCATTTCCCCGATCCGGTCACACGGGCGATCGACGAAGAGCGTCGCGCACATTTCGAGGCCGAGCGCGGCCATTATGAGAGTCAGCATGCTCTCGTTCTCACTTATCACCCACCGGAACCGCGCCGGTCCGCCATGGCACGCTATGTCTATTCCGACGAGGCAAGCCGATCTGAGACCTATGCGAACCGCGTCCTCAATTCGTTCCAGACCTCGATCCGCGAGGTCGAGCAGTATCTCGGCAACGTGCTTTCGATCCGGCGCATGGTGACACGCACAATTAGCGATCCAGAAACAGGAAGCGAGGCGCGCTATGACGAGCTCTTCCAGTTCATCCGCTTCTGCATCCTCGGCGAGAACTATCCAGTCCGCCTACCGGCGATCCCGATGTATCTCGACTGGCTGGTCACCGCCGAGTTCCATCACGGTCTTTCTCCGATGGTCGACGGCAGATATCTGGCCGTGGTCGGCATTGACGGCTTTCCAGCCGAGAGTTTTCCTGGAATCCTCAATTCGCTCGACCTGATGCCGCTCACCTATCGCTGGTCCAGCCGGTTCATCTTTCTCGACGATCAGGAGGCGCGCCAGAAGCTCGAGCGCACGCGCAAGAAATGGCAGCAGAAAGTCCGGCCATTCTTCGACCAGCTCTTCCAGACCCAAAGCCGCTCGGTCGACCTGGACGCCATGACGATGGTGGCCGAAACCGAGGACGCAATTGCAGCGGCCTCTTCCCAGCTGGTCGCCTATGGCTATTACACGCCTGTCATCGTCATGTTCGAGACCGACGAAGCTCGTCTGCGCGATCAAGCGGAGGCTGTCCGACGGCTGATCCAGGCCGAAGGCTTCGGTGCCCGGATCGAGACGCTCAATGCGACCGAGGCCTATCTCGGCAGCCTGCCCGGCAATACCTACGCCAATATCCGCGAACCTCTCATCAACACAAGCAATCTGGCTGATCTGATTCCGGTCAATTCCGTATGGGCGGGCAGCGCCGTGGCGCCTTGCCCCTTCTATCCTCCCAATGCCCCGCCGCTGATGCAAGTCGCCAGCGGTTCGTCTCCCTTCCGGTTGAACCTGCATGTCGACGATGTCGGCCATACGCTGATCTTCGGGCCGACGGGGTCGGGAAAGTCGACCTTGCTGGCGCTGATCGCGGCACAGTTCCGCCGGTACGAAGCGGCGCAAATCTTCGCCTTCGATAAAGGCAAATCGCTCTACCCGCTGACCAAGGCCGCCGGCGGCGATCACTATGAGATCGGGGCAGGGGAGGGTGCGCTCGCATTCTGTCCGCTGGCCGAGCTTTCGACCGACGGGGATCGGGCATGGGCAGCCGAGTGGGTCGAAACGCTTATTTCCATGCAGGGAGTGACCATCACACCCGATCACCGCAACGCGATCGCCCGTCAGATCGCCCTGATGGCCGAGGCGCGCGGCCGATCGCTCTCGGATTTCGTGAGCGGCGTTCAGATGCGCGAGATCAAGACCGCGCTTCACCATTACACGGTCGACGGTCCGATGGGACAGCTCCTCGATGCCGAGCAAGACGGGTTGACGCTTGGGATGTTCCAGACCTTCGAGGTCGAGGAACTCATGAATATGGGCGAGCGCAATCTCGTCCCTGTCCTTCTCTATCTCTTCCGCAGGATCGAGAAGCGCCTGAGCGGGAACCCAAGCCTGATAATCCTCGACGAGGCCTGGCTGATGCTCGGCCACGCAACGTTCCGTGACAAGATCAGGGAATGGCTCAAGGTCCTGCGAAAGGCCAACTGCGCCGTCGTTCTCGCCACACAGTCGATCTCGGATGCCGAGCAGTCCGGTATTATCGACGTGCTCAAGGAAAGCTGTCCGACCAAGATATGCCTGCCGAATGGCGCCGCGCGTGAACCCGGAACACGCGAATTCTACGAACGGATCGGTTTCAACGAGCGGCAGATCGAGATCGTCGCAACCGCCATTCCGAAGCGGGAATACTACGTCGCGTCTCCAGATGGGCGGCGTCTGTTCGACATGACACTTGGACCCGTCGCGCTCGCCTTTGTCGGCGCGTCGGGCAAGAGCGATCTCAAACGCATCGATGATCTCAGCCAACAACATGGACCGGCTTGGCCGATGCACTGGTTGCAGGGAAGGGGAGTGAACAATGCGAAACGCATTCTCTCGATCAACTAAAATTGCCGTCGCGGCTCTGACGGTGGCCGCGTGGTTGCCGATCGTTCATGCCGATGCCGGCACCGTGACGGGCGGGGCGACCGAATGGACGCAGATCCTGAATAATACCGAACTTGTCAGTCTCGTCGGGCAGTCGACCGAGCAAATCGGCAATCAGATGACGCAGATCACGCAGTTGGCGGAGCAGATCCAGAACCAGCTGAAGATCTACGAAAACATGCTCCAGAACACGCTGACCCTTCCGAACCAGGTCTGGGGTCAGGTGGAAAGCGATCTCAACAGGCTTCGCGGCCTCGTCAATCAGGGTCAGTCAATTGCTTTCTCGATGGGCAATGCTGACGATGTGCTTCGGCAGCGGTTCCAAAGTTTTGCCGATTTCAAGTCGGGGCTCACCAGCGGCGAGACGTTTTCCGCAAATTATCAGACCTGGTCGGACACCAATCGCGACACTATTGCCGCAACGCTCAAGGCTGCAGGTCTGACTGCGGACCAGTTCAGCTCCGAGGAATCGACGATGAGCCAGTTGCGGTCGATGTCGCAAAGTGCGGTCGGTCAAATGCAAGCGCTTCAGCTCGGCCACCAGATTGCGGCCCAGCAGGTAGCCCAGGCCCAGAAGCTGCGGGGACTCGTCTCCCAGCAAGTGACGATGATGGGCACCTGGTATCAGTCCGAGCAAGCGGCCAAAGACCTCGCCCAGAACCGTCGCGAGGAATTCTTCAAGTCGACCACGCCCTCCACCTCGGGTGGGCAGGAAATGGAACCGCGCTGGTGAACAGGTCCACTATTTTCATTGCGATCGTCCTCGCAGTCATCGGAATCGGCGGAATCGTCGTTTGGAAGATCATCCTGCCGTCCAACGCCCCCACATCTGCCGGCACATCAGCGCCGGCGCCACAGAAATTTGACACGACGGGCGGGCAGGAGATGCGTCCGCGCTGGAAGACAGATGAAAGTGAGGGCGATGAGGCGGAAAACTAAGGTCTTCTTTGCAGCTGCGCTCGCGCTCGCCCTGTTCGCGGGGCCCGCGTTTGCCCAAGAAGGCACGCTGTTGACAAATCTCGAGAACGAAATCGCCAGTGCTGCCCAGGGATGGCAGAGCACCATCCTGAACGCGGCACGGTCGCTGTTCTGGATTCTCGCCGGAATCGAGGTCGGGATTGCCGCCGTCTGGTTGGCGATCGCCGCCGCCTCGCTCGACACATGGTTCGCAGAGCTTGTCCGCCGCATCATGTTCATCGGGCTCTTCGTTTTCATACTTGAGCAAGGGCCAGACTTCGCAAAGGCCGTGGTTGACAGCCTGTACCAGATCGGCGCCGGCGGCGGTTCTGCATCGCCCGCCAATGTCTTCAATGCCGGGCTGCAGGTGGCAAGCGCCATGTCAGCCAAGGCCCAGTTCGGCCTGTTCGAGGATAACGCTCTGGCGATCGCCGCTGTCTTCGCAATGGTGGTCGTGGTCATCTCTTTCAGCCTGGTCGCGGCAATCTTCGTTGCCGTCATGGCGGAAATGTATGTCGGACTGCTCGCCGGCATGATCATGCTCGGGCTCGGCGGCTCGAGCTACACCAAGGATTTCTCGATCCGCTATCTCGTCTACGCTTTCTCCGTTGGCATGAAACTGATGGCGCTCGTGATGATCGCCCGGATCGGCTCGGAAGTCCTGATCGGCCTCGCCAATACGCCGTCAAACAGCGACGAGTTCCTCTCCACACTGGCGATCGCCGGCATCTCCGTCGTGGTGTTCGTCATCGCCATGTATGTGCCGAACATTGTGCAAGGGATGGTGCAGGGCGTTTCCGTTACGGGCGGCATGGAAGCCATACGCCATGGCGGGCAGGCCGCAAGCTTTGCCGCCGGAGGTGCTGCGCTCGCCACGGGCGGGGCGAGGGCAGGGGCCGCGGCCTATTCCAATGCCCGCGCCGGCGGCAGCTCGTTCGGTGCGGCCGCACTCAAGGGCATGGCAAGCGGTGTCGGCGCGGCTGGAGGTGCCGTTGCATCCGCTTCGCGTGACAAGGCGATCGGAGTGCCCGGCACATGGGGCGCTTCGACGCTTGGACTTGCGAACGCAAAGCTTGATCAGGGTCAGGGTCGTCCAGATCCAAGCCCGAACCGTGACGAGAAAGCGTGACAGAGACCATGGCCAAAACACATCCTCCCGAGAACCCCTATCTCGCCGCACGTCAGGAATGGAACGAGCGTTACGGCTCCTATGTCAAAGCGGCGGCTGCCTGGCGGATCGTCGGTATCACCGGCATGTGCATGGCGGTGATCGGGTTTTCCTACGCGCTTTATCAGAGCACTCAGGTCAAGCTCGTTCCCTACATCGTGGAAGTCGACAAGCTCGGGACCGCCGCGACCATCGGGTTTCCACAACAGATCGAATATGCCGACGCCCGAGTAGTGCGTGCGACACTTGGAAGCTTCGTATCGAACTTCCGCTCCGTCACACCCGACGCGATAGTGCAGAAGCAATATATCGACCGCGTCTATGCGCTGCTGAGATCATCGGACCCGGCGACCGAGAAGGTGAATGCCTGGTTCCGCAACAACTCGCCGTTCGACAGGGCAAGATCGAAGACGGTTGCCATCGAGGTCACCAACATCGTGCCGCTTTCCAACCAGAGCTACCAGATCGACTGGACGGAATATGAGCGCGACCGGCAGGGCAAGGAGATCGCTACCAGGCGGTTCCGTGGCGTCGCCACGGTGGCGTTAACCCCGCCACAGGATGAGGCGGTCATACGGCTCAACCCCATCGGCCTCTACCTCAAGGATTTTGACTGGACAGCGCAGTTGTGAACGCGCGCAAGGATAGAAACATGAAGAAAAGCATGCCCCCCGCCATCGCGCTTTGCGCCAGCGTCATGGTCTCGGTGACAAGCCTGCCGGTCTCCGCACAGCAGTTGAGCAGCAATGAAACCCGCGGGACACAGCTTTCCGGACAGTGGCAGCACAGCCGGGGCGTTGTAACGCGAGGGCCGGACGGCAAGGTGGTATTTCTCTACGGCGAGGTCCAGCCCTCGGTCGTCTGCTCGCCGTTACAGGTCTGCGACATCGAGCTTCAGGCCGGCGAGATCGTTCGGGACGTGCTCGTCGGTGACACGGTACGGTGGAAGGTCGATCCGGCGACATCCGGCGCGCCGAACGGTCAGGCGGTGCATCTGATCGTCAAACCTGCCGAGGCAGGGCTCATGACGTCGATGGTCGTGACCACCTCGCGGCGGACCTATCACATCCAGCTCAAGTCCCATCCGACCCAGTACATGGCTCGCATCGGCTTCGACTACCCCGAGGACATCAATGCGCGTTTCGCCGAGATCAACGCACGGATCGAGGCGAGCGTCGTTCCCGGCGCCGGCGTTCCCGCCGACCAGCTCGACTTCTCCTTCCATGTCAGTGGGTCCGCGCGCTGGCGGCCGACGCGGATCTATAGCGACGGCATGAAGACCTTCATCCAGTTTCCGTCTTCGCTTTCGGGTCAGGATGCACCGGTGTTGTTCGTCGTCTCCGGCGGCGAAAACCGGATCGTCAACTATCGGATGAAGGGAACAATGATGGTGGTCGACTACAATATCGATCGAGCGATCCTAGTCTCGGGCGTCGGGCGCCAGCAGCAGAAGATCAAAATCCGGCGGGGAGGGTAGGCGATGTCGAAACTCCTCTCTTATCTTCGTTTTTCCGCCGCCCTCCTTTGCCTTGTCCTGCTGGCAGCTTGCCAGACAAAGGGGGGCCCGGGATTGACTCAAAGCGCAGTCACCGCCGAACTCTCAACCGAAGCCGCAAGCTCGATTGCCGCGGACATGGTGGAGCAGCTCGCGGAGCATATTGGACCCGGAAGCACAACCATTGCACTCCGCGGCAATGACATCGTGTTCGGCCCGGCGCTCGAGACGTCCTTGCGGGAAAAAGGTTATGCCGTTGTGACCGACCAGGCGACCACTCAAGCGGCTGTCGAACCGCTAGCCTATAGCATCGATCCGTTCGCAGACGGTGTGCTTGCGCGTATCTCGACCTTGAAGGTCGAGCTCACCCGGATGTACACACTCGGTACGACAGGTACGACCGGAGCGGTACCCGCAAGTCCCTTGTCCGTCATGCAGCGGAGATCGGCGGACAGGTCATGACACAATCGCTAAAGCTTGGTAGCGCCGGTGCCGAGAGTGGGCCAAGGATCCGAAGGCTGAATCGTGTGCCGATCATCGTTGCGATCATCCTCGTCCTGGTTTTTCTGGCGGCGATCTTCTTCGGTCTCTCCTCGAGGGGATTGCATTTCGGGGACCGGCAGATCGACACGTCGTTGTCGCAACCAGCCTCCAATGATGCCGAAAGGCTCAAACAGGGCGTACCCGACGGGATCATCGGCGAGCCGAAGGGCATTCCGATGCAACCGACGCCAGCGGTCGAAAGGGGAGAACCAACTCCTAACCCGTTCACTCCGCCTGACCAAAGTCTTCAGAAGACAATAACGCCGCAAACCCCAGCCCTCGAGCCGGAGGTCGTGTGGCGCGCCCGGCTGCAGCGCGAGCAGGAAGAACAGATGCTCCGCGAATATCATCGCCAGCAGATGGCAAGCATTCAGGCTGAGGAAGCCGCTGCCAACTCGCCGACAGCTGTCAATCTCAGGGGCCTCGATAACGAGAATGCTATGCCAGTCGCAGCATCACAACAGTCCGTATCACCTGCAGGAAAGTCAGGCAGTGCGATGGATCTATATCGCGCTGCGTTGCAGGCCGGTATTGGTGGACAGAATACCGATCCGAACGGGCAGGTTGGGAAGGCGCAGTTCTTCAACCAGGACATCGCTGACCTCGGCTACCTGCCAAATTCGGTTGTTCCGCAAATGTCGCCCTTTGAACTGAAACGGGGATCGGTCATTCCGGCGACGCTCGTTACCGGTATCAACTCCGATCTTCCCGGTCGCATCACTGCCCAGATATCACAAAACGTCTACGACAGCGCGACCGGCCGGCGACTGCTCATCCCGCAAGGAACAAAACTGTTGGGGCGCTACGATTCCGATGTTTCGTTCGGGCAAAACCGGGTGCTCGTCGTCTGGACCGATATCATCTTTCCGAACGGATCAACGCTGCAGATCGGCGGCATGGCTGGTACCGATGCAGCCGGCTATGGCGGGTTCAACGACAAGGTCAACAACCACTATCTCAAGACATTTGGCTCGGCGATCCTCGTCGCCCTGATCGGCGCAGGGACGGACATGCTGCTTCCGAAAGATAGTACCACCACAACGACGGACAGCGCGGCGGACGCGGCCAGGCGGTCCTTTGCCCAGACCTTCGGGCAGATCTCGCAGCAAACCGTGTCGAAAAACCTCAATGTCCAGCCCACGCTCGAAATCAGGCCGGGTTATCGCTTCAACGTCCTGGTCGATCAGGACATCGTTTTCCCAAAAGCCTATCAATGATTCTGATGTCGGAAATCCCGACACCTCAACGTGGCAGAGCTTGTTTCCGCAGCTCATCACCATGCCGGAATTTTATTATCTTGAACGAGCTTCTTCTGCAATTGATCGATATGCTTTCATTGCCGCTTGAGGAGCGGGCAGCACGGCGGGCCTTGCGGGATTTTGCCGAGAGCGCAGGCTTCGACTATTTCGCTTACCTGCATCTCCGTGGGCAAGAGAGCTTTGCTGTATCGAACTATCCCAGGGAATGGCAGGAGCACTACGTCCAGAAAAACTACATTCGAGTTGATCCAGTCGTCACCAAGGCCAAACACGGGCCGCCGATATTCCAGTGGTCGGCGGATGAAGCCAGGCGAATAGGAAGGCTCGATGTAAGGCAATTCTACAAGGATGCGGAGCGGTTTGGAATCCGTTCAGGTCTGTCGGTCACGGTTCCTGTCGGCTTCAAGAACAGGATGGTGTTCACACTGGCCTCCGGGAAGCCCATGGTGTGCATCGACGAGGATCCCGATCCCGTCATTGCAGCGATGGCGGTCGCATTTGTCCATTCCCATCTCGCCTCGGCGACCCAGGATGCTGCCCTGGCTTCAGACATCCGCCTTTCACCGCGCGAGGCTGAATGCCTGCGCTGGTTCGCAGACGGCATGTCGATGCCGGACATCGCTGAAACGATCGGGATAGGATATCGGTCCGTCCGTTCCTATCTCGACGAGGCAACGCGAAAGCTTGGCGCGGCAAACAGCCGTCAAGCCGCATCGATCGCAATCCGGTTGGGATTGATCTAGCGGTCTGGCTCCAACGCTTCGAACCCCCACGCAAGCAATGTTTGGATGACCGCAATGCGGACAAACGGGCCTGATTCATTGAGTCTCGAATTGGAATGTTGGCCGGAGACCAGACTGCGTAGCCGATTGCACGAACGGCAAGCTTGGGGCCGCCGAACGAACCCGCTGCGCGGGAGGGTGCGGGTGGCGGCTGAGGTGCTTTGACCGTCGACCGCAGGCGGATTGAACAGCGTTTGCCACAGGCAGAGCATGGAGGGTTTCTTCAACAAGGAGCCTGACCATGAACAGCCAATCGAACACACCCGCGATCAGCCCGCTTCGGCAACGCCTGATCGACGACATGAACCTGCGTCACTTCGGGCACGAGACCCAACGTAATTACCTGCGCGATGTCGGACGCCTCGCGAGCTTTCTGGGGCGGTCTCCCGATACCGCGACCGCAGATGACCTGCGCCGCTTCCAGATCTGGCAGCAAAGCGAAGGTGTTCCGGTGCCGACGATGAACAGTATCGTGTCGGCGCTGAGGTTCTTCTTCAACACCACGGTCGATCGCCCCGACCTCGCCCGCCGTCTGGTGCGGCTGGCGCAACCACGCAAGCTTCCGGTCGTGCTGAGCCGCGAGGAAGTGACCCGCCTGCTCGACGCCACGACTTGCCTGAAGCATCAGGCGGCACTGGCCGTTGCCTATGGTTCGGGACTGCGGGTGTCGGAAGTCGCTTCGCTGAAGGTCGCCGACGTCGACAGCGAGCGCATGCTCCTGCGGGTGGAGCGTGGCAAAGGCGGGCGCGGTCGCAACGCCATGCTGTCGGAGGACCTGCTCACTCTTCTGCGCCAATGGTGGCAGGCCGGCCACCGGCAGGGCGTCATGCGGCGGGACGGCTGGCTCTTTCCGGGTATCAACACCCTGAGGCCCATCAGCACGCGCCAACTTCACCGTGTGGTGGTAGAGGCGGCGAGGAAGGCCGACATTGACAAGCGGGTGGGACTGCACACGCTGCGTCATTCGTTTGCCACCCACCTTCTTGAGGACGGTGTGGATATCCGCGTCATTCAGGTGCTGCTCGGCCACGCCAAGCTGAACAACACGGCCCTCTACACCAAGGTTGCGACCAGGACAGTGCGCTCGGTGACCAGTCCGCTCGACCGGCTTGGCCTGTTCAAGGAGGAAGCATCGCCGCCCGAAGGCTGACGCCGTGCGGACCTTGATCGAGGTCGCCGACATCTTCCGCACCGCCGGGCCAGTCTACCGATCCTCCCATGCCGGGCATCTGAGCCTCGCCCAGCTCAAGGTGATGTCGGCCGTCGAGACCTGTCGCACGGCAGCACTGGGAGGACATGTCGAGGCCTGCGAGGATTGCGGCGAGCGGCGGATCGCCTACAACTCCTGCCGCAACCGGCACTGCCCGAAGTGTCAGGGTGCGGCGGCAAGGATATGGCTCGCCGAGCGCGAAGCTGATCTCCTGCCCGTCGGATACTTCCATGTCGTGTTCACGCTGCCCGCCGAAGTCGCAGTAATCGCCTTCCAGAACAAGGCGGTCGTCTACGATCTGCTGTTCAAGGCGGCATCCGAGACGATGCTGACCATCGCCGCCGATCCGAAGCATCTCGGTGCGCGCATCGGCATCACCGCCGTTCTTCACACCTGGGGTTCCGCGATGACGCATCATCCGCACGTGCACATGATCGTGCCGGGTGGCGGTCTCTCGCCTGACGGGAAGCATTGGATCCCGTCGCGGAAAACCTTCCTGCTTCCGGTACGGGTGCTGGGCAGGCTGTTCCGGCGACTGTTCCTGACCCGGCTGAACGCTTTGCATGATACCGGTAGGCTCGCCTTCTTCGGGCCACTCGCACCTCTCGCAGACCGCTGCGCCTTCCTGCGTCATCTCGCTCCAGCCCGTCGGAAGCGATGGGTTGTCTATGCGAAGGCGCCGTTCGCGGGCCCCGAAGCCGTCCTCGCCTATCTGTCGCGCTATACCCACCGGGTCGCCATCTCCAACAGCCGCCTGATCGCCTTCGACGGCACAAGCGTCACGTTCCGCTACAAGGATTACCGCCGTGACGGCGCCGACCGTCAACAGGTCATGATGCTCGCCGCAGACGAGTTCATCCGCCGCTTCCTGCTTCATGTCCTGCCGCGCGGCTTCACCGCATCCGACATTATGGGCTTCTTGCCGGCGGGGCGCGCAAGGCAAGTCTCACCCTGGCGCGCAAACTCCTTAAAGTGGCACCGGAGCCTGATCCTGACACTGCAGCGGAACCAACCGATCCCATCATGCCGGACGATCCGACCAGCTTCCGTCCGCCGTGCCATTGCTGCGGCGGACGCATGATCATCATCGAAGTGTTCGAGCGCACACGACAGCCGCGAGGACCGCCGTTCTCGGCGACGACGAACCGGGAGAAACGCTCATGATCCGGCATGGCATCGCCCAGTCTCCAGCCGCAGCCACATGGCCTTGTGCGCCAATCCCGCTTGCGCTGGTCGCAGTGATCGGCGTCGAAAGAGCCATCGCGACCGGAAAGTCATGCCCGCAATCGTGTGCGGGAAAGGAACCCGGCATTCCGATCACATCGCCGGCGCCATGTCATGATCCCCGTCGCACCAACGTAGACATCAGCCTCAAAACGAAATCCCCATAGCTCAAAGTCCTTGGCCCGCGGGTTCCTTCCCCGGGGACTTTCGTACGCCTAACGGCGCCCGAAACTCTTCACGTCAGCGGAGTGTCTGCTTTTCTGGAGCGGAATCAGAAAGCGGACGTGCGCTTGCGCTCGAAACGGAAAGTAAGTTCGAATCTTGCCCAGCGCCAGACGAGATGAAACTGGGAACTCGATAATATTGTAATTGCATTCAATTCAGATCGAAGCAGCGCTATCATTGATCGGCCTTACCTGCTTTGGGCGTGCAGAGGCAAAAAGACGCAGACTTGATGTCGAGTTAGAAGCGGCATTCGCACAAAATGTCACGGCCGATAAGGACGTGGTAGGGAGCAAGGTGATCCAGAAGCGAAAAATTGCGTTCAAAGGCAACCTCCGGCATCCATGAGACGCATGCCCTAACGGTCCTCTCGCCGGTCACGTTGCCGTACGCATGTGCTATGTCGCGCACGCTCTGAACGCCACCGGCCAGCTTGGCGAACATATCGGGCGACACGCAGGATGCTTCTGCGCCTGTGTCGATGATGGCTCCGCAAACATGGACCGCCAGCCGCGTCCCGTCTGCGGCAATGGCGGCAATGGCGGCAATGGTGACTCGGATGTTTGGCCCCTGCTGTATCATGGCCCGGGGGTCGCGGCCCTGAACATTCAGGCAGCACCAGCTGCTGTCAAGATTAAGGGGATTGTCCATATAACTCCATGTTTCGGTCAGGTTCAGACGTGCCGATACAACAACACCAAACAATATCCTTCCGCATTAGATAGCACTTCCGGAATCCGCGCCTTTATTGGCCCCGCCATCCATTCTCCCGACCTGACCGGTCGGAAGCATTCAGCTTCGTCTGGAGCCGTCCGTCGCCTCAGAAGCGGCGGGCGGCGGCGACTTCAGATTGCCACCGGCACGGGCTGCTTTGGTGGTCGGCTCCCGAGCCTCTTCTTGCGCAAGGGATCGTCACTCGCAGGGGCCGAGATGCGTGGGCAGCTCGGGGCGCGGCCTAGAGCCCGGTCCGCGAGGGCTGCGCGCAGCAATAGCCGAAGAAAGGAATCCAGAAAATCAGATGTTTATGCTATGTTCCGGCGAATCTAATGCGGGAATCGCCAATGTTTGAAGACCTGCTTAAATCACTGCAACAGCTTGATGGCATGAAAATCTCGGTGCCCATCGCGGCCGAAGCTGACGCTGATGGTTTTGTTGACCGGCAATGCCCGGCAACCGAGTGCGAGTTTCTTTTCAAGGTGCAGGAAGAAGACTGGCGGGACATCGTAACTGACGAGGCCGTGTGGTGCCCTTTCTGCGGTCATCAGGCCAAGGCCGACGAGTGGTGGACGTACGAGCAGATCGAAAAAGCAAAAGAAGCCGCCTTTGCCGAGGTCAAGCACACGATCAATAAAGCCATGCGCCGCGATGCGGATCGTTTTAATCGCCGCCAGCCGCGCCGATCGTTTATCTCGATGTCCATGAAGGTTGACGCGAAGCCGAAGGAGATCGTTCTGCCGGCTGCTGCCACCGACCCGATGCAGCTCAAGATCAAATGCCCGGAATGCGCCTGCCGCTACGCTGTCATTGGTTCGGCCTATTTTTGCCCGGCCTGCGGTCACAACGCCGCTGACCTCGTCTTCAGTCAGTCACTCGGCACGATCCGCGCGACACTCGACAACCTGCCAGCCATCGCCGCCGGGCTGCCGTCGCGCGATGATGCGGGCAATATTGTCCGGCTGCTGACCGAAGATTCACTGCAAAGGATCGTGACGGCATTTCAGCGTTTCGCCGAAGCGCTCTACGCCAAACGTCCGGGTCAACCGGTTCCCCGCCGCAACGCGTTCCAGAATCTGGATGAGGGAAGCAAGCTCTGGCAGGCCGCCTGCGGCAAGACCTATGACGCGCATCTTTCGGCAGCGGAACTCGATCTCCTGAAGCGCCAGTTCCAGCAGCGCCATCTCCTTACCCATCGCGAAGGTCTTGTCGATGCTGACTACATCACAAAGACGGGCGATCAGAATTATCGGGAAGGCCAGCGCCTTGTCGTCAAGGAAGCGGCGGTTCGCGAATGCGTCGCGCTCATCGAGAAACTCGCGCTGGGTCTGGCGGCTGACGCGACATGATGCCAGGCAGGGTGCGTTAGTCGATCACAAACGACGGCTGGTATGACTTGTTGCCCTGACGGTCGAAGTCGAATTCATAGATGACGCACGGTGCGATTCCCTGATGATGCTGCCCCATGAAAAACAACAGGCTGTTCGGGCACGCGGCAAAGATATGCACCAATCCATCGGGATCGTCGTCGCGCAAACTGCGAATACTAATGGCAATCTGTTCGGCCAAAGCAGCTGCGTGGCCGCCACCGGCAACGTTCTGATGTCCCGGTCCTTCCGAGAACGCGAACGTAACGAGCTTGCCCACATTCGGAAGGTGCTGATCAACGTAGCGGCGAACGTGTGGCCCCACTTGCTGGGCAATGCTGATGCCGACGGTGGTCTCACTTCCCTGACCGAGTGCCTGCTCGGTCATCCCAAGACGCGGGCCAGTGGTCGCGTCGCCCGCCTGCCAGATGCGAGAACCAACCCGTCCCTTCTGTACCAATTCTGTGCTGACACCTGATTTTACGTCGAGCACTGCGCCTGCAAGAAACGCAATCGACGCGTGAGCATCCAATATGAGACGCAGCGTCGGAGATTTTTTCACGGCCGCCCCGAGAAAGGCGGTGACCAGTGGCCTGATGTCCGCCTGCCAATCGCGCCCGTCCTGAAGATAGCGCTGCCTGAAGGCATCGGTCAGGATCAGGGAATTTTCAGGAGTCGCGCCAACGATATCGGCAGCCGGACCGAGAAAGCTTCGGATTGCCACAGGAAGAAACTGCTCTTCGGGTTGCCGCTTCTCCAGCAGCAACCCTTCTTCGCGGCAAAGCTTGAGGAGTGTCTCGCGCGTCAGGCCATTAAGCTGCCGGACCTTCAGTTGCCGAGCCAATTCGTCATACCTGAAGTCTGATGCGGTCGCGCTGCATCCCATGACGCCGACGACCTTCGCCTTTATGTTTATTTCTGAGCGTAGCTCATCCAGCGAACGGTGCCCGTCGATGATGCGGAATCCACCGATGACGGTCTTCAGGGCGTTGTCGTCGGCAAGCTCCAGATGTTCCCGCCAGAGCTTGCGCACCTTGCCCATCCTGCTGCGATCGGTCGTGCCGTCGAAAAGGCGTTCAATCAAAAGCGTACGGTCGTGGCCGGAGACCAGCTCTGCTAGAGGGTCGCCGTCCTTAATCCGATAGGTTGTCAGGAATGAAAAATGGGCGTTCTGGCCTTGCGGCACCTTCCCTCGGGCCTCCTTCAAGCGCTGGAGCAGCGAAAATGACTGCGCGCCGATAAAGTCGGGATCGATGAAGTCTTCATAGCCGAAACGCCCGCCGGTCTCGACGTGCCACTTGATCTGGTGATACTCTGCTGCAACGCGATCCGGTCCCGACCTTGCTACGGGTGGATCATACTTGACGACGACATCGTCGAAAGATTTCGGGCCGTCCGCTTCGAACGTGACTTCGACGACACAGGAGTGGTCGTCGAGCAGGTTGAAGGCATTCTCCCAAAAAATCCGAGACTGATAGTTGTCGCCATGCCAGCGAGCGGTCACCGCGTTAGCCATTGCGGCCCTCCTCGAACGGGCGAGTGGCTTCCATGGCTGCCACCACTTCGAGTGCGCGTGCAGGTTTGACGGCCGATCCGGGATAGGCGTCCAGAATGATTCCGGGCAGCAGGCGTTGGGTCAGGTCGGAAAAGGTGTAGCCGTAAGGGCGATCCTCACTAGCCCCGGTTGCCATCACCATCCTCTCAATATCGGCTGGGCCGAATCCAAGCTCGCCAAGCGCTCCGGCGAGAAGCACGCGACGCTGTGCTTCGTCAGGGCGACCGAAAGACAAGATATCGGCTGCGCGCCTTTTCACCGCCGGGTCCAGCGCACCGAGGCGGTTGGTGCACATGATAACGGCTGCGGGCAAGCTGGCGTTCGCAATCCGGTCAATTCCGCGAATGAAGGCGTTTACGCCTGCACGATCTTCATGGTGCATCTGCGCGTTTTCGCGCGACTGAACCAGAGCGTCGGCTTCGTCCACAAGCAGTATGATCCCGCCACGGGCTTTGCCCGAACGTCCCTTGAGCTTGCTGGCTTCGCTAATGGCATAGTCGAACGCCGCCGTCAGCAATAGCGTCATTTCCCCCACGCGACCCTGGCCACGCGTGGACAAGCTCAATGGCAGCAGCGTCAGGTCGATATCTTCCTGACGCGCGACGGCATCGCCGATCGTCTCTGCCAGCTCGGTCTTGCCGGAGCCTACATCCCCCGACAAAACGACCAGAGGCGGACGGCGCAGAACGGTGGACAGCAATCCGTTCATCTTTGGATGGTGCTTTTGTGCCCAGGCCTCCAGCCCGGCCGGATTGACGAGAAGCGCCAGAATCTTGGTCAGACGAGCCTTCTGATCGTCCAGCCCGACAAGGCGTGCAAGACGTTCGCGCGGACCGATGTCCGGATATGTGACGCGCCGTTCGAAAAACTCGTCGGGTCCCTGCGTTGTGTTCATTACCAGCTCCTTACGCTTGCACGGTTGAGAGCCCGTCCGCCGGAGGAATAGACGCGGTCTTCAGCAAAATAGCCGGTGACGCCGGGCTCCGGCGCGCCGCCGCGATAGAAAGGCAAAGTCTTCTTGAACGCGTCCTTCTGGTCGCTTGTAAGCTTGTCCCAGGCGGCGCTGTAGGTGAGGTAAGAATAGAAGGTCGCGCCCGAGATGTTCGCTCCGGGTTTGATACGACCGGGGTCTTCGTCATTTGCGCCGGCGCCGGCAAGATCATGTCCGGTGTAGCGTAGCGTAGGTTCGATCCAGTCGTTATTCCGGCGGTAGCCGTAAGTGACAACGCCGAGATAACCAGCTTTCAGCAGATCGATGATCTCGGTTTCGTAGGTGTTGATATCGGCGTCGGACGGCGAACCGTAAAGCCGCTGCATCCGCTTAAGATCGGTAGCAACCTTCGCCGCCATGTGGCGGGCATGGGTAACAGTGAAGGTGGTGGTCTCAGATACAGTGTAGCTTTGCGACATGGATGCCCTCAAACCTGAAAACTTGAACCGAAAATCTTCTGCCAATAGTAGACCGTCTCTTGCTTCGTCGGCGCAGCGAGCGCTGCATCGAGCGCATCGCCTGCGTCAAGCGCAGCCTCGACAATCATGTCGGCCTGCTGCGCCGTGTAGAGCCGACAGACATTGTTCTCTGCGTTCACCGGATCGATGATCTGGACCGGCTCGGTGAAGCTGCCGACCGTACGCGGCGCGTAGTAGTCGGAGAACACGATGCGCTCGCGGAAGTCGCTCCGCGCTATGTAGGTAAAGAAGTGCTGCAATGCCTCCGGATAGTCGGAGAAATCTGCTCCGCCATCCGCCAAGTGCGCCAAAACCATCTCAACCATGAAGGATTTGAAGCGGAAACCGTCGCGCTCCCGCTTCATGATGCGCGTCCAGTATTTGGCGAGACGGACGATCTGCGCGAAGTGTGTCGGCTGCGCCGTCTTGCGCTTCCCGGCAAACTCCAGATGCAGCGGAATACTGGTCTTGAGAAATGACCCGTCTTCCTGACTTACAAGATTGCCGTACCACTGCGGATCGCTGTCATAGAGAATGGGCACGACATCGACATCAAGGCCGGAGCCCCTGAACGAGGCCGTGACACTGTATGTCTGTGGCTGGACCTGATCAGGGCTGAAATTCGGAAAGGCTTTCCGCAGACGCTCAGCCAGATATTCGAGGAGCGCCGCAATATCGCTCGGCGCGGATGCGCCGCTGATGTAACAGGCGACGTCGATATCATTGAGCGAACGAAGTGCAGTACCCTTGGCAAGGCTGCCGGAGAGCATCATCTTCTTGAGCGTGAAATCCGGATGCTCGGCGAGGTAGCCCTCCAGCTTCTCACGCAGACGCCGCGCCTGCGCGCGGTACTCCTGCGCCTTGTCCCTTGGCAAATTGACCTTGTCTTCTGCGAAGCGAACGAGGTCTGCATGATCAACATGGAGGCGGCTCATAGGGTCACGTTTTCCTTGCGCTTGGCGGGTTCGACATGAGATACATGTCTAGTATATAGGGCGAGGCGAAAAACTCGTCAAGTTTTGCATGGCGGAGTAGACATGATTGATCAACAGGACCCATCTCGGATTTTTCAGCAGCGGCTGAAAAAGGCCCGCGAATTAAGGGGTTACAGTCAAGAGGACCTGGGCGCGCGCACGAATATGCCAGCGAGCTCGATCGCCCATTTTGAGACCGGCACACGCAAACCGTCGTTCGAATCACTGCGCCGGATCGCGATAGGACTGGAGATTACGACAGATTACCTGCTGGGCCGAGTCGATAGCCCTGACCTTGCACAAGCTGGTGACCCTCTCTTTCGAGATATCGGGAAGCTGACCGGCAATGACCGGGAGATCGCCAAGGATTTTCTTGAGATGCTGGCCAAGCGCAACAGCAACAAGACGGATCAGCACGAATGAGCACGCCCGCGAAGCGCATTTTCAGTCTGAAGATCGCCAAGCAGACGGCGGAAGCCTTTCTTCAGGAAGAAGGCATCACATCACTCCCCGTGGATCCGTTTGCGATTGCGGAGAGCCGCGACATCGTTGTCGAAGGCAAGCCGGAGAAGACTGATGGTGTGTCGGGTATGCTGCTTCGCCACGGCAATAATTTCGGGATCATCTACGCCACCCATATTCCCAGCATAGGCTTCCAGCGGTTCAGTGTGAGCCACGAGCTGGGGCACTATTTTCTTCCGGGGCATATTGATCAGGTGTTGCAGGGCGGAGTTCATCTGTCACGGGCTGGGTTCGTGACGGCCGATCCCTACGAGCTGGAAGCCGACCATTTTGCGGCGGGCCTGCTTATGCCTTCGGCTCCGTTTCGAAAAGCGATCGACGCCTACGATCCCGGCCTTGAGGCAGTTGAAGCCGTTGCCGACCACTGCGTGACATCCCGCACGGCCACGGCCATCCGCTTTGCCGAACTGACCGACTCCGCCGTTGCAGTTATCATGAGCACCGGCGGGATTATCGATTACTGCTTCTTGTCGGATGCGATGAAGTCGCTTCCGAAGCTGGACTATTTACGCAAGGGCACGCGCCTTCCTGCGGGAACCGCCACGGCCCGATTGGCTTCGGACCCTGCGCGCGTGGAAAGTGGCAGCCGGATCGCCGACGAGACAGATATTCGGGATTGGCTTGGCGGTTTCACCAAGGCGGCTGTGTCCGAGGAGTCGGTAGGGCTTGGGGGGTACGGAAAGGTCCTTACTGTTCTAGTGTCTCCCACAGTCGGGCAGGATGACGAACCTGACGAAGATCGCGAGGAAGACGAATTGATTGAAAGCTGGACACCCCGGTTCCGCCGGTAGCGACCCGATGGCCTTAACACTTTACACGCTAATAGCACCCATGACCTATGCGTTGAGTTCGCTTGGGAACCGCGTTCAGTTGGTAGCGAAGGTATTCACTTTCCAACGCGGGTCGCTAGACATGAGGGCGTGTCTTTAGTTGCCGCTTGAATATTCCATACGCAATTTCTTCAGCATCCGGCAGTATGTCGACCAATTGTTTGCATGGGAATCCACTGTCACTCCACCGGCAGTTTCAGCTTCAAGGCATGCACTCCAGTGCCCTCTATGCCTGGAATGAAGGTGCGAATCTGCCCTTAAGCCGACCATATGCCCGGTGCGCCAGCCGGTTAAGGTGAGATTCGTTCGGCACAGTCGCGGCGACAGCTCTGGGCAGAGTCCCGATCAGAGATCGATGCCTCAAGCCTATGGTGGTTCGAAGCCGAAACAATCATGGCAACCCCGTGCGCATGACAAAGATCCGGACAGACGAAACCAGATGGGGATCCCGATCTGACTCGTCCGTTTGTGCCAATCCTGAAACGCACTGTCCTGAGCAGCGCAGCTACTGGCGGATCATGTCTTCCGGGAGTGGCGGCATGTAACCCAGCTTGTTGATGACGGTCGCAGCGATCGGATGATAGGCCTTCATCATAACGAGCGCGAGGCGATATTCATGTCTGCGTTGGTCAACCAGGAAATCTTCACCACTCCCTTGTTCAAGAGCACCGAGCAGTTCATAGAGCTCTTGCGCTTTTGCCAGCCGACACCTTTGTTCGCGAATGATGTCGATCGCAAGTCGCTCAAGCTCGTCTTGCTCAAGTTCCGCGAGAATAGTTTCGATGGCATGTTTTGAGCAATCGGGTTTGAGTTCAAGGCTGCGGATATCCGGCAATATTGCGCCACCCCATCGGCTTGGTCCGCGGTGCGCCCCCGCGAACAAACAAGATCTTGACCCCAAGCCGGGGGTTAGAAAACCGCCACAGACGGTCCCTGCGACCTTTAGCACCGAGGCACCTGGACATACGTCGCAGGCCCCCGGCCAATGGCCAGAGGATCCTCGGTGTCGGGTCGGCCGACACCAAACCGCTGTGGTGGGGTTTCTACGCCCCGAGGCAGCGCGTACCGCCTCGGGGAAAAGCATATTTCATCAGGCTAGCGAACGCCAGACGCCAACCCGCATGTTTACATTGAATTTATTCGACATTCGCAACAAGTTCGGTTTCGAACGCTGGAGGGATTGCGCCATCAGCGAGAACTGATGAACGAAAATCCCCCGCTGCTACGAGCCGCGCCCGCATACCTTCACTCATGTCGAATAGTCCAGCATAGGTCATGACTTTCCCGATTCGCACTGGCGTCCCGAGCTGTTCAAAGCGGCAATCGATCGACCTGAAAATCCGCGCCATTCTGGCGTCGAAAACCGATACGATGTGTTCGATACCGGCCCGCTGAGCGACTTCAACCATCCCGCACAAGAGCTCGACAGTGATTCGGTTCACCATGTGGTTTGCTTCTGCCCGATCCCTCGCCGCGAAGATCCGCGGATTGACCGCAAATCGCGAGCTTTCCCAGATCAATGGGCTTTCGACCGTGCCACCAGACATCAGCACGGAAAACACGTCTCTGAGCATGTTGGGGCCGGTCGTGGGGAGCAGACGCACAGCGCCACGAAGCTGTCCTGACCTTTCATCGAGCGACAGAAGGTAGAGAGGGTCTTCGGCGTCGAACCGGTCGATCTCCCGGCCGTTGTCGACTGTGACGTCCCAGCCGAGGCGACCAGAAAAGACTTCGGCTCGCATACGAAACATTTCGTCGAACAGGTCGGGATACTTGTCCTGATCGGCACTTTCGATTGTGAATATCATGATGGTGTTCTCCGTTCATTGATTGATGACGGAGACACCAGTTACCGGCTGGGTTCTGAGACGAACATCCGGTCCAACAGCTGGGTTTACAAGGGATCGAAAAGCAGCCCGGCTCTATGAGCGATTGAAACGGCATGGGTATTGCTGGTGGCGTGGAGCTTGTGGCGGGCGCTCTCCAGGTAGCAACGCACGGTGTGATGCGACAGACCGAGAATGACAGCGCATTCCCAGGCCGTCTTGCCCTCGGCGATCCATTGCAAGCATTCCAGTTCACGCGGAGAAAGACTTGCTGGCTCGCTCGCATGTCCCTCGATGCCAAGCACGCGATCGTGGATGTGCGTCGCAAGAACCTGGAAGTCACGCATATAGAGAAGTTTCGCGCTCGCCCAGTCTCGGGCGGAAAGATCTGACGTCACGGAGAACAAGGCACGATCGCCGCAGCGGCCGTGGACTGGAACAGTCAGGCCGCGGCGCCCGATGCCGAAGTCTCCGGCTTCACCAAAAAAGTTCTTCAACCGCCCCGTCGTGTTTCCAAACTCGTCCCAATCAAGGGGAAGCATACGGCGAAATCCAAGACGAACAACAGGATCGACATCGACATACTGCCGGTTCTTGTAGTGCGCGACCCATTCGGGGGGATAGGTTACGGCGAGATAGGGATCGGTTTCATTTTGACCGCCAACGCCGACACCAAAATAGGCAATGGTATTCAATGCGTATCGAGAGGCCACGTCTTTCAAAAACCGGATTGTTGAATTCCGGTCGGCGATGTCTGAAATTTTCGAGAGTGCGTCCATCAAATCGGAATCTGCGATATTCTCCAACGTCCTACCTTTCCCGGAACCTGAGATTCGGGCGCAATATTTCCATTATGAGTCGCATATGCAATGCATAGTTGTCGAACTGAACAAATTCTAGAGGCCAGCTTCCGAGCGTTGTTTGATGGGGAATCCTGTCAGGTATTAAAGGCGATAACGAGCGGCACGTCGAACAGCGCCGCCCAGGCCCGGGCGGCCGCCTTCTGAATGGCGACGATGTTGGTGTCACCGGTCCACCAGCCGTTGCCGGTTGCCACGATTACGCTCGGTTCGTAGAACATCGACTGCAGGATCGGCCAAACCAGGAGCTGCTCGTAGCATATCAGAGGAGCGATGAGCGTCCCTGCAAATCTGCCGGCAGGCTTTCCAAAGACATGGGCCGTCGCGCCACCCGATGCCCAGGGTTGCCACATTGAAACCGGCACCGGCATGCGCTCGCGGTAGACGATGTGCGCGCCCTTCCCAGACACCTCGATCATCACATTGTCATAGCCCACAGCTCCAACAATGATCGCACCTCCGTTCACCGTCACATCAAGGTCCTGAAGTGCGCCGACCCAGAGGTGTTCGGTGGTCGGCGTCCAGATTCCTAGTGCGCTTTCGGGAAGGACGATGTTTTGCGCGCCCACCTTCGCGGCGTCCTGTATCAATGCCAGCGTGGCGAGGTGCTGCGCATAACCCACGTGCTGACCGGGAGAGGCATAGTTGAAGTGGGTGTCGATGCCGATCCAGCCTTTAGGTGGACGCGGTTCGCTCCAGTTCGAGTACGACCAGGCGAAAACAGCTCCTATGACAAGAGCAACGATCGGCCACGCCCGCGTCGTCATCGCAGATAAAGTGTGAGCCATGGCAATCAATCCAAACCAGCCCAGACCTGGAAACAAGACGCCTGCGGCCGTGATTGGGTTCGCCCACCCGATGATGCCAAAAGGCGGAACGCTCATCAGGATCCATGCAAGCGCGTAGCGCAACGGTCGGTGCCATCCTGATTTCCGAGTCCAGAGGACGGCATGAACAAGCACAAACAGAACCGAAGCCGCGAGCCATAGACCGAGCCCGACCCACATATCGCTCGCATAGAAAATGGAAACGCCAACGGGTAGGCCTCGCGAGACCGCCAGGAAATAGGCCAGCGCCACCAACCCAGCGACGAGCCGGTTGGGCGCAAACGCCCAGAGCGTCGGAAACAGGACGGCGGCGGGCAAGGCCAGCACCTCGCCGCTCCAGGCAATTGCACCGATAGTGGCGCTGCCTGCAACAAGGCCGATGCTGATCAAGCCGTCACGGAACGAAGGTAAGGATGGGCGTCGCCAGCCCGAGAACACCATCGGCCGGGATCGGCCCGAAATATCGTGAGTCATAGGAACCTTTGAACGGTGAGTGGAGAAACAGAAAACCCGGCGGGACTGCACCACCGGCGTAGGGCGTTATTGGCCTGCCCGAACCATCGTTTGGCTGGACCGCGGATCGCGGCAAATCCACTCCGTCGATCACGACAGACGTGCCGATTTCAATCGACTGTCCGGGGAGTGCAACAACGGTCTTGATCAACGGACTAAGCCAGCCCGGGCAAAAGCCACGGCGCAGATATCCACGCTCACGGGCCCGTCGAAACTCTTCGGTTAGTGGCGGACAGATGAAGATGCGATCCCCGACGCGAGTAGCGCGGTTCAATGACGCGATCCGCCAGAGCCCGAGCGGATAGCTCGGCGTCAGGTTGACCCGGAATCCTGCCTCGGATCCCGCGCCAAACAGAATCGCCGGAAGACAAAAAAAGACGGCGATTGCTGTGAAACGCAGGTACAGGGTCACTGTTTGAGCCCCTTGCTCTGACGTTGTGTCTGGCGAAGAGCTTCGCCTTCCTTCAATGCCTGTTGCGTCCGTTCGTGAGCGGCAAGCCGCTGACCGGCGCGCATCATCGGCCAGGCGGATGCGAGTTTTTCCCGGTCACCGGGCGACATACCCTTGGCCGCTTTGTCGAAAGTCGAACCCGAGGGGTCCCTAGCGCCGTTGCCGAGCAAGGTCCGTTCTCCGAACCGTTCCGACACCGCCTTGTTGAAGGTATCAAGTTCGGACTTCACCATCCGGTCGGCCAGCGCGAACCCGAGTGCTGCGGCTAAGTCGTTCCGGTCGATGGCGTCCCGCACCTTTTCCATGGCGCGCGCGGCGGCCGGCGACAGGAATGGGATATCGATCGAGGTGCGCTTGCGGTACCCTTCCTCCTCGGCAGCGTACTTCTTCATCGCGTTCTGTCGCATGTCCAGATAGCGCTCGAGATCGCGACGGAGGGCAGGAATGTTGACCTCCGCTACGCGCCGGTCTTGCCGATCCGCCCGGCTTGCCAGAAGTCCTTCGCGACCGCGCAACGCACCGAAGCTTGCCGCATTCAGTTCGATTTCGCCAAGACGCTGGCGGGCAACGCTCGCGTCTTCCAGAACGGTCTCCATACGCATCGCCTTGAAGGCGGCTTCTGGATCCGCATACACAAGACGAATACGGTCAGAGAGATTGTCCCACTGCTTTTGCAGGGCCGGATCGGACTGCAGCTTTTCGGCGACCGCGTCGGTGTTCGACATTGTAAAACTTGAGACGCCTTTGACCATTGGCCCGGCCTTTCTGGCTGTTTGACTGGATTGGTGAAGTGGATGATCTACAAGGCCGAGCTGTGCGCCGGCGGTGCGAAGCCGGACGCTAAGATCGACGAGTCTCTGTTTCTGCCGGATGGTCCATTGCGCCCGGTCACGCAATAGCGTCCGGGCAACGCGAACGAGATGCAGACCCCGGTTGTTGGCGAAGCGGAGCGCCTGGGCATAGAAGCGGCCACCCGCGTAATCGAGCGTGACTTCTTTGCTGTTCTTCCGCGAAAGGAGCTTCTCAAGCCCGCCAGCCATCTTGAAGGATCGACTTCCATAATAGAGCGCCATGTCCTCCCGGTGGCGGGTCATCGCGACATAGGTCAGGTGCCGGTCGAGCGAGAGAGACGCGAGCACCTTTACCCGGTCGACGGTTGCACCTTGCGATTTGTGGATCGTCGTCGCATAGCCATGATCGAGATTGCGATAGAATCGCTGATCGACGTCCACGCGGTGCACGCCCTCGCCGACGGCCACGGCAATCCTGCCGGGCGCTGCCTCAACGACCTTGCCGATCATGCCGTTCTTGACGCCAAGCGAGCCTTCATTCTTAAGGAACACGATCTGGTCGCCAACGGCGAATTGCCGGGGTCCATCCTCGGTCTTGAAGGCGTGGCCTTCTTCGATCAGACCGCGCTCAACGAGCTTTTCACGCGCCATGATGTTGAGCTGGCGTACATCGCGGCGCAGATGCGCGAGGATCAGTGTCGACTTCTCCGGATCGTAATAGCGGTTCCAGTCGGCAATGAGGGTTTCCAGTGCCTCAGCCTTCAGCGTTTTTGCGATCAACCGGCCCTTCCCGCCGTAAGCAGCGAGCGCTTCGGCAACGCGCCCGCGCGCCAGGTCGAGCGAGGCGGCGCGCATCCAGTCTTCTTTCTGGCGATAGATGGTTTCGAGCTCGGCATATCCGGTGCGTTCCACGATCGCCCGGAAGGCGGCGCCCGCCTCGATCGGTTGAAGCTGCTCGGCATCTCCGACCAGGACGAGTTTGGCGCCGGCTTTGGTGACCGCCTCGACGAAGATCGCCATCTGCCGGGACGACACCATGCCCGCTTCATCGAGAACGAATACCGTCTTGCCATCGAGACGCCGGCGTCCCTGTTTCCAATTGAGTTCCCACGACGCCAGCGTACGGGAGGGAATGCCCGCCTCTTTCTCCAAACCCTCCGCCGCCTTACCTGCAAGCGCACCACCAACGACGTTAAAGCCGGCCAACTCCCAGGCTTCACGGGCAGCCTTCATCATCGTGGTCTTGCCGGCTCCTGCCCGGCCCACTATCGCTGCAATCCGCTCCGATCCTGCCACATGTGCAATGGCAGTACGCTGTTCTTCCGACAGCCGATCATGCCGGGCAAAGACGGTTTCAAGGACTTTCGCCGCAACCGCGAACCCGTCCCTTCCCGAAAGCCAGTTTGCGCGGGAAATCATTTCGGCCTCGAGGCTGATCATCCCCCGGGTCGTCAGCCGTGCCGCGACCCGCGCCCCGGTCGCAAAGTCGATTGTCTCGTCAGTGAGTTTCAGGCATTCCGGGCTTTCCGTAATCCGCGCCAGAAGTCGCTGGAAGCGCTCCGGATCGTCGACATAGCGGTGTAGGACCTTGGCGATATCGCGCTGATCGAAAACGCTCCGTTCGGATGTGAGAATATCGAAAACGAGTTCAGGCCTGTGCTCGATCCGAGCGGCGTTTTGTTTCCGTTGGACCTCATGCAATGTCAGCCGTTCGAGATCGACCTTGTTTCCTGCGGCACCCGCCTTGCGCTGCAGCGCCTTTGCCGCAACGCCGATATGGGTTGTCGGCTCGATGTCGATGCTGCGTTCGGCGTAGGACCGGCCATCGACACGGATTTCGAGACCGGCCATTGCCAGATGCTGGTTTTGCAGATCGAGCCATCTCTGCCGTTGCTCGAGGAATTCCGCCTTCTCGCCGGACCAAAGTTTGTATTGGATTTTCCCGGTCTTGGTTCGAAGCGGAGCTCCATCCGGGCCGAGCACCGCGACCTTCTTGGAACCAAACCCGTTCTGGGTGAGCGGACGCAATGTCGTCATCAGATGGATGTGCGGATTGCCCGGATCGTCATGGAAGACCCAATCGGCCACTTGCCCGCGGGCAAGCACCTGCTCTGAGACGAACTGCCGGACCAGTGCGATGTTTTGGTCGCGGCTGAGCTCGACCGGCAAAGCAACAATGAACTCCTTGGCGAGCTGGGCGTCGTTGCGTTTCTCGAACGCCTCGACCTTGTTCCAGAAGGCTTCCGCTGCCCCGGCAACCGAACGATCGGCGATCATGTCCCGCGCCCATTTCGGAGCATCGGCGGGTAGCAGGAATTCTTCGTGGGCCAAGTTCTTCTTGTTGGAATAATCGACCGTGCGCGCTTCCGCCTCGTGGCTCATTTTCGCGCAATGGCGATAGGCTGCGGACAGAACGGCGCTGCGGCCATTTCCACGGGAAATAAGCTGGGGTGTAAAATGCGTGATCGCCACGGTTCATCAGGCTCCTGCGACACAAGTTCATCCTTGTTCCGCAGGCCGCCGCCCCGGCCCGACTGGGGCCGCAGCGAGCCACGTCGCCCCAGCGACGTATTACTGCGCCCTTGGACGCATTCCTTCGGAACGCAGGGATGATCTCTCAAAGCGTCGGCGTCGCCGACCCGGCATTTCTGCCGGGATGCGCTGAACGCGCACCCGGGCGATTCTCCTCATGCCTTCGGGGCATTCGTGACAATCGGGAGCAACCGGAATGAAGAAGCCATCATCCAGAATCAAAGAAGAAATCGCCAAACTCCAGGAGCAGCTGAAGGCCGCAGAGACGCGTGAGGCCGAACGGATCGGCCGGATCGCGCTCAAGGCCGGGATTGGCGAAGTCGAAGCCGATGACGGCAAGCTGCTGGCGGCGTTTGAGGACCTGGCCAAACGGTTTCGTGAACGCGGCGGCGAGACCCGGAAACTCACTCCCGCGCAAAACCCGTCTGGCGCGGCTTCGCGCGCTAATAGCGAGGCTTGAGCGCATGCGACAGGCAAGCCAATCGGACAAGCGCAGGAAAGACACGCGCGAGAAGATCCAGCTCGGCGGCCTGATTGCCAAGGCAGGCTTGCGCTACGAGAAGCGCGCGCTCCTGCTTGGCCTTCTGATCGACGGCACGCGGCGGATCAAAGGCGACGAGAATGAGCGAGAACGGTTGACGGCGATCGGAGCGGAGGCGTTTTCCGATGACACCGAGTAAGCTTATTCTTCTGCTCGTGCCCGTCGGCACGATGATTGCCGTCTGCATCGGGGTAAAGGGTTCCGAAGCCTGGTTGGCGCAATTTGGAAATTCGGTTGAGACGCAACAGACGTTTGGGCGGATCGGCATCGCCATGCCCTATGGCCTAGCCGCGGGTATCGGCATCGTTTTCCTGTTCGCAGCGCGCGGAGCAATGGCGATCAGATTCGCCGGCTACGGTGTTCTGACCGGCGCAATTGCCGTGATCGCCATTGCCGCAACCCGGGAAATCACACGGCTCAGCGGTTTTGCAGATGCGGTCCCGGCGGGACACAGCCTGCTCGAATATGCCGATCCTTCGACCGGCATCGGCGCAATGCTTTGCTTCGTCGCCGGCATGTTTGCGCTCCGCGTCGCTCTCAGTGGTGATGCAGCGTTCGCGACAATGAAGCCACGGCGGATGACGGGAAAGCGCGCAATCCACGGATCGGCCGACTGGATGTCCGTGACCGCCGCCAAGAATATGTTCGGTGAGAGTGGAGGCATTGTCCTTGGCGAGGCATATCGCGTCGACCAGGACAGTGTGGCGAGCCGACCATTCCGGACTGATGTCAAAGATACGTGGGGCAATGGCGGAAAATCATCGCTGCTCTGCTTCGACGCCTCGTTCGGGTCAACACACGGACTGGTCTTTGCCGGATCGGGCGGGTTCAAGACCACTTCGGTAACGATCCCTACGGCGCTCAAATGGGGTGGAGGGCTCGTTGCGCTCGATCCGTCAAACGAGGCCGCACCCATGGTGATCGATCAGCGGCGGCGTGCTGGACACGAGGTTTTCGTGCTCAGCCCCAAGGACGCCTCGGTCGGATTCAATGTGCTCGACTGGATCGGCAAGTTCGGCGGCACCAAGGAGGAGGATGTCGTTGCCGTAGCAAGCTGGGTTGTGACCGATACCGGACGCCAGACTTCAATGCGCGACGACTTCTTCCGCGCCTCCGCCCTGCAGTTGATCACCGCGCTGATCGCCGATGTCTGCCTCTCGGGACATACGGAACAGGGAAATCAGACGCTACGCCAGATGCGCATGAACCTGTCCGAACCTGAGCCCAAATTGCGCGAGCGATTGCAGAGGATCCACGACAATTCAGAATCCGTATTCGTTCGAGAGAACGTCGCCGCCTTCGTCAACATGACGCCGGAAACTTTCTCCGGTGTTTACGCCAACGCGATCAAGGAAACGCACTGGCTGAGCTACCCGAACTATGCTGCGCTCGTTTCAGGTTCGAGTTTCTCGACCGATGACATTGCCGGCGGCAAGACCGACATCTTCGTCAACCTCGACCTTAAAACACTGGAGGCCCATCCAGGGTTGGCCCGCACCATCATCGGCGCGCTTCTCAACGCCATCTACAACCGAAATGGCGAGATCGGCGGCCGCACCCTGTTCCTGCTCGATGAGGTGGCTCGGCTCGGTTACCTGCGCATTCTGGAAACCGCGCGCGATGCCGGTCGTAAATACGGCATCAGCCTGCTTCTGCTTTTCCAGTCGATCGGCCAGATGCGCGAAACCTATGGTGGGCGGGACGCCGCATCGAAATGGTTCGAGAGCGCGTCCTGGGTGTCCTTCGCGGCGGTCAACGATCCGGAGACCGCCGACTACATCTCTCGGCGATGCGGCAACACTACCGTCGAGGTCGACCAGTTGAGCCGGACATCGCAGATGTCGGGATCGTCGCGAACACGCTCGAAGCAATTGGCGGCGCGGCCTCTCATTTTGCCGGAGGAGGTTCTACGTATGCGCGGCGACGAGCAGATCGTTTTCACGTCGGGCAATCCGCCGCTCAGGTGCGGACGCGCCATCTGGTTCCGGCGCAATGACATGAAAAGCGTCGTTGGCAAGAACCAGTTTCATCGTTGATTGCGAGGAATGTGTATCAACGTTGTGAATCGATTGCCCGGCATTGATTCACACAACTCATTGGACTTCGGTTGCTGTGTCGAAGAGACTCTTCGCATGCAGACATTCACTCCCGACCAGGTTCATCTTCGTCGCATCGACCCGGCCCAGAATATGCGCCGCTTCTACAGCCTGAGCCTTCAGCCCACGCTGTTCGGCGGCGCGTCGCTCATTCGCGACTGGGGAAGGATTGGAAGACGCGGTCAGACGATGATGGAAACATTCGATACGAACGCCGATGCAGGGTCCGCGCTGCACCGTCTTGAGCGTAGCAAAAGGCGCCGCGGATATCGCGATGTGGCAGTACAGCGGTGCTGATAGCTTTGACGCCCACCGATGTTGCGAACAATCAAAAGCACCGGACCGGCGGCGCCGGATATCGCGCGATCTTCTCGTCCACGGTCATCAGGACAATTTCCTCGGCAACGGCCTGCGAAATCAGAATACGATCGAAAGGATCCTTGTGTATGGGAGGAAGCACCAAAAGGCCGATCGCATGTTCATCGGTGATCGCGAGTTCATGATAGCCATTCTCCACCAACCCACGCCTCAGTAACCGTGGATTGACCGCGAAATCCGGGCGTCCCAAGCCTGTCTTGATAGCGACTTCCCAAAGACTTGCCGCGCTGAAGATCAAATCGTTGTCGGAGTTTTCGATTTCGGCGCGCGCTTGTGCGTGCAAACGCTCAGGATCGCTTGCCGCCCACAAAAGAAGATGGGTATCGAGAAGGAGCCTCACCCATCGCCACCAAACATTGCTTCGATGTCTTCCTCGCCGATGCGATCAAAGTCATCCGGCACGGTGAACTGACCGGCCATGAAGCCGGTGCGCTTTGTCGCGCCGGGCATCGGCGCATCCAGCGCTATGACCTTCACGAGCGGTTTGCCCGCCTTGGCGATGATAAAGGGTTCTCCCTTCGCGGCCTTCTCAATCAAACGCGACAGATGTGTCTTGGCCTCGTGGATATTGACGGTGAGCATAGCGGCGCTCCTGCTTAGTCCACTTAAATTATTTTATCTGCAGCGGAAGTACAATACATCCCATCGCGCCGAAGGCCCGGTCTTGCAGCGAAGCCCTGCTCTGGTGGTCAGTCGCGGCTGCCGTTGGGGCGGGACCAGGTCAGCTGCATGCCCTCGTCGCCTTCCCCCCTCGACCAGGGTGGCGTAGATAGGTGCCGAGAAGCTCGGGGCGTCCAGCGTGACCGAGAGCTAGTCGCGTTCAGAAAACGGCGCCCCGGGACCTTTCTGGGGGTCAATGACCACGTTCTAGCACCGCGATGCTGTCGGAGCGGGCCGTTCCACACCTCATCAAGGGGGATTGGCAATCCGATGTTCCTCTTCACACGTTTAGAATTTGCATCATCCCGTTCGTCAGAGAGATAGCTCCGTATATGGCTCAGGACCATAGACATACTCGAGCGGGATTGCGGGCTGAACCAGCAGCGACAGGTAGCGCTCCAGCTTGTCCGAGCTATTGCTGGCAGCAAGGCCGTAGAAGTTGCCGCTGTTCCATGTGATGACACAATGCCTGAAGTGAGCGTAGACGGCTTTCGCCATGGCGGCCAGGGTCACTTCACTGTCATGCATGGTCGTGAGCACTTGTCGGGTTTTCCGCTCGATCTCGTCCAGCCCAAAGTATCTCGTTTTGTACCCGAAATCCTTTTGCGCTTCGCGAGCCTCATAATCACGGGCGTCGGCAGCCTGGAACTTCTCCATAAGAAGCAGAATGCCGTCATCTTTTAGATGTCGGGCGACGAAGGCAATTTGCTGGTGCCTGTTTGGTGAGTACATCTGGAATGTCGTGTCCTCCAGGACCACGTCGAAGCCCTCGGCGAACTGTTCCAGACTTTTCTCGGTTCGCATATATGCCTCCGTCAGCCGATGGAACGGTCCGAGGAAGAATTGAGCATGCGGCGGATTGCCGAACGCCATGAAGCATTTGTAGTTCTCTTCATTCGGGCTGCAGGACAAAGATCGTATTTTCCCCTGACCGAGTTCTGAAATCGTCCGCGCCATGGTGCCTTCGGCAGTGCCGAGGCTATAGAGCGAGATGTCGCGTGTGCTCTGCTGGGAGTAGCGCAACAGGGCGTGCGCCATTCGACACTCCTCTTCCAGGCGGTATGGAATGCTGCCGTGATAGTGCTGGTCAAAAAATCCCTGCCGGCGTGCATGTAGCTCGACGATACGATGCAAAAGATTATCATTGGGCAGCAGTCGCATATCCACCACCGGTTTGCGGATCGGGACGCCACCCCTGCCGGCCGCTGTCTCTGAGAAGAACCGGGCCAGGGTGTTGAGCCGCGGGGCCCGGTCGCATTCGGAAAGAAATTCGCTGAAACCCTGCATGATGGAGAACCTCACAAAAGAACAAGACGCGACGTTTCCGGCTGCGCTCCCGAGGATACGCAACAAGTTCCACATGTATCCCAGTGTCGCCCGGAGTTTCGTCGTAACCTGAACGCTAATGAGGCGTTTCGCATGCGGCTTTCACGGCCATGCCCGATTGTCACGAAAGTGCCATCATCGCCAACCCTGGGTTACTTCACAGTTGCTGAACAACTCATGACCATCTTATAGATGGCCGCCTTGCAACGTTCAGGGAGGCAAAAACTCTTGTCGGAGATGTGTGGCTTCCAGCCCGACGAGGCCCGACGGTCGCATCGCAGCACGATCATTCATCAGCATCTGGACTGGGGAATGGTCCGGGCGGACATGGTCACGCGGACCGGCCTGCGACGTCAGGAAACGCGGATTGCCGTTGGCTACTACACTTTCCTGATCAACCTGCAGGGCGAAGCCAGGGCCGGTCAGGATTATGTGGATGGCCGCCGCGTCGGATTTTCCCCCCGCAAGGCCGGATCCCTGATCTTCCTGCCCCCCTTCTGCGAATGGACCGGGTGGGACGAAGGAGACCCGACCGGGTCATACCTGTTCGTGTCCATGGATGCGGATTTCGTCCAAAAAACGCTTGGCAATGAGCATCAGGCAGGCTTGCGGCCGGCAATCGGCTTTCGCGACAGTATCATTGAAGCAGCACTTCAAAGGATTGCGACCGAGCTGAAGAACCCGGATCCAACGAGCGTCATGATGGTGCAAAGCCAGGCGGTCCAGATCCTTGTGCAAATGGTCAGACTGAACGAGGTAGCCCACGAGCCTGCCAAGGGCGGGTTCTCACCGTTCGATCTCAAGCGGGTTATTGCCTCGATGGAAGCGCGCCTTGCGGACCCGCCCAGCGCAGATGAGCTCGCTTCGGAGCTCGGCGTGAGCCGACGACACTTCTTTCGAGCGTTCAAACAATCAACGGGCAAAACCCCATCTGGCTACATGGCAGATCTTCGCCTGAAGCGCGCGTTGGAGCTGCTGATTGCCACGGATCGGCCGGCAACCGATATCGCGTTGGAATGCGGGTTTTCGAGTTCGAGCCATTTTGCCTATGCCTTCAAGCGGGTTCATGGCGCGGGACCGTCCGAATATCGCCGAAGGTGGCGAAGCTGATGGCGCGTTCACATCTTAATCGGCGCTTCTTCAAGAAGATCGTCGTCTCCGCATATTGGTGTTGCAGGCAATCAGGTTATCACGCCATGTCCGCCAATGACCTCCGAAAAGCCAACTTGGTCGATTGCCCACGGGCAGGACAGCAGCGGCAGCGCTTTAGATGGTTCCTTGCCTGTACGTTCGCCTCGGCGACCGGGCGGAACGGCTACCACATTGCGTGCGCGTGGATCCTTGTGGCTGAAGGGTTTGGTAGTGCAGCCGTAGCGGTATATTTCGCCATCATCAGTGTAACGGAGTTATTGGCAAGCCCGCTTGCGGGCTGGATATCAGATCGTTGGGACCGTCGACTTCTGTACATCCTGGCAGATGGGTTCCGTTTTGCCGCCATTCTGGCATTGGGAGCCATCCTACTCGTAACTGATCTGCGTTGGGCCATCTGGTTGTCCGCATTGATTTTCGCGACTTGTGACCGGATCGCGCTTACCGCGTCGCAATCGATGATCCCCGGCGTCACTGCTCATATGCTGCTTTCCACGGGCAATTCCATCGCCTTTTTTCTGACCCAAGCAGGAAGCCTGGCTGCGGCAGCCTTGACCGGAGTTCTCCTGCACTTCTCGACGCCAACACAGACGTTCGCGGTGCTTTCCCTGGCCTTCGCCCTGTCGGTCGGTTTCATGCTGCAAGTTCGGCAAGACAGAGCCATACCCCTGCCTGAGGCATCTGGACCGGCGCCAAGGCTGACCATGCAGCCGCACTTGCTGAAACTCGGGGCGATTTATGCTCTTCTCTACACGGGCGGGGTTCTCGTCAGTGTCATTGGTCCCAGTTTCGTGTTCGACGAACTTGCCGGTACCGCAATTGACTTCGGACAACTCGAGAGTGCCTGGTCAGCTGGATCGATTGTTGGCGCGCTCCTGCTCATACCGCTTGTTCGCACGGCGAGGATTCCGGTGCTTCAGCTCGTGAGCCTCGGCATGACCGCGTGCTCATTCGCAATGTTGAAAGTTCTGGACCTTCCGTGGTCGCTGCTGATCTTCGCGGTCCTTGGGGTGCTGTACAATCTCGGCCGCGTCGCAATCGAGGTCATGCTCCAATCCTGTGTTCCGGTTACCGCACTCGGACGGGCAAAAGGTGCCTTGCATAGTGCGGGCGTCCTGCTCGGCGTCATCCTGTTCGGGTTCGTCGCCACAATCGGGGACACGATGCACCCCTCCAGCATATTCTTTGCCTACGCCGTTGTTCTGGCTGCGGGAGCACTCACTCTGGGCCTCTGGCGCGTGCCTGACCGGTGAAACGACGGTCGTTAATAACATGCGGATAGGCAGTTCTGATCCGCATCCAAGTCATAAAAATGCGTGAAGACACAAAGATCGTGCCAACCGGTGTAGTTCGGTAGAAAGGTCGACACAAATCGATGACCTATGCCGCCGCTTGAAACGCCGATCAGGAACGCAAGCGCGACAGGGCTCCGTCTTGATCATCTCGACCTGACCGGTTAACGCGTACGCAATACTCAACGCGCCTTCAGACATTGAACACCAAAGTTGAATATTTCCTCAATGCGACAGGAATTGCCGATGGAAACCACAACGATCGAATCGCGCAGTGACTTCGCCCAATGGGCTATCGAACGCGCTCGTGCAATTGTTGCTGACCAAGCAAGCGATCTGGCCGTCGCCGCCCGCGATTGCAACGAAGAAGAAATCGCCAGAACTGCACATGCGCTCGGCAAAGCGATTTCAGAAGCACTGATCGAGGTTTTCGACGGGCTAGTCCCGGACGAGTAGATAAGCGCGTTGCGGCCTCCGTCCCTCCGGGCTGGAAAACCGAAGCAGCAGGTTAGCAGGGACGCACGTGTCAACCTAATAGGGCACTTTGCGCCCCCAAGCCTGTCGTTCACAATCGTGGATCCACATCCCGAATGCAGCCGTTCGCGCACTCCGCTCGAAGGTCCAGATAGGGCGGGAAGCGGAAGTTCGCTATTTGCACAAGCCAGAAACGCGCGTATTCGAAACACAGACACACAGCCGTTTGCGAAATGGCGATTCCGCCCAGCACCGCAGAGGTTTGCCTGGAACCTCTTTTAAATACAGCTGTGCTGCAACGAGAGGATTTGGTAGATCAATAGTATGGCGATCAGCTTGAATATCCTTTCGTTGGTTGCAGTTCCTCTGGTCTATGCCGTTGGCGTAGTCTTTGCGCTCGTTGCAATTTCACAAGAGCGCAGTAGTCAGGGGGCCGTGGCCTGGGCCGTCGCCCTGGTCGCGATGCCGTTCATATCTGTTCCTCTTTTTATGATCTTCGGCGGATGGCGGTTCAGCGGTTACGTCAAGGAATTTCGAACGCAATTGGCGAAGACGCCAATCAGCCAAGATTTGCTTCCAAACACTCTGCGTCTTTCAAGAACAGAGTTGGGCGCAATGCAGGTCATTGAAAAACTTGCACGGTTTCCGTTTACCAGAGGCAATGAAACGGATCTCTTGATTGATGCCGAAGAAACCTATGCGGCAATTTTTCAATCAATAGATCGCTCTGAACGAAGCATACTGATGCAGTTCTACATCATAAATGATGATGATGTGGGCCGGGAATTTGCTCGACACCTGATCAGTGCCGCACAGCGCGGCGTTCAAGTGAGGCTGCTTTATGACGAGATAGGTTGCAGCAGGACGCCTGAGGC